>CBFCZK010000004.1:0-230701 GCA_965602805.1 uncultured Thiomicrorhabdus sp. | reverse complement strand
CCTAAACCCAAACCCTAGAACCTAAAACACCGCAATAAATGCGGTGTTTTAGGTTCTAGGGTTTATTTGAGTTGTTTTATTAAGTGACCAGGCCTGATCACCTTATAAATAAGGCTCACTTTATTGAAAGTCTAAAACACTGCCTTCTTGCAGTAGACTAGACTCCTCCACTTCTGACTTGCTGCCCACCTCCATTACATTAGGATTTAACCATGGCCCGGTAATGTTATATTTATAGGTAATAAGGTTTTCATTAATTCCAGGAATAATTTTCATCAATGTATAGACTGCTAACGCTGCTAGAGGATTTGCTCCGCCAACCAAGGCGGCAACCGTTGGAATTGATGCTCCAATAGCGGGGGTAACATTGGCTTTTAGATTAAATTGTTGTTTGATTAAATCCACTTGCCCAAAGAGCTTGGCGCTTGCAGAAGGCGCAACCAACTTAAAGGACTCCAACTCCAAGCTTCCGTTTGATAAAATAGCCTTACCACTAATACTGTCATAGACCATTCCCTTATTGGTCACATCTTTAACATCTAACTTGAGGCGTCGAGCAAGTGATTCAATACTCAATAAACCAATAAGTCGTGCAAACCCCGGTTCGATATCCTCTATTGAACCTTCTTTTAGATTAAAGGTGATATCACCTTTAGCACTTACCCTAGAAAAACAACTTACCCCGCCTTTCCATTGTAGTGCGACATTAACTTTCGCAGATTTACCTGAAAACCCTTTTTTCAATTGAAGAAAGTTGGTCACTGCCGCAACATTATTGGAATTTAACTGTAACGCCAACTTACTGGTTATAGCCGCCTTATCAAACAGATAGTTTCCAGTTATATTTCCAGATTGATTTCCAAATGAGCCCTTAAGCCCTGACAAAACAAGCTGATTCAACGAATCTTTTATCACAAAGTCTAGGGTATCTATTTTTTTACCATCTAAGAGAATGTTTTTACCTTTAAACACCATCTCTGGAAGCAACTCTTGCTCTGAATTTGCTTCATCACAATTCTGCTGACTTTCAGGCGCGGTCACCTCCGTTGATTGAACTGAATCCATTGTGAAAATTTCAAGATGCTTAACATTAATTTCCGCAGCACCCGCTGAATTCGTTAGCCACTCAGCATCCACACTTGGACTTTTTGCATTAAGCTGCATTGACTCGGGACTAACTGTTTTCCATTGAACATTAATATCTGGGTACGCCTTCCCCCAGAGCAACATATTCTGTAACTTTAATTGAGAGGCATTCCAAACTAGCTTAGACTTTGAACTTTTGAATACATTTGATTCAGGCGCAGCCTTGTACAAAGCAATCCAACCATCAAGATCAAGCATTTTAAGCTGCCCGCTAACAGTTGAACCATTCGCCATAGCAGAGCCAGAAGCCTTACCACTTTCTCCGAGAATTACCTGTAACTGTTTAACCTTATATTCGCTTTTAACCGTTTGCCATTCACCATGCAAACCTACCAGGCCTGGTAGATTTGCAGAGACTGTCAATAAGTCACCCTGAGTAGCGGCATGTACATTGACTCTCTTACCCGCTAACGCTTGTTTTGTAAAAGGTGCTGGAAGCAGACTCTGTGCGCCTGAAACATCAACTTCAAATTTTGCATCAATTTCGTTTACTAGACTAGTTTGAAAGGGGATTTTAATTCCTGCATCCCATGACAACGGCTTCTCAAAAAATCGTGGAGACTGCACAAAACTCGTACCTTTTGCGTCGATACTTACAATTTTGTCTTTCCTGTCTGTAGTCACATCTATACTTGCCGAACCATCAAACAATTTTGCCGTTAGCTTACGTCCTTCCACGCCTTTCTCAGTAAAGTTCAGAGCACCCTGTATTTCGGCAAGAGTTACTTTATCCTCCAGCTTCAGCTGTGCACTGCTGAACTCAACGGTTCCTTTCACTTCTTCAGACTTGCCCTGATACCCTGTAATAGGAACCCACAACCGGTCAATCGAGATAATGGAATCGCCTTTCAATACTGCGTTACTTTTAAAAAAGGATTCTAACCCCAGTATTTTTGCAAGTGGTGACACCGTAAGATAGTCGACGGCACGGTCAAGCTTTGCATCGACTTTACCTTGGATATTAAGCGCTACATCCTCTTTATCCAGGTTGGGAATCTTCACGACCACATCACGCGCTCTCAAATTAGCACCAACATTAACGTCATCAGCAGTTATTTCTAACTGAAAAGGTGTGAATTTAATATGCGCAGCAAAATCGGTCAACATAGGCCAATCCGGATCGAACTTAAGCTTGGCTTTTTCAATACTGGCATTCGCTGTAAAAACACCCTCACCATTTTCGAATGGAAAGTCCTCAAGACTGCCCTTAATAACGACATCCAAATTAATCGCTTCACCCGCCACTAAAGATTCACGCAACCATTTTTGCAACGGTTTAGACATAAAAGAATAAGGCAAATATTCTTTTATAACTATCAATTGATTAACCTTCACATTTAGCTGACCATCAATATAACCTTTCTCATTCGCACGAATTGAAAACAGCAAAGGAATATCATCCACCTTGGCCCTTAAACTCTGCAAGCTCCAATTTCCAGTCACGGAGTCATAATCAATTTTAACCTTTGACGGCAGGTCAATTCGCATCGCATTTTTGTGTATATCTGCCTGCATAACCCAAATCGGCTTGTCAGTCTGCAACGACAGGCTATCCAATTGCTTATGCACTGTTAGATTTTGCATCGCTAGACCAGGATACTCTGTGACGGGAATTGATAATTTATCAAGCTTAACTTGTAACAAAGGCAGCTCTAACGTTTTCCAGTTGAGATGACCATTAACATCTGAAATCGTTAAATGTGCTGCTTTGTCAAATAAGGCTGCGATATGTTCATTCGGTACAAGGGATTTAACAATGACCTTAAAAGGTTCAATATCGAAGTAATCGGATGAAAAATGTAACATTTCATCCTCTTCGAAATACAATTCGATAGGGGATACCGTTTGAATATATTTATTATCAAGCTGAATCTTGGAAAGTTTGAAATGCCAATCCGTAAATTGAGTCTTGATATTCTGATGTTCCGACGCCCAGACCAACTCCAATCCCATGCTTTTCGGAAGGGTTACATGTTTTTGTGGCCACTTTAAAGACTGACCGTTTAAGTTCACAACTAGTTTCGCTAATTTTGACTGCGCAACTTTCGCTTTTAGATCCAATATTAACTCACCTTTCGGTAAGATAGGATGCCAAACACTTGGGAGTAACTTAGCGATACGTTCAGCCTGTAAAGGCTGAAAAGAAGACAGACTAAATTCACCGTATTCTATCCCACCCCAAACATTGGGCGTTAAGGTGGATTTAAAACTGAATTTTTCAAAGCTCAAACTCTCAAGATAACCCAAGGAAAACACAGAAGACATGCTTAGCTGCGCCCCTTTTAGAGACTGAAAATCGTGAACTTGAATCGATAGACCAGGCCTGGTCACTTCACTTAGAATAAAATCTTCAACCTTTACACGCTGCCATAACCGGCTGATATCAACATCAAACCGCCTTAATTCATCAATATTAAGCTGTGACACGTCCACTTGATCTTCCACGGCCACAGGCTGAACATTTTTAAACTGTAACGCCCCCTTTTCGATCTTAAGGTAAGCACCATAATCAATAGACGGAAAAAAAGGGGAAAATGCGTTTACGTCCATATCTAAAGTCTGCATCTGCAGATCATAATCTGCATGATGGACGCTTAACTGCTCTGCTTGCAACTGAAACCCTAGCAAGCCTTGCTGTATATCAATACTCTTAAAAGATATTTCACTGTCCATTAACCACTCAGCAGCAGACACAACCTGTTCTGGCGCATTTTGCACCCAAGTAATCAGCAATCGAGTCACTAATAAGTAAGCAACAAAGAGTGCAAAAACAATCTGTAACGTGTGATGTGTCTTTTTAACAACCATGCATTTATACCAAAACCGTGCCTTACATCATCACAACATCAAATTGTTCTGTTGCATAGGTACTTTCTGCTTGAAATCGAATACTTTTATTGAGGAAACTTTCCAGCTCGGCAACACTGCTTGACTCCTCATCCATAATTCTAGAAACAACCACCTCTGCGGCAATAACTCGATATTTATCCGCCTCAAATGAACGTGCCATACGCGTAATTTCTCTGAATATTTCAAATGCGACCGTTTCCGCCGTCTTAACCGTTCCGCGACCGCTACAGACCGGACAAGGTTCACACAACGTCCGTTCTAGGCTTTCTCGTGTTCGTTTGCGGGTCATCTCCACCAGACCCAAATTTGAAATACTGCTGATTGAGGTCTTAACGCGATCTTTCGAAAGCTCTTTCTCTAATGTTGCCAAAACGTTACGCTGGTGCTCCTTAACATCCATATCGATAAAATCGAGAATAATGATTCCCCCAAGGTTTCTTAATCGTAGCTGGCGGGCGATGGCTTGGGTTGCTTCTAAATTTGTGCGATAAATGGTTTCTTCTAAATTTTTGTGGCCTACAAATGCGCCAGTATTCACATCAATCGTCGTTAAAGCCTCCGTTTGATCAACAATCAAATATCCACCGCACTTAAGATTAACCCTTTTCTGCAAGGCAGACTGAATCTCTTCTTCAATATTATAGAGATCAAAAATAGGTCGTTCGCCTTGGTACAGAGCCAATCTATCAGCCAGTTCCGCAACGTACATTTCGAGAAAACCCTGCATCTTTTTCAGCGTTTCGGTCGAATCCACTCGAATTTTTTCAATTCGCTCGATCGGTATATCGCGCATAATCCTTAAATACAACGGTAAGTCTTCATAAATCACGGCTGGTTTAGTCACACTTCTAGAACGCTCTTGAACACATTTCCAGAGTCGCTGTAAATAAATCATATCGGCACGCATCTCATGAAAATCGACCCCTTCAGCGACCGTTCTAACAATAAACCCTCCTTCCGAATCTTTATGCTCTGGAATACTCTTAATCATGTCACGCAACCGGTCTCGCTCTTCCGCACTATCAATCTTCTGCGAAACCCCCAATGCCTTTTCAACCGGCATATACACCAACATGCGTGAAGGAATCGTCACCTGCATCGTAATACGTGCGCCCTTAGAACCTAAAGGGTCTTTAACGACTTGCACCATGATTTTCTGCCCCTGATGCAGGAGCTTGGCAATATCATCGCACTCCACATCTGCTGAACAGCCAATGCTTTTATGACAGACATCAGATACATGTAAAAAGGCGGCTTTTTCTAGGCCTATATTAATAAACGCTGCTTGCATACCCGGTAAGACTCGATCGACTTTACCCATATAGATATTGCCGACCAATCCTCTTTTATTGGCGCGCTCTACCCAGACTTCTTGCAAAACGCCGTTTTCAACCCATGCAACACGGGTTTCATTCGGGGTGACGTTAACTAATACTTTTTCTTCATTATGCATTTAACATGCCTTTTAACTTTTAAAATTTGTTTGTTGATATATGGGTGCACAACTTATGCTCTATTCCATTTACTCAGAATGATAGCCCGAGGCTTCCAATAGTTGATTGAGTTCAAATAAGGGTAAACCCATAACGGCTGAATAACTGCCTTCAATGCGTTCGATAAACGTTGCCCCCAAACCTTGAATCGCATAACTTCCGGCCTTACCGAAAGGCTCTCCCGACTGGATATAAGCCAACACTTCAGATTCCGACAATGCCTTAAACGTGACGGAGGTTTTATTCAAATCGGAAAATACCTCACCATCAAAGACGATGGCCACAGCCGATAAGACTGCATGTGTTTGTCCGGATAAGGTTGAAAGCATTTTAAAAGCATCGACCTCATTCTTAGGCTTACCAAAAACGCGTCCATTTAACATCACCGCCGTATCGCCACCAATTACCCAAATCGCCTTGCCCGCCACCTTGTTAAAACCAGAAAGGGCTTTTTCGATTGCGATGCGCAAAACATAGGATTCTGGAGGTTCATTCGGCAAAGCGACCTCTTCGACGGGCGCATTAACGACCTCAAACTGCAAACCTAATTGTTGCAACAACTCTTTTCTTCTTGGGGATTCAGACGCGAGAAATATTGCCCCCTTCTCTACGGCATTCAGTTGTGGTGTTGTCGTCATATAAATCTGCTATTATTTGCTTTTCATTCTGATTAATTTTACACATAAACTAGTAAATGTATCTAGCAAGACATTCTACCGTGGAATGTGTTTTTTATGTCAAAACCAACAAAGAGCCTGTTATGGATAATCTCATTACTGAACATAGCCCAGCCATATTAGAAAAGACATTTGATAGTGTCTATCTGTTTGACCATCCATTGTATTCGTTACTGGCTGAAAAAACTGAACTGCCTTGGTTATTAGTCATCCCCAAACAGGCTTTAAGTGAGCGTTCTTATATCGAACAACTCTACGGTGAAATTTACCAGATGATTGATGTGCTGCAAAAAGCAGGCTTTGGCCCCCATTACAACATTGCAAAAATCGGCAATAAAAGCCCTAGTTTACATATGCATGTTGTTTTTAGGGAGGAAGAAGATGAAGTCTGGCCGGATGCAATCTGGTGCCATGAACCGCTTAAAGCCTCAGAAGAGATGCCCGAGCGTTTTAGACAAGCTTTGCAGGGGTATTTTAGTAAAGCTGGATAAGTTTTTCACTTGGATTAATGAGTGAACTTAAAGCTGCACCAAAGCCGATACTCGTGAAATACAGGAACTGATTGAGTATTAATCCAGGATTTGGTCAAAAACCTGGGCAATATGTAACGCGGATTGATTGCCTAAACCTTCAATTTGATGACGACAACTGGTCCCCGTTGCCACAATCAAGTCATTCCCTGTCGCTGCAGCCAATCTCGGTAGCAGAACTTGTTCGGCAATTTTTTTTGAGACATCATAATGTTTGTAGCCAAACTCACCCGACATACCGCAGCAGCCTGTGGGTAACATATCGACCGTAATACCTGAAATCAACTCTAACGCCTTTTGAGAATCCATCGGAGTCGCTAGAGCTTTTTGATGACAATGGACATGCAATAATACTTTCCGCTCTTCAGTCGAACCTTGATTCAACTCGGCCAACATAGGTAACTTATCCTGAGCACTTAAGGTCAAAATCAGTTCTTCAAACGATAAAATAGGCTGCTTTTGATTTAACCAGGCCTGGTCAGTTTCATTAATGGATGTTTTTAATAAGGCATTGGCCTCATCACGCCACACTAAAAGCTCTGAGGGCTCAATACCCACGACTAAATCACCTTCTTCAACGGTTTGTAACTGATCCAATATATCCAGTAAAGCTTTCTGTGCATCAGCCAATAGACCTTTACTGATTAAAGCGCGTGGTGACGACTGCATAAACAGCGGTCGCACATCGAAGCCAAGTTTTTGCAAGCTCCTCAATGTTGCCTGCCCCACTTTAGGCTCTTGGTACTGACTGTACAAATCACACAATACCCAAACAGTTTGCTTCACTTTTACACATTTATACTCATCACTAGAATTAGCGCTTAGCTGATTTTGCCACCAAGCCTGTAAATTGAGAGAATGTGCTAACGGTAAGGTTCGGCGCGGATCTACTCCGAAAACCAACTTAACCAAACTTAAAGATTGCAGCCCGTTAAACAAACTCGGCGCCTTTTGGCCTACTTTCAATAAAGTCCCATAATGTTTAAGCGCAAAATCACTTAAATTAAAGCGCCATTTTCTTGTTTGAGATAACACTTCCGATTTCAAACGCGCCATATCAACGTTTGCAGGACACTCAGTTTTACAGGCTTTACAGCCTAAGCACATCTCCAGAGCCTGCTGTAATTCGGTTTGATTAAGGGCTTTTCTAGGATTCGGTTCCGTCAGTGCAAAACGTAATAAATTGGCGCGTCCTCTAGTAGAGTTATTCTCTTCTCGAGTCGCCTGATACGAGGGGCACATCACGCCATTACCCGCTGACTTGCGACAAACTCCGGCACCATTGCACTTCTCTACCGCATCCATTAAAGATAAATTTTCTGACCAGTCAAAGGCGGTACTTAACAACTGTTTAGGTTGGCGGTCTGCGCGTAGATTTGAGGTAATCGGCATATCGCCGATAATAACGCCCGGATTTAGTAGATTATTTGGATCAAACGCGCGTTTTAGCTCTAATAGATAAGCATAAACCTGTTCACCCACCTGCTCTTTCAAAAAAGGCGCTCGAATCCGCCCATCACCATGCTCACCCGATAAAGCACCACGATACTTTTTAACCAGTTTCGAATTACGTTCCGCAATGGTTTGAAACAATCTCTTGCCTTCATCTGTCGCCAAGTCTAACTCAGGACGAATATGAATCAAACCCACCGAGGCATGCCCATAATAGACGCAATCCACCTGCAACTCCGCCATCAAAGCTTGAACATCTTGGTAGTAATCAAACATTGAATGCACTGGCACGGCAGCATCTTCAATCACGGCGACCGCTTTTTTACGCGTCACCTTGCCCATCAACATGCCCAAACCGGCTTTACGAACCTCCCAAACTTTGGCTGAGTCTGGCGTTGCAATAATAGGGGCTGAATACGCCTGATTTTCAAGTAACCAGGCCTGGTGAGCTTGTAACCGTTCCTCCAAACGGCCTGCATCTTCATCAAACAGCTCGATGACCAATACCGCTTGCGGATCGCCATCAATCCAAAAACGGTTTTGCCGTTGCTGACGATTGGCTTTGGTTCCATCCAAAGTGGCTTTATCAATCAACTCAATCGCCGCCGGTTCAAACTCCAACAATCTAGGCACCAATTTTAAGGCCGCCTCAACCGATTCAAAATGTCCACAAATCAACTGACGGTATTTAGGCAATTCAACTAGATTTAAGGTCGCTTGTTTAATCACCGCAAGCGTACCTTCACTACCGCAAATTAAAGGGGCTAAATTGAATGGTTTACCTTTAGGGTTAAAGGGTTGGTGAAAACGATAGAGTTCATCCAATGCGTAACCAGTGTTACGGCGTTTTATGCTTGGATGTGGGAAGTGTTCAAGAATCTGTTTACCGTGACGATCAAGTAAATTAAAGACTGTACGGTAGAGATTTCCTTCAAAGGTTTGAAGGTTTAGTTTTTCGTGTAATAAGTTAGCCGTTAATGGCTCAAAAGTCGTTTCCGAACCGTCCGCTAAAATTACATCCACAGACTTAACGTGTTCACGAGTCGTCCCGTAATAAACCGAATAAGAACCACAAGAGTTATTACCAATCATGCCGCCAATCATAGCTCGATTGGAGGTAGAAGTATCCGGAGCAAAACGCAAACCGTCGGCTTTGACATAGTTATTCAGGTCATCCTGAATCACACCAGGCTCAACATCAATTTCTTTATCTTCAGGACGGTAATCAAGAATATTTGTCAAATGCTTGGAAACATCTATCACACAGCCTGAACCAATGGCTTGACCGCCTAACGAGGTGCCGCCGGCACGCATGGTAATAGACTGATGATCAATCAACTGTGCACGGACTATTGCAACCAAGGCTTCAATTGACTGAGGTGTAATGACTTTATTAGGATGAAGTTCGTAAACAGAAGCGTCGTTAGCGAGGTTTAACATTGTGAGCTCGACTTAAAGTTTAAAATATTTGCAGAAACCGTAAGCAATTATGAATTGCCATCAGTAGGTTCATAGCAGTGAATTAACCGCATCTAAAGCTAAAAGATTGTTTTGCTTGGTGTAAGATGCCCAATTTTTGACTTCTGACCAATTACTTAAAAAGACAAAATCTAGATTCGCACGATTGGCCGCCTCATAATCATACTTACTATCTCCCAAAAACAAAGCCTTTACCTGAATATTCTGGCTATCTGTCTCGCGCTTCAATATGACATCTTTATTATCTGGGCTACCAAAAATACCGCCATCAAACAGATCAAACAGACCTCTTGCTGCAAATACTTCGCGCAACTCGTCTTGATCACCCCCTGACACAATAAGCCAGTTAGCGTGTTGGGTTGTATCTCTCAGTTCCACCAGGCCTGGTGCAATTTGGCTCTCCATTAACCCGCCTTTGACTTCACTCGCAAACTTACCTAACAGTTCATCCAGCAAATCTTGTGTTATTGGCTGCTTCAGAATATCTGTAATGAAATATTCAAATTTTAGGTAACGTGAAATCCCACCATTTTGCACATGATAATCCACCAAGGTCTGAGCAGCTTCATGGCCAAAACTTAACGTGGCATCGTAAAAAGCCTGGGTTTTAACTTTATTCGAGTTTAAAACCACACCATCACAATCAAATACTAAGGTTTTATATTGAGTCAGATCTAAATTCATCCGTTGCGCTCTTGCATAGACATTAATGCTTCTTCTACTTTAGCCACATCTTCGGGTACATCAACCGCTAAACTCCCTGGTTGAGTTTCTAGCATGCGGACAGGCTGCCCCCACTCCAAAAATCGCAAGATTTCGATATCTTCAGACTGCTCAGTCACACTCTTTTGTGCATGTAATCCATAGTCTAATAATTCTTTACGGCTAAAGGCATAAATACAGACTTGCTTATAATATTCGTCCGGTGCATTTTTAAGATCCTTAAAACCGGGTATAGCCTGACGTGACATATAAATCATCTGTTTTTGTGCTGTAAAAATGACTTTTGGGATATTAACGGAATGTGGGTCTTCGCTTTCCGAAAGAGCGCAATAACCATTAATCACTTCCTTAGGAAAGCGCACTTTTTCTTGAATCGCTTTCACAATATCAGCGGGATCTAACAGAGGTTCATCGCCTTGTACGTTAATATAAATGTCGGCTTCAACTTTGTATGCCACCTCTGCTAATCGATCAGTGCCTGTTAATGCTTGGTCACTGGTCATGACGACCTGATAACCGGCTTCAGTTACAACATTCGCAATACGTTCATCATCGGTTGCAATATAAACACTCTCTTTTCCAACAGCTTTTGCACTTAACTCCGCTACCCATAAAACCATCGGCTTGCCCAATAGCGGTACTAAGGGTTTACCTGGGAAACGTGAAGATTGATAACGCGCAGGAATCACAACAATGGTTTTCATATAGGAACCTTATTTAAGTAACGCATAGACAGAAATTGCATTCACGTCATACAGGGTTGGGGTAATCGAGGACAATGCTAACGCAGCGGGCTGTTTTTGATAGAGTTGAAACACATCATCGGTCTCTTTTCTACGCGGGTCATCTGCCCCGTAGCCGTCAAAACCTGCCAAATAAATGGAATCTGCCTGACCCGATGTCGCGATTGCCAAAGCATACGCAATAACCAATGAGTTGGGCAATGTACAATAGGCATCCTCAAAAATGAATTGTCCTGGTTGAATCGTCAGTCCAAAATCCATAACCTTCTGCTCTGTCAATTCTGCTTTCACATCTTGTGGCAACATATGAAAAGGCGTTGCTAAAGGTTGCGGTAAACTAGCATGTTCATGACAATCTGCAAGCAAACGCACAGGGTGACAAGCGGCCCTAATATCAATTAAAGCCTCATCAATA
This sequence comes from uncultured Thiomicrorhabdus sp., assembly GCA_965602805.1. Classification (GTDB taxonomy): domain Bacteria; phylum Pseudomonadota; class Gammaproteobacteria; order Thiomicrospirales; family Thiomicrospiraceae; genus Thiomicrorhabdus. The sequence goes on along the minus strand of CBFCZK010000004.1, from coordinate 219,193 downwards.
TTTTTCTGGGTGTTTAAAGCAATCACATAAGGACGATATTGTTTAATATACGCTTCAACAGCTGCTCGATGATTCTTAACACTCGGCCCAGCCCCCAAAACAAGCACCGCACGACCTCTAATATCGTTAGCAGGCTGCCAAGAACCTTTCGGCTCTCCCGAAAAGAAATGTCTTGCGGCTTCCAATGTACTTAAATTAAAACGCTTACCGCCCTCGGACTTAAGATGCTGAATAACCGCGAGAATGTCTTCTTCATTATAGCGACTGTCACCGAGCATCTCTTGAATATAAGAGGGATGAATTCCATATTGACCCGCAAGGTAATAATAAGGATTGCTACCCCAACCGTATTGGTTTTGTAAAGGTTGAAAATGCGTACGAATCGTTTCCAACAAGGGGGTTAGGTTGCCTTGCAAAAGATTCTTGCTTTGTAATTCAATGGCTAGATATTCTGTTTGTATATTTCCAGGACCACGCCCCATACCAGTAACCGTAGAATCAACCCAGCTAACACCATCTTGAATCGCCTGCAAAGTGTTTGCCAGAGCATTGCCCATGTTGTCGTGGGTATGAATCCCTAACGCCCCCTGCCAAGCCGATTTAAATACTTGGACAATTTGACTAGTATGTTCTGGTGTCATGCTGCCCATACTATCGGCAAAATACAACACATCAATAGGGTATTCGTTAGCCTTGATAGCTATCTTGGTAATTTCAGAATAGTCGCAATCGGCAACCTGCATAAGATTGAAACCAACCAGGTACCCCTTATCTTTTAACCAAATAGCAGAAGGCAAGCACTCTTCAAAGTGATGCACATGACAAGCTATTCTAACCAGGGAAACTGGAGATTTATAAGCGTCTGTAAACAATTGACTAAGAACAAACTCCAACCCTTGTTCATGTTCGATTAACTCACTACCATTGAGCATAACGCCAAGCTTATTCTCTAAGCCTTGAGGAATGGACAAATTTCTCAGAAAACTATCTGAACTAAATGCATAGCCACCTTTAAAGCCGTGATTGCTGAGTGATCTAAATCCAATTTCTACAAACGCAACACCAAGCGCATCCATCGCATTTAAATAGTCCGAAACTAGCTGTGGAGAAAAGTCCCAGGCATTATAGTAACCCCCATCTCTCAGGGTGCAATCGAGTAATTTAACCATTTAAATTTGACTCTTATTAGGATTTTGCTTCTGTTGATCGATGAGACTAAAGGCAATCAATAAAGAACACAATAAAAAAAAGTGGGTACTCATATCTGCATTTTGTAAGGGCGTTTCTGGCAGAAAGGCTAAAAAGCTAGATATTGAAAAAATCACACCGGCAATGGCAATCGGCTTGACGTCTTCAGAAGCTTGCCTAATTCTTTTAGTAAAGAATATTATCAGAAACACGAAAAACAATAATACGCTGATAAAAACAAAAACTCCCTTCGTTAAAAAACTCATTAAGAATTGGTTATGCATTTGGGAGAATTTAAAGCCACTTATATCGGTATTATAGATATCTTTTGCAAAGCGTTTTGATTCGACCTTAATAAATTCAGGAAAGGCATCTTCACCAATACCAAACCAAAAAACTTCAGGAATTTTCTCTATGGCAATCTCATATCCCGTTAATCTATAACCTATACTCGACTGCATGGATTGACGATCAACGTAGGTTCCCAACTCATTGAATGCCAAAAGACTACGTTCAACAATTGGTTTTTTAATGATATCTATCTGCATCAAACTGAAAATCATCACACCTATCAACAAAATAAAACTAGTTTTGGGATATTTTATTTTTGGAAAATTAGCTCTGAACAGATAGAAATAATAGATCCCCCAACCCACCAGCGCCTCAGGCCATCCAATCCAAGCTGTACGGCTTTTAGTCAAAATAGCGATCACTAATAGAGAACAAACAAGCACCAGCACAAAACCAAAAAACCATTGACTCTTTTTAAAAGCCCACGGTAAAGCGCCTAATAGAATCACAAAAAATCCATTGACAATTACCGCGTATTTAATGGCATTTGAATTCAAATTACCTAAGCGTAAATCATTCATGCCAGAGTGAAACCAACCATACTCATAAGCATCCAAAACACCAAGGGACAAGGCCACGGCTCCGCCTACCACCATCAAAGACCAGAAAAAATCCAAACCAAGTTTAAGCTTATACACTGCCGCTGTTAAAGCGATGAAAACCCAACTTAAACTCACAACAGCTAAAATAGTTAAAGCTCTTTTTTCAGGCGAAACATGAGCATAGGTTGCCACCAATGTCGTTAACCAATAAAGGGCTAATAAACCTGACCAAATCCAGATTGCAGTGGGCAAGCTTCCCCTTATTTTGAAAACCACAAAACTGCTTAACAATAGAATTGAAACAAGTACAAATTCGACATTAGTAACAATCACATTTCGATAGACATACAATATAAAAGTAATTGCAATCAAGCAGAATAAAACACTTTTTGACCAACTAAAATCATTTCTTGGGTGGATTTCTTTTTTATCAGCCATTTACCTAACCATAACGCCTATCTACTTTTGACCAATATTTTGAATAATAGTAAGAATCATCTGCTGTATCTCATTCTCAGCACGAATAATAAAGGCTTTTAAATGTTGCAGCTCATCCTCAGAATATTTCTTATAAGGTTCCAAATTCAGCTGATCAAGATCACTAAACCCGATGACTCTTAAACGATTGTGAAGAGCATCATCTAATAAAAATGAAATTTTAGGGGTATTTGATTCAATGGCAACAAAAGGAATATTGTTTTTTAAACACATACTCACTGTATGGTAGCGCCCCGTAATGACAATTTCATGCTCTACTAAATAGTTAATAAATGCACTCGGTTTAGTTGAAACCTTACGATCTCCTTTGAGCCATTTAATGACGTTTTTTACAAACGGGCGCGGACTTTTAAAAAATTTAGCATTAGTGGGGCGAGCAACAACCATCGAGCGGAAATCAAAATTATGCTCTTTGCAGTACTTTTTTAAAAACGGAATTTCTGATTTAAGCGCCGTATCAATCACACAGCCTGATTTGCTAGGCTTATACGAATATTCATCCGCTTTAGCAAAAGTTAAATCGGGAACATATTGTCCCTGCAAACCAAAATACTTTAACTCAGCTAAACTACCCTTGTCGCGCACATAAATCAATTTATATGCTTTTAGGTTTTCATAAGCTTCTGCGCTATTTTTATGCAAGGTCGCATTAATCAGATAACAAGGTGTATTTAGTTCTGTTTTGGCAAAGGTGGCAAATTCTGATAAGGCTCTTGCATGCTTGCGATCGAGACTATGATGAATTGTTCCTTCGCCATTAACGATAATCGCATCGACTTTTGGTTGATTGTTAATCTGGCGTTTATGTTTACGCCAATCGACCCCAACTGGCCATGTCCAGACTATCTCTACGTCCTGCAATTCAAGAAGACGAGTTAAATTCTCCATAACCAGCATGCAGCCGTAATGGTTGGTAGGTCTTGTATCGTTAATAATGGCAACGCGAATCATACTATCTCATTTAGCTTTGTCTAAATTCATGACAAAAAAATCGGTTTTATTTTCTACAATTGTTCCAGAAACTGAAACTCTTAATGTTATTTTAAAGCTCTTCAATTTTAAATTGATTTTTAGGCAATGCTGAACGAATAAACTGTTCTTCTTGATTTCCTGAATGCGGATTTCGTTTTCGAGGAATTCTTAAAAAATCCATCACTTTATGGCTTAAACGTTTTTTCTGATACCAATTATCACTTTTAAAAAAGTCAAACCCATAGAGCGTCACTTGACCGTTGCCAATATAACGCTGAATCACATCAAATGTCATACAACCCGTCGATGGATTTGCGCCAAACCGATCATGAAGCTCTTGCCACCAATCTAAAGGATAAAAATACAGCTTATCGGTGGTCTCTTGTGCAAACTCTTCACGGTGCTTAGGGGTCATCCATAATACAGTGTCATAATGATTCACCAATTGATCAATATTTTCTTGCTCAATTGAAGCGGTTAAAACATCCAATTTACGCCCAACATGCTCTTTCATCTCTTCGGGCATATCCCACGCCCGATTCATACGAATCACTACATCATGCTGATCCACTGGATAATTTTGTCCTAATACTTTCTGAGAATTTCCCACGAGCGCTATATTTTTATCTTTTAATAAAGCTTCGATATCAGTAAATGCTTTCACAAACTATCCTTTAAGATTAAATACATCAGAGTTTGGTTTTTCCAATCCTTGAATACTAGAAAACTCAGTCACCATGGATAGACCTAACTGTTCATAAATACGTTTAAATGTCTTCTGAAACTCATCGTCTTCCGCTAGAACAGCCGTTATTTGAAGGTCAGGCCTTAACCATTGAGCTGTTAAAAGTGCCGTTCCCACATCTCCAATAACATGAGACTGCCCCTTTAAAAAGGGCAATATAAACTCAAAGGCCAATCCGCTAGGCAGCAGTAGCGCATTATACTCTTTAACAAGTTTTAACGGGTCCGCCTGTGGAGTGCGAGGATGGTACTTAACGGCAACAGAAATCCCCTGCTGTTTTAAAAACGCTAAAAATTTAAAAATACGCTTTTCATAACCCGTCATCTTTTTTATATTATTGGGATGAGGAATCAGTAAAAAGACACCAACAGACTGTAATGTTTGTAAAACAGAGTCATTAACTTGATAGTCGGACAAAATAGCCTTACTTAGCCCCTTCACCTGATCACTGGTAAACCATTCTGGATCAATCACATGGCATTGCTTAGCTTGCAATGCTGCTACAGCATGCTTAGGTTGAAACAACCAGGCCTGGTCAATCCAGTTTGAAGCACCCACGGTTTTAGGCTCTTGCCACCAAAGACCATAACTCATTTTTTTTAAGCCACTGTTGATGGCATCTTTAAACCATTTGTAAGGACGACCGGCATAAGAATACAAGCCATCATCTAAATACCAACCTTCTGTAGCAGAGGGCTTTAGTTGACAAATATGCATGACATATTGAAATTCTACCCGTCGGTCACTGCCAACGGCAATCACACCTGGTTTAAACCGATTAACCAGGCCTGCTAACTTTGCAAAATTGCCTTTGCGTTCCGTTACCTTATCCCAACCTTTAGCTTGCCCTAAGGTCAAATCAACGCTTTCAAAAGGGCTGTCTTGCCAATGATTAAGTGCATTAAAGTAAACGTTATCATCTAAGCTCTTCTGATCAATCAATACCACTTGTGAAATCTGTTCTTCAGAAAAGGCGGTTGCATGCGCTACCGCTATCAGCACATTCAAAGGCGTCGAAGGCAGATAGAGTACTTTTTTCTTATTTGACGTTATCATCGCATTCTATCTGATTGATGAGAGTTTGAAATATGGCATCAACACTCAATCCCTTTAAAGAGAGTTGCTCTTGTTCAGGCTGATTGAATTTTTTCAAATAAAGTGGTGCGCAGGGTGACTGTAATCTCTTAACTTTTGACCCATCTGCTCCCACCAACTTAGGATCGGTAACGCGGTATAAAACCACCATCGGCACTTCTAAGGCGGCTGCGACATGCGATAAACCGGTATCTACAGAAACCACCGCTTGGGCATTTTTGAGGACTTTCGCAACGGTGTTTAAACTTAACATTTCGTCTGGCACCCAGGCCTGGTCGTTTTTTGAAACGCTTGCGATGCGAAGTGCACGTTCATGCTCTTCTTGATTACCCCATGGCAGAATAACCTTTACTCCAGCGTCATTAGCCTTCTGTAGCAATTCAATCCAATAGGCTTCCGGCCAATACTTAGTCTCCCAAGTTGTGCCGTGCAGAAACACCCAGTAATCACCTTGTCCGACATTCTCAAGAAGTACTGCTGGTTTTGACCAGGCCTGGGTACTTAAGCCGTAAACAATGGGCGCGTTTTCGGCTAAAGGATATTGCAAGGCTTGTGCGAAGAGCTGACGCAAACGTAAGATGGCATGCTGGTCTTTAGCAACACCATACTTATTTTTATAAAACAGACTCGATAGAGGTTCGCGCGCACTTTTAAAATCAAAACCACTAATCGGAGCGTTCAGCTTTCTGCCAACCCAAAGACTTTTATACAGACCTTGTGCATCAACAATTAAATCATACTCGGTTTGGTTAATCGCCTCAAAAAAGGCCTTAACCTCCTGACGAGTCTGTTTTGAAAACAGCGTTTTACGCCACTTACGCAATTCGATTGGATAGACTTTATCCACCACAGGATGCCATTGTGGAATTTCTGCAAAAGACTTTTCGACCACCCAGTCAACTACCAGGCCTGGTAAGTTATTTTGAGCATCTGACAAAGCGGGAAAGGTGTGAAACACATCTCCCATTGATGACATTTTGATCAGTAGAATTCGCATAGGTTCTTTAGCAACGTTTATTTAAGTAGAGGCTTTATTTAGTAAAGTTTAAAACAGCAGGATTTTCTGTTAACCAGGTTAAATACTTTTTAACACCTTGAGCAACATCATTGAAAGGCGCTTGATAACCTGCCTCTCTTAAGGCCGTATTATCCGCCTGAGTAAAACTTTGATAAGCACCTTTTAAATGGTCAGGAAAAGGAATAAATTCAATTTCACCTTTACCGTGGAAATCAATAACCGCTTCAGCGATATTTTTGAAAGGCTCCGCGGCAGCAGGGCCTAAATTAAAAACCCCAGACTTTTCTGGATTTTGCATAAACCACAGATTTACCTTAACCACATCTTCAATATAGACAAAATCGCGAGTTTGCATACCTGCACCATAGCCGTCGTACTCGCCAAAAAGCTTAAGATTTTCACCGGCTAAAATTTGATTATGTAATTTAAAAGCGACACTGGCCATATCCCCTTTGTGCTGCTCCCTTGGACCATAAACATTAAAGTAGCGAAAGCCAACAACCTGACTTTGCGCTTTAGGCAAGATTTGACGCACATACTGATCAAACTGAAACTTAGAGTAGCCGTAGACGTTCAATGGCTTTTCATACTGACGGGCTTCAATAAAGTCAGGACCATCACCATAAACCGAGGCTGAAGAGGCATAGAAAAAAGGAATTTTCCAACTTAGGCAATAATTAAGCACATCTTTCGAATACTCATAATTATTATCCATCATAAACTTGCCATCCCACTCGGTGGTTGCAGAACAAGCACCTTCATGAAAAACCGCTTCAATATCAGGCAAGCCTTGCTCAGCAAAAATACGTTGTTGAAAATCTTCTTTATCAAGATAATCCGCAATATCACAATCGGCAATATTGATAAACTTTTTACCATTTTTTAGGTTATCCACGACAATAATATCTGTGCGCCCTTGTGCGTTTAAAGCCTTGACGATATTACTACCAATAAAACCAGCACCACCTGTAACTACAATCATAATTCTCTAACTCATTAATTTGGTAAAAATAAACCCACCCCAAATCAGGGTAGCGACTAAAAATGACAGCAAAACCGCAGCCGAAGCTTGATCTTTGGCACGTCCAGATAGTTTATGGTATTCATGACCCGTTCGATCCACTACGGACTCTATCGCGGAATTCAACAATTCAACAATCAGAACAAAGAGTAAAGTCGCAATTAAAAAAATCACTTCAATACTATTATCGCCTAACCAAAACGCTAAAGGCGTCAAAAAAGTAAATAGGATGAGCTCTTGGCGAAAGGCGGCTTCATGCTTCCAAGTTGAACGAAAGCCTTTCCATGAATAACCAATCGCGTGCCAAACTCTTTTAATACCGACATGAGGAGATTTCATTTCATTTCCTTATCGTAGTCTTTGCCATAAATAATACGAGTTTTTGCCTGGTAATTCGGTGAGCACACAGCGCGCTCAGCTTTCAATAAATCACTTTCAACTTGAGCGGTACATAAGCCGAAATGAAAGAAGTCATCTAACATCATCGATTCATGCTGGCGGCTTTGTAATAAATCATCGACTGTTTTAAATTCTGTTTGATAGGATTCATTACGCCAAAAGACAAAAGGAATCTCTAGCATGTTATGAGTCACGCCATCAGGACCGTGACCTTTAAAATCTTTACTATCAAAAACCTCTTCACCATGATCGGCAAAAAAACTCAGTGCGGCTATACTTTTTAAATCTTGTAACTCAGTCAATATTTCGCCAACAACACTGTCTGTGTAATGCACTGAATCATCATAACTATTAATAAAATCTAATTCAGAACTTGAAGGCACTTTTACATAAGCCTTCACACCCTCAGTACCACTAAAGACAGCTTGATCTTCAGGGTAGCGATTTTTATACTGCAAATGACTCCCCATCAGATGTACAAAAATCACTTTATGCAGGGCTTCATCTGCAATTGCATTTTTGACCGAGGGCAATAAATAACCATCATATCGATTCACTTCTACCCCGTGAAAGTCGTGGCTAATAAAATGCTCGACATCCGCTAATGACGCAATCGCGGTGGTGGGTTTTCTTAATGGCTGTTGATTTGAAATCCACCAGGTCTTAAAGCCCGCTTTTTTGAAAGCCCCCAACAAACTGACCGCATTCGCTTCCTTTAAGCCATTCACAGTATCCGCCTCGGTCAGACTGACGCTTAAAGACGGACGGGTTTGAGCAAAGTTTGATACGACATTGTCAAAAACGATCGATTCCGGCTTTAGGCGATTTAAATTTGGCGTAGTATCACGCGTATAATCATACAAAGACATATGATTACGATTCAAAGACTCGCCCACCACAATGACATAAGTTTGTGGTTTAGCACTCAGTTTTGTCACACTAAAATCTTTATTTTGATAAAGCGCCTGCCTGGTGGCAATGAGCGTATCCATGCCTTCTTGATTAAAAACGTAATCAATCGCTACCCCTGTAAAACCAGGAATAGTGTCAAACGTTCGACCACGCTGATCCATTTGCTGAATCGCAACCAACAACATCAAAACACCCAAAACAGCCCATACTTTTTGTCGCGTATAAACAGGGGCTTTGAATAAAATCCGTCTCAATAAAAAATAGGCCACAATGACATAAAAAACGATTAATAAAGTATTTTCAAGCGAAGCGTAGGCGAATATAAATTCAATGCTTTCATGCGTATCTGTGACCGCCATCGCCTCAAAAGAGGCACTGGTAAACACACCACCAAATGTCACCGCGTATAAAATATCCAAACTGCCAGAAACCACCAGCAAAAACAGCACGCCTAACAATAACTTTTGCAGGATGGTGTATCTAAAAAGATACGCCATTCCACCAATCATCAGTAACCATCCCAAGCGCGAATTTAACTCTGAACTACGAATGAAATCAGAGTAGGCATACATAATCAAAAGCGGGAAAAACAGGACAAATAGAGTCGACAACCAATGGGATTGGATTACCTTCGACACAGACACCTCAAACATGCATTAAATTGAAAACGCAATTCTATCATTTAGAACCTTTAAAAGGGTAAAATACCCCTATTTACTCGGCATCAAAAGACACTTTATGGCACATCTTCAAAGCAAATGGGGCAGATTTAAAGCTCACCTAGAAGCCTGGTTTATCGATCATGAAGTTTTGCGCGTCATGTACCGTAACTTTTACGCCATTTCTCCAAATGCTTACCGTAGCAACCACCCATCCCCTAGGTTTATTAAACAGCTCGCTCAGAAGCAGGGCATTAAAACGATCATCAGTATGCGCCGTGCCGATGAAACGGGACAGTACCTATTAGAAAAACAAGCTTGTGATAAATTTGGGATCTCCTTAATAAATCACACAATGTCTTCCAGAAGCCTACCGGATGTGGAAAAAATACTTGAAGCAAAAGCCATTCTTGAAAGCGCAGAATATCCTATTTTAATTCACTGTAAATCGGGTGCCGATAGAGCAGGATTAATGAGCGTTTTTTACGAGCACTTCATTGAGAATAAATCAATTGAAGAATCGCTAAAGCAACTCAGCATGAAATACGGCCACTTCCGCTGGGCGGAAACTGGAAAGTTAGATTATTTCTTTGATAGCTTCCTCGAGTACCAAAATACACATCCTAGCATTTCATTCTTGGAATGGGTTACGGAGCATTACGATAAGCCGGCTTTGAACGCAACCTTCCACAGCTCAGGCTGGGCTAATATTGTGGTTAACAAAATCCTAAGAAGAGAATAATGAATGCTTGATCGAGCGACTCTGTCACTTTACCGCCGGTTATTAACCTATATCACGCCTTACAAGGGCATGATTGCCATCACACTCTTTTCTATCATTGTCATTGCAGCCATGGAACCGGCAACGGCAATGGTCTTGAAAGAACTGGTCGATGAAAGTTTAATTGCTAAAAATCCTGATTCTTTTGTATGGATACCACTCCTACTCGCAGGTGTCTTTATTGTTAAAGGGATTGCCGAGTATTTCAGTAAAGTATTCAGCCAATGGATTGCGCAAAAAGCCATTCTGGCGATTCGTAAAGACATGTACCGCAAAATGCAGCATTTACCGTTTGATGTTTTCCAGAGCTATAGCACTGGAAAACTCATGTCTAAAATTACCTATGATGTACCGCAAGCGAGCAATGCGCTTTCTACGGCTTGGGTAACATTGATTCGCGACACCCTAACCGTCATCGCACTACTCTCTTACCTCCTCTATATCTCTTGGCAGCTAACCCTTATTTTATTTTTAATTGGACCGATCGTCGCCTGGATTATCGATAAAGCCAGTAAGCTGATGCGCCACTCCAGTAAAGCCATGCAGTCGAATATGGGGCAACTCACCCAACGCCTAGAAGAAAGCCTCACCGCGCATCAAGACATAAAAGTCTATGGTGCTGAACAATATGAGCAAAATCGTTTTCAGTACAGTGCAACAGAACTACTGAACAACACCATGAAAGTGACTAAGGTGTCTGCACTTAACGTGCCTTTGGTACAAGTGTTAGCCGCGATTGCTTTAGCAGGCATTGTCTATATTGCCCTACAAATGTCTGCCGACAATCAATTTACAACAGGGGAATTACTCGCCTATATCACAGCAATGGCACTGGTGTTTGAACCGATTCGCCGCCTGACCAGCGTCAATGAAGTCATCCAGAAAGGCATGGCGGCATCTGAAAGTATCTTTGAACTGCTTGATCAACCCGATGAACCGAATAATGGTCAAAAAGTCTTAACGGATTTAAAAGGTGAATTAGTCTTTGAAAAAGTTGACTTTAGTTATCCAAAAAGTCAAGACCCTGCACTAACAGATCTGAACATTACCATTCCAGCAGGCCAGACGACCGCTTTAGTCGGTCAATCAGGCAGTGGAAAATCCACCCTGGTAAACCTTATTGCTCGATTTTATGATACGAAATTAGGTCAAATCACCCTAGACGGTGAAAACATCCAACATCTAGACCGAATCTTCTTAAGAGAGCAGATTGCACTGGTCAGTCAAAAAGTCACTTTGTTCGATGACACAGTAGCCGCTAATATTGCTTATGGTCTAGACAATGTGAACCCTGAAGATATTATTGCCGCCGCTAAAGCCGCTTATGCTTGGGAATTCATTGAAAAACTTCCGTTAGGACTCGACACGAACATTGGTGAAAACGGCAATCAACTTTCTGGCGGCCAACGTCAACGATTGGCTATCGCTCGCGCATTCTTGAAAAATGCCCCTATCTTAATCTTTGATGAAGCGACTTCTGCGCTAGACAACCAGAGTGAGAAAATGATTCAAAAGGCCATGGATAACCTCAGAAAAAATAGAACCGTCATTATCATTGCCCATCGTTTAAGCACCATCGAAAATGCAGATCAAATTGCCGTATTAGATCAAGGCAAACTGGTTGAACTTGGTTCTCACCAAACACTCATCGAGAAACAAGGCTTCTATGCCAAGCTGTATCAATTAGGACATGATATTGATGCCTAAAACTGTCTCGAAATCTCCACAACCTAACTTCACAAAAACTAAGTTCATGCACCCAAAATACTGGGGGATTTGGTTAGGAATAGGTCTGCTCAACCTCCTCAGCCACCTCCCTTATGACTGGAAATTTCCGGTTGGTAAATTCCTCGGTCGCATTCTATATCGGCTCTCTTCTAAACGCCGACGTCTCGCCCTTGCCAATATTAAACTCTGCTTCCCTGATAAAACCACACTGGAACAACAAGCAATTCTTAAATCTCATTTTGAATCATTAGGCATTAGTTTGATGGAAATGACGATGGTTTGGTGGGGCGACCATAAAATAAATCATGCCCATGCTTTTGAAAGAGGTGTAGTTACTTTTATCGGTGAAGACAATCTTCAACAAGCCCAACAACAAGGCAAAGGCGTACTTATTCTAGCGCCACACTTCACCACCTTAGAAGTAACTGGGTTGTTTGTCTCTTTTTTGACCAATTACCATGCGGTTTATCGCCCACATGATAATCCCTTAATGGATTACTTAATTGCCAAAGGCCGCTCGATTGAGTTTAGTGATGGTCAAAAAGTTGAACCTGTTTCTAATGCCAACACTCGTCTGATGTTAAAAATTTTACGCGCGGGCAAAAGCATGACCTTTTTACCGGATCAACGCTATCGCGCCAAAGGCCATGTAGAAGTGGATTTTTTTGGACATTCCACTAAAAGCAATCCGGCGACATCAAAAATAGCCAAGCTGACCAGCTGTGCCGTCGTGCCGACTTTTACCCGTCGTTTGCCGAACAATCACTATGAAGTTGAGTTTTTACCGGCTTTAGAAAACTTTCCATCGGGAGATGATTCGGCCGACACGTTACGTCTGCACCATTTGTATGAGGCAGAAATACGTCGTAATCCAAGCCAGTATCTTTGGGTACATAATCGTTGGAACTTAAAAGAATATTAAAGTAGCCTAATTAATACAACCTTATAACCACTTTTCAACACGCATAAAAAAAGCCACTTTAACGCGTTAAAGTGGCTTTTTTATTGTCTTAATTCAAGTACTGTCATATTTACAGCTTGGAACATCTAAAAACCAAACTTACCAGGCCTGGTAAGTTTCAAATCAATGCCCTGAATGGCTTGGATCAAAGTCTTTTAAAGTATATTCCGCACCACAATATGGGCACTTTGCTTTACCGGTTTTTTCAATCGCTAGAAACACCTTTGGATGTGAGTTCCATTGACTCATATCAGACGTTGGACAATGCAAAGGTAAATCATCATAGGTCACTTCATAATGTGTTTTTGAATTCGTTGAATTTTCACTCATAGCAATTCCCTTCTTTCCTTTAAACCTATTTATTAAGCGACTGTCGTCAACCAATCCATGTGCGCTGGCGAACGACCGTGCACGATATCAAAATACATCGTTTGTAGCTTTTCAGTAATCGGACCACGCGAACCAATACCAATCGGGCGATTATCCAATTCGCGAATTGGAGTGACTTCAGCAGCGGTTCCAGTAAAGAAAGCTTCATCAGCGATATAGACTTCATCACGCGTAATTTTCTTCTCAACAACCTCAAGACCAATCTCTTTCGCCAACGTCATAATCGTTTTACGCGTAATACCGTCCAAACAACAGGTTAGCTCAGGTGTATAAAGTACACCATCCGTGACCATAAAGAAGTTTTCACCTGAACCTTCAGCAACGTAACCATCCACATCTAATAACAATGCTTCATCACAACCGTGGCTAATTGCTTCTTGCAACGCCAACATTGAATTCATGTAAGAACCGTTAGATTTGGCCTTAGTCATCGTAATATTAACGTGATGACGCGTATAAGAAGAAGTCGCAATCTTAATGCCACGGGTTAAGTTTTCTTCACCCATGTATGCGCCCCACTCCCAAGCCGCAACCATAACGTGCGTCTTTAGGTTATCTGCACGTAACCCCATACCTTCTGAACCATAAAAGGCCATAGGGCGAATATAGGCTGACTTAAGGTTGTTTTCACGAACCACCGCACACTGTGCAGCATCTAAAGTCGCTTTATCATAAGGCATCGGCATATTCATGATTTTGGCGGAGTTCGTCAGGCGTTTAGTATGCGCATCTAAACGAAAAATGGCTGGACCTTGCTCTGCTTCATAAGCACGAACCCCTTCAAACACACCCATTCCGTAATGTAGTGTGTGGGTTAACACGTGTACTTTCGCATCGCGCCAAGGAACCATTTCGCCATCTAACCAGATTACGCCATCTCTATCAGCCATCGTTTGCATTCAAACTACTCCACAAATCTATTCAATATTTATAAGGCAAGTATTTTATCCTAAACACCCCACTTTAATCCAAGATTTAATCACCTTAAACCTCATTAAAAGCCATTAAAGCTCAATAAAGCCTTAAATAACCGCTTAAAAATTAAAAAGCAGCCTCAAAATCAGTAACGCCCTAACTCTAAACAGGGAAAATTACTTGATATTTTCTACTGTTTCGCTAAAATCACTTCTTTGGATTTCTTATATTCAAAAAGCAACTGCACTGAGTGGCATTTTTAAGTCTTACTTGTTGATTTACAATTAAGAAAAGTTAAAAATGCTCGACTCATCAGTTGCTTTTTTGTTTATAAAGATTGTATTAGTTTTTTACGCCACAGGCGTGATAGGAAAAAATGAGCATGTCAAACCACATTATGAATACCTATGCCAGATTGCCAGTTACCTTTGAAAAAGGCGACGGTGCGACTTTGCAAGATAGTGAAGGTAAAACTTATTTAGATGCCATCAGTGGTATTGCAGTGACCAGTTTAGGGCATGCTCACCCGTTTATTTCTGAAGCCATCTGCAAGCAGAGCCACCAACTTATCCACACATCGAACCTGTATCACATTAAGAATCAGCAACTATTAGCGGATCAACTGATTGAACTTTCAGGCATGGATCAAGTATTTTTTGGTAATTCTGGGGCTGAAGCTAATGAAGCCGCGATAAAAATTGCTAAGAAATTCGGTCATCAACAAGACATAGACAATCCGACAATCATAGTGATGGAAAACAGCTTTCATGGTAGAACCATGGCCACGCTTTCTGCCACAGGTAACTCGAAAGTGCATGAAGGCTTTCAGCCTTTAGTCGGCGGATTCGTGCACGTACCGTTTGATAATGTCGATGCGGTGGAAGCCCTCTCTGACAACTCCGAGATTGTTGCAATCTTAGTAGAGCCGATTCAAGGTGAAGGTGGCGTACATGTGCCACAAAAAGGTTACTTACAAGCGCTTAGAAAAATCTGCGATGCCAACAACTGGTTACTGATGATTGATGAGATTCAAACCGGCATGGGTCGTACCGGTGAATGGTTTGCTTTTCAACATGAAAACATCAAGCCTGATGTGTTAACACTCGCTAAAGCACTTGGTAACGGCATGCCGATTGGCGCTTGTATTGCCCACAATAAAGCGACGGATGTATTAGTCCCAGGCAATCACGGTACGACTTTTGGTGGTAACCCTTTAGCGTGTGCGGTGGGTCTTGCGGTGATTGAAGTGCTTAAAACCCATAACTTCATCCCTGCTATTGCCAAAAAGGGTGAGTTATTGCTTAACCAATTTAAATCAACATTATCTCAACAACCTGGCGTTGTTGACATTCGTGGCCAAGGCTACATGCTCGGCATTCAGCTTGAACGCCCTTGTACGGAACTGGTTCAAATCGCCTTAGAAAAAGGCCTGTTGATCAATGTTACCCGTGGCGATACGGTGCGTTTACTACCGACCTTTGTAATGAACCAAGAACAAACTGACCAGCTCGTCACTGAACTTTCACAAATGATTATCGATTTTCTGAATCCATAACCGATTTCATAAATTAACTTTAATCTTGTAACGCTCGGTATTTCCAAGCGTAATGCAAACCAATAAAAGACTAAACCTATGACTGTTAGACACTTTTTAACCTTAAATGACATAACCTCAGCTGAACTGCAACAAATCATGCAACGCGGTATAGAGTTAAAAAAGATGCAAAAAGCGGGCGAAATCTTTGAACCGCTTAAAAATCAAACCTTGGCGATGATTTTTGAAAAGTCTTCAACGCGTACGCGTATCTCATTCGAAACAGGTATGACGCAACTGGGCGGGCATGCGCTATTCTTATCTTCCAACGATACCCAGCTTGGGCGCGGTGAGCCTATCGAAGATAGTGCCCGAGTAATCTCAAGCATGGTCGATGGCATTATGATTCGTACCTTTGGGCATGATATTGTCGAGACGTTTGCCAAGTACTCTTCCGTGCCGGTTATCAATGCTCTTACCGATGAGTTTCATCCTTGCCAGTTACTTGCAGACATGCAAACTTACCAAGAACACCGTGGCAGCATTCAAGGTAAAACCGTGACTTGGGTTGGTGATGGTAACAATATGTGCCATTCATATATCAACGCAGCCGCACAATACGACTTTAACTTACGCATTGCCTGCCCTGAAGGTTATGATCCAAACATGGACTTGGTCAATGCACATAAAGGCCGTGTTGAAATCGTCCGTAACGTATTTGATGCTGCTGAAAACTCAGACTTAATTACCACTGACGTATGGGCGAGCATGGGGCAAGAGGAAGAACAGAAATTACGAGAGATCGCTTTTGCAGACTATCAAGTGACTGCGCAAACAATGCAAAAAGCCAATCCAGACGCCCTATTTATGCACTGCCTACCTGCGCATCGTGGCGAAGAAGTCGCTGCTGAAGTCATTGATGCTAAAGACAGTGTCGTTTGGGATGAAGCGGAAAATAGGCTGCATGCACAGAAAGCATTGCTAGAATTTTTGATGTCTAAAATCTAGACGCCAGAACCTTTCTTCTTTGCATAAAAAACCCCGCAATTGCGGGGTTTTTTATGGGTGTCTCTAATAGATCCTTGAACGTTTTATAAATATCTTTAAACTTCATTCCAACCAGGCCTGGTCATCTATAAAATTCAGATACATTATCTTAAGATTCCATCAAATTACGAGCTAAAAAGGCCTGTGACAGGGTACCACTGTCTAAATACTCCAGCTCACCACCCATTGGAATCCCTTGCGCTAAACGTGACACCTTAATATTATGGACACGTGCCATCTGTTGAATATAGTGCGCTGTCGCCTCGCCCTCAACAGTAGGGTTAGTGGCTAAAATCAACTCTTCAATCGATTCTTCTGCCAAACGTTTTTCCAGTAAATCCAAGCCCAGTTGCTCAGGGCCAATTCCGTCAATGGGTGACAAATGCCCCATCAAAACAAAATACTTACCATTAAAAATACCTGACTGTTCAATCACCGAAATATCGGATGGGCTTTCCACAATACATAACTCTGCGGCTGAACGACTATTTGAGGCGCAAATACTGCAAGTTTCTTGCTCTGTAAGCGTTCTGCATAAAATACAATTACCGATTTCGTCTATAGCCCTATGTAAAACCGTCGCCAACTGCTGCCCGCCTTTTTTGTTGCGCTCCAACAGATGGTAAACCATGCGCTGAGCCGACTTCGGGCCAACGCCTGGCAGCACTCGAAACGCGGCGATCAACTCTTCAATTAACGGACTTTTCACAAAAAATTGACCTGCATAGGTTTAAAAATTAAAGGCAACAATTAAAAAGGCATCTTCATACCGGCAGGTAGATCCATACCATCTGTTAAACCACCCATCTTCTCTTTAGAAACTTCATCTACGCGATGTGCAGCACTGTTCACGGCAGCTGCCACTAAATCTTCAAGCATCTCTTTGTCGTCCATAAGAGTTTCATCAATATCGACCTTAATCAGCTCATGCTTACCCGTCATAACGACTTTGACCATGCCACCACCAGATTCACCAGTGACTTCCATATTAGCGACTTCTTCTTGCGCGGCTTGCATATTCTTTTGCATATCTTGCGCTTGTTTCATTAAATTACCAAGACCACCTTTACCACCAAACATAATTCTTCCTTTTTCTTAAAATTGTTAATTCATTAATTTCACTGGGTTTAGCCATCCTAGTATGGACGACTAATTTTAACGTTACACTGGCTGAATGCTATCCGGAATAACCTGCATACCTAACTGCTGACTAAATGCCTGCACAACGACATCATGGTCAATCGAGTGAATGGCTTGGGCCTGTTTGTCAGCAGAGAGCTGGTTTGCATGTTTAGCGGGCGTAAAATGTTCGCTAACCGTGACAAACTCTAAAACCAGCTCTTGGCCAAAACGGGCTTTGACAGCCTCAGTAAATTGAACAAGAGCGACCTCTTGGTTTGAATAATCTTGTGTTGGATCTATACTCACTGCCATATAGACTTCTGAAAACTCAACCAATACCGAATTACGTGCGACTTCTGCTGCCATCCCCTTTAAAGAGAGTTGCTTAATAATTTCTAACCAGTTTTCTATGTCTGAATCGTAACGAATCTCGCCGAAAACTTCTACAGGTTCATTCACTACAACGTTTGATAACTCGGGGGCTAGCTGAATGTTAGATCCGGCATGCACTGCCAAGGCTTGCGTCGAATTTTCTTCAGGAACTTGAGCATCTTCAACCAAAGGGGATGATGATTCCATCGTAGAACTCGATGACTGTTGCATTGCCTGCAGTTGATTCAAGGCATTCATCGCTGTCGATTGTTTTTCATTTGTTAAAGACGGTGCTTTAACGGCAGAAACTGACGGAAAATCTTGAGTCTCAAGCTGAGTATTTTTTTGAACTGGCTGACTCGAAGGCATTTCTTCTGAAACTGATTGCTCTACTCTGTGTTGAGAGTGCTGTTCTTGACTAAAACCCGCCTGACTTGAATTTACTTTATTTGACTTTCCCAGCGGCTGTTTCAACCTCTCTTTAATTTTTGCAAGATGGTCTGAACTTGAAACTGGAGCAGAACTATTGGGTATATTAGAAATATTTGAGATAGACTCCGGCTGAGCGTTCGTTATCTGTGTCGCTACGGGTGCAAATGGTTCTGGAAAAGGTTCTTCACTCAGCGATGCCGGTGGCTCACCAAAAAAACCTTCAGGGTATTGTTCTTCTGCTTGAGCGCGGGGATTTTGCTCCCAATCTGGCGGTAAATTTTCAGAAAAACCCGGCGTCGGAATTGAATCATTAGATTGATTAATGCCCTGCTCTGGCGTGACAAGTTGGCCAGACGAACCTTCATCCATTGCACCGTCAACACTCTGTTCTATAGGAAGCTCCTCTACAGGGGCATAGGACTCAGAGTCAGCCAAAGTCGCTGGTGTACTTTGAATCGTTTGAGCTAAAGTCTCCTGATCCGAATAAGCTGCTGTTTGCTCTTCTTTAATAAAGTCTGTACGCGGAACCACTTTTTTGCCTACTAATGAACGAGCGGTTGCCAAACCCGCTAAAGCATTCTGCACGTCTGCCGCTTCTGAAGTCGCAGACGACGGTTGATTCAGACCACCCGTACCTGTTGCCACCATTTGTGGGCGAGCAGCAGATTGTTGTGCATTAATATTACCTACAGTAGTTAACTGCCCTTCTGAAGTATCTGACGACACGGTTGCCAAAATATTACTCGCGGGCTGAAAAGCCAACATACGGATCAAGGCCATTTCAAAACCAATACGAATATCCGGTGCAAGTTGCATGTCTTGTTTTGCCAATAGCGCTATCTGATACCATAACTGTACTCTTTCCGGCGTAATCTGTTTTGCAAGTGAGATTAGAACATCATCCGGAATACTCATAGAGGATGCATTATCACCAAACACTTGGTAATAAGACAAGGCATGCAAGGTTTCAATCAACTGCGCTAATAGCGCCTGATAATCGACGCCCATACTGGCTAACTGCTGAACCGCTTGCTTGACCAATTCCGGATCATTTGCCGCTAAGGCCTGTAGAATCGCTAAACTATATTGTTGATCGACCAAACCTAACATGGTTTGCACCGGTTGAAACAGCACCTCACCCGCGCCATAAGCAATCGCTTGATCTAATAGGCTCAAGGCATCGCGAGCTGATCCATCCGCACCCTTGGCAATCAACGCCAGCGCACTACTTTCAAACGGTAAGTTTTCTTGCCCCATAATGAACTCAAGATGCGTTTGAATCTGTAACTGCGTCAAACGCATCAAATTGAATTGCAAGCATCGTGACAATACGGTGATGGGTAACTTATGCGGATCAGTGGTTGCCAGCAAAAACTTAACATGTTCAGGTGGCTCTTCCAGTGTTTTTAACAAGGCGTTAAAACTACTTTTAGACAACATGTGCACTTCATCAATCAAGTAGACTTTATAGCGCCCTTGAGTCGGGGCAAACTGGACATTATCTAAAATCTCACGTGTATCATCGACCTTGGTCTTCGAAGCCGCATCAACTTCAATTAGATCGATAAAACGCCCCTCATCAATCGAACGACAGGTATCACACACCCCACAAGGTGTTGAGGAAATTCCCTCTTCACAATTTAAGGCTTTCGAGAAAATACGAGCAATAGTAGTTTTACCGACACCGCGCGTACCCGTAAATAAATAAGCATGATGAAGTCGCTGCTGATCCAGTGCGTTTGCTAAAGCCTGCATGACATGGGTTTGTCCGACCAATTCCGAAAACTTTTTAGGGCGCCACTTACGGGCAAGAACGGTATAACTCATCAATAAAACCTTATTTAGGGCGAAGTATAGGGTGCAATAGTTACAGAACGTATCGTTGAAAAGCGTTCAATAAAAGACATATAAAAATTAGATTTATTTTAACTTGAAAAGAGTTTGAATTGAGAACAATTTAGACGGTTATCCGACTCATTGATATTGATGTGCAGACAGGCAATTAAGAGAACAGCATAGGTACAGAATAGAGTTACAGATATAAAGATAGTTACAGCAGGATTTACATATACAAATAATGGGTGGCAACCCTACCCGCCTTACCTCGGCGCACGCATCAGAAGGTACCGTTGCTTCCTTCCGGACCTGGCGGAGTTCCCAACTTAGCGTCGCGAGGGGACGAATAGAGTCACCATAATAGAAATCATTCAAAACAAATTGGTGGAGAGCGGGGGATTCGAACCCCCGATAGGTTTCCCTATACACGCTTTCCAAGCGTGCTCTTTCGGCCACTCAGACAGCTCTCCTAAAATGATGTGCGAATTATAGAGGTTATACGTTGGTTTGTCTAGCCATAAACCGTTAAACGTCCTGCCAGCCCCCCCAAAACATCCAACCAACATATTTCATTTTTTGTACTTCGCAATTCAGTCCTTCATAAGAACGCTCCCAGTCGAGAATTGGCCCAAAAAAGAAAGCCATCATGCGCTGAAAAAAGTTCATCTGTAACGAACTTCTGCGCTCTATTTCTAAGCAACTTTCATAACGTGGCGTAGCCCCATCGTTATAAGATAAGCAGCGAGACATCGCGACATTCGAACTACTAGTATCTGGAACACACGTACCTTGATAGCCGATATAAGCGCCATCATGTAGCACAACATCATTAGAAGAAGAAGCACTATCACAACCTACAACACTACTTGAAAAAAGTGAGGTTTTATTACATTTATAATCCGAGACTGATGATGTAGGTAGTATTTCATCTTTTTCAAGGACACTTAAACTCTGCTCTTGTGCTTTAATGTCAACGTCAGAACAACTAAAGAAGCAAAAAAAACTACTAAATAGACTAGAGAACCCACTTGTTTCCTTGATGGGGTCCTCACCATCAACAACAGCTACTGGTTTATGTTTTAAAATTCGGTCAAAAACTTCAGTATCATAATCAGTTGAATAAAATAGGAAGAAATTTACGGTCTCTGGTGGACGCCCAATCCAGGTGTCGTTAAATTCAACATATGGATATTTTGTTGCCGAAGAAGCATCTACATTTTCCTCTGTGTAACCATAGTCACAATAGTTTTTGCGTGCATCCGATCCTTTTACAGCAATAGGGATTGCATCAGCAGAAGGAATCGGTAACAAGTCAGCCTCAGTTAGCTCCATATCTAAACAGGCTGTGTAACGGTTTTTGCAATAACAGCCAGCATCAGAATTTTGATTATCAACTGACAAGCCATAAATGGCCTTACCTTGCGGAGTGAAAGAATAAAAGCTATCGGTACTATAAAGCTGAACAGCTACAGCACTAAAATCAGGAGGCGTGTCAGCAGCTCTTGGATTACTTTTATCAGTAGTTAAAGCTACAAAACTCCCGCTCCCATCTAAATTTCCAAAAGTAATCTGTTTATTCAAATTAACTGCGTTTGTATCATCTGCCACAGTATACATACTTACTTGTGACAGAAGCGCATCCACCGTCTGACTAGTAATTTGTTTATTAGTCATTCCTGAAGTAATGGCTAATTCTGAACGTAATGCAACACTGGCAACATCACGCGCATAGTTATCAAGCTCTCTATCTAAAAGCTTAGCATTGCCGTATTCAGTTACCTGATTGAACGCAAATAACGACAAGCCAATTGAAGCTGCACCCAGCAAAGTAATCGATCCACGCTGTTTTCTCAAACGTTGCAATATTTGCATGCCTTATTCCACCAAAGTTTTGACTAGTTTTAAATTATTGATTGCTTTACTGTTCAATGGGTCTTTTTGTAAAGCTTGCTCAAATAAATCTTGAGCATCCACATATTTTTTCTGCAAAAGCGCACTAAACCCTAGGTTATTTAATGCTGTGACTTGAACAGCACGATCAGCATGAGTTAACCAGGCCTGGTAAATTCCTTCTGCAGATTCATATTCAGATTGAATCAATGATAAACGCGCTAATTCAGATTCATCATCAATGGTGGCCTTTGAGTTTTTATTAACTTCCTGCCAAGCAATTAAACTCAAATCATTTTTCTGCTGTGCTTCATAAACTTTCGCTAATAAGCGGTACAGGCGAATATCACCACCCTTTGACTTGCGTAATTTCTGTAACAAAACCTCCGCACGATCATAGCGGTGACGCTCGATTTCTAGCTTAGCCAAATCTAAAGCAAACTCATACTCCTCTTCCTTACCTAACTCAGTTGATAAAGGTTCTACTTGTTGTGAATATTTTGCATAATCAATTTGATTCTCAGGCTTTGAAGATAGCTGACTGCAACCGACTAAAGAACTTAATAGACTCGCCAACAAAAGACCTTTAAATGTCAATCCAGATGTTTTTTTAATTTCTAAATCCACTTAAAAACCTCTTCCTAATAAAACCATTTTTTCGCCTAACAACAGAATCAGATAAGGCGCCATCATAAAGGGCATAATAATAATCGCCATTTTAGCGGATGTTTTAGCGGCTTTCTCTTCTAGACTTTGCTCTCGATCCTGATACATGCGTCTCGAAAACTCATTCAAAGCCTCACTAATCGAACTTCCTAGCTTTTCATTTTGGATCAACACCTGAATAAGGGTTTGAATATCTTGAGTAGGATTACGCTCCGCAAATTGCCGAAGCGCTTCTTGTCGTGGCACACCAACTTGTATTTGATCTAAAAGATATTCAAACTCATAACAAATTTCAGGGTGAGCCTCTTTCAACTCTGACGAAACCCGCTTGAGCGCGACTAAGTAACTCAATCCTGCATTCATGCAGATATTACACATATCCAAAAAATCAGGAAGATGCTCACTGACTTTTTGCAATCTCGCCTGACCAAAATAGATTAACAATCTTTCGGGTGATAATAAAAACACCATCGGTACGATAATTATCCAAATAGCCTGAATATTAAACCAACTCCACGCCAATGCCATAACCAATACAGAGGTTAGAAGAACAGAATACTTTATGAAAAAATAAGCTCCAATATGCTCTTCCTGTCTAAATCCAGCACTGACCAACTGACGTTGAACGATTTCGATCTCTTTGCGCTTCTTGGGGCCTATGGCTCGACCCAACGTACACCACCAACAACTTGAAAAATTAACTCTATCTTTGGTGTATTTACTCGCCAAACCTATTCGTGCCTTTATGCGCTCCTTGGTTATTTGTTTAGCCTGCAATTTAACGACGCGATTCACAAGTAACCAAGCGCTAAAAAAAGCCAAACTAGCAATCATCAACAGTAACATCGTAAAAGAAATTTGCATTAAAACCTCATCTTCAACATTTGTCTAAGTATCAGGGTGCCAACACTAATAAGCCCAACCGATATTAAGAATAGTTTGAAACCTAAAGGATCATTTAGAAAGAAATCCATTGATGCCTTATCAAAGAAATATTTATAACCGATATAGACTATTGGCGCTCCCCCTATAAACCAAGCGGTAAAACGAGATTCTGCAGTCATGGTTTTAAGCTTTGCTTGAAAAGACTCTCTACGACGCATCAATTTAGCTAACTCTCGCAAAATCGTAGACAGTTGCCCACCGGACTCACGTTGAATAATCAACGTGATAACGAAAAACTGGGCTTCGGGCAGGTCAACTCTTCTTTGAAATTCACGCAAAATATCACGCATACTAATTCCAAGAGTTAACTGCTTATTAACCTCCTTCATCTCTTGTGCTAAAGGGCCTTTCATGTCTTCACCCACCGCCGCTAAGGCACCATCAATTCCATAACCGGAGTGCAGTGAACGAACAATTGAATCGAGCATATCTGGAAAACGCTTCCTCATCTCTGTTTGTCGTTGATAAACTCTTAAGAACAGGTAAGCCAACGGTAGCATAGGAAGTAGAAAGCTAACCAAAATGAGTTTTTCATTCAGCACATTGAACTTAGTGGCCAAAACAAATGTACTGACAAACAACAATATAAACTGAACGACAACCAATTTAGTAATGTCATTCTTTTGGGTAATACCCGCTTTTTTAAATTTACCACTCAGCCACATATACCAAAAAGTTTCTTTTTGATCTAGAAGTTGATCTTTTATACCTTTTTGCTCAGCCTGTGGAATACCAATGCGCGTCATTAACGCCCTAAGATCAGAGAGTTTTTTTTGCTCTCGCTGCATCGACAAAGTAAAACCCAAAATCACAAATGGCAGCATTATCCCTAATGCAACAATGACAAATCCAATATCCATTAAATAGCTTCTTGCGTAAAGTTAAACAAATCGGGTGGTAAACGATAACCTACCGCTTCACATTTCTTGCCACAACCAGGACGTAGCCCCGTTGCCCTGAAAACCCCGCGCATAACATCCGAGCCTTTATCCATTGTATTTTCAAATACATAGATTTCTTGCAAAACGACATTATCTTCCTCAACACCAATCACTTCGGTAACAGACTCAACTCGACGTTTACCATCCTTACCACGGTTAACATAAATAATAATGTCAATAGCGCTGGCGATTTGCTTACGAATGGATGCCGCTGGAATATCGACACCACTGAGGTTAATCATCAACTCAAGTCGGGCGATACTATCCCTAGGGCTGTTAGCATGCAACGTAGCCAATGAACCATCATGCCCGGTATTCATTGCTTGTAACATATCCAATACTTCGCCACCACGCACCTCACCCAAGACGATACGATCAGGACGCATTCTTAAGGCATTCTTCAGTAATTCACGGGCGGTTACTTCCCCAATGCCCTCAGCGTTGGGTGGACGTGTTTCTAAACGTACGACATGTGCTTGCTGCATCCGTAACTCGGCACTGTCTTCAATCGTTACAGTACGTTCATTTTCTGGAATCAAACCTGACAACATGTTTAAAGTAGTCGTCTTACCCGACCCCGTTCCGCCACAGACAAGCATATTCAATCCAGCCTTAACTGCAAACTCCAAAAACTGGAACATCTGTTCAGTCATTGAGCCATAGGAAATGAGATCTTTTGCTCGTAAATGCTGTTCTGGAAAACGACGAATTGAAACGCTGATACCATCTACCGCAAGGGGTGGAATGATAATATTGATACGTGAACCATCAGGCAAACGTGCATCGACTAGAGGCGAAGATTCATCGACCCGGCGACCGGTGGTATACAACATCCTATCGACTTTATTACGTAGATGTTCTTCACTGATGAACTGTACATCTGTAAGTTCTAACTGTCCTGCTCGCTCAACATAAATCTGGTTGTAGCCGTTAATCAAAATATCTGAAACGGTAGGGTCTGATAACAAAGGTTCAATTGGCCCTAGACCGTAAATCTCGTCCAACAGTTCAACACCTAATTGACGTACTTCTATATCAGACAGGGGATAGCCCATGTCTGCAGCCGTTTCACGCACGAGCTTTTCAAGCCTTGGCCTTAACTCTTGTCGAGTTTCTTTACTATCCGCTTCATAAAAAGCCTCATCTTCTGCTGCTTTTTTTTGGCAGGTGCTTTTAATTTCTAGGAATGAAGCATTCTGGATAGAGCCAACCTCAGAGATTGACCTGGTTGAAGCACTAACAGAAGTTACGTCAGCATTGACTTTACTTTGAACCTCTGTGGCTAAACTTCGCTGTGATTCTGCCTGTCTTAAACGATCGCGAATACTCATTTAAGACACCGTCATTTTGTGTGATATTACATCGGACTCAGCTGAAGCCCCTAATCCAGTTAAACTTTTAATCCTGGACTTAATCGTTAATAAAGAAGGAAATAAACTTTTACTTTCTTTTGAAACGACCTGCTCTTCATCTAACTCGAGCTGCATACTGCCATTGTGTAGCATATTGGCTATATTCAACAGCTGCTTATTGACCAGCGCATCCGGCTTAAAATCTTTTAACAAACGCCCCTCTCTGAGTGACTCATTAAACCCGAGATAGTCATTTGCCACTCTGGCAACCGTATCAACATCCAAAGCATTAATAACCTCGTCCATCATCTCATCACCATCGCAATTACTTCGATTAACAATGAGTTTAATAGACTCCCTAACATAGCCAAGTTTTTGAGTTAGTTGAATCACCGTATTAACCGCACGAAAAGAAGAAAGGGAAGGCTCTGCCACTAATACTATGTTATCCGACTCATCCAAACTGCTTAAGGTCAGGTCAGATAAATCACTCGCACAATCAATAATAACGTGATCATAATAACGGCGTAGAGAGTTAATGATAGTCTTAATTAACTCACCACTTAAATTGTCTAATTCACCAACCTCAGTCGGTAAAGACAAAACATAAAGACCGGATTCATGCCGGCTTAGTGATTTATAAATCAAGTTTTCATCAAAACGATTTAAGTTATAAACAAAATCTGTCAATGTGTATAAACGATCACCTTCCATATTGAGATATAAAGCCGTATCTCCTAAAGGCATATTTAAATCGACTAACACCGTTCGGCCTTCGGTCAAATCATTCAAATGCGACGCCAAATTTGTTGCTAAAGCGGTACACCCCACCCCACCCTTTAAGCTAAAAAGTGAAGATACATTACCGTTCTTGCCTTGACGACGCCTATCCTGCATATGCAATATTGAGAGGATATGAAAGACTTCACTTGGGCACTCAATAAAGCCTTGAACACCCTGATGGTTGGCCTCAATAATAAAATCAGCATCTTTGTCCTTTAATAAAACATAGACTGCCACGCCCTTGGCTAAGGTTAAGATCTGACCAACTTTATCCAAAACTTTATCGGCATCTCCATTAAATTCAAGTAAAACTAAACTAATGTCATCAGGCCAAATATGCGGCACTTCACTCATCGATTCGACCGAATATTTGGACATGATCGAGACTCTAACAGCTTCCTTTAAATCATTATCATGACCAAAATAAAGTGCTTGTTTTAAGGCCATAGAACTGGTGGATAAAGACTGACTCATTAAGGTTTCTCCAATCCAACTTTAACCGAAAGCTCTGGTAAAGCGCTTTGGCCTTCTGGCAATAATTTCGCGATTTTCCCCATGAAAAATCCATCAGAAACACTTGGTCGATCCAAATCTTCTCCTGGCAAAGTAACCGTCGTGCCTACTGCAATTGGATCAACAAAGGTTGGGGTGACAAGAATAGCTAATTCAGATTGATCTTTTTCATAGCTGGTCGAGCGGAACAGTGCGCCTAAAATTGGAATGTCACCCAGTAATGGGATTTTAGAAACATTACTGCGGAAGTTATCCTGAATCAGACCGCCAATGACAAAACTCTGCCCAGCCGCCAGTGTAACAGTGGTTTGTGCTTTACGTGTTCTGAACCCTGGAACAACGATTCCACCACTATCCACCCCCGCATTAGGATCGATATTACTAATTTCTGGCGCTACCGTCATTTGTATTTCACCCGACGCCGTTATAATTGGGCTAAAACGAAGCCTTATACCAAATTCTTTGTAAGTGATTGTAATCGTACCCTCATCTTGAGAGACCGGAATAGGAACCTCTCCACCGACTAAAAATTCAGCCGTTTCACCCGATTGAACAATGAGTTCTGGTTTAGCTAAAATCCGGGCTAAATTTTTTCCTTCTAAAATAGAAAGCACACCAAATAGATTACTATCAAAAGGGTTTATCCCTAGCTGAAATCCATCAGCATGAGGAAAATTAATACCAGCTGGCGTGCCTGCACCTACACTCGCAACATTCAATAAGAAATTCGCCGTACTGCCTAAATTCCCCGGCGGAAAAATACCGTATTGATCCGTCTTATCACGCGCGGCAAAACCACTTCTAAAAGGGTTACCTTTGACTACTTCTGCCACCCTAACAGATAATTTAACCTGCTGAGGACCTGTGACATTAACCATATTAACCACACTCAAACCAAGGGCTGAGATAACTGACTGAATGCGCTTTTTCTGAGCTTTATTCGGTACATCACCACTCAATAAAACCATATAGTTTCCTGCTAATGGCTGAGCTCCCATTTGGCCGGTAGAGCTTTCTTCCTGCAGTATTGCTTTATCCTTACGCTTAGCAAGCTTTACAGTAGCATCATTATCAGTTTGGTTACCAACCTCGTCAACTTCTCGACGCACCGAGCTCTCTGCACCCACCCAAATATTCTTCAACTCATAGTGAACAGTACCGTCGGGGTTTAACTGTTTTAGTAATGTCGTTAACGTTTCTTCAATTTCATCTCTACGAGATTGGTCAGGCGCGACGTTCAAAACAACCTGATGATCCTTGTTAGGGCTATTACGATAGGTCACAATCAACTGAGTTCTACCAGCAGATTTACCTGTAATCAGAAGTTCCTTACTGCTTAAAACCTTAACCGTAGCCAACTCAGGATTGGCAATCATGGCACGCTTCAACCCTTTATCAAATTTGATAATCTGGCTATCCGTTTCGGTCAAATTATAGGTTTTCAATAATTCTGCAAAAGCGCTTGTTGGAGCAATAATAAATGCAAACCCAAGCCCTGAAGCCATAAGAGTCTGTTTAAATAATCTTGAAACATTTTTCATCGCGTAAATACCTCTTGAACACGGTCACCCTGCATAATTTGAATAACTTCACGTTGTTGTTTTGGTTTGTACTTTGGAGGACGTTGCTTACTTCTCTCCATCACTTTGACATTGACACCATCGGTTTCAACTAACTCAATGTCCGCTGGCCCACGAAGAGCTAAATGGATCGCACCCACATTCATCGCTAAAGCTAACTGTTCGGCTTGCGATGATTTGACATGTAAAGCCACCATAGATTCCTTTACAAAAGCTTCACCCTGTTTATTCTGTTTGCCTTCTGGAGCCTCTTCTTGCTTTACTTTACCCATTCTATTCGTTTGACCAATCGATAAGACCTCTACATTCTGTAGAATGGTTCGACTGATCATCCGCTTGCCATCAGCGCTTTCAAAGACACTAATGACATCAACATGATTACTCGGATTCAACATACCTAGCAAACCACTTTCTGCCGAAACAGGAATCCGCATTGCACGCATACCATGCTCTAGCAACGCCTCAACACTGTCATCTGCCTCCTCTTCTAAGCCTATTTTTTGAACTATTAACCATTCACCAGCATAAACATGCTGCTTCGCGATATGACCAACCACCTTATCTGGATTAGTAATCACACCCGAGGTTACAACACCCTCAGTCGGCACCATCAATACTTTAACATCATCAATTTCAATTTTTTCACCGCGATAAAGGTCACGATTGGCGACGACGACAGAGCGTAACTCTGGTTTTTCTATCACCGTAACGGTTTTGACCTCAGTCTTACTTTCGGCCTCAGCCACTCGGTTTTCGACATAACCGTACACTAAACCGACTGCAAGAATGGCAGACATAAGCGCAACGCCATACAGAATAAAATCACTGCGTTGAAGTTTCATAAAACTCTCTTACTTAATAAATAGAAAAAAGGGATGGGGATAATTTGGAAAAAGACTCTTAATCAGAGCCATTGTTCAAAGCGTACAAGCATCTTTTATACTGACAACAGTATCAACATCAATAGTTAGAAACTCCTCAAAGACATCAGGCAACACTAAGGAGTTAGCAACTGCCGTAAAGTTAATAACATAAACTTTAAATCCTGATATCGAACTTTCAGAAATACTCACGGAAATGGGCTGGCTAGTATTAAAGCTAACACCCTTTGCCTCCAAAACGCCCTTCACAAGAGTTGTCATCGAGACATTACTAGTAGCTATAAGCTCCACTTGATCGGAGCCATTACATTTGGCATACAGAGGTGCGGGATCTAACGTATCGCCCTGTGCCAAATTAGAAACATCAGATACTTCACTCAAAATTGCTGAGTGAATAGAAGTCAGTGCATCGTTTGCTGCAAAACTATTCATTGAATAAGAAACTATTTCAACAACAAATAACATTACTGCCAGGATAACAGGCAGTACATAGGCCGCTTCTATCATTACGGCACCTTGCTGATACTTAGGGTTCAAAAACCTACACCTACTATGGTGTAACTACTGGTGTTACACCAGAAATCACTGCTGCTTCAATCGCTCCACCAACGGTGCCTGCTCCCGTTGTACCGTCAAAAACAAGTGCCGCAATTGCTGCAACACCAGCAACAACTAAGGCATACTCAATCATAGATGCGCCTTTCTGCTTCTTAACCTGTTTAGCGGCAATCATATTTTGTACTTTGGCTTCATTCAACATGGGTAAATCCTCATTTATGTATTTTTTTGATTTTTGTTTCTGCGCCATTTGGCTTAGACACATTTAAATCCATTGGAGAACTTACTTCAATAGATTTTATGAGGTTTCATAAACAAAACTTTTGATTCACGGATAAGTAAAACTTCTACCCTATTTTATTTAACAAAAAAACCTCCCTAACCACCTGATTTTATTACGCAATATTTAACTTAACGGGGCATACGCCATTTTTATATAAGTAAAGCCCTATATAACCGAATGCTAATACCAATAGACACATAAGTAACAAATAGTAGGGTTTTCATACTTTAACGCACAAATAAACGCGCTAGAAATCTAGTTTCTTTTATTTTCGATCCCTTCAAAACAGAATTTATTGCATTTCTAGGCCATCCAAAACGCACCCTACCACAACTACAACTACAATAAGCATTCTAAACCCTAGCTTTGACCAGTCCTGGTCAAACACTTACAGAAACCATTTCTTTCAGACATAAAAAAAGCCAAGACTAAGCTTGGCTTTTTACACTATTGAACAGATCAAGAATTAAGCTTTAGCTTTTACTAACTTGAGCTGCCGCTAACTCTTCTTGCTGTTTAACACCACCGTGCCAGCGCCAAATATAATAGAGCGATGGGATGACCAGTAATGTTAATACCGTAGAAGAGAGCGTTCCGAAGATAAGCGCTACTGCTAGACCACCAAACACTGGATCCGTGACCATGATCATAGAACCGAACATGATGGCTAAGGCTGTTAATAGAATTGGACGGAAACGAACCTTACCAGCCTCTATAACCGAAGCCTTCAATGATTTACCTTCTCTCTCATACTCTAAAATGAAGTCAATCAAGAGTAACGAGTTACGCACCACTATTCCAGCGAGGGCGATCACCCCAATCATCGACGTTGCTGTAAAGGCTTGATCCGTTAACCAGTGACCAGGGAAAACCCCAATCATGGTCAAAGGAATCGCCCCCATGACAATCGTAGGAATCATGAATGACTTGTAATAACCTACCAATATTAGATAGATAAAGATTAACGCCACAATAAACGCACTTCCCATATCCCGGAACACATCTAATGTTAGACGCATTTCACCGCCCCAAAGAATGGTGTAATCCATAACATCATCCGGTGTTGCTGCCACAAAGCCTAGATTAGCCGTATGAAATGTGACACCTGTTTCGGGCAGCGTCACACCATCCAACATCTTATCTAAAGACAGCACGGCATAGACCGGACTTGATTTTAGTAGTTCACCGCCAATCATCACCATCTTATGCTGATCTCTAGCAAGAATTGGTTTAGCGTGCATGACCTTTTCAATATTAGCCACCGCTGACAGAGGTACCGCTTCACCACCGCGAGACTGTACGCGTAAAGATAATAGCTGCTCGGCAACGGTTCTTGCAGAACGCGGCAACCGTACAATGATATTCACGGGTTCACGCACATTATCCAAGTGCATATAGCCAAGTTCATAACCATTGATATAGTCACGCAACATTTTAGCAATCTGCGCAGGCGCAACGCCTAATAAGTTAGCTTGCTCTCGATCGACATTGACTTCAAAGGTTTCAGTATCAGACGTAACAGAATCATCAACATTAATCAGACCGTAGATTTGATTGAAGGATTTACCAACTTCCAAGGCTGCTTCACGCAATTTATCATAATCAGGACCATAGAGTTCCGCCATAATTTGAGTGGTGACGGGTGGACCAGGTGGTGTTTCATACAGTTTGATATTTGCTGATGGAAAAACTTTTCTCAGCTCTGTCAATTCAGCATCCAAGTTGATAACAATGTCATGCGAAGATTCACTACGATGATGCTTATCGACTAAATTAACGCGAATCTGTGCAAAGTTAGCACCCTGCTTAATTAAATCACCACGTACTAAACCTGCGAAATCAATCGGTGCATGATCGCCTAAATAAACACTGTAATCTGTTACATTGGGCGTTAAAGACAAACGCTCACCGACGTGACGAACGACACGATCCGTTGCCTCAAGTGCAGTGCCTTCAGGCATATCAATCTGTACAAGGAAAGTCCCAGTATTATCATAAGGCAGCATTTTAACTTCAACACCGGCTGGGTGCAGAGGCCCATTCATGTCATCGCCACGCATAAACTGTAATGCAGGTTGTAACATCGCGCCAATTAAAGCAATCAAAACAGCACCCAAGAAGACGTTACGCTTGGTACGACTATCGATTAGCGGTGTAATCGAAGCCTCGTACAACTTTTGCATCCAGTCTTCTTTTTCGACATGGTGTGTTTCTAGGCTTTCTCTTTCCTGCATTTCCTTAATAGCTTTTTTACCCAAGAAACGGTAAGCCATATAAGGCACCAACATGTAAGCGACCAATAACGACGCAATCATAGCGACTGGTACATTAAATGGAATCGGCGCCATAAATGGCCCCATCATCCCGGTGACAAACAGCATAGGTATAAACGCTAAGATAACCGCAATAGTCGCAACATTAGTAGGGTTACCAATTTCATTGGTCGCTTTAATAATAACTTCATCGAACTTTTCAGGGTCAAAACCGTTATGAATATGCCGGTGTATATTTTCTATAACAACAATGGCGGCATCAACAAGAAGCCCCAACGATAAAATAAGTGCAAACAAGGTAATACGGTTTATCGTTTGTTCGGCCAACATACCAATAAACAGCACGACAAACAAAATCAAAGGCACGGTTAAGGTAACAATACCCGCTTCACGCCAACCTAAGAACAGCACCATAATCACAACCACCGAAGCGACCGCAATGCCTAAATGCTCCATCAATAAATTAACTGCAGCATTAGCTTTTTCGCCGTCATTACGTGTAACCACGATATCAATATTACTTGGTAAAACGCTTTTCTTAAGTTCTTCTAGTTTATCCAACACTAAATTCGCTACATCAACAGCATTAGTACCGGGCTGTTTTGCAAGTGATATTGTGACCGCAGCCTGCTCACCTTTAGATGAAAACGCGCCAGCTGGACCAAACCCGATACGGGTATAAACCTCGGATTCCTTAGGACCATCTTCAATCTTAGCAATGTCTTTTAGATAAATTGGACGACCATTATCCATTCCGATAATAATCTCACCAACATCCTTAGCATTACCAAGAAATCCATTGACACGAATCAGTTGATTTTTATTGTTATTGACCATCGAACCAACAGGCGTTGAGACGTTACTGCCCAACAGCATTTCACTAATGGCGCTTAAAGACATTCCCGTTAAAGAGATCTTTTGAGCGTCCAACCAAACATTCACCGCACGCTGTTGACCACCAATCACATCCGTGAACGACACACCTGGAATATTTCTTAGGTTCTCAACCAATTTAAGCGAGACATCACGCAAGTCATAACCGGACATTTCCGTTGAAGTGACTGCCAAGGTCATAATCGGCACATCATCCACATTGATTGGTTTAACAATCGGCTGTTGAGTGTCAGGCGGCATCTTATCCATATTCTGCATCAGCTGGTTATAAACTTTAACCAAGCTATCGACCTGATTTTCACCAACTTCGAACTGAACAGTGACCACACCGAAATCATTTCCTGCATAACCAAAGGTGTGATCCACTCCTGGCAAAGCACTCAAAATGGTTTCTAGTGGCTTAACCACCATGTTTTCAACTTCTTCAGGGGTCGCGCCACCTTTAGGCACAATAATATTGGCTGCTGGAACAACGATCTGAGGATTGTATTCGCGTGGCGTCACTAAGAACGCCATCATGCCCGCAAGGGTAATTGCAATGACAATCATCATGGTAATTTTAGAGTGAATAAACGCCGTGGCAATCTTACCCGCAATATTCATTTCAGGCTCAGCCGCCTGATTTTCTGACTTTTGATTTTCAGACATGATTAAGCCCCTTTGGCATCGGTCTCAGCTTCATTGCCGATAACTGCTTCTGGTTCAACTGGCGCTTTTTGACCGATAATTTCTACAACATCACCGTTCAACATGCTTTGATTATTATCGACTACGATTTGCTCACCCAAAGCTAATCCTGCTTGAACTTCAACCTTATCACCAATTTCCAGCCCCGTACGCACCATATGGAAAAATGCCTTGCCATTCTCATTGACAAAAACACCTTCAATACCTGCCCTATTTACAATCGCAGATTTTGGAACCATCATGGTTTGACGAACATCACGTTTAAAACTTACACGAGCAAACGTACCACTATTGACATTACTAATGACCGGCAAACTCAATTTAACCGTATGCGTGCGTGTTTTAGGATTAGCTGAGCTTACTAAAGTATAAATTGTGCCGACTAGTGGCTCTGGCTGCCCATCGACTACAACACTCGCCTCATCGCCCATTTTAATGACTGCGAACAAATCACCCGCAACTTCCGTCTGAACAATTAAAGAAGCTGCATTTTCAATTACTACAATCGGCTTACCAGGAGAAGCTAAATCTCCGGCAACCGCCATTTTGTCAACAATAACACCATCAAAAGGTGCTTTAACGTTTGCATAATTAAGCTGCTCTTTTGCCTGATTTAAAGCAGACTTAGCCGCCGCAACATTTTGCTGCGCGACACTATATTGCAAGCGAATTTTGTCATACTGCTGTTTTGAAACAGAATCTTCTTTATAAAGTAGTGTAAAGCGATCGTAATCTAACTTCGCATCCGTTAAACCGGCAATTGCCTGTTGATAACCTGCATTTGCTTGCACAATTTGACTCTTAATATCTGCTGAATCGATACTAAACAACAATTGACCACGCTTTACCGTTTGCCCTACTTTTACTTCCAAGCCTTTGATATAACCAATTAAACGTGAAGAGATTTGCGCTTTTTGCTCAGGCACAATAGAACCAGGAACGACCGCCATCATTGGGATTTCACCTAACTCAACGGTGACTACACTGGCTTTAAACACCTGAGCGGAACTCACCTCAGCTTGCTGCGATTCCTCTGTACAACCGGTTAAACCAAGCGTTGTAACCAGCAATAATGCGGTTAATATCTTAGACATCTGTCTCATAATGAATCCCTTATTTCTTTAAATTTGTTTTAAACATGCTCTAAACTTGCTTCTGCCGTCGTCACGGAATTACAAATCTTTAACATTCATGGAGCCTGTGACTAGACGAATCTTAGCCTTAAATACATTTACGTCATATTTAGCCGAGACCAATTCCGCTCTCGCCTTATCCAATTGAGTTTGTGTGGCTAACACTTCGGTCATGGTAGAAACCCCACCCTTGTAACGCTTTAGGATTAAGTTTTGCGCTTCACCCGCCTGTTGAACCGCCAACAAGTTAAAATCAACCTGCTTATTCGCAACTTCCATCTTGCGCCATGCGGTTAAGACTTCTAAACGCGTCTTATTTTCTTCAGAACGTAAAGCGGATTTTTTCTCAAGTGCAGCTGCATTCGCCATATCAACCGTATTACTGGTCACACCAAAGTCGCTGATTTTCCAAGAAACAACTCCGGCAACCGTATAAGAACTATCACTCAACCCTAAAGTCTCATCATTCCAATCTTGTCTTAACATGACATTAAAACTCGGGTAATAATCTGCCTTAGCCGCATCAATTGCAAACGCTGTAGAGGATGCCTCTTTGCGTTTCGCTTCTAACTGAGGATTGGTTGCCATTGCCATTGTTAACAACTCTTCAACCGAAGCGGCAGGCAGCTCTAAATCAGTGCGCTCAGCAACATCAACATCCTTATTAGCCTCAACGTTCATTAACATTTTTAAAGTATCTAAAGCGATCTGCTCTTGACCTTGCGCTTTCAATAAAGCCACTTCAGCCGATGACTGGTTCACTTTTGCACTTAAATGCTCAGAGCGAACCACTATTCCTTGATCTACCAAATTTTTAGTCGTTCTAACGAACTCATCTGCAGTCAGTTTGGCCTGTTTGGCAACGTTAATATAAGAACGTGCGGCGTGCACGGCTTCATAAGCTTGATAGACATTAAAGGTCAGATATTGCTGCACTGCGACATCGCCTTGACGGGCGGCTTGAATCATTGCGGCTGCTTGATCTTCATAACTACCAATTTTGCCACCATTCCAAACAGGCAATAAGACTTCTAATCGCGTATTAAAATCTGTGTGTGCTTCTGGATTATTTAGAGGGTCAGCAGTACCATTAGCATCAAACATATCCCCTTGAACAACACTACGTTGCTGAAGTTTCATGCCGAACACATTTAAAGGATTATCAGAACTTGAACCCGTCATAGACAAGGTGATTTTCGGTAAACGGCTTGCTTCTGCTTTACCGAAAGCCGATTCAGCTTGCTGAATACGAGCAGAACTCACATCCATTTCTGGATTTTGACTTAAAGCACTTTCAACACACTTTTTAAAATCATAAGTTTCTGCAAAGGCATTAAAAGAGAGAGAAGAAGAGACTGCCAATACCGATAACTTAAATTTGAATGTTTTTGCTTGTTTCATTTTTACTCCAAAAAACCTGATTCAAGAACGCTATAAACCTAGGGTTAAATTACACAAAAAGGGTGTTATTACACCCTTTTTCTCTACGTTTGATTACCCTAGCTATAAGCTAACTTTATCATTGAACATAATTTCGCATAAGCTTAGCGATAACCTAGTCATAACACAAGCTTATTAGCATATAAGAATTTACTAATATTGCGCATTATAAGCATTTATAAGTAAATATCAATATAAGCAAACTCTTATATTGATAGTTTTAATCTCGCAACCCAACCATTTCTCTAAGAACCCATTTAAAAACAACGCTCAGGACTCTAATATGAGAGCTGAATAATATTTTTCAACCATATTAACTCTCCATGTAAAAAGTGACTGGCCTCTGCCCGCCAATAGATATCTGGCTGATAATCACCGGACATAGCCCAATGCAAAATTTCAGGCGCTGAAACAACTTCGTCCCTGCCCCCTTGAATTAAGGTCCAAGGCACTTGAACGGGATGAATGTCAGAAAAATCATACAGGCCAACAGGCGGTGCAATGGTGCATAAAGCATCTACCCCAAGCAGTTTATTAAATGCCTTATAGGCTTTCAATGTCACATAACTACCGAACGAAAACCCAGCCAAGGTTACATGCGTACTCTCAAACCGCGTTTTTGCCCATTCAACGACCTGAAACAAATCGTCTTGCTCACCTATTCCTTGGTCATGCTCTCCTGAACTATTGCCAACGCCCCTAAAATTGTAGGCGACCGTCACATACCCTAATGCTTGAAAGGCACGCTCCATCGTCGTGACTACCTTATTATTCATCGTGCCACCATACAAAGGATGTGGATGACTCAGGACGACTAATTTGACCACTTTCTGATCGTTGATATTTTCGGATGGCAGACCTTTATAACGCACCTCAATTTGACCATTTTGACTAGAAATCAATTCTGTGACGGGTTTGGTATTCAAACAGACCTCCTTTACTCTTTATTAAAACTTGGCAATGTCGTTATTTAATTCCACAATGGCTTAGATCAACTTGGATGGCTTTGGATAGACTTACCAAATCCAACCTTTTAAATTTGACACCTATTATAGGTCTCATTCATAGAATTCATAATATTTACAAATCACATTTACTGTTTACAAAACAAACCTTGAACCGTATTGTAGGCAATTATTCCATCGTCACCATAAAGACCCACGCCCATGACAACTCAAAAAACAATCGTCATCGATGACGCTATCCCCTATGCCAAAGCTATCTTTTCGCATTTGGGTAACGTCATAACCCTACCAGGCAAAAGCATTGATGCAACTTCTGTTAAACATGCAGATGCCTTAATTGTCCGCTCGAGAACACAAGTCAATGCCGAGTTACTGGAAGGCAGTTCGATTAAATTCGTTGGCAGCACCGTGGTTGGACTAGACCATATTGACCAGGCCTACCTAAAAAGCAAAAATATTGAATTTTATTCCGCCCAAGGCTGCAACGCTAACTCAGTGGCAGAATTTGTCATCAGCGCGATGTTTGATTTAGCTGAAACAAAAGGATTTGATTTAACGGATAAAACCCTCGGCATTATTGGGGTCGGTCATGTCGGCAGTTTGGTTTATGAAAAAGCCAAACTACTCGGTATTAAATGCTTATTAAATGACCCGCCTAGAGAACGTAATGAAGCACTCAAAAAAACAGGAGTGAATCAAGCAGACGAATTCGTGGATTTGCAGACTTGCCTTACCGCAGACATCATCACCTTCCACACACCACTCACCACCAACGGAGAAGATGCTACCTTTGATTTACTGAGTGCACAACGCCTCAGTCAAATCCAGCCCCATCAAATAATCATCAACGCTGCACGCGGTGGCATTATTAATGAAGCTGCATGGAGTAAAACTCAAACGCTGGCCAATGTCATTGATTGCTGGGAAAACGAACCCTTTGTTTCTGAAGCCCTATACAAAACGGCTTACTTAGCGACACCGCATATTGCCGGTCACTCATTAGATGCCAAGGTTGCCGGTAGCCAAATGGTCTACCAAAGTTTGTGTGAATTCTGGAACATTCCTCAACAATTCGAATGGAAAAAAGAACTACCAAGCGCACCACCTACGATCTCCATTAATGAAAACGGCTCAACCCAAAACACTCTAAATATTATATTTAAAAAAACACACGATATACACAATGATGATTCTGCAATTCGAGCAGATGCAATGAGTGAAATCCATAATAAATATGAATTATATCGACGAAACTTTCCAATTTATCGCGAGTGGAGCAATCACTCACTGAGTAAAATAAACGACAAAAAAGCAACTAAGCTATTAAAATCATTGGCCTTTAACACCCATAAGTAAAAATGATATTAGCGTATTAGCGTTTCTTAATAAGTTATTGTTATTAAACACCAAAAAAAATCAGATTGCTTTTCACCCCAGAACCAGTAATCTAGCTTGCGTAAACAGAGAAACACCTCATATTCAACGGAGAACATAATGAAATTAGCAAACTTATTCAAGGCAGGTATTCTTGCTGCAGCAGTAACAACTCTTTCTGGTTGTGGAACAATCAATGCTATCGGCCAACTAAACGACGGCGCTGGTGAGACATTCATGCAAGTCTGGGACAAATGGGTTGAGTCTGAAGGCGATATCGCTGATGCAACTATGTGGGAAGTTAAAGTAGACGAAGGCATTACACTTGAAGACGTTATTGATGCGATTAATGCTGTTGGTGTAAACAACAACATCAAAAACGTTGGTGAATTACCTTTATCTGAAGAACTTATAGCACGTGGCATCGAATCTGACGTAATTCACGTTATGTCTTTCTGTAACCCAGAAACCGCACGTAAAATGACTGATTTCTCTCCTGCAATGGCTGGCTTCCTTCCTTGTCGTGTAAACATCGTTGGTGAACCAGACGGTCTTCACATCTATACAATGAACATGGACATGGCAATCAAAATGGGTAAAAAAATGCCTCCTGAATTGCTAGAAGCAACTATGGCTGTACGTAACACTATGTGGGAAATGCTAGAGAAAGGTAAAACTGGCGAATTCTAAGCCAATCGTTTTAAAGTTATAAAGCTAACCAGGCCTGGTCATTTAATATAACCAGCCTGAACAGCAGCCAAAAAGCCGTAAGCAGATGCAAATCTCTTACGGTTTTTTTATATCTTCATGGCGCTCAACACTCTCAACCAAGAAACAATGTTCTAATTAATTATATTTATATAAGAATATTCTTAACCTACCACTAATAAAGCTTATCTAAGCCTAATCCACGCGACTAAAACAAAACAATAAAACAGCCTAATTTCAACAAGTTAAGCACAGACACTCTTAACTAAAACTATCCCTATATAAAATAATCTTATCCCTGCAAGGCGAATCAGAACTACTGATAAGTCATAAAAATTATTTAATTACCAAAAGGATAATTTTTCATGCATAGTTACTCCTGAAATTTACGCAGATAGGAAGTCTGCCAAACACTAGAAGCCTTTCGCCGATTCACTCGCAAAGACTTCAACATACTTAAGAGAGTAATAATAAAAATGAAAATGACTAAAGTAGCTCTAGCTGTTTCAGCAACAATCTTTGCTTCATCAGCAATGGCAACAAACGGAACAAACATGACTGGTGTTGGCACACAGTCTTCTGCAATGGGTGGAACAGGTGTTGCAGCTTATTACGGTGCTGAAAACGTTATCGTTAACCCTGCAATGATTGGTAAATCAACTGGCACTGAATTTTCTTTCGGTGGCACTTT
This sequence comes from uncultured Thiomicrorhabdus sp., assembly GCA_965602805.1. Taxonomy (GTDB): domain Bacteria; phylum Pseudomonadota; class Gammaproteobacteria; order Thiomicrospirales; family Thiomicrospiraceae; genus Thiomicrorhabdus. The sequence continues at coordinate 178,118 of CBFCZK010000004.1, read as the reverse complement.
ATTCAAGCCTGACGTTAGCAATGATGGCCTAGCAAGATTGTATGATGGAGAGAAATCACCTGCAACAAGCAGCGCAGACACTTACGTCATCCCTTCTGTATCTCTAACAAGCCGCATTAACGAAACGTTAACTTTCGGTATAGGAATGTACGGAACTTCAGGTATGGGGGTTAATTATTCTGACAACGAAATCAACCCAGGTGGCGCTGAAATGAAGCAATTTGAAGCTATGTCAAACCTTCAAATCATGCGTTTTGTCCCTACTTTAGCTTATAACGAAGCTAACTTCGGAATTGGCTTCTCTCCAATCATTCAATATGGCGCTCTAGATATCAGCTATGACATGAATAACAGTGACACATATAGAGTTGGTAGCGGCGCTGCTTCTGACCTTGGCTTTGGATATAGCGTAGGTGGTTATTTTGATGTAAATAAAGAGCTAACTGTAGCGGCAAGCTACACCTCTGCTATTGGCATGAAATATGACAACCAGCTTTCTACTGCATCAGCTCCTTTCGTAGGCGCTGACTTCACTGCACCATTTGCAGATGACCTAGACCAACCTGCTGAGTTAAAAGCAGGTGTTGCATATAAAATGGGCAACTACACTCTAACAGCTGACGCTAAACAAGTACGCTGGTCAGACGCTAAAGGTTATAAGGATTTTGGCTGGGAAGATCAGAACGTTATTGCTTTAGGTGCTAAATACCAAGGTAATGGTTACTGGGTAGGCGCGGGTTACAACAAAGCAGACAACCCTATCAAAAAGCAAGATGGAACGACTTCTTACAAAGGTGCAGTTGTTAACATGTTCAACAACATGTTCTTCCCTGCAACAACTGAACAACACTTCTCAATCGGTGGTGGTTATAACCTAACTAAAAATGTTGCAATTGATGCTGCTGTAGTTATTGCTACTGAAGTAGAAACAACTGTAGATACATCTGGTGTTACATATGCCCTTTCAGAGACTTCTTATACAGATGCATCTGACAACACAACTAAGCATTCGCAAGCTTCTTACAGTGTAAACGTTCGTTACAACTTCTAATTACTTAGCAACCGCTAAAAATTAGTTAGTTTTAACCTTAAACCGCGAAAGGATTTATTCCTCTCGCGGTTTTTTATTACCTCAAATTCAGCCAAACGTAAAACCCCTATCAATAAGCAAAACCTTCGTGCCTTCGCGACTTCGTGGTTCAATCTTTTTCATCCGCAAACACCCTAAAATCAAAACCAACCAGGCCTGGTCAAACCCTTATTGAAAACAACTCTATTTTCAGTACTTATTTCGCTTTTCGATTTTCCGTTTTTGATTTACTATGGACAAAACAGGGAGAAATTAATATGGCTAATATTTTAATTGCAGGCTGTGGTGATGTGGGTTGCTTACTGGGTACCGAGTTGACAGAACAAGGACATAAAGTTTTTGGTTTACGCCGGAACATTGATGCCTTGCCTGACTGCATCACCCCCATCGAAGCGAATTTAACCGCCAAAATCAATAACCTTCCCGACAAGATAGATTATGTTTTTTATATGGCTTCCGCGGGTAAATTTAAAGATTCCGCCTATTACCAAGCTTATGTATTAGGTTTAAAAAACCTACTGCACACTTTGCAAGGCCAAGCAATCAAGCGACTGTTCTTTGTCTCCAGCTCTTCGGTCTTTGGTCAAAACGATGGCGAGTTAGTCAGCGAATCTAGCCCTACCCACGACACCAGTTTTTCAACCAAACGTTTATTAGAAGGCGAAACGATTGCCTTAGAGAGCAACTTCCCCGCAACGGTTGTCCGTTTTGGTGGGATTTATGGACCAGGCCGCACCCATTTAATTGATTTGGTACGTGCCGGCAAAGCGCATTGTATGGATGATGTTTGGAGTAATCGCATTCATTCTAGCGATTGTTCAGGAATGCTGACCCACCTTTTAAATTTAAGTGAAAGTAATCCAGAAAGCGTTGAATCGCTTTATGTGGGTGTAGATGACCTACCGTCTTTGTCATGCGATGTTTATGAGTGGTTAGCCGAAGAGCTGAGTCTTCCAGAAGTCGAGCATAAAGAGCCTTCGGAAGGCGCTCGTATGATGCGCAGCAATAAGCGTATATCCAACGCTAAAATCAGAGCAACGGGTTATGAATTCCGCTATCCAACGTACAAAGATGGCTATATCGAATTGCTTTAAAACACTCTTAAAACACCTTGAACCACGAAGTCACGAAGACACGAAGGTTTAAAAGAAAACACAAACCTTAAGACTGAAAAAAGGTGTTTGAATCCAACCAGGCCTGGGCATATCCTTTAAAAGTCTTTTCTTCGTGCCTTCGTGGTGAACTCTGTTTTATCCCCATGATTCCATATTAGACTTTTTTGAACCACGAAGACACGAAGGTTTAAGAAAAACAAAAACCACTGTCATTGCGAGGAATGCAGTGACGTGGCAACCCATGACTCACGGCAAAGCTCGGTATTTAGACGTCAACTCCTGGATTGCTTCGCTTTGCTCGCAATGACCGGTGACCAGGCCTGGTAGGTTTGAATTATCTATTTAAAAGCAGGGTTATTTAACAACACAATTTTCTCATAAAGTCTTTTCTTCGTGACTTCGTGTCTTCGTGGTGAACGTTGCTGAACCACCAAAACAGAGTTTTCAATCCAACCAGGCCTGGTCATATCCCGTAAAGGTCCTTTCTTCGTGCCTTCGTGGTTAATCTTTTCCCAGGCTAAGGCTTTTTAGCAGAATCCACAGGTTCAACAACTTCACCTTCAATAATCTCGGCTTTGATACGATGTGTAGTACGAGCATTCGTTGAAGACTCACTCCACTCTCCTTCGTAATATTCATCTTGCTGAGTTTTCTGACGAAACCCACCACGACTCTGCATACCACTGACACTTTGCTTTATTAAGAAATGTCTAACAAACGGCATGAGAAGCAGAAAACCGATCCCATCAGTAATTAATCCTGGAAAAAACAGAAAGATTCCACCCAGGAAGATAAACACGCCTTCCATCACCTCGGTCGCCGGTGGCTGACCAGATGCCATTGAAATCTGAGCCTTCTGCATAATTGCCAAGCCCTGCATTCTCATTAAAGCGATTCCCGCTATTGCGGTAAAAATGGTTAATAAAACCGTTGGCAAAGCGCCAATTTCTTCACCGACCTGAATCAAAAAATACAGTTCAACTAAGGGGATAACAAACAAAAGTAGAAATAAAATGCGCATATCAAGGTCTCTTTCACTGTAAGGGTTTTTAGAGTATTGATTATTTTCAATACTCGATTAATCTTAACTCGGATTCATTTAATGGCCAGTGTAGTACAAACCAGGCCTGCTCAATTGTAAAAAGTATTATAGAATGGCTGACGCTAGAAAATGAGCTAACCGAAATCATTTTCCTAAAGCCATACAATAATCAATGAATTTATATAGATTTTAATTTATATAAGGTTAAACGATGAAGTTTTCAAGCCATACTTCATAAGAAATGAGATGAGAAAATATTATGCCTCAGAATAACACGAGTTTATTTAAAACTGTCATGAATAGCTTGTTCGTAAGCTTACTCCTGGTTGGACTATTAACGTCATTGACACACTCCCCTGCCGTGTACGCCGAAGATGAACTGCTTGAAGTGGACGATGCGTTTAAACTACAGCCACCGATTGTCAAAGATCAAAATATCCTTATCTCATGGAAAATTGCTGAAGACTACCATCTCTACAGAGATAAAATGTCGATCACATCCGACTCAACAGCGGTACAAACTGCAATCTATTCTAAAGCTAAGTTAGTAGATGATGCGCTCTTCGGTAAGACTAAAACCTATGAACACGCCGCCACGGCCAGCTTGCCTTTTGAAAACAGTTCAAACGCTGCGACAACGACCACTCTCACCATAAAATACCAAGGTTGCGCGGATAAGATTGGGGTTTGTTACCCTCCGCAAACACGTACCTTTAAGATTGAACTGCCAGCAAGCCAAGCCGCAAATCAACCTGCTTCACCCGAAGCTTCCGGTGGATTTGGTTCTTTATCGGCTCTCAACAGTTTTTTTAAACAAGACAGCGGTCAACCAGAACTGCTAGAAGCGGATCAGGCTTTTCAGTTTTCTCACCAAATAAATGCCGCTGGTCAATTGGAACTCATTTGGAACATTGCCGATGACTATCATCTCTACCAAGACAAATTCAAAGTTCGCGTCACCAACGGAGCTGCCAGCCTTGGTGCCTTGCAACTGCCTAAAGCAGAGAGAATTGATGATCCATTATTCGGTAAAACCGATGTCTTTCATGGCCAGATAATAGGTAGCTTGCCACTGAACAATCTACAAGACGATGTTACCCTTGAGATTGAATTCCAAGGCTGTTCAGCGTCTGCCGGCGTCTGTTACCCGCCGATGAAGAAGTCTGTTAGCGTCAACGCCAGTGATTTATCTTCTGGCTCTGCAACCACAATACAAACCTCTACTCAAGCAGACCGTGCTCAAACTGACAATGCAGTCGCCCCAAAATCGGAAGCCGAATCGGCTTGGGATAATGATGGCCTTTCAGAAAGTGATCAAATTGCCGACACGCTGAAAAACAGCAGTGTTTGGATTGTCATTGCGACCTTCTTTATCTTCGGACTGCTGTTAGCCTTTACACCCTGCGTATTCCCGATGATTCCTATCCTTTCCAGCATCATTGTTGGTCAAGGCGATACGCTCACCACTAAACGTGCGTTTATTATGTCATTGGTTTACGTACTCGCCATGTCGGTCACCTATACCGTCGCGGGTGTATTGGCCGGTGTCTTTGGTGAGAATCTGCAAGTCGCGTTCCAAAACCCATGGATTATTGGCTCGTTCAGTTTGATTTTCATCCTACTCTCACTGTCTATGTTCGGTTTTTACGAACTGCAGTTACCGAGCCGTCTGCAAACCAAACTAACGGGGCTTTCCAATAAACAACAAGGCGGCACCTTAACCGGTGTTGCTATTATGGGCTTTTTATCAGCCTTAATTGTCGGGCCTTGTGTTGCACCGCCTTTAGCCGGCGCCTTAATTTACATTGGTCAAACTGGTGATGCCATCTTAGGTGGCGTTGCCCTGTTTGCAATGAGCATGGGTATGGGACTTCCTCTGTTATTGCTAGGGACTTCAGCTGGTAAACTTCTACCACGTGCTGGCGCATGGATGGATAATGTCAAAGCCGTCTTTGGCGTAATGCTCATTGGTATTGCTATCTGGATGCTTGAACGCATTATCCCTGTAGAAATCGCAATGCTAAGTTGGGCGATGCTGTTTATCATCTCTGCCGTTTACATGGGTGCATTTGAATCGACTTTAGGCAAATCAGGTTGGTTAAAACTAGTCAAAGGCTTCGCATTGGTCTTATTCCTTTACGGTTTAATGATTTTGACTGGCTTAATGGGCGGCAGCAAAGATATGTTTCAGCCCCTTAAGTCTTTTCAAGGCGGCAGCGCTTCAGGCGCGGCTCAATCTGAACACCTAAACTTCAAGACCATTAAAAGCATTGAAGATTTAGAGGTCGAATTAGCGAAAGGTCAGCCCGTTATGCTCGATTTTTATGCGGACTGGTGTATAAGCTGTAAAGAGATGGAAAAGCTGACCTTTACGCAACCACAGGTTCACCAGGCATTAACAGGCGTCACGCTGCTACAAGCGGACGTGACTGAAAATGATGATATTGATAAAGCTCTGATGAAAAAATACGGCTTAATCGGCCCACCCGCAATTTTGTTTTTTAACACTTCCGGGACAGAACAAAAAGCGCAACGTGTGATTGGCTTTAAACCAGCCGATGTTTTTATCCAAAACGTTAACCGAGCCTATCAATAACAATTGAAGATTTAAACAAATTTGAAGCTGTTTAGCGGTTTACCCAGCATTAAAACGCCCTGTTCAGATTAACTCTGTCAGGGCTTTTTTATTGCCTATCTACCGATAAACATCAAACCGACTCTTTTAGACACCTAAAAGCAAAATACACCTCAAATTATTCCCTCACACAACTTCCCTCACACCTCAAAACTTTAACTTTATAACTTTTAAATACAGAACAGCTCATTTCGTGCAGAAAATCCCTTTCATTTATTGGTTTTACGTAGCAGTTACCCCTACTTTCAGTTATAATTTTTGCAATTAGATTTACTGGGATAAGCTCATGCCAACGCTATTAGTGATTAACGGTCCAAACTTAAATATGCTTGGTCGTCGTGAACCTGAAATTTACGGTCACCAGACACTTGCGGATATCATCGAGTCATTAGAAATTTTGGCCGATGACCACAATATTGGTTTGTTCAATTTTCAAAGTAATGCCGAACACGAGATTGTAGAACGCATCCACAAAGCGATGGATGATGGCACCAATTACATCATTATTAATCCTGCAGCCTTTACCCACACCAGCGTGGCAATTCGCGATGCATTAGCAACGGTAAGCATCCCTTTTATAGAAGTGCACCTCTCTAATATTCATAAACGTGAACCTTTTAGAGCACACTCTTATTTTTCTGATTTAGCCGATGGCGTCATTGCAGGACTGGGAACACAGGGTTATGAACTCGCGTTTCTAGCCGCATCAGAAAAAATTAGTTAACAAATTTTAATGGACGACTCGACAGTGAGTCGTTTAAAAAATCAAACACACAAAATCAAATAAAAAATAATTAAAGCAGAGGATTCACAACATGGATATTCGTTCAATTCGTAAGTTAATTGAAATCGTCGAGCAGTCGGACATTGCAGAAATCGAAATTAAAGAAGGTGAGCACAATATTCGCATCACGCGTAGCAAAGAGCCGGTTTATATTTCTGCACCAGCTGCTTCTGCACCTGTTGCAACTCAAGCAGCACCTGTAGCGGCGGCGGCACCGGTAGCGGCGGCGGCACCGGTTGCCGTTGCTCCGGCGGCACCTGCTGCTCCAGCAGAAATGAGTGGCCACGTTGTAACATCTCCAATGGTAGGAACTTTCTACGGCTCTCCTTCTCCTGATGCTGGCGCTTTTGTACAAGTCGGTGATCAAGTTTCTGAAGGCGATACGTTATGCATTATCGAAGCGATGAAAATCATGAACCCAATCGAGTCTGATAAATCAGGTACGGTTAAGAAAATCGTCGGCGTCAACGGTGACGCTGTTGAATTCGGTCAACCACTATTCGTAATCGAATAAGGAAGGTTTCAAAATGATTGAAAAAATCCTCATTGCTAACCGTGGCGAAATTGCTTTACGTGTTTTACGTGCCTGTAAAGAACTGGGCATTAAAACCGTTGCTGTACATTCAACTGCAGATGCGACTCTAAAACACGTTTTATTAGCCGATGAATCCGTCTGTATCGGACCACCCGCTTCCACCAACAGTTACTTGAATGTTCCGGCGATTATTGCTGCAGCAGAAGTCACTGATGCGGGTGCGATTCACCCAGGTTACGGTTTCTTATCTGAAAACGCTGACTTTGCAGAACGCGTTGAAGAGAGTGGTTTTGCCTTTATCGGCCCTAAAGCGGAAACAATTCGCATTATGGGTGATAAGGTTATGGCCATTCGAGCCATGAAAGCCGCAGGTGTACCGACCGTACCGGGTTCTGGTGGACCACTTGGCGAAGACGATGCCGAAAACCATCGAATTGCCAAAGAGATTGGTTACCCAATCATTATCAAAGCTTCTGGTGGCGGTGGTGGTAGAGGTATGCGTGTTGTGCATACTGAAGCCAGCCTACTTAAATCGATTCAGCTGACAAAGTCTGAAGCGGGTAGTTTCTTTGGTAATCCAGAAGTTTACATGGAAAAATTCCTAGAAAACCCACGTCATGTCGAGATTCAAATCTTAGCGGATGGTCAAGGCAACGCGATTCACTTGGGTGAACGTGATTGCTCTATGCAACGTCGTCACCAAAAAGTGGTTGAAGAAGCACCTGCACCAGGTGTGACTGAAGAGCAACGTGCACGAATTGGTGCGGCTTGTGTGAATGCTTGTATCGAAATCAACTACCGTGGCGCAGGAACATTCGAGTTCTTATATGAAAATGGCGAGTTCTTCTTTATTGAAATGAACACCCGTTTACAAGTTGAGCATTGCGTAACTGAAATGGTTACGGGTATTGACTTGGTTAAGGCGCAAATTGAGATTGCGATGGGGATTCCTCTTAGCCTGAAACAAGAAGACATCAAAATCACAGGCCATGCCATTGAGTGTCGTGTGAATGCTGAAAACCCTGCTAAGAACTTCATGCCTTCACCGGGCACCATTGAGCGTTTACACTTGCCAGGTGGTTTAGGGGTTCGTTGGGATTCTCACATCTACACAGGCTATTCAGTTCCACCACATTATGACTCCATGATTGGTAAGCTGATCTGCTTCGGCAGTGACCGTACCACTGCGATTCGTCGTATGGATGGCGCTTTAAGCGAGATGGTCATTAAAGGTATTGAAACCAATATTCATCTACAACGCGAAATCATGAACGATGGCGGTTTCTGTGATGGTGGACGTAATATCCATTATTTAGAAGAACGTTTAGAGCATTTGGTTTAGATTAACCCCTGAACTAAAAAAGATTTAATCACTCAGGCACGGAGACTCGAAGTTACTCAACTTCGGTCTTCGTGCTTTTGTGTTTTACAAAGGACAGATAAGATGGCTTGGATTCAAATAAACACGGTCGTTGCAGAAGCGATTGCAGAACCTCTTTCAGATGCATTTATGGAGGTTAATGCCGCTTCAGTGACTTTCGAGGATGCGCAGGATCAACCTATTTTTGAACCTGAACTGGGTACAACCCCTATTTGGGACAAAACCAAAGTGGTTGGCTTGTTTGATGCCGAAATCGAACCGCAAGCCGTCATTCAACAACTGACTTTACTCATGCCTGACGTCCCTGCCGCAGCCTATAAAATTGAGCAACTTGAAGACAAAGATTGGATTCGCGCCTGGATGGATCTATTCAAGCCTATGCAATTTGGCGACAATCTTTGGATTGTCCCAAGCTGGCTTGAAGCGCCTCAACCAGATGCCGTGAATTTAATGTTAGATCCTGGCATGGCATTTGGAACGGGCACGCACCCTACTACCTCGTTATGTTTAACTTGGTTAGATCAACACGTCCCTAAAAACCTGAGCGTCATTGATTACGGCTGTGGCTCAGGCATTCTTGCCTTAGCGGCTCAAAAATTAGGTGCGGCCTCTGTTGCTGGAACCGACATTGACCCACAAGCCATTACGGCCAGCCGTCAAAACGCTGAACGCAATCATGAGAAGATTCCTTTTGAACTGGTCAAAGACTTTGATTCCGAGCCTGTTGATGTATTGGTTGCCAATATTCTTGCGGGGCCAGTCAAAGAATTAGCCCCTGAATTTATCCGCTTACTCAAGCCTGATGGGACTCTGATACTCTCTGGCTTATTAGCAAATCAAGCAGAGGGATTAATCAGCCACTACCGTGGCCTAGGCGTTGAACTTGATACTTTTGAGCAGCTGGATGAATGGGGTCTTTTAGCGGGCACCAGGGCTTAATATGCTTAGAACCATGATCACAACCATGCTTAACATCATGCCTACAATCGTGAATAGAAGCACTCTAAGGGTGCTTCTAAAATCGTCGAAAACAAACCGACCAGGCCTGGTCGGTTTAAAAAAAGTACCTTTAGAAACATGCTAAAGATTGGTCCTCACGTTTTTGAACACAATATCGTGCTTGCCCCCATGGCGGGCATTACCGATGCTGTCTTTAGAGAAATCTGTCGACAAAATGGTGCCTGTTATACGCTGGCAGAGATGGTTGCATCTAAAAAGGAGCTGTGGGAGTCCAAAAAGTCTTCAACCCGACAAGCCAGCCTGAACGACCCAGAACCGCGCGCGATTCAATTAATTGGTACAGACCCACATGAACTGGCAGAGGCGGCTGCCTGGCAAGTCTCGCTCGGCGCACAAATTATCGATTTAAACATGGGCTGCCCCGCCAAAAAAGTCTGTAGTGTCGCCGCAGGTTCGGCCTTAATGGCGGATCCAGGTCGAGTCACGGATATTTTCGCAGCGGTCGTCTCCGCTGTTAACGTGCCCGTTACCGTCAAAACCCGCACGGGCACCGATGTAGAGAATCGCAATGCCCTGCAAATCGCAGAAATTGCCCAACAACAAGGCCTGCAAGCCATCACTATTCACGGCAGAACTCGCGAAGATAAATTTAGAGGTTTGGCAGAATATGACACAATCAAAGCCGTTAAACAGGGCATCGATATCCCAGTGATTGCAAATGGTGATATTTGCACCCCCGAACAGGCCGAATTTGTATTAAAATATACGGCTGTAGATGGCATTATGATTGGCAGAGCCTCGCAAGGCTATCCGTGGATTTTTCGTGAGATAAATCATTACCTTAAAACTGGTGGTAAATTTGCTGAGCCAACGTTTGACGAGTTTTATCAGACCATAACGCAGCACATTTCAGGTCTGCATCTTTTATATGGAGAGTTACTCGGTGTCAGAATTGCCCGTAAGCACATCGGCTGGTATGGACAACACCTGCCAGCAGGTCAAGACTTACGCAAACAGTTTAACCAGCTGCATACGCCAGAAACACAGCTCGCATTGATTGACTCTTTTTTTGAGCCATTAGTGAGTGATTACTGACTGACTAAAGGTTAAACAAAATGAAATTAACTAAACACATTGAATTGATTATTTTATGAGCAAACCTGCTACCGAAAAAACCAGACTCTCTTTAAGCGAACAAGTCACCCAGACCCTTGAGGTTTATTTTGACACGCTTCAGGAACAGACCACCAGTGATCTTTATGAGATGGTGATACAGCAGATTGAAAAACCGATGCTGGAATTTGTGTTGGCCAAAACAGAAAACAATCAAACTCAAACCGCACTCATCTTAGGTATCAACCGTAATACTTTAAGAAAGAAGATGCAGAAATATCGGTTAATTTAGTCAACTTTACCTGTTTAGACCCCATTTATATCTAATGGCTTACTGAAGCGATTAGAAACCTTTTTATAGATTTTAATTTTTGGAGAAAGTTTCATGAAACCAGTACGTCGCGCATTGATTAGCGTTTCAGACAAGACCGGCATCTTAGAGTTTGCCGAGTCACTCATTACAATGAATGTTGCTATCCTCTCAACGGGTGGTACTTATAAGGTTTTGTCAGAAGCTGGACTAGCTGTGACAGAAGTCTCTGAATACACAGGTTTTCCAGAGATGATGGACGGACGTGTTAAAACACTTCACCCAAAAATTCACGGTGGTCTTTTAGGTCGTCGTGGTACAGATGATGCCGTTATGGCGGAACATGGTATTGATGCTATCGATATGGTCGTGGTCAACCTTTACCCATTCGAAGCCACCGTTGCTAATCCTGATTGCAAACTAGAAGATGCGGTTGAGAACATCGATATCGGTGGACCAACCATGTTGCGTTCTGCCGCTAAAAACCATAAAGATGTTGCTGTCGTCACTGATCCAATGGATTACGCGCGAATCTTATCTGAAATGACTGATAACAATGGTCAACTTTCACATGCGACCCGCTTTGATTTGGCGATAAAAACCTTTGAACAGACTTCTCGTTACGACGGTGCTATCTCAAACTACTTCGGTAAGATGTTCTCTAAAGATATAGACGATACCTTCCCACGTACCTATAACACTCAGTTTGTTAAAAAACAGACGATGCGTTACGGTGAAAACCCGCATCAAAATGCGGCGTTTTATACAGAGCGAAATCCTTCTGAAGCGTCCATCTCAACAGCGACTCAGATCCAAGGTAAAGCGCTGTCTTTCAACAACATCGCAGACACTGATGCCGCATTAGAGTTGGTTAAAACCTTCTCTGAAACCGCTTGCGTTATCGTCAAGCACGCAAACCCTTGTGGTGTTTCAATCGGTGCGAGCCCATTTGCAGCGTATGACCGCGCTTACAAAACAGATCCTACCTCTGCTTTTGGTGGCATCATCGCTTTCAATACAGAATTAGATGCTCAAACAGCACAAGCGATTGTTGATCGTCAATTTGTTGAAGTTATCATCGCCCCGACCGTTTCTAACGAAGCAGTTGCGATTGTTGAAGCTAAGAAAAACGTTCGTTTACTAACGTGTGGTGCGTTAGGTGAACAACAAACTGCGCACGACTTTAAACGTGTCACCGGTGGTTTATTAGTTCAAGACCGCGATTTAGGTATGATCGCAGAATCTGACCTTAAAGTCGTCACTGAAAAAGCCCCTACTGCAGAACAGATGAAAGACTTAATGTTTGCTTGGAAAGTCGCTAAATTTGTTAAGTCTAATGCGATTGTCTACGTTAAAGATGGCATGACAATTGGTGTGGGCGCTGGACAAATGAGCCGCGTCTACTCGGCTAAAATCGCTGGCATTAAAGCCGCTGACGAAGGATTAGAAGTTCCAGGTTCGGTTATGGCTTCAGACGCCTTCTTCCCATTCCGCGACGGAATTGACGCCGCGGCAGAAGCAGGTATTACCGCGGTCATTCATCCAGGTGGGTCAATGCGCGATCAAGAAATCATTGATGCCGCCAACGAACATGGCATAGCAATGGTATTCACAGGGATGAGACACTTCAAACACTAGACCTTTCCGGAAGGGCTTGTTTACTCAATTTCTGCGTTGGGTAAAAGCTTCCGATGCTCACGTACTTAATGTACGCTCCGCTTCGGTTCTTTTACCCGCCTTGAACTTGAGCAAAACGCTCCTTCCTAATAAAGCGTCTGATTATTAAGAAGTTCTAAACAGAATTTAGTACACTATTTTAATAATGCTTTAGGTTATTTATAAATTCGTTTAGGCAAGGCAGGAAATGTGAGCTTACAACTGTAAGTGACCATTTTTGAACGCAGGCTGGGCGGATTTAGAAATAACCTAAAGTGTTATCCCAAGACAGAAAGAGAAATTAACGATGAAAGTATTGATTATTGGTGGCGGTGGTCGTGAACATGCCTTGGCTTGGAAAACAGCTCAGTCTGACAAAGTTTCACAAGTATTTGTAGCGCCAGGTAATGCTGGAACAGCGCTTGAAGCGAACTTAACTAACGTGGATATCGCGGCAGACGACTTACCAGGCCTGGTTGCTTTTGCAACCGAGAACAGTATCGATTTAGCCATTGTTGGTCCAGAAGTGCCTTTGGTAATGGGTGTAGTTAATGACTTTAGAGCTGCAGGTTTGAAGTGTTTCGGTCCTGATAAAGATGCCGCACAATTGGAAGGTTCTAAAGCCTTCTCTAAAGACTTCTTAGCCAAGCACAATATCCCAACAGCTGCGTATGATGTCTTCACTGAAATCGCTCCGGCGCACGCTTATTTAGATAAGGTTGGTGTACCGATTGTCATTAAAGCCGATGGTTTAGCGGCTGGTAAAGGCGTTATTCTTGCAGATACCATGCAAGAAGCGAAAGACGCTGTCACTGATATGCTGGCAGGCAACAAGTTTGGCGATGCCGGATCTCGAGTGGTTATCGAAGAGTTTTTAGTCGGTGAAGAAGCCAGCTTTATTGTCATGGCAGATGGTAAGAACATCCTACCAATGGCAACCTCACAAGATCACAAAGCACGTAACAACGGTGACACAGGCCCTAACACAGGTGGTATGGGCGCTTATACGCCAGCACCAGTGGTCACACGTGAAATTCATAATCGCATTATGAAAGACGTCATCAAGCCGACTATTGAAGGTATGGCGAAAGATGGCCTACCTTATACTGGTTTTTTATATGCGGGCGTTATGATTGACCGCTATGGCGTGCCTAAGGTACTTGAATTCAACTGTCGTTTTGGCGACCCTGAAACTCAGCCAATTATGATGCGTCTACAGTCTGATTTAGCGGCACTTTGCTTAGCTGCGATTGACGGTAAACTGGATACGGTATCTGCCCAGTGGGACAGTCGTGCAGCCTTAGGTGTGGTAATGGCTGCTGGCGGTTATCCTGATGAATATCGTAAGGGAGATGTTATTTCTGGTTTAGATAAAGCCGATGCTCCTGATTTAAAGGTGTTCCATGCTGGCACTGGCTTAAATGACAAAGGTGAGGTTATCACCACGGGTGGACGTGTATTATGCATTACTGCTTTAGGTGAAAACGTCAGCGCCGCACAAAAGCGTGCATACGAAGGTCTGAAAATGGTGACATGGGAACAGGCTTATTTCCGTGACGATATTGGTCATAGAGCGGTTTCAAGAGAGAAGTAATTCCTTTATCCTTGAACCTTAAAATTAGACTTATAGCACCTTTAAAAGCATTCAGCGGCTCATCCGCTTAACGGCTTTAAAGGTGCTTTTTTTTTGGTCTTTTTTTATCGAACAATCTGCGGTATAGTTGAGGTCTAAATTTGATGAAAGCTCACTTTAAAGCTGAGTTAAATAGCCCTTAAATTCACAAATAAACGTAAGCGACACATTGGAGCAACTATGGCGATGGATACGGTTCACAACTATTATGAACGATTAGTTTTTAATGAAATCAAAGAGCATTATGCAGATAAGATTGATGATGAAAATACCTTAGCTGATATGGCTTGTATCGCTTTAAACCGTATAGCCCCGCGTTATATCCGCTACGATATTGATATGTCGTTCTACATGTCTATCGATGAACATATTGAAGTGGAAAACCGCGTTGCTAAAGCCGTTAGAAAGGCCTATAAAAGAATCAAGAAAGCCGATAACAAGGAATATTAACCTTTAACTATCAGCCTAGAAATAATTTGCACTCACCCCAACTCTACGCGGGACACTTGCAATCCATGTAATGCCCCGACTGCAAAACAAAAAAAATCCCCTTTAGAAAACTAAATGGGATTTTTTTTGAACGTATTAAATAAAGGCCTTTGCACGATTTAGGGGTCGCGTAAAAGTCTCATTTAATTAACTATTCCAGGTATCAGCGGTAATGCTCTTATACCAACCACGTGCGTAGTTTGCTTCCATCTTACGGAATGCAGCATCTTGACCCGTTGGGCTAACGCCACCAGAACCTTTCACTTTACCAATCGTACCATCATGCATCTCGTAGACTGCCGCAACACTAATGCCGTAATTACCAGCAACCAAACTATAGCAAGTGTTTACATTTTTAGGACGCGCCATTGCCCAGTTATGGAACTGAGAAACGATTGCCGCAGCACACATCTTACCTTGACTCGCTGCCGAGTGACCCGACTTAGGCATCTTACCAGCAATAGACGCATCTCCGATTACGTGAACACCACGATGAATGGTTGATTCAAATGTTTCTTGATTCACAGGACACCAACCTGATTTGTCAGTAAGCCCTAAGGTAAAGGCTAACTTGCCCGCTTTCTGTGCAGGAATCAGGTTAATGACATCTGCTTTGATGGTCTCGTACTCTGAATAAACCGTTTTAGTCGCAACATCTATTTTGGTAATAACACCGCCATCAATTGCCGGAATCCACTGAATCATATCACCGTATAGTTCATCCCAGCCCTCTTGGAACAAGCCTTGTTTCGAAAATTTGTTTTTAGAATCCATAACCATGATCTTAGCGGTTGGATTGTTCTTCTTGAAATATTCAGCAACCATACTCACACGTTCGTATGGCCCGGGAGGACAACGGAATGGGTTTGGTGGAGGCGCGATAATAAACGTACCACCTTGCTTCATTTCACGAATCTGCTTGTATAGGATTTCAGTCTGCGGGCCAGCTTGGTAAGCGTGTGGAATCTGATCAATAACGTCTTCTGAATAACCTTCAATCATTTCATATTTGAAATCGATACCAGGAGAAACCACCAAACGGTCATAACCCAAAGTTGAACCATTCGCCAGAGTAACTGTTTTAGCAGCGGCATCCATTCCGGTAACCATGTCATGAATCACATTCACGCCATGTTTATCTGATAATGTTTTATAGTCATGCGTAATGCTCTTAGCATCTGTAAGACCCGCTAAATACCAGTTACTTCCTGGACAGGTCATATAAGTTTCTTTTGGTTCAACCAACGTCACAGCGATGTTGCCATCAAAACGCTTTAAGTATTTTGCTGTGGTTGCACCACCAAAACCACCACCAATGACAACAACACGAAGTTGACTACCGGCAGGATTTGCTTGGGGCTTTGCTTCATTTGAAACACACCCCGTTAATGAAGAGGCGAAAGGAATAGCAACGCCAGTGGCGGCTACTGCTTTAATGACTGCTCTACGATTCATTTTTTTCATTTTTGTTCTCCAAAGCTTCAATTATGGTTTCAACGTGCCGAAATATTTTGCTATCTCTTCGATTTCTGTATCTGAATAGCCTTTCATATGACGTTGCATGATTGTTGATTTACGCGCACCAGTTTTAAACGCTTTAAGCTGTTGCACCATAACAGGCTCAGGATAACCTGCTAATGGAGGAATTGTGCCACCCACATATTTTCCCTCAGGACCATGACACATAAAACATGTTGTCGCTGACAACTCGGCATTGCTGATACCAACTGAGTAGGAAACGGATGGAAGTGCAATCAAAGCACCTACAATAATTAATTTTTTAAACTTCTTCATTTAAACACCCTCGTTTGTTGAAGATTATAATTAGTTAATTTTATAGAATTTGTTAATACCGGCGTACTCGTATTAGAATTTGATGACTCATTCTATTGAACACAGAGGAATACGCTTGACCCTTTAAAACCCCAAAAACCGAGCTTTAGACTCGATTTCGGTGATGATTATTACGGTTTTGTGACAGCAAATCTAATCAGTATAATTAGCTGTCCATAGACTCTACTATTATAAGAAAACACTTATACGTAATTCTAATTACTCACCATGTAAAAAAATACCGGCAACTAGTTGTTTTTACATAGTAAAATATTTTATCTACCCATTAAAGATTTACCTACAGGCAATAAAAGTCATCAGAAACTTCTCAAGTTTGTATTGAAATATTTTTCTTATTTTTTACAAAAACAACTTGATCCAAAATAATTATTAATCAATTTTCTGAGTTTTTTCAAAAAATCACTTTAAACAGCCCCCCGATCAAAATAAAATTCGTGGATTTTAAACACAAAAAAGCCATCTATTCCTGTTGGAATAGATGGCTAACATCAAAACTTTAGTTTTAATTTATCAGACTTCAATAAGTCCATATCTGAATTATTTAAATTGGATTTCTCCATCACTCAACGTAACCTGAATCGTTGAACCAGATGGATAATCACCTTGCAATATTTTCTGCGCCAATGGATTTTCAACACGTTGTTGAATAACACGCTTTAAAGGTCTTGCGCCAAACACTGGATCAAAGCCTGCTTCGCCCAATACATCTAAGACACTATCATCTAGTTCTAAGCCAATATCTGAATCTGCTAAACGATTGATTAGGCTTTGTAACTGAATTCCCGTAATAGAACGGATTTGTGCTCTATCTAATGGATGGAAAACCACAATATCATCGATACGGTTAATGAATTCAGGTCTAAAATGACCGCCAACCACTTCCATGACATCCGCTTTCATCTCTTCATAAGACGCTGTGCCCGTTTTCTCCTGAATGATTTGCGACCCTAAATTAGAGGTCATCACAATCACGGTATTTTTAAAGTCTACTGTTCGACCCTGACCATCGGTTAGACGACCATCATCCAATACTTGCAATAGAATATTGAAGACATCTGGATGCGCCTTCTCGACTTCATCCAATAAAATAACTGAATAAGGCTTGCGGCGTACCGCTTCTGTTAAATAACCACCCTGTTCATAACCCACATAACCTGGAGGAGCACCGACTAAACGCGATACCGAATGCTTTTCCATAAATTCTGACATGTCCAGTCTCACTATGGAATCCGTGGTATCAAACAAGAAATCCGCTAGCGCTTTGGTCAACTCTGTTTTACCAACACCCGTTGGCCCCAAGAACAGGAACGAACCATTTGGACGTCCAGGTTCAGACAAGCCCGCACGAGAACGACGAATGGCATCTGAGACTGCTTTAACGGCTTCAGCCTGACCAATAACTTGCTTACCTAAAGCTTCTTCCATCTTCAATAGCTTTTCACGTTCGCCTTCCAACATACGCGACACAGGAATCCCCGTCCAACGCGCCACCACTTCGGCAATCTCATCTTCGGTCACTTTGTTTTTGAGAAGGTGCACTTCATCACTGGATTCTGCGGCAATCTCAGCCACTTCAGCGGCTTTAATTTTAGCCTCAAGTTCAGGAATCTTGCCATATTGGATTTCGGACATTTTAGCCAAATCACCCGATCTTCTCGCGGATTCTAATTCAATTTTGGCCGCTTCTAAGGCTTCTTTAAATTTTTGTGCACCTTGTAGAGCCGCCTTATCGCGCTTCCAGATCTCTTCTAAATCAGAATACTCTTTTTCAAGGGATTTGATTTCATCTTGCAGGATGCTTAGACGCTTCTTAGACGCTTCATCTTTCTCTTTTTTCAGCGCGACTTGTTCAATTTTTCGTTGTATCAAACGGCGGTCTAATTTGTCCATTACCTCTGGCTTAGAGTCAATCTCCATACGGATACGCGAACCGGCTTCATCGATTAGATCAATCGCTTTGTCAGGCAGTTGGCGATCTGTAATATAGCGTTGGGATAAATGCGCGGCGGCAATAATCGCGGAATCGGTAATATCGACCCCATGATGAATTTCATAACGCTCTTTTAGACCACGTAAAATCGCAATGGTATCTTCTTCAGTCGGTTCATCGACAATGACCTTCTGGAAACGTCTTTCTAAAGCCGCATCCTTTTCAATATCCTGACGATACTCATCTAACGTCGTCGCACCAATACAGTGTAATTGACCACGCGCCAACGCTGGCTTAAGCATATTACCGGCATCCATCGACCCTTCGGTTTTACCCGCGCCGACCATGGTGTGAATTTCATCGATAAAGAGGATGACTTTGCCCTCTTCCTTCTCTAAATCTTTCAATAACGCTTTTAAACGCTCTTCAAACTCACCACGGTATTTTGCCCCCGCCAACAACGCCGCTAAATCCAAAGACAAGACACGTTTGTTTTTAATACCCTCTGGCACTTCACCATTAACAATACGTTGTGCCAAACCTTCGACAATGGCGGTTTTACCGACACCCGGTTCACCAATCAGAACAGGGTTGTTTTTGGTACGACGTTGCAATACCTGAATGGCACGGCGAATTTCATCATCACGGCCAATCACTGGGTCTAATTTACCGGATTCAGCAAGCGAGTTTAAATCGACAGTATATTTCTCTAATGCTTGACGGTTCTCTTCTGCATTTTGATCATTCACTTTTTCGCCTCCACGGACTTGTTCAATTGCGTTATTAATTTGTTCGGCATTTGCGCCGGCTTTTTTAAACAGCTGTACTGCAATGTCACTGGAATCTAATAGAGCCACAAAAAACAACTCACTGGCAATATAAGCATCGCCACGCTGTTGCGCCTGTTTTTCCATGACATTCAATAAGCCTGCCGCTTGCTTTGACAGTTGTACATTGCCCTGCCCACCAGACACTTTTGGCAAACTAGTGATTTTCTCAGCCAACGATTGGCTTAACAGTGGTACATTCACTTGCGCTAACTGTAATAAGTGACTCTGCTCGCCGACTAACACTGACAAGATATGAACCGGATCAATAAATTGATTATCATGGCTAATCGCTAATGTTTGCGCCTCACCGAGTACCGTCTGAAACTGCGTGGTAAATTTATCCATCATTACTGGCAAACTCCTTAACTAATTCTTCTTAACTAATTCTTCTTAACTAGATAAAATATAAGGACAATATATCTTGTTTCAAGGAGTACAACGTATTTTCATTCAATCTCTCACATGAAAAACAGCTAAACTTACTTCAAATCAAATAACGTAATCAACACAGCAATTAACAACGTAATTAGTAACTTAATCCACAATGCAATCCAGGAACACCGATGGTCGATTTAGACAAATTATTTTTTGTACTCTCCAAAGTGGGGTGGGTATTGTTAAGCCCAGGAAATTTAATCATTTTTTTTATGGTCTTAAGTGCATGGCTTTTGCTATTTCATCGATATACCGCTGTAAAAAGGATTCTCATACCCACTGCCCTGGTCAGTTTTATCATTATGGCCTACCCAGTTAGCGATTATTTAATGCAGCCTTTAGAAAAACGCTTTACAGTTCCGTCCAATATGCCCGCGGAAATTGATGGCATTATCATTCTCGGCGGTGGCGAAGACCTCAAACGCTCACTCAGCTGGCAAGTAGCTGAATTAGGGATTAGTGGTGATCGTTATATTGGTGCCGCAGATTTGGCGAACTTTTACCCGAATGCACCTGTCATATTTACAGGTGGTAGCAGTTCATTAAGCCTACAAGGTATCGGCAGTGAAGGTGCGTTAGCGCGAAAGCTACTTACTTCTGTCGGTATTGATGCCGAACGTCTGATTATTGAGAGTAAATCCCGTAACACCTACGAGAACTTTAAAAATACCAAGCCCTTACTCCCTAAATACTCGAAAGGCCAAGCACGTGGCACCTATTTTCTAGTTACTTCGGCTTATCACATGCCACGTGCAGTGGGAATTGCCAGACAACAAGGTGTTAATGTGATTCCTTACCCTGTCGACTTTCACTCAAATCATGATGATTTAAGAGAGTGGGATTTTGATTTATACGACCATCTCAAATCACTTGAACCTGCCTGGCGGGAATGGATTGGCTTAACCGTCTATTATTACACTGGCAAGACTGATGTTTGGTTTCCAAAACCGACTGATACTTCGGAATAAAAAACCATTCAACCAGGCCTGGTCAAACCTTCATTATTGAATTTTAGACATAAAAAAACCGAGTTCTGACCCGGTTTTTTTGTGCTCTTATCGTCTATTTAATAGAGACCCTCTTAAATTAGAAGTACCGTTAAATCAACTTTGAAAAACGATTCTGTGCACCTCGTTTTAAATAAGCATCAAATACCATGCAGATATTACGAATCAGTAATCGACCTTTGGCAGAGACATAAATATCATCCTCCGACATTGAAATCAAACCATCTTCAATCATGGGTTGTAAATTAACCAACTCTTTAGCGAAATACTCTGTGAATTTAATTTTCCACTGAGTTTCAATCTTTAAAAAGTTCAAGTGAAAATGGCTGATTAAACGGGTAATGACATCACGGCGTAACTCATCATCTTCACTCAACTCAACGCCTCTAAAGACCGCAAACTCTCCAGCATCAATTGCCTGGTAATATTCCTCTAAGCCCTTGCGGTTTTGCGCATAGGTATTGTTGATTAATGAGATTGAGGTCGCCCCCATACCCACTAAATCACACTCAGCATGCGTTGAATAGCCTTGGAAATTGCGATACAGCGTTTCATTGCGTTGCGCAACCGCCAGTTCATCATCGGGTTTCGCAAAATGATCCATGCCGATATAGACATAACCCGCTTCTAAAAGACGCTCAGTAGTGGCATGTAAAATGGCCAACTTCTCATCCGATGAAGGCATATCAGCTTCATTCATCTTCTTCTGCGTCGGAAACATGCTTGGCATGTGCGCATAGTTGAAGATTGAGAAACGATCCGGCTCCGCCTCTAAGACTCTATCTAGAGTATTGATAAAACCTTTCTCAGTCTGTAACGGCAGGCCATAGATCAAATCGATATTAACGGACATAAAACCGGCTTCACGAGCGCCTTCTAAGACTTCAAACGTTTCTGCTTGGGTTTGAATACGATTGACCGCTTTCTGTACTTTAGGGTCAAAATCTTGCACCCCCAAACTCATGCGATTAAATCCAAGTTGACGCAATAATTTAACCGACTCGCGATTGGCTTCACGGGGATCAATCTCAATCGAATATTCGCCCGAATCATCATCGTATAAATTGAAGTGTTGACGGGTTTTATCCATCAACTGCTTCATCTCATCATTATTGATAAAGGTCGGAGTCCCACCGCCCCAATGCAGTTGCTCCACCTTACGCTGTGGATCAAACAACTTGGACTGCATCTCTATCTCTTTAAACAAGCGTTCTAAATAAGGCGCTGCTTTAGAACGGTCGCGCGTCCAAACCTTATTACAGGCACAAAAGAAGCAGACGGTATCGCAAAAAGGGATGTGAAAATACAGTGACAAACCACGCCCAGAATCATTACTGCGTTGCGCGGCGGCTTTATAATCCTCTAAGCTAAAGGCTTCATCAAACTGTACAGCTGTTGGATAAGACGTGTATCGAGGCCCTGACTGGTTATAGCGTTTAATCAACGCTTCATCAAACTGTATTTTCTGTTCCATCTTAAAAGTTCCAATATTCTTTAAGGCGTAAGAATAAACCAAAATTGATTGTTAAGAGTTAATTTGGCTCAAGAGTTCAGTCAGAAGTTAGTGAATTAATACTGACAAGAGGTTTAGCTGTGACTTTTGGATTTGATAAATGACAAGATTAAAACAAAAAAGCCTTCCATTTCGACCAATATCATTGACGAAACAGAAGGCTTCTTATCTAGCTTAAGCGATCTGACAACTTAAGCTTTCGTTAATACCCAGGCCTGGTGGATTTTGGTATTACGTTCAAAATCCCTTGGCATGGTTTGCTTGGTGATGTTTTCAATAGCAACACCTTCCAAACTGGCTTCATCCAGCTTAAATTTACGGAAGTTATTTGAGAAAATTAACTGGCCACCTGGATTCAATAATTTCATGGTTTTTTGAATCAAATCCACGTGATCACGTTGAATATCCAAGGTACCGTCCATGCGTTTAGAGGTTGAGAAAGATGGTGGATCTAAGAAAATAACATCAAACCCTTGGCTGGTCGCTTGGCTTTCCATATCCAACCAATCAATCACATCGACCTGCTTTAAAATGTGTTGTGACTCATCGCAACCATTAAGGATTAAGTTCTGTCTTGCCCAAGCCAAATAGGTTTTTGACATATCCAAACTTAAACTGCTCTTAGCACCTTGATTTGCCGCTTGTGCGGTCACCGTAGCGGTATAACAGAACAGATTCAATAAACTTTTACGCTGTGCTTTCTGTGCCACAAACGCACGCACATCACGGTGATCTAGAAAAATACCGGTGTCTAGATAATCGGTGAAGTTGACGCGTAACTGGGTGCCATTCTCAATAATCGTATAGAACGCTTTATGTTCCTCTAGCTTTTCATACTGAGCACTGCCGCTCTGTTTTTCACGGATTTTAAAGTTAATTCGATCCACGGGTAGATCAAACACACCCGGTAAAACTGACAAGGCCTCATACAGGCGTTTTTTAGCCTTAGATTTATCCACTGTTTTAGGGGCGGCATATTCATTGACCACCAACCAGTCACCGCCATCTTCGGTGTGATAAAAATCAATCGCTAATGAATATTCAGGCATGTCGGCATCATAGACACGGTAGGCATTAATTTCGTGCTTTTTAGCCCATTTTCGTAAAGGCTTTAAATTTTTCTTTAAACGGTTGGCAAACATAATGGCGCCTTCCGATTCGGCTAAATCAGGATAAGCGGTTTGTACACCTTCCGCTAAATCCGCTCCGCCTTTAATGGCCGGTTCACGATGGAACTCTTCCGTCACGTCAAAACGGAATAACTTACACTCCATCGGTCCGTTAAAGAAGTTATGACTACGTTTGGCTTTAAGGCCTAAATACATGCCTAATTCAGGGTTGCAGGTTAAGACCGCCGCCTGCCAGCCTTCAAATTCATTTTTAAGGTAACGACCTAACGCCGTATAGAGGACTTTAACCTCATCCTTTTCACCTAAACGCTCACCGTAAGGCGGGTTGGTAATGACCAGGCCTGTTTGCCAATCGCCCCAACGACGACCTTGTTCTGCGGTCATCTGTTTGACTTCAATATAGTCTGCAAAACCGGCATTTAGAATAGCTTCTTCAGCAATGTCTAAAGAGCGATGCGAAGCATCTGAACCGACAATCGTTGGTAAATTATTTAAACCAAGCAGTTGTCGATTTTTAGCTTCAGTCACCAAATCTTTCCATAGATTCGCATCGTGACCTTTCCAGGCATTGACGATCATACGGTCATGCTTATACAGACCTGGCGCACCATCAGAGGCCATTAAAGCCGCTTCAACTAAAAAGGTACCGGACCCACACATAGGATCGTACAACGTACCGCCTTCTTTAGCGATTTGTGGCCAACCCGCACGCATTAACAGTGCGGCTGCGACATTCTCTTTTAAAGGCGCTTTAACTTGCTGCCCTTCACGGTAACCACGTTGATGTAAACTGTAACCGATCAAATCTATACTCAGAGTCAGTTGATTACGGTTTAAGTGACCGTGAACGCGAAGATTTGGGTTGTCAGTATTGACCGATGGACGTTCATCGTTCTTGTCCATAAAGTGATCGACAATGCCGTCTTTGATTTTAAGCGCACCAAAATTGGTATGTTCGATGCCCATGCCTTTTCCGGAAAAAGAGACCGAAAAAGTACCATAGGAATCCATGTGTTGACTCCAATCAATCCGAGCGACTTCAGTGGTCAACTCTTCTTGATTCTCTAGCTCGACTTCTAAGACAGTCAAAAAGATACGGTTCGCCAGACGAGACCATAGACAAGCTCGATAGGTTGTTTCTAAATCGGCTTCAAACGTAACCCCTCTTGGCTGCGCCTTGACATTTTCAGCACCCAAAGACATAAGTTCTTCACGTAACAATTCACTTAATCCACCTGCAGAGGTGGCAAAACATTTCAACATAGGTCATCCAATTTTTAGCGGTGCGGCATTTCTTAATATAGGCGTAATTTTAAACTGTTTTATACCTTTCTTTTCATTAGTTTATGTAGAATGTAGTAATCTAATAAGATTAATAAGCCGTTTCAGCCCTTTTTCGCCCTGAACTTAAAAAAGACCTCTCGTAATGAAAAAATTCATAACAACATGCCTACTCAGTTTTTCAGCCTTTATACCGCTGACTGCCCACGCGATGAACCCACCGACAGAGCAAGTTCAACGAGTTGAAACAGAAGACGGCTTTCAGACTTGGCTAGCCGAATTCAAAACACAAGCGATGCAATCGGGCATTTCTAGCCAAACTTTAAAATCCGCTTTCAAAGGCGTTCATTTAAATAAAAAAGTTTTAGAATCTGATCGCCGTCAACCCGAGTTCACCAGTACTTTTTTTGAATACTTTAATCGTGCCGTCTCCGAAAGACGAATCAAATACGGGATTAAAAACCTCAAAAAACATCGTCAGCTGTTAAGTGAAGTCACTAAAAAGTATGGTGTTCCAGAACGGATTTTAGTCGCCTTCTGGGGTATGGAAACCAACTACGGTGGCTATACTGGTAATATTCCCATTATTGAATCACTGGCAACGCTCTCTTATGACCCGCGTCGTAGTGGCTTTTTCACCAAGCAGCTCATCAATGCGCTACAGATTATCGATTTAGGCCATGTATCCCCTAAACAGATGAAAGGTTCTTGGGCGGGCGCAATGGGACAGTGTCAATTTATGCCCTCCAACTATCTACAATATGCGGTGGATGGCGACGGTGACGGCAAAATCAATTTATGGGATAGCCTGCCTGATGCCTTGCATTCTGCCGGTAACTTCTTAGAACAACTCGGCTGGCAAAAAGAGCAAAGCTGGGGACGTGAAGTGCATTTACCTAAAGGCTTTGACTATGCTTTAGCAGATGGTAAAACTGTGCGTAGCTTACAAGAGTGGCAAACGTTAGGTATCAAACAAGCCAATGACAGGGGTTTGCCTACGCATATTGAAATGCCTGCTAAACTATTACTTGCCAGTGATTTCCGTGGGCCGGCTTTCTTAGTTTATGACAACTTTAAAGTCATTAAGCGTTGGAATAACTCTGATAAGTACGCCATTGGTGTCGGTCACTTGGCAGATCGAATTGTCGGTAAACCGCTTTTAACCAAAAGCCAACCCAAGGATGATAAAGGCTTAAGCACTGCGGAAGTGAAACAGATCCAAAGCATACTCATTGATTTGGGTTATGAGATTGGTAAAGCCGATGGCATCGCGGGCAGCAAGACCAAGAATGCATTGCGTGATTTTCAAGTCAAAAACCAACTGGCGGCAGATGGTTACCCGTCGATTAGAATGTTAAAGTTATTGCAGAAAGCGACTACATCTCAATCATAATCTCAACGCCACATAAAACCGCACGGGAGCCTTGTATGCAGCACCAGGAACCTCAAGACAAGGTCTATGAAAAACGCAACCCCCAGGCTTACCCAGGTCAGAACGGCAATCAGCAAGCGATTAGCGAACACAAAAACACCCTCATGCCTGCCTACTTGTTTTGGAAATTGCAATGCCACCTCATCAAGCTCGCACATCGCTTAAGACGCCAAAACTTCAAAAGAAGACGCAACCTCTAATTCACTTTCAGCCACCCCCTCTCTTTATCTAAAAAATAACACCATCAACACATTAAGTAAAACTAGCACTTTACCATATGCGCCTATCCAAATATACTAGGCAGCACTCCACTTACCAAGACATGATTATGTTTGAACAACTCGGCAATTACATCGCTTTTAATTTACTCGCTTTAGACCCTGAATCCTCTTTAGGTGCGGCCGTGCAATTCTTTGTGATGGATGTCGTCAAAATATTGGCTTTACTGGTGATCATTATTTATTTAATGGGTTTGTTACGCGCTTACATGTCTCCAGAGCGGGTTCGTAAAGTTATTCAAGGTAAACCGAAATGGTTCGCTCGACTCATGGCCATCTTATTAGGCAGTGTCACCCCCTTTTGCTCTTGCTCATCTGTGCCGTTATTTATTGGTTTTGTTGAAGCCGGTATTCCCATGGGCGTGACCTTCTCATTTCTGATTGCCAGCCCGATGATTAATGAAATTGCCGTGGTCATGTTGGCATCCATATTAGGCTGGGAGATTGCCTTAATGTATGTCGGCGCAGGCCTGGTGGTGGCTTATGTCGGCGGCATGATTATGGAACGCTTCAAAACCGAACGTTGGGTTGAATCTTATGTCTGGAAAATCCAAATGGGTGAAGTCGATAGCACCCCCAAAAAACAGACACTTACTCAACGCCATGAATATGCACTCAATGAAGTTAAAACCATTGTTTTAAGAATTTGGAAATGGATTTTTATCGGTATCGCAATCGGTGCCGCATTTCATGGTTATGTTCCCGAACAATGGGTCACCGAGCACCTCGCGGCGGTAGGTAATTGGTGGACCGTTCCATTAGCGGTATTGATTGGTGTACCACTGTATTCAGACACTGTCGGCGTCATTCCAATTCTAGAAGCCATGCTTGGGAAAGGCGTTCCCTTGGGAACCAGTTTGGCGTTTATGATGAGTATCGCCGCTCTATCGCTCCCCGAACTACTCATCTTACGCAAAGTCATTCAATGGCCAGCTTTAGCCCTTTTCGTTGGTGTCTTAACCACCGCCTTTATCTTAGTCGGCTGGACCTTTAATTTTATTCAAACCGTATATTTATAATTTTTTAACCAAGGAGAACACCATGAAAGGCAACATTATGATGCGTTTAATCGCACTGATGATTTTAGTCCCAGCTGCTTTAGCCCACTTTAGCGGTCAAATCGATTTAACCGAACCAACGTGGTTATGGCTGACCATTTTTGCAGGATTAAACGCGCTACAATCGACCTTTACCGACTGGTGTCCTGCAACGGGCATCTTCGGTAAAGATAAAAACAGTGGGCAGTGTTGTGTGTCAGATACCACAGGTACTTGTTGTGCACCTGAGACTGATAAAAGTGCTGGGACCAATGTTAAAAGCAGCGCAG
Organism: uncultured Thiomicrorhabdus sp.; assembly: GCA_965602805.1. GTDB lineage: Bacteria > Pseudomonadota > Gammaproteobacteria > Thiomicrospirales > Thiomicrospiraceae > Thiomicrorhabdus. The sequence goes on along the minus strand of CBFCZK010000004.1, from coordinate 150,358 downwards.
AAAAACCGTCAGGAGGATGTTGTTCAGGTGCTGCTTCAACAGCAGAAGCAAAGACTACCTCATGCTGTGACAGTAAAGCAGAAAGTGCAGACAACTCGGCTTGTTGTGAAAACGGTGCAGACTGTTTAGATATTAAAGTCTTAGGCACAGGATGCCAGAACTGCACAACAACAATGACATTGATTGAAACAACAGCAGCTGAAATGAACGTCAAATACTGTATGACTAAAGTGGAAGACATCGCTGAGATTGCTGGATTTGGTGTTATGGCCACGCCTGGCGTCGTCATCAACGGCAAAGTGGTTCATAGTGGAACTGTTCCGACTAAAGCTCAAGTCAGCGAATGGTTATCACCCCCAAGTAAAGGTTGTTGCGGTTAAAGCAAGCTGACTCCTAATCAGCCTAAAAACAAAAATCCCGAATGACCAGGCCTGGTCATTCGGGATTTTTTGTTTGTAAATTAGAGTATGTGAAAGAAGCGGGAACTATTATTTCGATTTAGAGCCATTAGCCAACAACTGACTCGATAATATCGAGAGCAGACAATAGCCTAAAAAGTAATAGAACCCGTTTTCCAGTTGGATATCCGTCTGCAATAACCCAGAGGTATTAGCACTGGCTTTAATGGCTAAAAAAGAGATGATTAAAGCCATTACAAAAACATCCGCCATTGACCACTTGCTCAATAGGCCACTCCATTTCGCCGCTTGAGCGCTCCAAGATAGCTTCTGCATAAGATAGGAAAAGCCCAATAACCCAAGCTTTAAAGCCGGTATAAACACGGCAAAAAAACCAATTAAAAAAGCCACTATCAAATTACCATCCTGCCACAAGTCATGTGCCGTACCTAAGATACTCTTAGCCGTATCTTGAATCACCACAGAGCCACTGACATCGATTTGATTTAAAACCTCAAGCGTTATAGGCATTAAGAAATTAGGGATGCTACCACTGGTTAATATCGCTTCCTTACCGAGCAAGGTAAGCTCCGCTTTATCTAAAGTGGTCGTAATATGCAAAACCGGTTCGGTAACACCTGGAACCAGCAACATATAGGCAAGACCTAAAACAATAAGGCCGAGTATTTTGGAAGTAGACATAAAAATCCTATCTATATGATGAGCAGAACATTTTTACCACGAAGGCACGAAGACACGAAGTTTTTAAGAGAATTTACCTAGTTTAATATAACCAAACTATGATTTTGAAATCCGACCAGGCCTGGTCAAATCTTTTAAAGGGTTTTATCTTCGTGACTTCGTGTCTTCGTGGTTAAATTTTAATAACACCAGACCTAGTAAAACCAAAAGCCACCGTCATTGCGAGCAAAGCGAAGCAATCCAGGGTTCACGTCTAAATACAATTCTTCGCCGCAAGCCATGGATTGCCACGTCACTTCGTTCCTCGCAATGACAAAAATCAAACACCCTTACAATCGCAAATTAACCAGGCCTGGTCAAATCTTTTAAGGGTTTTATCTTCATGACTTCGTGTCTTCGTGGTTCAGTGTTTATAACACCAGGCCTGGTTACTTTGACGCGGCCTTTTCCGCTAACTTTGCTTGTCTAGGTTTTAACCACAGTTCAGACAAAATCAATAGGCCAGCACCGACGGTAATCGCAATATCGGCAATATTAAACGTCGCATAGTGCCAAGTGCCTATATAGAAGTCTATAAAGTCGGTAACGCGGCCTTCTAGGAAACGATCAATAACATTCCCGATTGCGCCCCCTAAGACTAGGTTAATGCCCCAAACTTCCGTGTTTAACTGTTTAGGTAGTTTCGCCAACCACACGATTAACACGGTACTGACGACCGTTGCTAAACCAGCGAAAAACCAACGTTGCCAACCGCCCATGTCAGCCAAAAAGCTAAAGGCCGCGCCATAGTTATAGGCCAGCGTCCAATTCAAATACGGCATGACCGCAATCGGTTCTGCAAAGGTTAAATTAGAAACCGCCCAAAATTTGGTGAGCTGATCGAACACAATGATAAAAAGCGTTATCCAAAGCGTGGTAAGTGCTGTAGCAGTTATTTTGTTTTCTGACATAGTCTTTCCATTTAAATAAGATACATACAAAAAAGCACGAATGACGATGTTAAGAATCTCTTAAACCTTCGTGTCTTCGTGCCTTCGTGGTTAACTCAAAATGTAACGATTAAGCGAAGTGTCTAACTTCTCCATCTCCATCGATATTCTCAACACAACGTGTACATAACTCTGGATGCGCAGCTGTCTGGCCGACATCTTCACGATGATGCCAACAACGAGCACATTTCGGAGCTTCTGCCGCGCCCGCTTCAATCCATAGACCTGGCATCTCTGATTCTAAAGCAGAATCAGACTTTTCAGATAAAGGCTTCAACGTCGCCGCAGAGGTAATCAATACAAAACGTAATTCGTCTTCTAGTTGAGAAAGTTTAGCGAATAACGCGTCTTCACAATACAGCGTCACTTCAGCGGTTAATGAACCTTTAATGACTTTATCGGCACGTAGCTGCTCTAGCTGTTTAGAGACCGCAGAACGCACGGCAATCATTTCATTCCAGTAGTCAGAGTTTAGCGCAGTTGATTCATCCAACTCCGTCAAGCCTTCATACCACGTGGCAACAAACACGGTTGATGAACGTTCACCCGGAATCACTTCCCACAACTCTTCCGCGGTAAAGCTCAAGATTGGCGCAATCCAACGCGTCATGGCTTCAACAATTTGATACAAAGCCGTTTGTGCAGAGCGACGTGCTAAACCATCGGTTTTACAGGTGTACTGGCGATCTTTAATAACATCTAAATAGAACGCGCCCAATTCGACTGAACAGAAGTGCGTGATATTTTGATAAATATTATGGAAATTATAAGTGTCGTAAGACTCGATTATCTCTTTTTGTAGCTTCGCTGTATGGCCAATCACCCACTTATCTAGCGGTAACAGATCATCATAAGCCACCATATCGGTAGCCGGGTTAAAGCCATTAATATTCGCCAGTAAGAAACGTGCAGTGTTACGAATACGGCGATAAGCATCCGCAGTACGACTGATGATTTCATCAGAAACCGTCATTTCATAACGGTAATCCGCCGCTGAAATCCATAGGCGTAAAATATCGGCACCTAATGTATTCGAGATTTTCTGTGGTGCAACGACGTTACCTTTAGATTTAGACATTTTCTTACCGTCTTTATCCACGGTAAAACCATGCGTTAACACTTGTTTATAAGGGGCTTTACCGTCTAAAGCTAATGACGATAACAGTGATGATTGGAACCAACCACGATGTTGATCAGAACCTTCTAAATACAGGTCTGCTGGCGCAGATAACTCTTCACGCTGATTAAGTACCGTGTAGTGTGAAATACCTGAATCGAACCAAACATCTAAGATATCCGTGACTTGCTCGTAATCGTCGGCTTCAGACCCTAGCATCGCTGCCATGTCTAAATCATACCAAGCATCAATCGATTTAACTTCCACCAACTTAGCGACTGCTTCCATCAATTCAACAGTACGCGGATGCATTTCACCCGTGACTTTATGCACGAAAATAGTGATTGGTACACCCCAGAAACGCTGACGTGAAATACACCAGTCTGGACGACCTTCAATCATGCCTTCAATACGGTTTTGACCCCATTCAGGAATCCACTGAACTTTCTTGATTTCCGCTAAAGCAAGATCACTCAATCCACCTTCACTCATACTGATAAACCACTGAGGTGTGGTACGGAAAATCAATGGCGTTTTAGTACGCCAGCAATGTGGGTAACTGTGCTCGATGATTTCTATGTGCAACAGCGCTTTGTGTTCTTTCAATACTTCAATGACATGGTCATCAACTTTAAGCACGTTCTCACCTTCAAAAAAAGGTGTTCCTGCGACAAAGTTACCCGAACCATCAACTGGGCAATCGATTTCTAAATCGTACTTCTTACCGACCACGAAATCTTCTTGACCATGACCCGGAGCAGTATGTACACAACCGGTACCGGCTTCTGTGGTGACGTGATCACCCAAAATTAACGGCACAATACGATCGTAGAATGGGTGCTGTAGACGGATTAAATCAAACTGAGATCCTGGACCATAGGCAATCACGCGGTACTTATCAAAGCCCCACTTATCCATAGCGTCCTTGACCATCGTTTCTGCAATAAACAGACGCTCTGGACCATGCTCGCCTTCTACTTGTAGGACTGCATATTCTAGTTCAGGATTGATAGAAACCGCTTGGTTAGCAGGTAATGTCCAAGGTGTAGTTGTCCAAATAACCACAGACAATGGGCCTTCACCCAAATGGTCTTCTACATGGTGACAACGCGCAAAAAAGGCTTCGTCATCAATAACGTGAAAACGCACATCAATCGATTTAGAACGCTTGTTCTCATATTCAACTTCGGCTTCTGCCAACGCGGTATGTGCACCGACACTCCAGTAAACTGGTTTAGTACCCTTAACCAAGTGACCGTTGGCGACGATTTTAGATAAGGCACGAATTTCATTGGCTTCAAAAGCAAAATCTTTGGTTAGGTATGGATTTTCCCAATCGGCCAAAATTCCTAAACGCTGGAAATCCGCCATCTGGCCATCGACTTGTTTCTGAGCGTAGAGTCGGCACTCTTCACGGAACTCAGTCGCACCAATCTTTTGGCCAACCTTGCCTTTTTTCTTTTCAACATTCAGCTCAATCGGCAGACCATGACAATCCCAACCTGGCACTAAAGGCGCATCAAAGCCGCTTAGACCTTTTGATTTTACAATCATATCTTTTAGCACTTTGTTTACTGCGTGACCAATATGAATATCGCCGTTTGCATACGGAGGACCGTCATGCAAAATAAACTTTGGACGGCCTTTCATGTGCTCACGAACCGTTTTATATAACGATTCTGATTGCCACTTGGCAACTTGAGCAGGCTCACGGTTTGGCAGACCTCCACGCATTGGGAAATCTGTTTCAGGCAAGTTTAATGTTGGTTTATAGTCTGTCATGTGATTTTCACTATGTTGATGTGCTAATTGAGACCTTCGTACGAATCGAATATCGGCTAAAGGTTTCAAATTACACGATTTAAATTTTAAAAAACTGTTTGGCTAACTCAGCATCTAGGCCTATCTGTTGTTTCAAGGCCTCGATACCATCAAATTTCATTTCTGGACGAATAAAGTGTTCCAAAGTAACGTCTACGTGTTTGCCGTAAAGATCTTTGTCCCAGTTAAACAGATGCACTTCAATCGAAGGTCTGACTCCGTCTACCGTTGGGCGTAAACCTAAATTAGCCACACCTGGCCAAGGTTTATCCGCAATACCATCCACCGTCACAGCAAATACACCCTGTACGGGCATATGAAAACGTTTTGGATTTAGATTTAAGGTTCTAAAACCAATGGTACGGCCTAACTTTTGACCATGAATAACACGACCATTAAACTTAAACGCCTTGCCCAATAAAGCTTTGGCTTCGGGCAAATCGTGCGAACCGAGCGCGGCTCTGACACGCGTACTGCTCACTCGTTGTCCGGCAACCCCAAAAGTCGGCATATCCGTAACGCTAAAACCGTTCAAGTCACCTGATGTTTGCAAATAAGGATAATCCCCTTGGCGTTGTTTGCCAAAACGGAAATCATCTCCCACCACCAGATGTTTAATACGCAGTGAATCAAGCAAGATAGTCTGCACAAAATCTTCAGCCGTTAACTCGGCGAAACTCGCGTTAAAACGCACGCACAAAACATAGTCGATCTCGGTCGTCTGAAACGCCTGAATTTTTTCACGAAAATTCATTAAACGTACCGGCGCTTTCTCAGGTGCAAAGTACTCGATCGGCAAGGGTTCAAAAATCATCACTACGCTGGGTAGATTCATATTTTCAGCCTGTTTGGCAACCGCTTGCACGACTTGCTGATGACCTAAATGCAAGCCATCAAAGTTACCAATGGTCAGGACACAGCCTTGATTAAGTTGTGACTTGAATTGTTGGAGATTGTGTAAGCCACGAATTAACTGCATTAAGACCATTACTAACTAAAAAATAAGCCGTAAATTATAGCCGATTCAAAGCCTTAACAGGCTGATAATCTTTTAAAGATTTTCATCTTTGTGTCTGCTTTGTTTCGTGGCGGTGGCTTTTTTGAACCACGAAGGCGCGAAGACACGAAGTTTTTAGACGAAATCACTGGTTTTGAGATAACCAAAACAATGAATTTTCAATCCAACCAGGCCTGGTCATATCCCTTTTAAGGCTTTTCCCTTCGTGACTTCGTAGTGAGTCTCTTTTGAACCACGAAGACACGAAATTTTAGATAACCAAAACTATGACCTTTGAAACCCACCAGGCCTGGTCAAACCTTTTTCAGGCTTTTCCCTTCGTGTCTTCGTGGTGAAATTTCTTTTAAGCCTGTAACCACTAGTTTTTAAGTAAACGTTTAGGATTTAAACCGACGAGCATTAAGGTGGCGAAATACACTGCAATCACACTCAACACCAATCCCATTAACCAAGCCATACGCTCCCAGCCGCTAAAACTCAACCAATGTTCCAGCTCAGGGTTAATCAATATAATCGCCACGACCAAAATCACATTCGCAATCACGACCTGAACAATCAACTTCGTCCAGCCCGCCAAAGGGCTAAAAACGTCTTGTTTTGTCAGATACCAATACAACAGTCCGGCATTAATAAAGGCAGAGATACTGGTCGCCGCGGCCAGGCCGACATGCGCGAAAGGCCCTATTAAAATCAGGTTCATGACCATATTGGTGGTTAACGCAATAATGGCGACTTTAACCGGGGTTTTCATATCTTTACGCGCATAAAATGCGGGCGCAAGAATCTTAACCAAGATAAAACCGAGCAGACCAAATGAATATGCCATCAGACTCGCCCCCGACATACTGACATCAAGTGCGGTAAATTCACCATAAAAGAACAAAGTAATAATGAGAGGTTCTGCTAATAACAATAAACCCAAGGTAGCGGGAACCCCTATAATCAAAACTAAGCGTAATGCGGAATCAATGTCCTTTTGAAAGCCGTCCCAGTTTTCATTGGCCGCTTTTTTAGACAGGCCTGGTAACACTACGGTTGCTAAAGCCACGCCAAACACGCCTAATGGAAACTCCATTAGGCGATCTGAATAATATAACCAAGAGACCGAACCGGTCACTAAAAAAGACGCCAGAATGGTATCGACCAACAAGTTAATCTGTGCAACGGATACGCCAAATAAGGCAGGAATTATCAAGCGTTTAACTTCACCGACACCAGGATCAGATTTGCGAGTCGGGTGCGGTAATAAGCCCAAACGGTAGAGATAAGGCAGATGAAACAACAGTTGCACCACGCCGGCGGCTAATACACCCCACGCCAAGGCCATAACAGGCACATCTAATAAAGGTGATACCCAAACCGCAAAACTGATGAGCACTAAGTTTAAAAATACGGGCGTAAAGGCGGGCACTGCAAATTGGTTGTAAGTGTTCATAATGGCGGAAGAGAACGCCACCAAAGAAATCAGCAGTAAATAAGGAAAGGTAATCGCCAACATATCGGCGGCAAGATTGAATTTCTCAGGATCATCCATAAAGCCTGGGGCAAACACCATCATCCACAGTGAAGAACCGAATACACCCGTGGCGGTTACTAACAGTAAAATACCCCCGAGCCGAAAGCTCAACGCATCGATCAAATGCTTAACGGCTTCTTTGCCCTGCTTCTCTTTGACTTCAGAAAGTATCGGAACAAAGGCTTGCGAAAAAGCCCCTTCAGCAAACAGTCGACGGAAAAAATTGGGGATTTTAAAAGCCACCAAAAAAGCATCCGCACCCGCTGTCGCACCGAAATAGCGGGCAATAATCATGTCGCGTACAAATCCCAAAACACGCGAAATCATGGTCATTCCACCGACAGTGGCCGTTGCTTTAATAATGCGTTTCAAATGGGATTCTCGTTAAGGTTAATGAGCGTGACTTGCTGATATTAATATTCTGCTGAAATTGTACCAGACCTATAGAAACCTGGTAACGATTGTCACCTTTTAACGAAACTTGGCTATGTTTGACTAACCTTTAAAACCTTGGCTTTATAGATAAAGGTACCGAAAGGCACTAATGAGGCTAATAGACCAACAAAGCCCATAACTTCACTGACCCGACCTTTAAAGACGTTATAAAACAGCACGACATTAAACGCTATAAACAATCCACCATGCAAACGACCCACAATACTCACTGCCTCAGGCAGAGCAAACTGGTATTTCAGGGGCATCGCTATAAATAATAGCGCCAATAATGACAAACCTTCTAATAGAGCCATTACACGTAAAAACCGCATTTTAAATCCTTTGTTAATTAAAACACTAAAATTCAGATACAAAAAAACCGGGATAAACCCGGTTTTTTATTTTACTTCGTTAAAAACTCAAAAGAGTTAAAACAAAATAAAATTAAGCCATCGCTTTAATACGAGCGTTGATACGGCTCTTAGAACGTCCAGCTTTGTTCTTAGCAATAATGCCTTTACGCGCCATACCGTCTAACTTAGACTGAGCAGAACGGAAAGCAGTGTTTGCTGCAGCTTTATCACCAGAAGCGATTGCCGCTAATACTTTTTTAACCGCTGTACGCATATCAGAACGTTGTGCAACGTTAAGGATACGAGTTTTTTCTGCGATACGTGCACGTTTAGTTGCTTGAGCTGTATTAGCCATTTTTAAATCTCCAATAATTAGTTTTTACGCATTAACCGATCCGTAGACCTCTATTAACACAACTCTCGATGCCTCAACGTAGATTCTCTACGAAGATAACAAAACCACAACGGCCTGAAAGGAACCGAAGATTATCCACATTTTCTAACGAACGGTCAAGTATTTAAGGCGTAAATAACATTTAATCTATTGATTTAATAAACATTACCCAAACCCACCAGGCCTGGTTAGATTTGATTTCGATAATAAACAGTTGAACCACGAAGACGCGAAGGCACGAAGTTTTGAAGAGTTAAACACCTAAAGGGTTTAACTAAGCTAGAGATTAAATTAACAAGCCATTTTGAAAAAGGAGGATTTTTGCCCAAGGTCAAGGCAAGCTCTGGCGAAGTGTACAATTAGTACACGAGTCAGAGCTTAACAAAGAGATCAGAACAGGGGGAAGTCACCCTCACAAAAAACGAGCGTTTTACTTAAGGTCAAGGCACTCAACCACGAAGTGTACGATTGGTACATGAGCGGTTGAGTAACGCACAGATTGGGCAAAAAGACCCTTTTGCAAAAAACGAGCGTTTTGCTTAAGGTCAAGGCACTCAACCACGAAGTGTACGATTAGTACATGAGCGGTTGAGTAACGCACAGATTGGGCAAAAAGACCCTTTTGCAAAAAACGAGCGTTTTGCTTAAGGTCAAGGCACTCAACCACGAAGTGTACGATTAGTACATGAGCGGTTGAGTAACGCAGAGATTAAGCAAACAAGCCGTTTTTTTATTCACGGTGGTATGGGTGGTTGTTTATTACTGACCACGCTCTGTAGATTTGTTCAGCCACCAATATCCGCACCATCGGATGTGGCATCGTCAGATTCGACAAACCCCACTTCCATTGCGCTTGTTGAATTAGACTCTCTTCCAAACCGTCTGGCCCGCCGACAATCAAGGCCACATCTTGACCGCCACCGAGCCACTCTTCGAGTTTTTCGGCTAGGCCTTTGGTGGTGACTTGCTTGCCATGTTCATCCAAGATAACCAAACGTGCGCCTTTTGGAATGGCCGCTAGAATACGTTTGGCTTCTTCGGCTTTATAGACATCCGCAGAACCGGTTTTACCGCGTTGCGCCATGGGCAGTTCAACCAATTTAAGCGTACAGGCTTTTGGCAGGCGTTTGGCATATTCGGTGTAGCCATCTTGTACCCATTTGGGCATTTTCTGGCCAACCGTTATAAAGTGAATAATCATTGCTTTAAGACTTATAAAACTTATAAAACTTATAAAACTTATAAAACTTACACATTGAGTGCAAACTTATTCAGCCGCTTCACCAGTAGGTTTAACTTCCCACAATTTTTCTAACGCATAATGCGCACGGGCACTTTCGGTCATGACGTGAATAATGACATCGCCTAAATCGATTAATACCCAGTCAGGCTGTGGTCCAGCTTCGACACCTAACGGAGCAAATCCAGCATCTTTAAACGCTAATGCGACGTTGCTACCAACCCCTTTTACGTGTGCCGTTGAGGTACCCGTTGCGATAATCATTCTATCGGCGAAATCGCTGATTTCTGAGATGTCGATAATTTGAATATCACGTCCCTTAAAATCTTCTAAGGTTTTAACGGCTAAATCTTCTATTGTTTGTAAATCCATGTCCATAATTTTTCTCTTTTAATCTTTTAATTTTTGATTTTTGATTTTTAAATCGGTGTTTGGCTTACTCAGGTCGTCCCCGTATAAGCCCTGTTTTTGAATAAACGCCATAACGCATGGCGGTAATAAATAATCTGCGGAATGTCCGTCTTTAATCTGTTGTCGCACCATCGTCGAACTGATATCGAGTTGCGTCACCGCCACATCAACAATCTGTCCAGCTTCATCAGTTAACTGAGTCGCTTGATGGTCTTGAAAAATCTTGCCTGCTTCACCAGCCCTCGGCATCGCTTCACCTGGACGATGCATAACAACCAGATTGGCGAGTTTTAAAACACCTTGCCAGTTTTGCCAGCTATGAAATTTAGCAAAAGCATCGGTGCCCATCATTAATAGCAAACAAGCATCGGGCATTCGCTGTTTCAAACTGGCCAAGGTATCCACCATATAGGATGGACCACCGCGCTCAATCTCAATTTTTTCTAACGCAAAGGTCGGCTGATTTTCAATCGCCAGCTCTATCATGGCACAGCGTTGCTCAGCGGATACTTGCGGCAAGCCTCTATGCACCGGTTGATAACAGGGGACAAAGAGAACCTGCTGTAAACCAAGTTGCTGCTGTACTTCCAAAGCCGGTCTTAAATGTCCGTAATGGATGGGGTCAAACGTGCCGCCATTAATACCAATCAGTTTCACTGGTTAACTCTCTTAAGTCCGTTTAGCAAAGCAGAATTCAACCTACTTACGAATATTGCCATCACCCAACACAATGTATTTCTGTGAGGTTAAACCTTCTAAACCGACCGGTCCACGTGCATGGAACTTATCGGTACTGATGCCGATTTCTGCGCCTAAACCGTACTCAAAACCATCGGCAAAACGGGTCGAAACATTGACCATCACCGAACTTGAATCGACTTCTGCTAAAAAGCGGCGCGAAACACTAAAGTTTTCTGTAATAATCGACTCAGTGTGGCCAGAGCTATACTGTGCAATATGATCCATCGCCATATCGACATCTTTGACGACACGGATCGATAAGATTGGCGCTAAATACTCTGTTGCCCAATCTTCATCGGTGGCGACATTGGCTTTAATAATGGCACAGGCTTTTTTGCAACCGCGCAACTCTACACCTTTATCACCGTACTGCTTAGCCAGTTCAGGCAGAACTCTTGCGGCCTGCGACTCTGCTATCAATAAAGTCTCCATGGCATTACATACACCGTAACGATGGGTTTTGGCATTCACAGCGACTCGGATTGCTTTGTTATAGTCTGCTGAATCGTCAATATAGACATGGCAAATTCCATCGAGATGTTTAATCACTGGCACGCGTGCATTTTGACTAATGCGTTCAATCAAACCTTTGCCGCCACGTGGAATAATGACATCGACAAATTCCGGCATGGTAATCAACTCACCGACCGCTTCACGATCCGTGGTTTCAACCACTTGCACAGCGGTTTCTGGCAAACCTGCAGCCGATAGTCCTTGCTGGATACATTTCGCTAAGGCCTGGTTTGAGTAAGTTGCTTCAGAACCCCCACGCAAAATCGCCGCATTACCCGATTTTAAACACAGAGCTGCCGCATCAATGGTGACATTCGGACGCGATTCATAGATGATGCCCACCACGCCTAATGGCACACGCATTTTTCCGATTTGAATACCGGATGGGCGAAAACTCATATCGGAGATTTCACCAATCGGGTCTTGTAACGCGGCGACCTGCTGCAAGCCTTCAACCATGCCAGCAATACCGGCATCGGTAATGGCTAAACGATCTAACATCGCTGCATCCAAACCGTTGTTCTTACCATTCTCTAAATCTTTGGCATTCTCAGTCTTTAATAAATCAGTCGAAGCTTGTAGTGCATCCGCCATGGCTAATAATGCACGATTTTTATCCTTAGTGGTGGCTCGAACAAGTGCGCGCGATGCGGCTCTGGCTTGTTCACCGAGGTTGTGCATATACTCTTTTACATTCATGTGGATACTCACCTTGTTCTTTTATCTATTGTTCTATTTTGCTATTTTTTAAACTGAAAACGTTTGTCAATAACGGCCATGAACGCTTTATTAGCGCGCCATTTTAGAAACTAGCTCTGACAAACCTAACCAAACCTCGTCGGCACTCATGGTCGGTTGAATGCCTTTAATCATTAAGTCGACTTTTAGGGCTGATTTTAATAGCGCCTGCCATCCCATCAAACCCTGACGGTTGAGCGCATTGCTGTACTCTGATTGTTTTGACGACCAAATCCCACACTGCTTAAAAGCTTGTCCCATGGAAATCTGTTGTGAAAGTTGTGCCAATGCAATCAACTGACGTAACTCTTTAGACAATAGCCAAAGAATAATCGGCGCTTCAATGCCCTCTTGGCGTAAACGCATTAACATTTGCAAACTGTAGGCCGCTTGGCCATTCAACACGGACGATGACAAAGCAAACAACTGATAATGCGCTTGATCGACCACGTTCTCTAAAATTGTCTGCGCATTAATCGTGCTACCGGCAGGCAATATCAGAGACAACTTGAGTAACTCTTGATCGGCGGCTAATAAATTACCTTCGACCCGTTCCGCTAATAAATTGGCCGCTTCGGGCTCCAAAGTTAAATCCAAACTTTGTGCTTTTTGCTGACACCAATTAGGTAACGCATTAATCGGCACGGGCTTGGCTTGTACCACCAGGCCTGCTGATTCGATTGCGGTGACCCACTTTGACTTAAGCTGGCGACTGTCCAATCGCTCACATAACAGCACTATGACAATTTCAGGCGGTGCTGTTTGCACAAACTGACACCAGTCCTGAATAAACTTACCGCCCTCTCGACCCGGTGAACCTTTGGGCATATTCACCAAAATCATCCTCGTATCAGAAAATAGCGAACCGGCCTGGGTTTCCATTTGCAGTGACTGCCAATCAAAATTGCCATCGACATCGTAAACATCGCCGGTCAAATAACCTTGGCCTTGTAATGTTTGTCGTAAACCATCGTAACAATCACGCAAAAACAGCGGCTCTTCACCATACAACAGATAGACCGGTTGTACAGCAAAGGACGCTGCCTTGAGTTGATTTAAAAACGCGCTGGCTACAATCAAAATAGTCCTTTAACGTGCTGGTATAGAAGTTGGTGGCAAAACTTCACTCGGCTTTAGCTCTGCAGGTTGAGAAGACTTTAACTGAGCTGCCTTCAACATCGCGCGATTAATTCGGTCCATAATTTTCATCACCAAATCCTCCGCCATCTCTCGATGAATACTGCCCAACTCGCGATTGGCCGCTAACAAGGCCGTAGTATCAATCTGACGATCTCGATAGGTTTGCACACTACTCGCCACAAGAGTCTCTTCGGTTGCAACCACAATCGCTGAAAAGGACTGCTCCATTCGCAAGAATTCTGCGGTGGTATCGCCCAATCCAGAATAGGCCGTGCGATTTGCTTTATAAACCGTCGGTTGCAAAACAATCTGCAACTCAGCCGCCGCCAAAGAATCCACCAACTTAACGCCTGACTGGGCCAGTTGCGAACGCATTGCTTGCAACACTTCAGGACGAACTCCAGCGACACTTTGCAATTTAACCGTTTTAAATTGCGTGTCACCGATACTGTCTAAACCGCGCAAATGAAAACCACAACCACTTAAAGTAGCTGTTATAAACATCACCATCAATATCGTGGCAATCCATTGCACACCGCGAACTGACCAGGCCTGGTCAGTTTGCTTTACAGTTTTTTGAGCACCTTTAAACGGTGTATTTACAGCCATTTTGAGTGGTTTCAGCAGATTATTCACTTTGGTTTATTTACCTTAGTTAAGCTTGAATATATTCATCGATGAATCGACTAACCTTTAACAACTAGGTTAACCAATCTACCAGGGACAACGATTTCTTTCAAAATTTCTTTGCCCTCAATAAATTTCAGAACCGTTTCAACGCTTTTCGCCATCGCTAAAATGCTCTCTTTATCGGTATCGACAGAGACTTCAATTTTACCGCGCAACTTACCATTAACCTGAACCATTAACTCTATCTCAGACTTAACCAGCGCCGACTCATCGACTACTGGCCAAGTCGCGTCTATCACTAAGTCAGACTTGCCTAAGGTAGTCCATAAGTTCTGGGACAGGTGTGGTGTCATTGGTGACAACATCAACACTAAAGTTTCTAAGGCTTCTTGCATCACGCCACGGCTTGATTCAGAGTCATCTTCAAATTTAGACAACTCGTTCATCAACTCCATACAAGCCGCAATCGCAGTATTGAAGGTTTGACGACGACCGATATCATCGGTGACTTTCTGCAAGGTTTCATGCAGTTTCAAACGCAAAGCTTTAGCTTCTTTATTCAGACCTTCTGATGAAGTCGCAGCTGTGACCAGGCCTGCTTCAATGTGACTTTGCACTTGACGCCAAACGCGGTTCAAGAAGCGGAAACCACCCTCAACGCCTTTATCTGACCATTCCAAACTTTGCTCTGGCGGTGCGGCAAACATGATAAATAGGCGAACCGTATCGGCACCAAATTTTTGAATCAGACCTTGTGGATCGACCGTATTACCTTTTGACTTCGACATCTTCGAGCCATCTAATAACACCATACCTTGCGTCAGTAACTTCTTAAACGGTTCATCAGAGTTAACCAGCCCTTGATCACGCATCAACTTGTGGAAGAAACGGGCATACAAAAGGTGCAAAATAGCGTGTTCAATACCACCGATATACTGATCAACAGGTGCCCAGTAATCGGCACGTTCATCCAACATCGCTTCTGAATTGTCTTTAGAGGTATAACGCGCGTGATACCAAGAAGACTCAAAGAAGGTGTCGAAAGTATCGGTTTCACGCTGAGCAGGACCACCACATTGTGGGCAGTCACAATTTTTAAAGCTGTCTAGTTTTGCTAGAGGTGAGCCTGAACCATCTGGAACAACATCTTCTGGTAATTTAACCGGCAGTTGATCTTCTGGTACGGGCAGTGCGCCACACGCAGGACAGTAGATAACCGGAATTGGACAACCCCAATAACGCTGACGAGAAATTCCCCAGTCACGTAAACGGTAGTTGGTCTGCTTTTCACCTAGAGTCTTCCCGCCTATTGTTTTCTCACCAAGGGCTTTGGCCATTTCATGCAAGGCTTGCTTTGACTTTAAACCATCAAACTGACCAGAATTAACCAAGATACCTTTTTCGGTAAACGCCGCTTCTGACACGTCCGCCATTTCATCTGCATTCGGAGCAATGACCGCTTTGATCTCTAGACCGTAAGCTTTCGCAAATTCATAATCACGTTGATCGTGTGCTGGTACTGACATGACCGCACCGGTACCGTAATTCATTAAGACAAAGTTCGCCGCCCAAACCGGAACGATTTCACCGGTAATCGGATGTGCCACACGAATCCCGGTATCGACACCTTTCTTCTGCATGGTTTCCATGTCCGCTTCCGCAGTAGAAACATGCGAGCACTCTTCAATAAAACGCTCTAACGGTTCATTGTTGATAGAGGCTTTGACTGAAAGCGGATGATCCGAAGCAATCGCTAAATAGGTCACGCCCATCAACGTATCCGGACGAGTGGTGTAAACATCTAAAGTTGCGTCTGAACCTTCTGCTAATCCTTGAATTGGGAAAGAGATTTGCAGACCCGTTGATTTACCAATCCAGTTACGCTGCATGGTTTTAACCTGCTCAGGCCAACCATCCAACTTATCCAAACCTTCTAATAACTCTTCGGCATAATCGGTAATGCGCAAGAACCACTGAGCAATCTCTTTACGCTCAACCGGTGCGCCAGAACGCCAACCTTTACCGTCAATGACCTGCTCATTCGCTAATACCGTCATATCAACTGGATCCCAGTTAACGACGGACAATTTACGATAAACCAGGCCTTCTTGCATTAGGCGCGTGAATAACCACTGCTCCCAACGGTAATATTCAGGGTGACAAGTCGCCACTTCACGTGTCCAGTCATAACCCAAACCTAAAGACTTCAACTGATTACGCATGTAATCGATATTTTCATAAGTCCACTTAGCCGGCGCAACATTGTTGGCCATCGCGGCATTTTCCGCTGGCAGACCAAACGCATCCCAACCCATTGGCTGTAAAACGTTTTTACCTTGCATACGCTGGTAACGTGAAATCACATCACCGATGGTGTAGTTACGCACATGCCCCATGTGCAGTTTTCCACTTGGGTATGGGAACATCGACAAGCAATAATACTTCTCTTTGCTGTCATCTTCGTTGACCACGAAGGTCTCGTTATCGTCCCAATATTTCTGGATTTCTGCTTCAATTTGCTGAGGGTTGTATTGAACTTCTGACATGGTTTTTACTTCTACTTCCAAACGGTTAGCGGGCATCTAAACAAGTCGAACAATTACAACTTGCTTATTAAATTAAATAAGTTCAATATTATAGTTTAAAGCGACCATTAACAGGAGAAAATAATGAAAGACAACAAAATGCTCGAAGCATATAGAACCTTACTGAATCATGCCAAGGAATCTCTAATTACGACTGAGCAAAAGACGTGGCAATTACTGGGACATAGCATAGAGAAAGCTGAGCAAGCAGATCACGCTCTAGCGGAATTAACCAGTAAAGAATTTGAGCAAGTTCAAAAAGATGTGCATGCCGACATTATGCAAGCTGCGGAATATTTATCGGAAGCTGAAAAAGGTGTTGGAGAATTTATCGATATGGATTTACCGCTTTTAGAAAAAATTCTAATCGATAAAGCTCTGACCCTGGCTGATCCGACGAACATTACGCTATTAAGACTGCGCTTCGCCGCTGCAATGGATCCAGATCACCCTGTGTTTAACCACCCAAAATAGCGGATTCGTATCGAATTATACAAATCACCGGACGATTAGATTCGTCCGGTTAAGAAATAGCGTTTGGCGAGCATAAAGCCAAAAATGCTGAACAACATAAACAGTACAGGCAACTTGCCCCACTCGGCATAAAACGTTAAACCTTCATAAGGCTGTACTTCACCGCGCAACACCCCCACTTCATAGGCTGGAATTTGTTGTTTTATATTACCTTGTATATCAACAATCGCAGTAAAACCTGTATTGGTGCTACGGGCAATTTCACGGCCTAACTCTAAGGCTCGCATGCGAACTTCTTGCAACTGTTGTGCTGGTTCAAAGGTATGTGCAAACCAGGCATCATTACTCACGGTAATAAAGTATTTGGCATCCGGCAACTGCGTTGCCATCTCATCACCAAAAGCGGTTTCATAACAGATACTCAACCCAGCCAACTGCCCGCCCAACATCAACGGTGCTTGATCCTTATCGCCCGCCGTAAAGGTCGCATATGGAATATCAAACAGCGAACTGACATATGCAAATAGATCATTCAGTGGAAAGAATTCACTGAAAGGTACTAGATGCTGTTTGTAATAGCGGTCTTCTGGGCGATGTAGGTTAATTAAGGCGTTGTAATAATTGTCTGAACCACGATCACCAGCAATCGTACCTGCTAGAATATCGGTACTCAGTAATTGCGCATCTTTAATAAACGAGTTTAAAGCACCGCGTTCGACCACATCGTAATAAGCCGGAATCGCCGTCTCTGGCCAGACAATGACATCCGCATCCATATTGCTTTTAGTCATGGAGACATAGGCCTGTAAAGTCGGCATAAATTCAGCTTGCAGCCACTTCTTATCCTGCGGGATATTGCCTTGCAATAACGCAATATCAATCGGCTTATCAAGCGGCTTAACCCACTCAACATCTTGCAGCAAACCGCCAATGGACCACAATATACACAGGGTCATACTTGCCGCGACCCAAGAACGACTTTTAAACAACCACAACAACAAACCTGCCGTCATGGCAATCGCCCAAGAAACACCCCAGACTCCAAAGACAGGAGCATAGCCGGCTAACCAAGTCGCGAGATGCGTATTACCGACCAAGAGCAGTGGATAACCGCCAAACAGAGATGAGCGCAGCAACTCTCCGACCACCCAGACAGCAGGAAATAGCACCGTTAATACCAGGCCTGGTCGATTGCTGTTTTTAAAGTACTGTGCAACCCAACCACTGAATGCGATAAACAGCGCCAGGAACAGAATAAAGAGAAACGTCATTAAGATGGCTAACGGCAATAAAACACCGGAATAGATATAGATACTCGAGAAGAGCCAACTCACGCCTAAACCAAAGAAGCCGAGACCAAACCACAAGCCAATTTTGAAGCCTTCAAAACGGCTTTCGGCCTCTAACCACAATAAGAACAGGCCGGCCAAAGAACCCATCATCACCGGCGCAAAATCGAATGGTGCAAAGGCAAAAACACCCGACAAGCCTAACCCAAAGGCGATCGCGTGGCGTTTTTTAGGGATAAACAGATTGATGAGTCCACTTAAAAATGGGCTTTTGACGGCTTTCAAAACTGGAATCCTTTGACTTTCTTTTTAAGACTTTTAAGCATGTGTATGAACACTATTCAGCGGCGTTAATGCGTTCGATATTTTCTTTAGCCTGTTCGCTAACAACCTCATCCAACGGCTTAACCTCAAACATTTCAGCACGACGATTATTGCCTTTTAACACGATAAAAGTAAAACCTTGAGTCGTTAAGCTTTCCTCTTGCAAAGGTACATGGCCAAATTCAGAGGCAAGAAAGCCGCCAATGGTTTCACTACTACCATCTTGGATAGAGACACCAAAAAACTCATTGAATTTTTCGATTGGCGTAAAGGCATTGACAGAATAAGTGCCGGCAGGTCTTTTTTGAATATGATCCTGCTCTTCAATATCATGCTCATCTTCAATATCACCAACAATCTGCTCGAGCACGTCTTCAATTGTCACCAGGCCTGCTAACTCGGCATACTCATCAACCACTAAAGCCAGGTGATTACGGCTTGATTTAAAGTCGCGTAATAACACATTCAAACGTTTACTTTCCGGGACAAAAATAGGCGTACGGTAGATTTTTTCTAAATCTTCCTTAGTCGTCAGCTCGCCTTTCACCACCGCCCTAAAAACATCTTTCGCAAGTAAAATGCCGATAATCTTATTACCGCAAATAACAGGATAACGTGAATGCGAACTTTCTAGCATGGTTTCTAAAATAGACTCTAATGGTTCCGAGGCATCAATCAACTCAATTTGTAAACGAGGAATCATAATGTCACGCACACGCGCTTCTGAAACGCTCAAAACGCCATTAATCATTAACAATGCATCCGCATCAATTAACCCTTGGCTTTGCGCGTCTTTTAAGACATTGATAAGTTCTTCTCGACTCTCCGGCTCATCTGAAAAAATTTTTGCCAGACGTTCCAGCCATGAAGAGCCGCTAATACTGTCACTCATTTACAATTTAAACCTCTATATAAAAAACCCGCTAACCTGAAAACCAGGTTCGCTAAGTTTTGCTAATAAACTTCGATTATTTTAAAAAATCAGCAAGTCGTTTCGTAGGGGTTAGTAAACCCTAACCCCTGCATAATTTGGATTTCTAAGCCTTCCATCAACTCGGCTTCATTATCTTCTATATGGTCATAGCCTTGCAAATGCAAGGTGCCGTGCACAATCATATGCGCCCAATGTGATTCTAATGTTTTATGTTGCTGTAAAGCCTCTTGAGCAACCACGTCTGCACAAATCACCAAATCGCCTAAATAAGGCAGCTCTTCACCTAAATCAACCAGGCCTCGTGGTTGTTCGAATTCGAAAGACAATACATTGGTCGGTTTATCTTTTTGACGATAATCACGATTTAATTGCTGGCTCTCTTCTAAATCCACAATGCGAATCGTCATCTCAAGCTCTTGATTTTCGCGACCACCGACCAAAGCCGCCTTTACCCACTGCTCACACTGTTCTTGTGTCGGTTGAGGCAACTCATCAATTGCCCACTGTACTTCAATCTCTAGCATAGCCTGATTTTCCATCTTAAGAACTCGACCTCTGATTCGAACGCTCATTATCTAAAGCGTACTTTCTTTCATAGCGATCATAAGCGTGAACGATTTTTTGCACCATCGGGTGACGCACCACATCTTGCGTCTGGTAGAAGGTAAAGCCAATATTTTCAACGCCGTCCAATACCTCAATCACATGGCGTAAGCCTGATTTTTGGTGGCGTGGCAGATCGCACTGGGTAATGTCACCGGTAATGACCGCCGTCGAACCAAAGCCAATTCGCGTCAAAAACATCTTCATCTGTTCGGTACTGGTATTTTGTGCTTCATCGAGAATGATAAACGCTTCATTCAAGGTACGTCCGCGCATAAACGCTAAAGGGGCGATTTCAATGACATTCTTTTCGATCAGACGTTCGACGGTTTCGAAACCGAGCATTTCAAACAGTGCATCAAACAGTGGGCGCAGATAAGGATCTACTTTTTGACTTAAATCTCCGGGTAAAAAACCGAGTTTCTCACCGGCTTCCACCGCAGGACGGGTCAGAATAATGCGTCGAACCTGTTCATTTTCCAAGGCTTCGACTGCACAAGCGACCGCTAAATACGTTTTACCCGTACCGGCCGGCCCTATGCCAAAATTCACATCATGATTTTTAATCGTTTGAATATAATTCACTTGATTCGGGTTACGCGTTTTAATGGTTAAACGACGCGTTTTAATAAGAGCTTGCTCAGACGTGAGGGGTTTTACTTTGTCATAGCCCAATTCATGCAACACTAAATGCACGCCTTCTGGCGTTAATGTCTCATGATCGGTTTCCTCATACAAATCCAAAATGACTTGCTCTGCTTGAACCACACGGTCGGCTAGCCCGGTGACAGAAACCAGATATCCGCGCGTATTAATCTCGACCCCTAAGCGCAACTCGACTTGCTCAAAATGCTCGTTATGCCAACCACAAAGGTTCTGCAAACGTTCATTATCTTCAGGGAAAAGTTTAAATTGAATGGTGTTCAGTACAGACAAAGGCCGTCTCAAAGGTAATTCTGGCAAAGGCCAGTAAGGAAATTAAAATAGGTAACTTGCAGTAGTAAGCACTCTAAGTGCTTACCGTGCATAGAATAAGATACTTGAAATGATTTTACAGCGCATAGGCCTGCGGTGCAATGTGTGAATCGGCTTCTGGTGTCGCCACCAAAATCCCACGTAAAGAGTGATCTAACGCTTCAGTGATTTCAACATCAACAAATTGACCGATTAACTCTGGCGAACCTGTAAAATTCACCACACGGTTATTTTCAGTACGCCCAGCAACTTGCTCAAATGATCTACGCGACAAACGCTCGACCAACACACGCTCTACCGTGCCAATCATTCCATCACTAACATCAGCCGTCTGCTTATTCAGCAACTCTTGAATGGCAAATAAACGGCGCTTCTTCTTCTCCATCGGTTCTTCATCAGGGAAGTCGGCAGCTGGCGTACCAGGGCGTTCGCTATAGACAAAGCTGAAAGAACGATCGTATTTAAGCTCTTCGACTAAGGCCAAAGTATCTTTAAAGTCATCACAAGTTTCCCCTGGAAAACCAATAATAAAATCACCTGATAAACTTAGATTAGGACGTAACGCACGAACTTTACGAATGGTAGATTTATATTCAAGCACCATGTGATTACGTTTCATCATCGCCAAAACTTTATCAGAACCCGACTGAACCGGCAGATGCAAATGCGAGACTAATTCTGGAATTTCCGCATAACAATTGATAATACTCTGCGTCATTTCATTCGGATGCGAAGTGGTGAAACGAATACGTCCAATGCCCTCAATCGCACGGACGGCGTGCATCAACACGGCCAAATCTGCGATCTCGCCATCTTCCATAACACCACGGTAAGCATTAACGTTCTGACCTAACAAATTGACTTCACGCACACCCTGCTCAGCCAAGACACGCACTTCACGTAATACATCTTCATACGGGCGACTGACTTCTTCACCACGGGTATAAGGCACCACGCAGAAAGTACAATATTTAGAACAGCCTTCCATGACAGAAACCATCGCAGAAACCCCATTTACTTCAGGCTCTGGCAAGTGATCGAACTTCTCGATTTCAGGAAAAGAGATATCCATAACCGCTTTCTTCTTTTTAATGCTGTCGTCACCACGTACCCGCAAGACTTCATCAATCATCGCCGGTAAACGGTGAAGGGTTTGTGGCCCAAAAATAACATCAACAACCGGCGCACGTTTACGAATCTCACGACCTTCCTGCGAAGCAACGCAACCACCTACACCAATAACACGATTAGGTTTGAGCGCCTTCCACTTGCCCCAACGGCCGAGTTCAGAAAACACCTTTTCTTGTGCTTTCTCACGCACTGAACAGGTATTCATCAAAACCACATCCGCATCTTCTGGCTCTGTAACCAGCTTTAAGCCATGGGTTTTTGCGAGCAAACTCGCCATCTTCTCAGAGTCATATTCATTCATCTGACAGCCGTAAGTGATAACGTAAAGTCCGCCGGTAAAAGGGGTAGTTTGTGACATATTCATTCCGTGCAAAAATAAGGGTTTTATAGCTAAGCATTAAAAGCGCTATCTAACTGAATCTACTAATGAATCCAGGGCCGCGTATTCTAACATAGCAAACCAATCACAACACCCCCTTCTTCAATGGGGTCATTTCAATGCAATCAGACTCATTTGAAATTCTAATCCAGCTTGAATTAACTATGCTGTAATTTAAACCTAAACTTTGATCAACAGGACTCAATATGGCACGGCAACCACGCTTTGTTTTAGTCGGCCAACCTCAACACATTATTGTCAGAGGCAACAATCGAGAACCTATATTTTACGCCGGTCAAGACTATGAATATTACTTGGAAAAACTTAATCAATCCGCAATAAAACATAACGGTGATATTCAGACTTATGTATTAATGACAGGCCATGTACACCTGCTCATTACACCAAATAAGCTCGATAGATTATCAAAGATGATGCAAATTATTTGACGTTACTATGCGCAATACTTTAATCACTCTACAGCAGAACCGGAACGCTATGGGAAGGAAACTACAAAGCCACGTTTTTATACTGAACAATATGCATTAATCTGTTACCGCTATATAGAGCTCAATCCTGCCAGAGTAAACACGCTAAAACACCCTTTGGAATATCCCTGGTCAAGCTAGCACTGCAACGAGCAGGAACACAAGACCCATACATCACACAGCACGATTTCAATATCACATGCTTTAATTCACCCTAGAAGAAATAAGAAGTGCAACCAATAAGACTTGGACTTTAGGCAATGATAAGGTTAGAGATCAAATAGAACGGACAATTAATAGATCGGCAACTGCAAAAAAAAGGCGGGAAGAGGATTAAGAAAAACAATAGAGTCTGACCCCATTGAGCTAAAAAGACTAAAAACAAAAAAAACCCGCCAATTGGCGGGCTTAAGGGTAAACATCTAGATCAGAAATTTAGATTTCTAGGCAAATAACTGCACCACCAGTTGCGTTAGAATCTGTGCGGACAATACCTGTAGTGGCCACGCCGTCATCCAATTTAACATCCATACCTACGGCAATCGCTTGAGCATTATCAATAGCGGTAGTGTAATTAATACAAACATAATTTTTATTTGATTCAACAGCTATAGCAGCAGGAGCAAATGCACTTGTAACTGTTGCGCTAGTACCATCCTCTGCGTAACCAATCGTAAATGCGCCACCATCATCGACTGCTGGAGATAGGTTTGGCGACTTCAAGAACCCTTCATTAGTCAAATCAGCAAACACATTTTCTGCACCAGCAGCAGCGCCTAATGATACAGAAGTATTTGTATATCCAGTACTTGCTGAAGACTCAATGTTTGTAATCTGGACTCCATTAAGAGCATTGTTAGTCGGAGCGGTTGCTCTCGCTGAACCAGGATTAAAGCCAGCTCTATCTCTATAAGCATAAATTGAAGCTTGAAGAGCCTGTAACGAATCTGTATCGTTTTTAATTTTAGCCGCGTTAATCATTTCCTGACCTTTCAATACACCACCCAGTAATAAACCGATGATAACTAATACAATAGCGATTTCGACTAATGTAAAACCTTTTTGTTTTTGTACGTTTTGAGTCTTCATAATATCTACCTTATAACGATTATTTAAAAAACACTTTCTTTGTGTGAATCTATAGTAACGAGCTTGTGATGATTAAAAAAGAGTAAAAGTTTTTTACTCTTTGGAAATTGAGTGATTTTTACCGCTTAACCTGTGAATTCACCTCATAAACAAAGGCCTAAACTGCGGTTTAAATTATTTGACCAGGCCTGGTAAAGTGACTAAAAAGCTAAATTCTTTAACGGATTGTTCAAATGTAATTTGACCCTCAAACTGTTTTAACAGCTCTCGTGCAAGGAACAAGCCCAGCCCCATGCCGCTTTCACTGGTGGTCCAGAAAGGTTCGAACAATCGCTCCGAGACCATTTCATTTTGTAATCCATACAGTTGGCCGACTATTTTGACGTGTATCGATCCATCCTGACCTTCTGTCTCGACGATTATTTTTATAGGCTGATCCGAAGAAGGGTGATCGCTAAAGTTTCCGAGAATATTTTTAAATACTTCCAACAATAGCTGTCGAGATAAATTCACAGAAGCATCGCCCGTGATTTTCGCCTCTAAACTATACATCTGCAAAACTTCTTGCAAAATCGATCTAATCATTAGATTACTAGGTTCATGTGCTTCTGAAAGAGGTTGATTCATATGCTGAATGGTTTTTCTAGCGCGTCTCGCCATCAACGGTACGGTTTCACGTAATTTATTCACGAGTCGAACTTTATTGGCATCGTTGTTTACTAATGCAACTTGCTCGCTGAGCAACTGTATGAATTGGGCGATATTTTTAATTTCGTGTTGAACATACATTTGGTAGCGCTCTAACCTTCTTTGCGAAGTTAAAATCTCTGCCTCTTTAAGGACTAAATCTTGTTCAAGAATTTTAATGAAGGTTTTAATCACCAGACTAGAAAGGCTTTCGGGTTCTGATGCCCCGCGATTAAGAAAGAGCATAATTTCAAAGGACATATCGTCTCGAGCCACCATAAAACAGGTTTTTCGAGTAGAAAGATCATGCTTAACACCAAAGTTTACGACTCTCTTTTCTCCAAACCATTCAACATTCGCTTTCATCTGCAAGCAACCGACAGAAGCCAATATTGGCCAGGCCTGGTGAAAAAAATTCAAGGCATCTTGTTCCACTGTCTGATTCAGCGAATATAGCCTCGCAAGTGCTTTACTCAGTCGTTTTGACTGGCGACGAAAATAATAGACAGGCCCCAATAGAGACAAGCCAAATAGAGTGAGCGCCAACCAGCCCCAATTAAAAAACGATAATTTGACTTCATCAGGTATCACGCCAACCAAATCAAACCCATCGATAAAGCTCATAATGTCCATTTAATTAACGTTGCAGCCCATATTTATTAATCAAATAATAGACGTTTTCACGTTTTAGCCCTAAACGTCTGGCGGCCTCATGGACATTAAATTCGGTATCCACCAAAACCTGTCTTATCAACTTCTCTTCAGCTTGATTACGAATCGACTTCACTCCATCGCCCAGCGTGGCATCAATTTGCATTTTTTGTACACCTTCCCTATCTTTAAGCGCACCTTGCTTCTCATGAAAAAGAAAGGCGCGTTTAATGGACAGCAGCAATGACTCGGTTGAAACCGGTTTTTCTAAAAAATCAAACGCCCCGTGCTTGAGGGCTTGATAAGAACTGTCTTCAGAGTCTTGCCCCGTCAACACCACCACCTTGGTTTGCACTTGATTGACCGCCAACCAATCCAGGACAGCAACCCCTTCTGTCATCGTATGCTCATGGGGTGGCATGCCCATATCCAAAAGCACCACAGGGAATGACTGAGATTGTAGGCACTCTATTGCCTTGGCGCGTGATTCTGCCTCAATCACCTCATAACCCGCCATCTCCAAAGAAAAACCCAACATGCCACGCAGTGCTGGGTCGTCGTCAACAAGTAAAATCAATGGGGCTTCATTTTCCATCAACAGCACCCCACGTCATGGTGTGGAGCTATAATAAATGTTTTCAAAGTTACTCACACTACCACCCTCTAGAGCAATAAGAGCCCAAAAATCAACCTCTGAGGATGACACATGCAAGTCATCAACGCCGGTACCTCCATCAATATCCCCACCGACTACGTCACCTATAATATAGAGCGTATCATTATCTCCTTCCATATTAATACTGCCGGTAACATCACCTTGAACAGTTACAATATCAATACCAGTACCCGCGTCTAAAGTACCACCGACAGAACCTCCGATTAATGCCGTATCATTGTCACCCTCCATATCAACACTTCCTTTATAGAGAATCCCGCCTTCAATTATTAATGTATCATCACCTGTACCCAGCGCAGCATTACCGCCAGCAGCGACACTTCCACCAACAAATAACTCATCAGCCCCATCACCCAAATCAGCATTGCCTCCTGCTAAAATGTCATTGGTAACGTAAAGCTTATCATCTCCGGCCTTCATGGTCACTTGAGCATCCAGATTACCACCCGTAGTGGGATCTCCATCCGTAGTATCAATGTAAAATGCCTCGTCCTCACTTGTTCCCAAGTTTGTGGCATTCGCAGAATCTACATCCCCTTTGATAATGACATCATAGCCAGCATATTCTGAAGCATTTGGATCGGGTGCTGCCTGCGGAGGATCTTTAAAGTCACCCAACGCTTGCGCTTTAATTTCATAGGCCGAGATGGTCACCATTTGATCATCAAACACCCCTCCTTGAAACACTCCGCGCACCAATGTCATATTAGCATCACAGTTCTGAGTTTCGCGAGTTCCTCCAGAACCACTACAGTCGTTCAGATCAGTACTGTCGCCATTTTCGTTAAACGCAACAATTACCGCGGGAATAAATTCAACTTCTACATCCGTTGCAACACTGCAGTCTTCTGTACCATACCTCCTACAGACTTGATAACTATTGACTAATGAACCGGGAGAACTTTCAGTAGGCGGCGTGTCTAAATTAAATGCAGGCGCACTTTGACTATAGAAATAACTCCCTGCCAAACCCAACAAAGCCGTTGCCTCAGACGTTACCTCAGAATCCAAACCCATAACAGCAGAGGTGGCCGCCTCTTTATGAATACCGTAACCAAACAAATTACCATAGTCATCTTGGGTAATGGCACGGCTTAAACCTATATCATCATAGGGTACAGTTCCCACGTCGCTATCACACTGCGTACCTAAAGCTCCCCCTGCATCCTGTTTACCATCCCCATCAACATCTGGACACGGCATATGCTTATTTACTTTGACATAGTTTAGTAACGCCTGCTTAGTAACCTTTAAGCTGCCCTTAGTGTGCGACTGTTTCGCATTATCCAAATAAGCCCCTAACGTTGAAAAACCACCGCCAATCATTAAACCCACAATGACCAAGACAATCGCCATTTCAACCAATGTAAAGCCTTTATTTGTATTACGTACCATACTCATCTGAATTCTCCATTATAAATCAGCGCCATTTTGGCTTGATTGACTGTGATCCAAGTCATAAAATCACGATTTTCTTGAGTCTTGGTATCTACAAACACCCGATCATCATCACAATTTTCTAGTTCGGCGACAGTACCACCAGTTACACAACTATGATTATCAACGTTATAACGATAGGTTTGGTCACCATTTGCACCCCAAGAAATCGCAATTGCCACCGTACCATTGCCAAGTTGGCCACCGAAAGAGTAACCATTCGAATCATCATAAGGCGTGGCTGATTGAGGATAAATTTTAAGATTATAATCCCCCGCAAGAGAACCAAATGGCGGTGTCGCTAGATGAAAATAAGGCGGAACTTGGGCGCTACCACGTGGATCAATCGACTCACAAGTAACACCACATGCATCATTACAACCTGTATCACTGCAATAATAAATATTAGAATCTGGACATAAACGTAAATCGCCAAGCTCTTTTAAACCTGCCCTTCCCATAACACTCGCAGACTTACACACATCACGAATATTTTCGTCAGACGAACCTAATGCAGCTTGCTGATTAACTCGATAATAATAAGGGTTTCCCCAAGCATCCATACCCTCTATACCCAAATCTTTATAAGGCAGGTAACCTTCTCTATCAGCACATTGAATCCCACCTGAACGATCTTCATGACCATCATTATCTGTATCTGGACAGGGTAAAAACATATTTACGGCTAAAAAAGTGTTCAGCGCACTTTGAACTTTATAGATAGACACGCGTTCAATTTTCTCGTGTTCAGTTTCAGACATTAGTTTAAATATGCCACTAAAATAAGTTAACAACAACCCTAGAATTAACAAACCCACTGAAACCTCAAGCAATGAAAACCCCTGCTCAGACTTAGTTCTTATTTTAATATTCATAATGACACTTCAAATCAGTTTTACGCCAATCTGCCCCACCAGGGTTATTCGCTAAATCATACGGTACCGTGTAAACATAATCGTTATACCAGTGCTTTAAATCACTCGCAATCGCGGTAAACGGATTTATTTCACCGTCTGCATATTCAAGCCCTTCATATCGAAAACGTTCAACACATAAACGCCGATTAATTGCATTATCTAAGTCCTGCATTGTTATACCCACTATCTTATCGGCATTAGGATCCTCAGCAAGATCTGATGCCCTAGACACAAAATGCCTATCGACCAAACCACTACCGACATCAACCTTATTGGCATCATCTAAACCATCATTACCAGCATCTATAATCAATGCAATGTACCCACGTTTACCATTTAACGTCAAAACTGGCTCAAAATTATCCGTACTACTGCTTGCCAAACTCACATCACCAATAAACTGCAATGGATTCATTGGAGCATAACGCTGCAAGCCATCATTGTTATAAACACCAGAATTCTGGGCACTAAAACGTTCATCTAAGAAATAATAATAACGACCCGCTTCCGCAAAATATATATGCTGCGTACCAATGGACTCAGGAACAAAACCAACTATGCCAGCATCAGGAACAAAACCCGTACTATCCTCATCGACAATAGTACCGTCTGTAAATGGATTAAAACAACTCGTTTCAGCCCCCTCAATATCTCCGTCCCCATCTAAATCGGGACATGGAAAATACCCAGGAGCAGGAATTTGTGCTGATGTTTGATATACATTATTAACCGCTGTGTAAATTTCTGGATGTAACACCGCATACTCCAACAAGCGCTTTTTGACCAACTCCAACTCATAAGCATCTGCATTAATATCGTTTGTTTTAAAAATCGAAATTAACGAATAATGCTTGGTAGAAAGCCATAAGCTAGCAATAATCGAAACCACCACAATAACCAGGAGAACAACAAAACCCGACTGCTTACTTGTTATTTCTTGGCTACATTTTTGCGTATTACCATATACAGAATTCATACATCACCGTCATGTAAATATTTTTAATATCAACTCACTTACGAATAAACAAACTCTTATTCATATTTTCATTATAGAACAATTTCCTATAAAACCATAAAACGATTTATTACGCGAATTCCACTCTCAAAAAACTACGCCTTATCGCAACACCCTATTGACAGAGAGGCATTACCAAAGGTTTTTCCCTGGGCTTGTTGCTCCAACACCCACTACTGGAAGTAGCCGGAGGACCATAAGCTAGTGTTAGGGGATTTTTTGTAGGTTTTTTCTGCTGGGGTCTTGCTGTTGATAGATGACTGGTCGCATCGATCTTTCCGCATTCTGCATTAACCAATTGAGCGTAGCTTCGGGGATTTCTCGGCCAATAGGAACGGCTAGATCTACATCAAGGCCTTGCCACTTTTGAATACTGTCAACCACCAATGCGCCACACTCACTCGGTTTAAAATTATCCGGCATAACACTATCAGGCTTGACCCACGCGCATTCGAATTTGCGACATGGATTAACGGGACGATTACCATAATCGTTACAACCAGTACAGTACTGTGTGGACAAGGATGCCCGGGGCAGGCCTCTCGGTCTTGCTCTTTTACGTGCACCACTTTAATTCATGCATTGCAATACGCGATACAGCGCTGACATTGCCTAGCCACTATTGAACTTCACATTTTCTAAATGTAATCCTTCAACAGAGTTCTATACTGTCACTATAAAGTATGAGGCAAAAAAAAAGCCCCGTCTATAAATAGACGGGGCTTTTAGTACAAAGTTTAATCAAACTGACCTAAGTCAGCAGTTGATTAGAACTTGTGCTGAAGACCGATAGATGAAACAGTTGAAGTATCAGCTGTTGTATCAGCATCAAATACACCGTATTCGATATAAGCAGTAGTCTTCTTACCTAAAGAATAGTTAAGACCTACAGCGATAGTTGAAGGGTTAGTACCAGCATCTAAATCAGAAGTAGAGTACTTGATTTTTGGCATCATTTTACCGATTTTGTAACCAGCGTTTGCTGTGATGTTAGAACCAGTATTATCTTCGTTCTGCCACATTGCGTTAACAGCTAAACCACCAGTTTTGTACTGTGCAGAAATACGAGTCTCTTCAGAATCTTTGAATAACTCACCAGCGTTATAAGCTGCAGCTAGGTAAAGACCTTTTTTAGTAGAACCGTACATAGCAGCAACTGAATAACCATCAGATAACTCAGAAGTACCATCATCATCAGTATCACCAGAAACAACAGCACCTACAACTTTAACACCTGAAAAAGAAGGAGAAACGTAAGCGATTACTTGATCGGCACGAACTTCACCACCATTTGTTTTACCAGCTAAATTCATAACGCCGCCAGAAGTTTTTGAGTTATCAAAAACACCGTCGTTGAACAAGTCAGAAGCCTGAGACATCTTTAATGGAGTATCGTGAGTACCTAGTAAAACTGTACCGAAACCACCAGCAAGACCAACATAAGAGTTACGAGAAGTCATATTCTTATTTTCAGAACCATCTAAGTCAACAGCGAATTCCATTTTATAAATAGCTTTAAGACCGTTACCTAAATCTTCAGAACCTTTGATACCAACACGTGATGCAATATTTTCTACAGAAGAACCAGCGTCTTCAACTGAAACGATAGCAGCGTTAGCAACACCGTAAACAGTAGGTGCGTCAGCGAATGCTACAGGAGCTGCAACTGCAGATGCGATTGCTAGAGCAATAATATTCTTTTTCATTTTTGAAATCCTTAAATTTGGTTAAATCTGCCGGCAGATGCTGGCTTGGGGATGACTATAGGGAAGTATTACCCACTGTGCAACTATATTTTGTAAAAAAACCACAGGATCTTTAAATGTTGTTTTTTTGCAACACTCTTAATCCAAAGATTAAAAGAATTGAACCACGGAGACACGGAGGCACGAAGAAAAATAAAAACCACTGTCATTGCGAGGCGCGCAGCGACGTGGCAATCCATGGCTCACGGCTAAGAACAGCAACTAGACGCTAACCATGGATTGCTTCGCTTTGCTCGCAATGACGGGTACCTATATTGACCAGGCCTGTTTGTTTTTCTTTGTGATTCATTTTTTAAAAACCAATCTAATTCAACCATCCAAAAAACTTCGTGCCTTCGCGTCTTCGTGGTTCAATCTCTTTAACCCCACACACAAAACTCAAACGACAGATACAAAAAAACCCGCCGAAGCGGGTTTTTTTTGTTGAACCAAAAGGTTATATATAAATATATTAACGTTTTGAGAACTGTGGGCGCTTACGTGCTTTACGTAGACCAACTTTCTTACGCTCAACTTGACGAGCATCACGTGTTAATAAACCACGTGTACGTAAAGCAGGACGATTTGCTTCATCGTATACAACGAGTGCACGAGAAATCCCGTGACGAATTGCACCAGCTTGGCCAGTTGTTCCGCCACCTGCAACAGTGATGAAAGCATCAAACTGCTCAACACTTGCAGTCGCTTCTAACGGCTGATTGATTAACATTAGATCTGTTTCACGAGCGAAAAACGCTGTGATATCACGACCGTTTACCGTCATTTTACCAGTACCTGCGCGTAAGAATACACGAGCTACTGAGCTTTTACGACGACCTGTTCCGTAGTATTGTTCTGTTGCCATTTTAATAGTCCTTCTTACAAGTCAAGAGTGATAGGCTGTTGAGCAGTATGCGGATGTTCAGAACCTGCATATACTTTTAGCTTTTTAAACATTGCGCGACCTAACGGTCCTTTTGGCAACATACCCTTAATTGCGAACTCGACTGGACGCTCTGGCGCTTTTTCAAGTAACGTTTCTAGGTTAGTTGTTTTTAAGCTACCGATGTAACCAGTATGATGCTGATACAATTTATTTTTACGCTTCGTACCAGTCACTACAAACTTATCTGCATTGATTACAACGATGTAATCACCACAATCTGTATGAGGAGTGTATTCTGGCTTGTGCTTACCACGTAAACGAGCAGCGATTTCAGCCGCCATACGACCTAAAGTTTTACCTTCAGCATCTACAATATACCAGTCATGCTTAACTTCAGCTGGTTTTGCAACAAATGTTTTCATAATTTGTTCCTAAATAATTTAAATAATCCAAATCCAAAAGATTCACTCATTAACAATCATTGTTAATCAATAAATCCACTTACTGTTTTAACGGGCAATAAGGGGGAAGGGATTAACAAGCCGGAGATTATACTCATTTAAAAGAATGTAAGCAACTGCATTGCCTTTATTATTACTTTATTTATCAAGTTTAATTTCAACCAGGCCTGGTTGACTTGCTTTTATACACTTGAGTTTGAAAGCTTTAACCACGAAGACACGAAAGGTTTGAGGTAAAAAGGTCACCTGTCTTTGCGAGCGCAGCGAAGCAATCCAGGGTTAACGTCTAAATACAGCACTTTGCCATGAGCCATGGATTGCCGCGTTGCTACGCGCCTCGCAATGACGGTTGTTTTATTTTTCTTGGCGCCTTAGTGGTGAACTGGCTTGGGTTTCACATGGCCTGGTTAACTTGAAACACACAATTCTTTGCTTTTGCTCTAGGCACAAAAAAGCCAGCATTATGCTGGCTTTTGAGCTCAAAGCTTTTGATTAACTTAATCCAAATGGATTACATTAAATCAAATGATTTTGATGCACCAAGTACAAAATAAGTTGTGTCATCAGTATTTGCATCACTAAAGATTACATCAATACCTAAATCAAACCCTTCAACGTCGGTTGCATAACCAATATCTAGATATCCTGCATCTTTAGTACCGTCAGCAGTTGTTACACCGTAAGTCAAAGACACTCCTTCTGCTACCGCACTAGCATCTAGTGAAGCTGAATAATGTACATAATCCTCTACATCACTATCAACATCTAAATCAACACCAATAGATACAGGACCGTAACCAGCTGATACATTAATCTCTTCAAATGCGCTCGCACCTGGTGCATAAGTATCTTTATCTGTATAGCTATAGTTAGTATACATAACACCTAAATCAAAACCTTTAACCGAACCACCCCAACCAGCATAAAGATCATATTCATACTCAGAATCCATCGTTGATGCCCAAACACCTGCGAACAAGCCTGAATCATGCTCATAATCCAATCCACCTTGCAGTGCAGGTGATCCAGTTTTTGCCGACTGTAAATATCCGCGGAAAACATAATCCGTTACAAAACCAGCGTTAGCAGAAACACCAGCTTGTGCTGATGCAGGCGCGATTGCCATGGTTGCTGCACCAGCAACGGCCATAGATAGTAATAATGTTTTTAGTTGAAATGTTTTTTTCATTTGAATTCTCCGGAAATAATAATTAAAAATATCGAACAACTCTAAGCAACGGGTGTGCCATAAATACAAATTATCACTTCAAGCCCCATAAGCAAAGGGCCTTCGCCTAATTCTGACAACTCCCTATAGGTTTTCATACAACAGTTGTGGTGCATTTGCACCAAACTAGAAACCAGCACATCCAACTTCAGCGTATTTTGGAGGACTGCTCTTCTAAAAACTTAATCAAATCTAGCTCTAAGGCACGAAATTCGGTAATTAACAATTCACCTCGTGCGGTCAACTGCGTTCCACCGCCAGCTTTACCACCATGTTCTTTTACGACTAACGGCTCGAGATACATGCCATTAAGGTCTTGCACGAGTTTCCAGGCTTTTTTGTAGGACATTCTCATTGCCTTGGCCGCCTGATTCATTGATCCAAGCTGTTGAATATGCTCAAGCAACTCAATACGTCCAATGCCAACATAACCTTCAGAGCAGCCACCAGAATCCGTTGTATCGTCACCGACTATCCAAAAACGTGCGCGAACCTTAGGTGAGTAGGCTTCCCCTGGTAGCTTTGCCTTAGCCTCTATAGACTCAACAACCTCCACCGTTTGAACATCTAACGCTTTTACCACACTATCATCCCTCGATTTCTATCTGTAATTACACTTATAATACACCTTATCAGGTGCTTATTTTAAAGCCTGCCTTCGTCTAGCACGAGTATATTGCACAGAACGAATAATTTAAAATCTATTAATGACAACGGAGTACATTATGAATGTAGGTTTATTAGATAGAATTATCAGAATTACTTTTGGTCTTGTTTTTATTGCACTGGCTTATTTTGAAGTCATCGACATGTGGGGATATATTGGAATCATTCCTTTGGCAACAGGCCTACTAAGATGGTGCCCTTTATACAGCCTATTAGGCGTACAAACATGCCCATTACACTCAACCATCAAACGTGACTAAGGAATTGACCGTGTTTAAAACTGGATTGTTCTAGTTTTAAACATTCTTAATGTTTACTTCCCCCCCCCCTTTCTTTTCATCCCCATTTCAGCTGCCTTACCGCAAAACAAAGTCTAACTTAATCATAATACCCTTAATTAACTTAGGTACTTTAACGATAACACCTTGCTTTATTGCCAGAGAAGTTTAAAAATACTAGCTGGATAACATATGTAACACCAAATACCTGGCAAAACATGACACAACAAAAAACATTTAATATTATTGAACGCTACCCAGAAAACACTGATTTGGCTGCAGAAACCTTGAATAGAATTGAGGCATTACAACTTAATTTTAACCCGGTGCACTACTCAGTCATGTATGAATGCTTGGCGAATATTGACCCCTACTTTACTGATCGTGTCGAAGATGCATTACAGGCAAGCACTTATAATGATGAAACTGCAGAAACCCTTTATGTCGAGCTGATTTCTCAATTTTTAAACCTACAAATTCCAACCGCTGAGATTGAAAAGCTCTTACGTAATCTGCTGACAGAGATTGAAGAGTGGAGTACAAGCGCCCTACAAAAACAAACAATCATCAATAACGAAGTTAATTTTATCGTCAGCCAAAACTTGCCTGATGGCATTGTCAATCGACTCGAATCAAAACTCCTTCCTACTCTACAAGCCTTCTTTACGGATACTGATCGGTTACAGAGCTCTGTTATAGCCTCTGCAGCAGAGGTTCAACAGTTAAAAGATGAGTTAGAACATGCGAACAAGTTGGCGAAAACAGACGAACTCACCGGCATACCTAACCGCCGTGGCTTTAACAATCTTCTTGAGCGAACCATCAAAGAAGCCCATCAACAAGAAACACAGTTCGCTCTAATCATCTTTGACCTAGATTTCTTTAAAGTCATTAACGACACCTACGGCCATTTGATTGGTGACAGCACCTTACGCTATATTGCAAAGCTCCTTGCATCCGAAACTAAGGGACGGGATTATATTGCACGTATTGGCGGTGAAGAATTTGCCGTTATTTTGCCCAACACGACCTATGAGGCCGCTTTAAAAGTGGCTGAAAACATTAGACTCGAAATTGCAATGAAGAAGCTGATCGTTAAAAATCATTCTAAACCATTGACCTTAACAGTTTCTGGCGGTGTCGCCATCTATTCTAGTGACGAAACCTTTGATACGCTCCTTCAACGGGCTGATGATGCGTTATACCATTCCAAAAACAACGGGCGAAACAGAATCAGTGGCGAAACTGAGCTATAGATGCTGACATGTCAATTTCAACGATTTACTAATAAATGAACTTACCCACTAAAAAGATTAGTCTGTTCATTGGTAACATCGCCCTGTCGGCGTTTATATTAAGTACATTTTTTTATAATTCAGCCCCATCAAACACTCAGGGTTATTACTTATCTAAACCACTCCCCTTCCAAGCATTGGTTCAGTTCATTAAAGAATTTCCAAAGGCCTAATCGTTGTCTTTATTTCAAAACTCAAATTCACTTCCACGCATCTACTAGGGTTCACAATGGATTCGTCTCAGCAACAAAACATCTATCAACATATCTCAAAAAAAATTGCAGTCAACTTAATCACAGGGGCGCTTGGTGCAGGCAAAACCACCCTAATCAGCAATTTACTAAAACAAAAACCGACCGCTGAAAAGTGGATCTTACTTGTCAATGAATTTGGCGCGGTTGGCATTGACGGCGCCATTTTAAGCCAAGATAAAACAGTTCAAGTTGAACAAATACCCGGTGGTTGCATCTGCTGCTCTGCACAGTCAGAACTTAAAGAAACCATTCAAGCCTTATTGCAAGATCAAACCTTCGACCGCCTATTGATTGAGCCAACAGGACTGGGCGAACCCGACACCCTTGTAGATTTACTCCAAAGTGAACTGTTTGCAGAACGCTTTGACATACAATCTGTATTGGCAGTATTTGACAGCACCGCCATTACGCTGGCTGACTTTGAACAGTACACCATCTTTCAAAACTTAGCTCACATGGCCGATGTCATTGTTTTTAATAAACAGGATATTGCCCAACAAAACCAGATAGAACCACTCTTAAAGTATGCTGAAAACCTATATCCGCCAAAACAGCATATCATTGTCGCAAAACAAGGCAAAATCGATATCCAACTTTTGAAGCAGGTGCATTATCAAGCAAACGCAGAGATAAAAAACAAAGGTATATTCAATAAAACATCCCACCATAACCAGACACCTAAGGTTACCGACAGCAGATCCAGTCGCTCACAACAGAGAACCAAGCTTTTAGAGCTCCCCTACACCCCCGTAGAACTCCCTAATCTGCAACAACGCATCTATCAGTCAGATCTTAATACACAATCCATTGGCTGGATTTTTGACGCTCAGCAACTGTTCGACTGGACTAAGATCCAAGCACTGTTTCAATCTTTGAACCAACTCAATATTGACTCAATTGCAAAACCTCTCGAAGCAACCCATACTCACTTACCAAAAAGCTCTACCATCAAACGTGCCAAAGGAGTTTTTCGGGTTGGCAAGCCCTGGATGTTGTTTCAATGGGTCAATCAACAAAGCAGTCGCGAATATATTGCCTATCGCCGAGATTCACGCTTGGAGCTTCTTATTTCGGCAGATCAAACATTTGACTTTAGAGCATTTGAAACTCAACTTCTCAAGTGCACACAACACTCAAGCTCTTAAGATAAACACCATCCCAACAAGCACTCGCTAAGCGGTAAAAAAAACCATAATAAGAGCTATGCTGCTGCTATATTTTTTATTAAGCCCCCCTTCAACCAGGCTCTGCATAAATATTAACAAGCCCCCTAAAAATGCCTAACAAACTCTTTGCTTCTAAATAGTTTAAATTTGCTAAAACCACAAGGATTTATTTGATTTTTTTGCCATAGATTTTTTTTGCCTGCAATAGATTTTTTTTAACTTTTTTTTGGATTCCAATAAAACTCTTACACAGAGTTATCCACAACCCTAAAAGGGTGATTAGTGGGGAGATTATTGGAATTATCCACAAGATTAACCCCCACATCCAACGTATAAAAGCCCAATTTCATGCACTTGCATGCATTCGCAAAATACACTATATTTGCTACTCAAAAAAACAATCCTCACTAGATGTAGTGGATACAAGCCTTCCACATACTAATTAGATATGCTAAGTAATTAGGCGCGTTTCTCACTTACATAGCTAAGGCAATGAATTTACTCATTTATTAATTGTTTTTATTGATAGCCAACCCCTCTTTGCTTTATACACAGGTTAAAAATTTGCCCATGAAAAATCAAAATATTCTCGTTTCTAAGCGTGACGGATCTAAAGAACCTATCAATTTAGAAAAAATCCATCGAGTAATCACATGGGCATCAGAAGGGTTGGAGAACGTCTCTGTTTCAGAAGTCGAATTGCGTTCACACATTCAATTTTATGATGGGATTACCACATCTGACATTCATGAAACCATTGTCAAATCTGCGGCCGACTTAATCTCTGAAAATGCACCTGACTACCAGCATCTATCTGCTCGCTTAGCCATTTTTCATCTGCGTAAGAAAGCTTTTGACCGTTTTACGCCTCCGGCACTGTTCGAACATATCAATAAAATGGTCGGTAGTGGTCACTACGACAAGCAAATCATTACCGATTACAGCAAGCAAGACATTGATGAACTCGACCGCTATTTAGAGCATGACCGCGATCTAACCTTTAGTTATGCCGCGGTTAAGCAGCTGGAAGGCAAGTACCTGGTTCAGAACCGCGTTACTGGCAAAATATATGAAAGCCCGCAGTTTATCTACATGCTAATTCCAATGTGTTTATTTGCCCATTACCCAGTAGAAAACCGCCTGCAGTATGTCAAAGAATTTTATGATGCCTCCTCTCTTTTCAAACTTTCATTACCAACACCGATTATGTCAGGTGTCCGCACCCCTACTCGCCAATTTAGCTCATGCGTATTGATTGAGAGTGGTGATTCATTAGACTCTATCAATGCGACTTCTTCTTCAATTGTGAAGTACGTTTCACAACGTGCTGGGATTGGTGTGAATATTGGTCGAATTCGTGCTCTAGGCAGTGAAATTCGTGGTGGTGAAGCCTATCACACTGGTTTGATTCCGTTTATCAAACACTTTCAGACAGCCGTTAAATCGTGTTCTCAAGGTGGTGTCCGTGGTGGCGCGGCAACCCTTTTCTATCCTCTTTGGCATTTAGAAGTCGAATCGTTGATTGTGCTTAAAAACAACCGTGGTGTTGAAGAGAACCGTGCACGTCATTTAGATTACGGCGTTCAGTTCAACAAGTTGATGTACCAGCGCATGATTGAAGGCGGTGACATCACCCTGTTCAGCCCATCTGATGTACCTGGACTGTATGATGCGTTCTTTGAAGACCAGGTCGAGTTTGAGCGTCTATACAAAATTTATGAAGTCGATGATTCGATTCGTAAAAAGAAAGTTAAAGCGATTGATCTGTTTACCATTGTGGCGCAAGAACGCGCCCAAACCGGTCGAATCTATATTCAGAACGTTGACCACTGTAATACGCACAGCCCATTTGACCCAAGTAAAGCACCAGTTCGTCAATCGAATCTCTGTTTAGAAATTGCCCTACCGACTGCGCCGATGAACTCAGTAGAAGATCCGGAAGGTGAGATTGCGCTTTGTACTCTGTCTGCTTTCAACTTAGGTGCGATTGAAAACCTGGAAGAACTTGAGAGCCTCTCTAACTTGATTGTCCGAGCCTTGGATAGCCTATTAGACTATCAAGATTACCCTGTCGAAGCCGCTCGTCGTTCAAGCATGGGACGTAGAACCCTGGGTGTGGGCGTGACCAACATGGCCTACTACTTGGCTAAAAACCACGTTAAATACTCCGATGGTTCTGCTAATGGCTTAATGCATCGCACCTTCGAAGCCATTCAGTTCAATCTTCTGAAAGCTTCAAACAACCTCGCGAAAGAACAAGGTGTTTGTGGTTATTACCAAGACACCAACTATGCACAAGGCATTTTGCCGATTGATACCTACAAGAAAGAATTGGATGAAGTCTGCAACGAGCCATTGCACCTAGACTGGGAAGGATTGAGAAGTGAGATTAAGCAACATGGTTTACGTAACTCAACCTTAACGGCGTTGATGCCGTGCGAAACCTCTTCACAAATCACCAACTCAACCAATGGTATTGAACCACCACGAGGATATGTTTCTGTTAAGGCATCTAAAGACGGCATCCTGAAACAAGTTGTACCAGGCTTTAAAGAGCTACGTGATCAATATGAATTGTTATGGCATATCCCCAATAATAAAGGCTATATTCAGTTAGTTGGCATTATGCAAAAGTTTGTCGACCAGGCGATTTCATCCAACACTAACTATGACCCTGCGCGTTTCAATGAAGACAAAGTACCGATGAAACTGGTTCTACAAGATTTGCTTTACGCTTACAAGATGGGGCTTAAAACGCTGTATTATCACAACACACGTGACGGTGCGTCTGATACCCAAGAAGATGATGGCTGTGCAGGCGGTGCTTGCAAACTGTAAAATGTTTTTTTGGGCAATTTCTGCGTTGCTAAAGAACTCGTTTACCAGAGTAAACTTCATCCTTTAGCGCCTTGACCTTGCGCCAAAAACCCTCATTTTAAATCGGATTATCGTTTAAACACTCAAAAAGCACAGTTCTTTGAACTGCTTTTTTTATGCCTCAATTAAAGTGACCAGGCCTGGTCATTCGCTTGGTAGCTTAAGCGAATCTGACCGCATTAAAGAAGCGAATTTGCGCCAAAGCTAACTGCTCCATGCCATTGGCGACAATCGCCACAACCCCGCCTTTTACGGGAATCAACTCACCATGGTAACCACTTGAATTAAAGGCTTGCATCGCCTCCAGCTGATGACCTGGCATGACAATAACCGTCACAGGGCCTTTCTCGTCTTGCATTACAATATGCAGCCCTGCCTGACCTTCCACAACACACTCACCAGCATAACTCATCTGTTCAATTGGCTGATGTAAACTTGCCCCTACCGTTGCGAACAACGCTTGCATATCCGCCTCGGTTTTCGGTAATTTAATAGCAGTCATTAAGGTTGGATCATGCTCAATGTGCTCTAAAATATGTGCCACCATATCCGGACCATTAATCGGCTTTAAATCGGTTGGGCTTTGCCACAAGCTAATTGAAACCGCCAAAATCATTAAACTGGCGGCCATTCCGGACAAACCTGCCCATGAAACAATCCGTTCAGAATTCCAGAAGTGAACAACCTTATCCGCTCTGGCTTCGCGTTTGGGATTGCTCTGTGGCTTCGACTCAGAAACCTCAGCATCATTAGAGCTATCCTCAGCAATACTGGCCTTAGCATCTTGATAAGACTGATTAAGTAAAATACGAGCGTGTAATCCTTCCGGCACCTCAATATTTAAAGTTTCTTTAATTTGTGTGTCAAAATTCCTCACGCGCTGTACCACTTTCTTTTGTTGTGGGTGTTGTTCTAAATAGGCCAGTATCTCTTCATCCAACTGTTGTGGATTTATCTGGAGCTGTTTACGAAATGCTAAATCATTCATTTTGTATGGCCTCCCTCGAAGGTTGATTTATGCTGACTTTTTTTAGAAGTCGTTGCCGTTAATAGGACTTTCAGTTGCTGGCGAGCACGAAACAGTCGCGTATTGACGGTGGCTAATTTCAAATCCAGTTGTGCGGCTATTTCATCACCACTGTAACCCCAAATAATCTGCAGTATCAAAGGTTCTTTGTAGTCCGTTGGCAGTTCCATAATGGCTTGATGAAGTTGCTGCTTTTCAAACTGTTCATTGGGCTCATTATGATAATCATCAGCGACTATCGCCTCTTCAATCTCAAGCAGTTGTGGTTGATACTTTTCGTACATCCGAGCGTTTTCACGACGTAAAATCGTAATCAACCATGCTTTAGCCGCCTTCTCATCCTTGAGGTTGTCAATCGCTTTCCAAGCACGCGTAAAGGTTTCTTGAACCAAGTCTTCAGCGACAGTCGGTTGCTTACACAACCAATAGGCATAACGATATAAATCATTTGAATAGGCTGAAACCAGCTGCTCAAAAAAACGATGTTTATGCTGCATTTGAATCCCTAATGACTGACTTGTGTAACAGAGACCTGTAAACGTGCTTCGGTCTATCTAGGCTTGTATAAACTATTATTAAAACTCAAAGGCCGGCAACGGATCTGATGGCCTCAATATAAACAGATTTACACGTAACCCTCTTAACTAATAAGACCCGAGTCGGTCTAAAAACTTTCAAGCAGAGGATAAATAAATGGGCGCTGGCTAATGGCATCAATTTCAACACGCGCGTTAATTTCTAATGCCTCTCGCAAGCTAGCTTGCGTTAAACAGTCCAAGACATGACCTTGAGAATAGACTTTACCGGCCTGAAGAATTAAACATTGATCTGCTAATTGAGCCGCAAACGAGATATCGTGTAACACCATAATAATGCCTAAACCTTGAGCAGCCCACTCTTTAAAGTAACGAGCCAATTGTTGTTGGTGTTTAATATCCAAGCCTGCGGTCCACTCGTCTAACAACAACCATTTACCTATAAAAGTATGTGGCGCTTGCGACTCTACTGGCCAAATTTGTGCAAGTACACGAGCGAGCTGCGCCCTTTGTTGTTCTCCACCAGACAGCGTTAAATAATCACGCTCCTGAAGGTGTTGCATATCACAGACCTGTAATACAGAACGAATGATTTGTGGGGCTTGCACGCAATGCCCACGTACTTCAACCCCGAGTCGAACTAGCTGTTCAACCGTAAACGAAAAAGCCAGTTCAGCCGACTGTGATAATACTGCGCGCTGTAAAGCCAACTGAGCATAAGAGAGGCTTTGTAAGGGATGACTTGCCCATAAAACAGAACCCTCAGATGGGGTTAGTTCTTTACTCAGGCATTTTAAGAGCGTGGTTTTACCTGCACCATTCTGACCTAAGATGCAGTGGATTTGTGCCGAAGAAAACTGTGCACTCACCTGATTTAGCATTCGTTTATCAGCAACAGAAAAGGATAAGGCGCTGACTTCAATATCGTAGGAGTTGCTCACTTCTTTGATATGTTTTTTGTCATGTTCTTCGTTCTGTTCTTTATTGATGTCATTACACGTGTTATGATTCATTGCATTGCTCACTTCAAATCCCTCTGCGTTTATTCAGCAAAAGCATTAAAAAGAAAGGTCCGCCCAGAAGCGCCATCAATAAACCAATTGGCAGTTCGGCTGGATACAGAATCTGTCGAGCAAACAGGTCGGCGACCACTAAGAGTATCGCACCTGCCAAAGCACTCAAAGGCAAAACCAAACGATGGTCTGACCCAACCCAAAGGCGCATAATATGTGGAACCACGAGCCCGACAAAACCAATTACGCCGACGACTGAAACCGCTGCGCCGACCATTAAGGCACTAAACCCCATAACCTGCCACTTAAACCACTTAGGCTCATACCCCATTTGCAAACAGACATTTTCACCCAAAACAAAGGCATTCATTGGCTTAACCAAACGCCATAAGCCAATTAACGACACCAATACCAGACTTAAAACAACCGTAACCGATGCCCATGAAAGATTCGCGAAGGAACCCATCATCCAAAACATCACAGAGCGCAGCTGAGTATCATCTGAAAAGGTAATCAATAGTTGCGTCAAGGCACCTGCAATGGCATTGAACGCAACCCCTGTCAATAACATCAAAGCGACATCGCTGTGACCATTACGGGTGGCTATCGAATACAACAAAACAGTACTCAGTGCCGCGGCAAGAAATGCTGACAGACTCATTTGCCAAACACTGACATCTTGCCAAAGCACCCCGCCTAACACAATGACAAACACCGCACCTAAAGCTGCACTGCTAGAGACGCCAATTAAGCCAGGTTCCGCAAGCGGATTTCTAAACAAAGCTTGTAGAGCAACCCCTGAGATGGCTAAACCGGCTCCAATAATGGCGGTCATAAACGTTCTTGGTAAACGAATTTCCCAGAGTATAAGGGACTGTTGAGGTGACAAACCCGAAAACAGATCCGAACCTGAAAAGGTCATTCCGCCAAAGGAGAGACTGAATAGCATGCTAACGACTAACAACAGCGTCAATAACAGCATTGAACGGGAACCTTTTTGCCAGCTTACGTTCACGATGAGACCTTACCTGTTGCCGTTGATTGCTCTGTCGACGATGCCATCGTTCGTGAAGCCTGTAGGTTTGAAGTCAGGCTTTGCGTAAGTGTCACAACCAAAGCCCCATTCCAAATAACAATAAACCAAATTAAATATAACCAGAGAAGAAACAGCGGCACCGAAGCGAAGGCACCGTAAATCAAGTCGTAGGTTGGAAACCATTTGATATACAGCGCAAAACCACTCTTTAAGAGTTCAAGTTGTATCGTGGCAAACACTCCGCCAACGAAGGCCGCTTTGAGTGGCACAAACGCCACCGGCACGAATTTATACAACAACATAAAACCCAATAAACTGAAAAGCAGTGGTAGCAAACTCATACCAAATGTCAGCTTTTCCAACCACGGCGTGGTTTCTGCTAACCATGGCAGTGCCAATACATACGAGCTGGTGACCAAACTCAAGCCGAGTAAAATCGGCCCCAATAGGCTCACGCCCAAATAGTGCAGAATACTCACCCACCATTTACGTTTTAAACCGTTTGGCCATAAGCCATTGAGCTTTTGATCTATTTTCCAAAGTAGCATCAAGGTGGTGAACAACATAACCACCAGGCCTGGTCCTTTTAAATTGACTGCTTGCATGGAAAACATCATGAGATACTCTTCAATAACTGGCTGCGAATTG
Source organism: uncultured Thiomicrorhabdus sp. (assembly GCA_965602805.1). Lineage (GTDB taxonomy): Bacteria > Pseudomonadota > Gammaproteobacteria > Thiomicrospirales > Thiomicrospiraceae > Thiomicrorhabdus. Next base: position 105,432 of record CBFCZK010000004.1, on the reverse strand, counting down.
GGCATTAAATTACGCACTACATGCTCCATCACAACCGCTTCAAAGGATTCAAAGTATGTAGAGACAGAGAACAAACTCAGCATAACGGCCAACAGAGGGACAATTCCGATCAATGTGGTATAGGCTAAAATAGCGACCGCATCCATCCCGTGATTTTGTCGAAAGCGCACAAAAACCTTAGCCCAAAAACGCCACTTCAGTAAATTTTTAAAGACCGCTGTCGAATTTTGCAGATCCGCCAGAGACCGGTAATTATCTGACTGATTTTCTGGGATGTTATTTTCCATACTTCAAGGCGACTTTATACAATTTAAGGTTCCTCTATAATAACGCAAACGAACATTTATCTGACTTGAATTCAGATCTAAAACTTAAAAACATTGACGCTTTTCAAGCCTTTTTAAATTGCTAACAATTAACCGTAATAACAAGCTTACAGTGGTCAACACCGATTTATATCAGGATACATTTAAAGGAATGAGTTATTGCCGTACACACCCTACAGCAATGTAATAGCAAACGATGCTTATTTATAAATTACGGAAATAGTAGTACAGGAAAACTGGATGCTGACATTAGGCTGGAGTGGGGTGGGCTGCTATGCTACAGCAGGAGTTTTAATTTTAAATAACCGCTCTTAGAATGTTTAAACCCACCAACTCCTGCAATGTTTGCAATGCAAAACCTTGTTTCTGCTCAGAGGTTAAATTGTAAGGTTTGGCCACTGTGTCAAAAGCAGATTGCGCCGAATCAGAAGTTTCTAAAATCATCAGCCATTGATACAACAGCGGGGTTAAAACCATGAAATCAATGACCTCATCACCACTGGCGTGTTCGTGTCGATAGACTAATAGCGTTGTCGTTTGAGTCGGTTTTTTCGTGGGTTGAAATGCTTTGGATAATTTATGCACTGGCCATTCATACGCCAAAGGCCAAGCAACGGGTGACAGTTCATAAGCGGCATTTAAGTCCACTTTACTCAAATCAATCTGCTTTGTATCAGCGGCATCAAAACCTACCTCTGTAGAGACGCTCAAAGCTAATTCAACCCACTCATAATGCGCCAATTCTAATAAAAATTCTGGGTCGGATGCAAGCGGAGTAAACTCTGCTTCAAAAAAGGCTAAAAACTCCTCGCCTAGTTCATGAAACAAAGGCGTACGTGACCGATGTTTTAGCATATATTCTCGAATAATTTCGAGCCACCTTTCCTGGCCTAAAATATCAGCACACACTGGAAAGATCTGCGTAAAAAAGCCTTCGATATTATTAAAGAAAAGTTGTTGATACGTTGTCAAGCGCCGTGCTTCGATAGGCTTTTCATCAACGGGGGCATAAGTGACTTGCTCAGGATTACGAATATAGTCGGCAAGTTGCTGTTGCAACTCTTGAAAGTAGGGACGTTTTTTAATCGCTTTAGATGACATTTCGTTGTCTCCAGGCTGTTTGATAACCACGAATTTGCTCAACCTCTAACATCAACTCCGCCAATGGAGGAATATTAAAGTCCCGCTCCAATAAGGTAGGCACTAAACCGTGTTGCTGATAGGTCTTTTCGAGTAAAGACCAAACCTGCTGCTTAACCGGCTGACCATGCGTATCAATTTTCAGGTCATCTGCTTCATCAAAATGCCCCGCCATATGTAAATACATAATGCGCTCACTCGGCATGGCTTGCATATAGTCTTGGGCATCATACTGGTGATTAATCGAGTTCACATAGGTGTTATTAACGTCAAACAACAAACCACAATCTGCTTCTTGCAACACCGCATTTACAAAGTCTTTTTCGGTCATGTCTTGACTGGGCATGGCGTAAAAAGAGACATTTTCAATCCCTATTTTACGCTCGAGAATATCCTGTACTCGGCGAATTCTATCGGCCACATAAAATACAGCCTCTTCGGTAAACGGAATCGGCATCAAATCATAAAGATGACCACTGTCGCCACAATAGCTAAGATGCTCAGTATAGGCACAGATATCGTGTTCAGCAAAGAACGCTTTAAGCGAGTGGATATAAGCTTCATCCAACGGCTGAATACCACCCAAATCAAGCGATAAACCATGGCAGACAAACGGTAGACGCTCTGTTAAAGCTCGTAACTGTCTACCCTGACGACCGCCAAACTTTAACCAGTTTTCAGGAGCAAGCTCCATAAAGTCGATATTAAGGTCAGGGGTTGCTAAGACCTCATCAAAAAAGTCTCTTCTTAAGCCCAGGCCGACACCTTCTACAGGGTAACTGAACTGTGACATAAACACCTCATTTGAGTAAAGCGAAAAAGCATCCCTAAAATAACCTGGCCTGGTTGCAGGCGGTGTAGTTTAGGGATGTATTTTCTACACCATTCTCGGAATAAGAGTGGTGCATTTCATCTGTGATTTATTGAGACCCATGGAGTCGTCTCAATAAACGGTTTAAATAATGGCTTAACTTTTAGCGCCACATTTACCTTCACCACATTTACCCTCTTTGGCTTTTGATGTCGGCTTAGAGCCACATGAGCCTTCCATAGGTTGCTTGTTCATTCCACCGCACGAACCTTCAGGCTGTTTCACGGCAGGCTTATTGCCACCACACGAACCTTCCATACGTTGTTTCTGCATTCCTCCACAAGCACCTTCAGGTTGCTTCACCGCAGGCTTATTGCCACCACATGAACCTTCCATTTTTTTATCGCCGCCACATTTACCTTCCATGGCCACTTGCGTATAACCTGACTCCATTTTTGCAAAACCAAATGGATTCTCACTGGCAGAAGCCACACCTGTGACGCTGACCATGGCCGCGCCTGCTAATTTCAAAAAATCTCTACGTGTTTTCATGTCCATCTCCAATGATTACTAAAATTCGTTTATAAATTCTGTGAGCATTAAATTACCTTCTCATAATAGGAGACCGGGTTACTCGGTTTTTGTTTCAAATTTACGAATAAAACTTATAACCATAGGACCGCTTTAAATATTGAAAATAATTTATTGAGAACTTTGTATGCTTCAGATTGAAGTTTGAAAATGAAATAAAGCTTTGTTGATTAAAACAAGAAATCTAGATAACAGCGAACCATTGCTAATTTATAGCCCCCAGAAACACACCCTCCCACATACGAAAAGAAGCGTAACTTTATCAACTTTTATCCAACAACCGACTATTGATAAGAGATTTTATTGCCTTTACCGTTCAAAATAAGTGAATCAAGTTTACTGAATATGGCACAATATCTTGATTCATTGCCTTTATATCTATATCAAATCTCTATGAAATACAGTTCACTTAAAAAGCCCCCTATCACTTATGAAGTCTCTAAAACAACAACTGATTAATGCTCATCAACTTTTTGCGAACACGCCTATCCCGGCAATGCCAAAAGAGGTCTTGGAGATTACTCAACTCTTTGCAAAAGATGAATTTCCTGATATGAAGCTGCTTGAGGAGCTGATTAGCCAAAATGCAACTTTGGCGGGAGAGGTTATAAGAGTATCTAACTTGCCACCATTTTTAAAGCCTCGTTTGGTAGCCGTTTCAAGCATCCGTGATGCCCTTAATGTTATTGGACTCAAACGCCTACAAAATTTAGTCATCAGTGTCGGCTATCAAATTCAGACTCAGAATATTGGCTTTGTTGAAGTTTCTGAATTTAGCCTCAATGTTGCTAAAATGGCTTCAGAAGTCAGCAACTATACGGTAGACATATCCGAAGATGAGGCTTATCTTGCAGGCTTATTTCATAATGCAGGCACTATGTTACTGGCAAGTCAATTCCCTGATTACAGGGAGGTTTTTTTAAAAAGCCTCGGGCATCCCTTCCAAACGTCGCTACTAGAAGCTGAACAATATCAAACATCACACACAATCACTGGAATCCTAGTTGCTAAAAAGTGGGGATTAGATACCCTTTTCAATCAGGTCATACTGTTACACCACCAGAAACACTTAGCGACAATTGAAAACAGTAAAGCCCGAACATTGATTGCAATTATTCAAGTGGCATCCGCCATTGTAACTCAGGGTTTGTTTGCGGCGTATTCAGGAGAAGATGTAGAGTTAATGCTCTCTAATGCTTGTGAAGAGCTGATGCTAGAAGAGCATTGTTTGGAGAACCTTCGCTCGGTCTTGATTTCAGAAGCGGTATAAGCTCTTATTGAGCGTCACCTAAAACATTTTTTCAGTCATTCATTTAATAAAACAGTGTACTTGAATTGAAGCCTGATTATTTAAGTCTGTTTTCCAAAAGCAATTCAGGGAGTGGTTTACCGATATGATAGCCCTGACCATAAGAAACCCCAAGAGCTTTTATCATCTGTAAAGTCTCTTCATCCTCCACAAACTCTGCGATGGTTTGCATGCCAAATGCACTGACCATTTTTGAGAGGCTTTCTACAAAGATCTGATTATCCGGATTATTTGGTAAATCACGAATATAAGATCCATCCAGCTTTACATAACTCAAAGGTAACTTTTTCAAGTAACTAAAAGAAGAGAAGCCCACACCAAAATCATCCAAAGAAATCTTCACTCCGAATTTTTGAATTAATTCTAGATTCACGAGCACTTGAGAAAAATTATCAATGTAAGCCGTTTCTGTCAGCTCTATAATCACTTGTCGAGGATCAACCTGGTACTGATCAAAATAAGCAAACAACGAGCTGGGGAAGTCTTTTGATTGTAACGTCGGTGCTGAGATATTAATGGCGAAACTCACTCGATGACCCTTGGCTGTTTCGGCTGTAATTTTTTGAAAGGCATGGCAGATAACCCATTCATCAATACCACGAATCAACCCCATGCGTTCTGCAGCGGGAATAAATTCATCCGGAAATACAGACTCCCCTAACTCGTTTTCTAATCTCAACAACACTTCATAATGTTGTATTTCATAAGTTTCCATTGAGAGAATAGGCTGAAACACCAAATGGAAATAACCACTGCCGTCAATTGCCTTACGCAATAAAGAGGTTAAGGCATGATCCTTTTTCAGTACGGCTAAATTATTATCTGCTGGGTCAAAAATATGCCAATGATCAAGACCTTTCTTTTTCGCCTGATACATCGCCATATCGGCATGTACAATCAAAGACTGTTCATCACGGCCATGTTCAGGAAACAGCGCGGCACCCAAACTCGCACTGTACTCAATAATGCGGTTATCTTGCAGAGTTATTTGCCCTATCAAGCCCTTAGCAATTTTTTCAAGGATCTGCTCCAAGCTCGGAGGCGTGACCCCTGTCAAAATTACGGTGAACTCATCGCCTGCCAAACGACTGATGTAATCATTGGAGCGTGTCAGATGCTTTAACGTTTCTGCAATATCAATCAGTACCCGATCTCCTACAACGTGCCCATATAAATCATTAAGTTGCTTAAAACGGTTAACATCTATAAAAATAATTGCCCCTGACATATTGGAGTCTAATAAATGCTTTAAATCTTTTTTAAAGGCGCGTCGATTACCAATCTTGGTCAGGCTATCGTTGTTGGCAATCCACTTCAATGCTGATTCATCTTGTTTCTGCTTCGTTAAATCCATTCCGATGGATAAAATAATCTCTTGACCCTGCTCATCTTCAACTAAGGTATGAGTCCATGACACCACTAGCGGCTCACCTAACTCTGAAAACATCTCAACCTCATGCTGAAAAACCGAGTCCTTTACCAAAGCCTCTATCTCACCTATAAACTCTTGCTTGGAAAGCCTATCAATGAAGACTTGTAAAAAATCTTTATCAATTCCGCTCGTATGATTTTCAAACATGGCATTGACTGAGGTAATCTTAAAATCAAGCCCTTGAGTGATAATGAATAAATTTGCATTGTCTAACAAACGTCCTAAAAAAGCACGAGAACGTGATAATGCTAAAACTTGCTTGTTTAAACTTGCGCTAGAAAGCTCAACTTCATCATGCAGTTTTTCCAGCTCTGATGAGACATAAATAGTACTGTCTTCCAACTGGGTTAACTCATCTCGAACATAAGTTTTCTTTCGATTAACTCTCTGTTGTGCGGCTGCATATTTATGTACAGGCAGTAGGTTTAAAGCCTCGGCAACATGCATTAAACGTTGTAAAGGACCTAACAACATTAAGATCAGCAGTAACTCCGATACTAGCAATCCTAATAAACCTGTAAGAATCCCACTCCAAATAGCACTGACTAAGTGATTATAATCGGCGCTCTCGTCACTGATATCAATAAAATAGGTAGATCCACCCAGTTGCGGATAATTCAATTCCACAATCGGCTGAAAGAGGTATTGAGTTTCGTTAAAAGTAAACAGTTCAGCTTTTTTCATTGCTAGAAGGCTATTCTCAAGGCTATAAGCTTTAAGAATAGGAAACATGCTTTCAAAACGGCTCAGAGCCCAAACGGAACCTTGCCACTCAGGAAGAAAACGCTCAGTCCCTAATACCTGATTGAAGTGTTCTGATTCAATCATAATTGCCAAATCAGATGAGGTAATTTCATGGTAACGGCGGATGACGTCACTGACATTCTGACCTAAAACAATTACCCCTTCAGAACCATCCTGGTAGACAAACGGCTCAATAATAAACTGCATACAACCGTCCTGACAAAAAATGAAAGAGTGTGGTTGAAAACGAAGATCGGGATGATTGTACTGATTTAAAGCTTTCTCTAATACTGTCGTGTCTGATAAAAGTTCTTTGTTGAAGGCGACACCCTGTGGCGTGCCCTCAGAGTCCAAGATAGAGAGGTAATCAATGCCGATATTAATATTAAGAGAAACCCACTGCTGCTGTAGGGCTCGATTGAGCTCAATGGAAGAGCGTGTTGCTGGACTATTTTTAATTTCTGGTTTATCAGTAATTAACTGAGAGAACTGGGAAAGTTTTAAGAAATTATCTGCCATCAACTGCTGCAAGACCTGCTGGTGGCTTTGGTGATTTTTTGTGACTTCAATATCGTAGTTTGAAATGTTTTTATAGACGCTTTGTGATACCCAAGCAGAGGTAATCACAAGCAAAACAATACTTAGGAAAACCACGGCCTTCCATTTCAAACTTATAAACATAAGGAATGCACCTTAACCATTAAAACTGATAACTGAGTTGCAAGGCATAGGTATCCCAATACTTCCTAATGACCTCTTGCTCCACACCATCAAAAGATGGTAACCAAGCCGTACCTTCATTACGACTAACTTGGCCTGTTAAAGAAACATCACTGTTAATGAGCCATTTAACGCCTAACGTCAGCCCTTTACCATAACCATGATAAGGATCACTAGCCGGTGCATTTCCTTCCCCACTGCGATCGGTATCATCCAAAAATAACTCTTCATAACGTAGCAGAGCGTGCCAATTGGCATCGCCAAACCACTCTGCCTGTAGATAATAACCTTCTGAAGTCGAGTTTAATTTTTGAGTCATGCCAGCTATCTCAATATTAAAGTCGCTAAAAATATTGTGATATTCAGCTGAAAACAGCCAGTCTGCAACACCATACTGCACTGAAAACAGAGCAAATAGAGAATCTAACTCAGTTCCTGTGATGTAGTTTGTCTCATCAATTATCACACCAGGCGTCATTGAATCAATCATATAAGCAGTTCCCGCATCAATAACAGACATTGCATTTTCTAATTTGGTATTCACTTGCAAGAAACTCAATCCAAAACTCAAATCATGCTGACTTTGCGGAACAAAACTTAGCTTTAAACCTTTTAAAGCAACTTCCTCAAAATCACCTTCATTCGGCTGTCCATACAAGTAATACTCCATTGCTTCGTCTTTCATTTCACGACTTCCTGCATAACCTTCCCATGCCAAGACACCAACATCAGAAGCAAAAGAGCCGTACAAATTAAGGCCATCTGTAGCGAGAATCGAATCTCTGAAAGAGCTGAAATAAATCGAACTCGGTACATTCATACCAGGCCTTGCAGACGGGATATCACGCGTTGAATTGTAGATTCCTAAAGGGTTCTTAATACGCCCTAAACGTATACCAAAGGTTGCATCTTCGTTAGAAACCGCTAAATAATCTGCTAATAAGAAATCAATGCGTGGCTCACCGTCATCAGCCTCGTCCATTCTCAAACTTAGCACTTGCCCAGCAACACGAAAACGGTCATTCACTTCCCAAAATCCATTAAGTGCAATTTCTCTGAAATTATAACTACCCGTTTTAGAATCTGTACCCGCATAAGGGTTATCCGGACTGTAAATATACCCTTGGCTTACAAAACCATGTATTTCTGCAGAATCACTTAATATAATCGCTTGGGATGGCATGCTCACAAGAACTGAAATTCCAACAAGTAATGTTTTAATTATTTTATTCATGAGAACCATCTCCACTTACAACCTTAACGCCTTCTACAGGGGGTTGAACATTGATATAACCAATCGCACCAACAGTCGTTCTAACCCTATTTATCATTTCTAATTCTGTTTTAACGACCGTCGGGGCTCGTCCTGTGCCGGTAAAAATCAATCGACTCCAAAGACGGTCAAGCTGATGCGGTTGCATCTTAAGATTGGAAACAACAAAATCGCGATGAATTTTATTTCGGGCAGGTAAAACAAAAACCTTTATGGAATCACCATTATTCCAGCTTCGCAATTGCATCGCATAAATTCGGCTCAACAATTGAGTATCAAGTGCTTCAATGTCGGTGCCCGAATTTACGATAACGGACACTCCCGCGTTTGCAGAGCCCGTCAGCGTAAAAATAAAACCGAAGATTAATAAAATTTTATTCAATGCTCTAGCCTTCGTTAAAGGAGTAGTCATATACACGTATAAACTAGTACTTTTATCGATTATACAGATTAACCGTTATTATTTGAAAAATTAATCCCTTACCTTTGAAGTCCCGTCTCCACCTCAAAGCGTACCGCCTGCCCCTTTAGCCTTTCGATTAACCGCAATGTAAAGTCGATGGCTGTGCCTGGACCTCTTGAAGTAATGACGTTACCATCCTCCACCACCGATTGGTTAAGATAAGTCATATCATGCGCTGGTAAAACATCAATCACACCCGGATAACTCGTCGCCTGGCGACCATTCAACAGGCCTGCCGCCACCAGGACTTTAGGCGCTGCGCAAATCGCAGCAACACCGCCACCCTCTTTTGCAGTACGACGCAATAAATTCAAAACTCGTTCATCCTGCTCTAAATAATCAGCCCCTGGTAGACCTCCTGGTAAAACCACCATTGCAAACGTCTCATCTAACATTGACTCCAATGTCACTTGAGCAATAAGTTGCACACCACGACTACAAGTAATCACCTGATTATCGTCCAGACTTGCCGTAATTACATTTACGCCAGCACGGACTAACAGGTCAATAATGGTCACCGCTTCCAACTCTTCGCAGCCTTGTGCTAAAGGTACTAAAACTTTTGGCATATCCTTATCCTCAAATTGTCATTGTGTTAAAAAATCATGGCATAAATGCCAAAATTATGTAGCAAGCTTGCCCATAAATTTTCCGACAAACCTAAAATCATCACCAAAAAAAACCACTGTCTAATTCAAGAGCAGTGGTTTAATGTTATTCACTTTAAGCTACAGCAATTTACTGTTGCATTTTCTGAGCGAGAATCATTGCTTTAATAATACGTAACGATTCATTTAACTCATAGTCTTTGTCTAACAGTTCTGTTAACTCTTCCAAAGCCTTTTCCGCTTTATCGACGGCCTTAGTATCAACATCTTCTTTCACGTCAGCGATAGCATCATGACCGTCATCGCCATTACCATTAGAGATATGACCCGTTAGATCTTTCTCCTTAACGCGTGTTGATTTTTCGGCATCTACTTTCTCAACCTTCACTAGCTCAATTTCCACATCTGGCTCAATCCCTTCTGCCTGAATTGAGCGACCTAAAGGCGTGAAATAGCGTGCAGTGGTAACTTTAATCGCTGCACCATTATTCAGTTGTAGTAAGGTTTGCACAGAGCCCTTACCAAAACTTGTGCGCCCAGCAATTAAAGCTCTTTTCTGATCTTGTAAAGCACCCGCGACGATCTCTGAAGCAGAAGCCGAACCTTCATTAATCAAAACAACGATCGGCTTACCGGCCATAACATCACCGGCTTCAGCTTCAAAACGCATCTGTGAATTTTTAATACGACCTTCGGTATAAACAATCAATCCTTTATTTAGGAAAGCATCGGATACTTGAACGGCTGCCGTTAACACACCACCAGGATTATTACGCAAATCAAGAACCAACCCGTTTAAAGGCCCTTTATTCTCTTTTTCAAGCTTAGCAATTCCGTTAACTAAATCACTTCCTGTTCTAATCTGAAACTGACTAATACGCAGATAACCGATATTGTCTTTAAGCATACGTTGTTTAACACTTTTGACTTTGATAACGGCACGCGTAATGACGATTTTAAGAGGCGCATCCTCACCTTTACGGATAATGGTTAGCTCTAGCTTAGTGCCAGGCTTACCACGCATGATTTTAACGGCTTCGCCTAATGTCTTACCTTTAACAGGCTCATTACCCAATTTTATGACCAAGTCACCGGCTTTGATGCCCGCTTTCTGTGCGGGGGTATCATCAATAGGAGAGATGATTTTAACAAAACCATCTTCCATACCAACTTCCATCCCTAAACCACCAAATTCACCCGTGGTATGCTCCTGCATCTCGGTAAAGTCTTCTGGTGGTAGATAGGCCGAATGCGGATCAAGATTGGAAAGCATACCGCTGATCGCACCTTCCAGTAATTTCTTATCATCGACAGGATCAACATAGTCATGAGAAACGCGCTCGAATACTTCGACAAACGCACGCAGTTCTTTTAATGGCAAAGACAATGTTGTTTCTTCTGTAGGCGTAACAGCCTGTTCTCGATCTGCCCAAACGGTTGTACCGACGGCAATCATGGCACCCAAAAGAGTACCAGTCCCAATCCACATGATTTTCTTTAAACCTGATGTACTCACACCGCTCTCCATACCAATTAAATTTTCGCTTAGTTTTCAACCTGTTAAACTAAAAACCAAGATATTTCTTAAATATTTTGTACATTATAAGTGAACTTTAAGTGACAGAATGACTCGATTTCATTAGAATTTCAATATATTCATAATATTCTTATATAATGAAATTATTAACAAATGGATAGTAGATGAGCATGGATCAGCAAGATAACCCTCTTTTTGGGATGAAAGAAGAAAACATCCTTAAAGCTTCCAAAGCACTTAAAGCAATGGGACACCCACTACGCCTTAAAATTCTATGCGTGATTGGCGAGCAAGAACTGCCGGTTATGGATATCGTTAAAAAGGTAGGAACAACGCAAAGTAATATTTCTCAGCATATCGATATTTTAAGAGAAAAAGATATTATTACCTCGCGTCGTGAAGGCAGTAAAATTTTATGCAAGGTTCGCGATCACAACATCCTGCGTTTAATGAGCGCCATGCAACAAACTTTCTGCTCTGTTGAAAATCTTTGATTTCTTAAAATCGATCAAGATTAGCGGAGAGTTGATAATAGATTGCCTGCCGAAAACTGCATCCTTAAGTCAAACTGATTACGGTCAGGGTTCTCTATAGGCCTATTGCTATTAAGGTTTTGCATTAACAGTCCACTCTGTAAAACCTCATCGCTTCTGCTGGCCGAACTCAAGGTTTTCTCAGAAATAGACCCTGTGTCCATTGAACGATTCTCGGACTCTATTTCAGAAGCCGAGTCCTTTTCTGCTCGCTCTTCTTGAGATTGCGCCATAATATCGGCACGTGCTTGCGCCATCATTTGCGTAGCCGCACTCGCAACCTTACGATCTTGTACAGAAGGCTCTGCTGGGGCTAAAGCTGCACCGTAAACAACCATTGCTTTCTGCAACGTGGCTTGCGGATTGCCTGACACAGCTGAAACATCAATACCAACCTCTCCACCAATTGCGTACTGACGCCCATCTGGGCCTGTCTGATAGGTAAAACTCATACCACCTGTTGAATAACCACCCGCAGCAGACAAATGTGCCATTTCGTGTGCCTTAACCTCAGAGTCACGTGCTTTAAGCTGATTAATAACTTGCTGAACTTGAGAATTTTTCTGAAGGGTATCATTGGCTGAGTCCGTAGAATTAGCATTCTCGGAATCCCTCGTGCCAGAAAATGATTGAGAAGGTGGACTGTTATTCGTAATCGAGTTTGAATAGTTCACAGGACGTGCGGATTGAGAAGGCAGAATTTTTGTTTCAGGCACAGATGAAACTTTAACCACTTGTGAAAGCGGTGTATAAGCAAGACTTGCGCTATTCACCTGACTAATCATCGTCTGACAACCCTAAACAAGATTAAAGTTCTATTAAAAGCAGTCAAGCACATGGATAAAACCACTTTTACATTCAATTCAATTTAATTTAATTTTACCAAAATAATGATAAAAATCAATAGATTAACAACAATGCACTTTTCCATTAGTAACTCACAGTGATTTAACGCGTTACCAAAGCGCTGTTTTCCGTTACCATTAGGGTAATGTAAGAAAATGTCAGTCTAATTACCTATACCTATGGGCGGGATGGTTGTTTTAACCAACTCAGCAGTCAATAATAGAAGAAATGTAGATCTGGCTCTTTAAAAAACCATTGATACGACAGCCTAACAATGCGTTAGGCTAATTTATAGACCTATAACCCCCTAAATAAAAGTAAAAAAGAAATTTAAGCAAATCACTATGCAAGAAAAACTAGCCGTCGCAGCGCAATTTATTGCCAAAACATCTATTCCGAACATCCCAGAAGAGATTCTTCGATTAAAGGAAGAGCTGAATAAAAAATACCCAAATACCGTTTCAATCGCGAACTTAATCAGCCATAACCCTGAGCTTTTAGGCAACTTTATGACACTGGTTAATACCAACGTAACCAGTGAAAAAACCGACATTCGTGATGCAAAAGCCGCTGTTAACGTCTTAGGTTTGGATGAAATATACAACATATTCCTTGCCAGTAGCTTAACCAATCTAATTGCCCAAAACCCACTTGAACGACAAATTCTCTCGCACGGAGCAAAAGCGGGGTTAGCCGCCGCAGAACTTTCTTACTGGGTGTTTGACGTTACCCGCTCAGAAGCTTATATCGCCGGACTGATGCAAAATGTTGGTGCTGTATATTTATCAAGATTAAACCCCGAAACTTATACAGAAATATTTAACGCTCAGCTAGCAAATCCCGTGAGTGCTTATGCAAAAGAACTTGAAGAATATAAGACAGGACACACCTTTATGGGAACTTTTATTGCCAAAAAATGGCATATCAACCCAGAGGTTTACAAATCAATCCTACTGCACCATGACTCTCAGTTTGAACTTAAAACGGCGAATGATCAAAAAACTCGCCATATTACAGCACTCATAATGGTGGCCAACTATATCGTCAGCTCAACAATAGGCGGGCAGTACATCACTCAAGAACTCAAAGAGTACCGTAACCTAGGGTTAAAACAACTTGACCTGCCTGATAATGCCATTAAAGCAGCCAATGCAGCGGTCATGAAATGGGGGCAGTCAGTGGGCAAAGGTCCCGCCGGACATTAAAGCTTTTATTTTATTCAATCCAAAAAGATAGGGAAAGATCTGTGATTCGTTTTGACAACATTAGCGCACTAAAACAACTGCTCGACCTAGACACCGCTATATTCAAAGAGGAACTCTACTATCCCTGGTATGTCAAAAAGCCAGGTATTATCAGCATCATATCGGCATACTCTGCCATCATCTTTTTAAGCATCCTAATCCTAGCTTTCTTTACAGATACCAAGATGCCCTCGATCATGATTGTATTCAGCATCCTGACGGTTATTTTTGGACTCGCCTATCTAGCCATCTATAAATATCAACTGGATGAAGCAAAATCAGCAGCACTTAAGCCTATAATGGCGCTGGAACGTCAAGACTTCATGAAAGCGATACAGCCCTTTATTTCTGCCGAGCAACAGTCCACCGCAAAACAGATTACCGTAAACAAAGTCTACACTCCAGAACAATACACCTCCATCACCCTCTCAACTCAAAGTCGAGTCGTACATAATACCGATTGTTTTATCGAAGACATCGAACGTATGCTGGAAAACCCTGATTTTAAAATACAACCTGAGCAACCAAGAGATGAAAGCCACCAGATAACGCTGACAGTCCCTGAAAAAGCCAAGAAAAATTATGCAAACATTAAGAATTCGTCTACCTTTGTAGATGTTTTTTTTGTATCTGATGAAGCCAAGATAGCAATCATCAAGAAGGTCAACGAAGCCATTAGTCGTGCAGCACTTGGACGAGAAGACATACTAAACCTGAATGGTAAAGCAAAAAAAAAGGCCTCAAATACCGAACGAGATCAATAACAAGCTACCACGCGCGTACTTTAATCATGAACCTGTAGCTTAAATAGTTAAAATCCATTTTATATAAAACTTGCAAGACGCTTTGTACTGGTAACCATTCTTAATCACTCTCAATATAAGCGCATCACTTAAATATCTTTACAAAAACAGCTCAACTCCCACCATATTATCATCTTGATTTAACGCCTAATCAAAATGCACAAGCAATCTATTAAGCCCTGAATCATCCTGTAAATCGCTTCAGATACAAGCTTAGCTCATCAAAAAGAGATACCGAATTGCATAGCGCATAAAGTTACCTATGGGCGACCTAAAATAAAAACGAAAGGAATTAGAGCTAAAGACAAGAATACTTAAGGTATTGAATACAAAGAAAAATGAATGGTGGGCCCTCGCAGACTTGAACTGCGGACCTGCCGATTATGAGTCGGCAGACCGACAGTTAAATCAAGATATATTAAAATACATGTAAATAGTATTTTACATAAAAATCAACAAGTTATAATAAAACAAAATTACCTTAACTTTCTCGAGATTAACCAAAATACTTCTTCAAAGTTGCACATGGGTTGCACAAACATTTAAGTACTGCTACATTCCTCATTAATAACTTAGTTTGATAAGGAATATATTTTGGCATCTTCAAACACCTTTAATTTCACAATCAAGTCAATTACGGAACTTCCTGTTCTCTCAACTCGATACCTTTGCCACGACACTCACCCCAAATCAAATGGCCTCAAGCTAGAAGTCATGACTTCGGGTAAAAAATACTTTCGAATAAAACAAAAACTTAATGGCAAAACTATAACCTTGACCCTTGGTGAGTTTGGCCTAATGACAATTGAAGAAGCTAGAAACAATGCCCGCGAACAGCAATCACTAATTCACCAAGGCATCAATCCAAACCAACACAAGAAATCTATATCTTCCTTGAACACCACTTTATATGAAATATTTGAAGACTACTTAAAATCACGGAAATTAAGTGACGTTACTATAAAAGGTTATCAATCAAGCATGTCCAATGTGCTTGCACCACTTTCCAATAAAAAAATACTCGATATTTCATACGAAATAATCCTTTCCGTTCATCAAGATTATTCTATACGTAGCCCTGCAGAGGCCGACAGAGCAATGCGCCTTCTAAGAGCCGTTTTCAATTATGCTATTGAAGAATTAAAAGACTCGAAAGGCACAGCACTATTAACTATTAATCCAGTCAAAAAACTTTATAAAAACAGGCAAACTCACAAATTAGATCGTAAAACCTCCCATCTGGAAGATGATCAATTACCCATTTTTATTGATTTTATTCAAAGAATGGCTGAAGACAAAAATGGATATGAATTCTATACAACTGGGGCTGATTTGTTATTAACAATGCTGTTTCATGGAACTAGATTTAATGAAACATCTAATATGCTTAAGATTATGGTAGATCTCAAATATAAAAGGTTTTGGCTAACAAAGACCAAAAACAAAACTAAGCTCTGGCTACCAATGACTTCTTTTACAGAACAAGTTTTTCAAAGACGTATGCTATCTGACAATGATAGCGAATACTTATTTCCCGCCGTGAAAGATCATAGTAAATGCATTTCAGATACAAAAAAACCACTAAAATCTTTGCTTAAAGAAACCGGAATCAAAATATCCCCTCATGATTTACGCAGAACATTTATGACTATAGGTAACAGACTAAACATAAGTTCTTACACACTAAAGCAGCTTGCAAACCATAGTCGCAATGAGAATGATGTTACCCAAGGCTATGTAATCCAAACAGCTGACGAACTAAGACCTCCCTCTCAGATGATTACCGACTTCATGACCAAAAAAGAAAGACCAATTCAATTGAACGACTCTATAAAAGTAATGCTTTCTAAACTTTCCAAAGAAGATCAAAACCAACTACTCCAGGAGCTACTTAATGACCATTCCTAACATTTTATTGAGTTCATTAAAAAAAGACATGCAACAAGTCCTTGATTATTTTGATAGCCGCTGGAATAAAGCAGGCCAAATTAATATAGCCGGCTTGGAAAACCACATTCGTAAAAATTTCATGGGAATTCTTGCCTCGGAAATTAAACAGACCCAGAAAGTACTAATAGAAGAGGTTTCTAATGACCTAGATTTTATCAGTTCGGTACAAAGCTATGACATCGGAAACCTAACTTTAAAAGTACTTGACGAAGATTTAGATAACTTTTCTAACTGGTTGACCAATAATTTAAAACCTCTTAATTCTTGTGAAATAAACAATGCCTTAATCTCAGCAGAAATAAATGGCGACGACTATATTCAAGGCATAGACTTGCCAGCATCGATAATGAACGAAGAAATTCAGGAAAGAATCCAAGATCACTTGCTCGCTGAATTGAATTTCTCCACCATGCTTGAACTTTATCTATCAGGCTTGAATATAAGGAGCTTTATTTGCAAATATCTAAGGAATTCAAAAACATCAAACACCGAAGTATTTCCTACTCTATTCGATGAACTTTTGGACCATTCAATTCATAACAATAAATCTAAATGGATAGAGGATACATACTGTGATGAACTGTGTAGCGGAATAGAATACAAAAACATTCAAATAGACGGGCTGTATTTGATTATTTTTTATTTGATAGAAGGCACTACAAAACCTACAAAACCTACAAAACCTACAAATATTAAACTGGAAGAGTTACTAGCCACATCCCTAGAAATAAAAGATTGTTTTAGCTATATATTGCAATTACAACAAACTAGCTTTCAATCGTTACAAAAAACACTAAGCAGCGTTAAAGCGGAAAAACTACAAGTTAATAGCCAGCTAAACACTTACGTAAGCGGCACTCAAAAAGGCCGGGATAACAAACATAAATTCTCCCATACATACCGCCCTTTAATAGAGTCGACGGTGGAAGAAATCTTTTCTGAAACGACTAAATTAAAGCCGATGGCTATCTTTAATGATTCAAGGATGCAGGCCCTTATTCAAAAATGCTGGGATGATCAGGCAATGGATGCAGTAAAACCATTCACAAATGATACCTTCATTACTTGGATAAAATTAAAGCTAAGAGTCCTAAAAAACTCACACACATCTATTTCGACAACAAAAAACCATCCATAAAATGGGTTTCTGGTACCAAACTTGGGTTCTGGTACCAGAACCCATTTCTATAAACGACAAAACACCTCTAGCATTACCTCCGTGATCAAGCATTAATCATTATTAATTAAACATGACGGAGATAAACATGACACCTAATCCATTACAGCAAAAACTATTAACTACAAATGAAGCCGCTGACTATTTAAGCACTACTGTTGGAACTCTCGCGATTTGGAGAACCACAGGAAGATATCAGATACCTTTTATAAAAGTGGGTAGAAAGGTCCTATACCGCCATTCAGACCTTGATAACTGGCTTATATCCAGAACTCATACCCATACTCAATCAGTATAAAAAACAGGGATATATCGGAAAAAACATTAAGGAAATAAAATGGCATCCTCAAATATTATTCAAATACCACCAGCCCCAGTTGAAAAAAAAGGGCACTCCACTTTTCCTGAAAAGTTAAAGGAGAAAATACCTCTAGACTCGATTCATAAAGCTAAGGCTAACGCATACAGTCGTGATTTACTACCTAGCTGCCTTAACAACTGGATTTACGACTGCGCTGAAAGAATGCAATTCCCTCATGACTTCATGGCAATACCGATGATTATCTCGGTAGCCTCTTTAATTTCGGATAAATTCAAAGTTTGCCCCAAACAACACGACAACTCATGGGTCGTTACTCCTAACTTATGGGGAATGCTAATAGGAGAGCCATCTGCAGGGAAATCACCCATGCTTCAAGAAGCCCTCGGAGCAATTCATCACATTGAAAACTCATACTTTGAAAATACTTCAGTAGAAAAAAGGTCCGTTGTTAGAGACGCAACCACCGAAAAAATAGGAGAAATACTGTCTTATTCAAAACAAGGAATTCTTCTCTGCCGGGATGAGCTGGACGGCTGGCTCTCATCACTCAATAAAGCAGGGAGAGAAAATGATCGCTCATTTTTTCTTGAAAGCTTTAATGGAAATTCACCGTACACTTACGATCGAATTAAGAGGGGGACTATTCATATTGAAAAACTGAACATTAGTATTATTGGTGGTATACAACCCTCAAAACTGAATAAATACATACAAGACGTTATTCGTAAAAGCTCTGGCAATGATGGGTTTCTTCAGCGCTTTCAACTTGCCGTTTGGCCCGAAGAAGACCCCTCTTTTAAGTTAGTAGATCGTGCCCCCGATCTTACTGCAAAAGAAGAAGCTTACAATGTAATTAACAATGCTTATAAAGCATGTACAGAGATGAAATCTAGTAAAACACTAAACTTTTCACTTCCAGCCCAAGAGGCTTATAACGATTTCGTCATACAGAACCGTAATAAAATATCTTCAGGTGATTTACATGAGTCATTGAGCGCTCACTTTGGCAAATATGACAGCTTAATAGCCTCCTTATCACTTATCTTTCAGGTTTTAGAAAACCCTTATAGTAATGAAATCAGTCTTGATAGCCTTACCAAAGCCCGTAAGCTTGGTGAATATCTAGAGTCACATGCTGTTAAAATTTACCCTCACAAACGCGACCAAGATATTGAAAACGCTAGGCGTATCTACGAGGAAAAAAAGAAGCTCCCGGATACCTTTAACACCCGCCAAATTGAACTAAAGGGCTGGGGTGGGCTAACCAAGCGAGAGGCGATTTTAGGTGCAATTAAAAAACTACTGGAGCATCATTATATTGAAGCTGTAAAACAAGAAAAAACAAGCACTAAAGGAAGACAACCACTGGAAGCTTATAGATGGATTTAAAGTCCTGCGGATAAGTTTAAACACGCTTATTCTTATCCCTAACTCTGAAAAAATTATTAAAAAAGAAAAGGGTTTATATATGAATGCTACACTTTTAATCACTGCCTCGATTGCACTGGCTTTCGGACTTGTACTTTTTGGGGTAGCCTTCCTTTTACACAAAGCCTCTAAAGAAAAAGAAGCAGAGGAGAAAGCTCAAGACGGCTCACAAGATTAATAACGGGTAAATTCAAAAGCTCTTAGAACAAAATAATTATTTTACGAATCTTCATCCTGTGACCTTGATTTAGAGGCAGCATGCACAAGAGATAAGACAGCAACAACGATAATTAATATAGGTATCATATTTAGCAAGACTATTTCCTTTCGCTTTAAATATTAAACAAAAAATCTTCTATACCTACATTTTTTGTAGGTTTTACAGATAGTTAGAAATTAATTTCCAAAAAACTCTTGCTGACAAGCCCTTTCAATTGTAGACTAAAACTTCTTTAAATGTATCGTTCCATTCTGAACGAAAACTCTCGATATTGCATCGAGTCTCATGCAACCCATGAGACGGCTTACAATGGCCCTTGTTGTAAGCTGGACTAGGTCTTAAACAGTCAATAAAATTCAATAAGTTAAGTAATTGAATTGTAATTATATACCATTAATTCTATTTACCATTTCCCACCCTCTTTCCTCAAGCTCTCTTATAAAAGATTTATTTTGATAGGGTCGAGTGACCTCCCTACACTAAAAGTGCCAATACAATACATTGTATATATAGCCATTAAAATAATTCAACTTATCCGCCTCAATTATATTTAAGATCAGCCTTTAAAATTATTTATTTTTCAAAGCAATTGGCTCAACAATAAAAATCTGAGAAAGAAACAAGAGCGGGGGGTTAGGTAAAAAAACGACAGATTAACTTTTGAACATAGTGGCTACACCGAACACCAAAACTCCATTGATTTCGGGTTTATATTACCATATACGGCATTTGCATACCGTTTTGCATACCTTACACACAAGCTATAACGAACATAACCAGTACACGCCGCTCTTCGTTGCACTTTCTAAACTCTATTAGCTGCACAAGGCACCCCGACCGTATAGCCGAGAGGTGCCTGAACCATAAGTTAAAAGGTGTAGAAGGTATTTACGATAGACATGATTATTTAGACGAAAGAAGAGAGGCATTTGAAAAGCTTTCACAGACCCTAAGCCCTGTCATTAAGACCAAGTAGAAATCAATAAAACCTGTATCAGTGCAACCGGGACTTTTTCAACAGATTTAAAACATTAACAGAGTTAAAGTATTCTGCTATTTCCCAACATGTTATTGCCCCCCTCCTCTCAGGAGTGCAATAACCCTTATCAGGAAGTCCACCATGCTTTAACATTAACTGAAAAAGTTCGTGTTCATTATTTTCTGCCGCAAGCATCAATGGAGTATAGCCTTTAAAAGGGCTCTTATGCTCCGCATTAACGTCGGCGCCAGCCTTAATAAGCACTTCTGCAATCTGCATTAAAGATTGATAATCCAGTCGAGAAGCATTTTCAATTAGCCTTTTTTCAAAAGCTATAGTTAAAGCTTGATATAGAGGATCAGTCTTATATTGATTCAGAACAGCCTTCATTTGATCAAGGGAAGAACCAACTGCTCCTCCAGTATGCCTTCTAAAAGAATCCAGCACCTCAGTTGTCTCGGGCATTTCTCGTTGATTCTCCATAAAACCGATTGGATTTTTACACAAAGCCATCAGCTTCAAACAGACATTTAACGCGGTTTGCTCATCAGTTTGACCTCTTCCATTGGGATCAGCCCCCATATCAATAACCTTTTGAACGATTTTAGGGTCGCCCGATTGAACTGCTAAAATTAACGGTAAAGACCTTTTCTTTTGCGACCTTGTGTTGACGACTTCCCCCTTATAAGGAAACTCAGCAAGCCTCCAAAAGAATCTGTCATCAAAACTACTAGAGGGATCTAAAACATTCAATAGCTGTAAAGAAAGTTGTAAAGGAGTGTCCATTGAATCCGAAAATACATTAGGACTAGCACCTGCCTCTAATAGCTTTGTGAAAACATCATAATTTTCCTTGATAATGAACCAGTTAAGTTGAGGCATTTTTAATACATGACCTTCACCAATTTTGAACTTTCTATTTGGGTATCGAAAATCTGGCTTAACTTCATCCTCACTATTAACCATTGTGTATGGCAAAGCGTCCATATCAAATTGAACTCCTGGAAATAACCCGACTGTAGGAAAGATTCGAGAAAAATTTAACCTCCAAGCACGAATTTCCCATTCCTCAATGCTGTCTTCAAATCTATTTGATGTATTGGGACTAGTTACTGATGGGATGTCATACTTGAACAATAGCATGGCCCACTTGAGACGCTTTAGAAAGACTTTATCTGCTTTCTCTAGACTAGAAGCAACAACTAGAGATTGATTAATGATATCCAGAAGGTTAATCCCTCCTTGATATAGAGCAGCATCAAAAGCCTTTTTATAAAAATTATTAGCTTCTTCTAAAGTTCCAGAAAACACATGCCACTTTGCCTCTCCCCAATCCAGCCAAGACTGAATGCCTGGATTACAACTTATATTTACTAATTTTGCACGTGCATAATCCAGCAAAATTCGCGTGTCTTCCTTACACATAGAATCTTTAGATATATCTGGTATTAATTTATATTGCAACTTAGAAAGCGCATCATAAAAAGAAGGATCAAAATCACTGGACACTTTACTTAGAATTATTCCTACTTCTTTTTGAAATGGTACTGGCAACTCAGCAAAACCTTGCCATAATTGAAGAAGTACAGCGTTCATCAATGTGCATGTTTGATCGGATCTACGCAAAGAATCAACGAATCTAGCCATTAACAATAATACTTGGATATTTTCAAAGTTTTGAACCGATAAGCCAGACTCCTGAATCCATATATTTTTTAATGCGAAAATGGATTGAGAAGATGGTATCTCATTGCCTTTTATCCACTCAGAAACTCTATCCCTATCCTTCTTTTCTCTTGAATCAAGAAGTTCATTCCAAGAAGAATTGTGTTTAGAAATCCATTTTAATACCAAAGGAACAGCCTTATTATGCTGCACAAATAATGTGGCAACAGAAGGCCCTCCAAACTCTTTGTGTAATTCAGTAAAGACCCTTGCAATCCAAGCTGGAAAAACAGATTTGTTCAATAATTTTACAAGCTGTGTTCTTGTAAGCCCATCGGCATTGTAATCCTTTATAAAATCAATATATTGATCCTTTAAGCCGTTAATCTGTACGCTAATAAATTCAGATGCGTGTGGCCCTATATCCCTATCCACGCGATCTACAAATAATTCCGGAATAAGACTATCAACTTCTCTTGGATCAATATGCCCTGTGGATTTGTCATCGATGCGTTTATTATTTCCTTTAAGATCTAAAGACGTCGCCATAAAGCGCATGGCTTCAATCAATGTCGGGTAGGAAGATTTAATTTCACTGCAAGGCATGACTACTTATTTCCTTTATTTCATTTCGTATTTGCGATCTAAAATTTTTGAATACTCTAAAATCACTAGGCGTTGATGAGAATGTAACTTTTCGCCCTCTTGGAGAGATTATTCTATTGTGCCTTTTGCCTGTTTTAACCTGCCAACCGAATTTAATCAAGCTCATTACCAGTCTATTAACATCTTTTGAACTGCTATATATTTTCATAACTACTCCTCTCCCCCCTGCCCTGATAACAGAGGGGATTGATTTGTGATTACTTGCCTTTAGTAGGCGTAGAGTTTCCGCGCCCACCACCAGAAGTCCCGCCAGTAGTACTTGGCCAATTTCCTCCTGGACCAGGATGACTTGATGGACCACGATTTGAATGAATTGCTGAATAAATATTAGTCATTTTATTTTCCTTTTATTAACACCCTTAATTGGGTACCTCCAGATTAAGTGACTTAATGAATTTCGTCAGCAAGGCTAAAAGCGAGAAAAAATAAAAAAATACATTTGTGGTTCAAAGACTAGGTAGGAACTATGTTTTAACAGGAAAGGAATACGACTTTGAAGAGTTAAATACTAGCCTTACTAAATTACGGAGTTTAGATCATTTCGAATTAACGGCACAAGGCACCCCCGGCCATATAGCCGAGAGGTACCTGAACCATAAGTTAAAAGAAAGGAGGGAGAGAGGGATTACAATCTATTTATTGTATTGAGTTACACTTCCTTTTTCTTTAAATTTATGCCCTTTTTCTTCTGCATAGGTAATAAATCGGTGTAATTTGTAAATATATTTTCCACCAACTTGATAGTCTTCAAATTTTGGCTTTAATCCTATTCTGGTCGAACATCGTACAACTTTGTCGTTTTTATGACTGACGACTTTAATTTGTTCATCGGATATATTCTGTAACTGTTCATATTTTTTTTCAGTTTCTTTATTTTCTATATTTAAAATATTGTAGATTTCTTTTTTTACCAGGTTTGGCCCACTAATAAATTTCTTGTCACACTCCCGTTTCAAGCCTCTTATTAAGACTCCACCAAAAATGTATTTTTCAGTATCCCCAATTGTAAAATCAATACCTCCATAATTTCCATCCTGTGGATGGACATAAAACTTTCCAATTTTTTTTTGTCTATCATTTTTATGGACGTATGGATCAGGATGTTGATCAGAATAAATATAAAACTCTAACTCTGAGAGACTAAATATATGATCCTTTATATCTAACTGATATTCACACATCAATATCTGTGCAATTTGTTTACATATATCATTTGAATTTACTTCATCTATTTGAGAAACCAAATGTTTTATTTCATTCACGTGTACTTCATTCATATTTATCCTTTAGATAACCGCATTACATCTAAAATAATAATCTACTCCATTCGTGGCTGTCAGGCAGTTTTAGGACGGGCGTTCAACATTCCTAACATGGATTTAATTCAAGCTTTAGATTCGGATGAATTGAAAAGTAGCATTTAGTCTCAATATCACTGTTCAAATTGATACTAAAAAGACTAGATAAAGGGGCCTTCTTGAGCAAAGAACCCTGCTGTTTGTGGTCAACGTTTTTGACCACACCTTTCATACCAGAAACCTTTATAGAAAATAAGCTTTAACCTCTCGAATTAGGCAGCCGAAATCACGTTCTCCGCACAATGCGTGTTTATAACTGCATGTTAAATTCACTCTATTAACATAGCAAGAAAAGGACTTAATATGAACTGGATACTTTTTATCACAGCCTCGATTGCACTAGCTTTCGGATTTGTACTTTTTGGGGTAGCCTTCCTTTTACACAAAGCCTCTAAAGAAAAAGAAGCAGAGGAGAAAGCTCAAGACGGCTCACAAGATTAATAACGGGTAAATTCAAAAGCTCTTAGAACAAAATAATTATTTTACGAATCTTCATCCTGTGACCTTGATTTAGAGGCAGCATGCACAAGAGATAAGACAGCAACAACGATAATTAATATAGGTATCATATTTAGCAAGACTATTTCCTTTCGCTTTAAATATTAAACAAAAAATCTTCTATACCTACATTTTTTGTAGGTTTTACAGATAGTTAGAAATTAATTTCCAAAAAACTCTTGCTGACAAGCCCTTTCAATTGTAGACTAAAACTTCTTTAAATGTATCGTTCCATTCTGAACGAAAACCTCGATATTGCATCGAGTAGTCTCATGCAACCCATGAGACGGCTTACAAGGGCCCTCGTTGTAAGCTGTACTAGGCCTTCTAACTAATAGACCACTGACAGATAGTTAATATCTGCACCAGAAGTCTAAAAAATCAGTTTTTTTAAAACTGAGTTCAACACAGTAGGATTCGTGTGCCTAAATTTTGTCATACTTCCTTACTCAATAAGTTTCATACCAACATTAGGTATTTACCTCAAAGAACTTGATGCTTTCGCACCAACGTCCAAAGAGAAGTAATGCCAGATTAAAACGATCGTTTTAATAAAAAATCTAAAACTCCTCGGATAGCCACAACTAAAATTTAGTTATGCCACTTCCTCACACCTTATATCTACGCTTTGCACCCTAAGACAAATATGCATGAGATCAATGGTATTGATACTTCAATACTGACTGCATGCTAACTATTGTGTCTGCAATAAATCCTCACAAAGAGACGGATTTAAAAAAGTGTACCCAATGCCCTTCATAACCAGGATTTCTAGTCTGAACGTCAGAACTAAAACCTGAACTAAAACCTATTTTATATGATTTTTCTTTGTCAAATTGACACCAAGGACGGCACCCTCGGCGTAAGAATTTAAATAAAAAAATACGGTTAATTGCATCTAGAAAAATCAATATGGCTTGTGGTCGTCCAACCCACAACATCCCCTCGTTTCAGTGTTTAGGCATTTTAGAGGATGGAGTCATTGATCAAATTCGCACCAAGAATGAATCTTGTTACTGTCGCTATACGTATCAAGAACCAGTCTTATTGCGGTCGTTCGATTTGTACGAAAACAAATTACCTCTCAGCGCGACCAGCGTTTCTGGTTTACCACTCAACAACTGTCGAAGCGAGACACGAGAGGATTTTATTTTCAAATTATTGGAGTCTTTATGAAAAAGTGTAATTCAAAATTAAATCTGGGATGGGGAAAGCAGATGTCGTTTGCAGGCAAAAATGCCCTACGCAACCTTTATGGACAAGGCCATTATGCGACGGTTGCGTCGCACTCAAGCAGATGGAATCAATTCGTTGAGTTTTCCAAAAACTCTCTCAATATTAGCGATGTCGCAAAAATAGATATTGACCACATTGAAAGCTACGCCTCTTACGTTGCTAGACGCGCCGCATTGGGTGAAGTTGCTGTTGCATATGGCCAGAACCTACTTTCAAGCGTAAACACGACATTAGAAGCTTTAAAAGGCAAACGAGATCTTTACATATCGCCTAGTAAATGGATTGGAGAGCGATCAACCATTAGAGAGATTCCCCCTATTATCGACAAAGACCTTCTTTCACAGGCTATTTTAGAGATGAATTTAAAAGGACTTGTTCGTGGTGCATGCGCTGCACAACTAGCACGTGAACTCGGATTAAGATCAAAAGAATCCTTTCTCATCAATCCAAAAAAAGCTTTGAGAGAGTTTTCTCAATCATCAGAAATAACAATCTCATCAGGAACTAAAGGAGGACTAACCAGGAAGTTAAAGATTCTTCATGAGAGTCAAATTCAAGCTTTGCAAAACTCATCTCTAATTCAAAGAAACGCTTCAAACCTTATACCAATTGGTTGTAGCTGGTCTCATTGGAAAGAAGGCGAACTAAGAGAATGTCGAGAAATCCTTAAAGAGCATGGCATACCTGGCTTTCATGAATTACGTGCTGCTTATGCCTGTGAACGTTACCAAGAAATAACCGGGCATAAGGCATCCGTATTTGGCTTTCCCATCGAGAATCGTGAAGTAGATTATGAAGCCCGATTACAGATTGCGAATGAATTAGGTCATGGACGAATTGATGTTTTAAGTGAATATATTGGAGGAAGAAAATGAGCATTGCATTACTACTAAAAAAAAGTACACCAGGATCCACTATATCAATACAGAAACACATCCAGAGAGGTGAAAGACTCGCCGATATGATTGATGAGCAGTTTTCTATCAACTCCCCATATAAATGGCGAGTAAAGCATTTTCAATGGACCGTAGACGCTCTAAAAAGAGAATTAACCATTTCAACTCTATACGACTACTGGTTAACCATAAGAGTGATAGCCTCTTGCCTCGGTAAGTGGCATAGCTGGGAACCATATTTACCCAATCCTAAGCACAAAAAACCCAACATAAATGGGGGTCGAAAACCACTACTAAGCAACAAATTCAAATAACATTTTTTAAAAATTCTAAAAGGACATCACAAATGAAAAACAATTTAAACTCCCCAACAAAAATTAGAAAATTTACTGAAGAACTTAAGCGAAATCTAATCACCCATATAAAGAAAAATGGTCCCGAAGCTATACTGCCTCACAACTTATCCTCCTCGCTTCTTACTCAAGTAAGTCTATGCTTTGATCTATATTTTGAAGAAGAAAATCCAAATGACAAAGTTTTTGAAATATTAATCTTCATAATATCCATTATAAAAGGTGAGCAACTTCTTCAGCAAAATCCAAAGCGGAATAGAGGTGTTGAAATTCCTGTCGAAGAATTAGTCGTCAACCTTGATTTATACCGGCATTACACAACTTTCGCTAAGTTTAAATACATCAAGAAACTATCTGGATTTGAATACACAAAACCAACGATTCTGGATATCTTTGATCCAAAGAAGTTGTTGCATATAAACCCTGATAGTGACTTTTTAGACAACGCAAAAGAAATAGTTGGAACAGATAAAACTCGCCACTAATAACAAAAACTGTAGAAGCCCTGAATTGGGCTTTTACAAATCATTCAGGAGCCTCATCTACAAACGTCTTATGTAATCCAGAATTTTGTCTAGCACTCGCTGAGAAATATTCTTACGGTTTAGTCTTCATAGTATCAACAACGTCATCAAGATAAGGCCGTTTCTCAGTAAACAAGTAGCTTTAAATAAGTTTTTTGACCTTATCGCGTAACGTCTGCGCTCGTTCGAATACATTACCTTTATTGAGGTGGTTAAGGATTTTCCCAAATTCGCTATCCGAAAAAACAGTTATATTGTGTTTTTCTAACTAGCGTTTAAGATTGGCTAACAGGTCGGCTTCATTTTCAATCACAACAGAATCATAGCCTTGATTGGCTAACTGTTGGACTAGATTAATTTCGAGGGTTTGTTCGGATTGAGTTGCCACTTATTTACTTCTTCTCAATCCTGATGGGAGGAACTTATCAATTTCCTCATCACTAAAAGTCATTTCATCAAGTTTATTTAGAGCCTTTGATGTCTCTTTATATGCTTTATCATTTGTTCTAGGCGAGCCTCGGTAAATATCTTCTAACTTTGTTTGTAGAGAGTCACGTAATTTTCTAGCGTCAACTTGACTAATTTCGCCTGAATTAATGTCAGTTAACAGCGATAAATAAGACTCCCTAATACTCCAAATAGATATTGCTGCATCTGAGTGCTTCTGTGCAGTTTCTCCTAAATTATATTGCTTCACATAGGTGTTAAGCACTGTAAGAGCAAAAGAGATGAGAGCGGCCGCTATTCCAACCTCTACAGAATCTCCAAAAACAGAAATGAGAATGCCGGTGGTAATTATAGCGGACAGAATGATTTGCCAAAATTTGATACGATCTAGTTTTTTGTTTAACAAATCAGCACACTTTTCATGAACCTTATGCGCCCAAACAACTCTTCCATAACATTCTCTAATCTGCTGCTCTAATGGCTGATTAACCAAACCTTGTTCCATAAATTTCTTTCCATTTCTGATTTGCCGAATACGGCATATTGCTTTCTTCACACTCAATCGCCTGCTTGGAGAGTTCAAAACAACGTGATGCTTTATTCTCAAAAACTCCCTTTCTAAAAACCTTCTGATTACTCCCTGGGGCAAGCCAATAACTTTGATTGGAATTTTGCTTTTGTAAAAAAGCAAAAAAATCCCTTGTCATCCAATCATAAAAAATAAAGCCATTGTCACTATATTCCCAGGTAAGCAAAAAATTATAAGCCAGTGTATCTATTAGCAGTCCATTAATTGGAACATTCCACTTTTCTTTCCAAGCCCTTGCCATTCTAGATAGGTGTTTTAAGTTACTGTTAAATTCGTTGTTTTTTTTATTTATTTCAGCTATTTCTTCTCTTGGTTTGGTAATTTTCCAGCTTCCCCCATTATTGGTATCAGGGTATGTAAAACTTGAAGCATCCTTATTTATAAAAACGGGTACTATCTCGAAGCAAACCCCATCAGTGAAGTTCAATTTTACAACCTGACCATCACCACTAATATGAGTTGTAGAATACGTTTTATGAATAGTGTTTCTTACTTCTTGCAAGAGTGCAGACTGACCATTTCCACTATATGAATTATATTTTGTATATAGCAAGTAAGGTAATTCAATAACAAGGTCAATATCACTAGTATGAATTGCTGTACCTCTCCCATATGAGCCCACAAACATGGAATATCTTGTATCAGAGTTTAAACATCTAATATCCGAATTTATTCTTCTAGTAATGTTCTTCGTTCGGGCTCTGACATTTCTAAGAACTACATCACTCATTCTTAGGTTTTTACAAAAAATTGAAAACTTTTCACTAATCGACACAACTTATTCCTTTTGACTTGTGTTTTAAATAAACATCTTCTGTAATAAGCCTTTTTAAAGACTTTGGTTTGTTCTAAAATTGACCAGGCCTGGTCAATTTTTTGGTCGATTTCGGTTAGGAAATTAAAAATAGTAGCATCCACTTTATTCAACTTTTGTATATAGAAACAACTGCAATGAAAGCCAAAATCAAAGGTAGCAAAAACTCTATTATCAACCATTCATAATTTTGACTTTTATGAAAATACTTTGTCCAATTGTCGAACCGTTTAACAGAAGCTTCTACTCTCAAATTAGATTTTTGAATTTCTTTAATTAAACTTTGAATTTCACCAATACGACTATCTTTTTTATCTGGCTTATCAATTTCATTAATTTCATTAATTAATGAATCTAATCGAGGAATATGCTTTTTCATTGAGGTTGCATAATAGTTATGAAGTGTTGACTGCCTAGGGTCTGAAGGATTATCAGTCATTTCACTTTCAAGAGAAGAACCTGTAATAAATGAAACCTTAGTTCCAGTAATACGCAATCGCCATTCACTAAAAGTATTCCAAGAAAGCCAAATAAAATGAAAGCTTAAATAAAGTAGCAAAATCAACAATATGTGTTGAAAGTCTATGTCTTGAAGATTCTCAAATTTAAAACCAAGAAAAGAGAATCCGTCACTTATTTTTAAATCAAAATTGACATAAATTAAGACTAAAGCACTTACAAGAAAAAGATGGGCACGAATAAGTTTTGTATTGGTATCGTGCCCCAAAAAAACAGGCTCTTTAAGTAATTTATCAACTGCTTTAATTTGTTCTTCTACTTCTGACATGCTTGTCCTTTTTAATAAGGTATTTCTTTTTGACGGTAATCTAAAACTCTTGAAATCAAAGCTTATTTACGCATTTTAACCTATAAAGAATAAAGTTCGCCCTCACTGATAATTTAAATTTCCAGGCATTCCATCATATCCTTCTCTAGCTAAAGAATTGTTGAGTGTTAAACGACTAACTTTGAAATGTTCTGCCACTTCCATTTTGGTAATTTGGGGATCCTTTAACATTGCAGCCGCCTTCTGGACATCGCCTTTAGACAATGCTGGTTTTCGACCTCCTTTGCGCCCTCTTGCTCTTGCTGACGCTAAACCAGCCAAAGTTCTTTCACGTATCAAACTATGCTCGAACTCTGCCAAAGCCCCGAAGATATGAAAAATTAATTTCCCACTAGGAGAGGTCGTATCAATCGATTCTGTAAGGGAGCGAAATCCAACCCCCCTGTCCTCAAGTTCAGAAAGAATCTCAACAAGATCTTTAAGTGAACGTGCGAGCCTATCTAGTTTCCAGACAACTAACACATCTCCTTTTCTAAGCGTTTTAAAACATAGATTGAGTTCAGGGCGCTCTTTACTCTTCCCTGTAATCTTTTCATGGAAAGTTTCTTCGCAACCAGCTTTTTCAAGTGCATCCAATTGAAGTTCAAGATTTTGATCTTGTGTACTAACGCGAGCATATCCTATGATCATAAAACGTACCTTTTATTTACATAGAATTATTATCGTAATTTATTTACACAATAACAAGTGTTTTTGGGTGTTTTAAGACTTACCAGAAAGGTGTAAACAAAACGGTCGTTTCATTTACACTCAGATCTTAATCATTAAAGTTGATGTTGAGGCGCATGATGAAACTGAGAGGACTAGAGAGCTTAGCTGGAGAGATGCTGAAATTAGATTTAGGAAATAGAGACTGGCATAATACCTGGGTAAACGGCGCAGCTCTAGTTGCGTCCGGCACCGAAGGCGCAAAGTTAATTGACTTGTTATGCATTTTGCTCAATTGGAAGCCCCTGATAGCAGCGCCCCTCTCGACTGCAGGGTTGGGCTTTAAAACAGAACCTTGAAAACATTGCCTTTATTGTCTTTTGCGTCCCCTTTACCGTGACAAGCAGAAAGCGCCACAATCAAACAGCGCATTTTGCGTTCGACGAGATAGTATTGTTAGCTTATTCGTAAATTTCTAACCCCAGCGTAAAAACCTGATATTAGCATCAGGCCTATAAGGCCAAAAACTACTCCAAAAATATTTGGGCCGATATTTACAACTAATTTTATTAGCATAAACAATATTACAGCCAAACCCCCAGGTGAACGATTTAATTCAATATGACTCCAATCTCCTTGCAGAAACAGAAAACCTGCCAATAACAAAGCACTACCTCCACCAATATAGAGGAAAAATAATCCATACTTACTGATGACCGTACTTAATGAATCCATAGTCTTGCCAGCAATTGCCATCGATATAAAGCCAATTAATAAAAGCCACCAAGAATAGAATATTATCTCTGACATGGGTATAGCATTTTTTAAAATCATAACTAACGCAGTCATCAATGAAAGATTAATCAACACAAAAAAGAACATGCCGAGGTAATATCTTTTATTTGACTTAGATATTTCATCAACAATTTGCGAAGCTTTCTCATGCCCTAGTTGCTGAGAAAGAATTTCAACCACATGGTCATTATTTTTTAAAGAGGACACTTCTTTACTAAGAATGCTAGCCAAATCCTTCAGTGGCTCATCTGAATCCTTTTCACCATTATTAGTTTTTTCTGTTGTCATTTTTGCTCTCAGATAATTTTAGAGGTGCAATTGTATAATTGCTAACGTTTAAGCTAAGTGGCTGCGCGTTAGCGAAGTCGGCTTGAGTGTTTTGTTAGGCATTCTTAGTAACCTTCTTCTTTTTCCACGATGCACGTACATGTACGCCATCACCTTTTGGTAGATTTTTTCTTGCAATTAGTTGGCTTTCAAAAGAAAAGTCTTCGTTGATTTTGACTATTAATAACTTATTAAAGTTGCCAGCACGTTTAACTTTTACTTTCTCTAGCCCTTTTTCTGGAGAAATGGTTTTTATTTCAATGAAATCATTACCAAGTTTGCCATCAGAACCTTTTGTGTGAGGCTTATGGCGTTTTATACCATAATGGATTTCACCGAATAACTCTCCTAATTCCCCCCAAATTTGCAGGTAACGGTCTGTTAGTGTGTAAAAAGACTTTGCATTGTCGACCAAACTCTCAAAAATCATCACCAGCTCAGGATTTACCCTTGAAACCTCTGTCAGCAGCTCATTTTCATCTATGGGCTGCCACTCATCAGGGGAATACCCCCAAGCAGATGCATCAATTTCATCTGGGTTATACCCACAAGCAGCAGCATCTGCTATTTGCTCGGGGCTATAACCGTCATTATGCATATCATGCAGAAAATCCCAATCACTCATATTATCTCCGTCTGACTCAAATCAAATGCTGATACCTAACGACCAAACTAAGGTGCTGCGCGTAGCACCGTCCGCTTGAGCGACTTGTTAGCTTGTCTACTTAGACTAACTTTACTACAGCACCTTCAGGAATTTTCTGCATATCGTAGTAAAAACCTTGCCAACCAGCACGCTTGGCCTCAGAGGAAAGAGGTGTTCTGGCCACAAACATACTTGGAACCTGAAGGTCTGCTGATAAGTAAAATATTGAAAACTCTTTTCCGCTGAACAAAACTATAAACAGTGGAAAATATATTCCTGCATTCATTCTTTCTTGTTGCGGCTCCCAAGCCGCTCCAAGTATTTTATTTGGTATTGAATTAATGTTTTTAACGTTTTTTGATTTTACTTGACCTAAATAGCCACAAAAATCGCAAACAACATCCGCACACTTAAAATTTTTAGGGAGAAGTTTAAGAGTCTTTTTTTTCTTGCACTTTAGACAATTACAGTTTTTTACCACCATTTTCTCACCTAAGTCGCCCAATTTTTGTTAATCTGTTGCCATCCTGTGATCTTCTTTTGTAAGCTAACGCCCCAATAAGGGGCTGATAATAGTTTGCTAAAATGTGTAGCGAAGCGAAACCGAGCAAACTGTTAGCAGTCCCGCTTGATTGGCTTGTTATGTGTTTTTTTGCTCATTAGCTATAGCTGAAAATATATGAGCAAGTACATTTACGTTTGACGCATTTTCAGCATGCCTGTATTTTTCTGAATCCGTTAAAGTTCCCCAACCGTGAAGTGTGACGGGATCTATCCCCTTATCTAGCAAGATATCTTCTGGCGTGAGAGTAACAATTTTGTACTTTAAGTTTTTTATAGCGACATCTGTATTTACAGATAGATCTACATTTAAAGGGACGATAGCTATTTTTAGAATAATATTGAAAATGATATCAGATATTTTTGAGAACAAAATTTGGCAATTTTCATTTTCGGTTAAAGGGTAAATAATCGGATTATTTTCAAACTGAAAACTAAATTGAGACAAATTTGCATGAGCAAATGCATTTCTTAATTTTCGAATGCCATTAACTTTGTTATTAAGGAATTCATATTCAATTTGAGTTAATAAACCTCTTTTGAATGTTTCTTTGACGACACTTTGAAAATTAGATTCATAATCATCAACATAAGATTTGATGACATTTTCCAGTAGATTCAATAAATAAACGAGTGAGGCGCTACCATTTTCTTCTATCTCTTTTAAGTATGCGAGTTGATTTCCAAAATACCTAGAGTACAACCACACATTATCAATTACAGTAGATTTATGATGCATATTTTCCATAATTACACCTGACTCCCGAAAACACATAACGACTAAACTCAGCCACCTTCCCTCTCATTCGTAATATTCTAGTCTCCCACCTATAAACGGCCTTTGATCCGCGTACTTTTAAGAATTGCAGATGGCCATCCCGGATCGGTCTTAAGACGTGAAGATAGCAGGTCATATTACCACTAGGTTTAATTTCTTTACTATGAGCAAAACAATACAAACAGTTAATCGATAACAATATCCAACAAAACAGCGCATCAAACCACTAACAACCCGATGATGCGATCAGAAAAACCATGCTTACATACGACTAGAAAGAGTCTTAACCAATCTATTTAGAGTTTCTTGTTTTCTATTACCCTTCAATTCACATGTCCAAATCACATACACCGTCCACCCTAATTGCTCAAGTTGTTGAATACACTTTTTGTCCCTATCCCTGTTTGTGGTTATTTTGTTTTTCCAGTATTCAACATTGCTCTTGGGTAACCTAAAGTATTTACAATTCTCATGTCCATGCCAGAAACATCCATTCACAAAAATGACAGTCTTATATTTTTTTAGCACTATATCAGGGTGGCATGGTAGTTTCCTGTCATGCAAGCGAAACCGGAAACTCTTACCGTGCATGAATTTACGTACCAATAATTCAGGCTCGGTATCCTTTCCCTTTATTTTTCCCATAATTACAGATCGCTGCTCACTACTGAATGTATCTGTCATAGCCGACCTCATTATAAACAATGCATCAAACAGCTTATCATTACCCTGATACTGGCAAGCTCCTGGTTTTCTGTTTAATTATTGTGGCAATAACGCCCCGATTTTCCTTACAGTCCACAACATAAGGTATCTTCACATATTTTGTGATTTATTAATTTATTTCACTCAGTTTTTTATTACAGGAGCAGTTAATGTTCCGGATAATTCCCCGGAAGATCAGAACAAGCAAAAGGTTTTTATACCTAAAAAACCAATCTCACTATCAAAAACATTTTCTTGATAAGTCTCAACTGCTGAATCAATATTTATCCCTTGATCAAAGTTTATGTTTAAATCAGAAAAATCATCTAAATCCACGTCAGATTTTTGAGCATACACAACAACCTTTTTTATACTCTTCATATCTTTTGACTTATTAAACAGCTTTGCATAAATAAGCACTTGCCAGATAGTTCCCCTTTCAAGGGTCTTATGATGGAGCTTATACTTAGCATCAACGATATGATTAACAGCTCCATCTTGAATAAGGAAATCAGGAAATTGTTTAATACTTTTCCTGTGATCTTTTTCAAGTAAAAAATTGATGTGATTCAGTTCACCGCTGTATGGCTTTATACCTAGTATTTTTCCGCGATTTTCATCACCAATGAAAAGATTATGTCCATATTGAATTTTCAACCGTTTCTCAACAACCTGCTCGAACATTTTTGTCATATCAATAGATTTAGCGAGAAAGACCCCTTCTTTTAATTGATTAAAAAATATGCCTTCCAGTATCTCTAAAACCACTCTATTTTTTTTAACCTCAGAAGAGTTTCTATACGTTTGAAAAAAATGTGATAAGTTTTTAACCGTAACTTCTTCCTGCCTGAGATATGAAGAGGTTGATATCTTCTTCAAAAAACTATTGATTTTCTCAATTATTGAAATTAATTCTTTAAAAGAAGCGTGCTCCTTGAAAACTTCTAACCTCTCTGTTTTTAAAAAACATAAGAGTGAATATACAAAAATAATCAAATCGTTTTGATGTGGCATTTTTACAAACTGATAACGCTTAAGAGGATTCCCCTCAAGGGTATTTAAATCATCAATCATGACCCCAACATGTTTATCGGAGCAAATGATATGATCCTTTAAGCTCCGAGTATAGTTTATTAAGTGATCATGAAGCCTTTCGAGTTCTTTTTTATAAAACTGCATTTGAAAATCAAGAAGGGTCTCTCCTTTGAACTCTTTTAAAACTTTAAGATGGACATTCCTATGATTTACTTGGGTTGTATATAGCTGATAAATCCTAAAAGAAAGTCTTTCAATTTTTCTTATGATTTCTTCATCAGTTTGAGTTGGGTCATATTTAAGCTTAATATCTTTTGGCAAGATATATAGATTAAGAAAATAAACTTTTGATCCTTTTACTTCATGAACAACATCAATATAGGTGCTCACAGAATTCACATAATTCTTTTGTCTGTCGAAACTTTCACCAATAGCAGAGTTATTTATAAATAAATCATTAATTTTATTGTAAATAACTTTCGGAATTTTAGATGCCTTAAGCTTGCTGATTAAGGATGGTCCTACTAAGTTACCTTCACTGCTTTGATCCTGGTATGCGATGGAAACCGTGTCGTTTTGAAAATGAACTAAAAACATGTTTAGCCCTTAACTTTCATACATACGTAATTCATGCAGTGCCTTAAGGGCTTTATTGCGCTCATCCTCAAGGTTTAAAGTGTCATCTTCTACATTGAAGATATGATCTTTAAACCATTGGTCAGATTGCATTAAATTGACTAATTCAACCCCAACTTCATTAACAAGACTGTTCTTGTTGTTATATACCATTGCGTTTTTAATCATCGAAAAGAAGAACTTAACAACGGTGACTTGTTCTTTAATATCCGAAAAAACTTCTCCATTACTGTTTACAGCCTTCCATACACCAAAACAATAACGTTCATAATCAAAAATCTGATACTCATCAGACAATATTTTTCTTAAGTTTTCATTTAATAATTTAATACAGGTTATGAATTCAACCGCCTCATCACTCACAGAAGTAATGAAACTTTCATCCTGTTCAACAATAGGATCTACCACTTCTATTAGTGCTCTATCAGCCCAGTCCGAAAAAATATTAAGCGTTTTTTCATTAAAGTTTGCGGCGCCATAAAGGTAAAAATTAGCCGGAAACACCAATTTGATTTGCGAGCCTGAAATCCGGTTTGTGATTGGAGAAACGGGGATATCCTTTAAACAATCAATAAAAGAGTTCCATTTATTTATAAAACTATCCGAGCTTTCAAACTCATCCATCTTCAACAAATCGATATGCTCTGATATTGTTAGAACATTCTCAGTTAAGCTTGTCAAGTCACGCATCTGTTGGCTTTTAAAAAGAGGGGTGTATTCAGACAGTAAACTTGATATATCTTGATTATGAAAGTCATCTAAAAATACGATATGAGGGATTGTCGGCTGGATAATTGCAGACATTAACATCTGTAAGAATTCACCAAAACGAAGTGTTTGCTTTATAGGATCAAAAGAAATGGCAAGATCAGTGTTTTGTAGACCTTTATACTCGTTTCCAATACCACCTGAAACAGCAATTTTAAGGTACTTTATTTTTTTTGATGAAAACTTTGATTCTGCGCTTAATTGCCTTTCCTCAAAACCAAAACTTTTACCCGTGTTTGGCTGGCCAATTTTAAAGTGAATATTACTCATGAATCTTCCTTTTCAATATAATCTACTAAAAAGTTTTTAAAAGGAGGAGCTTGATCTTTTATTTCTTTCTTTGGCGCCTCTTCATGCTCTGACGCTTCACGGCTAGGAATGCCAAAGTCATTGCTCATATCAACTAAGACTTCTTTCGTCGTTAACGACTTATCAGCATAGAAGTCTTTCATTCCTTTTAACAGATATCCCTTACTTAAAATA
Source organism: uncultured Thiomicrorhabdus sp. (assembly GCA_965602805.1). Taxonomy (GTDB): domain Bacteria; phylum Pseudomonadota; class Gammaproteobacteria; order Thiomicrospirales; family Thiomicrospiraceae; genus Thiomicrorhabdus. Next base: position 67,701 of record CBFCZK010000004.1, on the reverse strand, counting down.
GAAGAAACAATGATGGCTGCTTTTCCTAATATTCCTTCCAGAGTTAAATACTCAAAAAAACTTTGTGCGATAGATTGTTCTAATCTATAAAGACCTGCTTGATTAGGAATTCCCTTTGTTGCAACGCCAAGATTGTTTATAAACTGAGGAAAAGGGTAAAGTTCCAATTTAGTACAAACCCTTTCAATTGGATAAAGATCAAGAGATACTTTTTTACCTGCAAGATCTAACGATTGAATTTTACCTACAGCATATATTCCATTTGTAAAATTCTCACCCACTCCTGTAAGTGATTTTTTATTCGAAGAATCGCCTCCTATATGCAGAACAACAAGATCATCTTTAGATGCTACGTCTAACAAATTAGGTATATTTTCCAACGTTTGACCATTAACAACATTTCCATCAATCAAATCGTTGATCAATACTGAAAACTGACTAAAACCAACTTTGGTTGATTTTGGACAACTCAACTTTATATTATAAAAACTTATCATTTACTCACTCTTTTATCTTGAACAAACCAATACTTACTATGAAGCTGAAATCTTTATTTCTAGATCCAGAGCATCAAAAACTTCTAATACAAAAGCAAAGGAAAAAGCCCCACGGTGAACTTTTGTTCTTATCGTATCTGGCGTTTCACTGTACCCTTTTTTTACCATCAACTCTGCTAACTGAACATAATTGATATCTTTTTTTAAAAGTTCGTTTTTTAAGATAAACTTTGCCTTAGTTTTCATCTGAATTTAAACCATCGAATTATAAATATCCTGATTGTAATATATTTATTCTTCACGCCACTATATACTTGCTTGTGCGCAGCGTTTTCATTACAATACGAATACTTAAGACACAAAAAAACTATAAAGGCCTCATTTAGTGTATAAAATAATCTCAACATTCACAGGTGCCGGTGGGCTAGATATCGGCTTTCATGGCGATTTTAATTTCTTAGGACAAAAATTCCCCAGATTAAAATTTAACACCGAAATCAGTTTGGACATCAACACTGATGCTTGCAAAACTATTGAAAATGATAATAAATATTTCAAGAGGACAAAAGCACTCAATGAAAATATTATCGAGTTCGACTATACAAAAATCCCAAACAGTAATTACGATGTATTACTTGGTGGCTTTCCATGTGTAACCTTCAGTGTTGTTGGAAAACAAGCAGGCCTTAAAGATGATCTTAATGGTCAGTTATATGAAAGCTATGCGCACTATGTAGAGCACTTCAAACCAAAGGTTTTTCTAGCAGAAAATGTTAAAGGTATATTGTCAGCAAACAAAGGTGAAGCTGTCAAAATAATTAAACAAAGGTTTGAAGACACTGGCTACAAACTAAAAATATTTTTAGTCAACTTCGCTGACTTTGGTGTCCCTCAGCTTCGTCAAAGGGTTTTATTTATAGGGGTTAGGAATGATATAAAAACGGACTTTATTCCACCTGAATTCACTAATAAAGACCAACATAGAACTTCCCTAGAAGCCTTTCATGAAATCGATACAAATTGTATAAACCATTCATTCATAAAACAACTTAACAGCACAACGGAAAAGCTTAAAGCGATCCCTGAAGGTGGAAATTATAAGGATCTTCCTGAACACTTGGCTGTTAAAGGATTAATGTCAAATATATATAGAAAGCTCGATAGAGCTAAACCCGCATATACAGTAATTGCTTCTGGTGGAGGCGGAACTTGGACTTATCACTATGAAGAACCGCGGGCATTAACCAACAGGGAAAGAGCTCGACTTCAAGGGTTTCCAGATGACTTAATCTTTAAGGGAAGTAACACAGAAGTAAGAAGACAGATCGGAAATGCCGTACCTGCTGTTGGCATATACGCATTTGCTGAAAGAATACAAAATGTCTTAGATGGAATTACTCCGCAAATAACAAATAATTGTATTAATGAATATGATGTTGTAACAAAGACATTTATTAAGCCTGAATAACACCCGCTTATAAAATGTAAAACCTTTAACTTAATCTGACATGCTACGGAATAAAAATAAGGAATCGTCAGATTAAGCCTAAAGGCCTAAAATCACAGATTACTGTGAAATCCCTCCATATATTCACCTTTAACAAAACAGCCGGTAAACTTACACCTTACCAAGATTCGTCTTCTTAAATTTTTCATAGTGGCCAGTTGAAGTAAAATCAATAGAATACTTTCCAACAGCAAGTTTTTCAATTCTTGCCGAATCAATATCAGCCATATTAAGAATATGCCTGGTTAATAGAGTGCGTTTTTTAAGGTTAAAAACATCTCTTAAGAGCCATTTTCCTAATTTTTTATTTGGGTTGCTCATAAGACCTTTACGTCCTTGCTGGCATAGTGATGCACTTAATTTTTCACCATTTGGTAAAATTAATTCAAAAACAGTTTTGTTATTTTTAGGAAAAAAACCTGGAAACTTTCGATGTATCCAAGCTGGCACTGGAATATAAGCTTCGTCAGCATCCCTCTTTCTACCTCCTGCATTCCATTGATTTAAACCACTTTTTTCAGCAGGTTCCATACTTTTTGAGGATGGAGCATAAAGAGGGAGATAGACAAATGGATTAACTGTCTTCTTTGTTGAGGTCATACTTGTTTGAGTACTCTTTTTAGATAGACACCCAAGATCCTTGAAGGGATTGTCAAGAATCCCTACTTTAATACTCTGAATCGATTTTATACATTTAAAACGTTTATAAAGTGTAGTTTTTGATTTATTAAAACTATACTCATTGATTCCATCCTCAAATTTAAGCGTGTTTTTGCCTGACTTCATTAAAGCAATACTTTTTTCATCTATTTCATCCATATTGAACTCATAGAATTGATTACCGCCTTCCACCCTTGTAACACAATGATAAATAATGGATTTAAGACCAAACAACACTTTCGTAGCTCTTAATCTTTCATTTCTTGAGCTTGCAACCAGTAAAATAATTTCTTCATCTGACTTCCCTTCAAACTCATTACTAATCGCATTAAATTCAGCAATTTTTTGAAATGTGGCACCGTTACTATGTAAAAAGGTTTTTAACCCTATTCCAATCTCACCTTTTTTTGCATCTACAGAAACATCTCCGCGTGAAAGATTGTCTGCATCAAACGCTAAGCAAAAAATATTCTCAGCTGTTCTGTAATACAGGTAAGGCACATCATTATCCGTATACAATCTTGACAATGAGCCGACCATGGTCAAGAGTTCTTTATATTTATCTTGTTGTGCTGGGGTTTGATTTTTGTAAAACATATAGTGCTCTCTAAGTTTTTTTACTGATGAAAAAGAGTCTAACACCAACATATACAACAAAGCACTTAAATTTTTATAATCAAAAGATTGACGTTGTAATTCCGTCCGCTGAAGACACCTACCGCAGAGATAATTGTGAATCGAAACTTGGTTAGTTCAACAAAAGAACCACTTAACTGGTAGTGATATTGTAATCCCCCCATTTTTAAGCGATGTTAAAAGTAGATGGTTATACTGTATCTAGTAAATACCTTGGTGGCACTCGTCCAATTGCAGAATTAGGCCGTTTATTATTATGCCACCATCCTCCCTAATCTTGGTTAGGAAGGAGTGTCTAGAAAACTAGGGGCTTGCCAGATCGTGATTTTAAGAGCTAAAAACAGTTGGTCAAATCATAATTTATCCTATTAGAATCACAATCTATCCTTTTTGCTCAGACAATAAAAAAGCCCCAATTAAGGGGCTTAATTTTCTTCACGATTTCTACTTGCTTATACCGTACATGGACAGGAACCTATTACTAGGTGAGGCACTAGGCCACCATTCCTGGTGTTCGTCTGCGTAGTGACTAACAGTCTTAAGTTTAAACAAAGTCTTCCATCATTGCAAAACCTTTGAACATGCATCTATTGAAATAGATATTACATGTAAAAAAGGATCCATAAACCCATCCATTGATTGCACTATTGGAAGAACGCATCACGGTACCCATAAGTATTTAATTTAACTAGCACTAACCATCTACAATAGATAACCACTACTTACTTTAACCTCCTATTTTAAGAAATGGTCACAAACCTCCTCTATTCTCACGAGGGTCATAGCTAATATCCTTATAAAAAGCCTATATATAAAAAAAGGCACCTAAACTAGTAAAGCTGCTAGAATTTATGCCATCTTTGCTCAAAGCAGAAAATGGCTTCTTATCAACTCTTAGGCGAGTGTTTCACTCGAGTAACATCCCAATGTTAAAGTTCATAGATCCAACATTTTTTAAATTTATCACGCCAACAGTTTATTTTAGGAAAAACTAATGAAAAAACTTATTACTGCTTTATCTATTGTGGCTGTCATCACCTTGTCAGGCTGTTCGACATCACCAATAATCACTAAGGATAATAAAACAGATATTCGTAACGGCTATCATGTTGATGTGTCTAACTATGAAAAGATTGCTGATAAAAACATCAACTTAGCATTTAAGGTCGCTGATGGTGCTGACATTGGGGAATTTTACTGGAAAGAAACTCAAGAAGATGTCATTGATAATCTGCAATCTAAGGGAATTAAGCTAACCCCAGAAGGTCGTCCTGTAACAGTTATTCTTAACGGCTTTACAGCATGGGGAAGCTCTCATGCTCAAACCAAATTGTATCAAGCGCCACAATCGGGAAGTATGATTGTAGGTTCACTTGGCGGTTCTGTTGCCCAGGCCGTTTTAGCAAACACTGTTGAACGCTACGCCGACAAGAAACTCAACCCTAAAGAGAAAGATGATGGCAAAACCTTTGTGCCAGAAGTTGTGTTTTCTATTGTGAGTGATAATTATGAATCTACTGTTGGAATGAAAAGTGATATTGCATTTTCAAACTACATTAGCATGACTAAAAAGCTAACCGCACAAGCTATCTCTGAGTTCTTTACAGGAACAAAGTAACCCCCTCATTAGCCTTACTATTTACAGCAATAAAAAAGCCCCGTAATGGGGCTTTTCTGTTTAAAGGTTGTTACCCCTTAATCGACTGGATAAAGACTCTAAATAGCCCTTAAATTTGCTATCAGGGTTATCAAGCAAGGCATCTATCGAGTATCCGATTGAAACATCACCAACTGTTCCCTCCCATTCTTCAAGAGCCGACATTTTCTCTGGTTGGTGTCCTACTGCACATTTAGCTTCAAATCACGGATCACCAAAATAGATCACCAATGATGGTACTGTTTGAATATTGAAACGCTCGAAAGAGGGTGGGTCGATTTCAACTGACACGTTATACCCTTTAGTTCTGTAGGTTCTGTAGGTTCTGTAGGTCCATAGGTACTAACATGAATGAATATATAAACAATTGAGACGTATTTACAGGGATAGATGTTTACATCTATTTCTGTAACTCGTCCGACAACTGACCGAATGGGAAGGCGTCAGTGTAGAAGCATGCCAAAATTTGGATATTTAAAGGAATAGAAGAACCTAAGGTTGCACATAGGTTGCACAGACAAAATAAAAGGTAGTGTTAGCGAGATAGAAAGTTGACGTAAGTCATTGAATATAAAGAAATATAAATGGTGGGCCCTCGCGGACTTGAACCGCGGACCTGCCGATTATGAGTCGGATGCTCTAACCAGCTGAGCTAAGGGCCCCAATAGGGAGTTTTAAACTCACCAGGTCTGGTGAGTTTAAGTGGTGCTTATTATAGCGATTGCAGACCGCTTTGTGAAACATTAATACTGCAATATCTCACGAATTCAAACGTTTCTATAATGACTTCAAATTAAGTTTGAAAATGAATGCTTACAGATGTAAGCATTCATTTTCTGGCACCTAATTGAAACCGTTAGCGGAACTCCTGAATCGCTAGATTAATCTAGGAAGCTTTTTAGACGCTCTGCACGACTTGGGTGACGAAGCTTACGTAACGCTTTCGCTTCAATCTGACGAATACGCTCACGCGTAACATCAAACTGCTTACCAACTTCTTCTAGCGTATGGTCTGTGTTCATGCTTAGACCAAAACGCATACGCAGTACTTTGGCTTCACGAGGCGTAAGCGTGCTTAACATCTCACGAACCGTTTCGCTCATACCTTCAGCATCTGCCGCATCTTGTGGAGAAAGAATATTTGAATCTTCAATGAAATCACCCAATGAAGAGTCTTCATCATCACCGATTGGCGTCTCCATAGAGATAGGTTCTTTGGCGATTTTCATCACTTTACGAATTTTATCTTCCGGCATTTCCATCTCTTCAGCCAGCTCCTCAGGTGTCGGTTCACGACCCATCTTTTGCAGTAGCTGACGTTGGATACGATTTAACTTATTGATGGTTTCAATCATGTGTACCGGAATACGTATGGTACGTGCCTGATCGGCGATAGAACGCGTAATCGCCTGGCGAATCCACCAAGTTGCATAAGTAGAGAACTTGTAACCACGACGATATTCGAACTTATCAACAGCTTTCATCAGACCAATGTTACCTTCCTGGATTAAATCTAGGAATTGCAGACCACGGTTTGTGTATTTTTTAGCAATCGAGATAACCAAACGTAAGTTAGCTTCAATCATTTCACGCTTAGCAAGACGCGCGATAGTCTCTGACTTACTCAAATCCTTGTAGATTTTTTTGTAGAGTGAGATTGGCATTTTTTCAGCCTTAGAAATCATCGCTAAACGTTTTTGAGCACGCTTAATATCACCACGAGCCGCTTCTAAAGCTTCTGCGTGTTTAGGTGACTTTTCAATTAAACGATCAACCATCTCGTAGTCTCTCTCAGAGCCTACAAAAGTTTCTAAAAATATCTTACGCGGAACACCAATGTTACGCATGGCAATATCGACAATAACACGCTCTTGCTCACGGATAGATTGAATCTTTGATTTAATCAGACGTATCATTTTAGTTGAGAACAGTGGTGTAATTCGAACACCACGTAGGTGCTCAATAACCGCTTGACACTTTTTAATCGACTTAGGGTCATCTGCACCCTCTTTATCTGCCGACAACTGTGAAGCTACACTTAATTTTTCAAGTTTCTTCAAGAATGCAGCCAATTCTTCAGGGTTAATCCCCTCTTCTTTTGGTTCTTGATTGGCCTCACTATCAGGCGAGAGTTCTTCAATTGGAATATCAATCAAATCCGAAGGACGGTAAAACCCTTGAATGACATCTGCGATTTTACCTTCGCCAGCTTCCATTTTTTTGAACGTACCTAAAATCGTGTTGGCATAGGCAGGATACTTAGCCAACGCATCCAACATGTCGCGGATACCAAATTCGATACGCTTAGCGATATCGACTTCGCCGTAACGTGTCAAAAGCTCTACTGAACCCATTTCACGCATATACATACGAACCGGATCAGTGGTACGACCAAATTCACCATCAACTTCTGCCAATGCCGCAAGCGCTGATTCAGCAGCAGTCTCATCAAAAACGGCGCCGTCCTGAGTCAGCAATTCATCTTCGTCCGGTACAGCATCAAATAACTTGATACCAAAATCTTTTAGAATCGTTAAGACTTGACCTAGCTGATCTTCTTCAATGTCATCCGGTAATACATCGTTGACATCCGCAAAGGTTAAATAACCTAGTTCCTTCGCGCGTTCAATTAGATCCGTTAACTGTTGCTTTCTTTCGACTTTAGTCATGTGTTGCCTCAAATAATATTGCTTGATTCCGCTTACGGATTCTTTATGATAAAATTGCGTGTAAAAAACGGAACGCGCAATTATACTAAACTTTTAAAATAATTTGTTACGATTTTCCCTTAAAAATGAGCGTGTTAGCAGTCAATTTCTGTGCCAACACCACTATTTTCAGGAAGACGATTCTTTAATCATGGTTTGTAACTTGGTCATTTCTTCAGCGTTCCAGCCTGATTGACCCAAGCTTTTCTCATCAATCAACTTACCTAAACCCAACACCACCGCTTCAAACTCTGCCAATAAAAAACTCTCATCGTCAGGTACTGGAGATTGCTCAATCAATGACAACTCAGCTTGATAACCGTTGGCGCTGATCCAATTAAGCGCGGCTTCGGTTATGAATTGATTAAACTGTAATGACTCAATCACGCCACCTAAAACAATGTGATCGCGCTCATTGGATTTAAACAGATCTTCACAAAACTCTGGCGCAAAGAAATCTGCCCACTCCGGTCTTTTTAGCAGAATTCGTACCATCTTCAACGGCATAGTCACCACTCGACTGACTTTAAGACCCGCAGAGGCTTGTTTGCCCGTATCCTGCTTAAACTGTGCGAAACCAGATTTTACATTCATCTGTTTTTCGACACGCCAAGTCGGTAAACCAACGACATCCGCAACCCCTTCTGCCAATAGGAACTGGTATAAATCCTGAGCTGACTGGACGTAAGGTTGCGCTAAAGCGACTAACTGTTGCCGACCCTCAATAGAGTTCACTGGAGAAGATAGCCGCCCCTGCAAGCCTTGCAGTAAAAAAGCCGACAAGGGCAATGCGCCCCTAATTCTATTTTGAAACCCCTCAAAGCCATCTTCACGAATCATCGAATCTGGATCTTGACCTTCAGGCAAGAACAGAAATTTAACAGAACGCTCTTGCTGCATCATCGGTAAAACTAACTCTAAAGCTTTCCATGCCGCCTTGAGCCCTGCTGAATCCCCATCAAAACAGAATACAATCTCATTGACCTGCTTGAATAACATCTCCAGATGCTCGACTGTCGTCGCCGTACCCAGTGTTGCCACAGCATTGTGGACACCGAACTGAGCCAGCGCGACCACATCCATGTAGCCTTCAACCACCAAAATATTTTCAAATTTCTGATGTGATTGGCGCATCTCGTACAAACCGTACAAAGTGCTACTCTTATGAAATATGGGCGTTTCTGGAGAATTCAAGTATTTAGGCTGCTCATCGCCCAAAACTCGCCCGCCAAAAGCAATAACTCGTCCTCGACCATCGCGAATAGGAAACATGATTCGGTGGCGAAATCGGTCATACAATTTGCCATCGTCTTTTTGTACCAGCAAGCCAACCTCAACCAATTGTTGCTTTAATTTGGCATCGGCCTTTAAGCCAGTGACCAAGCTATCCCACCCCGGTGGGGACAAACCAATCACAAATTGCTTAGCAACCTCAGCACTCAGTCCACGATTTTTTAGATAAGCCTTAGCTTCAACGGCCGCGGCGTGGTCACGTAATTGATGGCGATAAAACTTGGCTGCTAAATGCATCACATCATATAAATCATGCTGCTTCTGCTGTTTAACTTGCTGAGCTTTTTGTTTTTCTGGTGATAGCTTTTCTCGTGGCACTTCCATGCCGTACTGGGAAGCCAAAGCCTCAACCGCTTCGACAAATGAAAGCCCCTCATATTCCATTAAAAATTTGAGTGCATCCCCACTGGCACCGCAACCAAAGCAATGATAAAATTGCTTGGTTTGACTGACGTTAAAGGAAGGCGACTTTTCATCATGAAAAGGACAACAGGCTTTATAGGAAGTACCTGCTTTTTTGAGAGGAACGCGTTGATTTATGACTTGCACGACATCTGCTCGAGATAGCAAACTCTCGATAAAGGAACGCGGAATTGATCCAGACTGACTAGACATACTCACACCTTATCCACAGAAAAATACACAGGGCATTAAACGCAAAAACCCGCCAGTGATTTACACTGGCGGGTTTTTAATTGGGTCGGAATCATTTTATCTAAAAACAACTCATCACAACAGAGCTTAGAAAGTTAAAAACTTTTTAAGCTAACTTTGCTTTAATCAGCTTACTTACCACACCCATATCAGCACGACCTTGCATCGCAGGCTTTAATAAGCCCATGACTTTGCCCATGTCTTGCATGGAAGCCGCACCACTAGAAGCCATAGCTGCATCTATAAGGGTGTTAATTTCTTCTTCTGTTAAAGCTTCTGGCATGAAATCCTGAATGACCGTCATTTCAAATGCTTCTTGCTCAGCTAGATCTGGACGATCTGCATCCACAAATTGCTGATGAGAATCGCGACGTTGCTTCATAGCTTTATCAACAATCGCTAAAGCACCAGCTTCATCTACAGCGGCACCTGAATCGATCTCAACCTGTTTGATTGCAGCTATCAAAGAACGCACTACAACTAGGCGCTCTTTATTCTTTGCTTTCATACAGGCTTTCATTTCAGCTGTAAGTCGTTCTTGCATTGTATTAGACACTAAATTCATCCAATCCAATTATTAGTACATACGAGTCGTACGACGGTTGTCGCGAGACAAACGCTTAGCTAGACGCTTAACAGCAGCTGCTTTCATACGCTTTTTAACCCAAGTAGGCTTCTCATAATACTCGCGCTTACGAGTTTCAGTTAAAACACCTGCTTTTTCACAAGCACGCTTAAAACGACGTAGTGCTACGTCAAATGGTTCAGTATCTCTAATCTTTACGCTTGGCATAATATTACCTAATTGTTTTTTATATATCGGTTCTTATTCACCACGCAAGAAATGGAGAACAGCGGAAAACGTAGGATTATAATTTTGTAGACGACATTTTGCAAACCTTTTTCTGATAAAAAGCCAGATTGTTTGTTAAAATTCAGTCACTTTGATTGAGAGAGATAAAATACGCCATGTTGGTTTTAGGGATAGAAAGCTCATGCGATGAAACCGGAATCGCCTTATACGATACCGAAAAAGGTCTAATCGCCGATACACTTTACACGCAAGTCGAACTGCATGCGCAATATGGTGGTGTCGTACCCGAACTGGCTTCGCGTGATCATATCCGTAAACTGACCCCACTTATTCTCCAGACCCTAGAAGATGCAAGCATTTCAAAAGATGAGCTTGATGGAATTGCTTACACTTCAGGCCCTGGCTTGATTGGCGCACTGCTGACAGGAACATCCGTTGCGCGCAGCCTGGCTTTTGCATTAGACATACCTGCGGTTGGCGTCCACCACATGGAAGGCCACCTTCTCGCCCCCATGCTCGAAGAAACTAAACCCGAATTCCCTTTTATCTGCTTATTAGTCTCTGGTGGACATACCATGATTATTCGGGTGGATGACATTGGCCAATACAAACTTCTCGGCGAGACCTTAGACGATGCCGCCGGTGAAGCTTTTGATAAGACAGCCAAATTACTTGAACTGGGTTACCCTGGAGGACCAAACGTGTCTAACCTGGCTTTAAAAGGTGAATCAGGACGTTATATTTTTCCGCGTCCAATGATTGACCGTCCTGGACTAGATATGAGTTTCAGTGGTTTAAAAACCTTTACCCGCAACACTTGGCTAAAAGCCGTTGCCGCGGGCGATGCCAGCGAGCAAACCAAAGCCGATATTTGTCGTGCTTTTGAAGTGTCCGTTTCAGAAACCCTGACCATTAAATGTAAACGCGCTCTAGACCAAGAAGGTTTGAATCGAATCGTGGTAGCAGGCGGAGTCAGTGCCAACAGTGAGATTCGTGCTAAATTAGACCAACTGATGAAGAAACGTCGAGGCGAAACATTTTATCCAAGACTGGAGTTCTGCACCGACAATGGCGCAATGATTGCCTATGCCGGCGCACAGCGTTTACTGGCAGGACAGTGTAATGACTTGAATTTTGCCGCCACACCAAGGTGGTCTTTAGAAGATTTACCGCCGATAAAGTCTGATTAGATCTTACCAGGCCTGGTCAGACTCTCTTCAAAACAAAACATATTGAACCACGAAGGCACGAAGACACGAAGGTTTGTGAAGGGTGAAGGGTTAAGCATTCAGGTTTTACATGCGAAGCAGGCGAACGAATGGTGTTAGCCAGCCTTTTAGACTTATGCTTTTCTCGTGCCTTAGTGTCTTCGTGGTGAATCATCTTAGCGTTAACCAGGCCTGGTCAGATTATCTGCAAAGCAAACCGTGCAAAATACTTGAACCACGGAGACACGAAGGTTTTCGAAGGTTGATGAATTAACCTATTCAGGCTTGACCTGCGAATCAAACGAACAAGCGGGTTAGCAGATTCAAAGAAAAACGATACTTTTACTCTTTTGCTTTTCTTCGTGCCTCCGTGTCTTCGTGGTGAACTATCTTTTGGTATTAACCAGGCCTGGTCATTCTCGAAAAACGGTTTTAAAGCCTATTCAGAACCTTTTTTATCCTTAAAAAGCCCTTCTTCACCACTCATCAATCGCTGGATATTGCCACGATGACGCCAGAATAGAAACACGGTCATTACTGCGGTATAAAACACCCAGCTGAATTCGCCTGATAAAAAGTAGATGTAAACCGGCGCTAAGGCGGTCGCAATCAGTGCGGACAAAGATGAAATCTTAAGACCCTTGGCAACAAACAGCCAGGTTGCACCCACAGCCAAACCGATTGGCAATGACAAACCAAACATCACCCCCAACATGGTCGCCACGCCTTTACCGCCTTTAAAGCCAAAAAACACCGGATACAAATGACCGATAAACGCCATAAAACCGACCAAGATAATCAATTCAGCTTCCAGTTGCATCCAATGTGCGATGAGCACAGGAATCAAGCCTTTTAACATATCACCGACCAAGGTAATTGCTGCGGCTTTTTTACCTTTTTCGCCACCGATACGCAGAACATTGGTTGCACCTGGATTACCCGAACCGCCTTCACGCGGATCTGGCAACCCCATCAGCTTGCAGACAATAATTGCCGTAGAAATAGAGCCTATTAAATAAGCGCCAATCATAAACATAGTGACATCTAAGCCCATCTTTTTTCCTTTTAACAATTAATTTAGTACGAGCTTCTCACAGGCATTTAACCCTAATTCCGAGCCATATTGGCCGTAACACGTTTGAAGAGCTCGCGTAAAGATTGAATGATTTTACTAGAAGTAGATAATAGACGTTCAGATAAACACGCCTATCGGCATATAAATACAAAAAAAACGATTATTTTTTAAGGAAAAAAATGGACATCATCTTTATTCAAGGCCTAAAAACCCAAGCGATTATTGGTATTTTTGATTGGGAGCGTGAAAATTGCCAACCCTTGATTTTTGATATTGAAATGACAGTACCCATCGCCAGCGCGGCAAAAAGTGACAATATAGACGACACTGTTAGCTATAAAACAGTCTCGGATGAAATTATTGACCTTGTTGAAAAGAGCGCCTATGAACTACTAGAAAGTTTAGCAGAAGCCATTTGCCAGCATGTATTACAGACTCACAAAGCAGTACAAAGCATTCAATTAAAGGTAGGAAAACCCCAAGCTGTCGCTGAAACCGACACGGTTGGTTTGATTATTACTCGACACCGGTAGAATCAAGAACCTCTGCCAGTTGTTAGCTACTTGTTAGCTAGTTGCTGAGATTGCTGCTCTTGTGCTGCACTTTTAATCAGCGGCACAAGGTGTTCCATGTGTAAGCAGGCATTTTGTTCCGTTATTTTATCCAATGTCGCATAATCTTCTTCAAACTGACGACGATTTTGTTTCGATAAATTTTTAACGACTTTATTATAAAGCCCATCGCCCTCTGCAAGACGGACAATCGTTACCAACTGTTCAGGCATAACTTGCGGCGCAAACTTCTGCACGATGCGGTCATCAACGACTATCATTTTGCCCGCTAACACTCGGTAAGCTGTTAATTTACGTTGCAAACTTTCGTCATCCGCGTCACTTGGATTATTCAAACGCTGTTCTAGCAAAGCACTAAGCCCCTTTACCACCTCAACAGGTAATGAAAATACGACAGGGCCAATCTCCAGTTCAAACTCACCAGTCTCTTTGCGTTTTGCTTCAATATCCATATTATCCCTACCTAAATATACTTTGTTTCTGCTGAGGTAAATTCAATCTGACCCAAGCTTTCCAACTCGAAGGTCTTTTCAACGATTCGGCGAATCGCGGCTTTCAGCAACTCTTTACTCGGCAAGGTGGTGGTTGCTAAATCCGCTTCTAATTGCTTGGCCAAAATACCACCGGTATTCTTCATCACCAGTTCATTCAATTCAGGATCGTTGGCCACCATCATAAAAACCAAAATATCTTTATTATCTAAAGCCCTTAAGAGATTCTGGCACTCTAAACCTTCCAACGCCTTAATTCTCAAGCCCAACTTAATATAACTCTTTAGCGTAGAGTGACTCTCGCCTTGCTCTAGCGCTAATAAATGCTCTAAAGTGATATTCAATAAAGCCACTGAAAATTGATCCATCTTGACGGCAGCGCAGCCAATATGGACTAACCATTCATTTTCATGTAGCTTTTTTAATCCGATTTTCATGGTGAACATTTCTCTTAACAAGTAGGTATTGATTAAATCAAGTCAAGTCTAGGCCAGAAAACTGAATGATTGGCAAATGGCAAACGCCCTATTACCCGTTTATCCCCTAACCAGTAAACAAGAACTTAGTAGCTGTTTATGGACGTTTGTAGCATAATACCACATCCCTTAATAAAACGATTTTATACAAAAAAATGCGCTCTAATAGTCACTCTAAAAACAACAATCACAAAGCACTGCCAACACCTTCTGCCGAAGGCATAAAGCATAGCCAACACCTGAGTAAAAAAATCCGCAGCTCGCTGGCTCGACACAAGCAGCTCACTTTTGCGCAGTACATGCACAAAGCACTTTATACGCCAGAACTGGGTTATTATGCCAGCGCGTTACCCAAAATTGGCGAGCTGGGTGATTTTATTACAGCTCCGGAAGTTTCACCGATTTTTTCACGCTGCTTAGCCCGCCAGGCGATTCAAGTGCTTGAGCAACTCGAATCACCAAATATATTAGAGTTCGGCGCCGGCAGTGGCGTCATGGCCAAAGATATTTTATTAGAGTTAGCGCAACTTGAGCAACCTTTAGAACGTTATTACATTCTAGAAATCAGTGCCGACCTACAAGCACGCCAAAAAGCCCTACTCGAGAAAGAGTTACCCGCGGAATTATTTGCAAAAGTTATTTGGTTAAGCGAACTCCCTACTAAACCAATTCCTGCCGTCATTATTGCCAATGAAGTGCTCGATGCCATGCCGTTTGAACGTTTACGAATAGAACCAGAGCACTCTTTACAAGGCTATGTTGTCTACAACGAAACTTCTGAAAAATTTGAATGGGATTACCGTCCGATTATTGATGCTGGCTTACAAAAATTTGCCAATCAACTGATTCAAAATATTGGCACAGTCTCTCATCTAGGCTATGAAACTGAAATCAATCTCAATATCAAACCTTGGTTAACCTCTTTAAATCAGATACTTTCACAAGGCGCGGTGATTTTGATTGATTACGGCTATACTCGCCAAGAGTATTATCAGCCTGCCCGAGTCATGGGCACCTTGCGTTGTCACTATCAACATCGTGCACACGGCAACCCTTTCTTTTATCCTGGGCTACAAGACATTACCGCGCATGTCGATTTTACGGCGGTGGCTGAAGATGGATTTGATAGCGGCTTTAAGATCTCTGGTTTCACGACCCAAGCCAACTTTTTGATGGGTACGGGTTTAATGGAGATGTCAGTCGACCCTGATGCACCCGTTACTGAACAGATTAAGATTGCCCAGCAGATTAAAACCCTGACCCTGCCCGATGAAATGGGTGAAAGCTTTAAAGTCATCGCCCTCACTAAAAATATAGACAGCCCGCTGATTGGCTTTAGTGTGCGCGACTTACGTCATCAACTTTAAGAGTTAATAACCACATTAAAAACAAACCATACAATTAGGGAACCCATTATGGATATTTTTCAAGCCGCTATTTTAGGCATTATTGAAGGGCTTACTGAGTTCTTACCCATATCATCAACAGGCCATTTAATTGTCGCCAGTGAGTGGATGGGAATAGAGCAGACAGAACAAAACAAATCATTTGAAGTCATTATTCAAGTCGCGGCTATTTTGGCAATTTTCTCACACTACAAAGAGAAATTCAGTCTTGAGCATGTTCGCCTTTGGACCAATGTCTTTATCGCGTTTGTACCGCTTGCCGCGATTGGCCTTTTATTTCACAACCAAATCAAAGCACTGTTTACTATCGAAACGGTTGCCTGGATGTTTATTGTCGGCGGGATAATCTTTCTTGTTATGGAAAAACTCTATAACGAAGGCACGCATCGCACCAAAGATATTGAAGACTTAAGCATGACCCAAGCATTCTGGATTGGCATTGCACAAATATTCGCGCTCATTCCTGGCACAAGCCGTGCCGGTGCCTCGATTGTCGGTGGCATTATGGTTGGACTCGACCGTAAAGCAGCTGCCGAATTCTCTTTTTTACTGGCCTTGCCCGTATTAGCGGCGGCATCAGGTTTGGATTTAGCCAAAAACTACTCTGAATTTTCCAATACCTCATGGCTGCCATTATTGGTCGGTTTTGTCATGGCCTATATTGTGGCCTACCTAACCATGAGCCTTTTTATCCGCTTCCTGGCAAAATTCACCTTTAATGCTTTCGGTATTTACCGCATAGTATTTGGGGCGGTTCTGCTGATTTGGTTTGTTTAAGTCACTCTTGGCGAATTCAAGTTCTCAAACACACCCAAAGTCTCAAAGGAGTTCGATGCAAAAGCTAATCACCCGTAGCACCTGGCTGACTTTGGGATGGATGTTAATTCTACTGGTATTTTATGCATCGTTGTTTCCGGTGCCACAACCCAAAACCGACTTCAACCACATGGATAAAGTGCATCACTTTATCTCGTATGCGGTGTTAATGCTGTGGTTCTCACAGCTGTATCGTGGCAAACAACGCACACTACTGCTTGTCGCCCTGATCGCCATGGGGATCCTCATCGAATTTATTCAACCCTATACCGGTCGCATGTTTGATCCTTTAGATATGCTAGCCAACAGTTCAGGGGCTTTAGTGGCCTGGTTACTCTCATTAAAAGGTGCGGATATTTTATCTGATCGATTTAAGAAGAAACCCTCCACGCCCATTCCGTCAAGTAACATAAACAACTAGACCTTAATCCCCTACTGAGATTCGCCAGGAGACCGCATGTTTCATTTTCATTCTGCCCAACAAAGCCAGGCCATCGACCAAATTGCCATTCACGAAAAAGGCATTCCTGGTATTCTCTTAATGAAACGTGCCGGTTTATTTGCTTTTGAATCCCTGCAACACCACTTCAATAACCCGCAAACCATTGTTCTGTTTTGTGGCACGGGTAATAATGGTGGCGATGGTTTTGTGGTGGCACAACTGGCGCTAATGGCTGGTATGGATGTGCAAGTACTGCTGCATGGTAATCCCGAGTCTATTCAGGGTGATGCACTAACGGCTTATCAAGAGATGATTGCGCTCGGCCTTACCCCACTCGATTTTTCTGAGAACATCATTACGCAAGCAGATGTTGTTGTCGACGGTCTATTTGGTACAGGACTCGACCGCCCGATTACCGGTCAACTTGCTGAACAGATTCAGTGGCTTAATCAGCAGAAAAAGCCCGTATTAGCACTGGATATTCCCAGCGGTTTAAACGCCGATAGCGGTGCAATTTTAGGCCAGGCGATTCATGCGACACATACTTGTACTTTTATGACCCGAAAATTAGGACTATACACTTTTCAAGGCACGGAAACCGCCGGAAAAGTGCACTACAGTCGCCTATACCTACCTTTAGAAATCATCCAAAGCCAACCCCCGATCGCATTAAACCACCCGCTTAAACATTGGATGAATAAACTGCCCGAGCGCCTCGCCAGCCAACATAAAGGTGTCGCTGGAACAGTCTGTTTAGTCGGTGGAAACCATTCGATGATGGGTGCGATTCAACTCGCAGGTCTCGCAAGCTTAAAGGTCGGAGCAGGCCTGGTCAAAGTCATTACCCATGCTGAACATGCCGTCGCCATTACGCAAAGCATTCCTGAATTAATGTGTTATCAACCTAACGACCTAATAACCCAAGCCAATCTCGCCAATGTAGTTGGCATTGGCCCTGGCCTAGGACTGGACGATTGGGGTAAAAAACTTTATCAGCAAGTACTGGATGTCCCCTTACCAAAAGTGGTCGATGCCGATGCTTTGAAATTACTGTCATCAAACCCACAAAAACACAGCAACTGGGTACTAACACCGCACCCAGGGGAAGCGGCGCTTTTACTCAATACCACCACAGCTCTGATTCAAGCCGATCGCGTCCAAGCCATTAAAGACTTACAGCAAAAATATGGCGGTGTGATTGTCTTAAAAGGTAATGGCAGCTTGATTTATGATGGTCAACACATGGAAATTTGTTTGGCGGGCAATCCAGGCATGGCGGTAGGAGGAATGGGAGATGTACTAACAGGCACAATTGCAACCTTTATCGCCCAAGGTTTATCCCTATGGGATGCCACCTGTTTAGGCGTATCACTGCATGCACATTCCGGTGATGTTCTCGGCCAACAAAAAGGCCAGCCCGGAATCCTACCTTCCGAACTGGCCTCTGTCATGAGCCAATTGATGAGTTATAGAGATTGAGACTGGTTCAAATCGAACCAGTACTCTCTTCACAACATTTTCACTATGTCTCGACTACTTTGGTAAAAAATCACTCAAGGTTTTAAATACTTCAAAAAGCTCTTCTTCGGTTTCGGCGATGACATTGATATGTCCCAACTTACGACCCGCACGCTCTTCTTTATCGTATAAATGCAAAAATGCTTTTGGCATTTTTAAAACGGTATCGATTGGACCGGTTTCACCAATAATATTAATCATCGCCGCCAATGGCTGACGTGGCGTAGTGGCTCCTAAAGGTAAGCCGGTAATCGCACGCACATGGTTATCAAACTGCGATGTCATCGCGCCTTCAATGGTCCAATGCCCCGAGTTATGCACGCGTGGTGCTATCTCATTAGCGACTAAACCATTGACGGTTTCAAATAACTCTAAGGTTAAAACCCCTACATGATCCAACTCATCTAGCAAACCCTGCATATAAGCTTCGGCTTTCTGCTGAGTGGCTTCTGAAACTTCACGCGCAGGTGCAATGGTGTACCGTAAAATACCGTCGTGATGAACATTTTGCACCAATGGATAATAGACATGTTCGTTATTGGCGTTGCGTACAGCCACCATCGACAATTCGCGCTGAAAATTAACAAAACCTTCTAACACCAGTTCACGCCCACCAATTTCTGACCAGGCCTGGTCAATTTGATTTTCGTCTTTTAAAACAAACTGACCTTTACCGTCATAACCTTCAGTCGTGGTTTTTAAGACCGCTGGCAAGCCAATTTTGGCCACCGCAGCTTTTAAAGTTTCAATCGAGTCGATTACTTGGTAAGGCGCGCAAGGAATATTCAACTGGTCGAACATGCCTTTTTCTCGGCCGCGGTGCTGAGAGATATACAAAGACTTCTCACCAGGATAGACCGGCGTGGTTTTGGCGATTTCTCGTACCATCGCCACATCTGTATTTTCGCTTTCGTAGGTAATGACATCCGCAAACGCCACTAAATCTGCCAAAGAATCCGTTTCATCCGATTGTTTATACATGTGACCCAACAGTGCGGAAGGCTCTGATTCACTGGTACCGTAAAAACCAAATTTTTGGCCTAACGGGTAACCGGCAATCGCCAACATGCGGCCAAGCTGTCCTGCGCCTAATACACCAATACGTTTTGTAATCGGGGTCATCACTCTCTCCATGCAAAGAAATTTTCACGTTTAAGCCAAGATGACTTAAACAGAACTTCCTAAAATAAAAAACCGTAGGCAGGCATTTTAACAAATGCTTGTCCTACGGTCTCAAGATATCAATATACTTTTGAATTCGGATAAATGACCACTCGCTGTTAAATGCGAGGATCTGAATTCTCTAAAACAGCTTGGGTCTGTTCCGCTCTAAAGACTTTAACCGCCGCGCGAATAACCGAATTAGCGTTACCCACAATTTGTGCTGCCAAAATACCGGCATTCTTAGCCCCTGCTTCACCAATCGCTAAAGTACCAACTGGAATACCACCGGGCATTTGCACAATTGATAACAGTGAATCTTGTCCACTCAACGCTTTAGATTGCACTGGCACACCCAATACAGGCACCACCGTTTTAGCCGCCACCATACCAGGCAGATGCGCTGCGCCACCAGCTCCGGCGATAATCACTTGCAGACCTCTGGCTTCGGCTTCATTCGCATAGTCAAACATTAAGTCAGGTGTACGATGCGCAGAAACCACCTTCACTTCATGTGGTACGCCAAAAAGTTCTAACATTTCTACTGCGTTTTTCATGGTTGGCCAATCAGACTTTGACCCCATGATCACGCCGACAACAGGCTTTACTGTTTCTGTCATGATTTTCACCTAAATTTTAGCCCTAAAGCTTTGAAAAAACGAATTATTCTACACGCCACTGAGACATTATTCAATTTTTAGAGCATGAGCGATGATTTTATAAATATGGACATCAATATAATCAATTCTAAAACCCTGTTTTTTTTTGATAGAATTGAAGGAATTTATGCACTATCGTCCAATACCCAACGGAAGCCCTAAGATGTCAGCAAGCAACGAAAGACTCAGATGCAACTAAGCCCCATGCAACCAAGCCTCTTATTGGTTTTTACAGTGATTTCGCTATTACTCACTGGGTGTTCTAACGAGAACAACACCAACCATGCACCGACCTTCATTGAAAACCATTCTGCGATCAAACAATATCAGTTTGCAATTCACCCGCTTCATAACCCCTCCCGCTTATTTGAGACCTTTTCGCCTTTAATGACCTACCTCAATCAAAACATTAAAGGGGTTGAATTCACCCTTCAGGCCTCAAAAAATTACGCTGCATTTAATAAAAAGCTAGAGAACCAAACCGTAGAATTTGCCCTCCCCAACCCCTACCAAACCTTATTGGCGATAGATAAAGGCTATAAAGTTTTTGCCAAAATGGGCGATGATGAAAATTTTAAGGGCATTTTTTTGGTGCGTAAAGACAGTAACATAAAACATCCAATAGATTTAAAAGGTAAAGTGGTCAGCTACCCCGCTCCCAGCGCCTTAGCGGCCACCATGTTGCCACAAGATTATTTACAGCAAAATGGTATTAACGTAGCCACAGACATTCAAAATGAATATGTAGGTTCGCAAGAATCCTCCATTATGAATGTCTTTGTGGGTGCTAGCACCGCTGGTGCCACCTGGCCACCGCCATGGAAAGCCCTGTCAGATGAACGCCCTGAACTTAAACAACAACTTAAAGTCATTTGGCAAACACAATCTTTACCCAACAACAGCCTCGTGGCTCGATCAGACGTGCCACCGCAACTGATCAGAGAAGTACAGACATTGTTAAGTAACCTTCGCAACACCCAAGTAGGACAAAAAATACTTGAAAAGATGTATCTTTCAAAGTTTGAATTGGCAGATAATGAAACCTATCGGCCCGTACAAAAATTTATTGAACATTTTGATAAAACAGTCCGCCCTTTAAACCGATAAAAACGGCGCCTTAAATTAAACAGTCATATTTTATAAAACCATGGAATAAACACAATGTTTAGACGCTTAAAATCCAAATCGATTAAAGGTTCATTAATCATCGGCATTGCTGCTATTCATGCCGTTTTAATGAGCATATTTGTCCTGGATTTAGTGCATAGAGAACAGACCTTTTTACTAAATGAGTCCAAAGAGTCCACCATTGGAATAACCAGAACTTTAGCGGTTAATAGCATCAACTGGGTACTCTCGAATGATTTGGTCGGTTTAGAAGAAATAATCACCGCACAATCAAATCAACCCAACTTTAATTTCGGGATGATTTTAGATAAAAAAGGCCAGGTTTTAGCTTACCATAATACAGTCCAAACGCCTGAGCCCCCCAGCGGGCAATACATTTCGCTTAAGACGTTACCGCCCCCCAAACATGCCTCGGACACGGTGACTTTTTTTGATGATACCGAGGTCATCGACATAGCAAGCCCAATCTATGTAAATGACACACACATCGGTTGGACTCGCATTCAAAACAGCCGAAAAAACATCGCCGACAGCTTGCTCCTTATGACTTACAAAGGCGTTGGATATGCGCTTTTCGCCATTTTGATTGGCACCTTTTTTGCCTGGTTCATGGGCAATCGACTGACGCGTGATATTGATCAGTTAGTGGAAGCCACGCATCAAGTTCGGTCTGGAGAAAAGAGCGTTAACCTAAAGTTTAAACGCCATGATGAATTACAAATTCTCGCCAACAACTTCCAAACAATGCTTGGGAGCCTAGAAACCAAAGAGTCTGAATTATTTGCCGAAAAAGAACGTGTAGAGGTGACTTTAAAATCTATTGGAGATGGGGTCATCACCACTGACCAAAATGGTAACGTGACCTACCTCAACCCAATCGCAGAGAATTTAACAGGCTGGAGCAACCACTCAGCCAATGGCAGGCCGGTAGAAGACATTTTTAAAATATACAATGAACACACAATGGAAATTGTGCAAAATCCCGCTTTAAATGCCATGAAAACCGGACAAATTCTAGCTTTGGCCAATCACACGATCTTGATTAACCATGCTGGAGAAAGCATCAGCATTGAAGATTCTGGAGCCCCTATTGTTGATCGTAAAGGGCTAATAATAGGCTCGGTTTTGGTTTTTCATGATGCGACTGAAGCGAGAAAACTTCGTGCAGAGCTTACTTGGCAAGCAACCCATGACGCCCTCACAGGGCTGTATAATCGTACTGCGTTCGAAAACCACCTAGAACACCTAATTGAAGGCTCTTCACACTCCTCCAGCACACAACACACCTTACTTTACATTGATTTAGATCAGTTCAAAGTCATTAACGATACGGCAGGCCACAATGCCGGCGATGAACTTTTAAAACAGGTTGCGATACTCATTCAGGAACAGGTTAGAGACGCTGATTTATTCGCGCGAATAGGCGGCGATGAATTTGCAATTCTGCTTGAAAAGTGTGATGTCGATGCAGCCGTTATCATTGCTGAAAAAATTCGCAAAAAAATAGCCGAATTTCGTTTTATCTGGCAAGACAAAGTCTTTAACATTGGCGCCAGTATTGGGGTAGCACAAATCCAAGGCATTACCAGTAAAGCCACCATTATGAGCCAAGCAGATATTGCCTGTTACTTAGCCAAAGACAATGGCCGAAACCGCATACACGTCTATCGAGCCGACGATGAATCGATTGAAAAAACCTACTCTCAATTTGACTGGGTTGGCAAGATTAAACATGCAATCGTTCATAAACAATTTCTACTTTATGCTCAAGAGTTAGTGCCTCTGCAACAAACAGAACCCCATAAAAGTTATGAAATTTTGGTTCGTTTAAAGGATGATACCGGACAAATCATTTCGCCTGACAATTTCCTGCCTGCCGCTGAACGCTTTAATCTAATGCCTGAATTAGACGCTTACATTGTTGAGCATGCTATTTACTGGCTCAAAGCAAACCGTCACAAGATTGAACGCTTAAATATTAACATTGCGGGCCAATCTCTAGAAAACCACGATTTTAACAATCGCTTATTGGAACTATTAGCTGAAAATAGTGAGCTTAATCATAAACTTTGTTTTGAAATAACTGAAACGACAGCCATTACCCATATGTCGTCCAGCATTAGTTTTTTAAACAGCATTAAAAATCATGGCTGCCAACTTGCGTTAGATGATTTTGGTTCAGGCTTCGCATCCTTTAGCTGGTTGAAGCGCTTACCCGTTGATTTCGTAAAAATTGATGGCACTTTTGTATTAGATGTGTTGTCTGACAAGGTAGATGCCGCAATGGTCAGAGCTTTACATCAAGTGAGTCAAGAGATGAACATTAAATCCATCGCCGAATTTGTCGAAAACCAAGCTATTACCGATTGGTTACAAGACATTGGCATTGATTATGCCCAAGGCTATCACTTCCATAAACCGACCCCGATTGAGGATTTGTTTAAAGCTTAATCGTCATGTAACGAATTTAGCTCCATTCCATTAGGCTTGCTTAAAAGAGTCTACGTTCAACTCACTCGAGTCTATGACAGCAAAAGTGTCGCCCCCCAAGGATTTGGCGTTCTTTTTAGCTAAGGTTGCATACGAAGCTAACTTTTGCTGATGACTGAAGACGCCTTCTTTAATCAGTAAAACTCCGAGCGACAAACTCATCATCGGAAAAAAAGCAGATTGCCCTTCCCTATCAGCCGCTTCAATCCCCCTGCGCAATCGATCTTCTGGTAAATAAAATTGTCCAATTTCTTTTCTGAAGGCTATCAAAACCTCTTCACAAATTGTTTGATAATCACTCACGCGCGGCGACACAATGATGAAATCATCTCCACCAATGTGGCCAATAAAATCGGCATCAGGCTGAATATTCTGGATCAGGATATCGGACATGGCACGAATGACATCGTCCCCTTGGTCAAAACTGTAATAGTCGTTATAAGGCTTAAAATTGTCAATATCCACATAGATCACCACAAAAGGCATTTGCTGGTTTAAGAAGCCTTGAATGGCATTTTGAATAGGCACATTACCTGGCAAGCCAGAAAGCGGATTAGCATACTGGGCACTTTCCATTTTTAGGTTAGTCATAACACGAAGCAAATCCATAAATTGGCCACAGCCTCTAAACTCGCCGTTTTCAGCAACAATGAAAGCATCTCCTTTATGGCTACCTTGATAATCGGTAATCAAACGACTTAACTCGACCAAAGGCATATTAATATCGACCACAACTGGGGCTTTATCCATAATATTGGTAATCGATTTTCGGTGGTACAAATCCCGTCCAAAACGCCGAGCTAACAGATCCATTAAATCCCTGCGCCAAACCATTCCGGCTATTTTTTTATTGGCGACAATCGGTACAAAATCAATCTGCGTTTCTTTGAGTAAATACTCCGTTACCAAACCGACTTCATTGTCAGGATGAAAACTATCACAAGCGTGCACAATACATTCAACCGTTTCATCTGCTTTAACAATTCCTGGTTCGGTCTTTGTTGGCCACTGATAATCTAATGACAACGTTGGCACCGCCTGTGGCCTCTTAAAAAGATAGCCTTGCACATAATCGACCCCCAGCCCCTCCAACACCTTTAAAGTGACTTCATCTTCGACACCTTCTGCGACTATCTTGGTATTTAAACCCTTCGCTAAAGCGCAAATGGTTTCCATAAAACGTCTCTTATCGACATCTTCTGCTATGCCTGAGACAAAGTGCTTATCAATCTTGACAAAATCCGGCTTCACCTCTGACCAAATACGCAGCCCGTTATAACCTCCCCCTAAATCGTCAATCGCCACCTTAAAGCCCATTTCACGATAATGATTAATAGACTCAACAAACAGTGAGAAATCCTCAACGGGTTGTAGCTCTGTAATTTCAATCACCACTTGCTCAACACTAATGCCGAGTAACTGTAGGCAATCTAAAGTAACGCCACTTTGATGGCCGCCTTGCATTAAGGCATTAACCGTTACATTAATAAACAACAACTCCGGTGAACCATACTGTTGATATTTTTCGATGGCAATTTGCCTTGCTAACCAATCCATTTCAAACAAACAGCCATGCTCTTCTGCCACATGAAACAAATGCAATGGACTGTGCAAAGGGGAGTTTTCAGGCCCTCTAATCAGAGCTTCATAGGCAAAAACTTGACGCTTTTTAATGTCCACAATCGGCTGAAAGACCGGATATAAATTTTGCATGGAAAGAATGGAGAGTAGTTCACGCCCTAATACCGAATCTTGCAATTCACTTCTTAAGCACTCGCTAAGCGTTATAAAATCTTTGGTCTGACACTGTTGTAACACGGTTGAATCTCTACTTGTACTGTGGAAAGTAGAACACTATAGCAAGGCCATATAAAACATTTTCGACAAGCACATGACGAATTTATTACCAACTGTAAGACCACAATTGATAATGAAAAATCAGTCTAAAAAGACTCTGATACTTGACCTAAAAAGCCTTTTAAATCATAATACCCACTTAGCGCCGATTTGATACATCAGCTTGCGGGCGCATTAAAAGTACGGCTAAAGCGAGGAATCAGTATGCCTTATACCTTCCCGTCTTATTCCCCGTACCTCGTTAATTTAATTTTTTGAACTATGATGCTTCGAGGCACAAAAATGACTAAAACCACAGTATTTACTTCAGAATCTGTATCTGAAGGCCACCCAGATAAAATTGCCGATCAAATTTCCGATGCGATGTTGGATGCGATTCTTGAGCAAGATCCTAAAGCACGTGTTGCTTGTGAAACCTTTGTTAAAACCGGCATGGTCATGCTTGGTGGTGAAATCACCACGGAAGCTTGGGTTGATCAAGAAGAGTTGGTACGTAATGTCGTTAAAGATATCGGTTACAACCACGGCGACTTAGGCTTTGATGGTGAAACCTGTGCGGTACTTTCTTCTATCGGTAAGCAATCTCCTGAAATAGCCATGGGCGTGGATGATACAGTAGAACATGAGCAAGGCGCTGGTGACCAGGGCTTGATGTTCGGTTATGCATCGAATGAAACGGATGTCCTTATGCCTGCGCCAATTTTTTATGCACATCGTTTAATGGAACGTCAGGCGCATGTTAGAAAATCAGGCTTATTGTCCTGGTTGAGACCGGATGCTAAAAGTCAGGTGACTTTGCGTTATGAAAATGGCGTGCCCGTCGCGATTGATGCGGTCGTCCTTTCCACCCAACACAATCCCGAAATCGACACGCTCACCTTACGCGAAGCGGTGATGGATGAAATCATTAAACCGGTATTACCTGAAGAGTGGTTACACAAGGACACGCTTTTTCATATCAACCCAACCGGACGTTTTGTCATCGGTGGGCCAGTAGGTGATGCCGGTTTAACGGGACGTAAAATTATTGTTGATACTTACGGCGGTATGGCGCGTCATGGTGGTGGTGCTTTCTCTGGTAAAGATCCATCAAAAGTGGATCGTTCTGCAGCTTATGCTGGTCGCTATGTGGCCAAAAACATCGTTGCCGCTGGCCTGGCAGATAAGTGTGAAATTCAAATCTCTTATGCCATAGGAGTTGCTGAGCCAACCTCTATCAGCCTAGAAACCTTTGGCACTGAAAAAGTCGATATTCAACTGATTGAACGTTTAGTTCGTGAACACTTTGATTTACGCCCTAAAGGCTTGATTGCCATGTTAGATCTGTATCGTCCTATCTACCAAAAGACAGCCTCTTACGGTCACTTTGGTCGTGAATTGCCTGAGTTTACTTGGGAAAACACCGATAAAGCAGCGGTCTTACGTTCAGACGCTGGATTATAATTTTGAACCACGAAGACACGAAGGCACGAAGTTGTGAATGTTTATCTTCAGAGCTTTTAACCTTCGTGTCTTCGTGACTTCGTGGTTAAAGAGAAATAGAAATGAAATCACAACAAAAATATCCACAAAAATTCAGCTTAGAATTCTTTCCACCGAGAACCGATAAAGGCATGGATAAGCTTAAAACGGTTATCAATGCGTTGGGTACGTTAAATCCTGAATATATGTCCGTCACGTATGGTGCTGGTGGCACGACTCAAGAAAAGACCCTGGAAACGGTTCGTTATATTCAAGAGCAAACTGACTTTGCAGCAGCACCACACTTAACGTGCATTGGCGCATGTGAAGACAGTGTTAATGAACTGCTCGATACCTATGAAGCCATGGGCATCAAGCGTATCGTTGCTCTACGCGGTGATTTACCCTCTGGCATGATGGATCCTGGCGAATTTAAATATGCCAGCGATTTAGTCAAGTTCATAAAAGACACACGTGGTGACCAGTTTCATTTAGAAGTGGCGGCTTATCCTGAAACCCATCCGCAAGCGCGTAATTGCGACATTGGAATGAAGTGGTTTAAACATAAAGTGGATCAAGGGGCTGATTCAGCCATTACCCAGTACTTCTTTAATTTTGACAGCTACCGTTATTTTATTGATAACTGTGAACGTAATGGTATCGACTTGCCGATTATTCCTGGCATTATGCCGATTACCAATTACGAAAATTTGATTCGTTTTTCTGAAGGCTGTGGTGCAGAAGTGCCGCGCTGGTTAAAGTGTCGCTTAGAAAGCTTTGAAGATGACAAAGAAAGCCTACTGTCTTTTGGTAAAGATGTCGTGCAAGAGTTGTCGCAAAAGTTATTAGATGCGGGCGCGCCAGGCATTCACTTTTACAGCATGAACAGCATCGAGCCAACGTTGGAAATCACCAAATCTTTAACCTTTAAATAAGTTCGATCACACCTTAGCCAAAGGGTCATAGCAATGCGCGTTTCACGTCTGTTTTTAGAAGGCAGTTACCAAGCGAATTCAACCATTCCGTTGCCCAAAGAGCAGGCGCATTATGTGCTGACGGTATTACGTCTTAAAAACGATTATGTGATTGAAGCCTTCAATGGCCAAGGTTTACTTGCAACGGGTAAACTGATTGTCACCAGTCGTCGTACAGCCGACTTTCACATCGAATCCGTCACCCAATCCAATAACGAATCACCTTTAAATACCGTCTTAGTCCAGGGCATTTCTAAGGGCGATCGAATGGACACATCCATACAAAAAGCCGTTGAGTTAGGCGTAACCGCCATTCAACCTATTTTCACGGAACGCTGTGATGTAAAACTGACCGCGGATAAATTCGAAAAACGCCAAAATCAATGGCAAGCAATTGTCATTAACGCCTGCGAGCAAAGTAGTCGTACGGTTGTTCCCAAAATTTTGCCCATTCAAACCTACCAGGCCTGGTTACTTGAGTTGGAATCTAGCGAATCCGCCTTTGGATTAGTACTCGATCCTTATGCTGAAAACAGTTTAAAAACGGTCACGACACCTAACCTAAAAACTCCGATTCATCTGCTGATTGGCCCTGAAGGTGGCTTAACCGAAACAGAAGTCCAGCAAGCTACGCAAATAGGACTAACCGCTGTACAACTTGGTCCTAGAGTACTGCGCACCGAAACCGCCGGCCCGGCAGTTTTAGCCATATTACAAACGCTTTGGGGCGATATATGACTCTTACAAAGCCCATAAATAATTCAAGGTGACTGCTAGCGCAAAGTGCGCCGTCTAAAAAGGGAGTTAACTTACACCACCGTGAATAAGAATCACTCTCAGACAGTTGAAATACAGGTATAATAATCGAATTATAAAATCCCTAGCGACCCTGAGTCCCACCATCTTCAAAAGAGATTCATCAATGCCTTCAACCAACCAAGTCCCACATCTGCAGACCGCCCTAAAAGGCCCTTTACTCAAACTGGAAAAACATCTGTTAGACCATCGGGCAGAGATTGAATCTTGGTTTCGCAAGCAGTTTAAAAACACCCCCGCGCCCTTCTATTGTTCAGTCGATTTAAGAAATGCCGGTTATAAACTGGCGCCGGTGGACACCAATTTATTCCCAGCCGGTTTTAACAATCTACACCCTGACTTACGTTCTTTGGCGGTACATGCCGCACAAACCGCTGTGACACAAGCTTGCCCTGTGACCGATGGGGTATTAATTATTCCTGAAAGTCACACTCGCAATATGTTCTATCTGGAAAACCTATTAACGCTGCAGACCATTATTGAAAGTGCGGGTTATGAAGTCCATATTGGCTCACTTATTCCGGATTTAGACGTCCCCTTATTAGTGGAATTACCTTCTGGAAACACCTTGACATTAAAGCCGTTAATTCGCAAAGGCGACCGTATCGGCGTGGATGACTTCTTTCCTTGTGCCGTTCTGTTGAACAATGATTTGTCCGGTGGTCGCCCTGAAATTTTAGAGGACATTGAGCAAGTGTTACTGCCCCCTATGGATTTGGGTTGGTCTGATCGTTATAAAACACAACATTTTGACCACTACTCTGATGTCACCGAAGCCTTTGCGAAAATCATCGACATTGATCCGTGGCTAATCAACCCGACCTCAATCTCTTGCGGCCCGATTAATTTTAAAGAGCGTACTGGCTTTGAAGAGTTAGCGGCAACGGTTAACCGCGTACTCGACGAGAGCAAAGAGTACTACGAAACCCATGAAATTAGCTGTAAGCCATTTGTAATTGTGAAGTCCGACAGCGGTACTTATGGCATGGCGATCATGTCCGTCAACAGTGCCGACGACATCCTCAATCTTAACCGCAAGCAACGTAATAAAATGGCCTCTGCCAAAGAAGGCCTGCAAGTTGAACAGATGCTGGTTCAAGAAGGCGTTTACACCTACGAAACCATTAATGAAGCGGTTGCAGAGCCTGTGGTCTATATGATTGGTAGCCAAGTGATTGGTGGATTCTACCGTATCCATACCGGCAAAACCGCCACCGACAATCTCAACTCTCCAGGCATGCATTTTGAACCACTTTCGTTTGAAGAGTCCTGCGCCCTGCCAGATGACAATCAGAATCCAGATGCCAGCCCTAACCGTTTTTACGCTTACGGCGTAGTTGCTCGTTTGGCTTTATTAGCGGCCGCACGTGAAATTGCCGTTGCCAAAGATGCACTCACTGATTTAACGGACATTTAGACAAACAACTTCTTTTAGGGGTGAGT
The DNA here is from genome assembly GCA_965602805.1 of uncultured Thiomicrorhabdus sp. Taxonomy (GTDB): domain Bacteria; phylum Pseudomonadota; class Gammaproteobacteria; order Thiomicrospirales; family Thiomicrospiraceae; genus Thiomicrorhabdus. Next base: position 37,282 of record CBFCZK010000004.1, on the reverse strand, counting down.
CAGCCTCCCAACCTGACAAACCTTTAGTTCATTACTGCTTTCAAACCTTCTAATTTAACAGTTCCATTAAAGATCATTGGTCTTAACGAAACACACATTGAGAAGCCCCATGTCCATTCTGAACTTAGACAGTCACAAAAAAACACCCTCTGCTTTCTCACTATTTAACCTAGCCTTTCGGCCGTTCTTTTTAGGTGCAGGGGTATTTGCAATGATTGCTATGTTGCTTTGGTTTTTTCTCTTACAAGGTTTACTCAGTCTACCTATCGAAAATATCTCCATGACGCAATGGCACACCCACGAGATGATTTTTGGGTTTACCATGGCGGTGGCGACCGGATTTTTACTCACTGCAGTCAAAAACTGGACAGGAGTAGATACCCCATCCGGTCGGCCTTTAGCGATACTATTTTCACTCTGGTTAGGCGGTCGAATCGGTTGGTTTCTACCCATTTTATGCCCCTCGTTAAGCTTTGAACTACTGCTTACCACTGCTCTATTTGATATTCTCTTTAACCTCTACTTTGCCATTGCGTTTGCCGTGCCTATTTTCCGTGCTAAGCAATGGAAGCAAAGCGGTTTGCTCGCCAAAGTCATCTTTATGGGCTTACTCAATATCGCCTTTTATTTAGGACTGTTTGGCATATTAGAGCAAGGGGTTTTCTGGGGAAATACGGGTGGATTCTTTATTATCCTGGCACTGATTCTGACGATGGGACGAAGAGTCATTCCCTTCTTTATTGAAAAAGGGGTCAGCGAAACCATCTCTTTAGCCAATCCAAAATGGATTGATCACAGTAGTTTAGGGCTGTTTTTAGTACTCACCCTCTCTGAACTATTTTTAGAGAATGCCACTGTCACAGCTCTCATTGCTTTAACGCTATTCTTTGTCGGGAATATGCGACTCATCAATTGGTATACGCCCGGAATTTGGGCAAAACCAATGCTCTGGAGCCTCTATTTGGGCATGGTCTTTATCCAGATTGGTTTTCTCTTCTATGTCATTGCCGCCTTTCAGCCCCTTTTCCACACTTTGGCCATTCACGCCCTGGCCATCGGTGGCATGGGCTTGATTACCTTAGCGATGATGACGCGAGTCAGCTTGGGACATACCGGTAGAAACGTCAATGAACCGCCTAAATACCATACGTTTTTATTGTCACTGATAGTCTTAGCCACAGTGCTTCGCGTTGTTCTGCCTAGCATTTCGCCCGAATATTACGCTCTGTGGATTATCAGTTCACAGATCATTTGGATAGTGGCCTTTACTCTGTTTTGTTGGTCTTTTATACCGATGCTGGTTCAAAAACGCATCGATGGCCATTTTGGTTAAAGCACTCTGCCAGGTACAATAGCAATAGATATTCTAGCCCTGCTGAATCAGGGCAACTCAACACGGATTTAAAAGGATAAAAAGATGCTAAAAGTTGGCATAGTAATGGATCCCATCGAAAACATTAAACCGCACAAGGACAGTTCGTTTGCGATGCTTTTAGAAGCCCAGCGACGTGGTCATGAGTTGGTTTACATGCAACCTGAAGATCTTTATCTGAAGAATGGCCAGGCCTGGTCAATCACCAGTGATCTTAAGGTTTGGGACAGGCCTAAAACGGAACAATTCTTTGGTTTCGGTGGCAGTCATGATATTCCGCTGAACACCTTAGATATTATTCTGATTCGCCAAGATCCGCCATTCACCAATGACTACCTGTATAGCACACATATTTTAGAACAGGCCGAAGCGGAAGGTGTTTTAGTAGTCAATAAACCACAAACGCTACGTGATGCGAATGAAAAATTGTTTGCTAGCTGGTTTCCTGAATGCATTCCACCAACTGTTGTCACCGCCAATGCAGATAAGTTGCGCACCTTTATATCTGACCACCAAGACACCATTCTAAAACCATTGGATGCGATGGGCGGTGCGTCTATCTTTAGAGTCAAACGTGACGATCCGAATATCAGTGTCATTATTGAAACCATGACCGATCATGGTAAACACCATATTATGGCGCAAACTTTTTTACCGGAAATTAAAGCCGGTGATAAACGCATTTTAATCATTAATGGCGAGCCAATCGATTACACCCTAGCGCGTATTCCAGCCGAAGGTGAAACACGTGGTAATATCGCCGCAGGTGGCACCGGTGTCGGCATGCCGATCACGGATCGAGAACGATGGTTATGTGAACAGATTAAACCGACGCTTAAAGCCAAAGGTCTCTATTTTGTTGGCTTGGATGTCATTGGCGACTATATCACTGAGATTAATGTCACCAGCCCAACCTGTATTCGGGAGCTCGACACACAGTTTCATTTGAATATTGCCGGAAGCTTGTTTGATAGCCTAGAAGCCCAGCTGAAATCACGAGACTAAGACACGTAAAACGATGCTGTTAATGAAGGTTTTTATTTGGATTTGGACTTTTACATTGACCAGGCCTGGTAGGTTATTTAACTTTCTAAAGCCTGGTCACAGCAGCAATCTCATAAACCCTTCTCTTTCAGTAGTTATCTTAGATAAAACCTATGCCAGTTAATAAACGCTTATTTATTACTCACATTCCCTCGCTGCAAGCCCTGCTCTTATGGCTACTAAGCCTTAGTTTCTTACTGATGCTCTCCAGCTGTTCAAGCCAAAACAGCTCCCCGACTAAAGCGACCATTGTGGTTTTCGGAACCCTGGTTGACCTTACACTTTATCACCCAGATGTTAAGCAAGCAGAAACCGCTATCCAGCAGGTTGAAGCGGAATTCCGAGTCTTTCATAAAGAGTGGCACGCTTGGGAACAAGGCGGCATTATCGGCAAAATTAATCAAGCCATTGCCAACTCAGAATCGATTGACGTTCCCTTGAGTGTGAAAGAATTTATCATCAAATCGCAAGACTTATCCAGCGCAAGTCAGCAATTGTTCGATCCTGGTATTGGCAAATTGATTGGACTCTGGGGTTTTCACAAGGAGGCCTGGTCAGGACCTCCGCCCTCTACAGAAGTCATTCAAGAGTGGTTAGAACAACGTCCTTCTATCTTAGACATCCATTTTGAGGGCTTGAGCCTGCACAGCAAAAATGACCAAGTACAATTGGACTTTGGTGGTAATGCTAAAGGCCTGGCTATTGATATGGCGCTCGATATTATTAGCAAAGCCGGCATTCAAAGCGCTATTGTCAGTATTGGCGGTGACATGAAAACCCTGGGTTTAAAAAATGACCAGGCCTGGTCAGTCGGTATTCAAAACCCCAAAAACCCTTCTAAAGTAAAAGTTGCGATTCAACTCAACGCTGGCGAAAGCATTGTCACTTCCGGCACTTATCAACGCTATTTTGAGTGGCAAGGGCAACACTACTCGCACATAATCAATCCTAACACCGGTTATCCTGCATCAGGTTATCTAACACAGAGTTCTCGAACATCAGGCTTTACTTCCGTCACGGTATTGCATACAGATGCCACTACCGCGGATGCCGCCGCCACCGCCCTGCTGATTGCGGGCCCAGATAGCTGGTTGGAGATTGTTGAAAGCATGGGCTTAACCTATGTTTTCTGCATCGATTATCAGGGGGAAATCCTGCAAACAAAAGCCATGGCAGAACGGTCGAAACTGTTATAATTTCGCTATGAAACAATTGCCCTCTTTAGAACATAACTTCCTAATCGCCATGCCATCGTTGGATGACAGTTGGTTTGAAAAAACGGTTATTTATATGGTGGAAGACAATGAACATGGTTCGATGGGACTGGTCATTAATATTCCGCACAAATTAACAGTACACGATCTACTCAGTCACTTTGACTTTACTGCGCACCCTGACAGTCTTTTTTTAGAAGAGACTGTACTGCGTGGCGGACCAGTGGATATGGAACGTGGGTTTATTTTGCATAACCCCGCAGGTCACTGGAAGAGTTCTATGATTTTGCCTGATGACTTAGCGATGACCGTTTCGGATGATTTTATCGAAGCGCTGAGCTTAAATGAGCCCCCTGAACATTTCCAGGTTTGCCTAGGTTTTGCGGGTTGGAAACCAGGCCAACTGGCGCAAGAGTTGCAAAGTAACAGCTGGCTGACCATTCCATACAATCAATCGCTGTTGTTTGAAACGGCCATTGAAGATAAATGGGAAGTCGCTTTAAACACTCTGGGTATTTCACCCGAATTTCTAACCCTAGAGGCCGGCAATGCCTAATCAAAACAACAGTTCAACAGCATCACCAAACAAATCGTCTAAAACATCCAAAGTGATTTCAGGTGTCGTACTCGGCTTTGACTTTGGTCTACGCCGCATTGGTGTTGCTGCTGGACAAACTATCACGCAGACCGCCAGCCCCGAAGCGATTGTTAAGAGCAAAGATGGCAAGCCGGATTGGGAGCATATCAGCAAGCTGTTTGCAGACTGGAAACCGGTTGCCATTGTGGTCGGCTTACCGATGCGTTTAGATGGTTCGGAACAACCTATGACCCAGCCAGCACGTAAGTTTGGTCAACGTTTAAGTGGCCGCTATCAGTGCCCAGTTTTTTATATGGAAGAACAGCTCAGTTCGGTTGAAGCTGAAAGTCGCCAGCTTAAGCAAACCCATATTGACGACCATGCCGCACAAATAATTTTAGAAAACTGGCTAGAAGAAAATATCACTTAAGTGTCGCTCAATAGAGTAACCAGCACGAATCACAGTGCACTTTTTAGACTTTAAGATTTAGATTTTACATTATGACTACGACCCAAGATCACTCAAACAACACAACCTTAATTGGAAAAAACATGACAGAACTCGACATTGATGTCCCATCCCTGCTTGAAAACATCTGTGAACAATTAAAAAGCCGGGCTATGTTTAGCCAGTCTCCGAAAATGATTGGCATTCGTACCGGTGGTGAGTGGGTTGCACAAAAACTGCATGAGAAGCTTGAACTGCCAGATGCATTGGGTGTGATTGATATCTCCTTTTACCGTGATGACTTCTCCAAAATCGGTTTAAACCCAACCACACAGCCCTCTGACATTCCGTGGGAAATCGATGACCAACATATTATTCTGGTGGATGATGTACTCTTTACGGGGCGCACCACGCGTGCTGCCTTAAATGAAATCTTTGATTATGGTCGCCCGGCAAGTGTCACGCTGGTCACATTATTGGATCGTAAAGGTTGTCGTGAACTGCCTTTTCAAGCGGATGTCATCGGTATGTCTCTACAGTGTAGCCAAACCATTAAAGTCACAGGTCCTGAGCCATTAATCGTCACGGTTTTAGATAAGCAGGAGGACGCCGCATGAGCAGACTTGCAGGCCCAAACATCCAACTCAATGAACTAGGTCAACTGCATCATTTTCTGACGCTTGAAGGTCTAAAACAGCATCACTTGGTCGAAATTTTAGACACCGCTGAATCCTTTATCAATCCGAATACTCGAGAAATCAAACAAGTACCGATTCTGCGTGGAAAAAGCATTATGAATCTATTTTTTGAGCCGAGTACCCGAACCCGTACCACCTTTGAAATCGCCGAAAAACGTCTGTCTGCACAGGTAGAAAGTTTAGATATTGAAACGTCTGCCGCTAAAAAAGGCGAGTCACTGCTGGATACGCTGTGGAACTTACAAGCCATGCAGACCGATATGTTTGTCATTCGTCATGCGCAAAGTGGCGCGGCACAGTTTTTTTCGCAACACGTTGCCCCGCATGTTCATGTTTTAAATGCCGGTGATGGTCAACATGCCCATCCCACGCAAGCGATGTTGGATATGTTTACCATTCGTAAACACAAAGGTACCGTCTTTGATTTGAAGGTCGCTATTGTCGGCGATGTGTTACACAGCCGCGTGGTGCGTTCACAGATTCAAGCGTTAAGCATCTTAGAAGCTCGTGAAATTCGTGTGGTGGGGCCAAAAACATTAATGCCTGAAAGTCCTGACGCTATGGGTGTCCATGTTTATCACAATATGGAAGAAGGCATTAAAGATGTCGATGTTATTATCATGGTACGCTTGCAAAATGAACGTATGACCAGTGCTTTAATCCCCAGTGAAAAAGAGTTCTTCAAACTCTACGGACTGACCAAAGAACGCCTTGCTCTGGCCAAACCCGATGCCATTGTCATGCATCCTGGGCCAATCAATCGCGGTGTAGAAATTTCTTCTGCAGTTGCGGATGGTCCACAATCGGTCATTTTAGAACAAGTTACTTACGGCATTGCCGTCCGTATGGCGGTGATGTCTATTATTATGAGTAATGCCGCTCAGTTAAAACAACACCGTGCTGAACAAGAAGCAGAGCAAGCCTCCCTCGATTTAGACGACCCGCAAACCCTTGATTCAATTGTGGAGGCAAACTCATGAAATTAGTCATTCAAAACGGACGCATTATTGATCCAAGCCAAAACCTTGATCAAGTCACTAATCTATATATATCTCGTGGCCGCATTGTCGGCCTGGGCGACCAAGCTCCACAAGACTTTACAGCCGATAAAGAGATTGATGCCAGCGGAAAATTGATTCTACCAGGCCTGGTCGATTTACAGGCGCGTTTGGGTGAACCAGGCAGTAACTTTGCAGGCAGTATCGCTTCTGAAACCAAGGCGGCGGTTGCTGGCGGCATTACCAGTGTTTGCTGTCCGCCTGACACCTCGCCAGTCAATGATTCACAAGCGGTCACCGAGTTAATACAACGTCGTGCACGCCAAGCAGCCACCGCATTTGTGATGCCGATTGGTGCTTTGACGATTGATTTAAAAGGCGAACGCCTCAGTGGCATCTATTCTTTAAAACAAGCGGGTTGCGTGGCTTTAAGCCAAGCGAACACACCGATCCAGAGTGCTTTAACACTCAAGAACGCTTTGGAATATACCTCGACCCAGGATATGGTCGTTATGTTGCGTTGTGAAGACCAGTTGCTTAAAAACGGCGGTGTTGCACACAGTGGTCCAGTCAGCTCTCGTTTAGGGCTGCCAGAAATTCCGCCTTCCGCAGAAACTACCGCATTGGCGCGCGATTTAATCTTGGTAGAAGAAGCTGGGGTTCGTGCTCACTTCTCGCAACTCTCTTGTGCACGTTCAGTTGAGATGATTGCCGATGCTAAAAAGCGCGGTTTGCCTGTTACCTGTGATGTCGCTATTCACCAACTGCACCTTTCCGAAATGGATATTCTTGGTTTTAATAGCCTGTTTCACGTCTCTCCGCCGTTACGTAGCATGCAAGACAAACAGGCCTTATTAATGGGTTTAAAGTCTGGCGTGATTGATGCAGTTGTCAGTGATCACACCCCGCTACAAAAAGACGATAAGCTTCTACCATTTGGTGAAAGTATGCCTGGTATTAGTGGTTTAGAGACCTTATTGCCACTGTTACTGAAGTTGGTGCAAGAGAGTGGGCTTGATTTAATGACAGCCATCCGCTGTGTCACACAGAACCCCGCACAGATTTTAGGAGTGCCAAGAGGCACGCTAAAAATCAACCAACCGGCGGATTTAAGCATTGTTGATCCAGAAGGCATCTGGACTTTAAAATCTGATGAAATGCTCAGCGAAGGTCAAAATACCCCTTTTCAAGGTTGGGAATTTGTTGGTCAGGTCGAACAAACCTTTTTCCAAGGTCGCTCGGTTTATCGCCAGAACCAAACCTAAGTTCGGTTTTTCAATTCATGCATAATATTTCTTTTGATATTTCTGACTGGCAACAGTCAGAACAAACCGCTGGCTACTGGCTGATTAGTCTGACGCTAGTCAGCCCCACCCTGTTGGATGTCGGCACGAGCTTCTCGCTTGATTCTGACTTAGACTTAGATTCAAACTCAAGTTCAAACGTAGGCTCAACCCCTGAACCGTTGCGTCTGTTCCATCAAGTCTTACAATCCAATAATCTTAAACTACAACTATTAAGCTCTGCACCCTTCACACAGGGGCCATCGCCAAGCCAGATATATTGCTCTCCACCTAAAACCGCAACCACCATACCGCTCACTGGAAACCTGCTTATTCTCGGCAGTGGCTTAGAGATGGCGAATCTTTTTTATATCGCAAAACAGAGACACTCTTCTCATGCCATAGGGCAGACGCTCGCGTTATTACACAGTGAACAAGGCTTTCCTTTCACTGCCAAACCCGCACGATTTATACTTCCTGAAATGCCCGCTGAAGCCATTGGTGCTTGCCCCTTACTTGAGGATTGGAAAATCAGTAATCGACTGGCCAGCGATTTGGGGTTACCAGGCTGTTTTGATGGCGATATCGTGGAATTACTCGAGCAGTGGATTGAATACCATAACCATTTGCCTGATACTAAGCCTAAAAACCAGCCTGAAACCTGGCAGGTTATTGGCTGTCTGCCAAATTCTATGCAAAAAAAATGCCTGGAAATTTGCCAATCAACAGATTGGTTAAATTTCACAGGCATTCATTATAAGACCTAACAAAAAGTAAGCACTTTTCGCTCTTTAGCTACAATATCCTACAAAGCTTGAATTAAAGTTAAATTACGCTTAACCTTCTAACTCTGCAATAGATGCGGCATGTTTGCGGGTGGCCTTAGCAAGCTTTTCCATATCTTTAGCGGCATCGTGCAACACTTTTGTCGCGGTAGAGCCGATTGCGGCCTCTACTAACATTTGCAACTCTTCATAGTTTTCTTTACCCAGAACCTTTCTTTGCTCTTTGGTTAAACTTTTTTTAAAGCCTTCAACTACGTTATAAGCATGTTTATCAATTTTCATTTTTTATCCTACTAATTTCGTTTCATTAATCGTACTGAAAAATATCTTCGCCTGAACTGACAATCAGCGGATCCGGCTGACCGACAATCTCTTCATCTTTGCCTTCATAAGGAATCTGATTCAAGATATAACGCATCGCTTCAATACGCGCACGTTTTTTATCGTTCGATTTAACCACTGTCCAAGGTGCATGGTTGGTATTGCTGTAGAAGAACATATCTTCTTTGGCTTTAGTGTACTCATCCCAGCGATCTAAAGAGGCCAAATCCATTGGGCTCAATTTCCACTGCTTTAATGGATCATCTTTACGGGCATTAAATCGACGTAACTGCTCTTTACGACCCACTGAGAACCAAAACTTCATCAAGCGAACACCATCCGTTGTCACCATGCGTTCAAACTCTGGCGCTTGATGCATAAACTGTGTGTATTCAGGCGGCGTACAAAAGCCCATGACACGTTCAACACCGGCACGGTTATACCAAGAACGGTCAAATAGGACGATTTCACCTGCCGTCGGTAGGTTCTGAATATAGCGTTGAAAATACCACTGACCCTTTTCAATTTCGCTCGGCTTATCCAAAGCGACAACACGTGCGCCACGTGGGTTAAGGTGTTCCATAATGCGTTTAATCGTTCCACCTTTTCCAGCCGCATCGCGACCTTCAAATACCATCACAATACGTTCATCGTTCTCTTTAACCCATTTCTGTAGCTTCAAGAACTCTATTTGTAATAAACGTTTAGTGTCTTCGTATTCTGCGCGTTTAATTTTCTCTTCATAGGGATAGTTGCCTTCACTAGATTTTACTTTTTTCACATTAACTCCTTGTCATTATCATTATTTAATCTCTAAATTATACGCCTATAAAACCTTACTTATACGTAACAATTCATCAATAAAACTGATATTAAACATCCAACTTATCATTCTTTTTTATAAAGAATTTGACGCCCCCTTTGTTGTAGCGCATTGTTGTACTAAACTAAGTGATTGGTAAATTCGAGGTACGCGTGAAAGTGACTTTATTTTGATACTTTAAGCCTCATTTTTGACTACAATAATGACTTCACTCAAAGATTGGGAAAAAACATGGCAACCGCACTGATTGAACGTTTTCACAGCGTCCAAAATAGAATTCACCAGGCCTGCTTGGATGCTACGCGACCACTTGAATCCGTGAAGTTGTTGGCGGTAAGTAAAACCAAACCTATCGAAGATATCATGATTTTGGCTGAGAATGGTCAAACCTGTTTTGGGGAAAATTATGTGCAAGAATCTTTAGTTAAAATTGCACAGAAACCTGAATTAGAGTGGCACTTTATCGGTCCCATTCAATCCAATAAAACCAAACCTATTGCAGAACACTTTGCTTGGGTGCACAGCGTAGATCGTTTGAAAATTGCGCAACGTCTCAGCAGTCAGCGACCAGAGGGTTTAGCCCCGCTTAATATTCTATTAGAAGTTAATATCAGTGAAGAACCAAGCAAGGCTGGATTTACGCCGCAAGAAGTTCTGCAAGTCGCTCAAGAAATCGCAGACTTACCCAATCTAACCTTAAGAGGCTTAATGGCGATACCGCAAAGAACTGAGGGGTTTGAAAATCAACGTAAGCCATTTGCGTTGATGTCTGAACTTTTACAGACGTTGCAAAAACAAATCTCAAATGCGCCGTTAGACACACTTTCAATGGGCATGTCCGCAGATTTAGAAGCGGCGATTATGGAGGGTGCCACCATGGTGCGTATTGGGACAGATATTTTTGGTGCTCGAAACACGCCAACAAAAACATAACCTTCGATTGATTCGAAAAGCTGAGGCTTAAAACCAAAAAATCCAGAACACTGATTTTTCAATCAATCTCCTGGCTCACAGACCTTGCGAATTGTGCTATTTAATAGAAACCATTAAATAAAACCTTCAAAGGCTCATTATGATCTTTCTTGGGTTTCGTCTTCTCGAGCTTGTTCACTATTTTGGTCACGACTTTCGCTGTTGTTTTCTACCTCAGGTTCTTCCGTCACTTCAGAGGTTTCAGTCACCTCATCGGTCATGGCGGCATCCTCTACCTTATTACTGCTTTGTTCAGCATAACCGGATAAACGCTCATGAAAAACCTGCACCCTTTCAAGCCATCCTAAACGACCATCTAGTTCAGGAAAACTTTCTGGAAAACGCTGCGTCACCACGCTAGACAATATTTCATCTAAAACTACCTGTGCATTTTCAAACTGCTCATCGAGTTTTTCAACTGCAGACTGCCATTGCTGTAAATATTCAGGCAAGTCAGACATATTAACGCCATATTCCTCAGTCTTGTCCGCTACCGTTTTATCCTGCACATTTTCATATTCGGTAACGGCGGCTTGTTGATAGCGCACCGCAGTCGCTTCAGTTTGCGTTAGGTTTAGTTTAAAACTTTCCAGCTGGCCATAATCGATTTCGAGTTCCATCGCTTGCGAAAGGGCTTTTTCAATATTGCCATCAAAAAAATTATTCGCCAACTGATCCACTTGTTCGAAGACATCAAAAATGGCATTAAGTTCGTCTTCGTTTAAATCGCCGTCAACCGAAAAGGCAAACTGCTCTTCAAATGCCGTCATCTCCAGAGCTTCTTTGCTCTCAAAATAACGCACGCCACTTGGCCCGGATTCTGCCGACTGTTGTCGAGTATAAGATTGGTATTGTGCATAGAGTTGTTTAAAGTCGAGCGAAACGGTATCACCTTCTTTGGTGGTGAGTTGCATACTCATGGTTTCGCTATATTGATAACTGCTCTCGACCGATTGCATTCTGGCTGCTGCCACCACTGCTTGAGGTGACTGCATAAACGCATCATTTTCTGATTCTTGAGAGGTCGCGTTTTGCGAATTCTCTGCCGCTTGCTGTGCGCGAACCAAATCAGATACGCTACCTTTAGCAGACTTAGACGCATCGGCTTGGGCCTCGGGGTCCATCATGAATTTAGCGAGCATTGGGTTTTGTGAAATTGTATTAGACATAATAACGACCTTTTCTCTTAAATCTAAAAGCCACCCTTGTAAAGATTGCTAATGGCATTTAGCAATCTTCGTTGCTACGCCACTCTCACTTTTGACTTTCGAATTTTAACTTTTCTGTTTTTAGAAACCTGAACGATCACTGGGCTACCGCATGCCTAGAAACCTTTGTATATGATTCTTTATACGGCCTTAGAAGCAAGCAAACCCAGTAAAACAAGGGATTATTTCCTTGATACTTATTTTATCGACATTTCTAAAATTTTCTTTAGTTTTAATTAGTTAAGATTATTTTTACATGAAGTTACCAGGCCTGGTCATTCTGTGTTGAAAACTTCAAATTATTCTAAATCAACTTCTAAAGCATCATTGCAAACAATAGTTGAATTCAGGTACAAAGACTGGTTAAATTGCTTATTATAAGGTTAAACGATTAAACAATTTTTATCGTCCTGGTCACCCAGGCAATCATCGGAGAACTATGGCACACGCATATCGACTGTTAACAAATGGGCTATTAATGAGTTTTATGGCACTATCTTTGATTAGTTGCGGTGGCGGAGGTAGCGGTGATACCGCGGAGGTTGAGCCTACACCGACAGCACCTTCTATTAGTGTTACCGATGCTTCTGCAACCGATGTGGCCACTGAGGTTAGTACAACGATTCTATTGTCTCAAGCTTCAGCAGAGACAGTGACGGTTGATTATCAAACCGTTGACGGTAGTGCCCTTGCTGGAGTCGATTACACAGCCACCAGTGGCACAGCTTCATTTGCACCCGGAACGCTTTCTGCAACCGTGTCAATTGCGTTAATTGCGACTCGCGATACCACTGACACTAAAATGTTTCATTTGGGCTTAAGTAATCCAGCCAACGCCACCGTGTTGGATGATACAGCCGTGTTGACGCTCGCTAATGCGACAGACAGTGCATTATTTGCCAATCCAACCTATAGCCCTACCTGGGGAAATATCGGTGTTTTTACCACCCCCGAAACTTGCAAAAGTTGTCATACTGGCACAACGACGGTGATGAACTTCAACACTAAAGATATCAGCCCATCTACTTCGCGTAAACACAGCACCATGGCGCATGCGTTAAATGACCCCTACTACAATGCGGTGGTCGAAGAGGAAACCCATATTTTTCCGGATAAAAAAGTCTTTATTGAAGATACTTGTCTCCGGTGCCACTCTCCGATGGCGTATACCCATGCGCACTCTAATCCAGCGTTACTCACCCCCGACCCATCAGGCATACTGGCGGAAGGCGGTTACTCCATGGCCGATGCTATGAATGATCCACACGCCCGTGACGGCGTGTCTTGTACCGCTTGCCATCAAATTCAAGATGTTAATTTAGGTGACATTACTTCAATGAGCGGTCACTACACCCTCAACAGTGAAGCCGATCGAGACACTAACAACAAACTTGCCATTAACGGCCCTTTCAGTGCGTTTGGCCAAGCCATGCAAAACAACACCCAATATCAACCGACCGCGGGGGCTCATATCAGAGAGTCTAAACTTTGCGCCAGTTGCCACAACCTATACACGCCAACGCTTGATTTAGCGGGCAATCCTGAAATGATTACCAATCATGCAGGAGACCAGGAAAATGCACAATTCCCCGAACAAACCCCTTATTGGGAGTGGCTGAACAGTGCCTTCTCAAACGCGACGACGGGAAGGACTTGTCAAAGCTGCCATATGAGTGAACCTGCACCCGATTATTCGACGCCTATTACCACCACACCATCAAGTGCGCCATCACGCACGCCTTTTGGGCAGCATGAAATGGTCGGTTCCAATGAATATTTATTAGAGCTTTTGAAAAAATATAGTGAAACGCTGGGCATTGCCAGTTCGACCACTACGGCAGGTTTTGAAACCAAGCAAGCTGAGACTCGCGCCATATTGGCCACCGCTTCGACACTAACGATTGGTGCAACCAATATAAGTACCACAACGCTAGCCGATGACACTCTTAACATACCCGTCAGCATCACCAACCATACGGGACACAAATTACCGACCAGTTATCCTTCCCGTCGTTTATGGCTACACACTAAAGTGACAGATACCAGCAGTGATACCGTTATTTTCGAGTCGGGTGCCGCCGATGCCAGTGGTCGCATTGCCAAAGATGATAATTTCACCCATTACAGGTGTTTAAGTATTGAAAAGGACCATTCAACCTTTGATTACACAACATGTTTCGAACCGCATTATGATGTGATTACCGATGAAAGTCAGGTACAAATTTATGAAGCGGTCTTGGGTGATGTCAATACCGACATAACGCATGTTTTACTGCATGCGCGTAAATATAAAAAAGATAACCGAATTCTACCAGTAGGATTCACAATTGCGGGACAGCACCTTAACCCGGTTGACCCTAGTTTTTATGATGATGGCATTTTTGGTCTCGCGGAAAGCGATGCCAACTTCACCTCAGGCATTGAAGCAGGCGAACCAGGTTCCGATGGTATAGATAGCATGACCTATCAGGTGCCTATTGCCACCGTTGGCCCCTTCACCATTGAGGTTGAACTGCTTTACCAAACCATTAAACCGAGTTTTGTGGAATCCATGCATGCCGATGACCCTGAGCACGGCATTGTTGGCGATAGTCATGTTCGCCGTTTTAAAGCCATGTATCAAGAAACACCGCATATTCCAGCAAGCCTAGCAACCGCAATCGCAACACACCCCTAATGCATAGCTTTTAAGTTCCAACGATGATTCACCAGGCCTGGTGAATCATCACTTATTTTATCTCTCCGTGTTATCCGTTGAAGACGTTACCCATTAGAGACCTTTTCAAGGGGTTCTTTGACGACCTTTTGACGACTTCTTATCTCGTTTTCATCACTTTTTACCGTATAATATCAGCCATCTTTTGACAAACATTCGGTTAACGTAAAACTATTATGAACAAAACGATCTGTTTTATCGGCGCGGGCAATATGGCGCAAAGTCTCATTGGTGGTCTATTGGCCAGTGGCTACGATCAGCAAAAAATTATTGCTACCGACCCAACCTCTGCACAACGTGATCAAATCACGCAAACTTTCGGCATTCACTGTTTCGCGGATAATAACGAGGCTATATCTCAAGCTGAGATTGTCGTCTTAGCCGTCAAACCGCAAATATTGCAATCCGTCTGCAAAGATATTCAGGAAAGTGTGCAAGCTAAAGCTTGCATGGTGATTTCAATCGCCGCCGGTATTCGCTCACAAGACATTAATCGCTGGTTAGGCGGTGATGTGTCCATTGTACGAACCATGCCCAACACCCCTTCATTGATTCAGGCAGGGGCAACGGGACTGTTTGCGAATCCATTTGTTTCCGCTGACCAAAAAAGCCAATCTGAACATATTCTGCGTGCTGCTGGCATTACCGTTTGGGTCGATGAAGAACAAAAACTGGATACCGTCACCGCACTGTCCGGCAGTGGACCTGCTTATTACTTTCTGTTTATGGAAGCGATGGAAGAAACCGCCCTGAAAATGGGACTTGATGCCAAAACTGCGCATTTACTCACCCTGCAGACAGCTTTAGGAGCCGCCAAAATGGCTATGGAAAGTCCGCTAGACTGTGCAACTTTAAGAAAAAATGTGACGTCACCCAATGGCACCACCGAAAAAGCAATCATGAAGTTTGAAGAGTCTAATCTTCGTCAAGCAGTAGAAGACGCTATGTTTTGTGCTCAAAATAGAGCCAAAGAATTAGCCGATGAATTAGGAGGGCAAGCATAATGGAAATGAGTTCACCAATGGGTCAAGGCGGCCTTTTTTTACTGCAGTTTGTTATAGGGCTAGTGATATTTTCCTTAATGTTGCGTTTTTTATTGCGCGCGACCCATGCGGATTGGCGCCACCCAATTGTGACCTTTATTGCCAAGGTTACCAATCCATTATGCGCGCCTATCAATAAAGCGATACCGCTAAAAGGCCGTTGGGATTGGTCAGCCATCGGTACCGCGGTCATTATCCAGGCTCTGTTTGTGTTGCTGGTTGGTTTTCTAACGCAGAAAGAGTTCGGGGCTGTTTTTATTCTGCTTGCCTCCGTTACTGAGATTATGAATCAGCTACTGGACATGCTCTTCTGGTTAATTATCATCCAAGTGGTTCTAAGCTGGGTCGCGCCTGGAAACAACCCAAATACCGCTATTTTTGATCAGCTGACCAATCCAATTTTGGAACCTTTTAAAAAGTACATTCCCCCGCTTGCTGGCATGGATTTATCGCCTATAGCGGCTATCTTGACCATTAAGTTGGTGCAGATAATGGTGGTCGGTTCCATCACGAAAATTGCACAAACATTGGCAGGGTAAATATTCGTCATGACAGTAGAACTCGGTGTAATCACGCCACAAACTTTACATATTGAAACCCCCCTTACCCTTTCCAGTGGTTCGATTTTACCTCGCTATGATCTTATCTACGAAACTTACGGCACACTCAATGCCACAGCTTCTAATGGGATTTTAATTTGCCATGCGCTCAGTGGTGACCACCATGTCGCCGGTTTAGATGCAAATAACAAGCCGGGCTGGTGGAATGATTATATCGGCCCAGGAAAACCCATTGATACCAATCATTTTTTTGTGGTCAGTTCCAATAATTTAGGAGGCTGTCGTGGCAGTACAGGCCCGACCACTCTAAATCCAGAAACGGGTATAGTTTATGGTCCAGACTTCCCAATTGTCACTTGTCGCGATTGGGTTAACAGCCAGAATGAACTGCGTAAACATCTCGGCATCAACCAATGGGCTGCTTTAATTGGCGGTTCTATGGGCGGAATGCAGGTTTTACAATGGGCGATTGACTACCCAGATAAGCTCCAGCATGCCATTGTCATTGCGGCGGCTCCCAAATTATCAGCACAAAATATCGCTTTTAACGAAGTGGCGCGTAGAGCGATCATGACGGACCCTGACTTTCACGAAGGTCGTTTTCTAGAGCACAATACCGTTCCCAAACAGGGATTAGCTCAAGCGCGAATGCTTGGTCATTTAACCTATCTTTCGGACGATATGATGGGCGCTAAATTTGGCCGTGAACGCCGTAAGGATGAGTTGCAATACAGTTACGAAGTCGAGTTCCAAGTTGAAAGTTATCTGCGTTATCAAGGCGAAAAGTTCGCCACCACACAAAATTTTGACGCAAATACATATCTATTGATGACCAAAGCATTAGATTATTTTGATCCAGCTTCAGAATTTGAGCATGACTTGTCAAAAACCCTTGCGTTAGCGACCGCTAAATTTTTAGTGGTCTCATTCACGACTGATTGGCGTTTTGCGCCAGAACGCTCCCATGAAATCGTTAAAGCCCTGCTCGATAATGATGCCGATGTCTGCTACGCTGAAGTCGAATCAGAACATGGCCATGATGCATTTTTACTGCCTAACGACCATTATGAAGGGGTTTTTAGAGCCTATATGCAACGCATTATTAATGATATTACACCACCAGAAATCCATATCATTCCTGAACAAGGAGCTGAAAAATGAGCCACATTACACCAGAGTTTAAACTCATTTCAGAATGGATAAAACCCAATAGTCGCGTCTTAGACTTAGGTTGTGGGGATGGCCAATTATTGCAACACTTAATCGACACTTATGGTGTGACCGGTTATGGCATGGAGATAAACTCCACTAAAAACATTCAAGCAATCCAAAAAGGCCTAAACGTCATTCAAAGCGATTTAAATAGTCACGACTTATGTGACTACTTTGATAACGACTCTTTTGACTATGTCATTATGACCCAAGCTCTTCAAGTCGTACGCCGCCCTGACGAATTACTTGAAGACATGTTGGCGATTGGTAAACAAATCATCATTACTTTTCCGAATTTCGGCCACTGGCGTAACCGTGCGCAACTTCTGTTTAAAGGCCACATGCCAAAAACGGATACTCTACCTTATCAGTGGTATGACACACCGAATATCCACATGTGTACCTTTAATGACTTTGAAGCCTTATGTGAAGAAAAGGATATTGAAGTGGTCGCACGTACCGTTGTTAATGCAGAGCACCGTAGAACCCTTGGTATGAGCATTGCGCCTAATTGGCTTGGCGAAGTGGCTTTGTACAAGGTTCAAAAAAAAGCGTCATAGTTTTTACAACAAACTACCGGTTTAATTGGCGCATTAAAGCGCCTTGTTTATTTATAATAATCAGCTCCCATCTCTTTGAGAACTTCCTCAACAGTCCTCTTGTCCAAGCCAACTCTTAGGCAAACACTCAAAAAATTCGATTAATATAAATTTTCAGCAACAGATGTCAAAGCCTTCATCGATCAATATTTAATGGTAAAGATTGAAGTAACTTGTCAGGTTTGCTATCCTACACCTAAATAAAAACCATTATCATTTAGAATTGAAAACTATGCCAAACCGAAAACACAACCTTCCCCTCTCTGAGTGCCATGCCGGGCAAATCAGCCAAATCACCGCTTTACAAGGTGATTCTGAGATAAAAATGCGCCTGGTGCATCTTGGGTTTCATACCAATAGCGTGGTGGAACTTATTTTGGTTAGAGGCCAAAACTTAGTGGTGTGTGTGGATGGCAGTCGCTTTGCAATCGACAAACAAATTGCAGATCACATACAGGTTGAGCCGTTATCATGACCGTCATTAAACCCCGAATTAAACTCAAAAAGCATGCTTACCAAATTGCATTGATTGGTAACCCTAACTGTGGGAAAACCACCCTTTTTAACCGTCTGACAGGCTCTCAACAGACCACCGGAAATTGGCCGGGCGTTACCGTTGAACAAAAAACAGGGAACTTTGAACTTAATCAAAAAGATTACCATCTGATCGATTTACCTGGAGTTTATAGCCTTGAGAAATCTTCTCATTCGGGTTTAGATGAAAAAGTGGCTTGCGACTATTTACAGTGCCAGCCTGCCGACTTAATCATTAATGTGGTTGATGCGACCAGTTTAGAGCGCCAACTATTCTTAACCGCTCAACTGTTGCACATGGGATTACCGGTCGTCGTCGTGTTAAACCGCATGGATCTACTGAATGAACGCAATCTGAACATTGACCCCGATAAACTCGCGGAACACTTAGGTTGCCCCGTCATCCCTATTTCAGCTTATTACAACAAAGGCATAGACCACCTTAAACAACAGCTACCAGAACTGATTAACAAGCGTTCAGAGCTGCATTTTGATCTGCCTGAAGAGCTACATAACTCGGTGCATGCTGTGCGCAACGCTCAGGAAAACGCCGACTCTGAGTCTTGCTGGAAAACACTTCAAATGTTGATTCATCCAGAGCAGACTCCTTTAGAGTTACGCAGCTTTTGCATGTCCGAAAAACAACGCTTAGAAACCCACTATGATGAAGATTTACTCCTCATTTCGGCCGACTTATACTTTCAATTTGCACACGATGCCGCCCATTCTAGCCAAACTCATACTGACCAGTTCACTCGCAACACGACCGACCAAATAGACCGTTGGATGCTACACCCCCTACTAGGCATGCCTATATTTTTAGGCATAATGTATTTAGTTTTTGCACTCTCAGTGACGGTCGGTAACGCATTCTTAGACTTCTTTGACTTGGGTGCGCAAGCACTGTTTGTAGATGGACCAACCGCTCTTTTACAATCGGTCAATGCCCCCAACTGGCTTATTGCATTTTTAGCACAAGGTATTGGTGGTGGTATCCAAGTTGTCGCCACCTTTATTCCGGTCATCGGCGCGCTATTCCTGTTGCTCTCCATTATGGAAGAGACCGGCTATATGCAACGTGCCGCCCTAATAATGGATGGTTTAATGCGCCGTTTAGGCCTCTCTGGGCAAGCATTTATTCCGCTGGTGGTTGGTTTTGGCTGTAATATTCCAGCGGTATTAGCAACCCGTACCCTGCCCGATCAGCGCGATCGCATTATGACTATTATGATGACACCGTTTATGTCTTGTAGTGCACGTTTAACAGTGTACGTGATGTTTGCGACCGCTTTCTTTACCGAACACGCCGCACTGATCGTTTTCTCACTGTATTTGATTGGCATACTCGCTGCGACCCTAACAGCACTTCTCTTAAAAAATACCTTACTCCCTGGTGAAGCACCTGCATTATTAATGGAGCTGCCCATCTACCATAAACCAGCAATTATCAATGTCGCCATCAATACCCGTAATAAGTTGAAAAGCTTTATTTTAGACGCCGGTAAAATTATTGTTTTAGTGGTCTTAGCGCTCAACTTTTTTAATAGCCTAGGGACCGATGGAACTTTCGGCCATGAAAACCAGCCGACCTCGGTACTGAGCACCGTCGCTAAGGTTGCTACGCCTGTCGTCGCACCCTTAGGGATTACCGAAGAAAACTGGCCGGCGACAGTGGGTCTTATAACCGGTTTATTAGCCAAAGAGGTTGTCGTTGGTTCTCTGGATGCACTCTACCAAAAAGAAAAGACGTCACTTGAAAGAGACGAGACTTACGATTTTATAGGCGCAATGCAAACCGCGCTTGGGACGATCCCTGCGAATATATCAGGCATTGTGACCAATGTGGTAGACCCCTTAGGACTACAGTCCATTGAAAACGTCGAAGACAAGTTAATTATTGCAGAAGAACAAGGCTTTACGCTATCAACACTCGATAAAATGGCGATGCATTTTAAAGGCGATATTGGTGCCTATGCATACCTACTTTTGATTTTGCTCTACTTTCCATGTGTTGCTACCTTCGGTGCAATTAAACAAGAATTAGGCTGGCGCTGGGCGCTCTATAGTGGCGGTTGGAGCATGTTTTTAGGCTACAGCGTTGCAGTTGGTTTCTTTCAAATCGCAACCTTTAACCAACACCCCACCAGCTCTGCTATTTGGCTTGGCCTCATCGCATCCACCACGTTAGCCCTCTATCTTAGCTTGCGTAGAGTCGGACAAAAATATCGTTTAAAATCAGACCTAAAATAGGGGAGTTAACACACCACTTTAAGTGGCGTTATCACTCCCTCTTTACGTTTGAATTCGTCTAGGAAAACCCATGATTTTATTAGACTTAAAAAAATACATCAAACAGCATGAACAAGTCACGTTAGCGGACATCAAAAACCATTTCGATCTCACTGATGAAGCGGCTTTAGGTTTGATTACTCCCCTTTTAAAACAGGGACACGTTCAAGAAATCAACGCCTCATCTTGCTCTACCCAAGAATGTTCAACGGGCTGCTCACAGAATTCTTTAGGCCCTACCTATCAATGGGTGGATAAACGCTTAAAAAGCCTATCAATTCCCATTCAAATTCTTTAGAATAAATTCTATTCGTTCTATTACTCACTACATGTAGTCATTAGCAGAATAAAATCAAATTGGTTACTTGCTAGGATTCCCCCTACAAAATGAATAAATGGTTTAGAAAAGGCAATGCTCGTCGATTTCACCGTGTGAATATGCCACTACGTTATTTCATTGTGCCCAGATCACCGATTAAAGACCGAGAAATTTATGCGACCGGTGCAGATTATTTTCCCGCCAGCTTGCTGAGCAAGATTGAAGCAAACAAAAACTTCACTCTGCAATCGGTTGATCGTATTCAAGAGCAAAATTCCTTATTAACGGAAATATTTACAGAAATCATCCAATATATTGAGTTTTTTGGGGAGTGTGCTAAATCCATTTCTCAAGGTCAAAATCCTAGAAAAGACCCTAGTTATTGGATGCGTGTAAAACAACATCAGCAAGGTTTTAAACAAGCGATTCGAATTCAAGCTTCTTCGCCAAAAACGTTTCAATACTTACAGATGATTGAAGATAAGTACCTAGCGTTTCTCAACCGAATCGTTGAAAGCATTGATAAATCGACGCCTACACATTTTGAAGTTTCTGGGCACTTGCCAGTTGGTTTTAAAGTTGATGAAATGATTTCTATATTCCAGGCACCCAAGTTTGAAAAAATTCCATTGATACAAGCCATATTAAATCTCACAAAGTTTATGGATGCCTATTTAGAAATTTATCGCCAGATCAATGATGACAATTACCTGAAGCAGTTTCCACAGGAGTGGGTTCTGAGAGATTCCAACACCAGTGCCAGTGGTCTAGCGGTACATATGGACAAACGTTATGATTTGTACTCCAGAGTAGATATTTTCCTCTACTTTGAAGAGCAGGATCGTGTCTTACCTTTTGAAGGCAGCGTGGTGGATATCCGTACGGATGAGCGCAAAAAAATGGAACGCATTGCCATTAACTTTGAATTTCCAAACGGCAGAGACCAGGATTTTTTGCAGCAAGAAATTCAAAAACAAGAAGTTAAAGAGTGTATGAAAATGGTTTTTTAAAGAGACTTTTTCAAGTACACGCTAAGAACCTTTAATAATTTAGTACCCTTTAAAGCCTATAAAAGCTTAAGGCCCAAACAACAGTCAGGTCGAATAAACCTTAAGAGAACTAAGCACCATGCCAGGAAGTAGTCACGATGTTGATCCAACTTTTATGGACAGTTTACCGCTGTCCATCCGTGAACCCGCATTAGATTTAATCCGGTTCTCGAGCTTAAAAGAGTTATTAACGATTCGTTTAGACGGTCCTAGCCAGTTTTCAATGGAGCAACACCCAACGTTAACGCGAGACCAGTGGGACGAAGTCCTGAACGCCGTTATTCTCACTAAAGTCAGCTACTTTCAAGTTCAACTCCACTTTCCCAATCGATATATTGATAAATTAATTGAGATTTCTACTTTTGCATACAACATGCAAGGAGAAAGTATTGGTGAGTTGTATCAAGCGTTAATCCATGATCATCCGCAAATGGCGGCGTGGATAAAGAATGCACTGCAAGTTAAACAACAAAACATTAAATATGTTCAACGTAAGGGCTAAACTATAACCACTTCGACAACCGTTTTAAAACAGACCCAACTCTATCTAAGCCAGTGCCTCCCCCTCTAAAAAGGCAAAGCCACCGTTGCCATCGCATCCTTAATCTCTTTGTGCTGTAAAAACAGAGTAATCGCATGCGCTTGTTCGCCAGTCAGCAAATCAAATTCAACACCTATACGATACTTAAGCGACCCATCGCCCATGGTGACCTGCGACAGGATTTTTCCACGACAGACCATAACCTCGTCATCGATTTCCATAAAAATATCCATATTTCCAAAAACAGGATAAGCATCATTGGTTAAAAAGCTAAATCCACCGCAACTCAAGTTGGCCTGGTAAGTTAGCCACTCATCTGCTCGAGAAACTTTACGATAGACGCCTTTTAAACGCTCTAAAACAGTCGCCTGAAGATTGAGCTTCTCAATCATCAACTTAAGCACTTTCGCAGGTAAAACTCCTGAATCCGCTAGCTCATCTAGATTTTTAACATATTCGGTGGCTCTAAACAGTCCTTGCGAAGGCCATGGATAAAGGAATATTTTACCGGCAACACTCTTCTGAATCACCGTTTGCAATTCAACAACATACAGATCAATCGTCTTGTACAACCCTTGAATAAGCGGCGCAATACTCGAGGCTTTTTTACTGCTCGGTGGTGTGAACTTTAGATCTTCTTTGGAGCGAAACTTATAATCATTCTGCTGACGAGGATCATTCGACTCCATCAATAAATCCGTCATCCACCACATAAAATCGATTCTATGATTCAATACATAAAAGACATACAAAGCATTTGAACTGGCATTAAAAACCTTGCCCAACCAATCGTCTAACTGATTATTTAACTCCGTTAAATGCACCTCCTCCTGCTCACTGATTAATTGACGACGATCCGCACCAAGGTGCTTACCGTAGCGATCCACAGGCTCTAAGTGCATAGGCAGTAGCACATCATAGCGAAAATAACGCCTAGGGCTCGTCATGAAAAGTTCCTTTTATCATCTATTACATACTTCCATTAAATCGCTCACAATCGTTTAACCGGGCTTAATTTATTACAGGGATAGCCCTCAAAAGTAAACGCTTGGCCGAATCCTTTAACATAGCCACCACTGAGTGGTCTTAACTGAATCAAATGGAAATCAGGTAAACTTTGCAGTAACGTGATGACATCACCAAATTGAGATTCAAATAATCCCATTACCGATTCAAACTTATCGGTGTCACGGTGAATTTCAGCCAAATCTAATTGCATCGTCAAGCGTTGACGTGCAAACATTTGCTCGGTTTCCACTTCATCAGCAACCAACAGACAACTGACCAGGCCTGGTGGCGAAACGCCTTCTTGTGTGCTTATCAACTGTAGAATATTCCGCGTATGTAAAGCCAGTTCACTAATAAACAAGTAAAGATGTTCACCATCACTGACAAAAGGCGCAACGCTAGTTTCCAATATACCTTGTGAATTAGAAGTGCTTAACATAAGGCTCAAACGGGATTTAAAAAAGGCCAAACACTGCTGTTGGTGGGTCAAAACGTTCTCCTTTCTATATTGTATGGCTGAGCTTTAAGGCAGAGTTCCGCATAAGAGTTAATCCCTAATGAGCAGATGATTTAGAGCTTGAATTCACTTATAACTACTAAAGTGCTAAAGTCTTGGTCAACCAGATGGAGATTTCAGTGATCTCCTCGACACAGACTTGATGCTCCATTGGATACTCCTGCCATTCAATCGCATAACCACGAGTCGTTAAAGCCTCAGCAGATTGCTTGGCGACACTGATTGGAATAACGGTATCAAATTTTCCATGCGCCATTAAAACAGGCGTTTGGCGGTGCAGATGAAATTGTTCGGTCATTGGGCAATAGGTTGATAACGCCATAATACCCGCTAAAGGTTGGCTAAAACTCAATCCGGCATGTAAGGCAATTAAGCCGCCTTGTGAAAAGCCTGCCAAGACAATTTTATCAACGGAAATGCCCGCGTCAATCTGCTGTTGAATTAAGGCATATATTTGATAACAAGAGACCCTGATACCTGCGGCATCAATATCATTCATAAAATCAGTCGTTCGAATGTCATACCATGAACGCATGGTCATGCCACCATTTATGGTCACGGCTTGTATCTCAGCATGCGGAAACACAAAACGAATGCCATGATGCGTTGGTAAATCCAATTCAGGTACCAGCCCTGCAAAGTCATTACCATCGGCCCCTAAACCATGTAACCAGATCACCGCAGAAGTGGCGGCACTTTTCGGTTCTAGAATAATTGGCAATTCTTGCTTCGCTTCTTGCATTGTCACACGCTCGTTTCTGATAAAATATCCTTCATTTTAAGGGAAGCACGCTTCATTAAACAATGATTTCTATCAAGATTCTATAAATGATTATTGAAATAGGCTTGTTCAGCGAATGCAACCTCCTAATAACACTTACCACGGGTGCCTAAGAAACACCCAAAACCAATGGCTGATTTTTATGCGTTTACCCTTAAGTTTGTTTTTAATAGTGCTGGCTACTTCTATCTCAGGCTGTGGCAAAAAAAGTCCATTAACGCTACCTGAAGAAGCCCCACAAAAGATGGAGCAAGCAAGCTCTTCTGCTCACGCCAACCTGCGATTAATTAGTTTTCAGGAATCAAAATGACTCACGCTTTCCAACTTAAAAACAACACGCTTCATGCCGAAAATGTCTCTGTAGAGACTTTAGCCAAAAAATATGGCACGCCATTGTATGTTTATTCTAAAACAGAATTCGAGAACCGCTGGTTGGCCTTTGATACCGCTTTTGGAAGCCAACCTCATTTGGTTTGTTATGCGGTTAAAACCAATTCGAACATTGCAGTATTACAAAGTTTAGCAAAGCTGGGTGCCGGTTTTGATATCGTTTCTCAAGGCGAACTTGAACGCGTTTTACGTGCCGGTGGCGACCCTAAAAAGGTTGTGTTTTCAGGTGTTGCTAAACAGTCAACTGAAATTCGTCGTGCTTTAGAAGTCGGTATCCGTTGTTTTAATTTAGAATCACATGCCGAGCTAGATCGCATTCAAGCGGTTGCCGAATCGATGGATTTAATCGCCAATATCTCAATTCGCGTCAACCCAGATGTTGATGCCAAAACCCATCCCTATATTTCAACCGGCCTTAAAGACAATAAATTTGGGGTAGATATCAATACCGCGCCAGAGTTATATGCCGATGCGTGTGCATGTTCGCATATCAATCCTGTGGGAATTGATTGCCATATCGGTTCACAGCTGACAGAAATTACGCCTTTTGTTGACGCTTTAGAACGGGTATTAACCTTAAAAGCAATCTTAGCGGAAATGGGGATTGATATTCATCACTTAGATCTAGGTGGCGGATTAGGCATTCAGTATACCGATGAAGTCCCTCCAGCCATTGCATCGTATATCCAGGCTTTAATTACTACATTAAATGATTCAGAAATTGAAGTCATTATCGAGCCTGGTCGTGCCATTGCGGGTAATGCCGGAGTGTTAGTAACAGAAGTCGAATACTTGAAGCCAACAGAGCATAAAAACTTTGCGATCATTGATGCGGGGATGAATGACTTGATTCGCCCTGCATTATATCAAGCTTATCAAGAAATCGAGCCTGTAACACCACGAACGGATGGTTTAGAAACAAGTTGGGATATTGTAGGCCCTGTTTGCGAGACCGGTGATTTTTTAGGCAAAGATAGAACACTGAATCTTAAAGAGGGTGACTTGTTAGCGGTCATGTCTTCCGGTGCTTATGGTTTTACCATGAGTTCTAACTACAATACGCGTCCTCGTGCTGCAGAAGTCATAGTTCAAGGTGACCAGGCCTGGTTGATTCGTCCACGTGAAACTTATGAAGACCTAATGGGTTCTGAAATGCTGATTAACGATTAGAATCGTTTTTTGTCGCATCTGTTAATATGACTTAGAAACATGATTTAGAAGCATGGCTTAGCGTGGATGCGACAACCTATTAAACCGACTTCTAAACTTTAAAGACTCGCTTGCCATAGATGCAGTTGTGACCATTGCTTTGGTCCTGCCAAACTATTTTCAAGCCCTCTCACCCGCATAATATCGATGCTTTTTTCAGCTGAATCTTCTGCGATGAGTGCCGCCCAAACCCCATCTTCATCAGTCCAAGCCAGCAAATTCACTTGTCTAGCTTCAATCGAGGGCTCATGACGAGAGTGCTGCTTCGATTTATCTTCAGATTCAAAGTTAAGCTTAAGCTCCGCTTTTGAATCATAGTCAATCCACCACGCATGCTGTTGCAACTGGCTTAACAAAAACCAATCCTTAAAGTCCGTAACCCTCTGAGGTTCATTCGTCAGCTCAAATGAGAGTGCCGCTTGCAAGGATTCGACACTCATTTGTGCCCCTAAGACTTGTATATTCAGCAGGTTTAAGGCTAGCAAACCTTGTTTCAACCAGGCCTGGTAGGTTTCGGTGACTTCGACTAAATATCGGCAATTGCCAACCTTATCAACTTCAGAAGCGGATAAACCTAATGTTTCAGCCAAAACATAAGCATCCTCAAGCAACGCGACCATGCTTTGACACTGCATCGGACGACACGGCAATTGTGCCAAAGCGTGGTGTAATTTACAACCAATCAACTCAGGGAAACGTGCCGCCAGTGACAATGCCATGGAATTAATTCTTGGCAAATCCTGCAATGCAGTTAAGCGTTGTTCATCCATTAAACAGACTTCAATTTGCTCGGAAATTTCATCATTTACTAAACGTAAACGCAAATTACGCAAAAACTTAACCGTCTCAACTTTTTCAGGCCAACCTACTTGGCCAACCATTATCTGGCGCTTACCTGACAATAACGTTACAATTTCTGACTCCTTCAAACCAGACGTAATTAAGCGCCAAGCGAGCATGGGAGCATGGTCAAGCAATTCTAAAACTTGAGGATATTTGCCTACATAATGCAACAAACTGAGCTGGTGAGTTGGGAAAAGTGCGCAACTGTCTTGAACCCATTGCGGGATCTGTTTGCGCCAATAAGAAATTTGTGAGTAATTAGACCAGTCCAAAATCCTTAAATTGCTTGGATAGGCAGGAACCTCATTCGAACTCATTGTCAAAGCATCCCAACTTGGGACATTCAATACACCAAACTGTGGCAGTACTTTTCGACAATCAATCCATAAGGTTTGTTCAACGTCATCCCAGAAGCAGGATTTAGATAACAGTTTCTGAAGCTGTTTCTGTTGAACTTCAGAAGGGTTTAAAGGTAAGTTCGATTGCATAGAGTTACTTTAAACCCGCTTTAAAGATTACCAAGTTGGCGAAACTTTAAAGAATAACGTTTTAATATATTCCGTTTCTGGAATCGCTGGGTGAATCGGATGATCTGGGCCCTGATGACCTTGCTCAAACAACTGTATATTGCGATCAATATGGCGTGCGGCAGACTGCACTGCCGTCAATAAATTATCACGCGTCATGTGGTGAGAACATGAAGCCGAGACCAAAATACCGTCTTTTTCCAAAACTCGCATCGCAATTTCATTAATACGACGATAGGCTTCTGAGCCCTGCTTAAAGTCTTTTTTACGTTTGATAAATGCCGGAGGATCGACAATGACGACATCAAACTTTTGCTCATCAGAGCGCAAGGCATTCAAAACATCAAAAGCGTTACCTTGAATGGTCACTAGCTTCTCTGCTACGCCATTTAAAGCCGCATTGATATCAACACCATCTAAGGCAAACTCAGATGAATCAACACACGTGACTTCTTCTGCGCCTGCCACAGCCGCCGCAACACCCCAACCACCCAGGTAACTAAAGACATCTAAAACTCGCTTACCTTTTACCATCGTCTGTAAACGACCACGTGCCATACGATGGTCGTAGAACCAACCTGTCTTTTGACCGCCCTCAACCGGAATCGAAAACTTGACGCCATTCTCTTCAATAATCAGTTCAGCAGGCATTTCCCCAGAAACGACTTCCTCATACAGCGGCAAACCTTCTAACGCACGACTTGGCGTATTGTTTTTCATGACAATCGCTTGCGGATGATATAAATTCTCAAGTACCTGAACAATGTCATCTTTGATAACTTCCATACCTGCCGTAGTGATTTGCACTGCAAAAACATCACCAAAACGATCAACTACCAGGCCTGGTAGGCCGTCAGAATCCCCAAATACCAAACGGTAAAAAGGTTGATCAAAGGTCATTTCACGTAAGTCTTGAGCTTCCTGAATACGTTTCTTCAAGAACTTTAAGTTCAATTCAAGCTTAGGATTACGGCTCAATAAACGCGCACAAATCAAGGTGTTCGGATTAACAAAGCCCATCCCCAATGGCTTACCATTAGAAGCTTCAATAATCACTTGCTGACCAGGTGCAAAATCTTTAAGGGGCGTTGCCACCGTATCGATCTCATTACTAAAGACCCACACATGGCCTTGTTTAATACGGCGGTCTTCATTCTTTTTTAATCGTAAACTGGCTAATGTAGCGCTCATAATGGGTCTTCTTTTTTGAATTTATTAAAAAAAGAAAGAGGCTAAAGCCTCTTCTTTAAGAATTTTGAAAACGATAAGATTTAAATATTAACCATCTATCAGGGCTTGATAATCCGCATCTGACATCAAATCTTCTAGCTCTGTCTCATCATGTGGCGCAATCTTAAACAACCAACCGCTGTCATAGGGTTCTTCATTAATGAGTT
Source organism: uncultured Thiomicrorhabdus sp. (assembly GCA_965602805.1). Taxonomy (GTDB): domain Bacteria; phylum Pseudomonadota; class Gammaproteobacteria; order Thiomicrospirales; family Thiomicrospiraceae; genus Thiomicrorhabdus. Next base: position 8,005 of record CBFCZK010000004.1, on the reverse strand, counting down.
CCGGATCATCTTCCAGAGCTTCATTAATTTCAATAATTTCCCCACTGAGGGGCGCAAAAATATCAGAAGCCGATTTTACCGATTCTAATGACATAACTTCATCCCCTGCTTGGGCATAACCGCCTAATTCAGGGAAGGTAACGCTCATCATTTCACCTAACGCTTCTTGCGCAAAGTCGGTAATTCCGACCACGGCATGGCCATCTTCATTGATGTAAACCCACTCATGAGTCTCGGCATATCTAAGGTGATTTGGTAAAACACTCATCGCTCTTTACTCCCTATATTCAATGGCAAAATCATATCATTAAAACGACTAATTAATCGAAAAAGTTTTATTCCTTTTGCTCTCTGCGAGCAGCCTATTCCGTCGCCTTCTCAACCCTATTTCTACCCATTTCTTTAGCGCGATACAACGCATTATCCACTCGCTTTAACAACGTTTTCTCACTGTCCCAACGGGTCATTTGAGCCACCCCAAAACTAATCGTCAACTGCATAGGCAACACGTCAGAGGCTAACTGTTCAATTGCTAACCTCAATTTCTCCGCGGTTTTCAAAGCCTCTTCTAGGCTCGTTTCAGGCAAAATAATCATAAACTCTTCACCGCCATAACGACACAAAATATCCGTATCGCGCAGATGGGCTTTAATTTGAGAGGCGAGTTCTATTAGCACTTGATCACCTACATCATGTCCATAACTATCATTCACTTTTTTAAAGAAATCAATGTCAAACATCAATAACGACAAATCAGATTGGTAACGGTGTGAACGCTGGATCTCTTTGACAATGTTTTGATTGAAGAACAGTCGATTACCAACCCCTGTTAGGGCGTCTGTTAATGAAAGGTGTTCAAGTTTGTTTTTATAGACCTCTTGATCCGTAATGTCCAAGAAGATGACATTGTATAAAGGCTTTATAACACCCTTCATAACTGAGGCTTTCACGGCAAAGTAGTGCACTTTGCCGTGCTTGATAATTTTGGCCTTGTGCAATTTATCTGGATTAGAAACGACATATTTTAACCAATAGGCTCCTGAGACCTGTCTCTGAAGAAAGCCATCCTCTTCTTCAAAGGTATCGCTGACACACGTGTATTTACTTAGAAACGCTTGTAAGGTTTCAAACTCATCATAAAACTCAAAGAAATGTCGATTCACCTCAATAATACGCTGTTCACTTACCACAAAAATCATTTCAGATGCCGAGTCGAGTATTTGTCGATAATAATGCCCTAAAGCATCTGACCTACGCTTGAAATAATAAAGCGCCACTAACAATAGTAAAAGGAATATCAATAGCACAAAACCATATACAACTTGCTGCATTAAGTACTCAACTTCTGCTAAATCAATCTGCTCTGCCAGCGTAAAGGTAAACCACCAACCCAGGAGTTCATCCGCTTCGTTCTTTATAGGGTACTTGCCAATTACAACGTCATCTAAATGAAGAAATCCGTCTATGGCACTAAAATCAGATGCGGAAACCAGCTTCAAACGCTTTAAATTTTCTGCTGTTGAATCTCCGTTCACCACATAATGATTATCTAAAAAAACTCCTGTTTCGGCTCTACTGAATTGTTTACTGTATTTATTACTGACCAACACCACTGAATCGATATTTCGAAGACTCTTCAACCTCTTTGTTAAAGATGAAAATTGTGAAATAATCTCCACCAACCCTAACAATTTACCAGCTTCATCGCGAATCGGTACAATCGATTTAAAGGCCAGGGTAAACTTACCAACACTTAATGACTGAGTAATTTTAGGATTTTCCAGCACCTCAACAATGTCTTTACGAGCTTCAAGCAAAGAGTCCTCTTTTTTTGGAGTCCAACTGCGGTATTTACTCACGCCTTGTGAATTAATAACCTGAACCCATAACTGCTTAAAATCGGTATAGGTTGAAAAACGATTGATGAGACGGTTCAGATTAAGCGGTGTTTGTGGAGCGTTTTCACAATCAGAGCACAGAAACTCTGCTATTACGGGGTTTTCAGAAAGGGTCAACGCAATCGACATAGAGGACTTACGTTTCTCAGCAACCAACGCATCAATCTCAGAGTATAATTTTTGCTCATAAACTGCCATTGCCGAAGTTTCAAGCCGAATTTTATTGACCGTATAAACCTCGTTTAGAATCCATACCACAATCACTCCAAGGACAAGCAGCGCCAACCAAATTATTGAGTATTTTTTATTTAGCATTCAGACTACATCCAATCATACCGCTCTCCATCGTAATAACGTCCCACATATCGCTTATTAATTCTGCACTGGTTGCCTAAAACTTTCAACTATAAGGCATTATTTAATAGCGCCTTAGCCTATTTTTCATTATACAACTCAAGTCACGGTCGCTTACAACAGCAGTGTTAAAACTGCGAGATGGCTGAAGTTACCACACCCCAAATAACAATATCGGATTCTTCGCGAACAAGTATAGGAGGATAGCCATCATTTTCTGGAACTAACCATGTACCCGTTGATTTCATAGACAAGCGCTTAACGGTCAACTCTCCATCTAATGCTGCGATTACAATTTTACCATCCTTAGGCTCCAAACTCCGGTCGACAATCAGGGTATCACCATCTTTAATGCCTATATCTTGCATAGAATCGCCTTGCACAACCAGTAAAAAAGTGGCTTCTTTATTACGAATCAACTTATCGTTTAAATCTAACCGCTCTTCAATATAATCATCCGCGGGACTTGGAAAACCCGCAACTACTTTATGACTGTACAGTGGCAACGCTATAAAATCGGCTTCATTCGCAGGCTGATACCAAACAAACGCAGCGTTGTTTTGCCTTATCTTTTCGAAAGACTCATTAAGCAGAGATTGTTGTAATGAGAACTCTGTGGCCAAACCCGGGCTTTGTGCTTGAGACAAATTCAACCAGGCCTGGATACTCGCTACTTTCGACTCCGGTACACGTATAACTTTAGTCGATTCGCCAAATTTACCCGTGCCTTTTTTGCGCCCAGCACCTTGACGACTCCCGCCACGTTTTTCAACATCATTATTCATAAAACTCCAAAACCTTTAATGATTGAACCCTTGTTTGATTATTGTTACATATTTCATAGTATACTGTAAACACACAGATTACTCACTTAAACAAAGCAATAAGCTGAAGACAAACATATGAAAAAATATGCATTAGTGGATGGCAATTCTTTTTATGCTTCGTGTGAAATAGCGCTCAATCCTTCTCTTACAAACCGACCAGTCGTAGTACTCTCAAACAATGATGGCTGCATTGTGGCGGCGAATAGCTTAGCTAAACAGCTAGATCAATATTTAAACAAGCCATTTAATCAAGGCGGTTATCACGCGGCACGCAAAGACAGCATGATGTTTCAGCCCTATTTTAAGGTGGCTAGCCTGCTTAAAAAACACAACACGGCCATCTTTAGCTCGAATTACGAACTGTATGCGGACATGAGCCAGCGTATGCACAATATCAGCGCACAATTTTCTCCTGTACAAGAAATCTATTCAATTGATGAAAGCTTTTTGGACTTTTCAGACCTACTCACAGATGACCTAACCCGCTATGCACTGCAGCTTAAAAACACAATTCGGCAATGGATTGGCATCCCTGTCGCAGTGGGTATTGGCGCATCCAAAACCCAAGCCAAGCTCGCAAATCACTTGGCTAAAAAAAACCAACAGTTCCAAGATATCTTAGACCTCACCTCCTTATCAAAAGAAACTCAAGATGCTCTGTTTAAAACCGTCAAGGTCGGTAATGTCTGGGGAATTGGTAAACAGCTATCACAAAAATTGGAATCACAAAATATTCTGACCGCTTACGACTTAAAGCAGTGCGATGCAAAAACCATTCGACAGCAGTTTTCCGTGAATGTGGAGCGTATTCTATTAGAACTAAACGGCCAGGCCTGCTTACCTTTTCATGAGTACACACTCGCTAACCAGACAAATCGCCATGCTGAAAGCCCTGTGGAGAAGAAGCAAATTATCTCATCACGTTCTTTTGGTGAGTTGGTGGAGAGTTTTGATGAGATGCGTCAGGCCGTTGCCAGCTATACATCAATCGCGGCAGAGAAGTTGCGTAAACAAAATGGTACCTGCAAAATGGTCACCGTTTTCATTACTACTCCGCCCTTTCGAGACAATATTGCGCAATATCACAATAAAATAAGCCTGCCTATGGTTTATCCAAGTGACAGTACAGTATTACTCTGCAAAATGACGCTGCGTGCATTAAAGAAAATTTGGAAACCCGGCTTTCAATATTTAAAAGCCAGTGTCAGTTTGTCGCAAATATCGCCAAAAAGCGCTTTACAAACCGACCTATTTGCCCCTAATCCACAATTTTCAGGCAACCCAAAATCAGATGCTTTAATGCAAGTAATGGATAAGATGAATCAAACAATGGGTAAAAACTGCCTACAACTCGCAAATAGTGGGCTGCAACAACAGAGCTGGAAGATGAATCGAAATTTAATGTCACCTAGATGTACTACGCGGTGGAATGAACTCCTAACCGTCAAACTCTAATGAATTCACGACAGTAAACTCTAAGTCCCGAAAACACCCTCACCGATGACAACCTGACTGTAGTAACAGGTACCAATTTTATTTAGAGCCCTACAAAAGGGTTCTAATGATGATTAATACGCTCTGATTGAACCCTTAGCAATTCAACAAAAAATTCTAACTCAACCGGTTTACTCATTAAATAACCTTGCAGTAAATCACAGCCTTGCTCGACCAACCAATCAAATTGTGCTTGCGTTTCGACCCCCTCTGCAACGATTTCAAGACCAAGTTTCTGAGCCATACCAATGGTTGCACTACAAATCGTAGTATCACTTTCTTCATTAGGAATGCCATCCACAAAAGACTTATCAATTTTCAATTCTGAAATTGGTAAATCCTTGAGATAAGAGAGTGATGAAAAGCCCGTTCCAAAATCATCCAACGAAAAGGTAAAGCCATTTTCGGACATTTCTGAAAACATCGTTTTAGGGTCTAAAGCATTATCTAAAAAGGCACTTTCAGTGAATTCAAAACGAACTTTAGTGGGCATGATAGAGTGCTTTGAAAACTGATTAAGTAAGCGATTTGCTAAATTGGATCCGTTAATTGTTTAATGCTTAAATTAATTGAGACATGTTGCAAACAACTTGAGTCAAATAAAGCGTCCATCAGGGTAATATCTTTTAACACCTGTTTAACCACCAGCATACCAAGACTATCAATTAAGCCGCTCTCTTCAGCAATAGGTATGAACTCAACGGGTGAAACCATACCGTATATCGAAGAGTTCTAACGCACCAATGCTTCTGCCCCGACAATACGCTTTTCTCGATTATATTGCGGTTGATAGACAACATAAATACCGCTACCAGTCTGAAGATCTTGCCTAAGAGCGGCTTCCATCTTAAAACGCGCGGTCATCTCACTACCAATTTCTTCGCTGTAGAATCTGAAAGTATTTTTTCCCACTGACTTGGCTTGATACATAGCCGTATCGGCCTGCTTCATAAGCGTGTCAGAATCAATGGAGCAGTCCAAACTGATTGCTATACCAATACTCGAAGCGACGTGTATATTAGTACCGGAAATAGTCATGCCCGCCTCAAGGCCCTGTAAGATAATTTGAGCCATGTGTTCACATTGAAACATTGCAGTTTCTAAACAGTTATGCAACTCCGAGAACAGAATAACAAACTCATCCCCTCCGAAACGACACAAGGTAATATCCTCTGACAATATACTTTCAAGCTTACGACTAAAGGCACGTAATAAATCATCACCAAAAGCGTGGCCAAAAGTATCATTTATTTTTTTTAAAGTCATCCAAGTCTATAAACAATACCGCCAAAGCGTGACCATCCTGCTTACAATGTTTTATTTCTTGTTCTAATCGGTCATTAAATAAACGCCTATTAGGCAACTCGGTTACAGGATCATAAAATGCAAAAAGCTCCAAATCTTCTTCATTTTTTTTGCTGAGATATTTCTGAAAAATTACCAATGTAGTTAACAATATCACCACTCTGACCTAATACTGCCGTGATTCGTAACCACTCTGGAAATATATGACCATTCTTGCGACGGTTCCATATTTCTCCTTGCCAAACTCCATTTTTATGAACCCCTTGCCATAGATCTTTATAAAACTCGCTATCATGACGACCCGACTGGAGGATTTTCATATTTTGACCAACAGCCTCATCTAGACTGTATCCAGTAATATTGGTAAACGCTTGATTAACTCGCAATATGATGCCATTTTGATCTGTTACCACCATAGCTTCTTGCGTTTCAAACGCTACGGCAGATAACGCTAACGCTGCATTATCTTTGATTGCTTGAGTAACATCAATTCCAGTTCCTATTACATGATCCACCGCACCTAAGTCATCTAACAAAACTGAATTACGCCAATCAATCGTAATCTGTATGCCCTGCTTGGAGATCCAATCATTCCGATATTGGCTAGGGAAAGCCTCTGTCCTTAAAGCATTAAATACAGCTTTAACACCTTCTGATTGAGTTTCTGGTATAAGGACATCCCAAATATACTTATCCTCAATTTCGTTGAATGTATAGCCAGTAAGATATTGCGCTGCTTTGTTAAATTGCTTAATACGACCCGTTCTATCTAAACCGACAACAATTGCATCCATGGTTTCTAAAAGACGTTGATTTAGATTGGTTTGGTGAGCGAGTTCATGAGTACGTCGTGCAACCTACTCCGAAACAGTACGTAATAATTTCTTATTATGCTCCGACTCTTTTAGAGTCCAAACTCTGTTCATAAATCATTAATACAAATGAAAACAACAACATGGCTATAATAGCACCCATAACTAAAATCGCTAAACTACCGAAACGGATGCCTACATCTAATACTGTACAATAAGAATTCGTATCAAAGTTAGCTGCAACTATACCGGTGTAATGCACCCCAGCCACGGCACCACCAATAACAACAGCAGAGATGAGATTGGAAACTGAAAAAAGATGCCTCTTACTGTGCCGAGCTGACTTCAAAAATAGGCTTAAACCAATAAAAGAAGCTACATATGCAATCAATACAGAAGTAATAAATAATAAAGAATCATATTGAATGGACGGAAACATGCGCATCGCACCCACACCAAGATAGTGCATAGTCAGTACACCCGAACCTAATATGAAACTTCCAAAGAACTTCTTATGAAACTCACTTTTAAAATCTGCACTCAACAAGGTCCAGAATGAGAAGTATGCCGCGAATACAGCGATTAATGCAGAGATAAGAGTACGTATAGGCTCAAAAGCAACGGGTGCATCGATATGCAAAGCCAACATACCCACAAAATGCATTGCCCATATACCCAAACCCATATTGATGGCTGCACCCACTAACACCATTGAGAGCTATTTTTTTATGCCAGACAATAAAACTCGCAAACGAAATTGCTAAGAAACTGGTGAGAAATGAGATTAGTAAGGAAGCCATCACTAGATAAACATCGTATTCTTTATCCATCATCTACCTTAAAAAACTTTATTCATAAACATAATCAAAAGTTTACAGAATTTATAATACAAGTAAGAATTGTTAGATGTTGAATCACAACCACAAAACAAATATGTGTAGAATAAATTATATAACTTACTTATTAACTAACTAATCGATCAAGAATTCAAAAAACAGTAGGATGAAAAGAGAAGTAAGAAGAGATATGGTGCGCTCGAAGGAATTCGAATCCCCGACCCCTGCCTCCGGAGGGCAGTGCTCTATCCAGCTGAGCTACGAACGCAAATTATATTAGACGGCTATTATACAAGCTTTAAAGACCAGGTTTAAAAAATCAACAACAGTCTTTAATGATGTGGTTAAACTTACACCAAAAGTCCCATATGAACACTGAACTCCGACGAATCAAGACCGATAAATAAATCCTAATCATTAATTACAGGCAAAAAAAAACCCGCTGTGCCAAAAGGCATAACGGGTTTTTAGAATATAAG
>CBFCZK010000003.1:0-239960 GCA_965602805.1 uncultured Thiomicrorhabdus sp. | reverse complement strand
TTAGTTTACGAGAAAATTCTACTTTTGACTTCGGTTATTTTTCGGGGGGATTACACAGCATCTTCATCAACAGGCTTTGTTGGATTAAGTTCTTTAGCCTTGCGTTTTAACTCTTTTAACTCCCATATGGAGATCGGAGGGTGGCTGCTATCTCTGTATGGGACTACTTGATATGCTTCCATTTCAGGGTCATAAAAGAAAATAACGCTTATATCTCTAGGGTCGTAACGTACGATAAATTTTTTAACGCTTTTTCGATTTTTATCAGGCTGTTTAATCCATTTTCGAAGTGCGTCATGATAGTAATCAATGCCAAATAGTTGAACGCCATATTTTTGAACACTTCTTTCTTGGTAAGGGAGGAAATCAATTTTCAATTTAATAGGATTATCGATTTTTGGAGGTAATCCTCGCCCTGGATTGTTTTCATCGCCTAATATGCCTTTGGTATATTTTTCTAATGGTGTCATGCCTAGGTCGGTATGAACCTGACGGTGATAAACGTTGACTATAAATTCCGTGAACCAAGTTTCAAATTCGAAAAGAGTGAAGACCGCTTTTTTCTCAGATTGATACTCTCCTCGTCCTTGAACACTAGACTTTGTTGTTCCTGGTAGAGTGTGGATTCCCTTATCGTTAAAAGTTTTAAATACTCGTTCTATATGTCCCCCGTATCTCGGTGTGCGAGAAGGGCGCTTTACCATATTGATTTTGTACAGTTCACAAGCTCTTTTTAATGAGTGTGAATGAAATTCTTTACCATTGTCGGTATGGATAATATCCATTAATCCATAAACAGGCCATTCCCCTTTAATACCGTGATCTAGGAGCCACTGCTTTTTATCTAATATAGAGTGTGTTAAGCATGTTCCAGTTAAAAGGGTGTTAGGTTTTTCAAGAGAAATGTAAAATCCAGTTACCATGCGGCTATATACATCAATTGCCAAAGTAATTGTTGGTCTACCGATATCTAGCCTATTTTCATCATCTACAATTACTAAATCTAGTGGAGTGTGATCAATCTGAACAACCTCTAGAGGTTTTTGTGGTTTGGGAAATTTAGCAATAATTGGCCTATGGTTTTCTTTTCCTTTTTTTCCGTCGCGCTGTGTGGCAACCTCAGATGCACTCAGGAGTGAAATTCTATGGCGTAAGGTGTTTATGTGAGGTATTTTAAGTGGTTCTGCACCTACAGAAGCACGCTCCTTGTTTAAGGTTGTAATATTATCTTTTAAATCAGTATAGACATGAGTTACCTTTGGTCTAATTACGTTTAGATAAGAGGTTATGGCGTTTTGAATTAATGATTCAATTTCATCATCAAATCGACCGCTCTCATCTCTTGGTTTTCTCAGGAGTGTTAATGGATCACCGTTGGAGTTTTTATATTTCTGTAATTGTTTATAGGCTGTGGGTTCAGAAATTCCGAGTTCCTTTGCAACTTCTCTTAAACGTGGGCGGCGAAGTTCGACATCGTCGATTTGAAGTATTTGGTTAAATAATAAAGCTTTGTTGTGGGCTTTTATCCAGGCTTCATCGGGGATGGTTGTTAGATCTCTTGCGGGGATAATCTCAATTGGTTTTTCTGGGTTGTTAGGAAGTAAGGAAAGCTCTGATATATGAAACTTTTTTACACTACCACTTCCTAAGCTTCTTGCACTAATATGCTCTAAGTCGAGAACGCCAATAATCCTGTAACTTGAGTTGCCGTTAAATACTTCAGAACCGATTTCTAATTTAATTTCTGACATCTTTAGTTACCTTTTTCTTATTAACTGGCTTTGAGTTGGTACCAGCTTCAATCCAAATTGGGCTTGTCATGTTTAAAGGGAAGTGAAGATCAATTTTAACAATTCCACTAGATACCGCATACCAGAGCGTATTCAGAAATTCAGCCTGTTCAATTGAACTTGTTGAGCAAAGCCCAATTAAATCTTTAGGCGTGCTTTCGTGGATTCGAGATAAGATTTTATGAATGGTAGCCATTTGATAATCTTCGAATGGACGCTTCTTATAAGGTAGAAGAAAGGTAACGTTTTTTAAATAAACCCCTCTGATCTCTTTTTGAGTCCAGATTTTGAATCTTGTATTTGGTTCCGTTTTTAATTCCTTAATAGCTGCTTTAAACCTTGGTTTTAATTCTTTCCAGTCTTTTTTTAAATTGTCACGGTGCTTAACTTCAACATACTGAATAGAACCATCTTTATACTTAACCATGATATCAGGCGTATAATGGCGATGTTTGCCATTGAATAAATAATTGAACCGTCTTGGCTGAGTTTTGAAATACTCTATATCAGGGTTGAATTCACATAGTATCAAAGCGTCTTTTTCAAGACCTGCTTCAAAGTGAGTATATTCATCGCTTTTATCACTTTGGATATAACCAGTGATGTGGCGATAGTTTAAGGGTATTTTTCGTGCTGGCATGGCAACCTTTATCATTTAATTTTGTAGTAAAACCACGGTAATTAACTTTTTGATTCGTCCATTATCAATTAATTTTGTAGAAAGTGACTATAAACATGTCGATATTATCATTTAATTCTAGAGTTTACAGCTGTAAAGATACGCCTGATCAAATACACCGTTATCAAAAAAAGATATCGGGTCCCTTAATTGATAGAATTGATTTACATTTAGAAGTGCCTGCAGTTGACCTAACAGATTTACAAGGGGAAGGCGTTTTGGGTGAATCTAGCGCGCAAGTCAGAGCGCGTGTTATAGAAGTCAGAGCCCTGCAATTTACACGTCAGGGATGCTTAAATTGTGATTTGACTCCAAAGGATTTAAAGCAGTATGTTGTTCTGGATGAGTTAAGTCTGGTCATCCTTGATAAAGCGGTTAATCAACTGGGTATATCAGCACGTGGTTATCACCGAATTTTAAGAATTGCGCGTACTCTAGCAGATATGGAAAGGCTCACCGATGTTGGTAGTCAGCATATTGCAGAAGCTTTGGGTTATCGAACCTTAGATAGGATTCATTAGGGATGGATTCAATTCTTATTACCGCCTTAGTGGTCGGGTTTCTAGGTGGTGTGCATTGTTTGGGTATGTGCGGCGGCGTTGTCGGTGCCTTGACGTTTAGTTTAGAGCCTAAGGCGCAAGCGAGTTGGTGGCGGATGTTACCGTTTCAGTTGGCTTATAATCTTGGCCGCATCAGCAGTTATGTGATTATTGGTGCCTTGTTTGGCTTCTTAGGGGCAACGCTTGGATCCCTTGCGAGCTTTTTACCTGCTCAGCAGGTGTTACAAGTTATTGCAGGGCTATTTATGATTGCCCTGGGGTTGTACCTAGGAGGCTGGTGGTTTGGTCTTGTCGCGATTGAAAAAGCAGGCAGTTCTATTTGGCATCGCTTATCACCTTATGCGGCAAAGTTCACGCCCGTTAAACATATTCACCAGGCCTGGTTGTATGGGTTAGTTTGGGGGTGGCTACCCTGCGGTTTAGTTTACAGTATGTTAATCATGGCATTGAGTACAGGAGGTGCATTAGAAGGTGGCCTGGTGATGTTGGCGTTTGGTCTAGGAACCTTGCCCAACTTACTGTTAATGGGTGTCTTTGCTTTCTACTTCACAAAAATATCACGTAACCTCTGGGTTCGGCGTTTTGCAGGCGCCAGTGTTATGGCGATGGGTTCCTGGCAACTGTATCTTGCAATGGTCGTAAGTATTTAGAATTTAATCAGAGAGTGATAGGTTTTAAGAGTGGTTAAACTTAATCTGAATACGGAATCAGATAGAATCGATTATGCCGATTGGTTATAACCGACGCAATGCTAAATCTGTTTTGCCTATTTTTATTAGCTCTCTGTCGCTGAGCGACTATAAAAAAATGATACAAAAAAGGCACCTGATTAAGGTGCCTTTTAGTTTTGCTGAGCTTTTTGCTAAACGGCTAGTTAAACCAGCTTGTTAGCCTGTAGCGTTACTGGTTAGAGTAATCGATATCAACCGCTGCATATTTTACGTCGATATTGAGAACTTCAATCAAGTTCCCCATGCCGTTTAAGATGCGGTATTCAGCAATAGAGTGTTCACTTTCACTTTCAACAAGCTTTCTTAAAGCGCTGATATACTCATCTTCAGTGTTTAAAAGGTCGAGTAAAGAACGGCGTCCTAAACTGAACTGCTTGCGATAACCTTCAAGCGTCTCATGTGTTAATTTGATGTGTTGTTTAACATACTCAAGTTGTTCACCTATCAATTGCTTAGCATCCCAAGCATAACGTAAGTTTTCAATCGTCTGACGACGCGTGTTGTTACGAATCTCTGCAGATTGCTGTACCGCACTGGAAGTACGATCACGATTGGCACTGTCTTTACCACCATTATATAAGTTATAACGCATTCTTAGCATAGCTTGGAAATTGTGGTTTTTACCTTCAAGACCATTGATATTATCATCAAAGGTTTTTTCAATTTCTAAGTCTACGCGAGGGTAGTAAAAGCGTGCAGCGGCATCATGTTGAGCGCGAGCTTCAGCAATGTCGGCATTGGCTGAACGCAGAGTAGGATGCTGTAATAGAGCGATATTAATAGCTTCTTCAAGTGTCGCCGGGAAAGTATATTCTAAAGTTGGCTTAATTAAGTCATTATCAGGCATTCGTCCTAGAACACGATGAAAACTAGACAAAGCATCGCTGTAGTTATTTTTGGCCGCGGCAAGGTTTGAATTCGCAAGTGCTAAACGCGCTTTTGCTTGGTCGACTTCAACCTGGTTACCAATTCCAGCATCACTTCTCTGGGTGATTTGGTCAAGGATACGTTCATGAGTCAGCTTGTTCTCAATCGATAGCTGCTGTAATTCTTGTTCTTTTTGCAAAGTAATATAGGCAGAAACCATATCTAACGCAATTTGATTGGCTTTTGATTGACTTGTGTAGCCAGCAGCATCCAAACGAGCTTGTTGGCGTGCAATTTCATTTTCGGTACCAAAGCCTTCAAATAAGTTTTCAGTCAAGCGTATATTCGCTTCCGTACGCGTTAAGCTTGTTGAGTCATTATCTCTTTCAATTTCTTCCAGACCAACACCTGCTCCTAAATCAATAACTGGGTACCAGCTACCTTCGGCCCCTTTTAGGTCGGCATTAATTCCTTGGTGAGCCTTAATTTGTTCCCTAAATTCAGGGCTGTGCATAATGGCATCTTCAACTGTCGGTGCAAGTTCCATCGCCTGGCTGGCAGTAACAAGTGTCGCATTCAATAGAAAAGCACTGCTGAGTGCTAAAAATAGTTTGGAATAACAATATTGTGCTTTCATGACGGTTCCCTCTTTTTGTTTTAACGGACCTAAGGTTGGCATAACTATATTATTTTTATGATGAATAATTTTTTATTTTTAGTACCAAGGAAAGTCGGTCAGAAACTTCAAATTTCTCGAACATATTATGCATATGTGCTTTTACTGTACGTTCCGTGATATTGAGTTGTTCTGCTATCTCTTTGTTGCTTTTAGACTCTAGAACGAATAAAGCAACCTGCTGTTCTCTATCGGTTACCTTTTCTTTCCAATTGTCGTTCGGCTTTTGAATGCTGGTAACGGATTGAATCATCGATTGCAAAATTTCTGGACCTAACCAAATACTGCCGGCAGAAATAGTGATCAATGCTTGTTCAATTCTTTCCACAGTTGCAAAGGTGTTTAGGTAGCCTTTAATGCCAAATTCAAATAAGGCCAATCCTTCGGCTGTAGAAGGTTTATTGCTAAAGAGCAAAACATCAAATTGATTCTGAACAACTATTTTAACCTGATCAATATTGGATAAGTCAGATAGCTGAATTAACACAATCGATTCGTTGGCTTTGAAGCGTTCATCTAACCGATCTAAATCGTATAGGATTTTAGAGTCAGTACCACAAGCTGTTAACCAGTTTTTTAATGCATTTGGATCTTGTACAAAAATCAGTGGACGCTTCATTAAACGCGATGCCTTCTTATATAACCTGACGTAGAATAAACAATGCGTGCTATTAAGTTATATTCTATTACAGTTAAATGGTTAATTGTGCTCATTACTCATTGCTTTTACTTATGACTCTCTGAGTGCTAGGTCTTTGGCTTTAATAATCGGTTTAAGTAAATAGTCTAACACAGTATGTTTACCGACGATAATGTCGACACTTGCCGTCATGCCGGGTAATAAGTAAAGAGGTTTGTTTTCTGTGCCTAAATGATTTTGATCGGTCTTGATTCTAGCAATATAAAAGCTATTGCCCTCCTCGTCTGTAATCGTATCGGCAGAGATGCGAGTAACCGTACCATCAAGCCCTCCATAGATGGCAAAATCATAAGCGGTGAATTTTATTTTCGCTTTTAGTCCCTCATAAATAAAGCCTATATCAGCTGGAGGGATTTTAGCTTCTAATACCAATGCATCATCCTCCGGTACGATTTCGACAATATCGCTACCCGGCTGAACTACTCCGCCGATAGTGTTGACCAGGATTTGTTTAATTGTTCCATTAACGGGTGATAGAATTTCAGTTCTTTTAACACGGTCTGCTAGCGCCACTTTAGATTTTGCTATCTGGCTTATTTCAGCTAGGACTCCATTTAGCTCTTCATGAGCTTCGTTCATAAACAGTTCTTTGGCTTCTATGCGTTTAGAGCGGAATTCAATAATAATCGATTTGATTTTAGGAATAGAGTTTTGAACCGTCTTTAATTTGGAGTAAGCATCATTCTCTTCACGTTGCAGTTTAAGTAAATCGACTTTTGAGGCAATACCCTCTTTTACCAGTGGTTTCATTAATGAAATTTCTTGGTTCAAGAGGTTGCGAGAACGAGCAAGTTGCTTGCTTTGGCTGTAGGCTTCATCAAGTTCAAGTTTCTTTTGCTCTATTTGTTGAGACAATATGTCATCATTGGTTTTATGCTGTCTGTGGCGGCCTTCATATAAGCGATATTCACGATCATAAAGACTCTGGATTCTAGGGTCGGCAGAAGCTTGATCTGCTTGGAAGGGTTTCTGAAATGCTTCAGCGGTTAAGCGTTGAGCACGCGCCATTAATTGTGCTTCTTTGATTTCACTTTCATCAAAAGAACTTGAAAATTGTGTATTGTCTAATTTGAGCAGGATTTGGCCTTTTTTGACTTTATCGCCAGCGCTTATAAGCATTTCTTCAATGATTCCACCTTCAAGGTTTTGAATGACCTGAATTTGAGTGGAAGGGACAACCTTGCCTTCGCCGCGCACAATTTTGTCCAGTTCTGCATAGTTTGCCCAACCGATAAGCCATAAGACAACCACTAAAATAACCCATACAATCCATTGGGATTTTGCAGTAGGTTTCTCTAATGCGGCTTGGCTCAAGCTAGACATAAATTCTATATCAGACTCTATAATCTGTTGCTGGCGCGTTTTTTTAGGTTGATTCTCTGCCATGGTAGTCGCTTAATTCTTCTTATTTATCTTGCCGGTTTTAAGGGCTTCTAAAACAGTCTGTTTCTGGCCGTCAGCAATGATCTTGCCGTTATCCATAACCATTAATCGATCCGTTAATTGCAGTAAACTCATCTTGTGGGTTACCAGTAGAGATGTACTGCTTAAAGTGCCTTCTTTAAGTCTATCAATCATCACCTGTTCTGTTTTAGCATCCATTGCATTGGTAGGCTCATCAAATAGGTATATCGCCGACTCAAGCAGTAGTGCTCTGGCGACGCCGATGCTTTGACGCTGGCCACCAGAAAGCGATGTGCCGCCTTCATTTACTTTAAGGCTATAGCCAGAAGGGTGTTGTTTAATGAAATCATCTACACCCGCTAAACGTGCCGCTTTTAATATGGCACTGTCTTCAATATAAGGTGCTTTATAGCAAATGTTATCTCGAACATCTCCACTAAACAGGGTGACGTCTTGAGGAACATAATTTATATTACGTCGCAGTTCTGCAGGGTCGAGTTGAGTGATATCGATACCATCAATCAGAATAGAGCCTTCGTTGGGTTTGTAGAAACCTAGGATAAGCTTTTGAATAGTGGATTTTCCAGATCCTATTCGCCCAATAATACCGACCTTTTCACCGGCATTGATTGTGAAACTGACATTATTTAAAGCCGGTTTAGTATCGCCTGGATAGGTGAAGCTGACATTATTAAAATCAATACGACCCTCAAAATTTGGGTGTTGTATAAAGCGTTTTGTGGCTGGGCGCTCAACTTCTTTCTTCATAAGTTCATTGAGAGAGTTTAGTGCAGTTTTAGTTTGTTGGTAGCTCGAGGTAAGATTGGCAAACTGTCCCATTGGCCCAATAGCACGTTGGCTAAGCATAACGGTTGCAATCAGCCCCCCCATGGTCAAATCGCCTTCCTTAATCAAATAGACACCGGCTAAAACAATAACAACCGTACTGATTTGTTGCATAAATCCAGTAGCACGACCAATCGAACTTTGTAGCATTTTAGAGCGAATGCTAGCCTTGGCGATTTCGCCAACTGCTTGCTCCCATTTCCACTGAGCACGCGCCTCAACGCCAAGGGCTTTGATGGTTTCAATGGCGGTTAAGGTTTCAATCAATACGGCATTCTTTTGACTATTGGCTTGATAGCTGTCTTCAATGCTGCGTTGGATAGGGCCTTTTAGTATTATGCTGTAAAGCAGGATAGTGAGGATGATTACAATGGGTACTAAAACAATGCTACCGGCAATGTAAAAAATAACAAATAAGAAAATAAACACAAACGGTAGGTCGACTAAAGAAGCGATTGTGCCGGATGTAAAGAAGTGACGAATGCTGTCGAATTCTCGCAATGTGTTGGCAAAAGCACCAATGGAACCACCACGGTTTTCCATGGTCAGTCCGAGAGTCTGTTCAAACAGTTTCGCCGACATGAGTACATCGCTTTTCTTGCCGGCGACCTCTAGAAAGTAGGAACGTAAATATTTGAGAATAATGTCGAACATGTAGACGACACTGACGCCGATTGCTAAAACCCACAGTGACTCTACAGCATTATTAGGCACAATTCGGTCATAGACATTCATTACAAATAGAGGGTTTGCCAAGATAAAGAGGTTGATAACAATCGAGGCAATTAAAACATCTCGATAAATGGATTTTGAAGACCATAAAGTGCTCCAGAACCAATGGCCCTTTTCAAATCCAATTAAATCTTCAGACTTTTGGTCATAATGCGTTTTTGTTGTTAGATAGACAGCAAACCCTAAATAATCCTCTTTCAGCTTGTTAAGAGCGATTGTTATCGAGCCTTCTTCTGCGTCAGGCAAAATGATTCGAGCAGTTTCCGAATCAAGATCAACCTCTTCTAAAATACAGGCCTGGCGGTTTTTGAGCGTGAGTATGCAGGGTAATACGAGATTCGATATGTCTTCAAGACGTCGCTCTTTAAAATTGGCGACCAGGTTTGCACGCTCCGCAGCGCGAGAGAGCATCTCGGGGGTTATTTCATCTTTATCAATTGGCAAGCCTGCAATTAATGCGGCTTTGGAGTACGGCTGACGATTGAGTTTGGTATAGATAACCAAACAGTCTAGTAAAGGGCTGTAGAGTTCTTTAGAAGTGCTTTGCTCAACTTTTGCTTCATCAGTGGTCTCAGTAGTCTTGCTGGCCTCACGTTTTTCACTGATATCGGAAGTTGTTGCGGCTGGCATTATTGTGGTTGCCGGAGAGTCCTGTGTAGAAGCCTCGTTTTGAGAGGCTTTTTTCGATGCTATAGGGTCTGTCATGTTTTTAAAAAACCACTCTAAATTTCAAAGACTTTTCTTTATGATCTCGGGCAAGGTCTGTTTATATTTGCCGATTAATGATAATAGCATCCTGAATACTACTTGCCTATTATTTTTATCTGGAAATCCCTTATTAATAATAAGGATGGCCGGTCAATGTATTAGGTTAAGCAAATTCTTTAATTTTTAGTGGCCTAATGGGCTGGGTGCACCATATAAAAATCCTTGGAAATAATCCACGCCCAGTTCGGTAAAGGCTTTTTGTTGTGCTTCGTTTTCGACGGCCATAGCAATGACTTTAATATCCAAGCTTTTGGCCAGTTCACACAAGCTAGAGACATAGCTACGGGTTTGCTCATCATTTTCAATCGCTTTGCTAAATCCGGCATCGAGTTTGACATAGTCCGGTCTAAGTTCTTGCAGATAGCGCATATTGGTCAATCGACTGCCAAAGTGATCAATTCCGAATTTAACATGACGTTTTTTAAGGTCTTGAATGAGTGGCCAAGATAGAGCTTTTTCTTCCGCGACCAATCTTTCTGTCATTTCAAACGTAATGCTTTTCAGGTTATCACTTGAGGTCTGTAGGATTTGCATTAGCCATGTTTTCAATTTCTCATTTTCAAGAATAGATTTAGAGAGGTTAATCGCAATGGCTGGAGCAGATTGTTGAGTTTTAAGATATTGAATAGCAAGGTTGATGACGAGTTTATCGATCTCAGCCGTTTTGTGTAATTGTTCAACAGCAGGCATGAAATAGCCTGCTGAACGTATTGTTCCATCAAACTCCTTGAGGCGAATAAAGACCTCTTGATCATGCACGCTACGGTCATGGTTATACGAACTTTGCTGGAAAAGCATAAAACGTTTTTCAGAAAAGGCTTCGTTAAGAGTGTGCTCCCATGAGGTGTTGTGTACTTTGGACTCTTCACCGTTGTCGTAAAAGAACGATCTGTTTTCACCTTGCTGGCTTGCCTGGTCGATAGCAAAATCAAGGTTAGCAAGTATTGCACCTCGACTTTGACCTGGCTGATAGTGCATATAAGCAATGGATAGATTGGTTGGCAGCGAATCAGTGGTTAGTTTTTTTAAAATGGAGGGGATATTTTCTGTAATGGCCTCTACTAAGGGCTGCACGTGGGTGGCGCTAGTGCTCGGTAATACGGCAACCAATTCGGTGCCATTAAGACGGGCAAACTGACCGTTGTGATGCCATAGTTGAGATTTCATACTATCAGCCACAGACTTGATTAGTTTGTCACCCATTAAGTAACCGTATTGGTCATTCAGCTCTTTGAGTTTATTGACCCTAATAATACAAATAATACCTGCAGTTGCTTCTTCGTTAGAGTCTAACAAGCTGTCGATAATCATTTCAAAATGACGACGATTACTGAGACCGGTTACGCTGTCCTGATAGGCCATTTTTTGCAACTTTTCAGCGGTATTCGCATCTCTTTCAAAAACGGTTTTTAGTTTCATTACCATGGCATTCATTGCGGTTACCACTTGACGAAACTCAACGGTAGAAGGTAAGTTTTCTTGATATAAATACTCTTTTTTGACAATGGCCTGGGCTTGCTCTTCCATCTGTTTCAAAGGTTTAAGCATGTACTTTAGGGTGTAGATAATAAGGATGATGGCGGCAACGGCTGAGAGTAGAAACCAAATTAATAGATTAATCATCGACTGCCAAAGCTCTGCATATGCATAGCCGGTATGACTGACAACGGTGAGAGTGCCTACTGGTATCCAACCTGACTGTACGAGTGCTTCTGCGGGCGGTGCTGTCAGTGTGATTTGTTCGATAAACCAGTCAGGTACAGCTTCCATCGCTTGAATGTTGTCTTTTTCATAGAGCGGCACGTTATCCATGTCGGTTAAATGAATTGAAGCATAGTAACCGCGATCGAATACGGCGTTAATCATCGTCTCCATGCTAGAAAGGTCAGACGGGTCTTCAATCGAACTCAGTGACAGGCCTAGAGAGGTGGCCGTATCTTGCGCGTGTGAGCTCAGCTGTTCCTGTAGGAATTTTTTGGTGTTACTTAAATTTAAGCCAAATGTGCCAATCAATACGATGAGTAGCAACGAGGCTATAAAAAGAATCATCTGTTTATTTAAGCTCATAATTTAAGTCCTTTTGAAAGCGGAGTGTTCGTCCATTGAGCGTGCAACGGGTGTTCGACATTAAATAATGTGAAACGGACAATGCATTGATTTGAATAGTGGCTGGTCATGAAGGCTGCAGTCTTTTTAATAAGTTGTTCCAGGCCGTGAGTTTTTTAGTGCCGCCCGATACCGATTTACCTTTGCCACGTTCTTTTGCTAGCCAAAGACCATCACCGTTAAAGCTGTATATCGGCACCAAATCTTTGCGTTTGGTTGCGGGGAAAATCTTCTTGTTAATGTTGTCTAGCACCAAAGGAATGGACTTAGGTTTTTCAAAATAGGTTAGCACCATATGTGCTTGATTTAAACGAATGGCTTTAACATAGGTTAAATAAAGCTTCTTTTGAGATACCCCAAGCGCCTTTAAGGTGAAATACTTGGCGATAGTGTAGTCTTCACAATCGCCACCATCGGTCGCCAGTAGCTCTATCGGAGTCGCCCAGTAATCTTTCTGCTTCCAGTGTTTGATATCGGAAATGAAACGGACTTCATTAAAGAAGTCATTGACATTTTTTAGCTGGATCGCTTCGGGTTGGTGAATGTTTTCGTCTACAAGATTTTGCCATGCTTCTAAGCGCTTTCCTGCAAATATGCCATGGGTTTTTGTCACCTGTTGGATTTCTTTTGCTGAGACAATGCGCGGGGTTTCCGCTGCGGTCACCCAGGCTAAGCCTAAAAGTGTGATCAGAAATAAGCTAACTGTATTTAAGCCGTACCGTGAAATCATGCTGTCAGTTTATCGGGGGTTAATGGCAAAGGCAATACTCAAAGTGAGGCTAAGGAGTAATAGTCCATGACTTAAAGGGTGTTTTAGCAGAAAGGGTATAAAAAAACCCACTTAAAGTGGGTTCTATTTGCGCAGCAGACATCCAACGGATGTCTGAACTTTAACGATAACTCGTTAATTTTAGTCAAGTTCAGAGAGGCGTTTACTTTTTCTCCATACCCTTTGGTAGGGTTAAAGAAATGGGTTCTGGTAATTCTTCTTGAAGAATGACTTTAAATTGAATACGTCGGTTTTCTTGGCGGCCAGGAATAGTAGCGTTATCCGCAATCGGTTCCATTTCACCTTTACCAGAGATATAGACACGGTCAGCATTTGTTCCAAAATCAGAGACGATAAAATCTTTGGTGCTGTTCGCACGGCGCCAAGATAGACGTTCATTCATTCCTTCTTCGCCCACAGAATCTGTGTGACCTGTGATTAATATCACTTCTCCTGCTTTTAAGTCATTTAGAGCAGCGGCATCTTTGCGTAGGATTTCTATTTGATCTGGACGAATGTCGTGTTTAGCACTGTTGAATATGATGTTGGAAATGACGACCGCCATTGGTACGCAACCTTGTTCGTTGACCGTTGCACCTTCTGGCGTGTCAGGGCAGGCATCTTTACTGTCTAATACGCCATCACCATCAGCATCACTTTCACAACCAAACACATTGACTATGGCTCCTGGTGGGCTACCAGGGCATTGGTCAAGGCGGTCAAAAACACCATCTTGATCTGTATCCAATTCACAGCCAAGCTTATCAACAGCGGCACCCATTAATGTATTAGGACAGTGGTCAAGTTGATCTTGTACACCATCTTGGTCCAAGTCTTTATAAAGTGTACCAACAATCTTCGCATCTAAGCTAATAAGGCTTTCTGCGGCATGGTTGCTTACATTTTTCGTATTAGCTTCTTCTGCGGCAACGGCTAAAGAGGTCGTTGAACCAATAACGAAGATGCTTGCGATTAAGTTTTTTTGAAAGTTTTTCATAAGAAGTCCCTGCAGTTGGTTATGTTATTAGATAGCCGTTTTAAGCTCTAGGTAGGTTATAGGCCGTCTGCGTATCAGCTAGAGGTCGGTGGTTTAGACGATAGCGTCCATTAAATAAATACCAAATGCCAGTTTGCTGATTGTGAATTTATACCATGATACTACTTTTAACGTAAAGGGTACTAAAGAGTAGTAAAGAAAAAAGTTGAAATTGATTGCTTAGCGTTTATATGAGTTATTGCCGCGTTACTAACAGATACCTGACTTACTACTTAATGAGACCTTTGCACGAGTGGGGCGCGAGAGAAAAATGAGGTAAAAATTGTCTAAATAAGGCGTAAAACGTAGGTAATAGCTGGCTATTGGCAAGTTTTAGAACGAAATTTAGGTGATTTTTAACCATTTTTATTTGTGCAGCCACTCGTGCAAAGGTCTCTTAATGACGTTATGCTATTTGCAACTCGATAAAGCTTGCTTCAACGCTTTAATAAGTTGTTCATCCTCTAAAACGACAGGATTTCCGAGCATGCTGCCGCTACGACAGTTACTTAAAACAGGTTGCAGGTTAGCTTCCGTTAAACCATATTTCGCCAGACCTTGTGGTGTGTATTTTTGCGAAAAACCATTTAAAATTTTGACCAGGCCTGGTAATGCATTCTGTTCACTTAGACTTGGATCAAATAGTTGAGCTATTAAGATATATTTTGCCAAGGTCTTTTGTGATGTAGCGGTTTGCTCGGTTTGTAATGCTTCAATGTTAAATTGTGTAATAGGGGCTAATAACTTAGCGCAGACAATGCCATGTGGCGCTTCAAAAAATGCACCGATTGGCCCCGCTAAACCGTGCACAGCTCCGAGTCCAGCGTTGGCAAGGGTTGTGCCCGACAGCGAGGCCGCTAACATTAGATTGCTATACCCTTGTTGTTGCAAGTCTGTATCAACGCTATTAATCATCTCAAAAGCGTCCTTGAACAGCGTCATGCCTTGCCAAGCCAGCGCATCGGTAATCGGGTTGGGTTTTAAGGTGGTGTAGGATTCTAGCAGTTGGGTAAACGCATCCATGCCAGTGGCATAGAGCACTTCTTTAGAGCAACTGATTAATAACTCAGGATCTAACCAGGCCTGCTTAGCCAATAATTTATCATCGCGGAAGGATTTTTTAAAGTGGCCGACATTGGATAATACTGCGTTTTTAGTGGTCTCGCTGCCGGTGCCTGCGGTGGTCGGTATGGCGATAAAAGGGCAGGTTTCAACGTTAAACTGCTTACCTAAGCCCACGCCTTCCAAATAATCCATTACGGAGGTTTGGCTAGGAATTAATCCGGCCACGGCTTTAGCGGCATCCAATACGCTACCGCCGCCTAAACCAATCACTACTTGAGTGTCGATTGGGCATTGTTTAACGATGTCATCCACCAATTGCGGTGAAGGTTCGCCCGTGACCACGAAGTGTTTCACTTGAGTCGTGTGGCTTTGAAGCTGGGTTAATAAGGTGTCACCAAAATTACCTGGTGCACAAAGAGTTTTTCCAGTGATCAAAACAACCTTGCCTGAATAACCTGTGGATAAGGCTTCTAACAGCTGAAGACGAATCCCCCAACCAAAATAAATGTGCGGCATAGGCGCAAATTGAAAGTTTGGGATTGTGGCTGATGTGGCTGTCAGGGTTGACGACATGGAATACTCCGTAGGCTGTTCTGAATGGCAAATTATATTAGCCACTCATTCGAATGGCTTTAAATGCTGAAAATATTAGTCTTTTTTAAGGAAAGATTTTAAGCTGGCAAGATGGGCATTACCCGTGTCCATTTGCTCTTCTTTACTAATCACCACACCCGGTTTACCTTCCCATTTGAGGCACTCTTCAGGCAACTCTTCTAAAAAGCGACTTGGATCACAAGTCATGTCTTCACCATATTTTCGGCGTTTACTGGCGTAAGTCATGGTCATGGTGCGCTGGGCACGCGTAATACCAACGTAAGCCAGACGACGTTCTTCTTCTAGGCCGGGGGATTCCATGTTTTGTTTATGAGGCAACATCTCTTCTTCCATGCCAATCAGAAAGACATGTGGAAACTCCAGTCCTTTAGAAGCATGCAGAGTCATTAAACTGACCATATCATGCTCTTTTTCAGACTCATTACGTTCCATCATATCCATCAGCATCATGTGCGTGACAATGGTTTCTAAACGTTTGTCTTCACCATCTTCTTCTTTGGCTTTATTGATAATGCGTTCAATCCAAGTGGTGAGTTCGCGTACATTGTTGATTCGTTTCTCAGCCGCTTTGGGGTTGCTGGCATTTTCATGGATCCAGTTATCATATTCAATGTTTTCAATGAGCTGACGGACAAACGAGGTGACTTCTTCACCTTCGGCAGCATCGGCTTTTTGCGCCCAGTCGAGTAGTTGTTCACCAAAGCGCTGCACACGTTTTAAAGACTTTTCAGACAAAATTGTGGTTAAACCAAACTCTTGGGTGGCGTCAAACAGGCTGATATCTCGTCCTGTGGCATAGGTCGCTAGTTTTTCGAGTGTTGATGCGCCGATTTCACGGCGTGGCGTATTGACGATACGCAAGAACGCCGCATCATCATCTGGGTTGACAATAAGGCGCAGATAACTCATGACATCTTTCACTTCGGCATGGTCAAAAAAGGATTTGCCACCAGAAATGACATACTGAATGTTCTGTTCACGCAAGGCACGTTCCATTAAACGTGACTGGTGGTTGCCTCGATAGAGAATCGCATAATCGCTGTTTTTACTGCGGGTCTTAAACTTGTGGACAATGATTTCAGACACCACGCGTTCGGCTTCTTGGTTTTCATTGGCACAAGTGATGACGCGGAGAGGGTCGCCCATACCCATCTCACTCCACAGTTTCTTTTCAAAAATATGTGGGTTATTCGAGATGAGTTGGTTAGCCGACTGTAAAATTCGGTTACTCGAGCGGTAATTTTGCTCCAATTTAATCAGCTTTAACGCTGGGAAATCGGTCTGCAGTAATGCCAGGTTTTCCGGCTGAGCACCACGCCAAGCGTAAATAGATTGGTCATCATCGCCTACCACGGTAAAACGGGCTTGAATCCCCACCAGATATTTCACCAAAGCATACTGCGAGGCATTGGTATCTTGATACTCATCAACCAATAAGTAACGGACTTTATTTTGCCAGCGCTCAAGGGCTTCGGGGTTTTCAGAAAAAAGCTTGACCGGCAGACCAATCAAATCATCAAAATCCACCGCATTATAAGCGTGTAACTGTTTCTGGTAAGCCGCATATAGAATAGCACGCGATTGACCGGCGGCATCCTCCGCTTGTTCCAAGGCTTGTTGAGGCGAGACCCTGTCGTTTTTCCAGCTGGAAATGTCCCACTGCACACCATCTAACACTTCGGGGTCCACCGTCTGTTTAAGCATCAATTCTTTAAGGATTTGCCCACTGTCGGTCGCATCCATAATAGAGAAGGTTGATTTATAGCCCAGTGCTTTATATTCTTGGCGAATGATATTCAGCCCCAAGTTATGAAAGGTCGAGACATTCAGTCCCTTGGTATTTTCATCCTTCAATAACTTGGTAACACGCTCCTTCATCTCTTTAGCCGATTTATTGGTAAAGGTCAGGGCATAAATATTGTGCGCTTTGACATCGCATTTACGAATCAAATAGGCGATTTTCTCCGTGATTACACGTGTTTTACCCGAGCCAGCACCGGCTAAAACCAGGGCGGGGGTCTCTATGTGTAATACGGCTTGGCGTTGTCTTTCGTTTAAGCTATGCATGGGTTTTGCGGGTTCTACCAGTTTTCAAATTGGGGGTGAATAAAGAAGGTACAATATGATAATTCAAAACGACCCTAGGAAGCGAACAAAGTGGCCACAATTGACGAACTAAAAAAAGATCTACTCATCGAAGCAGAGCTAATGGGCAAACCTTTAAAATTTGCCACCACTTGGGGGATATTTAGCCCGCGTGAAATCGATTCAGGTACTGATCTGTTTTTAAAATACCTTGAAATTAAAGAAGATGACATCGTTTTAGATATCGGTTGTGGTTACGGCCCACTAGGTTTGGCAATTGCCGCCAATGCGCCTAAAGGCCAAGTCCACATGGTGGATAAAGATTTTGTGGCGGTTGATTACGCCAATAAAAATGCCCAGAAAAACAATTTAGGCCATGCTAAAGCGTATCTGTCTAACGGCTTAAGTGCGGTACCAAAGGATATGAAGTTTACCACTGTTGTCTCAAACGTTCCGGCCAAGGTTGGTAAAGAGATGTTAAGTATTTTGTTACACGATGTTCATGATCATCTTGAGCCAGGCGGACAGTTCGTCGTGGTGACCATTAATGGACTGCGTCAGTATATGAAACGTAACTTTATGGAAGTATTCGGTAATTACGATAAAGTGAAACAAGGCAAAGACTATACGATTTCACGTTGTGTGAAACAGTAAACCTCTTTTAGCGAGATTAAAAACGACCAGGCCTGGTCAGATTGTTTTTTGTTGTTTTCAAAACACGCTACAATGCATGGCATAAAGAATCGTATAAAACAGATAAAATTAAATTTAATGATTGGAGATTTTTGTGAATAAATTGGTTAAACCGTCTTTTATGGCTCTACTCACGGTGTTTTTTACACTTTTTACAGTGACTCAGGTCGCTGAAGCCAAACGTTTTGGTGGTGGTAGTAGCTTTGGTTACTCTAAATCCGTTGCGCCTAAATCTTTTAACACCGCCCCAAAAGCGGCACCGAAGGCTGCGCCAACTGCAGCGACTAAACCAGCAGGATCACCTGCACGTGCAGGCATGATGGGCATGATGGGTGGTCTGGTTGCCGGTGGCCTTTTAGCATCGTTGTTTATGGGCGATGGTTTTGAAGGTATTCAAATCATGGATATCCTGCTGATGGCGTTAGTTGCATTCGGGCTGTTTAAGTTGTTCTCTTTTTATATGCGTCAAAAGCAAGGTCAACCACAGGCTGCTTATGAGTCAAATTATCAGCAAGCCGATAATCGTCAGGCTGAACAACCTCAAGCGCAGACTTATCAGCGTGAAGCAACGCCAGAAACACCTGCCTATAATCCAAATGCGAATGGTTCTATTTTTGGTTCTGCATTAGAAGGTGGTATGGGTGAAGGAGTGAGTAATCAGGCCGTACATTTGACTGAAACACCTGCTTGGTTTAATGCTGATGAATTTGTTGAAGGCGCGAAAGGTCACTTTGCAAGCTTGCAGAAGGCTTGGGATGCTGTCGATTTGTCAGAAGTGGAGTCTTATTGCTCTCCTGAACTATTTGCAGCACTACAGCAAGAGATGTCTGGCATGCAGCCAGGTGACAATCATACGGTGATCGATACCTTGAATGCAGAATTAGCCGATATGGCAATTGATGGTGAATTCTTTATCGCCAGTATTCGTTTCACAGGGTTCATTCAAGAAGACGCTGCTGAAGGTGCACATGCCTTTAATGAAATTTGGCACATTCGTCGTTTGGCGAATGACGAAGGTACTTGGCAGGTTGCTGGAATTCAGCAAAATGCAGATACACTTTAAGAGAGCTTGTCGTTTTAAAACGTGGGAGATAGTATGCAATTTACAGGAACTAAATCACGCTTAAGCTCGGCTTATAAAGCTGGGGTTTTAGCGGTTTCAGGACTTTTTTTGGCAAGTGCTTTAATGGGTTTAAGCGGTTGCAGTAAAGATCCGGTTAAGCTGACCTCTGCCAAAATTGTCAGTGGCCTAGATAAAGGTTCAGGTAATTTTGACCGAGTATTGCAGATTTGTTTTGCCGAGCCGCCGTCTTCCACTTACTATCATAAGATAGTGATTGTCACCAAAGAGAATGTCAAAATTACCGGTGGTGGACTTTTACGTCCTATGGCGTCTGATCCGGATAATAAATGTCATTTACGCAACATCTATCTGTATATCCATAAAGATTCACCGATGGAAGCGCGCCAGTTGATTAAAGACTATGTAGTGCCAGGTAATGTCAGCCAAGTTTTAGTGCAAATCTTTAATGACAAGCCGGAAGGCAAAGAGCTACCGATTGCGGAGAAGGTTTTTAAAGGGCTTTAATGCCGATAACACCGCTTAAACATTTCAAAGAAACTACGCCGGCCTGGTTAATGTTTTTAAATTAAAACAGTTGAACCACGAAGACACGAAGACACGAAGTTTTAAGAGATAACCCGATATTGGCACTTTCCTACTGCAGTAACGAGTGCAGTAAAGGAATTCCATAAACAACTCAAAACTACCCTCTCTTACATCTTTTCTTCGTGTCTTCGTGGTAAATCTCTTTCAACCCCACAATTGAAAACGAACCCACCAGGCCTGGTCATATTCAATAATATACCAGGCCTTTTTTACATACTTTTGAAAGGCTAAACTATGCCAAAATCCTTGATTGAACCAGCTGATTTAAGTGCCCTAAACTACGCTTTTGGAGAACCCGATTGCCAGGGGGTCTATAAAGTCATTCCTCAGGACTTTATCGTTGAAGAGCTGATAGCGTATGAACTCAGTGGTGAAGGTGAGCATCTGTGGTGTTGGGTTGAAAAAATAGGAGAGAATACGGATTGGGTTTTGCAGCAGCTTGCCAAATGGGCAGGTGTATCACCGAGTAAAATCGGCGTTGCAGGCCAGAAAGATCGCCATGCGGTGACTCGACAGTGGTTTAGTATTCAGATACCAGGCCTGGTGAATCCAAATGTCGCCGATTTTAAGGTTGAAAATGTCGTTATTATGAAAACGATTCGCCATCAACGTAAGTTACAAACGGGTGGTTTGTCAGGCAACCGTTTTACAGTGGTAATTCGTAATATCCAACCGACTGCTGGCAATGATTTAGATGTGGTTCAAGCCCTACAAAATCGATTGACTCTGATTAAAGAACAGGGCGTCCCGAACTATTTTGGGGAACAGCGTTTTGGCATCCATGGACGTAATGTTAAACAAGGCGAGAAGTTATTAGCGGGTGAATTGCCCAAAGTTAAACGCAACCAAAAAAGCCTATTTTTATCATCGATTCGATCCTGGATGTTTAATGTGTTACTCAGTGAGCGCATTCAACAACAAAACTGGAATCAGTTATTGCCTGGCGATGTTCTACAGCTGGAAGGTTCTAATAAGTGGTTTGTAGAAGATGGTTCAGACGGCCTGTCTGAACGAGTAACCGCTCTAGATATTCATCCAACGGGGGCGCTGTTTGGCAAGGGGGGATTGCCAACGCAAAAGAGTGCGCTTGAGAGTGAACAGGCTATTGCTGAGTCTTTTAAAACGTGGATAGCAGGCTTGGATGAGTATGGTGTCAATCAAGACCGTAGAGCCTTGCGTTTATTGCCGTTAGAGCTCGAATGGCAGTGGGTTGCTTCATCAACAGAATGTGCCGATGCTTTGGGTGTCGCGTTTGCGAAACTATCGACTGAATTAGAGTGGGCTAGTCAGCCAGCCTTAAAGCTGTCTTTTAGTTTGCGTTCAGGAAGTTATGCCACTATGGTGATGCGCGAGTTATTACAGGGGCAGGATTATCAAGTTATGCTTAAAGCCATTCAGAGCTCCGCATAATCATGGTTTAACTCATCTGATTCAATCATTTTAATTGGATGCGATTTAATAAGTGACCAGGCCAGGTCAAACTTAATAAGTCGAGTTTTAAACAGCTGTTTCGCATGCTATAAAAAAACCGCCTTTGGCGGTTTTTTTATAGCTGATAATTACAGAATTAGAACCTTAAAAATCCGTCCATTCATCACCTGAGTCCTGTATTGGTTGACGGTTACTGGACAGACTTGTTGGTGGTGCTTGTGTTGGTTTATGCGTTTGAGGTGCTGGCTGTGTTTTTGTTTGCGTGTTTTTAGCTTGACTAACCGCTGAAGCGGTCAGTACTTTTGGTTGCGATTTCGGTGCAATATAACCTGCACCGTTGGCGATATCGGTTTCTATTTGGTTAATGAGAGTTATTACGCCATCACTTGCGTCACTCAATTTTGACATGCTATTGTTAGCCGTTTCAATATCACCAATGTCTTTTAACTGTAGGATTTGACCAATAAATGCATGCAACTCTGTGTGGGCTCGTTCTAAGCTTTGGAAGCTGGCCATGTTTTTAAAGTCTTGGCCGTGACCATAAATCCACTTGCCTAATGCGCAGGCAGAGCCATCAGCTGCAGAGTTTCGATCAAACTCAATATCCACGTCATTAATATAGGCGCGTACCTTCACTCGCCATTGACGGTGGGCACGACGTGCGCTGGCAAAGTCAAAGTTACCCGTTTGTAAAGCACTGCCCATTCCAATAGCCTTGGTATCAATAATAAATTGCGAAACGTTACGGTTCACTTGGCTTGCCATTTCACCGAGTTCTTCAGCGGTGGCGGCCGTTTCTTCGACTAAAGCGGCATTCTGTTGAACCGCCGAATCGATTGTGGTAATTGACTGGTTAACAAGGCTAACCCCTTCACTCTGTTCGTTACTGGAGTGGGCAATTTCTTCAATAATTTGATTGACGTTGGTAATAGAGACAACAATCTGATTTAAAGCGTCACCCGAACCTTTAACGTGTTGGGCACCTTCAGATACTTTTTTAACCGTATCTTCAATAAGGACTCGAATATCTTTAGCGGCATCCGAAGATTTTCCGGCTAAGTTACGGACTTCACCAGCAACAACAGCGAAACCACGTCCATGTTCACCGGCACGTGCCGCTTCAACTGCGGCATTTAAGGCCAGTAGGTTTGTTTGGAAAGCGATGCTGTCAATCAGGCCGATGATGTCATTTATTTTCTGACTTGAGGCGTTGATTTGTTCCATTGATTCAATTGCACTGTGCATAACAATCACACCCGATTTCGCTTGTTCAGCCGTGGTATGCGTGACTTTGGAAGCTTGTTGCGCGTTATCGGCATTTTGTTTGACTGCAGCAGTCATTTCTTCCATGCTTGAAGCTGTTTGTTCTAATGATGACGCTTGTTCTTGGGTACGATCATTGAGGGCAATACTGCCTTGATAAATTTGCTTTGCGCCATCACTGACTGCATTCGTGGCACTTTTTGTTTGAGCCATCATTGAGCCAAGGTTATCGACTGCGACATTAAAGCTGTCTTGCAATACAGCAAAACGTCCTAAGTAATCCCCTGTGATGTGCTTGGTTAAATCTCCTTCTGAAAGACCTACGGCAACTTGCACTGCAGCATTAATTGGTTTTTCTACCGTTGCTATCAAGTCGTTAATGGATTGACTGAGTTCATGCGCAACCCCACTCACTCGTGATAAATCAATACGTCGATTCAACAGGCCTTCTTTTGCCGCTTGAACGGCAGAACCGACTTCTTGTAATAACTGTATTTCGGGCGTTTTATCACGCCATTCGGCAATAGTTGCAGTACGTTGTC
This sequence comes from uncultured Thiomicrorhabdus sp., assembly GCA_965602805.1. GTDB lineage: Bacteria > Pseudomonadota > Gammaproteobacteria > Thiomicrospirales > Thiomicrospiraceae > Thiomicrorhabdus. Next base: position 216,933 of record CBFCZK010000003.1, on the reverse strand, counting down.
CTACACGGTTAAAGACTGGAATAGCATAAATCTCTAAATAGGTATTATCCAACTGAATCTGGCCAGTATAGGGTTCTGTGATTTTATTAAGCATGCCACGTTGATGGCTTGGGTCTTTGTGGAAAATATCAATGTTTTCACCGATTAAAGCATGTGCATTGAAATGCGGTAAGAACTTCTGTAATAACGGCTCTTGATTCACAAGGAACTCGGTCATCGAGTTATTCATATAGGTGATACACAGGTTTGCATCTGCAATCATTATATTACTGGAAACCTGGTCCATAGCCGTTTGTAATTGTTGAGCTTGATCTAATTGATAAACCGCCTCTTCGGATTTTTCGCGTGCCGCGAGATAGACAGAGCGAATTGCTGTTTGGGTTTGTCCAAGACTGGTCGCAGGATCAAACCACTCATTGTTCAGATGGTCACCTGAGGCAATGCGTTTTAACTGGCTTTGAGAGTCTTTATTGCGTCTATTCAGTAGGACGCCATATACAAAAGGCGGGATAAGACCAAATATACCCACCATAATTTGTTCTATTAAAGCGTGACCATCTTGCACGGAATAGATTAAATAAGGCACCAGATAAACTAAGCCGATTAAAAGGACTAATTGATGCTGAGGGGCAAGTCGAGAAAGCACATTTAAAGCGTTCCAGTTGAAACCTCTATAGACACGTGCATCTTTAATGGAAGCTTTACCCGCATTAATGTCTTTATAAGCCTGGGCGGTGGCGGTTTTTTCAGCTTCGCTGACGGGCGTACGAATTGACATGAAACCAGATATCTTGCCAGCTGTAAAAGTCGGTGTTACATTGGCTCTTACCCAATAAAACCCGCCATCAGCACGGCGGTTTTTGACAATCTGGCTCCAAGTATCGCCTTTTTTAAGGGAGTGCCATAAATCAGCAAAAACGGCCTCAGGTACGTCTGGATGGCGGACTAAATTGTGAGGTTGACCTATGATTTGGCTACGTGAAAAACCACTCGCCGCTTCAAAAGCATCATTACATTCGAGTATTGTTCCGTTTAAATCCGTTTTAGAGACCAGAGTTAGTCCTTGTGGGACGATATATTCTTCATTGATGACGGGTTGATTGTTGCGCATTGCCGATGATTCCTCATTTGGTACATATTTTTTTGTATCATTCTAGAACATAAATAGGTGGTTAAGGGTAAAAAATTGAACATTTTTTTCGTATAGAGTAGGCGCGTAATACTTAGAGACAATTGCTGCATAGAATTCAATGTTTTTAGGATCTAAAATAGTGGTTCTAAACGGCCTATATGAATCGACTCTATTTCAGTGTACGATTGGATTGTGGTTTCAAGGAACTTTGGGTAAAGTTAACGCTTAATTTGTGACTACAGGCGTGTTGTAGCTATGGTTTAAACTCTATATAGTGTTGAAAGCTAGGTCTTAATTTTTTAAATGGGTTGAATAATTGTCTAATTTAAATCGTCATTCTAGATATCCACAACGCGGTTTCTCAATAAGCAGATTGGGTAGTTTGTCTATTTTCTTTTGGCTATTCACTTTTGTAACGGCGTTTATGGGGTATTTAACAACCGAGTATCTGATTAATCATAAACTTCAAAAAGTTGAAGTAGCAGCAAGCATTTCTGCAAAGGGGCTTGCTAATATTATTAATGAGAGAATCGAACAGCATCGTTTAATCATTCATGCCATTTCAATGCATCATCGTGACCGCATCTACTCCTTATCCAAAGGAGCGGGTTATCCCTTCGATTTAGGCGAGATTTCAGATGAAATTAACTCTTTGCTACCTGATGTCCTTCAATTTGCAGTCTTAGACTCTAAAGGTCAGGTCGTAGTGGGAAGTGAAGGCTTGTCTCTTGGAGGTGCGTGTCAGGCAGCAATCAATGACTCCCTAACGACAAACAGTTTTTCCCCTTCTTTAATTGAGTTGCATAGCGATCCAGTTGGGAAGCTGCATTACGATTTAGTACAAAAAATGCCACGTGGAGAAGAGGCCGCAGGACTTATTGTGAGTTTTAAATTCGATGCTTTTAAAGAGCTTCTAGGGAGTTTTAATACCCCTAATTTCGAATTTGTCGTGGTTGATACTCGAACTAAACTCCAGGTTATTGCTTCTTCGAGGGCTATTGGTGATCGCTTTTTTGGGAAAGATATTGATTCTGACATGATAGAGAGCGGCTTAACACTCGTACCGATTAGTGGAACCCGTTGGTCTCTTTTGGGCTTAGAGAGACCAGGCGTATTTGAGCACCATGCACACCAAGTCCGTTTGATTACCCTTATCCTCTATTTGACGGTGTTTGGTATTGTTTTATGGCTGGTTATGTATCTACGCAGTGCCGAAATCGCACGCAATAAATTGGAGGAGGATTCGGTTCAAGATGCATTATTTAATGCAGGTCCAACCGTACTTTTTCAAAAACAACCCACCGAGAACATGCATGTCCAGTATGCCTCGCCTAATATTCTTGAACTATTGGGCTGTACTCAACAAGAAGTGTTAAATAAGCCTTACAATGCTTTGATTTTAGCTGAAGATAGACTGAATGTTCGAGCCTTATTGTTAGAGGCCTTTGAACAGCAGGCCCCGGAAGTAAATCTAGAGTATCGACTCGAATTGCAAGGTTCACATGGCTACTGCTGGGTCAATGATGTGACGCATATAACATACGACTCAAAAGGACGTTCTTTCGCATTACAAAGTTATGTCAATTCGGTTCATGCTCAAAAAATGGCAGAGCAGTACGCCAATAACCTTATTGAAAGTGCGCCAGATGCCATCGCTGTTACCAATCGATTGGGTGTTGTGGTTCGTGTCAATCAAGCATTTGAAACGATGTTTGGTTACGATCGAGAAGATATGGTAGGACGTTCCATTGAAATTTGTATTGATGAAAATAGTCAGGAGATTTTTGAGGAGTTTAAGGAAGAATTCCTTGCAAATAGAGCTTCACACTATACCTCTTTAGGGATAAATAACCCGCTGTTAGCCATGACTAAGTCGTGCAAAGAGTTGCCGGTTGAAGTCAGTTTAAGCAGTATCAATAGTCTTGAAGGTGTACAGATTGTTCATATCATCAGGGATGTCTCTGTCCAGATTGAAGCGCAGAAACAGCTGCAAGTTGCCAAAGAGAATGCCGAGGCATTAGCCAGGGCACGTAGCCGCTTTGTCGCAACCATGAGTCATGAGATAAGAACCCCTTTAAATGGAGTTTTAGGGATGTCTAATCTACTTTTGGGCACCCCTTTGAACAGTAAACAGCAGGTCTACTTACAGGCGATTGAATACAGCGGTCAGTCTTTGTTAAAGATTATTAACAGTATTCTAGATTTTGCCAAACTGGATGAAGGTGCTGTACAGCTTGAATTCAACCCGTTTGATTTGGATAGTTTAGTGCATGACTGCATGCAAATGCTCCAAAATCAGGCGAACGATTCAGGTGTAAGGCTCCAATTTGAAAACCGTTTACAGGGGGTTGATCAATTTATAGGAGATGCTGGCCGAATTCAGCAAATAATCTTAAATATATTAGGCAACGCCATTAAATTCTCACCGGAAGGCGAGGTAGAGATTAGTTTGACTTTGGCGGATCAGGTTGAAGAATCCTCAAATGTTTTCAACGTCATTATCGAGGTCAAAGATAATGGAATTGGAATTGATGATCAAAGTGTTCATAAATTATTTGATTCATTTACCCAAGCGGATGAGTCGACCACTCGTAAGTATGGCGGTACAGGTCTCGGTTTGGCGATTACCAAGCAGCTCGTTGAGATCATGGGAGGAGAGGTTGGTGTGACTTCTGCTCTCAATAAAGGCAGCCAATTCTGGGTCAAGTTACCTCTAAAAACCCTGGACGAAGTGCAACCGCTAAAATCGATATCTCCGATACTCTCTGCGAGCCAAAGAGAAAATCTAACGGTGCAAGTGTTGGGTGATGTTGAGAAGAGCAATCCGCATCTTAAGAAACGCATTAAAGAGCGTTTTAAGGAACCTATAGAGGTAGATTCAGAAGTCGATTCTAAGCGTTCAAAAACGGTGATTGAGCCCACGTCAGTGACAGTAAGCTCTTCTGAATCCAGACTCATGGAAAGGACTGAAATCGACTGGTCAAGTGCCCTAAAAGGTAAGTCGGTGCTATTGATTGAGGATGATTCTATTAACCAGCAAGTCATACTCGAGTTTGTCTTACGTCTGGGTGCGCGTGTCGATATTGCTGAAAATGGTATAGAAGGCCTCTCTTTTTGGCGGACACACTCCCATCGTTATACGCTTATTTTAATGGATTGTCAGATGCCAGTGATGGATGGTTACGAAGCCACTACTTTAATCCGTAAAGAAGAGTTATTAAGTGATGTGCAGAAGCCTATTCCGATTGTTGCGCTGACGGCGAATGCGATGCCTGAAGATAGAGAGCGTTGCTTTGCGGTCGGTATGAATGACTTTATCTCAAAACCAGTTGATGTTAGGCACTTTAATCAAACATTGCTGAAATGGACCGTTTAGTAGCTTACTTTGAGTACTTGACCCTGCGCTCACATGGTTTTGTAAAGCCGCAGGACATGCCAGGCCTGGTCAGATTCGAACCAACCATATTTAGGGATGAAGCTTAAAGCTTAGGTAAGTGATCGATTGTTTGTGTTGCAGACATGCTGTACGAGGGGTGAAGGATTTCGTGATTTTCCGTTGAGGATTTAAAAGGCTTTTAAGTACAGGGATTAGAGATAGGGTTATTTCTTATACAGTTCGCTTGGATCAATCAGTGGATTACTGGTGATTTCAACATCAGAGCCTTGTACGGCAGTATAGAAGCAGCTTCTACGCCCGGAATGACACGCTGGCCCCGTTTGGTCTACACTGAGTAGAATCGTGTCACCATCGCAATCAAATGCCAACTCTTTAAGTAATTGAATCTGCCCTGACTCTTCACCTTTACGCCAATAGTTTTGACGAGAACGCGACCAGTAACAAACGCGGCCAGTCGCAAGCGTCTCTTCTAACGATTGCATATTCATCCACGCCATCATCAACACTTCTTTGGTATCGAACTGTTGAGCAATCGCAGGAATTAAGCCATCTTGATCAAATTTAACCTGAGACTTTAAGGCCTGCCAATCAAATTGGTCACCTAGTTTGGCTTTTTCAAGTTGCTTAAAGGTTGGTTTGGAATCGGTTGTTTGACACATAATAGAGACTTTTTATTGACTTTTTGCCGCTGCAAAAGCTGCCGCAAAAGGATTGTTGGTGATTTTGTTTTTTTCGACTTTGGCTTTTTTCTGCGCGACTTGGGAGTGTTTGCCTTTTTCTAACATGGCATTAAACAACTCAACTGTCGCACGCGCATCCGCAAGTGCATCATGCGCATCGCCTGGGAAAGGCTTGCCTAATACTTTTTCATACGCCATCGTGAGCTTAGGTGTTTTATAGAACCAGTACATTTTTTCACTGTGCCAGCGCAAAGCACCCATCAAATCTTTACTCAACTCAGCGGCATCTAACCACTGGTTATAGTCGAGTTCAAACTTAAGCATCTTCTTCTCAGCAGATTTTTCAAGGTACATATAATCACTTTCAGTGCTGTAGGCAAGAACGATATCTGCATTTTGTAACACGTCGTGAATTTTATCCCAAGCTTCAACTAGAGAAGGTGAACCCTGTACCATTTCGGTTGAGATATTGTGTTTCTCGTTTTCAGGAATGTCATAGCCTGGATCAATTAACTGGTTAAACAGTTCTTTACCATTGATGTCACAGGCAGAGATTTGAATGATATCGGCTTCAGGGTGGGTGGACACATTAGTTGCTTCGATATCAATACAGACAACGTTTTTACCCTTAAGGTCAATCTGATGTTGTTTGAGCTTATATAACGCATCATTACGACGTTCTTTAATCAGATCAATAACATCTGATTTACAGAACTCTTTCATCAACCCTTCAAGTTTTTTACGTAATCTCGGTAGAGATTTTGTCAAAGCCGTTTGCACGGCTTCATCGTCTGAACACTTGTTAATGAAATCAGTAATCTCATGGGCTTCTTCACCAATCATTAACTGTTGCAAACATGTGTCGACTAATTTCGGAACATTGAAATCAAAGGCTTCTAAAGGTGGAATAACAATGGCTGCATTCAGTAAGGATTTTTCACCTTTTGCTGGTGAAGCCATGATTTCTACGCCTTTAATATTCAGTCCGTCTGAAGCCGCAACGGCTACAAGATACTCTTTTAAAGGTTGATTACGTTTGTCGATTAGGATTAGCTGTGCATTGCTCATAGGATTATTTGACTTGTCATATTAAATTAAATAAGGAGCTTATTCTAACAGGAGTCTACATTTAACGCGCTTTCTTTATGTTAAATAATCGCAATTATTCTTGCTGTCAATAGCTTATAAGAATTCACCACGAAGGCACGAAGTCACGAAGAAAAGATTTAAGAAGGTTTGACCAGGCCTGGTGGGTTTGTCTGTTTTTAATTATGGGGTTCGAAAGAGCTTTACCACGAAGACACGAAGTCACGAAGAAAAGATTTAAGAGGGTTTGGTCAGGTCTGGTTGGCTTGTCTTTATTCGAACTAAGAAAAGCGCTGCCAAGCGGATTGTCTCTTAAAACTTCGTGCCTTCGTGGTTCAATCAGTACTTCAAATACTGGTTAAGCGAGCAACTTAACCACTGACGTTAGCGTGTCTTTGAGTAAGGCGGGGGTGTTTTGGAAGGCTTCCATTTCTGACATCGGGTGATTCATAATACTGAACAGGGCTTTAAACTCCGGTAACTCGTCTGGCGAACATTGCAGGCTACCGCAGATGCCGATGGTTGGCACTCCGTGTTTTAATCCCAAGTCGGCAATACGTTTCGGCAGTTTACCGAAACGGGTTTGTTCATCCATTCGACCTTCACCGGTAAAAATGTAGTCAAAGTGCTGTTCTGCTATGAGGTTTTCTAGGTTTAATAGGGCGTTTAAAATATCAAAGCCAGGGGTCACCTGTGCATTGAGTAAACCGATAAAGCCCGCTGCCATTCCACCTGCTGCGCCCGCGCCAGGAATGTCTTTGACTTGTTGGCCGGTTTTGCTTTCCATTAGGCTTGCCCAGTTTGCCAGGCCATTTTCTAAGGTTTCGAAATTACGTTCTGTAACGCCTTTTTGCGGGCCAAAGATTCGGGTCGCGCCCAAATCTCCGAGTAGCGGATTAGTCACATCACAGGCCAGTTGCCACTCTATGTCTAATAGGTGGACGGGAATCTCACCTATCTCAGTAATCTGTGCCAAAACCTGTCCGCCCAGCCCAACCGGTTTGCCTTTGCTATTTAATAATGGAATGCCTAAAGCTTGTAACGCCGCGGCACCACCATCATTGGTGGCCGAGCCGCCTAAGCCTAAAATGATTTTTTTCGCACCCAGATCCAGCGCCGCCTGAATTATTTGGCCTGTGCCGTAGGTGTGGGTTTGCAGAGGGTTACGCTCATCTTGACGAATTTGCGGTAAGCCAGAGGCTTGCGCCATTTCTATAATGGCCGTTTTAGTATCAGCTTGCCACGCAAAGGCCGCTTTGGTTTTACGCCCCAAGGCATTGGAGGTCCACAGCGTTTGTTTCTCCGCTAGGCCTGCAAACACAAAGCTATCCACAAAACCTTCGCCACCATCAGACATGGGTCTAGAAGTGACCTCTGCATTGGGTTGAATGCTTTGAATCACTTGTGTGGCGATTTCACAAAATTGAATAGCGCTTAAAGAACCTTTAAAGCTGTCTGGTGCTAATAGAACACGAAAGGGTTGTGGCATAGAGACCTCTTATATGTCGGATGTATCACGAGTATAAAATAAAGCGATGGTCCTTGCGAGTGCCGAACCCCATTTTGTTGCGCTCTATAAATTCAATGATTCTGCCAGGCCACACCAAACTATTGTGTATGTGTGGCTCGATCGTGATCCGCTTCAATCGCAAGTCTGACAAGCTCCGTGACTGTTTTGACATTCAATTTAGACATTAAATTGGCACGATGAACTTCAATTGTTTTTACGCTGATGCAAAGCATTTCCGCAATAGATTTGTTTGATTTACCTTGTAATACGCCGTCTAAAACCTGTGTTTCGCGTTTAGATAATTGGTTAAATAAGACGGTGAGAGTTTTGTTTTTTTCTTGTTCTTTTTGTGCTGCACCATGCTGATGAATTGCAACTTGAATACGCTCAAGTAAGTGCTGATCGTTATACGGTTTTTCAATAAAATCGAAAGCGCCTTCTTTCATTGCTCTTAATGCCATGGGTACATCAGCATGACCGGTGACGATAATGACGGGAAAGTCTTTATCAATTTGCTTAATTAATTGGTGTAAATCCATTCCATTGATACCAGGCATACGGACATCTAATACCACGCAACCAGGCAATCCAGTAGAGAACGTATCCAAAAATTCCTGACCATTTTTAAAAAGCTGAGTGGTCAGGTTTACCGATTCTAGCAACCATTCTAAGGACTCACGAACCTGCTGGTCATCATCCACAACATAGACACAAATTTCCATAATCTCTTTATTTCTCTTAGCAGTCATTTATTTAAAATCGTTTGCAGTTAACGGCAGCTTAAACATGAATTGGCAGCCTTGAGCGTTGTTTTGCACTTTTAGAGTACTGCTGTGGGCTTCGATAATACTGCGACAAATGGCAAGTCCCAAACCCATACCTTGCGGTTTAGAGGAGTGGAAGGCATTAAAAACAGTTTCCAACTCTTCATCATTAATACCAGGCCCCGTATCCAGGACATTGATTTGAACTTTCGAGTCCATGATTTCTAAATGAACACTTACCTGGCCTTTTAGTGTAGAAGCTTCAATGGCATTACGTACCAAATTTAATATAACTTGTTCAATTTGAACCTGATCACCTGTCACGGTAATCGCGTGTTGTGTCGTGTGCAATTTGAGTATCGTTTGATTTTGGCGAGCTTCAGGGCTGAGTAAATCCAGTACTTGATTAATCGACGCTATTAGGTCAAATTCTTCTGTTCTAGGGACTCCTGTTTGTACGAATTCTCTTAAATGACGAATGATGTCCGTTGCTCGATTTAAGCTTTCTAAAGAGCGGTTTAACCCCAGCTCAATATTCGTGGGATTGTCTTCTTTTAAGCGGTGTAAACAGCCACTTATGTAATTAACCGCTGCTGTTAAAGGCTGATTAATTTCATGAGCAAGACCTGAAGCCATTTCGCCAACGGTAAATAGGCGCGTGACTTTGGCGAGCTGAGAGCGGTAGATTGCGCTTTCTTGTTCAATGGCTTGTCGTTCAATCGCTGAACCAATCCATTGTGTCATGAGTTGTAATAATTCTTGATCTACCTCGGTAAGTTTAGATTGATTGATTAGATCACCCATAAAAACCAGAATTCGGTGTGGCTGTTTATCAACCTTAATCATTAAACTGTGCAATCGTTTATTGCATTGGGAATTTTCATAGGTTTGAATCTGCTCATAAATGGGATTGAGTAAATTCGTTTGTATACAGCGAACAACTTCTTTTTCGTAGGTTGAATCCCCATCAAATGATTGAAGAGTCCAGGTGGATGCGATATCTGGCTGTCTATGATTGTTTTCAATTTTATAGAGAAAAGTCGCATCCATCTGAAAATGTATACGGGCCAGAGAAAGTAATTGGTCAAGTTTGTCGCTGTGACTATAGTTTGAAGCAATTGAAATTTCATAGAAACCCTGTAAGGCAGAACGGCTTCGGCGTAATGTGGATTCAACGCTTTCTCTTGCCTTAATATCCTCTTCTAATCTTTGATTAACTTGTGATAGTTCTTGAGTACGTTTTTTAACTTTTTGTTCCAGATTGTCGCGGTGTTTAGCCAGTTCTTTCTGTGATGCTTGGAGTTTTTTATTGATATGGCTGACTCGTAAAATGGATAAAGCTAATACAATGAACAATACAATTATCAGTCCAATAACGACACCATATTCCGTGATGAGTCGTTTTAAACTTATTTTGACAGAAGGCTCGTAGGGCGGGAGTTTTAAAGCGCTTAATAAGCCATTAACCGTGGCGAGTTCTGTCGGGTCAGCCCAGCCGAAATGTGGTTCATATGTTTTTTTAGTAATCGCTTTTGGCATGTTTCGGAGCGCGATAGACACTTGTCTCGCGAGTGAAATGTCCGTGTCATCTAAACGTACAAACTGCCATTCCGCATAGAGCGAACTGCTGTGTAATAAAGGATAGTTGTCCGTTTCTTTCTTATGGATGACTTTGATTTTATTGGGTGCTAATTCACCTTTCTCCAACAGTTTTTCTAATAAGCCTGATCGAATGATACCAATGTCCGCATCTTCATTAAGAATTGCTTTGACGATGTTCTCTTGCGATCCATTAGTGAATCGTAACTCCAAAAAGTCTTTTTCAGGCGATATCCCTGAGAGTAAAAGCTCTCTCTTAATCATTTGAAAGCCACCAAACTCAAACGGCGTTCGAGCGATAAGGCTTTGTTCTTTTAAGTTGGAGAGGTCATTAAGATCCGTTCTTTGTGCAAGCGATATCATAACGGCGCCGAACGAATTAAGCGGTAGGCCTTGGAATTGAGATTGTAGTGTGGCAATCGCTTTTGCGCCACCGGACTCTAATGCAACCAAATGAGCGGGCGAAGTAATAATAAAATCAAGTTGCTGTTTATTAATGGAATTGGTCAGGCACTCATATCCCAAGGGTTTGATTGTGAATTGATGCTCAGGTATTTTTTTTGAGAGATAGTTCGCGGTCGACGTCCAAAAGTTGATATCCACATCACTGCTTCTTTCATTCAAAACGCCTACTGAAATAGTGTCGGCTAGCACGGGGGATGAGCTCAGAATGCAGCTACTCATTAGCATCATGGCAAGCGCATAAGTTTTAGCGAAACGTTTGATTTGTAGATTCAAGATTAAAGTCATTCAACGTCCGTTGTTAAGAGTGAGAGTTTTTCCTCTTGGATCTGTTTGCGTAGCTTAGTCTATTACAAAACCTGAGGATAATCTCTTAGGGTTTTCCCTAGTTATTCTAGTAGTCACCCTAATTTTAATGTTTAGTAAAAAAAAATATAGTAGTCCTCGAGATTGAAACAATCATTTTTACTTTAGAGGAGCGTCATCAAATGTCACTAAATCGTCGTGAATTTCTTCATGTTATGTCAATGGCTGCCGCGGCAGGTATGTTACCGGGTACGAGTTATGCCAATTCTGAGCATGGGAAAAAACTCCAGAGTACGCCTTTATCTATGGATCTCTATAAGGTTCCAATGAAAGGCAAGGTGCGTTTGTTGCACTTAACGGATACCCATGCTCAGTTAAAGCCAATCTACTTTCGTGAACCAAATGTCAATTTAGGTATTGGACCTGCTTTCGGTGAATTGCCGCATCTGGTCGGTCACAAAGCATTAAAGAAAATGGGTATTCAAGAAAATACGCCATTAGCACACGCTTTCACAAACCTTAACTTTCAGGACGCCGCGGAACAGTACGGCAAGGTTGGGGGATTTGCGCACATAAAAACGCTATTAGACTCTCTTAGAGAGCAGGCAGGTGGTCAGCAGAATACCTTGACGATGGACGGTGGCGATTTATGGCATGGTTCTGCTACAGCGCTTTGGACCCGAGGTCAGGACATGGTTGAAGCCTCTAATTTGATTGGTGTGGATGTGATGACCGGACACTGGGAGTTCACCTATAAAGAGGCTGAAGTTTTAGCCAATATTCAAAAGTTTAAGGGAGAGTTCCTTGCGCAAAATATTCGGATCAAAGAAGACTCCTTATTTGGCGGTGAATATCGTGATATGGCTGATATTTACGGCGGTACTGGTTTATACGATGAAGACAATGCTTTTCCCTTTAAGCCTTATACCGTAAAAGTTATTAATGGCGAGCGCATCGCTATTGTGGGTCAGGCTTTTCCAAGAACAGCAAATGCAAATCCACAGTCAAATTTTCCAGATTGGTCATTCGGACTGCGAGAGCAGTCTTTACAAGAAATTGTGAATAATATTCGGGATACAGAGAAAGTCGCTGCGATTGTTATGATTTCTCATAACGGTATGGATGTGGATATCAAAATGGCGAATAGAGTCAGTGGAATTGATGCTATTTTTGGTGGGCATACCCATGATGGTGTTCCGCAAACTGTGCCCGTTAAAACGCCAGAAAGTGGGGTTTGTCATGTGACCAATGCGGGGTCAAATGGCAAGTTTGTTGGTTGTATGGATTTGGATATTCAAAATGGTAAATTACGCGGTGTGAATTACCAGTTACTTCCTGTCTTTGCCAATGTTCTCTCAGCTGATAAAGAAGTTGAGACATTTATCAATACGATGCGTCAAACGGTTTATGGCAAAGAGATTGTCGAATCACGTAATCCTGAGTATGCGGTGAACAAAAACCGTTTAGGAAAAACATACGAAACTATTTTAAATGAAGAGTTAGCGATTGCTGAAGATACCCTCTATCGCCGTGGGAACTTCATGGGAACCTGGGATCAAATCATCGTTAATTCATTACGTGAAGAGTATGATACGCAAATCGCGTTCTCTGCTGGGGTTAGATGGGGAACATCTGTTTTGGCGGGTGAAATGATTACCATGGAGCGCGTAATGGATGAAACCTCTATGACTTATGGAGAAACCTATAAGTCCGAACTTACCGGAACGCAGATAAAAGATATTTTAGAAGGGGTTTGTGAAAATATTTTTCAAAAGGATCCTTATCTTCAGTCTGGTGGAGACATGGTGCGCGTGGGTGGAATGGATTATACCTGTGAACCGAACGCCTCTTTTGGGCAGAGAATTTCTGATTTACGCTTAGATGATGGCACCTTATTAGCGGCTGGTAAAACATACACAGTGGCAGGTTGGGGACAAGTAGAAGAAGTGGGTAGTGGACGTCCTGTTTGGGATGTTGTTGCAGACCACTTGCGTCATAAAAAATCTGATATGAAATTGAAAAAGATTAATACGCCCTTGTTGAAAGGCGTTTCAGAAAATCCTGGAATTGAATCTTATTAACCTTCGTTTTAAGCGTCTCCTTTATTGAACATAGAGTCGCTCTAAGGCAACAAAATGACTTGATGCAATGCCGTGTTAAGTCAGAAAGTATATAAAAATGGAGCGGGATGATGATTAGAGTAAAAGTGTTAGTCGCAGGTTTAATTCTAGGCCTGATGGGTGTAGCGGAAGCGGGGCAATCCATGAGTGTTGTATATCAACAATTAATTGAAAATAAAATGCAGTTGTTAGCCGATTCACAAGATTTAGTGGCGGCAGAAAATAATCAGCATATTGATTCAAAACTATCAGGTTTGTTTGCAATTAGTTGATCAAAGATAAAATTTTAAAAATTGTATTATTCCCATTCAAAAATGAATAAAGCGCTATGTTGAAATTAGAAGATTAAATTAGTTCCTTTAAAAAAAAGTGATTAAAACCGCTGAGATACAACATAGACGATTGTTGTTGAAAAAGGATGGTTGCTTATCTCGGTGATGGAATTTAAGAGTCTATAAATTGATAAGGCGTTTCAGAAACCCTGGAATTCAATCTTATTAACCTTCGTGTTAAGCGTTTCCTTAACTTGAATATAGAAACGTTCTAAGACAACAAAATGACTTAATGCTATCCAGTGTTAAGTCAGAAAGTATATAAAAATGGAGCGGGACGATGATTAGAGTTATTGCGTTAGTCGCAGGTTTAATACTGGCCTTGGTGCTAATCCTTATGAGTGTCTATCCATAAATAACAAAACAAGGAAGTAGTTGTGTTTTCTATTTTTACAAATGTATGGTTTCGAGATTGTAATGAACAGAGTCTTTATATTAATGAAGTCGCCGTGCGAATACGAGCGGGTATTCTGTTAATCATCCCTCTATTTGTCGGTTTAACGCTCTATGATGTGCTCTATACTTCTAGTTGGGTTGTTGATGGTAATTCTATGGTTGACCAGTATGAGACTGACTGGGAAGGGCGCACCGTCTATGCTGTTGAAGCCGTCAAACGCACATATGAATACTCAGCTCAGACATGGGTACTGTTCTACGGGTTATTTGAGATGTTAGCCGGTATGTTTGTTTTCAGTGCACGTTTTTCCCCCGCTATTTTAGTCAGCACCTATTTATCTAGAAATACCCTACCCATTTGGAAACCATTGCAGCCAAAACGATTTGCTTGGAGTATTGGTGCAAGCATGATTTTGGCGTGTATTTTATATTTTAATCCAGACACTTTTGCATCATGGGTCAATGTGTTATCAGGTAGTGAATTACTGCCAGTGACAGAAAATTACATGCCACGTTGGATACCCGGTCTGGTGTGGTTTTGTATTGTCTTTATGTGGTTAGAGGCTATTTTAGGAATTTGTGCTGGATGTAAAATTCACGCATTGCTAGTGAAAATAGGGGTTATCAAAGAAGAGTGTCTAGCTTGTAATAATATTGATTGGAAAAATATTACAGAGACATCGAAAAGTTGATTAAACGCTAAGTGAATTCAAGAAGGCGTATTAAATTGAAACAGGATTATAGAGGTGAAGACAATATGGAAAATAGAGTATCTGAGGATGATGTAGAGGGTTTTAATACGGTGAAATCTGATGGGCTGGCCGTTGTTGACACAGCTGAAGTAAATGTGATGAATGCGATGTTTGCTTATCGACCAAGGAGAAGCATTAATCAATACTCAAGGAACAGGGTTAACAAAACTTATAATTTTGTATTTGAGTCAAAGCAATCGGTGCAAAATATCAGTCAATCGAAAGAGAAGATAATTTTGTTTGGAATTATGCGTTAGTTGACGTTTGTCCTTGCGACTCAAATGCCATCGCCTTAATCTGGTTATAAGGCATTAATTTTCCATTTAATAGAACAACCCATCGAAGGGGTCTGCTCAAGAGGACCTTGTCCGCTTTGAGAAACTAATTTCATTGCTTCTAACAAATCGCGTTTAACATCGTCTGGTGCGGTCTCTTTACGTGAGGCGTCCAAACGGCCGCGATATTGCAGTTTTAAATCGGCATTGTAACCAAAGAAATCCGGAGTACAAACGGCGCCGTAAGCTTTGGCAATCGCTTGGCTGTCATCTAAAACGTAAGGGAAAGGAAAGCCCCATTTTTCAGAAATAAGTTTCATATTCTCAAAAGAGTCTTGGGCATATTCATTCGGGTCATTCGACATAATGGCGATGCTATTAATCCCATAGTCATCTCGCAGTATACGGGTGTCATCGACTAATCGCTGCTGTATGGATTTAACGTACGGGCAATGATTACAGATGAACATCACCAATAATCCATTTTTGCCTTTGGCTTTCTCTAAAGTCCAATTCTGACCATCCACACCAGGTAAATCAAAATCGCAAACGGGGGTGGTTAAACTGACCATACGAGGTTCCTTTGATGAAAATTTAGTAATTAAAGTATATTTTATGTTAGTTTATAGAATAATTAAATGACGCATTCTGTAAAGGCCTTCGATTGAACGTATTTCATCGTCTAGAAATCAAATGTTACACACTGTTGTTAGCCACTCTCGTGTATCCCGTTCTGTTTTTCTTATTGCATGAGCATGTAGGCAATGTGGTGATTGTTTTCAGTGCCGTGCCTATTTTCTTAGCAGGTTATCTTTATGGATTTAAATACGGAGTATTGGCAGCGCTAATCGCGATGCTAGTGAATTTGATTTTAATCTATTTAGGGGGTTCAGATCGTTGGGCGGAAGTAAACTTCTATCGTTTTATTGGCTTGCATCTACTCTTTATTCTAGGGGCCGCTATGCTGGGCTATGCTTATGACGTACACCAAAAACTCAGGCAAGAGATCTCCTTGCGTAAGGAGGCTGAGGCAGAGCTTCATTATTTGGCGAATTATGACTGTTTGACGGATGTCGCGAATAGACGATATGGTGATGAAGTCATCAGTGAAGCCATGACTCGTGCTCAGCAAGAGCATACTCGTGTGGCAATCCTCTTTATCGATTTAAATGAATTTAAAAGTCTGAATGATGATTATGGCCATCATGCGGGGGACTTGGTGCTGCAAAAGGTCGCTAAGCTACTAAAGGAAGTGGTTGGCGGTCAAGGAATCGTTATTCGTAACGGGGGGGATGAGTTCTTAATTTTGCTCGAGTCGATTCCCGAAGATTGGTCTGGCCATCTCTTTGTGAAGAAAATCGAGTCTAAGGTGCGTGAGCCGATGACAATTGATGGTCACAAATTAACCGCATCACTAAGTTGTGGTTTTGCCAATTATCCTGAGGATTCGGAAGATTTTAAAATGCTGTTGAAGATTGCCGATCAGCGAATGTATGCCATTAAAAGGAAATTATCTATGGTTTGAAGTGTTGATTGTGATGGGTTTGATAGTCCAGGTTGTCGGACGTTGCCACGAGTAAAACAAAAAACCGCCTTTCGGCGGTTTTTTTGTCTTGAAAATAGGTTTTATAACTTAACGATAAGGGTTAAGGCTATTCGATTTCTGCTTTATCGGCAATTCCATCAAAATCACTATCAGTTACTGAGATTAATGGATTTGAATCCGCAGCAGTGTTGAAATCGCTTTCACTGATGCTGATGTTGTTATTTTCAAAAATTGTTCCTCCATCAATAGGAAACGCAACACCCAAAACAGTGATGACTAAATCACCAGTAGTCGTTTCTTGAATGTTCGCTTGAATTTCAACACCATCTGTCTCAATAATATCCACAATCTTTACTTGTTCAGCAAAAACTTCGGTATCGTTTTCAAAACCTTCAATTTGAACAAAAGTAACGTCACTAGAAATGACATTTGAGTCAAAAGTGTTTTTCAAATCAAAAATGTTTAGAGACTCATCTCCTGTAATTTCATTTTTCATTTCAGTCTCAGTGCCTAAGCCAATCGTAATAGCAGGTTGGCCAGAAACTGGAGTGACCTGAAATGTGTTCGTGTTAGTGTCAACTGCGGTTACTTCAGCAGCAATTGTAATTTCACCACCTCGAAGCTTTAGTTCATTAGCAATTAAAACACCATTGACAATGCTGCCTTCAGCTTCAACTTTTAGGTCATTGGCCAGTGTGATGGCTAAAGGCGAGAAGATTGCACTGCTAACGTTTACAGGAATACCATTGATTTTGAAATCGACGTTGTTGGTGTTAAGGTTGGTAATGTAACCCTCAAGTTCAAACTCATCTGAATCACTTAGTTCAAACTCTTCAGATTCTACAGTTGATGCCGTGATGGTATTTGACCCACTATCATAGGTGCCTTCTACTTCTACATAGATGTCTGCTTCAAGTCCGTTTGGCAAATCCTCTAAAGTGGCTGATGTTGCATCGATGTTGATACCATTTAATGTGAATAGGCTTCCTGATAGGCTTAAAATGGTGCCTTTAACTTCGACATTACTACTAGTTTCTAACTCTACTCGAGAGGCTATTAACGTCCCTAGTGAATCATAGTAACCACTGATTTCAAGATTATTTCCGACGTCGATACTAGTAAAGTCAGTATTATCAAAAGAGGTCTTTAAGCGGTCAATTAAAATGCTTGTACCTAGAATCGTTACGGTCTTGGAGTCAGGCGTACTCACGTCTACAGTAGATATCGGTCCCTGCAATTCATCATCAAAGATAATGCTGGTTGCAGTCCCTGTAATACCATCAGGATTAATGGTGCCGTTGACACGAACCACCATACCGATGGCAAGGTCGCTTTGTGTTGTTTCGCTGCTGTCGCCTTCAATGTCAAAGGTAGAACTAGCGGTTTCAAATTCCACGCCATTAACAAAAACACTACCGAATCCAGTGATCGTTCCTGTGGAGATGAAACCTGACCCGCCAATTCCAGCGGTATCACCCGTTGTACCACCGCCACAGGCTGTTAAAGCTAATGCAATTGCGCCAGCAAGTGCCGTTGTTTTAATTGGTCTAATCATTATGGTTTTCCTCGTTTTTAAGTTCGTAGTAATAGATTCCAACGCTAACATATTGGCTGTCTTCACTGTTTTCAGCTTCGTGCTCTGAAAGCCAGGCGTCTAAATCTTCAAGAAGGGTTTGAGAATGTTGTGCGGCCAGTTTTTGAAAGGCTTCAGCTGCTGTTTTATCTAACTTAAGGGTGGAGACTTTTCTTTGAAAGCGTTTGCTGTCTTCATTGGCAACCATGTTATGACTAATGGTTTCTATGAGTTCTGAGGTATCAGTGCCTAAGATGAGTGCAATTTCGGCAGAGTCATTGCCTGGTAGATAGGCGGGTTTGACTAGAAAAGCCATATCATTGTTTATTTCGACACATTCAGCATTCACTAATAAATCAAGCATAGCTTTCGCAGGAATGTCACCACTGTACAGTTTGACCAGATTAGCAAAAGATGGAGCGCCATTATCTAATCGCAAAGGAACAGGTTTACTAGAAGCGTCCAGGAAATCTTTGTTATGAGTCCAGCCACTAATGACTCTGGTCGCACGATTGTATTTTTGATCGTTATGGTTGTGGTCTATTTTCGCTATCTCTTTGAGGCGTTTAACTTCCTTTCTTGAGAGTCCTGTTTGGGCTGAGACGCTAGATATGGTTGTTTTAACGGGCTTTCCATTGGTGTTACCCATTGAAAAGGCTTCGTCAACATAAGCTTTACGTACAAGCTCTTCAAAGTTACCGCAAGAGACACCATTTCGAATCATTGTTCGAATGAGGGGGCGCAGTATTTGGTATGCGCTTTTGTTTAGCGCTTTAATTAATGTGTCTTTCATAAGTTTGGGATTATAATCCCAGTAATGAAGAAGTCAAATGTTTTAATAAGATGTTGGTGTAAGAATGCAAATTGAGGTTCATGTTTTTTTTGAATGCTTTAAAGAGATTTAAAGTTTAAGAAGTCCCGAGATTACGAGCTTTTTATTTAACGCTTGTATTGATGCCATTTAGATGTGATAAGCAAACATAGTCAGTAACACTGGCACTGAAAGAGCGAGGTTTGTAGGTGAGGCCATAGCTGCTACAAATTAAAATCGCAAACAGGGGTGGTTAAGCTGACCATGTGAATTCCTTTTTAGTAAAAAAAGTGATTGTATTTCATAAATTAGTATAATTGCATACATGAATTAGGAGGGAAGTCGATTAAAATAAAAACCTTTTTTTTTATAAGGCTTTGCGAATGAAGTCCCAGTTCAAAAATTTCATTAAGTTTCAATTGTTCAGTTTAACACTAGCCGCTCTTTGGGGTTCACCTGTTAAAGCACTCGAACCATTGATCTTCGCACCTTTGCCGACAGAAAATGAAGTGGCCACGATTGCTAGAAGCGTACCTTTAAGCAATGAAATGTCGGCAATTCTAAACCGCAAGGTCATGGTTAAGTATTATAAAAATTACAATGAAGTTTTACAGGCTTTTGTGAAAGGGGAGGTCGATATTGCGCAGTTGGGGCCTTTAAACTATGTCGCTCTCAATAAGAGAACAACCAACTTGCAGCCGATTGTTTCCTTTCGTTCAGCGCCAAGTCAAGAAAGTTACCGCTGTGTCTTAGTTACCCCAATGGATGGGGTGTCGACTTTGCAAGGGATTACGCAAGTATCACAGCCACGGGTTTTATTAACCCAGCCACTTTCAACCTGTGGTTGGCTGTCGGCTGAAGCGTTTTTTGCGGATGCTGGTTTAAGCTTGACGGATTATGAATATCATTACGAAGGCACTCATGATCGGGTGGCTTTGGCAGTGCTGCGTAATGAAGGTACGGTTGGATCTGTCGCCGACTTTATGGCAGAACGGTTTGAAGGATTAGGCCTAAAGGTGTTAAAAGAGGGGCCACTGAATCCAACGTTTACTTTGGTTGCGAACCCTAAGAACTTGCTACCGCAAGAAGTGCAGCAGTTACAAACTCAATTATTGGACTTCCATGGTGAAACGTTGCATAGCTTGGCCGCTGCAAAATTTGGTTTTGTACCGTTTGATCAATCGATGATGAACCAATTTACCAGAAGGGTTGATAAATCAGCTTCTATAAACCTATTCAATAACCCAGTTATGCTGGAGAGCCAGCCATGATAAGTCGTTATTTTGGTAATCAATCCGAAAAGTTTTGGGCGATGTTGATGGTTGTTGGGCTTTGGCTATTAAGTTTGTCATTTATCTATCAGGGTTTTTTGGAGCAAAAAGAACTCTATTTAGAAAAACAAAATAGTACTCAAGTGATTGCTTGGAAAGCGGTGCAGTCTATTCAGACCAAAACCATTGACTCGTACTTTTACAGTTTGCAAGCTTCCCGCGATGTCATTGACCTATTACGCTTATCTCAAGATCCTCAACAAACTAAGTCCGCTCGACTCTCTCTATATCGCCTGTTGTATGACGATTACCAGACGTTACAACAGCAGGGGTTTTTTATCTTTCATTTCCACGATGCATCAGGTCGGAGCTTTTTACGCTTTCATAGGCCGAATAAATTTGGTGACGATCTGTCTGAATTAAGAAGCTCCCTTAAGCAGGTGAGAGACTCTTTAGCTGCGGTTCACGGCTTCGAAGTCGGACGCTTGCAATCCGGGTTTAGACATCTCTACCCGATTGTAAAGAAAGGTGTGTTACTTGGTACGGTGGAATTCAGTCAAACGTTTGAGTCCTTAAGAAAAGAGATGGAGATGTTAGACAGTCGTCTAGAGTATGGGTTGATTCATAAAGAAAGTTTACTCAGTCGTAAAATGGCTTTAAACGCTGATAATATTTATGGAGATAGCGCCTTTTCTACAGAGTGGTTAGAAGAAGATCCTTTGAGAGAACTCCCATTTTCTCCCGCACCACTGAGCGCTGAAATGAAATCTCTGGGTGCTAGGGCAAAGCTGGATCCTGAAGTGGCACGGGGTCTTAATTCTGGAAAGTCTTTCTCTCGAGCCTACTTTGTAAAAAGCGGTTACAGCACGCTTAATTTTATTGCGGTTCATGATGTTGATAATGAGAATAATGCCTATTTAGTTTCTTATCGTCAGGCTAAGGGCTTGGATGCCTTGTTAAGAGAATCAATTGTCTTTGGCGGTCTAGTGACTTTGGGTTCACTTATTTTAGGTTTTATTGTACTCAGCTGGGTTGCTGTGAAACGTGCACAACAGAATAGTTTGAATTTCTTACAGCATGTGAATGAAACCATGGCAGAAGGTCTTTATGTCGTCGATTCTTTAGGGTTAATTACAGAAATCAATAGTGCAGCTTTAAATTTTTTGGGTCTCACAAAACGGATGGCATTAGGCGAAAGGGCGCACGATTTGTTTCATGTGGGCTTGCATGAACCAGGCGAGGGAGGGGAAACGTGTTATTTAGAACATATAGGTGCTACGGCTTTTAGTGGCGATTTACAGTTTTTAAACAGTCAGCAACAACCCTCCTGGGTTAGGGTGAATAGCCGACCCCTGTTGCAAGGCAGTAGAAAAATGGGCAATGTGGTTGTTTTTCATGATATCTCTCTTGAAAGAGAGAGTGCGGAAAAACTGCGCGTGGCGGCGAAGGCTTTTGAAACTCAAGAGGGTATTTTAATTACTGATGCCAAAGGCATTATGTTGCAAGTAAACAGCGCTTTTAGCAAACTCACGGGCTATTCTGCGGATGAAGCAATAGGCCTAACTCCCGGTGTTTTGCTCAGTTCGGGTACTCAAGATAAAGAGTTTTATACTCAGATGTGGACGACCTTGAAAGCCGAACAATTCTGGCAGGGAGAAGTTTGGAATCGTCGTAAAGATGGCGCCACTTATTTAGAGTGGTTAACCATTGATGCTGTACGTGATGAAAATGGCGAGGTTGCCCAGTATGTTGGCAGTTTCTCCGATATAACTGAACAGAAAAAAGCCCAGGATGAAATTGTCAAATTAGCTTTTTATGACCCTTTAACGCAACTGCCGAACCGTCGTTTACTGAAAGAGCGTTTAAGCCATGCTTTACCCATGAGTGAACGTTTTCAGCAGTATGGGGGGGTGGTGTTTATTGATTTAGATAATTTTAAAATCTTAAATGATACTAAAGGCCATTCGGTAGGAGATGAGTTGCTAGTTGAGGTGGCAAAACGATTGTTGGCATCTGTACGAGAGGTGGATACGGTGGCGCGTATCGGTGGAGATGAATTTGTGGTGTTGCTCAGCGATCTTGGTCCAAAAAGTTTGGATGCCATTAGTACCGTTCAGGTCGTGGTACATCATATTTTAGAGGCGTTTTCGCAGGGATTCAACCTTAGTGGCGGTGAGTTTCGTTCTAGCCCGAGTATTGGGGTGGAGATGTTCTTGGGTAAAGCTTTAAGTGATGAAGATATTTTAAAACACGCGGATATGGCGATGTATCAGGCGAAAAAGTCTGGACGTAATCGGGTGTGTTTCTTTAATCCGCAAATGCAAGAGCAGATAGAGAAAGCTCTGGCCTGTGAAGAGAATATGGAACAGACTATTAAGACTGGCTTTACGCAGTTAGAGCTTTATTATCAGGCTCAAGTCGATAAAAATGCCAAGGTACAATCGGTAGAGGCATTGATTCGTTGGCATCATCCTGAGAAAGGCTTGGTTCCGCCATTTGATTTTATCCCGATGATTGAAGCTAATGGTCAAATTATTCCGGTGGGTGAATGGGTCTTGCGAACAGCCTGTGAGCAACTGTTTAAATGGCAGGTAAATCCGAAGTTCGCACACTTAACGTTGGCGGTCAATGTCAGTGCTAAGCAGTTATTGAACACAGGGTTTGTGGCACGACTGCAAGAGATTGTCGATGGCAGCGGGATCCATCCTGAGGGGCTTAAAATAGAGTTAACGGAAAGTTCGGTGGTGACTGATGTTAATAAAGCGATTGAAGTGATGAATGCGATTCGTTGTTTAGGCATTGAGTTGTCTATGGATGACTTTGGTACTGGTTACTCATCATTAACCTATTTAAAGCGTTTACCTTTGACACAGTTAAAAATAGATCAATCATTTGTTCAAGATTTAGAACACGATTTAGACAGTCTCGCCATTGTGCAAACGATTCTCGCGATGGCGAAAACATTGAAGTTGATTGTGGTGGCGGAAGGGGTGGAAACCTTGAAGCAAAAAGAGTTGTTGGCGTTGGATGGTTGTCAGCTCTTTCAAGGATATTATTACAGTCGTCCTGTGCCGATCGCTGAATTTGAAAAGTTACTCGAGTAAAGCTTGCTTTAATGAACTGTTTGTTTACTTGGATGCGTTTTAAATCTTAAGTACTTAAAGTGCCAAGGCACAAAAAAGCCCAGAATAAATCTGGGCTTTTTTGTATCAGTAAACCTCAAGTGTCTGACTTGAGATTTTATCTAATCTATTTAGCGGCGGTATAAAGCTCAGAAACTTTATTCCAGTTAACCACGTCCCACCAAGCTTGCATGTAAGCTGGGCGTAGGTTCTGGTAACGAAGATAGTAGGCATGTTCCCAAACATCTAAACCTAGAACCGGCGTTCCTTGAACCTTAGCGCAATCCATTAAAGGGTTGTCTTGGTTAGGAGTAGAAGAGATTTCTAACTTACCATCAGCAGAAACCGTTAACCAAGCCCAACCAGAGCCGAACTGAGTTGCACCAGCGGTATTGAACTTAGCTTTCATATCTTCAAAACTACCGAAAGTGGCAGTGATGTCATCTGCTAAGGCACCTGTTGGCGCGCCCATGCTGTCGCCCGTCATCACATCCCAAAAGAAAGAATGGTTCCAATGTCCGCCACCGTTGTTACGTACTGCAGGCGGTAAAGTACCTGCCTTAGCCATCATATCTTCTAAAGACTGGTCTGCTAATTCTGTGTCTGCAACCGCATTGTTCAGGTTAGTGATATAGGTGTTGTGGTGTTTCGTATGGTGGATTTCCATGGTACGTGCATCGATAGAAACTTCTAAAGCGTCGTAGTCATAAGGGAGAGCTGGAAGAGTAAAAGCCATGGTGGTTTCCTTTTAAAATGGGTAAATGAGATTAACTTTTCTATTGTATCTACAAAGCTGAAATTGTAAATACCTGAGTAAACTGTTTGGTTATTAAAGGTTGTTAAACGTCTTTAACCTTTTAAAGCTGTTGTTTAGAAAATGTTATCAAGGCGTTCTGGTGGTGGTGTCATATTGCCCATTTTTTCAAATTCTGCGGGTGGCATTTGCATGTAGTAGCCTTTCGTCGTCATCGCTTCATAGACGGTTGCCGCATCGCCACGCGCCATTTTTCTGTCTGGCGTCAATTCAAAATCAATGACGTGGCTCGGTTCACCGAACATCACTAATAGTTCATCTGGCAACTCTTCTAACGCGGCTTCTTTCGGTACGAAAAGGAAAAGTTCTTGTTTCTTTGGGCTTTTGTAAGCCGAGATCATTATCATGTTCATAAACTGCTGTTCCTTTTGTCTGGTACTTGATCATTCTGAAATTTGCGCTATTGTACCAAAATCAAGCGGTCCATAAAATGCACATTAAGTGAACATTTTCTAAACCTTAAAGGAATATTTGATGCTGAAAAACTTGACCCATCATCAGTATTTCCTTATTCTTTTCAGATTCAAATCAAATTACTGGATTTTAGCGTGATATTAGGAAACAAAGTAAGCGTCTTTGGTGGAACGGGATTTGTTGGCAGAGAAGTGGTCAATGAACTGTCTAAAGCAGGTTATGAGGTGACTCTTTTAGTCCGTAGACCTGAGCGATATCGTGATTATGCCCTATACTCTAATACGGTTGTAAAGGCTTTAACATCTTATGATGATACTGAACAGCTACAAGCGGCACTTGATGGCGCTGATATTGTGGTGAACTTGACGACAGATCGTTCAACAGGCAATGAGTTGGTTGAGCAGTCAGAGTTGGTTCATGTTAACCAGAAGATAAAGTCGGCAGCAGAAACTGCGGGCGTTAAGCGCGTT
Organism: uncultured Thiomicrorhabdus sp.; assembly: GCA_965602805.1. Classification (GTDB taxonomy): domain Bacteria; phylum Pseudomonadota; class Gammaproteobacteria; order Thiomicrospirales; family Thiomicrospiraceae; genus Thiomicrorhabdus. Next base: position 192,101 of record CBFCZK010000003.1, on the reverse strand, counting down.
TTGAGTTTATCGCAAATTGGCGCGTCTTCTGATCGCCCGAGCAGTGACTGGTTTAGTGTATTGGCAGAAGTGGATAACTTAATGCATGGTGTTGCCAGTGCGGATGTTACGATCTTTAAACCAAGTCTATTGATTGGCGAAAATGACGATACAACAGCACGTTTTGTCAAGCAGTTGCAACGTATGTCGCTATTGATGGTCGCCAACTCCAATACCGTCGTTCAGCCAGTTTGGGTTAAAGATTTTGCATTAGCATTTGTGGGTTCAATTCGTAAGGCAGAGACATTTGATCAAAAAATCGAAGTGGTTGGCGAAGAGCGCATGACGTTAAAAGAGTTGGGTGAATTAGTCACCGAAATCATGCAAAAAGAAGCGATTGTTTTTCCAATGTGTCGTCTGAATGCCACTATTATGGCCAAGTTTGGCGCATTTTCACCGGTGGCTTCTGTATCATCATCACAGTTATTGATGCTGAAAGACGATATGCTTTCTGATAGCGATTTTTCATCAACTTTTAGTTTTATGCCGAGTGGATTGGAATGGGTTATCGCAACCTATGCTGCGCCGCATCATATTCGTGAACGTTATAACTTTTACCGCAAAGAAGCGGGACGTAACCCTCGTGAATTGGTGTAGACTAAAAACGTCTTTAAATGGATGTGACGGTTTAGTCACCTGAAAGAAAGCCGTCTTTATTGACGGCTTTTTTATTGGTTAAGTGTAAAAACAACAAAAACAAACAAGAGGGGCGTGTCGTGAGTTTAGAGGTCTATTTAGTGGGGGGTGCGGTTAGAGACGGCTTACTCGACCTCGAGGTTTATGATCGCGACTGGGTTGTGGTCGGCGCGACCGCCGAGGAGATGTTAGCCGATGGTTTTCAGCAGGTGGGCAAAGACTTTCCGGTTTTCTTGCATCCAAAGACTAAGGAAGAGTATGCCTTGGCCAGAACCGAGCGTAAGGCTGGTGTTGGCTATCATGGCTTTGAGGTGTTTGCCGATCCAAGCGTCACCCTAGAAGAAGACCTGATTCGCCGTGATTTAACCATTAATGCCATGGCGCAATCACCGTCTGGTGAGGTTCTTGATCCTTATGGGGGGCAGCAAGATTTACAGAATAAAATTCTACGCCATGTCTCAGAAGCGTTTGCAGAAGATCCTTTGCGGGTTTTACGAGTGGCACGTTTTGCGGCTAAGTTAGCGCCTTTTGGTTTTACGTTAGCGTCTGATACACAAGCCTTGATGGCTTTGATGGTCTCCCGTGGTGAGCTGTCTGATTTAACGCCCGAACGCGTATGGCAAGAAGTCGTTAAAGCTTTAAATACCGATATTCCGAGTCTATTTTTTGAAGTGTTGGACCGTGTGGGGGCGGTGGATGTCTTATTCCCTGAACTGTTTTCATTACATAACGTTACTCAGCCTAAAAAATATCATCCAGAAGGTGACGTATGGATTCATACTATGATGGTATTGGATGCGGCTGCAAGACTATCAAATGATCCAATGGTTCGCTTTGCGGCTTTGCTGCATGATTTAGGGAAAGCCATTACGCCAGAGGAACTGTGGCCTAAACATCATGGTCATGATGCTGCAGGTGTACCGATTGTGGCTGAGTTCTGTGAGCGTTATCGTGTGCCTAAAAAATGGCAGCAACAGGCACAGAGAGTAGCAGAATGGCATGGTTTGATTCACCAAGGGTTAAACGCAGTAGAGTCGGGCTGTGTGTTGCCTTATTTAAAACCAGTGACTTATTTAAAGGTACTTAAAGGCTGCGGGGCTTTAAAAGATTCTGCAGGGTTTGAAAAGGTTTTACTCGCCTGTAAAGCGGATGCTCAAGGACGTTTGGGTTTTGAGTCGGTTGACTATCCGCAAGCGGAGTTTTGGATGCAAGTATTAGAAGCTGCGAATCGAGTTGATAACCAAAATATTATTCAACAAGGTTTTCAAGGGGCTGAAATCGCAGGGGCGATAGATCAAGAAAGAGTGAGATTGATTGCGGAGTTTATTAAGACGTATTAAATTGTCGGAATTGAAAGTGACCAGGCCTTTATACCCCCTTGCGGGGTGTGGTCACTTTCAATGAAGGGTTTTTATACCTTAAAGTGCTTTAGAGAAGCTAAAGGCTCCACGAATTTCACCTTTTGCATAACCGGTTGCTTTATCATTCGGATAAAGTTTGTGGATTGCGCCTGTAATCGGTGCTGCAATATCACTGCCGTGACATTTTAAACAGACATCACCCGTCACAACGGCTTTCATATAACGAAATTCTTTAACGCCGTTTTCAGTTACTATTTCAGAAAACTCCATGCCTTTAACAGGTGTGCCCACTGCCAATTGCGCATTAAACTTTTCAAGTACAGCCGTTTCCCAGCTATCCGCTGTTGCCGTTGCGCCACGAGGCTTCAAGCTAACACGGTTAATTTTCCAACCCGTTTTTTGAGCTAAGTCATGTGCAATCTGTGGCGCTTTAGTGTGGCAGAAAGAAATCGATGGTACAGGGCCGCCGCCATTTTTCATACTGTTTTGTAAAGCAGGCTTTAATTCACCACCAAATTGCTTAGCAATCGAGCGTGCTTCATCATTTGTTGGTTGAATGCTCGCGTGTGCAGGTAGAGCAACTAGTGCGCTTAGTGCAAGTGCAGTCATCGGTGTTTTCATGGTCTGTTTCCTAGTTTTTTAAAGGGTTAAATAAGTAATATCATCGATTATAGTTATAATGGGTATAAATACAAGTTATGGCTATAGTGGTTTTATTTATGACTAAGCGCTAGTTCTATTTATTGTTTGGTTTTTCGGTGGTAAGGTGCCATTCTTGTATGGGCCTATCAAATGATTTAAAGTGGTGGTGTTGGTTAGCTCCTATTTTCAAAGTGATGGCAAATAATTTGCACGCATGTTTATATGTTCAGATGTTTAAAAGGGTAATTAAAAATGTTTTCAGCGATTAAAGCGCGCTCTAGAAGCGTGCTCATTCCAGTCATGATTGTTGTAGTTGCGATTGTCATTTTTGTGTTCTTAAAAAGCAGTAAACCAGAGCAGCCTCCCGTTCAGGTTAAAGAAAAGATATGGATGGTGGAGACAATGCCTGCACTGTTTGAGAGTTTGTCGCCCGTGCAAACCTTGTATGGCAAAGTTGAATCGTTTTCAATGGTCAATGCGGCCGCGCCTATTTCGGGTGTGATTGAGAAAGTCTGGGTTAAGGAAGGCCTGTCGGTTAAAAAAGGTGATGCACTGGTCAATATGAGTGTCTCAGATTTAGAGGTTCCTTTGCAACAAGCTAAGGCAGATGTGGCCGATACGGCTGCTCAGGTACGTTTGCAAAAATTGGCTTATAAAGCCAATCAGCAACGCTTATTGCACGAACAAAAGGTCTTGGAGCTCAAGCGAGTCAAGGTTGAACGTACGCAACAGCTGATTGTAAAGGATTTAGCTTCACAAGCAGATTTAGATACCGTCAGAGAAGCCTTGGTTAAACAAGAGTATGTTGTAGTGGGTGCGCAGTTAGCGGTTGAAGAGAATCAGTTGAAAGCGACACAGAATAAAGCGCGCCTTGCGAAAGCGAAAGCGGCTTTGCAGCAAGCGACGTTAAATAAACAACGCGGCCAATTGGTTGCACCCTATGATGCACGAATTGCACAAGTGTCCGTCAGTGAGGGCTCGCGTGTCAATGCTGGAGCGACTATGCTGAGTTTTTATGGTATGTCCTCTTTGGAATTACGTGCAAAATTGCCAACGATGGTTTTGCCAAAGGTACAGCAAGCATTAGATTCGAATATCACTTTACAGGCGTTTTATGCTCAAGGTAATGGTGCTTTAGGCGAGCATTTTATCCCGCTTCAGTTAACGAGATTAGCAGGAGAGTCGAGTACCAGTGGTATTGATGCTTTCTTTAGTCTGTCGGCAGAGCTTAACAGTGCTCGACCAGGTGATTTGATGGAAGTTAGTCTGCAAGGTGTGCCGATTGAGGGTGTGGTGGCGATTCCTTACAGTGCACTTTATGGTCAAAACCAAGTCTATATTCTTCAAGAAGGTCGTTTATTGTCGCAGCAGGTTAAGGTGGTCGGCGATGTTTTGCGTGACGATAAACTTTGGGCGTTAATTCTGCCCGAATTTGCCGAGAATACTAAAATCAATATCACGCATCTGCCAAATGCTGTCTCCGGTTTAAAAGTGTCTGAGGGTGTTCAATGAGTATCTCTGAATCTAACGGCTCTGTCTCCGGAGGCAATGAAGCCGTAAAACGTGATGAAAATCAAGATGTGCAAATGGAAGATCAGGATTTCGCAATCAAGGAGCGGAGTTTTAAATCACACGGCATGATTGGTCTGTTCGCCCGTCATAAAGTGGCGCCAAACTTATTGATGATTGTTATGTTGTTGGCGGGTGCTGTTGCCCTGATGAAGCTCAATGTACAGTTTTTTCCAAGTTTTGAGTTGGATTATGCTTCGGTTCGTGTGGTTTGGCCGGGGGCGAATGGTGAAGATGTTGAGCGGAGTATCACTGAACCCGTTGAACGAGTCTTGCGTAACCTAGACAGTTTGGATGAAATGACTTCAACCTCATCGTTGGGCATTGCGGTGATTACCCTAAAGTTTAAGGATGGGGTAAATATGATTGAGGCGGTTGATCAAATAAATCAGCGAATCAATGAATTACGCAATTTGCCACAGGATGCGGAAAAGCCGGTGATTGAACGGATTATTCGTTATGAATCGATTGCTCGAGTGTTGTTGGTCAGTGAGCAGGGGAGCTTGGAAGAGTTGCGGCCGATGGTCCGTGAGTTTGAACGAGATTTGCTCAATCGTGGGATTGATAAAATTAGTTTTACGGGGCTGCCTTCAGAAGAGATGGCGGTGGAACTGTCCCAGCAAAAACTGGAGCAATTCAATCTCTCATTAGAGACTGTGGGTAATCAAGTTTCGAATATGAGTCGTGATTATCCCGCGGGTTCTGTGGGGGATAATGACAGTGTCCGCGATTTGCGTGCTTTACAGCAAAGTCGTACCGAGCATGAGTTTAATCAAATGCCTTTGGTGGTCTCGGACTCCGAAAATATCTCTTTAGGGGATGTGGGGGTTATTGAACGCCGAGCGATTAAGAATGCAGCTTATTTAACCGTGGATGGCTTCCCTGCTATCGAAATGCAGTTGCAGCGTGCCGAGAGTGGCGATACCTTAGTCTCTTCCAAGATATTAATGGATTGGTTGGCTGAGACGGAGTCTGCGTTGCCACAGGGTGTGCGTCTCCAGGTTTATGATGAGACTTGGTCGTTGGTGAATCAACGAATCATGTTGCTGGTGAATAACGGAATTGGTGGCTTAATTCTGGTCGTCTTGATTTTGTATATCTTTATGAATGGTCGAGTGGCTTTTTGGGTAGCGGTCGGTATTCCGGTCTCCTTTGCTGCGACCTTAATGATTCTGCATCTTGCGGGTGGCAGTATCAATATGGTTAGCATGTTTGGCCTGATTATGGCATTGGGCATCATTGTCGATGATGCCATTGTGGTCGGTGAAGATGCGCTGTCGCATCACGAACGCGGAGAGCCTGCTTTGCAAGCGGCCGAAGGTGGCGCACATCGTATGCTTGGGCCTGTCACCGCCTCTTCATTGACAACCGTCGCGGCTTTCTTGCCTTTAATGATGATTGGCGGGGAGATGGGCAATATTCTATTTGCCATTCCATTGGTCATTATTGCGGTTATCTTCGCCTCATTGATTGAGAGTTTCGTGATTTTACCGGGTCATTTACGCCATGCCTTAAGTGGGGTAAAGCGCCCTGAACCAGGTTCGATTCGCTATCGTTTGGATAATGGTATTGATCATGTACGCCACCACCAGTTTCGCCATGTCATTCGCTGGGTTTTGAAAAACAGAGCGATTACCTTGGCGACAACCTTGGCGATGATGATTTTTGTGATTGGTTTACTTGCGGGTGGGCGTTTAGGTTTTGTCTTTTTCCCTTCTCCAGAGTCGACTAAGTTGCAAGCGGATGCCCGTTTTGTAGCAGGAACACCTTCTGAAGTCTCTTCACGTTATGTTGAAAAGCTCTATCAAGCTTTACTCGACACAGAGCAAGAACTTGAGCCGGGTATGGTTAAAATTGCGACTGTAAACTACAACAAAACCAGTAGTCAGGTCGGGCCTAATTTTAGTGGCGTGAATGTGGAGTTGGTTGAACCAGATCAACGACAAACGCGTAATGCGGAGTTTGTTAGAGTTTGGCAAGAAAAAGCCGGCATCGTACCCGGTTTAGATGTGTTGACCATTGAATCACCAAGAAATGGGCCGCCGGGCAGTGATGTGGATATCCGCTTATCCGGGGCTGAACCGGTGATTCTAAAGCAAGCCTCTTTAGATTTGCAGGAAGTATTGTCGCAAGTCTCGGGGGTGAGCGGTATTCGTGATGATCTACCTTATGGGCGAGATCAGTTGATTTATGAATTGACACCGCAAGGTAAGGCACTCGGTTTAACGTACGTTTCATTAGGGCGTCAGTTATCAGATGCGTTTTCGGGTCGATTGGTACAGATTTTCACGGATGCCGAGGATGAGATTGAAGTGCGCGTGCAGTACCCGCGTGCGGAACAGAATACCTTGGCAACGATTAACCGTATGCAAATCATTACTCCGGTAGGTGGACGTGTTGCTTTGAGTACCGTTGCCACTTGGTCGACTCAGCGTGGTTTTGATGTGATGCGACACGTCGACGGTCAACTTGCGGTCAATGTGATTGGAGAGGTGGACAGTAGTGTTAACAATGGCAATCTGATTTTGGCGCAGTTGATGCAAAGTACTTTGCCAGAACTTGAAGCGAAGTACGGTCTGGTTTATTCGGTTGAAGGCCAGAGTGCACGGCAGGCAGAAACCATGGCGGATATGAAGATTGGTTTAATGATTGGTTTATCGATGATCTATATCGTTCTGGCTTGGGTGTTTGGCTCTTATGGCTGGCCGCTGGTGGTGATGATGGCGATTCCATTCGGGTTAATTGGCGCGATTATGGGGCACTGGTGGATGGGGCTGGATATGACGATTCTGTCGTTGTTTGGTTTCTTTGGCTTGTCCGGTATCGTGGTCAATGACTCAATTATCTTGGTGAGTTTTTATAAGCGACTCAGAGAGTCTGGTTTGAATGTCAATGAAGCTCTAGAAGAGGCGGCTGTTCAGCGTGTTCGAGCGGTACTCTTGACATCGTTGACGACGGTTGCCGGTTTGACTCCTTTATTGTTTGAAACCTCACTACAGGCACAGTTCTTGATTCCGATGGCGACCGCAATTGCTTTTGGTTTGATCTTCTCGACCTTCCTGATTTTGCTGGTGATTCCTGCCATGTTGTCACTGTATGAACATGCTGGCGAAGCCATTAACAAAGCAATCAAAAATTCATCAAATGGTCATGCTGAAAGCCTTGAGGGTGAAGTAGTGTCTACAGGCAAGTAGAAACGGGCTTTTAATCAACTCTATGCTGTAATTAATTATTTTGATGGTTAATCGCTTTCTAAACAGGTTTTAAAGCCGTGTTTAGGGGGCTTTTGCCTCAAATATCGAGCTTCGATAAGTCGTTGGCTGTCGTGATACTGAGTAAATAAACCCAAGAAAACAATAAGAAAACTTGATGATTTAGTCATTTTAAGAGAGAATATTCCCCCAAATTATCTTGTCATTCCTCCGTTAAGCTCTTATAAATATGTAGAGTTCAACGTTAGTAGAGGGGTGTGCAAGCACCGAATTTTTTTAAAAATTGAGGAAGTTGTATGGCAACTCGTAGAGAATTAGCAAACGCAATCCGTGCTTTAAGTATGGATGCAGTTCAGAAAGCAAATTCGGGTCACCCAGGTGCACCGATGGGTATGGCGGATATCGCTGAAGTATTGTGGAACAGCCACATGAAGTACAACCCAACGAATTCAAAATGGGCTGATCGCGATCGTTTCGTATTGTCTAACGGGCACGGATCAATGTTGATGTATTCTTTGTTGCACCTTACCGGTTTTGATCTAGGTATGGAAGATATCAAGCAGTTCCGTCAGCTTCACGCTAAGACAGCGGGTCACCCTGAGTATGGTTATGCTGAAGGTATTGAGACGACTACAGGTCCTCTAGGTCAAGGTCTGACTAACGCAGTAGGTATGGCGATTGCAGAACGTACTTTAGGCGCGCATTTCAACCGTCCAGGTCACAATGTTGTTGATCACAACACTTATGTCTTCATGGGGGATGGTTGTTTGATGGAAGGTCTTTCTCACGAAGCGGGTGCAATGGCTGGGACTTTAGGTCTTGGTAAGTTAATCGCATTTTGGGATGACAATGATATCTCTATCGATGGTCACATCGGTGATTGGATGGAAAGAGGCGTTCCAGCTCGTTTTAAATCTTATGATTGGCACGTTATTCCGAATGTTGATGGTCACGATGCAGACGCAGTTAATGCGGCAATCGAAGAAGCTAAGTCTGTTACAGATAAGCCGACATTGATTTGTACTCGTACAATTATCGGTTTTGGTTCGCCTAATATGTGTGGTTCGCACGAATGTCACGGTGCTGCTTTAGGTCATGATGAGATTGCTGCTGCACGTGAATTCCTAAAGTGGCCTTATGCGCCATTTGAAATTCCAGAAGATATCTATGCTGGTTGGGATCATAAAGCGAAAGGTGCAACGGACGAAGCTGAGTGGAATGCTCGTTTTGACGCTTATACAGCAGAGCATCCTGAGTTGGCTTCTGAGTTTAAACGTCGTATGTCAGGTGATTTACCGGCTAACTTTGAAGTTGAAATGGATAAGTTCATCTCTCATACTCAAGATGAAATGCCTAATATCGCTTCACGTAAGGCGTCTCAAAACGCAATCGAAGCAATGGGTCCATTACTGCCTGAAATGTTCGGTGGTTCTGCTGATTTAACCGGTTCTAACCTAACTAACTGGTCTGGTACCGTTAAAGTCAATGCTGACAATGCGGACGGTAACTACCTTTCTTGGGGTGTTCGTGAGTTTGGTATGGCGCACATGATGAACGGTATGGTTCTTCACGGTGGCTTCAAGGTTTACGGTGCAACCTTCTTTATGTTTATGGAATTCATGCGTAACGCGTTACGTATGTCTGCATTGATGAAAATCGGTACGATCTATGTTTACACTCATGACTCTATCGGTCTAGGTGAAGATGGTCCTACGCATCAGCCTGTTGAGCAAATGGCGACTATGCGTGTAATCCCTAACTTCCAAACTTGGCGTGGTTGTGATGCAATCGAGTCTGCAGTTTCTTGGAAAGTTGCGATGATGCGTGGCGATGCTCCGACTGCATTAGTCTTCTCTCGTCAAAACCTAACGCCTCAGCCTCGTACTGCAGAGCAGGTAGCGAACATTGAGAAAGGTGGATACATTCTTAAAGATTGCGCTGGTACGCCAGACATTATCTTTATCTCTACCGGTTCTGAAGTTGGATTGGCTGTTGAAGCTGCTGACGCAATGGATGCAAACGTACGTGTTGTTTCTATGCCTTGTACAAACGCTTATGATTCTCAAGACCAAGCTTATAAGGATTCTGTATTGATTCCTGGTGTTAAGCGTGTTGCGATCGAAGCAGGTGTTGCTGACGGTTGGTATAAGTATGTTGGCCTTGAAGGTGGAACAGTTTGTATGTCTACTTTCGGTGAATCAGCTCCAGCTGGCGAATTATTTAAAGAATTCGGTTTCACTGTTGAGAACGTTGTTGCAACAGCAAACAAAGTACTTGGTAAGTAATTAACTAGGCCGTCTTAAAGACGGCTTAATTGTTTACAACAAACCTACACAAAATTTTTATTTAACCAGGCCTAAATTAACCTGGCCTGGTCATTATTTGGAGAAAAACTCAATGACAATTAAAGTTGGTATTAACGGTTTCGGTCGTATCGGACGTATGGCTTTCCGCGCAGCGGCTAAAGATTTCAAAAACATCGAAGTAGTTGCGATCAATGATCTACTTGATCCTGAATACCTAGCGTACATGCTTAAGTTCGATTCTGTACACGGTCGTTTTGACGGAACAGTTGATGTTGTTGACGGTAACTTAGTGGTTAACGGTAAGACTATCCGTATTACTGCAGAGCGTAACCCTGCTGACCTAGCATGGTCTGATGTTGGTGCTGATCTTGTTATCGAATGTACTGGTTTCTTCCTAACTGAAGAGTCATGTCAGGCACACATCGATGCCGGTGCTAAGAAAGTCGTTCAGTCTGCGCCTTCTAAGGATCACACTCCAATGTTCGTATACGGTGTTAACCATAACGAATATAAAGGTGAAGCAATTGTTTCTGCAGCGTCTTGTACTACTAACGGTCTTGCACCAGTTGCTAAAGTACTTAACGACAGCTTCGGTATCAAACGTGGTCTTATGACGACTGTTCATGCTGCTACAGCAACTCAAAAAACAGTTGATGGTCCATCTATGAAAGATTGGCGTGGTGGTCGTGGTATTCTTGAGAATATCATCCCATCATCAACTGGTGCTGCTAAAGCGGTAGGTAAAGTACTTCCTGAGCTTAACGGTAAGTTAACAGGTATGGCTTTCCGTGTACCTACTTCTGATGTTTCTGTTGTAGATTTAGTTGTTGAGCTTGAAAAAGAAGCTTCTTATGACGATATCTGTGCGGCAATGAAGGTTGCTTCTGAAGGTGAAATGGCAGGTGTTCTTGGTTACACTGAAGAAGCTAACGTTTCTACTGATTTCCGTGGTGATTCTCACCCATCTATCTTTGACGCAAAAGCGGGTATCGCTCTAGATACTACTTTCGTTAAAGTTGTAGCTTGGTACGATAACGAGTACGGTTACACATGCAATATGATGAGAGTTATCGAGCACGTAGGTAAGTAATGGTTTTGTGCGCTCATTAGCGCGGACACTTCTTCGTTGGTTATCGGTCATGTGCACTTACACATTCCCTCTGCCCGCCTTGAATTGCCAGCAATACTGAACGCACAAAATCCATTCTTGAATATGTAATCTCTGATTATATTTTCTGTTCCATTTTTGAGTGATTGAAAATGGAATTGAAAAATTAATTTTTATATCAATAACATGTCGTGATACGGCATGTAACTAGAGGAAATACCGAATGTCTGTAATTAAGATGTCTGATTTAGATTTAGCTGGAAAGCGCGTATTAATTCGTCAAGATTTAAACGTACCAGTAAAAGACGGTAAGGTAACTTCTGATGCACGTATCCGTGCATCATTAGCAACCATTAAGATGGCTGCAGACGCAGGCGCTAAGGTTATGCTAATGTCTCACCTTGGTCGTCCGACTGAAGGTGAATATGCTGAAGAATTCTCTCTAGCACCGGTTGCTGCAAACCTTACAGAAAAATTAGGTAAAGAAGTTCGTTTGATTAAAGATTACTTAAGTGGTGGTTTTGAAGTCGCTAACGGTGAAGTTGTTCTTTTAGAAAATGTACGTTTTAACGTCGGTGAGAAGAAAGATGCTGAAGCACTTTCTAAGCAGTACGCGGCATTATGTGACGTATATGTAATGGATGCTTTCGGTACAGCTCACCGTGCACAAGCTTCTACACACGGTGCAGGTGCATTTGCTCCTACGGCATGCGCTGGTCCTTTACTAGCGGCAGAGTTAGATGCTTTAGGTAAGGCTTTAAACAACCCAGCACGCCCAATGGTTGCAATCGTTGGTGGTTCTAAGGTTTCTACTAAGTTAACGGTACTTGAGTCTCTTTCTGAGAAAGTGGATCAGTTGGTTGTTGGTGGTGGTATTGCCAATACATTCATCGAAGCAGCGGGTTATAACGTTGGTAAGTCTCTATCTGAATCAGATTTGCTTGATACTTGTAAGAAGCTAAACGGTATTATGGAAGCACGTGGTGCGGCGATTCCTTTGGCGAGTGATGTTGTCTGTGGTAAGGAATTCTCTGAAACTGCGGTAGCAACGACTATGAATGTTTCTGAAACTCAAGACGACGATATGATTTTTGATATCGGTCCTGACTCAGCAGCTGAATTAGCTGAAATCATCAAAAACGCTGGAACAGTTGTTTGGAACGGTCCAGTAGGTGTTTTCGAGTTTGACCAGTTTGGTCAAGGCACTAAAGCAATCGCTATGGCGATCGCTGACTCTTCAGCATTCTCTATCGCCGGTGGTGGTGATACTTTAGCAGCAATCGATAAGTACGATATTGCTGATAAGGTTTCTTACATCTCTACAGGTGGTGGTGCTTTTCTTGAGTTCTTAGAAGGTAAAGAGTTACCAGCAGTAACGATGCTTGAAAGAGCAGCAGCAAAGTAATTTAGTCTTTATTGACTAACTGACCAGGCCTGGTGGTTGTCAGGCCTGGTTTTCATCTATTTGTCATAATGCGAATAGAGTAAATATAATAATATGAGTTTTCCGTTTGAGGGTGACTCGGTAAGTAAACATAACAGACATAGCAGCCACCGATTGGCTGTCCTTGTGGAAGGCGTTTATTTTGCGAGACATCTTTTTTGAATTGGTAAAACACTCAAATTTTTTAAAGGTATAAATATAAATGTCATCAAACTTAAGAAGAACAAAAATTGTTGCAACTTTAGGGCCAGCAACAGATCGTCCAGGTGAACTAGATAAAATGATTAAAGCCGGCCTAGATGTCGTGCGTATCAATATGTCACACGGTAATCCTACTGAGCATAAAGAGCGTGTTGATGCAGTTCGTGCTTTAGCGGCTAAATATGATCATGAAGTAGGTGTTCTTGTTGATTTACAAGGTCCTAAAATTCGTATCGCACGTTTTGCTGATGACAAAATATTTTTAGAAGATGGCGATAAGTTCTCCCTGGACAATAACGTTGACCTAAACCTAGGTAATCAACACGAAGTTGGTTTGACTTATAAAAGTTTACCTTACGATGTTAAGCCAGGTGACCGTCTGTTACTAGATGATGGACGTTTAGTATTTGAAGTCGACAATGTTGTTGGTGAGCGCGTGAATTGTACTGTTATTGTCGGTGGAACGCTTTCTAATAATAAGGGTATCAACTTGCAAGGCGGTGGTCTTTCGGCAGCGGCTTTAACAGATAAAGATAAAGAAGACATTCTAACTGCAGCTGAGATGAAGGCTGATTTCCTTGCCTTATCATTCCCTCGTTCAGCAGAAGATGTTGAATATTGCCGTAGTCTAGCGCATAAAGCGGGCTTGGTTTGTAGCATCGTTTCTAAAGTTGAACGTGCTGAAGCGGTTGCTGATGATGCAACTTTAGACGGTATTATCTTGGCTTCTGATGTCATTATGATTGCCCGTGGTGATTTAGGTGTTGAAGTCGGTGACGCACAACTACCTGCTTTACAGAAGAAAATGATTAAACGTTCACGTCAATTGAACCGTGTGACAATCACTGCAACGCAGATGATGGAGACCATGATTGATAATGCAATTCCGACGCGAGCAGAAGTATTTGATGTTGCCAATGCGGTAATGGATGGTACGGATGCAGTGATGCTGTCGGGTGAAACGGCAACAGGTAAATCACCTAGTTTGGTTATTGAAACAATGGGTCGTATCTGTCATGAAGCTGAGAAGTCACGTAGTTCACGTGAATCTACTCATCGTATTGATGAGTCTTTCACGGCGGTTGATGAAACTGTGGCGATGTCTGCAATGTATGCGGCTAACCATTTTGATGTTAAGTGTATCGCAGCCCTCACAGAGTCTGGTAATACAGCATTATTAATGTCACGTATCAGTTCTGGAATTCCGATTATCGCATTAACTCCGCATCTTGAAACACGTCGAAAGGTAACAATGTATCGTGGTGTTTATCCTTCTACTGTCAGTTATGATGGTTGTAATGATGCAGAGGTTAAAGCGCTTATTATGGAAAGAATAAAGTCTTTTGGTATCGCTAAAGAGGGTGAGTTGGTCATTCTTACACGTGGCGAGTTACGTGGTAATATGGGCGGTACGAACAGCATGGAAATTGTTAAGGTTTCTTAAGTTCACTTTAAACCAAATTTAGTCATAGGCATCTTGGTGGCTATGACAAACCAATATTATTTGGATAGCTTATAAAAGCTTGATAGAATAGTTAAAATTTTTTGAAATAAATAAAGGAGTCTCCCAAATGGCGATGATTACACTTCGTGAATTAATGGACTACGCAGCAGAGCATAGCTTCGGTATGCCAGCGTTTAACGTAAACAACATGGAACAAGTACGTGCAATTATGCGCGCTGCTGACGCTGTAGATTCTCCAGTAATCCTTCAGGGTTCTGCTGGTGCACGTAAATATGCTGGTGAGCCAATGCTTCGTCACATGATTGCTGCTGCCGTTGAAATGTACCCTAATGTTCCAGTAGTAATGCATCAGGATCACGGTTCTGATGTTGGCGTATGTTTACGTGCAATTCAGTCTGGTTTCACATCTGTAATGATGGATGGTTCATTAGAAGCAGACATGAAGACTCCTGCGTCTTACGAGTACAACGCTGGTATCACTGCTGAAGTCGTTGCGATTGCTCACGCTGGTGGTGTTTCTGTTGAAGGTGAGTTAGGTTGCCTAGGTTCACTAGAAACAGGAATGATGGGTGAAGAAGATGGTCACGGTTCTGACGAGAAGTTGGATATGGATAGCCTATTGACTGATCCTGAAGAAGCGGCTCAATTCGTTAAAGATACTAATGTTGATTGTTTAGCAGTAGCGGTTGGTACTTCTCACGGTGCTTATAAGTTCACTTCTAAGCCTGGTGCTGATGTTCTTAAGATCGATCAGATCAAGAAAATCCACGAGCGTATTCCTGATACTCACATCGTAATGCACGGTTCTTCTTCTGTACCAGAAGAGTGGTTACAGACTATCAACAACTACGGTGGTGATATGGGTCAAACTTACGGTGTACCTGTTGAAGCAATCGTTGAAGGTATCAAGTATGGTGTTCGTAAAGTAAACATCGATACGGATTTACGTATGGCGTCTACTGGTGCAATTCGTAAGCACTTGACTGAAAACACTTCTAACTTCGATCCTCGTAAATTCTACAATGCTGCAGAAAACGCGATGATGGAAATTTGTAAAGCTCGTTTTGAAGCTTTCGGTTGTGCTGGTCACGGTTCTAAGATCAAGGCTGTTGGTCTTGAAGAGATGCAGGCTCGTTATGCAAATGGTTCATTGAATCAAACTGTTCGTTAATCGAACTGTTTATTCAGAACTAAAAGGAGCCCGCTTTATGCGGGCTTTTTTGTGTCTGTAGAAAAGGTTTAGCTAAAAGGCTTATGCTGAGATTGCTGTGAGCTTAGCAGGGATAACGCTTATAGTTGCCATAACATCTTGTCATGTATGATTTGTAAGCTGACTGTTACAATGTTTTCAATATGAAAAAAATCTAAAAGGTTATTATGAACACTACTTATAATTTTGAAGTCTCGTTGAGTAATTTTAATTCTATCGTATTAATGAATTCGTACAAATTACCCGTGTTTACTTTATTCATGAGTCCGAGCGTCGGCGTTTGTATTGACCTAGAACGCAGTTTGTCTAATTTGGCGGATGAGTTTGCAGGCAAATTTATATTGGCGCGGGTTGATGTTGATATGGCGCCAGAATTACGTGATGATTACGACATTACAAATGTTCCAACTTTAAAAATATTTAAAGACGGTGAGGTCGTTCACCAGGAAATAGGTATGCTGCAAGAGGATGAGTTAAGTGATTTGTTTAAATCGCAGGGTATTTATCGTGCATCGGATGAATTGCGTGAGCAAGCCCGTCAAAAACATATAGCGGGTGATACACCGGCTGCGATTGAACTATTAACGGGAGCCATTCAAGCGGATCCTAGCAATACACGTATTGCCATGGATATGATTCAAATAATGTTGGATATAAATGTTTTGGAGCAAGCGTCTGCATTGTTTAATAGATTGCCAGATAAAGATAAGCAGTCGGATACGGGTAAAGCTTTAATCGGGCAAATAACCTTTAAACAGTTAGCCGCAAAAACACCAGGCCTGGTCAGTTTAATGGAGCAAGTTAAGTTGCAACCAGCTGATTTTGATGCTCGTTTCGATTTGGCCGTATGTTATGTAGCTGAGCATGGTTATGAAGAAGCTATGAATCAGATATTTGAGATTTTAAATGTTGAGCCTACTTATAAAGAAGGAGCTGCCCAAGAGTTGGCTGTGACGATTATCAATATGTTGGAGGCGAATGACTCGCAACTAGCACAAGATTCACGGCGTATATTGAGTAATATGTTGTCTCAATAAAGTTTTCCTAATCCTAGAATTGAAAAAGGGCGGTAATCAAATGATTACCGTCCTTTTTTTGTGTAGACAATGATGAATTAAAAGTAATCGCTGCTCTCAACATCATCTAAATCTGTACTGCTAAAACGACAGACATTAACGCTGATATAATCGTCGTAAGCGCTACCAGATGACACCCAGTTTTTAACTTTGTTCTCTACGGCTTGAGGTAATACTTTATCATTTAGAACCAAACAAAAACCATATTTAAATTTAGGGCTTTCTTTCGTTTCAAGGAGAACGTTACCATCCTCTGTAAATAATTTGACCTGAGCTTGTTGACCAGGCATCGTCACGAAAGCATTCGCACCATGCTCTTTAATCATGTCTAATAATTGCCTATTAAAGTGCATTTTACTGATTGGATTGTTCTGATAGTATTCCTCAATTAAATCGGTTGCACGTTCAATCAGTGATGCCTTTAAAGCGTCAGTAGAATCAAACGTTTCATCGCCCATTTCAAAAATGACATAAGCCTGCTGGGTTTTGCCTAATGTTAAGGATTTGTCTTCGTGTATGACTAAAGCAGCACCTTCTAGTATGGCTTGATAGTTTTCATCAGAAAACTCGGTTAAAGCTTGTTTAAATAGTTCAGCATTCATCTTTAGGGTTCCTAAATAAATCGAGGTGTTATCGATTATTCTAACAGAGAGTCATATAAAAAAACCTCAGTCAGTTGCCTAACTAAGGTTTTTCAAGTGTTTAATGAGTGGATAAAGCTCATTAAGAGGTTAGGTTTGCAAACAATTGCGGTAATTTTTCGGGTAATTTTAATACATCATCAACAATTGCGAATCGGTTTGCACCAAAAATGTTTTGCACATATTTATCTGCATATTGATCAATCGTTAAACAATACGAGTAGACACCGTTTGATTGCAACTCTTCAACCGCTTTTTTAGCGTCTTGTTTAAGATACTGGCCATCTTGTTCATCGATATCTGCGGGCTCACCATCCGTAATCACCAGCAGCAATTTTTGCTTGCTGTTCTGCTGATTTAGATAGTGGCCAGCGTGACGTATTGCCCCACCCATACGCGTAGAAAGTCCACCTTTCATACCTGCAAGTCTGGCATGGACTTCAGCATCAAATGGCTCGTCAAATTGTTTAAAACGTACATATTGTAAATCATGACGTCCATCCGATGAGAAGCCGTGTACCGCAAACTGATCTCCGATACCATTAATGGCATGAGATACTAAAATTGCAGACTCTTGCGTAACTTCTAATATCGTTTTATCTGCACCAGAGACCATTTCATTGGTTGACTCAGATAAATCCAAAAGGATAACCACTGAAACTTCACGCGAACGAATTACGTTTTTCATGGTAATGCGTGGATCTGGCTCTTGCCCCATGCGGATAGCCGTAATGGCTTCAACACAAGCGTTTAGATCCAATTCATCACCATCTTCTAAGCGACGAATACGCTGTAAACCAACGGCTTGTAGTTTGTCTACAATCTGCTTGATACGGTGGGCGATGCCTTTATTAGAATCTAAGATACGGTTATAAAGCGTAGGATCGCCTTTCTTGGCGCGGCGCTCATAAAGCGTTACCCAGCTAGGTCGATTCAGTTGAACACGGTAATCCCACTCATGATAATGATAAGGATCCGAAACAGGTTCAATGCCTTCCATTTCGTTCCATGAAACACCGTTATCTTCATACGGCATTAGCTCAGAACCCAATACCCATATTTCATCATGGTCAACATCAATCAATTCAGAATCAATTTCGTTGATCATTTCCATAACAGAAACATGTTTACGAACCGTCTCTTTATATCCGCCAGAACCGGCATCCATTTCAGCCCATTCCTCAGAAGCCCATACAAAACGGTTATCATCACGATAACCAAAGCGCTGTTTGCTTAAGTCGGTTAATGAGACCCATTTGTTGGTTGCAAGGTTCATTGCATTGAACATTAAGATGCCGACATCCCAAGACCATTTTTCATTGTCAAGATTGTCTTCAATCTCAGCATAGAATTTATCAGCAACAACTGATAACTGCACATCTTGTAGATCATGCTCTTTGTCCATCAATTTAAGCGCAAGTTGTTCTATTCGATAAGCATCTGATTTAGGGTCAAGTTGTATCTGTTCCTGGTTTGCATGGATTACTTTCATCCACAAGTTTCTTAAGCCCGGGAAGTTCTTGATCGCATTGTATTCAACACGTGCATCTTCAATAATTTCGATAAAGAACATCTGTTGCGGAGACAGTTGTTCCATTGAAATTGCCGCTTTGCTGTAGCAAAGGTGAGAGGCTAAGTGAGCCGCCATTGCACGATAAAGCTCAGCCCCTGTGACATCGCCTAAATCATTGAGTGCATCTGGCAGGTGCAGAGCCATATTTTGAAAGTAGGGCTTAAAGTCTTCAAAATCAGCAGCGGCCGGACGAATAAAGAAATCACGTGCCCAAAAAGCGCGCAGGAAGAAGTTTACCGGACGATGATAGTCGATAAACAGGGAACCTTTACGCTGCTGCTGAAAGACGGCTTTTGAGTCTTCTGACTCTAAACCAAAGTATTTGATTTGTGCTGGAAAGTTACGCGCGTGAGCTTGTGCGCCCCATTGCGCCCAACGCCTTAAACCAGAAACAGTTAGTTTAGACATCATGTCATCAATGTTGCCTAGCATTGGTCGCATAGCCCGGGGTGTTTTAGAACCAATCTGGTAGATAAGCGCAAGATACTGTCTAGTCAGATCGATATCACGGGTTTTTTCAGCAATGATTGGCAACGAATTTAAGACCAGTGCAATGACTTCACCCGACATAACGGAAGATAACTTCATGACGGTTTCTTGGATATCATCCAGAATTTCATCTTCAATTTTTGCGACGACTTGAGGTACCGCTTCAAGATAACTGACAACTACATCCTGGCCTTTCCCAAGGTAGGAAAGCATATTGGCATTAGCCAACCACTCTTCACGAGAGTGTTCATTCATGTAGTGTGAAGCTTCTTGAATCAATGAATCCAGCATCTCTTCAAGTTGAGGGACGCTTTCAATCAGTGATGCTTTGACTTCTTCTAGATCAAAACTCATAACATTATCCTATACATTTTAAATTCAACGACGAGCCGAAAGTGCATGGCCAATTAATGGATGCACCAGGCCTGGTGGATTTATTCAAAAAATGTATCTACGGTTGTTAACAATGTATCTAAAATATCATCATCATCTGTTAGTGGTGTGACAAGTGCCATGTTACAAGCTTTCTTAGGGTCAACACCTTTGTTGATTAGTTGTGCTGCATAAACCAATAGACGAGTAGACATACCTTCGTCTAGGCCGTGACCTTTAAGGTTACGTGAACGCTGTGCAATTTGAACCAGTTTCTCTGCTGTTGCCAGATCAATGCTCGCTTCTTTGGCAACAATCTCAGCTTCAATGTCCGCTGCTGGATAATCAAATCTAAACCCACCAAAACGCTGTTTGGTTGACTGCTTAAGATCTTTCATCATCGACTGATAGCCTGGGTTATAAGAGATAACCAGCTGGAAGTCAGGGTGCGCTTCTAATAATTCACCTTTTTTGTCCAAAGGTAAAATGCGACGGTGATCCGTTAAGGGGTGAATAACAACGGTGGTATCTTGACGTGCTTCAACAACCTCATCCAAATAACAGATAGCACCGATTCGGGCTGCTACCGTTAAGGGACCATCTTGCCAGCGCGTACCGTTGACATCGATCAAAAAACGACCTATTAAATCGGACGCGGTCATGTCTTCGTTACAAGCAACGGTAATAAGAGGCTTGTTTAACTTATGCGCCATGTATTCAACAAAACGTGATTTACCACAACCTGTTGGACCTTTAAGCATGATTGGCATTCTTGAAGCATAGCCCGATTCAAATAACTCTACTTCGTCGGCAACTGGACGATAAAATGGTTCATCTTTGATAATGTACTGTGATGTATCTATTGCATTGACTTCAGACATGATTGTTTCTCCGTGAGAGGTGGTATTCAAAGCGTATTTCAAAAAGTTTAGGACTATTCACTCTTTTAAAATAAGTAAACCTAAAATAATGGAAATACCAGCTGGATTTCGGGACCAGCTGGCAAGTGTCATTTGTACACGAGGTATAGAAATGTACAAATAAACCAGGTTAAGAAGCGGTTAATCTTGTTTGTTTAACCACTTCTCAGAATTTGTGTCGGCTAGAAGATAACTTCTAGCCTAATCTATTTAAAAGTAACTTCTCGGTAACTTACCAGGCCTGGTAAGTTATCAAAGGCGTTAACTTTAAAGCGGATTTAAGCTTACATGTCACCACGCTTAATAAGCATGTTGGCACCTTGAGACTGTGAAAAGTTATCATAACCAATCAAACGAACGTGGTTGTTTGGGTTAGCTTTGATACAATTCTGAACTTCAGCTAGTACAGCGTCAGCAGAAGTTTCACCGAACATCGGTAGTTTCCACATATACCAGAAGTAGTCGAATGCACGCTCAGGTTCTGAATGTTCAATCGCCGGGTTCCAGCCTTTGTCAATGATGTACTGAACCTGAGCTTTAACTTGCTCACTAGTCATAGTCGGAAGGTAAGAAAAAGTTTCTGCCTTACGTGACTTAGGGTCAGAGATACGTGATGGGTAATCTTGTACTTCACTCATTATTAATTCTCCAATTTATCAATTACTTATGCTTAACGTCAAGCTTATCAACTGTGTCGAATTCGAACTTGATTTCTTTCCAAGTTTCCATTGCGATTTTAAGTTCAGGGCTATGTTTAGCAGCGTCAGTAAGGATTTCTTTACCAACTTTCTCGATTTCTTTACCTTCGTTACGTGCTTGTACACACGCTTCTAGTGCAACACGGTTAGCCGCGGCGCCCGCTGCGTTACCCCATGGGTGACCAAGAGTACCACCACCGAACTGAAGAACAGAGTCATCACCGAAGATAGAAACAAGAGCAGGCATGTGCCATACGTGAATACCACCAGATGCAACAGGGATAACACCCGGCATAGCACCGAAGTCTTGGTCGAACATGATTCCACGTGAACGATCTTCAGGAATGAATGAATCACGCATGATATCGATCCAACCTAGAGTTGCTTCACGGTCACCTTCTAACTTACCAACAACAGTACCTGAGTGTAAGTGATCACCACCAGATAAACGAAGTGCTTTCGTTAGGACACGGAAGTGGATACCGTGATGTGGGTTACGATCGATTACACCGTGCATTGCGCGGTGAATGTGTAACAGTAGACCATTCTTACGGCAATAGTTCGCAAGACCAGTGTTAGCTGTGAAACCACCTGTTAGGTAATCGTGCATGATGATTGGAGAACCAATCTCTTTAGCAAATTCAGCACGCTCATACATTTCTTCTGGAGTACCAGCCGTAACGTTTAAGTAGTGACCTTTACGTTCACCCGTTTCAGCTTCAGCTTTTGAAATCGCATCTTGACAGAAAAGGAAACGGTCTCTCCAGCGCATGAATGGCTGTGAAGTTACGTTTTCATCATCTTTCGAGAAATCTAAACCACCACGTAGTACTTCATATACAGCACGACCGTAGTTCTTAGCCGATAGACCTAGTTTAGGCTTGATAGTACAACCTAACATTGGGCGACCATACTTGTCCATCTTGTCACGTTCTACTTGAATTCCGTGTGGAGGTCCACCGCAAGTCATTACGTATGCAAGTGGGAAACGTACATCTTCTAGACGACATGCACGAAGTGCTTTAAAGCCGAATACGTTACCAACTAAAGATGTCATTACAGAAACAACTGAACCTTCTTCGAAAAGATCGATTGGGTATGCGATGAATGCGTAGAAACTAGCATCGTCACCAGGAACGTCTTCGATTCTATATGCACGACCTTTGTAGTAATCAAGATCCGTTAATAAGTCAGTCCAAACAGTTGTCCATGTACCCGTTGAAGATTCTGCAGCAACCGCAGCAGCCAACTCTTCACGAGGAACACCGTCTTGTGGGATTAGTTTAAAACATGCTAGGAAATCTGAGTCTTTAGGCTCGTAGTCCGGCATCCAATATGTTTCGCGGTATTCTTTAACACCAGCGTTATAGGTCTTAGCCATTGGTTTTACCTCTTTAGGTTTAAAAAACTTAAACTCTGAAATCAAGTTCATGGAATCGTTTGAAATCCATCTTGTCTCCAGTTGCTGCGTATCTTAAAAATAAACTTTAAAGTGCGCAATCCAATGTTTGTTATGTAAATCATAAACAAATAGTTATACAATAAAGTCCTTATGTTCTATATACTTACAGTTCGAAAGGTTATTTTTTTATGCATAGTTTAAATGTCACAGCCCAGCAAATCCGTATCTTTGAGGCGGTTGCCAGAAATGAAAGTTATACCAAAGCATCACAAGAATTAAGCCTCACTCAACCCGCCGTTTCGATTCAAATGAAACGCCTTGAAGAGAATAATGATGTGAAATTTATCGAAGTTGTGGGTAAGAAATTATTTTTGACCCCGGCTGGTGAGCATATGTATCAGAGCTGCCAGAAAATTCTCCATGAACTGAAAGAATTAAATGTTTATATCAAATCAGAGAAGAATCGAATTGATGGTGAGCTACGCATTGCGGTGGTCACGCCAGCCAAGTATTTCATCTCTTATATCTTGAAGGCTTTTTTAAATCGTTATCCCGATGTAAAGCCGGTTGTTACGGTGATTAATCGCCGTAGAATTTTGGATGAAATCAAACAGAATCAATATGATTTGACGATAATGGGAAGGGTTCCAGAGGACTTAAAAATGGATTCTTACCCCTTTTTTAAAAGTGAATTAGTTGTCGTCTCACCTCCGCAGCACGCGTTGTCAAAAAGGCGGGATATACCCCTTGCAGAACTTGCTAATGAGCGTTTCTTGATGCGAGAAAAAGGCTCTGGAATTAGAGTGTCTTGTGAAGATCGTTTTGCTGAAGATGGTGTTGATATTGAGCCATATATGGAGATGGGCAGTACAGAAGCGATTAAACAAGCGGTAATGGCGGGGTTGGGGATTTCAATTTTACCAAAGCAAGCCATTCGCTTAGAGACACGCTATGGCCATATGGAGGTGCTGGATGTTGTTGGCTTTCCGGTGACGCGCGATTGGTATGTTGCGAATATGACAAGTAAGGTGTTGCCACCAGCTGCGGAAGCTTTTTTGGAGTTTCTGAAAAGTGTTGATATTAATAAGTTATTAGTTATGTCAGATACCCGCTAAAGCCTATAATATGAAGTCTTACCTTACCTTTTTAATGCTGTTTTAGGGAAATTATGCCAGAGAAAATATCCGTTCTTGCCAGAAGCGCGACTTTGCGCCAGTTGCAAGTATTTGAAAGCATTGCTCGGCACAACAGTTTTTCCAGGGCGGCAGAGGAGCTGCACCTCACGCAACCAACCGTCTCTATGCAGGTAAAAAAGTTGGTAGATATTCTTGACGCACCGCTATTTGAGCGAATTGGTCGAAAGGTATATTTAACAGCTGTTGGTCAAGCACTATACGCTTCAGTGGATGGCATTTTAGAACAGTTGTCGATTGCAGAACAAAAAATCAACCACCTTAAGGGGTTTTCTGGTGGTAGCGTCAAAATGTCTGTTATCTCTACGGCACAATACTTTGTACCAAAAGTTATTCATGAATTTATGCAATCTTATCCAGATGTGTCGGTTATTTTACGCGTGGGTAATAAAGAGAATTTATTAGAGCGAATTGCGCAAAATAAAGACGATTTTTATTTGTTGGGGCAGCCACCAGAGGGGTTAAATATTGAGTCTACGTTGTTGGCAGACAATCCTTTAGCGTTCGTAGCAAATAGTTCACATCCCTTGGTAGGTAAAAAATTACATATTGAAGATTTAGCCAGTGAAACCTTCTTAATGCGAGAGGTGGGTTCGGGTATTCGATCCCAGATTGAGAAAGTATTTGAAGAGGCACGGTTTCAGCCGCGTCTACAGATGGTGTTAGGGGGGAATGAGGTCATTCGTTTGGGTTTGTTGCAGGACTTGGGTGTGACAGTGACCGCGGTTTCGACGCTTATAAAAGAGATCGAGGCAGGTGAGATAAGTATCCTAAATGTAGAAGGTTTTCCTATACATAGGCATTGGTATTTAGCTTATCCTAAGGGTAAGGTATTGTCGATTGCGGCAGAGGAATTAATTAATTTACTCAAGTTAGAGGGTAAAAGTTTTAGTCAGCAGGTCTTTGATAAGTTTTAAATCAGGTTATGTTATATTGATTTTAATTAATGGGTATTGCATTTTCTATAGATCAATATCTATAGTAGGCATAAAAAATCTTGATTTGTATAACGTTTGTTTATGAATATAATAACCACTCAAATTTCGGGGGCTGAGCTTTTAAAGTTCAGCCAAAAAGTAAGGATGACCTTCAACTATAGAAGAAGGCATCCCTTAAATAGAGGTATAGAAAATGGATCAGTCGAATCGTTATGCTGACTTATCGTTACAAGAGTCAGATTTGATCAAAGGTCAAAACCACATTCTAGTAGCTTACACAATGACTCCTGCTGCAGGATACGGTTACCTAGAAGTAGCTGCACACGTTTGTGCGGAATCTTCTACTGGTACTAACGTTAAAGTTTGTACTACAGATGAGTTCACTGAAGGTCTAGACGCAATGGTCTATGAGATCGATGAAGCGAATAAGACTATGAAAGTGGCTTATCCTTTTGGTCTTTTTGATCGTAACAACATCGACGGTAAGTCAATGCTTGTTTCTTTCCTAACGCTTTCTGTTGGTAACAACCAAGCAATGGGTGACGTACACCAGCTTCAAATGGTAGATTTCTGGGTTCCAGAAACTAAGTTACACCTATATGATGGTCCTTCTCAGGATATCTCTTACCTTTGGAAGCTTTTAGGTCGTCCAAGAGTTGACGGTGGTTATATCGCTGGTACTATCATCAAGCCTAAGCTAGGGCTACGTCCTGAGCCGTTTGCTAAAGCTGCATACCAGTTCTGGCTAGGTGGTGATTTCATCAAAAATGATGAGCCACAAGGTAACCAAACTTATGCACCAATGAAGAAGGTTGTACCTTTAACTGTTGATGCTATGAAGCGTGCACAAGATGAAACTGGTGAAACTAAGCTTTTCTCAGCAAACATCACTGCAGATGATTACCATGAAATGACTTACCGTGCTGACTACATCCTAGAAACTTTTGGTGAATTAGCACCTCAGGTTGCTTTCCTAGTTGATGGTTATGTTGGTGGTCCTGGTATGGTTACTACAGCTCGTCGTAACTACCCTTCACAGTACTTACATTATCACCGTGCAGGTCATGGTGCGATCACTTCTCCTTTGGCGAACCGTGGTTACACTGCATTTGTACTTGCTAAGCTTTCTCGTCTTATGGGAGCGTCAGGTATCCACGTGGGTACAATGGGCTTCGGTAAGATGGAAGGTGGAAACGATGATAAGCACATCGCATACATGATCGAACGTGACGAATGTCAAGGTCCTGTTTTCTATCAGAAGTGGGAAGGTATGAAGCCTACTACTCCTATCATCTCTGGTGGTATGAACGCGTTACGTCTTCCTGGTTTCTTCGAAAACCTAGGTCACGGTAACTTGATCAACACTTCTGGTGGTGGTTCTTACGGACATATCGATTCTCCTGCGGCAGGTGCTAAGTCTTTGGCTCAAGCATTTGATTGCTGGAAGTCTGGTGCTGATCCGATTGAGTACGCTAAAGACCATAACGAATTCGCGCGCGCATTCGAATCTTTCCCTGGTGATGCTGATAGTATCTATCCTGGTTGGAGAGAGAAATTGGGTGTTCATAAATAAGAAATTCGTTTACGAATTATTATTAGAACGACCAAAAAGGAACCTCTGCTTTCGAGCGGGGGTTTTTTTAAACCCATTATAATTATCCTACTAAAATACTAGGTTATTTAGTCATTTGTTTTTGAGCTAAGATAGCGAATGCTTCTTAAAAAAATAAAGCACTAAATTACTTACTTCCAACCATAAATGTTACGGGGACTGATATGGACATTGCACAGTACAAGATAGAAAACGAACCATTTTATGACGAACAATCAAATGAAATAGCGCTTTATGAAGCGGCTTATGCGACACGTTTACCAGTGATGGTAAAAGGGCCAACCGGTTGTGGTAAATCACGTTTTATCGAGCATATGGCGTGGAAGTTGGGTAAACCAATTATTACCGTATCTTGTAATGAAGATATTACCGCTTCTGATTTAGTCGGTCGCTACCTGTTAGATGCAAACGGAACTCGTTGGGTTGATGGTCCTTTGACCTTAGCGGCACGTTACGGCGCAATCTGTTACTTAGATGAAATTGTTGAAGCACGTCAAGATACGATGGTTGTTATCCATGCTTTAACAGATCACCGTCGTGAACTGTCTTTAGATAAAAAGGGTGAGTTGATTAAAGCACATCCTGACTTCCAGTTGGTTATCTCTTATAACCCTGGTTATCAGACAATGATGAAAGATCTTAAGCAGTCAACCAAGCAGCGTTTTTGCGCACTTGATTTTGACTATGCTGAAGCATCAGTAGAAGCAGGGATTCTTCAGAAAGAAGCGAATGTTGATCGTGAAACAGCGAATAAGCTGGTTAAGATTGGTGAGACGGCACGTAAATTAAAAGGTCACGGTCTAGATGAAGGTATCTCTACCCGTTTGATGGTTTATGCTGCAACGCTAATTAACCAGGGTATTGCCCCTGTTGAAGCTTGTAAAATGGCGATGGTTCGTCCGATTACTGACGATGCTGATATTCGTGAAACATTAGATACAGCAATCGAACTAATCTTCGGCTAAATCGTTTCATACTTACTTACGCTTTTGGCAAGGAGCGGCATTAGAAACAGTCATGTACATTTGTACATTCCTTTATTCTTGCTTTGCTACTTGCTCAAAATCGCAAGCAATTATTTCACGATTGCATCTAATGTTTTCGTTCCTAAGTTATCCTACCTAGGAGCGCATACCAGACGAACAATAAACTTTGAGTTTTACTATTATGGTTTATTGTCATAGAACTGAGTTGAGTTGATATGAACGAAGAACTACTTTCCCAATACCAAGCACGTTTTACAGCGGGTTTTCCTGAAGCAAAAGAAGCCTTTCCAATCTGTCTAGAAGAAGCCGTTAAAGTATTAAGTCCAGAAGGGGTTAATGCCTATATTGATGGTGCAAATTTCTTGTTTAAAATTGGTATTGGTGTTGAACCAGGCTTGGCCTTTTTGGTTGAGATGCCTGATATTGCTAAGTATGTCGGTGAAGACGCTTGTAAGAAAATTGCTGATTTCACCTATACCATTGTTAGAAGCCCGAGTAAAAAGGCTGTATTGCCCTTTTTAGAAGCGCTTCCAACGGTCAGTCGTATTCTTGCAGATGCTGAAGGTTTTCAGACTTATTTAGACATTATGGATGACTACAGAAAAAGATCTGAAGAAGTCGTTAAAGGCCATTATGCCGCTTACGAAAGTCCAGGTCTTATTCCATTACTTGAGTCAATGCCGCAGTTGATTAGTTTACTTGACCTTGTCGGATTACGTAACTTCATAGATTTCGGTGTGAGAAACTATCAAAATCTGCCAGACCCTCAGGTTCAGTACTTTTCTTTAGAGTCACCTGATGCTCGTGCGATTATTCATAGAGAGAGGGCGGGGACCGGCTTTAAGACCGTTGAACGTAAACTGTCCATGATGAAGGAAGCATTCTGGGGTTGTGAGTTACCTTTTCAATCCTTTACAACCGGTTTCAAGCAACTGCGCAAACCTGTTCCTTATGTTGATACTACAGCTCTGGCTATTCCTGATGTCTTTCAAGATGAAAATGGCGTACCTGGTATTAAGATTTATCAAGCGACCATTGCCCATATGATTGCCCATAAACGCTGGTCGGAAGAGTTGATGGCTGATAACTTTGCACCGCATATGCAGTTGTTTGTCTCTACCTTTGAAGATTGTCGTGTTGAGTATTTAGCGATTCAAGAATTCCCCGGCTTAAAGGATCTCTTTTTAAGTCTGCATCCTGTGCCTAAAAAAGGCGCTTGTAATCCTGATAAGATGGCGTGTTTGCGATACCGTGCAACACGCTTGTCTCGTGCCATTATGGATGAGAACTTTGATTCTGAAAATGAACTTATCGCCGACTTCGCCAAGCGCTTTCACGATCTTATGGAAGAGAAGGGTGAGAATAGTACAACAGAGGATATGGCTGATTTGGGTATTGGTTTTTATGTTAAGTCACGTAAAAAGACAGACAGCCTACCTCACATATTTTTTGAAGATACTGAGTTCTCTTACCGTGATGATAACCGCGTTATGTGGATGCATCACGAAGAGAGTGATGAGGCAGATGACTATAAGCATAACGAATATGAGTCTGAAGATAAGCTAGTCGAAACAGATGGTGGTTTACCACCACGCCACTACGATGAATGGGATTATCTTTCTGATTCTTATCGTCCAGATTGGGCAACGGTTTATGAGCGTTTACACCCTTCTGGGGATGCAGGGCACATTGATCGATTAATGGCTAAACATGATGTGTTGGCTAAGCGTTTGAAAGCGATGATTGAAATGATGAAGCCACAAAACAAGAAACGCATCCGCTTCCAGGAAGAGGGTGAAGAGCTTGATTTGGATATCGCATTACGTTCAATTATCGACTTTAAAAGTGGTCAGGTACCCGATCCGCGTATTAACTATAGCTACACCACAGACAGTCGTGATATTGCGGTTATGTTGTTGGTTGATACCTCAGAATCATTAAACGAGCGTAACCCTGAAACAGGGCAAACATTGCTTGAATTGTCTGAAGAAGCATTGGCCATTACGGCATGGACGGTTGAACAGTTAGGTGATAAATTTGCGATTGCTGGATTCTGTTCTGATACTCGTCAAGAAGTTCGTTATGAACATATAAAAGGCTATTCAGAGCATTATGGTGAGACTGTTAAGGCACGTATTGCCGCAATGGAAGGTTCGTACTCAACCCGAATGGGTCCTGCGATGCGTCATGCAGCACACTACTTGGAAGCTCAGCAAGCTGAGAAGAAAATTATGCTGATATTGACGGATGGTGAGCCAGCGGATATCGATACTAAAGATCCACAGGTATTGATTCAGGATACTAAAATGGCGGTACGTGAGTTGAAAGAGCAAGGTATTCACGCTTACTGTATTACATTGGATCCAAAGGCCGATGAGTATGTGGCGGATATCTTTGGTAACAGTTACACAATTATTGATCATGTTGAAAAATTGCCTGAGCAGTTGCCTCAAGTATTTATGAATATAACGAAATAATTACAACGCAATAACAATGAGAATTTTGGCATCAGAATATGAGTAACACTATGAAAAACTTAATTACCGTTAAAATGGACTTTGGCTACAGAGGCGAGGAGTTTGTTTTTGAGTCTGTCGAAGAGTTACCGCTGCATTTAGATGGCTTGCTTGAGTTTGCGGGATCTATTCCCCGTAGAATGGCACGTGCTAATGGCATAGATGCCTATTCCTATATGTTTGAATCAATGGAATGTACACCGATTGAGGTCGTTAAGGCTGAAGGTTACGTTTCAAGATTTATGCAGGGTGATAGTATGCCATTGGGTGACTTTATGGCAGAGTGTAGTAAGGTTACCTTTGAAACGTTGTTAGAGGACGTTGCTGTTCGTATGAGCAGTAAGGCTGAGGATGCTTTATCTGTGGAAGAAGCACTTTTGTTAGCCTATAACATTGGTTTTTCAAAAGGCTCAGAATGATATAAAGGTTTATACACTTAAGTAAACACTATAAAATGCCCTTAATTTATTACAGGGCATTTTTTTTGTCCAAAATTTCCGGGTGGTTAGGTCATATGTGTATTTTTATTCTTGCGATTATGGGGGGCTTACTTTTTTATCTTTCAGGCGCAATTGAACAATATAATCTTGTTGAAGTTATAGATGGTATTACTATTCCTAATAGTCAAAGTTGGGAAGTACTGTATAGTTTATGGCCAGCCATGGCTTTTATGTTTTTTTTAGGTGTGTTTACCGTTTTGATGATAATGAAGTTTTGGAAACAACCAGAACTAAACAAAGCGGATTAAGGGGGATAAGATGAGCAAAAACTGTGATTGTAATCAGGATATAGAACAACTCTTTCATAACAATGCCGAGTGGGTTGATGAAATTAACAAAGCCAATCCTGGTTTTTTCGAAAGTTTAGTGCAGCAGCAGAAGCCAGAGTATTTATGGATTGGTTGTTCGGACAGCCGTGTACCTGCCAATGAGTTGGTTAAGATGGATCCGGGCACTATTTTTGTACATCGTAATATCGCAAATCTAGTTAACTCTAGTGATATGAATGTTTTGTCGGTTATTCAGTATGCGGTTGAAGTGCTTAAAGTGAAGCACATTATTGTTAATGGTCACTATGGTTGTGGCGGCGTGATGGCTTCTTTGAATGATGATAACCCGGATTTGATTGATCACTGGATTCGCCCGATTCGTAAGTATTACCAGCGTGCAAAAGCCGATTTGATTAAACTGCCTAAAGAAGAGCAGGTCGATAAATTATGTGAAATTAATGTCGTTGAGCAAGTTCGCAATATTTGTCATGTGCCTGCCGTAAGAAAGGCGTGGGACAAGGGTCAGCAGTTAGCGGTTCATGGTTTTATCTATGACATTAAAGACGGTCGTTTGCATAATATGAATGTCACGGTGGATAACAGTGAAGATGCTGAAAGATTAACGTTGCGCCAGGATTTAAGTAAGCCTAACTGAGCAAGGCTTACGCTCTGAAAGATTAACAGAAGAGTGGGTACAAGTTCGGTCTTAACAGTGTTTTATTAACTGTTTTGACCCATTTGCAAGACGTCTAGCATCAGCAAGTGTTGAGCAGAGTCTTCTATTAAAGCCTCTTCGTGGTAGCGTTGGTTGATCTGGTTTAACTGACTGAAATAAACGTTCTTTAACCAAATTTTACGAAAGCCACTAAAGTCGAACTCTTTTGTGGAAAAGTCATAAAAACGATCTGCCATGCCTGTTGGTTTAGAGAATATGACATTCCCACCATCCATCGCCTCGACTTCGTGGGAGCGTCCCCCAAAATCACTCGCTCCTGCAATGGCAGATACAAAATCAGGCACAACTCCCTTGCTTCTTATGGCCCAGTCATCTAAATCAAGTTGCACGCTGGGTTCAAAGTGCTGGCCTTGGTAGTCAAAGGGTATTGTTGCCGTAATGGTATTTGCCATATTGTTCTCTTAAAAATGTGTTTGATAAACGCCTTTTCAAGGCATGCAGTTAAAATTATATTTTAACTGTTTAATGAGTAATGATAGCATTTCAACGCTTTCAAATATCATTAATGAGTTTTAAAGAAATGAAATTAATCTTAAATAGGAGTAGAAGATGTCAGTCTTAATTGAAGGGTATTCAGTGTTAATAAATAAAGCATCTGCGGCCCAAAAAGCAGATGCTTTATCGGCTTTAAATTCAGTTGAAAGCACGTTGCATCCAATGGCTATTTGTTCAGACAGTGCGTTACTACGTGTGGGTTTTGTGGACTTAAAGCAAGCTAATGAGTTTATCGCTATTTTAGAAGCAGCGGGTCTTGTTTATAAAACAGCTGACGGTTCTGCAGAAAATGCCCAAGATATGGTGATGGTGACTCAGTTTGGTGAGTTAGATGGTGTCTGTCCATGGCTGAAGATTCAGTTTACTAAGCTAAAAGATAACACTCTAATTTGTTTAGCCAGTCTGAATAGTGCAGAGCCCGTAAAAGGTGTGGCTTTACCAAAGGGTTGGACGTTAGAGCTTTCTCTATTGAAGCGTTACCATGATGAGCGTACACACTACATGGCTGAAAATTATGAATTGCTGAGACAAGAAACTAGGCATGATGTTTATAGACATAAAGAAACCGGCAAAGAAGTACGCCTGCTTAAGCTTGTCATGACTGAAGAGAGTGCTTAGTCCTGTTGGCAATCAACCAGGCCGGGTCAAATAATTTGTCTTTAAATTAACCAGTTGTTGATAACAATCGCCAGGCCATTATTAGCATATTCAACTTCAAAAATGGGCGAGGTTGTGAAGTCTGCCAAACCCAAGGCGTAATTTGGAGTAGATGTCGTGCTAGCTTTAACTTGGTTAATGACAATACTCTGTAGCGCTAACCCACTCTGTTCAATCGCAGTAATGCTCAGTAAAGCTTGGTTGATGCAGCCAAGCCGATTAGCGACCACTAAAACCACCGGGTAACCCAACTCAATAGCCAAATCTTTATTCAAACCATCTAAAGCCAAAGGTGAATAGAACCCACCGGCACCTTCTACCAAAGCAAAATCACTGTCAGGCACGTCACAGGCTTTAACTAAGTCACTTATCCGAATATTGAGGTTAGCTTGTTTAATGGCTGTGTGCGGAGAGATAGGCGGTTCAAATTGATAGGGGCAGATGGTTTGTAAAGAGTCTGACGTATTGGTTGTTTGTTGCAAGAATAGGGCATCTTCAGAGAGGA
Source organism: uncultured Thiomicrorhabdus sp. (assembly GCA_965602805.1). Classification (GTDB taxonomy): domain Bacteria; phylum Pseudomonadota; class Gammaproteobacteria; order Thiomicrospirales; family Thiomicrospiraceae; genus Thiomicrorhabdus. The sequence goes on along the minus strand of CBFCZK010000003.1, from coordinate 159,330 downwards.
GTGTGCCGTCTGCTTGAGCTATACAACCTGAAGCAATCGGTTTTCTAGGGGTAGCGGTTAAGCCTTGTTGTCTAAGGCTTAACGCGATACAGCCACTGACATAGGTTTTACCAACATCAGTATCGGTACCGGTAATAAAGAGTCCACACGATTCACTAAGCTTATCAGGCCTGGTAACTTGTGTGGGTCTGTTTAAATAGTGATTCACTGCAGGCATTACAAATTTTCAGTTAAACGCGCTTGGGCTTCTTGATATTTATCAAAGGTTTTTGCCACAACATCATCCGGCAATTCAGGCCCTGTATTTGGGTTTTTATCCCAATCAAGGCTATCAAGATAATCACGAATATATTGTTTATCAAAGCTATCAGGGTTTTTACCGACTTTGTAGCTTGAGGCTGGCCAAAAACGTGAACTATCAGGCGTTAAGGCTTCATCGATTAGATAAATAACACCGTTCTCATCTTCGCCAAATTCAAACTTGGTATCGGCAATGATAATGCCACGTTCTAAGGCAAATTCAGCCGCTGTTGTGTAGAGTTTTAAGCTAAGTTCACGTACTTTTTCAGACTTATCCTGTCCCATGATTTCAACAAGTTGTTCAAAACTGATGTTTTCATCATGGTCACCTTGTTCCGCTTTGGTTGAAGGTGTAAACAGTGGCTTAGGCAGTTTTTCAGCGAGTAACATGCCTTTTTTCAAAGGAATGCCACAGACTTTTTGGTGTTTTTTATACTCTTTCCAGCCTGAACCCACCAAGTAACCACGCACAATCGCTTCAACTGGCAGCGGCTTAAGCTTACGCACAATCATGCCGCGACCATCCAGTTGTTGTAACTCTTCTGGTGTTAAATAATCCGCTAAAGCCATCTCAGGTGCTAATTGGTTCGGCACGATATCCTGCAGCTTATTCATCCAGAATTGCGGCATTTCAGTCAATATGCGGCCTTTACCAGGAATAGGCGTTGGCAATATCGCATCAAAAGCGGATATACGATCCGTGGTCACGATCAATAAATGACGCTCATCAATGTCATAGATATCACGTACCTTGCCTTTAGTGATTAAAGGCAGGCTAATAAGGTTTGATTCATAAAGAGGTTGCATAACGGATTCCTATCTAATCGAAGTCTGTTGGTCGTCTATTTTGCTTGTAAGGGTACTTCAAATGCCCGTATCGTAAGATTAGGGTAGAGATAGTAATTAAGGTGATTGTGACAGCAATCGCAATCATCTGCCATTCTGAAAGATCTTTCATCTCTAAAATCAAGAATCGTGCTAGGGCGACAATGGCAATGTACATCGGTAATCTTACCGGTAGTTTTCCAGATTCTAAATAGATAGCGACCATCGCCAAGACTTCTAGGTATAAGAATAATAACAGTAAGTCGCCGAGTGTTACCGAGCGGAGATTAAACATATGCTCAACCGCTTCGTAGCCAGCAACAACGGTGGCAATAGCGATAATGACCAGGCCGACAAACTCTATCTTGTGAATGGCTTTTTTAAATAGTTTTTCAAGAGCAGAGGCCTTGTTAGACCCTGAAGGAACCGGTTCTGCTGGTTTTGGCGAAACTTGAACTTCTGCTGTCATATTACGTTCCTTGCTTGCGGTGGTTTTTTATCCAATTTTTTGCCCATTCTAATGGATACTGGTAAAATGCACGAATTATTTTTTTAATCGTTTATAGATATAAGGTATTTAAACATGGCTAAGCAACAAAACTGGATCGCTCCTTCAATCTTATCTGCCGATTTCGCGCAGCTAGGGAAAGATGTAAAAGACGTACTTGCTGCGGGTGCAGATGTTGTTCACTTTGATGTGATGGATAATCATTATGTTCCAAACCTAACAATCGGTCCATTGGTTTGTGAGTCACTAAAGAACTTCATGGTCAAAGAAGGTCTTAATGCACCAATCGACGCTCACCTAATGGTGAAGCCAGTTGATCGTCTAATCGGTGACTTCGCATCTGCCGGTGCGGATATCATCACTTTCCACCCTGAAGCTTCTGATCACATAGATGGTTCTCTAGGCCTTATCAAAAATCAAGGTCTTAAAGCCGGTTTAGTTTTTAACCCAGGTACTTCTTTAAGCTATCTTGAACATGTTATGGATAAGATTGATATGATCTTAATTATGTCTGTAAACCCTGGTTTTGGTGGTCAGTCATTCATTCCTCAGGCATTAGAAAAGCTGAAAATGGCTCGTAAGCTAATCGACGCTTCTGGACGTGATATTCGTCTAGAGATCGATGGTGGTGTTAAAGTTGAAAACATCCGTGAAGTAGCGGCTGCAGGGTGTGATACGTTTGTATCTGGTTCTGGTATCTATGGTAAGGCAAATGCATCTGATGCGAACCGCTATGACACTATTATTCAGCAAATGCGTGATGAGTTAGCGAAAGCTTAAGCTTTAAAAGTAGTAAACGTAATAACCAAAACGCCGGCATCTTAATAGTGCTGGCGTTTTGTTATTTAAGACGTGGCAGAATTTCTCTGGATAGCGTCTTTAAAAAACCATAATAAATGGCTACATTTAAAAAAGAGAGTATTAAAATGGATAAGATTAAACCAGGATTTGTACTGTTTGATTTGGACGGAACTTTAGTCGACAGCGTGCCAGATTTAGCATACTGTGTTGATGAAATGATGAAGCAAATCGGCATGCCCGTTCGCGGTGAAGCAGCGGTGCGTGACTGGGTGGGTAACGGTGTTCAGCGTTTAACAGAGCGTGCTTTAGTCGGTGCTGTTGAAGGTATGCCTGATCAAGACTTGATGGATAAAGCTTATCCTATCTTCTTAGAACTTTATAAACATAACAATGCAGTACGCTCTTGTGTTTATGAAGGCGTTATTGAAGGGATTGAGTGGATGCTTGAGCAAGGTTACCGTATCGCTTGCGTTACTAACAAAGCTGAAGCTTTCACGATTCCGTTATTGAAAGATAAAGGTCTGCACGATTATTTTGAATTCATCGTTTCGGGTGATACTTGTGCAGAGAAGAAGCCGCATCCAATGCCTTTATTGCATGCTGCGAAGTTGATGGGGGTTGAGCCTGAAAACGCTTTGATGGTGGGGGATTCTCGTTCTGATGTAAAAGCAGCACGTGCTGCTGGATTCCATATCTTCTGTATGACTTACGGTTATAACCACGGTGAAGATATCCGTGATTACAATCCAGATGTCATCATGGACTCTTTCACTGAGTTTGCAGCTTATATCGAGTCTAAGTAAGGCTTAAGATGTTAAGGCTCTGTCTTTTATAGACAGCGTTTTAAAAGATGAGCTGATCAGGTCAACCAGGCCTGGCATGTCCTGCGGCCTTTATAATTCGATGTGAGCGCTGGGCATGTCCTGCGGCCTTTATAATTCGATGTGAGCGCAGGGCCGTTCTACAATATTCATTTGAGAAGTTTGTATTAACAATTAGGGATTACAGATGGCTTTTTTAAAAGCATTGTTACTAGAAATTTTTCGACCGTTACTCTGTTCAATTGCCGGTATTCGCCGCGCGATTTCATTTAAAATAATTGAAAAGAAACAATCAAACACTAAGGCAGATTTAGAATGAGCAAGACACACTTTGCCAACTTAGCAAAGCGAGGTTATAACCGAGTTCCGGTTATGCGCACCGTATTGTCTGACTATGATACTCCGTTGAGTGTTTATCATAAGTTAGCCAAAGGTCCATACTCCTACCTATTCGAATCCGTTCAAGGCGGAGAGAAGTGGGGACGTTACTCCATTATTGGTTTGCCATGTCAAACACGTTTGCTCATCAACGGTAATCACATCAAAGAAGTTTGCAATGGTGAAGTGCTTCAGCATCAAGTCGCAGACGACCCTTTGGCATGGATTGAAGCTTATCAAAAACAGTTTAAGGTTTACGCCCCTTCTGGCATGCCAGTTTTCAGTGGTGGCCTGGTGGGTTACTTTGGTTATGACACCATTCGTTTTGTTGAAGAGCGCCTTAAAAACAGTACCCCTGAGAAAGATGATATTGGTGCGCCGGATATTGAACTGTTAGTCTCGGAAGAGTTGGTGGTGTTTGATAACCTCAGCGGTCAAGTACATGTGATTGTACATGCAGATTTAACGAAAGCCGATGGTGAAGCTTTGGCATTAGCGCGATTGGATGAGTTGTCGCAGAAGTTAAGTCAGCCAATGCCGATGCCAATTGATGCGCCGAGTGCCCAACAAATTACCGAAGACGATTTTCACTCTAGTTTTGGTGAAGAAGCTTTTAAAAAAGCGGTCGCGAAAGTACAAGAGTACATCTTGGCTGGCGATGCCATGCAGGTCGTTATTTCTCAGCAAATGTCCGTTAAATTTGATGATGAACCAATGGATTTGTACCGTGCGTTACGCCATCTGAATCCATCGCCGTATATGTTCTTTATGGATATGGATGATTTACAGATTGTCGGTTCTTCGCCAGAAATTCTAGTGCGTTTAGAAGATGAGCAAGTCACTGTGCGTCCAATTGCTGGAACTCGTCGTCGTGGTGTTACCCACGACAGCGATTTGGCTTTAGAGCAGGAACTTTTAAATGATCCTAAAGAGTTGGCAGAGCATTTAATGCTGATTGATTTGGGACGTAATGATGTTGGGCGTATTGCCCAAATTGGGTCGGTTGAGTTGACTGAGAAAATGATTGTTGAGCGCTATTCACATGTCATGCACATCGTCTCTAATGTCAATGCCAAAATCAAACCAGGCATGAGTGCGATGGATGTTTTGCGTGCTACTTTTCCTGCGGGAACTGTCTCGGGCGCACCAAAGATTCGTGCCATGGAAATCATTGATGAGCTTGAGCCTGTTAAGCGTGGAATCTACGCCGGTGCGGTCGGCTATTTAGGCTGGCATGGCAATATGGATACCGCGATTGCAATTCGTACCGCAGTGATTAAAGACAAAACACTTTTTGTACAGGCCGGCGCGGGTATTGTTGCCGATTCGGTACCGCAGTCGGAGTGGGATGAGACCATGAACAAAGGTCGAGCCATTTTCAAGGCCGCAGAGTTCGTCACCAACGGCCTGCAGACTGCAAACCCAAAAGCAAGCCACAAATAATTCTGACTTACGAAAACGTTTAGAAAGCGGTTAGAAAACGCTTAGGAAAAACATATGCTATTAATGATTGATAACTACGACTCTTTTACCTACAACATCGTTCAGTATTTTGGCGAGTTAGGACAGCATGTCGAAGTGTTTCGTAATGACCAAATTACTATAGAAGAAATTGAAGCTTTAAACCCTGAGTATCTGGTGATTTCTCCTGGCCCATGTACACCCGCAGAAGCAGGTGTCTCGGTGGCGGCCATTAAACACTTTGCCGGTAAAATTCCGATTATGGGCGTTTGCTTAGGGCATCAAAGTATCGGCCAGGCATTTGGTGGGAATATCATTCGCGCCAAAGAGGTCATGCACGGTAAAACCTCACCGGTTTACCATCAAGATGTCGGTATGTTTGCCAATTTACCGAATCCGGTCACCACCACTCGTTATCACTCTTTAGTGATTGAGCAAGAAACGCTACCCGATTGTTTGGAAGTGACGGCGTGGACACAATATGCTAATGGTGATTTGGATGAAATCATGGGCGTTCGCCATAAGACATTGCCGATTGAAGGGGTGCAGTTTCATCCAGAGTCCATTTTGACCGAGCAAGGTCATCAAATGCTAAAGAATTTTCTCGAACAAAACGCCTAGTTGTAGGTCTTTCTAACTTCTAACTCTATTTGAGCAAGGTATCCCATGGAACTTAAAGCGGCACTGGAACAACTCTTAGAACGACGTGAATTAAATGCAGATCAAATGGAATCGGTCATGCATAAGTTGATGTCGGGTAAAGCGACGTCTGCTCAAATTGGTGCGATTTTAACGGCCTTGAGAATGAAGGGTGAAACGCTCGAAGAGATTACCGCTGCTGTTCAAGTTATGCGCAGTCTGGCCACTCCGGTGCGTTTAGAGGATAAATCTAAATTAGTCGATACCTGTGGAACAGGTGGTGATGGTGCGAATACCTTTAATATATCTACCGCCTGTGCTTTTGTGGTCGCAGCCGCAGGCGGTACAGTCGCTAAACACGGTAATCGTTCTATTTCCAGTAAGTCGGGCAGTGCGGATGTTTTGGAAGCCGCCGGCGTTGATTTAACATTGAGCCCTGAGCAAGTCGCAGAGTGTATCAATGAAACCGGTGTGGGCTTTATGTTCGCCCAAGCGCATCACAGCGCCATGCGTCATGTGATTGGAGCGCGTAAAGAGATGGGAGTTCGCACGATTTTCAATATGCTCGGACCTTTGACCAATCCCGCAGGTGCGCCTTATCAGGTGATTGGCGTTTATGACAAGTCGTTGACGACATTGTTTGCTAAAGTTCTTCAGCGTTTAGGCTCTAAGCACGTCATGGTGGTACATGCCGAAGATGGTTTAGATGAAGTTAGCATTGCCAGCCGGACCTTTGTGGCCGAGTTGAAAAATGGTGAAGTTACTGATTGGGTGATTGACCCTTCAGAGCACGATATGGATCATGCAGATTTATCCGATTTATCGGTGGATTCGACGCAAGACAGTTTAAATATTATTCGCGCCGTGTTTGCCAATAATGAAAGTGCCGCTAAAGACATTGTCTGTCTAAATGCAGGCGCATCGCTTTACGTAGCAGGGCTGGCTGATTCTTATGGCAGTGGCGTTGCTATGGCGCGTAAAATCATCGTAGACGGCTTAGCGCAAGCTAAACTCAATGAATTTATCGCTAAAACTCAGTCTTTTAAAGACGCATAAATAAAGTTACCAGGCCTGGTCAAAGTAAATTATTGATGACAAATGCCCTTAAACGCCATTTCTATTTTGTTCTGGGCTGTCTGTTTTTTCTAACAGGCCTGGTGGGAGTGGTCTTGCCGATATTACCGACCACTCCGTTTATGATTTTATCGGCGGCCTGCTTTGCTAAAAGTTCTCCGCGATTTCACCAAGCGTTATTACATAATCGCTGGATAGGTGAAGATTTACGTCGCTGGGAAAAGAACCGAACCATGCAGCGTGCCACAAAAAGAAGAGCAACTTGGGTGATTGGAGTGACGTTTAGTCTTTCCATCGGCTTGCTATGGGGCAGTCTGGGTTTACAGTTAATGTTGTTCAGTATCGCTTTACTCCTGCTGTTTTTCTTGTGGCGCGTGCCAGAAGAGGTTATGACGGCTGTGAAAACAGAGTCAGACAAACCTCTTTAATACAGAATTTAAAATAAATATAATGTTTGCGAAGCGCACAGCATCAATGACAAAACAAATGATAAAACCAAGGAATCCAATATGGGTGCAACACCAACCATCTTAAAGAAAATTATCTTACGTAAGCTTGAAGAGATTCAGGATGGCTGTGACAAGATTCCACTGCACGAAATGAAAAGACGTGCTTTGTTAGCACCGGAAACTAAAAGTTTTGTCGGTGCCATGCTCGCCAAATTGGAAGCGGGAGAGTCTGCGGTAATTGCCGAGATTAAAAAGGCTTCGCCGAGTAAAGGTATTCTACGTGACCCGTTTGATCCGGTTGAAATCGCTAAAAGTTATGCTGATAATGGCGCGGCTTGTTTGTCAGTGTTAACCGATAAAGATTTCTTTCAAGGTTCAAACGAATATCTACAGCAAGTTCGCGAAGCGGTCGATCTGCCGATTATCCGCAAAGATTTTATTGTCGACGATTACCAGGTCTATGAAGCCCGTGCGATTGGTGCAGATTGCATTCTGTTAATTGCCGCGGCGATTGGCGATGCACAGATGTCAGAGCTGACACAAGTCGCTTTGACCTTGGATATGGATGTCTTAATCGAAGTACATAACAAAGAAGAGTTAGAACGTGCTTTGCGTCTGCCGCTACCAATGATTGGGATTAACAACCGTGATTTACACAGTTTTGAAGTTTCGTTAGACACCACGATTGAAATGTTAGATATGATTCCTGAGGATCGTATTGTCATCACTGAAAGTGGCATTCTAAGCAAAGGCGATGTTGCCAGAATGCGTGCTTGCCATGTCGACGCATTTTTAGTCGGTGAAGCCTTTATGCGTGCTGAAAACCCCGGTGAAAAACTGGCTGAGTTGTTTAAATAGTTATAAGTTAGTGAGCCTGATTAATGATTTCGATTAAACGTTCTTCTAAATTACAGGCACTTCAAACAGTTAAGCTAACCAGGCCTGGTCAGTTTCTGTTTCGCAGTTGGGCTCGACTGTATCGTTCTCGTTTCCCTTATCAAGAGCTGGCACCCCTGCCAGCCATTGCAAAATGCTTACAGCAAGATGAATCCATTATTGTGGGTTTGCTTGAACCCGTTTCACACCAGTGGGCAGGTTTTACCCTGTTGGAATCTTACGGCTCTTCAACGCTACTGGCTTATTTGGCGACCGCTCCCGATTATGAAGGCTTAGGGCTAGCGAGGCAGTTGGTTAATCAACAGCTGCAAACCCATCTTTCTAAAGAGAAGCCCTATTTCTGGTTAGAGGCGAGTCCAAAGCTTTGGTCGTTTTATAATAAGTTGGGATTTGTACGCCTGGACTTGGATTATCGTATCCCTGAGTTCTATAGTTCTGGCAGTGAAAAGATGGGGTTATTTGTTCAGGTGTTTGATAGTATTGAGGCGATTCCAAAACTGGTGGTTAAATCTTTTATCTCTGATGTTCTGTTAACGGGTTACGGCATTGCAGAATCGGACGTGCGATATGTGAATCAAATGGCCGTTATTCAAAGTTATCCACATTCTACATTTTCTTTAAATAAGGTAAAACATGGACGTTAATCAAGTTGCGATAGGGTTTGATGCTGATGAAGCGTTTGAGGCTGGACGCCAAGCTTTGGTTTCAAGCTTAGGCTGTAAGCTGGTTTTTAAAGATGTTACGCAGTTTGATGAGATGGCGTCACAGCTTAAAAGTGACGAGCAAAAACTTGCGGCCTTTTGGTACGCCTACTTTACCGCCCGTTTAAAGATCGAGCAGAGTTACGAGTTTACACTGGCGGATCATATCTTTGAGTGGGGTGTTTCGCAATTAAACGCCATGCAGGATAGCGCACTTCAGCCTGAAAATAGTGTGCTATTAAAGGCGCGTGTGGCGGTGATGTTGGTGGATGAAGATCGTGGTATGCATAATAACCACTTTGAATATACACAGCGTTCTTGCGAAAAAGCCTTGGCGGTTATTGCTGAGCAACCAGACTGTCATGAGGCCTTGCAGCACGAAATCACCTATATTAAAGCGATTTTGCATTTAACGACGGTTTTAGCCAAACGCGATTCTGGTGTGCAGATTACAGAACAAGAGTGGTTGCAGACAGAGGATGTTCTGCAAACGGCTTATATCGCGACCAAAGCGTTAAAGATTTATGCTTCGGTTCTGAAAGCACACCTATGTTCATTAGCCTATTTAAAACCCGTTAATCCAAGTAAGTTATTGGTAACAGATGGTCGTTTAGTTTCTACCTATTACGCCACGGTCAATTCAATGCAGGTTGAGTGTTTGATTACCGCACTGGAAGATCCAAAGATACGTAAGGGTTTGATGGCACAACTGCATACTCAAAACTTCTATGAGCCAGAGCCACCTGATATTTTGTCTGACCTCTCATCAGATCGACAGTTTCATGTTTGGCAATTTGATCTTCCACAAGTGAGTTTACCTACCTTTCGAGATCAGGGTTTAACCTACGATTTAAGTTTGCGCTTTAACAGCTTGGGTTTGATGCAGTTGCATTTTGAGTGTGAACTCGATGGCATGGATATCAACGCCATTCGACACATGACTAACCTAGCATTAGAAAACGCCTTAGATGAAGAGATTACTTGGGCGGAACAGCCTGGCCTGTTGTATTTAAAAAATATTGCTCAGCATGTGTTTAGTTCGATTGATGACTGGTTAGGTAAAGGCTCTAATTTAATTTACAGTGTCAGTGAGTATGTGAATAACACTCTGTTAATTGAAACGGTAGAAGATTCGAGCAGGCCTGGTAGGATTTTGACCTTTCCGGAGTTAGAACAGCATCAAGATTGGATGGGCTTAAAGGTTCCACCCCGTGAAGTGCGCAGTGCCTTTGAAAACTGGCGAGTGCAAACGCCGCATGACGGTATTACCAATATAGCCACGGATTTGTATCACTCTGATGATTGGGTGCAGGCGGATGGTTCTTATGCATTGATTGCGCAATTGGATCAACCAAACTGGGTGACAGACCAGGCGTTAGAGAATGTTTTAGTCGCCACAGGTGCGCGTTACTATATGCAGCAGCTGGGTAAAATGTTATTTGATAATGTACGCAGCATTCAGCTGGAATACCATGATGATGAAGACATTGATAATAAGTCACGTTATGAGCTGCGTCAACAAGAGAAAGAGTACCGTAGAAGAGTTAAGCAGTTACACTTGCTGAATCTAGAGGTTAGAGATCTGATTCATTTGATGGATACGGGTGGCTTAATGCGTTTTCCTGATCATGGCCGTTTTGTTCAGCAGTTATTCGATGCAGTGGGTGTGAATCAGGAGCGAGAGTCTCTACAAGAGACCATGAAAGAGTCACAAGAAACCACGCGTTTCTTACGTGTGCAAATCTCTAACGCATTAGACCAATTAAGCGAAAAATCAAGCCAGCGTTTTGATGCGGTAGTCGGTTTTATGGGGATACTGCTTTCAGTGACAGCCTTTAGTGATATGTTCGACATTATCGAAGAGACTGGTGCAGAGATTCCTGCACTGGTTGAAGTGGAAGTGGTGTTTGGCGCAATGATTTTGATTGTGCTCTACTTCTCGATTGAAGCGATTATAAGAAGAATGAAATAGGAGTTATAAATATGACGATTAAGATTGATTGGAAAGGTAAAAAAGCATTTGAAGCAACTTCATCAACAGGTCACAAGGTGATGATGGATGCGTCTAAAGAAGTTGGTGGCGAAGATCGTGGCTCTCGTCCGATGGAGCTGTTGTTGATGGGCTTAGGGGGCTGTTCGGGCATTGATGTGATGATGATGCTGGAAAAAGGTAAGCAAGACGTCAAAGATTGCCATATGGAAATTACCTCTGAACGTGCCGACGGCATTCCTGCAATCTATACGAAAATCCATCTGCATTTTAAAGTCACGGGGACGGAGTTGAATGAGAAGAAGGTCAGTCGCGCCGTGAGTCTGTCTGCGGAGAAGTATTGTTCCGTCTCTAAAATGTTAGAGAAAAGCGCTGAAATGACGCATGACTATGAGATTATTGAAGCTTAATAACTCTTTTCTCGCGGCATCTTTCTTTTAATAAACAATTAATGAAGGGGGCTAAATGGCCTTTAATATCTTTATGTTAAAGGTAATGTTGGTAAAAACGTTAGTTTCTGAAGAGAAACTGGCGTTACAATCCAGAAAACCTTCTGGCTGGTTGGGCAAAAATATTCTCCAGCCGATGTTTGTTAAAGGCAATGCTGATTTAAATCAGTTTGTTCTTGAGCTGATGGCCGTTCAGGCCAATGAACAAGTCTTAGAAATCGGTTTTGGTCCAGGTGACTTATTATCCCATCTGTGTCGCCAAACCCCTTCAGCCCAGTTTACTGGGGTGGATTTTTCCCCTCTCATGTTGCAACAAGCCACATTACATAACCAGTCATTCATTAACTCCGCACAACTATCTTTAATTGAAGCCTCTAGTGACAATTTGCCATTGGAGAATTCATTTTTTGATCAAATCACTTGCGCCAATACCCTCTATTTTTGGCAACCACCCGAGCCACATTTAAAAGAGATTCTCAGAGTGTTAAAGCCGGGTGGCAAGTTTGTCATGGGCTTTCGCACTGGCGAACAGATTGAAACGATGCAGTTACATCCGGCCATTTTTGCACGCTATAGTATCGAAGAGGTTGAGTCTTTGTTAGAGTTGGCGGGGTTTGATAATATTCGCATTGAATCCAGAGCAGGTTTTCCAGTGGGTTCTGTATGTGCTGTGGCGTATAAACCGAGCTATAAATCAATCGCTGAATCGATTAGTCTACTTTGATAACTGTCTCGAATTTAGATTGACCAGGCCTGGTCACTCTGTTTTTTTGTATAAACAGCCTGTTGCATATTAAGGATTACGAAGGTTTTGGAAGCTTTACGCTGATTAAGTCTTCGTTAATCACCGCTTGGTGCGTTCGGGTATTTCAAACTCTCGCCATATTCATTTTCGCCCTTCTTACTGTCCATTAACGTCATAATCAGAATAATCAAAGAGCCTACCAATGGGATTAGAATCAGTAGAATCCACCAGCTACTGCGACCAATGTCATGTAAACGTCTGGCGAGTATGGCAATGGTCGGCAGTAATAAGCCAAAGGTATAGATGGTACTGATGAACCCCGTCATACTCTCTTGATCAAACTGGCCTAGTTGGATGTCGAGCATGACAGTGAGAAAGTAGAAAAGTATATAAAACAGAATATACATCCAGTACTGTTGGCGAGTGGCACGGCCGGTAAAGGTCACGTAGTTTTTTAAAGCATCTAAAAAATGATTCATGGTTTTAGTTTCTTTTTAAGAAGGAGGTAGGACGTGTTTTCTATTGTACGATTAAGTGTGCATAAGTAGGCATATAAGTTGTTTGAAATTTGAGGTGTTCTGAATCATTAATGCTTTAGTTAAGACATTATGTAAAGTGAGTTTTAATTAACCCTGCGCTCACATGATTTTATAAGGCCGCAGGACATGCCAGGCCTGGTTGTTTTGAAAGGGTCAATAAAAACGCCAGCGTATTGTGGCTTAATAGGCTGGCGTTTCTGGGTAAGATCGTTGTAAATATAGAGGTTAAACGATTGTGTTAGCAACCTCAGTATTTGGGTACTTTAAACTCTCACCGTACTTATTTTCACCTTTCTCGCTGTCTAATAAAGTAAATATTAAGAGTACAATTGCACCAATCAATGGGATGAAAATGAGTAATATCCACCAGCCAGTTCGCCCAATGTCGTGTAGTCGTCTTGCTAGAATCGCGATAGATGGAATTAATAGTCCCAGGCTGAATATGGTTGAGAGTAGTCCAGTCCCTGTTGATTCACTGTATGTGCCAATGACGCCATCCAGTACACTGAGTAGGATGTAAAAAATAATGTAAAACAGATAAAACATCCAATATTGCTGGCGGGTAGCTCGTCCACTAAAGGTTGCATAGTTTTTGATACCATCTAAAAAGTAGTTCACTAAAATCTCTCCTCAATCGTTTTTATAGGGTACGTTTATGTACGCAATTCATTTTAGGGTGTTTATGTTTTGAGTCAACTCTTCTGTGATTTATTGTGGCTTGTTGAGGTTGTGAATTTATTTACGGGTTAGCCTTCTGGTCTAAAGAGCGTTTTGAATCGCCTTGATTATGCCATTGGTCAGCTGTTCGAGTTGCGGTTGCGGAATGTTAAAGGCGGGCATGGTATAGATAAGCTTTCCAAACGGTCTTAGCCAAATGCCATTTTCAATTCCGAGGGCTTGAATTGTTGGGCCTAAGTCATCTCGTTCCAGCTCAATTACGCCAATCGCACCTAATGCACGTGTTTCGGAGACACCTTCCAGCTTTTTAAGCGGTAGTAGTGTTGCTTGCAAGTGCTGCTCAATCCGCTGGATGTTTTCCTGCCAAGGTGATGCCAGTAGTAAATCAATGCTAGCAATCGCGGTGGCGCAGGCTAAGGGGTTAGCCATAAAGGTCGGGCCGTGCATCAGTAGGCCTGGATTGCCATTGCTGATTGTTTCACTGATGTCTGTGGTGCAAAGTGTGGCGGCGAGTGTCATGTAACCACCCGTTAAGGCTTTACCAACACAGATGATATCTGGTGTAATGTCTGCCCATTCGCAGGCAAACAGTTTGCCGGTGCGGCCAAACCCGGTCGCAATTTCATCGATTATTAATAGAACATCGTATTGATTACAGAGTTCTCTAACTTGTTTGAGGTAGTCAGGGCGGTAAAAGCGCATGCCGCCTGCGCCTTGTACAATCGGTTCAAGGGTCATGGCGGCTATGGTTGAATGGTGTTTTTTCAGTAATGCTGCAAAGGCTTGTATATCACTATTATCGGATTCAATGTCAAAACCCATTTGCGGGGCTGGAGCAAAAAAGTGTTGGGTGAGGTTGTGGCTGAAGATGTGGTGCATGCCGTTATCAGGGTCGCAAATCGCCATGGTGGCGAAAGTATCGCCGTGATAGCCATTTTTAACCGTCAACAATCGATTCTTTTCAGGCTTGTTTTTGCTTATCCAGAATTGTAGAGCCATTTTAATGGCGACTTCCATTGCCACAGATCCAGAATCTGCGAAAAATACTTTGACCAGGCCTGGTGGTGTTAGCTTAACCAAGCGTTGTGCGAGTTCAATCGCTGGTTGGTGCGTTAAGCCACCGAACATAATATGTGGCATGAGTTCTATCTGTTCATGCATCGCTTGTGTGATGGCGGGGTGGTTGTAGCCATGAATCGTTGCCCACCAGGAAGACATGCCATCAATAATGTCAGTGCCATCCGCTAGGGAAATCACGGAGCCTTGGGTTTTGGATACGCCAATAGCTGGATTAGGGTTGGGGGTTTTGGCATAAGGGTGCCAAATATGTTGTTGGTCAAATGCTAAAAGGGTATCCCACGGGTTTGCTTGGATTGGATTCATGGTTTCACTGTCTTATCTATGAGAGATATCGTTATTATAAAGTGCTTGGTGAGTTTACGGTTATTTTACCAGGCCTGGTCACTTTATATTGGAGAGGATTCTCTTATGCTTGTGGAGCGTAACTGGAGGTTTGTGAGGGCTATGGGTGTTGATATGATGTTTTCAGGACGTTAGCCGTGTATTGTTCTTTATAAATCCTTGTGCACAAGCAGATATTCAATAGTTGGTTACGATGGGGGTTGTATTGAGTCGTGAACGATTTGAATTTGCTGACTATTTTGAGACTAAGGATGGCTGGAACAAAACAAATAGCAAGGAGAGTAAATAATTGCTTGTATTCAGGATAAAGGTTGCTAGAATACGCGAATAGTTTGTGGCAGGGTTTTCTTAAAACCGAGCTGGTGTAGATGTTTAATTTTATGGTTATAGCTCGGAAAGCAATAAAATACGAATTTTAATAAAATTATGTAATTTGTTGTTGACAGTTTGTAAAACTTCTATAGAATACGCACACACAATTTGGAGGGTTTCCCGAGTGGCTAAAGGGGGCGGACTGTAAATCCGCTGGCTACGCCTTCGGTGGTTCGAATCCACCACCCTCCACCAAATTGCGGGTATCGTATATTGGCTATTACCTCGGCCTTCCAAGCCGATGAGAGGAGTTCGATTCTCCTTACCCGCTCCATATTTCAAAGGCTCTCTTTGTTAGTTTGTTAATTCAGATTGATGGGGAGGGCCTTTTTAATTTGCTCTTATAGCTCAGTCGGTAGAGCGCATCCATGGTAAGGATGAGGTCATCGGTTCGATTCCGATTAAGAGCTCCAAATTTTAGAAATTAAATTTGCACCGATCTGTATTTAACAGTCGCTGCTACTATAGGAGATTACATCATGGCAAAAGCTAAGTTTGAACGCGATAAGCTTCACGTAAACGTTGGTACTATCGGTCACGTCGATCACGGTAAGACAACTCTTACAGCAGCACTAACAATTGTACAGGGTCGTAAATTCGGTGGAGATGTTAAAGATTTCGCATCGATCGATAACGCACCAGAAGAAAGAGAACGTGGTATCACGATCTCAACTTCTCATGTTGAGTATGAGTCAGAGACTCGTCACTACGCACACGTAGATTGCCCGGGTCACGCCGATTATGTTAAGAACATGATCACTGGTGCTGCACAAATGGATGGTGCAATCCTAGTATGTTCAGCAGCTGATGGGCCAATGCCTCAGACGCGTGAGCACATCCTTCTTTCACGTCAGGTTGGTGTACCATACATCGTTGTTTTCCTAAACAAAGCCGATATGGTTGATGATGAAGAGTTACTAGAATTAGTAGAGATGGAAGTTCGTGAACTTCTTGATATGTACGAATTCCCAGGTGACGATACTCCGGTAATCATCGGTTCAGCTACTTTAGCAATCGCTGATGACCAGTCTGAAATTGGTGCTCCAGCAGTATCTCGTCTAGTTGATGCTTTGGATACATACATTCCAGATCCTGTTCGTGAAACAGACAAAGACTTCCTAATGCCTGTAGAAGATATCTTCTCAATCCAAGGTCGTGGAACAGTTGCGACTGGTCGTATTGAGACGGGTGTTGTTAAAGTTGGTGAAGAGATCGAGATCGTTGGTATCCGTGACACTACAACTACAACAGTAACTGGTGT
Source organism: uncultured Thiomicrorhabdus sp. (assembly GCA_965602805.1). GTDB lineage: Bacteria > Pseudomonadota > Gammaproteobacteria > Thiomicrospirales > Thiomicrospiraceae > Thiomicrorhabdus. Next base: position 143,020 of record CBFCZK010000003.1, on the reverse strand, counting down.
AGAGATGTTCCGTAAGCTGCTTGATCAAGGTGAAGCTGGTGATAACGTTGGTATCCTTTTACGTGGTACTAAGCGTGAAGATATCGAGCGTGGACAAGTTCTTGCGCATAAAGGAACTGTTAAACCACATACTAAGTTCGAAGCTGAAGTATATGTATTATCAAAAGATGAAGGTGGACGTCACACTCCATTCTTCCAAGGTTACCGTCCACAGTTCTACTTCCGTACAACTGATGTAACAGGTGCATGTACATTACCAGAAGGTACAGAAATGGTTATGCCTGGTGACAACGTTCAGATGGTCGTTGAGTTAATCAACCCTATCGCGATGTCAGATGGTTTGCGTTTCGCTATCCGTGAGGGTGGGCGTACTGTTGGTGCAGGTGTTGTTGCTAAAATTCTTGACTAGTTTTTAACTGCTGGTTTACGTTTAGTAAATACCAATAAAAAAGGGAGCTTCGGCTCCCTTTTTTTGTGTCAAGAGTGTCTGTTTATTGTTGAGTAAGGGTTGTTATTTATTTAACGTTTTTAGACTTGCGTATCGTTGTGGGGCTGTGTATAATTCGCACCTCTTGCAAAAGTAAGAAAAGAAAAACTTTAGGGGTATAGCTCCAATTGGTAGAGCACCGGATTCCAAATCCGGGTGCTGGGAGTTCGAATCTCTCTACCCCTGCCATATTCAAAACGGCCTGTTCTTTTTAAAGTACGGGTCGTTTTTACATTTAGCTGATAGGTTTATGAGTAAAGAAATGGAAAAACAAAGCGAGTCGAACACACTTGATACGGCGAAGTTAATATTGGCAATTGCCATCTTAATTGGTTCGTTAGTAGGGTATTACGTATTTCAAGAAGTTCACGCGGTTATCCGTGTTTTAGGTGTAGTGGTCGGTATTGGGACTGCACTCTATGTTCTTTATCTAACGACTATCGGTAGAAACTGGTACAACTATCTTAGCCACGCTAAGCGTGAAGTTAAGCAAGTGGTATGGCCTACACGCCCAGAGACTGTGCAGATGACGTTAATCGTATTTGTAGTGGTTATCCTTATGGGTATATTTTTGTGGTTGGTTGATATGTTCTTTATGTGGGCAGTACAGCTATTAACAGGTCAAGGTGGTTAAAATGGCACAGAGATGGTATGTAGTTCATGCGTATTCAGGTTATGAAAATAAAGTAAAAGCGAGTTTAGCTGAGTATGTCGAACGTGCTGAGCTGGGTGAGTTTTTTGGTGAAATGCTGGTTCCTTCAGAGGAAGTTGTTGAGATTCGTGACGGCAAGAAGCGTACGAGCGAACGAAAGTTTTTCCCAGGTTATGTTTTAGTACAGATGGAAATGAATGAAGACACATGGCACTTAGTTAAAAGTGTGCCGCAGGTTATGGGCTTTATTGGTGGAACGAGTGATCGTCCTGCGCCTATTTCTCAAAAAGAAGTAGATCGTATTCTTGAGCGTGTTGAAACAAGTGTTGACAAGCCACGTCCTAAAGTAATGTATGAGCCAGGCGAAATGGTTCGTGTTACTGATGGTCCTTTCACTGATTTTGAAGCAGTGTTGGAAGGTGTGGATTACGACAGAAACAAATTGCAAGTGTCAGTATTAATATTTGGTCGTTCAACTCCGGTTGATCTTGAGTTTACTCAAGTAGAAAAGATTTAATCTGATTTAACAACAGGGAAGCCGAAAGGCGTTTGACCCACATTAGGAGAATGTCATGGCTAAGAAAATTACAGCCTATATTAAGTTGCAAGTACCAGCTGGTGCTGCAAACCCAAGTCCACCAGTTGGTCCTGCTCTAGGTCAGCACGGTGTTAACATCATGGAATTCTGTAAAGCATTTAATGCTCAGACTCAAAGTCTTGAAGCTAAAATGCCTATTCCAGTCGTTATCTCTGTTTACAGTGATCGTAGTTTCACTTTTATCACTAAGACACCTCCGGCTTCAATTCTTTTGAAGAAAGCGGCTGGTATCAAAAGTGGTAGTGCGATTCCGAACATGAACAAGGTCGGTACTGTTACTCGTGCGCAATTAGAAGAAATTGCAACAACGAAAATGGCTGACTTGAATGCAAACGATTTAGACGCGGCTGTGAACATTATTGCGGGCTCTGCTCGTAGTATGGGCCTAGTGGTAGAGGGTTAATAGAATGGCAAAGCTAACTAAAAAACAAAAAATCAGTGCAGAACGCGTTAATCGTGAAGCATTTTATAACGTTATCGAAGGTTTTGACATTGTTAAAGAATTAGCAACTTCAAAATTCGTTGAGTCTGTTGATGTTGCAATCCGTTTAGGGATTGATGCACGTAAATCTGACCAGGTTGTACGTGGTGCGACAGTTATGCCTAACGGTACTGGTAAAGACGTTCGCGTTGCAGTATTTACTGGTGAAGCGAATCAAGCGGCTGCTAAAGCTGCTGGTGCAGAATTCGTTGGTATGGAAGAACTTGCAGCAGAAATCAAGAAGGGCATGATGGACTTTGACGTCGTTATCGCTTCTCCTGACGCGATGCGTGTTGTTGGTATGCTAGGTCAGGTTTTAGGTCCTCGTGGTCTTATGCCTAACCCTAAGACTGGTACTGTAACTCCTGACGTTGTTGGTGCAATTAATAAGGCTAAAGCTGGTCAGGTTCGTTTCCGTGCCGATAAAGCTGGTATTGTCCATGCGGCAATCGGAACAGTTGGTTTCGAGTCAGCAAAATTACAAGAAAATCTAAATGCTTTACTAGACGAGCTTAAGAAAGCTAAGCCTGCGTCTGCAAAAGGTGTTTATATTAAGAAAGTGACTGTCACTACTACAATGGGTCCAGGCCTGTTGATTGATCAGTCAACACTATAATGGTGGTTGCACACGTTAAGTGTGCAGGCATTATTTGCGAATTGGGACTCCTTATGACCATTAATTTGATCTCGAGTGAGTGCCCATCGCAGACCGTAGGTGAGTGCAGAGCATGCACTCTTAATAGTTATTAAGCCTACGTAGATGGAAGAGTCTAATTATTCTAACGAATGATTAGGCTGTTTGGAGGGTAAAATGGCACTCAATATCGAAGGTAAAAAGCTTGTCGTTGAAGAAGTTTCTGCAGTTGTTGCAGAAGCGGGTTCAATGGTTGCAGCGGAATATCGTGGTTTGACTGTAGAGCAAATGACCCAATTACGTGCTAGCGCTCGTGCAGCAGGTGTAAAAGTTCGTGTTGTTAAAAACACACTTGCACGCCGTGCAATTGCTGGTACTAAATTTGAAGACATGGCTGAGACTTTTGTTGGTCCACTAGTTTTCGCTTTCTCTGGTGAAGAGTTAGGGAACGCAGCACGTGTATTCAAAGACTTCGCTAAAGATAATGAAGCACTTGTTGTTAAGTCATTATCTATCGGTGAAGGGGTTATGGATGCTAGCCAGTTGGCTACTATCGCAGCACTACCTACTTACGATGAAGCACTAAGTAAGCTTCTATACGTTATGAAAGAACCAGTTGCGAAAATCGCACGTGGTTTGGTTGCTATTAAAGAGCAAAAAGAAGCTGAAGCAGCTTAAGTTTATTCTTAAGCTCAAATTAAATAATTTTAAAATTTTGGAGATTTCAAATGTCTATAACTAAAGAAGATATTCTAGAAGCAGTTGCTAACATGTCAGTAATGGATGTTGTTGCACTTGTTGAAGCAATGGAAGAGAAGTTCGGTGTATCAGCTGCTGCAGTAGCAGTTGCTGGTCCTGCTGGCGGCGACGCTGGTGGTGCTGCTGAGCAAACTGAGTTTGACGTAGTTCTTACGGGTGCAGGCGCAAACAAAGTAGCAGCAATCAAAGCTGTTCGTGCGGCAACTGGTCTTGGACTTAAAGAAGCTAAAGCAGCTGTAGAAAGTGCTCCTTTCACATTGAAAGAAGCAGCTTCTAAAGAAGAAGCAGATGCATTAGCAGCTGAGCTTAAAGAAGCTGGTGTTGAAGTAGAAGTTAAGTAATTTAACCCTACTTGCTGCGTAAGCAGCACTGAAATGGCTGGCGCCTTGGCGCCGGCCTTTTCTCGTTTTTAACAGTGTGTAAAAGTGTGTTAGTAACGTGTGGATAACTTTTTTCATAGCTACTACAGTTTTATGCATTATTTTGTAACGATTGTTACATGCATCCGGACAATCATATCGTCGAGGTAAACGATGACATATTCATTAGTCGAAAAGAAACGAGTTCGTAAAGATTTTGCGAAACTTCCATCCATTCTAGAAGTGCCTTATTTGCTTTCATTGCAAAAAGGGTCTTTCCATGATTTCTTACAGATAGATAAGAAACCTGCCGAAAGAACTAAAGTTGGTCTTCATTCTGCATTCAAATCTGTTTTTCCAATTCATGGAGTAGCGGGTACAGCGGATTTAGAATACGTTAGCTACCATATGGGTCAACCTGAGTTTGACGTTAAAGAGTGTAAGCAACGTGGGGTGACTTATGCCTCTCCATTGCGCGTTAAGATGCGTTTGGTTCTTTTTGATAAGACTGCACCTGCTGGAAAGCGCCCTGTTAAGGATGTTAAAGAGCAAGAAGTTTATCTTGGCGATATCCCTTTAATGACGGATAACGGAACGTTTGTTATCAACGGAACTGAACGTGTAATTGTGACTCAGTTACACCGTTCACCTGGTGTTATCTTTGATAACGACAAGGGTAAGTCTCATTCGTCTGGTAAGTTATTATTTAACGCTCGTGTTATCCCATACCGTGGTTCTTGGTTAGATTTTGAATTCGATCACAATGATTGCATGTTTGCACGTATCGATCGTCGTCGTAAACTACCGGTTTCAGTATTCTTGCGTGCAATGGGCTTCTCAAATGAAGAGATTCTTGCAGAGTTCTTTGTTGCTAATACTGTTAAGTTTACAACGAAAGGCTACGAGCTTATTCTGGATGCAGACCAGCTTAAGGGTGAAACAGCTGGTTTTGATGTTGTTCATGATGGTAAGAAAATCATTACTCAGGGCAATAAGATCAATGCTCGTAACGTTAAAGCGCTTAAAGAGTCTGGAATTAAGAGCGCTATCGTTCCTGAAGAGTATTTGGTTGGTAAGGTGCTTGCCTCTGGTGTGACGGATACCACTACGGGTGAGTTAGTTTGCCGTACTAATGAAGTTTTGACGGTTGAAACATTAGATAAAATTGCTCAGATTAAGGGTTGTGTTATCAAGATCCTTTACATTGATGAGTTAGAGAATGGTCCATACATCTCTGATACATTAAACCTTGACTCAACGACATCTCAGCTTGAAGCTCAGGTTGAAATTTACCGCATGATGCGTCCTGGTGAACCACCAACTAAAGAGTCGTCTGAAGCATTGTTCAATAGCTTATTCTTTGATGAAGCACGTTATGACCTATCTGCGGTAGGTCGTATGAAGCTTAATCGTCGTATGGGTCGCAAGAAAAATGACGGCGCAACGGTTCTTGAGAAAGAAGATATCCTAGATGTATTACGTGAGTTAGTCAGCATCCGTAATGGTTTGAGTATGGTTGATGATATCGATGCATTAGGTAATCGTCGTATTCGTGCGGTTGGTGAAATGGCTGAGAACGCATTCCGTGTTGGTTTAGTTCGTGTTGAACGTGCTGTTAAAGAGCGTTTGAATCAAGCTGAAACAGATGGTTTATTGCCTCAAGATTTGATTAACGCGAAGCCAGTGTCTGCTGCCGTTAAAGAGTTCTTCGGTTCAAGTCAGTTGTCACAGTTTATGGATCAGGTTAATCCGCTTTCTGAAGTAACGCACAAACGTCGTGTTTCGGCTCTTGGGCCTGGTGGTCTTACTCGTGAGCGTGCAGGATTCGAAGTACGTGATGTACACCCTACTCACTACGGTCGTGTTTGCCCTATCGAAACGCCTGAGGGGCCAAACATTGGTCTTATCAATACATTGGCAATCTATGCTAAAACAAACGAATACGGGTTTTTAGAAACTCCGTACCGTAAGGTTGTTGACGGGCAGTTGACTGATGAAGTGGAATACATTTCAGCAATCGACGAGATGAAGTATGTAATTGCTCAGGCAAGTGCAAGTGTTGATGCTGAAGGGCGTTTTACTGATAACCTTATCTCAGCGCGTAATAAAAATGAATTTATCTTGGCTTCTCCTAAAGACGTCAATTTGATGGATGTATCGCCTAAACAGATCGTTTCTGTAGCGGCTTCTTTGATTCCATTCCTAGAGCATGATGATGCTAACCGTGCCCTAATGGGAGCCAACATGCAACGTCAGGCTGTTCCTACTCTGCGTGCTGATAAGCCGTTAGTAGGTACAGGGATTGAGAAGATTGTAGCAATCGATTCTGGTGTAACCGTTGTCGCAGAACGTGGTGGTGAAGTTTTATCTTCAGATGCTTCGCGTATCGTGGTACGAGTAAGTGCTGAAGAGATTAAAGACGGTGAGTCTGGTGTTGATATCTATAACTTAGTTAAGTATCAGCGTTCTAATCAGAACACCTGTATTAACCAGAAGCCGATCGTTAAAGCTGGTGACAAGGTTGTTCGTGGCGATGTTATGGCTGATGGCCCTTCTACTGATTTAGGTGAGTTGGCATTAGGTCAGAACATGCGTATCGCATTTATGCCATGGAACGGTTACAACTTCGAGGATTCAATCCTTGTTTCTGAACGTGTCGTTCAGGAAGATCGTTATACCACTATCCACATTGAAGAATTAACGTGTTTAGCACGTGATACTAAGCTTGGGCCTGAAGAAATTACAGCCGATATTCCAAACGTTGGTGAGTCTGCACTAGGTCGTCTTGATGAGTGCGGTATTGTTTTCGTTGGTGCTGAAGTTAAGCAGGGTGATATCCTGGTTGGTAAGGTAACCCCTAAGGGTGAAACTCAGCTAACACCTGAAGAGAAGCTTCTACGAGCGATCTTTGGTGAGAAAGCATCTGATGTTAAAGATACTTCTTTACGTGTTACTAAGGGTATCGAAGGTACTGTTATTGATGTTCAGGTCTTTACTCGTGAAGGACTTGAAAAAGATGCTCGCGCATTAGAAATTCAGGAAGAAGAATTGACTAAGGTCCGTAAGGATATTGATGAGCAATATACTATCCTTGAAAACGATACTTTAGAGCGTATTAAAGTAATGCTTGTCGGTAAGAAATTAGTCGATGGTACTGCGATTACAGATGAATATTTAGCGGGTGTTGAACGTGCTAGATGGTTTGCTTTAAATGTTGAAGACTCTGAAACTTCACGTCAGTTAGAGTTATTAGAAGCTCAACTTAAAGCACAGCGTATTGCATACAACGAAGCCTATGAAGAGAAGCGTAAGAAATTAACCCAAGGTGATGATTTAGCACCGGGTGTTTCTAAGATGGTTAAGGTATATGTCGCGATTAAGCGTCGTATCCAGCCGGGTGATAAGATGGCGGGTCGTCATGGTAACAAAGGTGTAATCTCTCGCATTTGTCCAGTTGAAGATATGCCATATGATGAAACAGGTCGTCCTGTTGATATCTGTCTTAACCCACTAGGTGTACCGTCACGTATGAACGTCGGTCAGATTCTAGAAGTTCATTTAGGGCTTGCTGCTGAAGGGCTTGGTACTAAAATCAATAAGATGCTTCAAGAGCAGGCAGAAATTGCTGAATTGAGAAAGTTCTTAGATAAAATCTATAATGAAACTCAAGGTCAGTCTGTCGAATTAGAGCAGTTTACTGACGAAGAAATCATTGATTTGGCTCACAACCTTAAGAAAGGTGTTCCAGTCGCATCTCCAGTATTTGATGGTGCTTCAGAAGCACAAATCAAATCTATGTTGAAGCTTGCTGACTTACCTGAATCAGGTCAATTGAAGTTATTTGATGGTCTAACAGGTGAAGAGTTCGATCGTCCAGTAACCGTTGGTTATATGTACTATCTGAAATTGAACCATTTGGTAGATGACAAGATGCATGCGCGTTCTACTGGGCCTTATAGCTTAGTAACTCAGCAGCCGTTAGGTGGTAAAGCTCAGTTTGGTGGGCAGCGTTTCGGTGAGATGGAAGTGTGGGCATTAGAAGCATACGGTGCGGCATTTACACTGCAAGAAATGTTGACCGTTAAGTCGGATGACTTGAACGGTCGTACAAGAATGTATAAAAACATTGTTGATGGTAATGAGTACATGGAACCTGGTATGCCTGAGTCATTCAGTGTATTGCGTAAAGAGATTCGTGCATTAGGTATTGATATTGAGTTGGAGCAAGATTAATGAAAGATTTACTTGGATTTCTAAAAAAACAAAATGTGAGTAGTGATTTTGACGCCATTAAAGTGTCTCTTGCTTCTCCTGAAAAAATTCGTTCATGGTCTTATGGTGAAGTTAAAAAACCTGAGACAATTAACTATCGTACTTTCAAACCTGAACGTGATGGTTTGTTCTGTGCGAAGATTTTTGGACCAATCCGTGATTTCGAATGTTTGTGTGGTAAGTACAAGCGTCTGAAGCACCGTGGTGTTATCTGTGAAAAGTGTGGTGTTGAAGTCACACAGTCTAAGGTACGTCGTGAACGTATGGGTCACATTGACCTAGCGACTTCTGTAGCACACATTTGGTTCCTAAAATCACTGCCTTCTCGTATTGGTTTGATGTTAGATAAAACATTGAAATCAATCGAGTCTGTATTGTATTTTGAGGCGTTCATGGTCGTTGACCCTGGGTTAACGCCGCTAGAGCCTTGGCAGTTATTGACTGAAGAAGAGTATCTAGATGCCTTAGATGAGCACGGTGATGAGTTTGAAGCGCTAATGGGTGCTGATGCCATCAAAAAGATGCTTAAATCTATCGATTTGGCTAGCGAAGCTGAGCGTATGCGTGAAGAGATTGAAAGCACGAACTCAGAAACGAAGCAGAAGAAAATTTCTAAACGTTTGAAGTTGGTTGAATCATTCCTCGGTTCTGGAAATAAGCCTGAGTGGATGATTTTAGACGTTCTTCCAGTATTACCACCAGAGCTTCGTCCATTAGTACCGCTTGACGGTGGTCGTTTTGCGACATCTGATTTGAATGATTTATATCGTCGTGTAATTAACCGTAATAACCGCTTGAAGCGATTATTAGACTTAATGGCACCTGATATTATTGTTCGTAACGAAAAGCGTATGTTACAAGAGTCAGTTGATTCATTACTCGATAACGGTCGTCGTGGTCGTGCGGTTACTGGGACAAACAAGCGTCAGCTTAAGTCTCTAGCCGATATGATTAAAGGTAAGCAAGGTCGTTTCCGTCAAAACTTACTTGGTAAGCGTGTTGATTACTCTGGTCGTTCTGTAATCGTTGTTGGACCGACATTGATGTTACATCAGTGTGGTTTACCGAAGAAAATGGCACTTGAACTGTTCAAGCCATTTATATTCAGTAAATTACAGAAACGTGGTTCTGCGCCGACAATTAAGGCTGCTAAGAAGATGGTTGAGCAAGGCTTGCCTGAAGTCTGGGATGTGTTGGATGAAGTCATTCGCGAGCACCCGATTCTTCTTAACCGTGCACCGACTCTTCACAGATTGGGTATCCAAGCATTTGAACCAGTTCTTATCGAAGGGAAGGCAATTAACTTGCACCCTCTAGTATGTTCTGCATTCAACGCCGATTTCGATGGCGATCAGATGGCGGTACACGTACCACTATCATTAGAAGCTCAGATTGAAGCGCGTACATTGATGATGTCAACGAACAACCTGCTATCACCTGCTAACGGTGATCCAATCATCGTTCCTTCACAGGATGTTGTGTTGGGTCTATATTATGTTACTCGAGAGCAAATTAATGCAATCGGTGAAGGTATGGCGTTCTCTAACTGGCAAGAAGTTCAGCGTGCTTTGGATGCGAATGTTGTTCACATTCACACTAGAATTAAGCTGAAATTCGTTGAAACATTGGTGGATGACGAAGGTACTGAGAGTGTTACAACACGTATTGTTGATACCACTGTTGGACGTGCAATCATGTCAAGAATATTGCCTAAAGGTCTAAGTTTTGACTTGATGAACTTAAACCTGACAAAGAAAGCAATCAGTACTGTATTAAATACTTGTTACCGAGTTTTAGGGCCTAAGCAGACGGTTATTTTTGCAGATCAGCTAATGTATGCTGGTTTCAAATGGTCAACGATGGGTGGTCTATCTTTCTGTTCTGATGATATGTTAATCCCGGATGAAAAAGCCGGTATTATCCAGCGAGCTGAATCACAGGTTGAAGAGATTCAGAGTCAGTTTTCACAGGGTCTAGTAACGGAAGGTGAGCGTTATAACAAGGTTGTTGATATTTGGTCTCATACCAATGAACTAGTCACTAAAGCAATGATGCAAGAGCTTCAGTTTGAGACAGTTGTCGATGCGCAAGGTGAAGAAGTTCAACAAACTTCTTTTAACTCTGTATACATGATGGCAGATTCTGGAGCTCGTGGTTCCGTCGCTCAGATGCGTCAGTTGGGTGGAATGCGTGGTCTGATGGCTAAGCCTGATGGATCAATCATCGAAACACCTATCACGGCTAACTTCCGTGAAGGTTTGAACGTACTTCAGTACTTTATTTCGACTCACGGTGCACGTAAAGGTTTGGCTGATACAGCATTGAAGACGGCTAACTCTGGTTACCTGACACGTCGTTTAGTAGATGTTGCTCAAGATGTTGTTGTTACAGAGCGTAATTGTGGGACTGAAGCGGGTGTCTTAATGAAGGCACACGTTGAGGGTGGAGATGTTGTTGAAACTCTAAATGTCCGAGTTTTGGGTCGTTACACGAATGAAGATGTGATGACGCACGATGGCAGGCTATTGATTGCTAACGGTACTTTGGTTGACGAGAAGATTGCCGGAATCATTGATGCTAATGGTATCGATCACGTTCTTGTACGTTCACCAATGACTTGTGAAACCAAGTTTGGTATCTGTCAGCAGTGTTACGGTCGTGACTTAGCACGTGGTCACCTGGTTAATATGGGTGAGGCGGTCGGTGTTATGGCGGCTCAGTCAATCGGTGAGCCTGGTACTCAGTTAACAATGCGTACTTTCCATATCGGTGGTACGGCATCTGGTTCAGCTGCACAAAGTCAGATTGAAGTTAAGCATGCCGGTACAGTCAAGTATGACGCAATTAAAACAATCACTAATCCGGATGGTCAAATTGTCGTGACATCTCGTTCTGGTGTCGTTTCTATCTTGGATGAAACGGGTCGTGAGCAAGAGCGTTATAAGATTCAATATGGTAGTTTGCTAACCGTTAAAAATGAAGGTTCAATTGCTGCTGGTGAGATACTTTCTCAATGGGACCCGCATACTCACCCAGTAATTACTGAAGTTTCTGGTCAAGCTGTCTTTGGTAACTTTGAAGGCGCTGTTGAAGAGACGATTGATGAATTAACAGGTTTAACAACTCACGTTGTTAAAGATGCTAAAGAGCGTGCCACGGCTGCGAAAGAAGCTCGTCCGTTTATCGCATTGGTAAGTGCCGCGGGAGAAGCAATTAACTTCCCTGGTACGCAAACCCCAGCAATTTATTACCTACCTGAAAATGGTGTTGTTGTTATACAAGAAAATGTTGAAGTCGGTGCCGGTCAAGTATTAGCACGTATTCCTCAAGCGTCTTCTAAAAACAAGGATATCACCGGTGGTCTACCACGTGTTGCTGACTTGTTTGAAGCGCGTCAGCCTAAAGAGCCTTCTATCATGGCAGAAGTATCTGGTGTGGTTGGTTTCGGTAAAGAGACTAAAGGTAAGCAACGTCTTGTTATTACCCAGGATAGCGGCGAACAGTATGAAGACCTTATTCCTAAGTGGCGTAAAGTCAGCGTATTTGAAGGTGAGCGTGTAGAGAAAGGGGATATCGTTGTTGATGGTAATCCTAATCCACATGACATATTACGTTTATTGGGTATTAAGAAGCTTGCTGAGTACATTGTTGACGAAGTTCAAGATGTTTACCGTCTACAGGGTGTAAAGATCAACGATAAGCACATTGAGACAATTGTTCGTCAAATGCTTAGAAAAGTTGAAATTAAAACAGTTGGTGATACTGGTCTTATTAAAGGTGAGCAAACAGAGTACTCTAAAGTACTTCGCCTAAATGAGAAAGCACGTGAAGCTGGTGAGATTGAAGCTACATACGATCGTGTCTTGTTAGGTATCACTAAAGCATCGTTAGCGACTGAGTCATTTATCTCAGCCGCTTCATTCCAAGAAACAACTCGTGTATTAACGGAAGCTGCTGTAAGTGGTAAACGTGATAAGTTAGTTGGTTTGAAGGAAAATGTTATTGTTGGTCGCTTAATTCCAGCTGGTACAGGTTTTGCCTATCACCAAGCTAGAAGAAAAGCAGCTGAGAAAGCCGCAGGTGAATTGCAGGTCTTTATGAAAACGGAAGAAGTTTCTGAAACCGTTGATGAAGTCGTGGAGTCAGCTGTTGCTGAAGTAGTAGTAGAAGAAACCCCAGAGGTCGAAGCCTAATCTAAATAAATTCAAGTAGTTAATGCTTGACTTATATTGCTTAGGCCTTTAGAATCCTCTATCCTTATTTGTGGGCTAAAAAAGTCCACAATTCGTATTAAAGTTAGAGTTAATCTCAAATTTGGAGAAAAAGAATGGCGACTATTAACCAGTTGGTGCGTAAGCCGCGTAAAGACAAACGTAAAGTTTCAAACGTTGCAGCGTTAGAGGCTTGTCCTCAACGTCGTGGTGTTTGTACGCGTGTTTATACAACAACCCCTAAGAAGCCTAACTCTGCTCTGCGTAAAGTTGCGCGTGTACGATTAACAAATGGTTATGAAGTAGCTTCCTATATTGGTGGTGAAGGTCATAACTTGCAAGAACACTCGGTTATTCTTATCCGTGGTGGTCGTGTTAAAGATTTACCTGGTGTACGTTACCATACAGTTCGTGGAGCATTAGATTGCGCCGGCGTTTCTGAACGTAGACAAGGTCGTTCAAAGTACGGTGCAAAACGTCCTAAAGGTTAGTAATTAACTTTTAACATACGATTTGCAGTTTTGTGTAATATTTATACCGGAAGAGTTTAGAATGGCAAGAAGAAGAGAAATACCTAAAAGACAGGTTTTACCTGATCCTAAGTTCGGCGATTTAACGCTGACTAAATTTGTAAACATGATTATGGTAAGTGGCAAAAAAGCCATTGCTGAAAAGATTGTTTATGGTGCATTAGACATTGTTGTTGAACGTAAGAATGGTGGCGATCACGCTGCTTTCTTGAAAGAAGCACTTGAAAATGTTGGTCCAATGGTTGAGGTTAAATCTCGACGTGTTGGTGGTGCAACTTATCAAGTACCGATTGAAGTTCGCTCTGAGCGTAAAATAGCTTTAGCTATGCGTTGGACAGTTGATGCTGCCCGTAAGCGTAGTGAGAAAGGTATGATGCTGCGTTTAGCTGGTGAGCTTGGAGACGCCCTTGAGGGTCGTGGTTCAGCGGTTAAGAAAAAAGAAGATACTCACAGAATGGCAGAGGCAAACAAAGCCTTTTCACATTTCCGTTGGTAATCTGATTAGGGCCCTATTTAGGGCCTTTATTTTTTGTAGAATTTAAAAAAGGTTATTAAAGTGGCACGTACAACCCCTTTAAATCAGTACCGAAATATCGGTATTATGGCGCACATCGATGCGGGTAAGACAACAACAACTGAACGTATCCTGTACTACACAGGTGTTTCTCACAAGATTGGTGAGGTACATGATGGTGGTGCGACAATGGATTGGATGGAGCAAGAGCAAGAGCGTGGAATCACGATCACTTCTGCTGCAACAACTTGTCACTGGAGCGGGATGGCTAAGCAGTATCCTCAGCACCGTATCAATATCATTGATACTCCTGGTCACGTTGATTTCACGATCGAAGTAGAGCGTTCATTGCGTGTACTAGATGGTGCAGTAACGTGTTTCTGTTCAGTAAGTGGTGTTGAGCCTCAGTCTGAAACAGTATGGCGTCAAGCGGATAAGTATGGCGTGCCACGTATGGGTTTCGTAAACAAAATGGATCGTGCAGGAGCTAACTTCCTAAACGTTAACCAGATGGTTATTGATCGTCTAGGTGCGCTTCCTGTTCCAATGCAGCTTCCTATCGGTGCTGAAGAGACTTTCCGTGGTGTGGTTGATTTGGTTAAGATGAAAGCAATCTATTGGGAAGAAGAGAATATGGGTATGGAGTTTCGTTATGAAGAAATTCCTGCTGATATGATCGATGAAGCTAATGAATGGCGTGAAAAAATGGTCGAAGCTGCTGCTGAAGCAACTGAAGAGCTTATGGATAAGTACCTTGAAGAAGGTGATTTAACAGAAGAAGAAATTAAGGCGGGTATTCGTCTTCGTTGTATCGCTGTTGAAATCGTTCCAATGTTCTGTGGTTCAGCGTTCAAGAATAAAGGTGTTCAAACCCTTCTTGATGCTGTAATCGACTATATGCCAGCACCTGCTGATGTTCCAGCAATTACTGGTGAGCTTGAAGATGGTTCTGCCTCTAGTCGTGAATCAACTGATGACGCGCCTTACGCTTCATTGGCATTTAAGATTATGACGGATCCTTATGTTGGTACTCTGACTTTCTTCCGTGTTTACTCTGGTGTGTTAGCAGCAGGTAGCCCTGTTTATAACTCTACTAAAGAGAAGCGTGAGCGTGTAGGTCGTTTGTTACAGATGCACTCAAACTCTCGTGAAGAAATTAAAGAAGTTCGTGCTGGTGATATCGCTTGTGCCGTAGGTCTTAAAGATACAACAACTGGTGATACTTTATGTGATCCAGATAATCGTATCGTGCTTGAGCGTATGGAATTCCCTGAGCCGGTTATCTCTATTGCGATTGAGCCTAAAACTAAGCCTGATCAAGAGAAGATGGGTATTGCTTTACAGAAGCTTGCAGCAGAAGATCCGTCTTTCCGTGTGCATTCTGATGAAGAAACTGGTCAGACTATTATCTCTGGTATGGGTGAGCTTCACCTTGATATCATTGTAGATCGTATGAAGCGTGAGTTCAGTGTCGAAGCGAATGTTGGTGCACCTCAAGTTTCTTACCGTGAAACAATTACCAGAGAAGTTGAAGTTGATGGTAAGTTTGTACGTCAGTCTGGTGGTCGTGGTCAGTATGGTCACGTTGTTCTAAGAATGAAGCCTCGTGAGCCAGGTGAAGGTTTTGAATTTATCAACAGTACTGTTGGTGGTTCAGTTCCTCGTGAATACATTGGTGCCGTTGAGAAGGGTTGTAAAGCCCAGCTTGAAAATGGTGTTCTTGCAGGATTCCCAATGGTAGATGTAAGTGTCGAGTTAATCGATGGTTCATACCATGATGTCGATTCCAATGAAATGGCATTCTCGGTTGCTGCAGGTATGGGTATCAAGAATGGTGCTGCTGAAGGTAAGGCCGTTATTCTTGAGCCAATCATGGATGTAGAGGTTACGACTCCTGAAGATTACATGGGTGATATCATCGGTGATTTGAATAGACGTCGTGGATTAGTAGCCAGTATGACGGATATTCCTACTGGTAAGTCTATTAAGGCTGAAGTCCCATTGTCTGAAATGTTTGGTTATTCAAACACAATGCGTTCTTTGACTCAGGGTCGTGCTAACTATAGTATGGCGTTCATGAAATATAATCATGCACCTAAGAATATTCAAGATGAAATCATTACGAGTGCCACTAAAGGCTCTTAATTAATTTAATAATTTTGACCTCGTTGTATAGCGAGGTCTTTGCTTAATATAGGTATTTTAAAATGGCAAAAGCTAAGTTTGAACGCGATAAGCTTCACGTAAACGTTGGTACTATCGGTCACGTCGATCACGGTAAGACAACTCTTACAGCAGCACTAACAATTGTACAGGGTCGTAAATTCGGTGGAGATGTTAAAGATTTCGCATCGATCGATAACGCACCAGAAGAAAGAGAACGTGGTATCACGATCTCAACTTCTCATGTTGAGTATGAGTCAGAGACTCGTCACTACGCACACGTAGATTGCCCGGGTCACGCCGATTATGTTAAGAACATGATCACTGGTGCTGCACAAATGGATGGTGCAATCCTAGTATGTTCAGCAGCTGATGGGCCAATGCCTCAGACGCGTGAGCACATCCTTCTTTCACGTCAGGTTGGTGTACCATACATCGTTGTTTTCCTAAACAAAGCCGATATGGTTGATGATGAAGAGTTACTAGAATTAGTAGAGATGGAAGTTCGTGAACTTCTTGATATGTACGAATTCCCAGGTGACGATACTCCGGTAATCATCGGTTCAGCTACTTTAGCAATCGCTGATGACCAGTCTGAAATTGGTGCTCCAGCAGTATCTCGTCTAGTTGATGCTTTGGATACATACATTCCAGATCCTGTTCGTGAAACAGACAAAGACTTCCTAATGCCTGTAGAAGATATCTTCTCAATCCAAGGTCGTGGAACAGTTGCGACTGGTCGTATTGAGACGGGTGTTGTTAAAGTTGGTGAAGAGATCGAGATCGTTGGTATCCGTGACACTACAACTACAACAGTAACTGGTGTAGAGATGTTCCGTAAGCTGCTTGATCAAGGTGAAGCTGGTGATAACGTTGGTATCCTTTTACGTGGTACTAAGCGTGAAGATATCGAGCGTGGACAAGTTCTTGCGCATAAAGGAACTGTTAAACCACATACTAAGTTCGAAGCTGAAGTATATGTATTATCAAAAGATGAAGGTGGACGTCACACTCCATTCTTCCAAGGTTACCGTCCACAGTTCTACTTCCGTACAACTGATGTAACAGGTGCATGTACATTACCAGAAGGTACAGAAATGGTTATGCCTGGTGACAACGTTCAGATGGTCGTTGAGTTAATCAACCCTATCGCGATGTCAGATGGTTTGCGTTTCGCTATCCGTGAGGGTGGTCGTACTGTTGGTGCAGGTGTTGTTGCTAAAATTCTTGACTAGATAACACGTGTTTCATAAAGAAGAGGGCTATATGCCCTCTTTTTTTATGTCTATAATAAGGGGTTGTTTTAATTGGATTATGTTGCTATAATCCGCTCCCTTAGTTTGCATGCATCGATTTTGTATGTTTTTCTATTATGTAAATAAATGAGACAGAGATTATGGCTACCCAGAATATTCGTATTCGCTTAAAAGCATTTGACCATCGTTTAATCGATCAGTCTGCTCGTGAAATTACTGAAACAGCAAAGAGAACTGGTGCACAAGTACGTGGACCTATTCCTATGCCGACTCGTAAAGAACGTTTCACGATCCTAGTCTCACCTCACGTCAATAAAGACGCTCGTGATCAGTATGAAATTCGTACTCACAAGCGTTTGCTAGATATTGTTGATCCAACAGAAAAAACTGTTGATGCATTAATGAAGCTAGATTTGGCTGCTGGTGTAGATGTTCAATTAGAATTACGTTAATCGTGATTTAGCCGGTCATCAATCGTTATGACGGGCAATAAATAATAATAAGGAAATGGTATGAGTATTGGTATCATTGGTAAGAAAATCGGCATGACTCGTGTGTTTGACACGAATGGTGTATCTACTCCGGTAACGGTTGTAGAGGTTCAAGCGAACCGCATCACTCAAATCAAAACACTTGAAGCTGACGGTTATTCTGCAATTCAAGTTACAACTGGTTCTGTGCACGCTGGTCGTGTTAACAAACCGGCAGCTGGACAGTTTGCGAAAGCAGGTGTTGAAGCTGGAAGAGGTTTATGGGAATTTCGTGTTGATTCAGCTGCTGAAGCTGAAGGTTTAGAAGTAGGTTCAGAGCTTACTGTTGAACGTTTCAACGAAATTGCTGTAGTAGATGTTACTGGGACAACCAAAGGTAAAGGTTTCCAGGGTGGTATTAAGCGTCATAACTTTACGATGCAAGATGCAACACACGGTAACTCTATTTCTCACCGTTCTAACGGTTCAATCGGGCAAAACCAAACTCCAGGTCGCGTTTTCAAAGGTAAGAAAATGTCTGGACATATGGGTGACGTTCGTCAAACAACACAGAACTTAGATTTAGTAAAAGTTGATACAGACAATGGTCTGTTATTAATTAAGGGTGCAATCCCTGGCGCTAAAAATAGTACTGTCATTGTTCGTAAAGCTGTTAAGTAAGGTGGGCATGATGGAATTAAAATTAATCGAATTAGCAACGGGTAAGGAAAACGGAACTGTTTCTGTTTCTGAAGCTTTGTTTGGCACAGAATTCAACGAAGCACTTGTTCACCAGGTTGTAACGGCATATATGAGTGGTGGCCGTCAAGGTACCAAAGCTCAGAAGAACCGTGCAGCTGTAAGTGGTGGCGGAGCTAAACCTTGGAATCAAAAAGGAACTGGACGTGCTCGTGCAGGTACTAGCCGTAGCCCTATCTGGGTTGGTGGTGGACGTGCGTTCCCAGGTCATAACCGTGATTTCTCACAAAAAGTTAACAAAAAGATGTATCGCGGTGCGATGAAATCTATTGTTGCTGAGTTAAATCGCTCAGGACGTCTAGTTGTTGTTGATGACTTCAAAGTAGACGCGCCTAAGACAAAAGAATTTAAAGCAAAATTGGCACAGTTAAATCTGACAGATGCTTTAGTCATTACAGAAGGTTTTGATGAGTATTTGTACTTGTCTGTTCGTAACCTTTATAGCGCTGATGTTTGTGATGTTGCTTCAATTGATCCAGTTAGTTTAATTGGTTTCAAAAATGTAGTAATGACTCAGGGTGCTGTTAAACAACTAGAGGAGCAATTAGCATGAATCAAGAAAGAATTCTAAAGGTTTTGCTAGCTCCACATATCTCTGAGAAAGCTGCGATCCTTGCAGATACTCGCGAGCAATATGTGTTCAAGGTTGAACCAACAGCAACTAAAACTGAAGTTAAGCAGGCAGTTGAGTCTTTATTCGATGTAAAGGTTCAGTCTGTTAACATGATCAACATTAAAGGTAAGCGTAAAGTCTTTAAAGGTCGTCAAGGTCAACGTAATGGTATCCGTAAGGCAATCGTTCGTTTGGCAGCTGGCCAAGAAATCGATTTTTCGACTGCTGAGTAAGGAGTTACAACATGGCAATTATTAAAAAGTCTAAACCGACTTCTCCAGGTCGTCGTTTTATGGTTCACATTGTTGAGCCGACATTGCATAAAGGTAAGCCTCACGCAGCGTTACTAGAAAAGAAATCAAAATCTGGTGGTCGTAATAACAATGGTCGTATTACTGTCCGTCATCATGGTGGTGGTCATAAGCAGCATTACCGTTTGGTTGATTTTAAACGTACCAAAGTAGGTGTTCCTGCGACTGTTGAGCACCTAGAATATGATCCTAACCGTTCAGCGCATCTTGCATTGCTTAAGCATGCAGATGGTGAGTGGTCTTATATTATCGCACCTAAGACTTTAGCTGCTGGTGATGTAGTTGAGACAGGTGATCATGTTGCTATTAAGCCAGGTAACTGTTTGCCGCTTAGAAACATCCCTATAGGTACTATCATCCATAACGTAGAAATGCGTCCTGGTAAAGGTGCTCAAATTGCACGTAGTGCAGGTGTTTCTGCTTCTATTGCTGGTAAGGATGGCGCTTATGTATTGCTTAAGCTTCGTTCTGGTGAGATGCGTAAGATTCTTGCTGAGTGTAAAGCTACTATCGGTGAAGTTGGTAATGCAGAGCACAGTCTTCGCAAGTTAGGTAAAGCTGGTGCTAGTCGCTGGCGTGGTGTTCGTCCTACCGTTCGTGGTGTGGCAATGAACCCTGTTGATCACCCGCACGGTGGTGGTGAAGGTCGTACTTCTGGTGGTCGTAACCCATGTACTCCATGGGGTGTTCCTACTAAAGGTAAGAAGACTCGTAGCAATAAGCGTACTGATGGAATGATCGTACGTCGTCGTAACAAAAAATAAGGAAGGACACTGATGCCACGTTCAGTTAAAAAAGGACCTTTTGTTGATCATCACTTATATAAGAAAGTGATCGAGGCGCAAGAATCTGGTAATAAACGTCCCATTAAAACTTGGTCAAGAAGATCTATGATTCTTCCTGACATGATTGGTCTTACAATCGCAGTTCACAATGGTAAAGAGCACATCCCAGTTTTCGTATCTGAAAACATGGTTGGTCATAAACTTGGCGAGTTTTCATTAACTCGTACTTACCGTGGTCATGCCGCGGATAAGAAATCTAAGCGATAATAGGAGATTAATATGCAAGTTAGTGCAACACATAAGTTTGCCCGTATTTCTCCTCAGAAAGCGCGCTTAGTAGTTGACCAAATCCGTGGTAAGGATATTGAAACTGCTATTAACATCTTGTCGTTCAGCGACAAGAAAGCAGCGGATTTAATCAAAGCGGTTTTAAATTCAGCCATCGCCAACGCCGAAAATAATGAAGGCGCTGATATTGATGAATTAGTAGTTACTTCAGCATTTGTTGATGCGGGTCCTATCATGAAGCGTATGCGCGCTCGTGCTAAGGGTCGTGGTAACCGTATTTTAAAACGTATCAGTCACATCACTGTTACAGTTGGCGAAAAGTAAGGAGAATCAGAATGGGTCAAAAAGTACATCCTATTGGTATTCGTCTTGGTATTAGTAAAGATTGGAATGCACGTTGGTATGCGGATAGTAAGAACTTTTCTGATTTTCTTGTCAGTGACGTTGAGATTCGCAAAGAATTACACAGTAAGCTAGGTCATGCTTCTGTCAGTAAGATTCACATTGAGCGCGTAGCAAATGGAGTTCGTGTAACGATCCATACTGCTCGTCCAGGTGTTGTTATTGGTAAGAAGGGTGAGGATATTGAGAAGCTAAAGCAATCTTTATCTAAGATGACTGGTATGCAGGTTAGCCTGAATATTGAAGAAATCAAAACTCCTGAGTTGGACGCTAAACTTGTTGCAGAGGGTATTGCCCAGCAACTTGAGAAGCGTATCCAGTTCCGTCGTGCTATGAAGCGTGCAGTAGGTAATGCAATGCGTCTAGGTGCTGAAGGGATTAAGGTAGCGGTTTCTGGTCGTTTAAATGGCGCTGATATTGCACGTGGAGAGTGGTATAGAGAAGGTCGTGTACCTCTTCATACATTCCGTGCGGATATTGATTATTCAACTTTCGAAGCAAATACAACTTACGGTAAAATTGGCGTAAAAGTATGGATCTTCAAAGGTGAGAAACTTGGTAAATTATCTTTAACAGATAATGCTCCATCTAAGGGCAAGAAAGGCCGTAACTAAAAGGATAACTAACTATGTTAATGCCTAAACGTACTAAATTTAGAAAAGTACACAAAGGACGTAATCGTGGTTTGGCGCAAGTCGGAAACAAAGTTAGCTTTGGTGATTTCGGTCTTAAGGCCTTAGAGCGCGGAAGAATGACTTCACGTCAGATCGAAGCTGGTCGACGTGTTATGACTCGTCACGTAAAACGTGGTGCAAAAATTTGGATTCGAGTATTCCCAGATAAGCCGATTACTAACAAACCTCTTGAGGTTCGTATGGGTAAAGGTAAGGGGAGTGTTGAGTATTGGGTAGCACAGATTCAGCCTGGTCGTATGTTGTTTGAGATCCAGGGTGTTGATGAGAAATTAGCAAAAGAAGCGTTCGCGCTTGCTGCTGCTAAACTACCTTTTAAAACACAAGTTGTAACGAAAACGGTGATGTAAATGACTGCTACAGAATTAAAAGAAAAGTCAGTTGATGAGCTTAGAACTGAATTGCTTTCATTATTGAAAGAACAATTTAATCTTAGAATGCAAAATGCAACTGGACAGTTATCAAACTCTTCTCAATTGAAAAAAGTTCGTCGTTCAATCGCTAGAGTTAAAACTATCATTCGTCAAAAAGTGAGTGTATAAGATGGCTGGTCAAGAAAAGAAAGCTCGTACAATGCAAGGCGTTGTTGTTAGTAACGGTATGCAAGATTCAATCGTTGTTAATACTTCGCGTTTCGTTAAGCACGCTAAGTACAAAAAGTTTATTAGAAAATCTACTAAAGTCATGGCTCATGATGCGGAAAACATTTGTGGAGTTGGTGATACTGTCACTATCCAAGAGTGTAAGCCTCTATCAAAAAACAAGTCTTGGACATTAGTTAGTATTGATAGTAAAGCTAAGATTTAACTTTTATAGCATTACGAGAATTATTCTGTTATAATTCTCGAAATGAATAAAGCCACTCTAAAGAGTCAGCCTGATTTATTTCAGGAACTACTCTTTTAAGTGGTTTTTGTGCTGTAAGTAATTTTTATTTTTTATGGATGGAGTACCACCATGATTCAGATGCAAACAGTGCTTGATGTTGCTGATAACAGCGGAGCACGACGCGTCCAATGCATTAAAGTGTTAGGCGGATCAAAACGCCGTTACGCTAGTGTTGGTGACGTTATTAAAGTGAGCGTTAAAGAAGCAGCGCCTCGCGGAAAAGTGAAGAAAGGTGATGTCTACAATGCTGTAGTAGTTCGTACTGCAAAAGGTGTTAGACGTCCAGACGGTTCTTTGATTAAGTTTGATGGCAATGCTGCTGTAATGCTTAATGCAAAATTAGAGCCTGTAGGAACACGTATCTTCGGACCTGTAACTCGCGAGCTGCGTAATGAAAAATTTATGAAAATTGTTTCATTAGCTCCTGAAGTACTATAAGGAAGAAGATATGAATCGTTTAAAGAAAGGTGATGAAATTATCGTTGTTACTGGAAAGGATAAAGGAAAAAGAGGTTCTATTTCTTCTATCCAATCTAACGGTAAGGTTCTAGTTGATGGTATCAATCTAGTTAAGAAACACACTAAGGGTAATCCACAAACGGGTGCTCAGGGTGGGATTCTTTCTAAAGAAATGCCTATCGATGCCTCAAATGTGGCTTTAGTAAACCCTGAAACTAATAAGGCTGATAAAGTCGGTATTAAAGTTGAAGGTGATTCTAAAATCCGCTTTTTTAAATCTACTGGTAAAGCGGTTGACGCTTAATATAGGGTAGAAAATGGCAAGTTTACAAAAAGTATATAAAGATCAGATTGTTGCTAAGTTAGTTGAACAGTTTGGTTATAAATCTCCAATGCAGGCACCTAGGTTGACTAAGATTACAATCAACATGGGTGTTGGTGAAGCAATTGGTGACAAGAAGGTCCTAGATCACGCAGTCTCTGATATGGAAGCAATTTCAGGTCAGAAAGCAGTTAAAACTTTGGCACGTAAGTCTGTCGCTAGTTTTAAAGTTCGTGATGGTTACCCGTTAGGTTGCAAAGTAACTTTACGTGGCGCCAAGATGTATGAGTTCCTAGATCGTCTAATCAATATCTCATTACCTCGTGTAAGAGATTTTCGTGGTGTTAACCCGAGAGCATTTGATGGTCGTGGAAACTACAACCTAGGTCTTAAAGAGCAAATTATTTTCCCTGAAATCGAATTTGATAAGATTGACAAAATCCGCGGTATGGATATTAACTTTGTCACGACAGCAAATACGAATGATGAGGCGAAAGCTCTTTTAGAAGCCTTTAATTTTCCATTCACGAAATAGGGGTTCACTGATGGCTAAGCAATCAATGATTGAACGTGAGAAAAAGCGTACAAAGATGGTAGCGAAATTCGCAGCTAAGCGTAGTGCGTTAAAAGCAGCATCAGTTGACGTGGCACTTAGTTTTGAAGAGCGTATGGAAGCAATGGATAAGCTAGCAGCTCTTCCTCGTAATGCTTCACCAGTTCGTCAACGTAACCGTTGTCGTATGACTGGGCGCCCTCACGGTGTTTATAAAAAGTTTGGTTTATCACGTAACATGCTAAGAGAATTAGCTATGCAAGGTGATGTACCTGGTTTAAGAAAAGCTAGTTGGTAAGGATAATTATCTATGAGTATGTCTGATCCAGTTGCTGATATGTTGACGCGCATTCGTAACGGCCAAATGGCCGGTCACGAGAAAGTAAATATGCCTTCATCAAAACTTAAAATAGCATTAGCTAAAGTTTTGATTGCAGAAGGTTATATTTCAACAATCAGTATTAAAGAAGATGAAGGGAAAGCTGAATTATCAGTAGACCTAAAGTATTTTGATGGGAAACCTGTCATTGATATGATTAAACGTGTAAGCCGTCCAGGTCTACGTGTTTATAAAAACAAAGACGAGTTACCTAAAGTAATTGGTGGTCTTGGTATCGCTGTAATTTCAACGTCTAAAGGTATTATGACTGACCGTGACGCTCGCCAAGCGGGTGTTGGTGGCGAAGTTATTTGCTACGTAGCATAAGGAATCTATTATGTCTAGAATTGCAAAAGCTGCTGTTGTAGTGCCAGCGAATGTAGAAATTACATTTGACGGTACTGAAGTAACGGTAAAAGGCGCTAAGGCTTCATTGACGAAAAAGTTCAATAAAGTTGTAACGTTTAAGTCTGAAGACGGTCAAGTTTTTTGTACACCTGTTGATGGTGCTGCAAATGGTTGGGCACAAGCTGGTACAGCTCGTTCAATCATTAACAGCATGGTTATTGGTGTTACAGAAGGTTTTGAAAAGAAGTTGCAGTTGGTTGGTGTTGGTTACCGTGCAAAAGCTGAGGGTAATGTTTTAGACTTAACTCTTGGTTTTTCACACCCGGTAAAGCATGCTTTACCAGCGGGCATCACTGTTGAGACTCCGTCACAAACAGAAATCGTTGTAAAAGGCGCGGACAAGCAAGTTGTTGGACAAGTTGCTGCTGAGATTCGTGCATACCGTCCACCTGAGCCTTATAAAGGTAAGGGTGTTAAGTATGCTGATGAGCGTGTTTTACGTAAAGAAGCTAAGAAGAAATAAAGCTGGAAGTTGATATGAATAAGAAAACAGCCCGTCTTCGTAGAGCTAAGAAAACTCGTGCCAAAATTTTTGAGCTACAAGTGCCAAGATTGTGCGTTCATCGTACTTCTCAGCACATATACGCTCAGCTGATTTCAGCTGATGGTACCGAAGTTATTGCTGCAAGCTCTACCGTTCAAGCGGACGTTAAGAAAGAAATCAGCAACACTGGTAACAAAGATGCTGCTAAAGCTGTTGGTAAAATAATCGCTGAAAAGGCAAAAGTAGCTGGTGTAAAAACTGTCGCTTTTGATCGTTCAGGGTTTAAATACCACGGCCGTATTCAAGAATTAGCAGACTCAGCCCGTGCAAACGGTCTTGAATTTTAAAGGAAGGATAAAATATGTCTTCACGTGAATTACAAGACGATGGAATGATTGAAAAATTAGTAGACGTTCGTCGTGTTGCCAAGGTTGTAAAAGGTGGACGTGTATTCAGTTTTTCAGCACTAGCAGTAGTTGGTGATGGTGAAGGTCAGGTAGGATTCGGTAGCGGTAAAGCTAGCGAAGTACCTATCGCGATCAAAAAAGCCATGGAAAAAGCTCGTCGTAACATGAAAGATATCCATCTTGATGATGGAACTATCCAATACCCAATTAACTTCAAACAAGGTGCAGTTAACATCGTTATGCTGCCTGCGTCTGAAGGTACTGGTGTTATTGCTGGTGGTGCAATGCGTGCAGTTTTAGAAGCTGCAGGTGTTAAAAACGTACTTTCAAAATGTATCGGTACTACACGCCCTGTAAACGTTGTACGTTCAACTGTTAATGCTTTAGTTAGTATTTCTAGTCCTGAACATATTGCAGCTAAACGCGGTAAAACAGTCGGTCAAATTTTAGGTGAGTAATATGTCAGATAAAAAATATGTCACAGTGACATTGGTAAAAAGCACCATTGGTCGTTTACCAAATCATAGAGCATGTGTGTCTGGTCTTGGTCTAAGAAGGATGCACCAAACAGTTAGCGTTATTGATACTCCAGAAAATCGTGGAATGATTAATAAGGTTCACTATTTGCTAAAAGTAGAGGAAGCATAATATGCAACTTAATACTCTAAAACCAGCAGAAGGTTCTAAATCTGAAAGTAAACGCGTCGGACGCGGTCAGGGTTCTGGCTGGGGTAAGATGGGTGGACGTGGTCATAAAGGTCAGAAATCTCGTTCTGGTGGTATGCCTAGAATCGGTTTTGAAGGTGGGCAGATGCCTCTTCAAAGAAGACTTCCTAAGGTAGGCTTCAGATCAAGAAAGGCTGGCTATGCAACCGAGATTCGCTTAGATGTGTTAGCTAAAATTGAAGCGGATGTCATTGACATTGCAGCTTTAAAAGCCGCTGATGTCATCGGTGACAAAATCAAAGTTGTAAAAGTTGTTTGCTCTGGTGAAATTACCAAAGCAGTTAAGTTGTCTGGTATTAAGGCTACTGCGGGTGCTCTAGCAGCAATCGAAGCAGCTGGCGGTACTGTAGAAGCCTAATATGAATAGTTCTACTGCAACTTCAGGTATGAGTGATTTAAAGAACAAGATCTTATTTGTTCTTGGGGCGATCGTCGTCTTTAGACTAGGTACACACATACCTGTACCGTCTATTGACCCAATTGCATTAGCTGCGATGTTTGAACAGCAAAAAGGTACTATCTTAGACATGTTTAACATGTTTTCTGGTGGTGCTCTTGAGCGTTTATCGATCTTTGCATTAGGTATTATGCCTTATATATCTGCATCTATTATTATGCAGTTATTAACCGTGGTATCGCCTTCTTTAGAACAACTAAAGAAGGATGGAGAGCAGGGTCGCCGCAAAATCACTCAATACACACGTTATGGTACCGTTGTTTTGGCAACGTTCCAGGCGTTGGGTGTCGCAATTGCATTAGAATCTCAAAATATTAATGGTATGTCTGTTGTAGTAGACCCTGGTCTACTCTTTAGATTGACTGCAGTTGTGACACTTGTTGGTGGAACAATCTTCTTGATGTGGCTTGGTGAGCAAATCACTGAGCGCGGCATAGGTAACGGTATATCACTGATTATCTTTGCGGGGATTGTTGCTGGATTACCATCCGCTTTGGGTGGTACGTTCGAGCAAGTGAATACAGGTGCTCTTCACGCAATTACAGTGTTTGTTTTACTTGCACTCGTTTTTGCTGTGATTGCTTTCGTTGTCTTTGTAGAACGCGGGCAACGCCGTATCCCAGTCCATTACGCGCAGAAATCGCGTGGTAATAGACATTACGGCGGTCAAGAGTCTCACTTACCATTAAAGCTAAACATGGCTGGGGTTATTCCTCCTATCTTTGCCTCTAGTATCATTTTGTTCCCAGCTACCCTTGGTGGTTGGTTCGGAACGGCTGAAGGTATGGGTTGGTTAAAGGATATTGCAACCACAATGTCCCCTGGACAGCCTCTTTATGTTTTGCTTTATGCAATTGCGATTATTTTCTTCTGTTTCTTCTATACAGCGATTGTTTTCAATCCAAAAGAAACAGCAGACAACTTAAGAAAATCTGGTGCCTACTTACCAGGAATTAGACCAGGTGCTCAAACTGCACGTCACATAGACGGTATTATGGGTCGCTTAACCTTAGCGGGTGCGATCTACATTACAGCTGTTTGTTTGTTACCTGAGTTCTTAATTCTTTACTGGAATGTCCCGTTCTATTTTGGCGGAACATCACTACTGATCATTGTTATTGTTGTTATGGATTTCATGACTTCGGTGCAAGCCCAAATGCAGTCGACACAGTATGCAGGCATGATGAAAAAATCAAAACGCAAGGGTAAATAACCAATTTGGTTATTGCCCTAGTATTTAGTCTGAAAGACGAGTATAATACTCTGTTTTTCAGTAGTTGGATTTAAAGGGAGCGCACTATGGCACGTATTGCCGGTGTAAACATTCCAGTTAACAAGCATATTGTTATCGGTTTGACTTCGATCTACGGAGTTGGTTCAACTACAGCAAAAGCAATCTGTGCTGCTGCTGATTTAGAGCCATCGACAAAAGTTCGAGAACTAACTGAAGTTCAGTTAGAAGCACTTCGTTCAGAAGTAACAAAATTTAAAATTGAAGGTGATCTTCGTCGTGAAGTATCTATGAACATTAAGCGATTAATGGACATGGGTTGTTACCGCGGAATTCGCCATCGTCGTAGTCTACCTCTTCGTGGACAACGTACAAAAACTAATGCACGTACTCGTAAAGGTCCTGTAAGACCTATTAAGAGATAACGCATAATTGCGAGAGAAGATTATGGCTAAAGCAAAAGCAAATTCGCGTGTTAAAAAGAAAGCGAAGCAGGTTGTAACGGATGCAGTTGCACACGTTCACGCTAGTTTCAACAACACAATTGTGACTATCACAGACCGTCAGGGTAATACACTGTGCTGGGCTACTTCAGGTGGAAGCGGTTTCCGTGGTTCACGTAAAAGTACGCCTTTTGCTGCGCAGGTCGCTGCAGAACGTTGTGGCCAAATGGCCCACGACTTTGGTGTTAAGAACTTAGATGTTATGGTTAAAGGTCCTGGGCCTGGTCGTGACTCTGCTGTTCGTGGCTTAAACAGTGCAGGATTCAAGATTACATCAATTGCTGATGTAACTCCTATTCCGCATAATGGTTGCCGTCCACCTAAGAAACGTCGCGTTTAATATTTGAGGTAATCATGGCTAGATATATTGGTCCAAAGTGTAAACTTGCCCGTCGTGAAGGTACTGACTTATTTTTGAAGAGTGGTGTTCGTAGCATCGATTCAAAATGTAAAATTGATCAGTTACCTGGACAACATGGTGCAGGACGAAAGAAAGTAACCGAATACGGTTTACAGCTTCGTGAAAAACAAAAAGTTCGTCGTATGTACGGCGTATTAGAAAAAAAGTTCCGTCTTTATTACAAAGAAGCAGATCGTCGTAGAGGTTCAACAGGTGTTAACTTGTTGCAAATCCTTGAAAGCCGTCTAGATAACGTTGTATATCGTATGGGCTTTGCATCGACTCGTGCTGAAGCACGTCAGTTGGTATCACATAAATCAATTTTAGTTAACGGTCAGTCAGTTAACATCCCTTCATTTGAAGTGGGTGCTGGTGATGTTGTTGCTATTAGAGAGAAATCACGTAATCAAACACGTATCGCTACAGCATTAGAATTAAATGCTCAAGCTGGTACTGTTAGTTGGGTTGAAGTGAATAAGACTGCATTTGAAGGAACGTTTAAAAACCTTCCTGATCGTACAGATCTTTCTTCTGATATTTCAGAAAACCTAATCGTTGAGCTTTACTCTAAGTAAAACCTGATACGGAGATACCCTCGAATGCAAGAGATGTTAGAACAGTTGTTGACGCCTCGTTTAGTCGATATTAAAAGAAAAAGCGAATTTCACAGTCGTGTAACGCTGGAGCCACTAGAACGTGGTTTCGGTCACACACTAGGAAATGCGCTTCGTCGTATTTTATTATCTTCTATGCCTGGTGGGGCTATAGTACAAGCCAAAATTGAAGGTGTTTTACACGAGTATTCTTCTATTGAAGGTGTAAGAGAAGATGTTCTTGAAATTCTTTTAAACCTGAAAGAAGTTGCTGTAAAACTTAATGCAACAGACCATGCAGAATTAACGCTAAGTAAGAAGGGTCCTGCGATCGTTCGAGCTTCAGATATCGCGGTAAACCACGATGTTGAGATTGCTAACCCAGATCATGTCATTGCACATGTAGCTGAAGGTGCTGAGTTAAATATGACTCTTACTGTACGTTCAGGAATGGGTTATCAAGCAGCGGTAAGAACTGAAGAGGATGCTGGAATTGGTGTTTTACGTTTAGACGCTAGTTTTAGTCCAATTCATACCGTAAGTTATGAAGTTCAGAATGCACGTGTTGAGCAACGTTCAGACCTAGATAAGTTAATTATCGATATTGTCACTGACGGTACTTTAGATCCTGAAGATGCTATCAAACAGGCAGCAACGGTTCTACATTATCAACTGAATGCTTTTGTTGATCTTAAGCATAAGGAAGTTGTAGCACCAGAGGAAGAAGATAATGAGTTCGATCCTATCTTCTTACAGCCTGTTGATGATTTAGAATTGACTGTGCGTTCAGCAAATTGTCTGAAAGCAGAACAAATCTATTATATTGGTGATTTAGTACAGAGAGCAGAGCCTCACTTACTGAAAACGCCTAACTTAGGTAAAAAATCTCTGCAAGAGATCAAAGATGTTCTTGCACAAAGAGGTTTGAGCTTAGGGACTAAATTAGAGAACTGGCCGCCAGCAAGTTTGGTTAGTAAAGAGTCAGCATAAAATAAGGAAGCTATCATGCGTCATGGTAAAACAGGTCGTAAGTTAAATCGCAATAGTTCGCACCGTAAGGCAATGTTTAAAAACATGTCTGCTTCGCTTATCGATCACGAAGTTATTCGTACAACGGTTGCTAAAGCGAAAGAACTTCGTGGAATTACTGAGCCTATGATTACACTTGCTAAAGTAGACAGCGTACATAATCGCCGTCTTGCTATGGCACGTTTAGGTGATAAAGCAATGGTTGCAAAGTTATTCTCAGAGCTTGGTCCTCGTTACCAAACTCGTCCAGGTGGATATATCCGCATTTTAAAATGTGGTTTCCGTCCTGGTGATAACGCGCCAATGGCTATTGTTGAGTTAGTTGATCGTCCGATCACTGCTGCAACAGAAGCTGCTGAGTAATCAGCATTAAGAAAACCGGTTTTTACCGGTTTTTTTATATCTAAAATTCTTCAAATGATTATTGATACACATTGTCATTTAGATTCACTTCTTAAATCTCCCGCAGATTTTATCGATTCCCACTCCTTTTTTCGGGAATACAATCTTACTCCCCAATTCATTGCTATGTCTGTTAGTCCTGATAACTGGTCTATCGTTCTTAAGCTATCGAATTTATATCCTGAGATACATGCTGCTTTAGGGATTCACCCTTGGTATGTTACAACGCACAGTCGTTCAACTCTTCAAACACTAGAAACTCTATTAGATGCTGAGCAAGTCGTGGCTTTAGGTGAAATTGGTTTAGACTTCTCTCCAGTTTATCAAGACAATAAACAGCTTCAAATTGAGGTTTTTGATGCACAGTTGGCTTTAGCAGAGAAGTTTGGCAAACCTGTTTCTGTGCATGCTATTAAGGCTCATAATGATGTTTATCAGAGTTTACGCCAACACCATGTTACAGGCGTTATTCACGGTTTAGGCAGTAGTCTTGAAGTTGCTCAGAACTATATTCATTGTGGTTTCAAGATTGGTGTCAATGGAGTGTTATTACGTGATAACGCTTATCGATATCATGCATTGGTACGCCATTTTGGCATTGAACATCTTGTATTAGAGACGGATTATCCAAATGTAAGGTTACCAGGCCTGGTCAAATCTAATTTACATGATATTATTCCGGTTGCCGAACAGGTTGCTAAGTTACTTGATTATTCATTTGATGATGTTGTAGAGATAACAAATCAGAATGCTCAACAACTCTTTAAACTCTCTGCATCAGAACAGTAACAACCAAAATTACTCTTTTTAATTTAAATGGATTTAATATGACCGACAACCCATTATTCGAACGTAGTTTATTAGTCTTCGAAGAGGCTGGTTTAAAACAGCTGCAAGCTTCTCATGTATTGGTTGCAGGGGTCGGTGGTGTAGGTGGGTTTGTTGCAGAAGCCTTAGCTCGCGCTGGTGTGGGTTGTATCACACTGATTGATCACGATGCCGTTTCTTTATCGAATAAGAACCGTCAGATTATTGCTTTGGACTCTACTCAGGGTTTAAATAAAGCTGATGTTATGGCTGAACGTATTGCTGATATTAATCCCGGTTGTAACGTTATTATCTCGCGCGAATTTATCCGTCCTGATGATATGGATCGACTACTCTCTACGCCTTACGACTTTGTTGTGGACGCAATAGACAGTTTAAACTGTAAGACCGCTCTGGTCATAACGGCTGTACAGAAAGGTATTCCTGTCGCCTCAAGCATGGGCGCTGGAAGACGAATTGATCCCTCTAAGATTCAATTAGCCGATATTTCTAAAACCTATGGCTGTGCTTTAGCGCGCAACATGCGTCAACGTCTAAATAAGCAGCGTATTCACAAAGGAGTGATTACGGTTTTTTCAAGTGAGCTTCCAAAAGCACCTGGCCCAATGGAAGAGATAGAAGGATCTCGCGGACGTGTCGTCAATGGCACGGCAAGTTATATGCCGGGCATTTTTGGCCTGATGTTGGCCGGTAGAGTGATTCAAATTTTATCCGCACCCAAGCCTGATGAGATTGCTTAACTCGGTAAGGCGGGTAATCAACTTTACATTTCTAATTCAATAACGGATACAGGCCGTGCCTATTAACTTGGTGTTGTGCACTTTCAATATCCCCATTCTTCTGCTGGTGATTGATGATGTTTTTAATGATAGGCTGACTTTGTGAGAGCGTCATGCCGGCCTGTAATTTGGACTCATAGAGTATCTTTAAAAGTAGATAGTCCAAGCCTGTCAATAGCTCTATCTTACTGGCATCATTTGCAATGCTAGGATTGACCCAGTCAGAATCATTTGGTAAACCCATCAGCTGAGTGGTCTCTTCTACAATACAGGCTACTAGCAACCCTCTACTATAGACATGATCTACTGGAATAATGACAACAGCCTTATCAATTTGTTGCTTAGCATTCAGTGTAAAATTTCCCATACAATGACTTTCACGTTGTATATTTTCAACAAGACTCTTCGTTTCTTGTTGGATGATACGGCCGTAGTCAGCGTCTTTGGTCAAGTGAATGAGTAGGTTTGGCGATGGACGTTTATTAGAGAGTCGTTTTTTGTCTGAAATAAGCTGAATTGGATGTGAAGTGATTTGTTGTAAGTGCTGAAAATGTTCATTGAAAAGGTTTTCAACGACAGGGTTCCTGGGCAGATTGTGATAAACGAATTGGTATAATATCGGCTTTTGCCACTTAATAATCCGTTGTTGGGTTTTACGGTATTCATTTTTAAGGGCGATTTCATTAAACGCTTTTTGAATATAGTCTGGAGATTGCCATTCGGGAGCTTTAGAAACCCCGTTAGCACAACTAGAGACTGTCCAAAAAAGTAACCCTAGTATTAGGGTGAGTTTATGAATTAAGTCGGCAGCGTGGGTGTTTTTGAGCATGAAATATCCGCAAATAGTGCATTTTATAGAGTGACCAGGCCTGGTCACTCTATAAACAAGCGTTACAACAGTTTTTTAAGATAAAAACCAGTATGCGATTCAGGCGTTTCTGCAATCTTTTCAGGTGTGCCTGTAGCGACAATTAATCCACCGCCAGAACCACCTTCTGGGCCCAAATCAACAACCCAGTCAGCGGTTTTAACCACATCTAAATTGTGCTCGATAATCACAATGGTATTACCTTGATCACGTAAGTGACGAATCACTTTTAAGAGTAATTCAATGTCATGAAAATGCAACCCTGTGGTCGGTTCATCAAGAATATAAAGTGTATTGCCGGTATCTCTTTTAGAAAGCTCTTTGGCTAATTTAACTCTTTGGGCTTCACCACCAGAGAGGGTGGTGGCACTTTGACCGAGTTTGATATAACCTAAACCAACTTCTATTAGCATTTGTAATTTACGGGCAATCACCGGAATAACATCAAAGAAGGCGCGTGCATCTTCAATGGTCATGTCTAGCATCTCGTGGATGTTTTTGCCCTTGTACTGGACTTGTAATGTTTCGCGGTTATAACGCGCACCTTTACAGACATCACAAGGGACATAAACGTCTGGTAAAAAGTGCATTTCAACCTTGATTACGCCATCACCCTGGCAAGCTTCACAACGTCCGCCTTTAACATTGAAACTAAAGCGTCCTGGTGTATAACCTCGTGCACGTGATTCCGGAGTCGCTGAAAGCAGCTCTCGGATGGGTGTGAATAACCCTGTATAAGTCGCCGGATTAGAGCGTGGCGTACGACCAATCGCGCTTTGGTCGATGTTAACAGATTTATCAAAGTGCTCCATGCCACGTACCGCTGTATAAGGTGCAGGCGTGTGCATGGCTTTGTTAAGCATATTAGCGGAGAGTTTTGAAAGCGTACCATTAATCAGTGTAGATTTACCCGAACCAGAAACGCCTGTAATACAGGTTAATAAACCGGCAGGGATAGATAATTCGACATTCTGTAAGTTGTTACCGCTTGCCCCTTCAATTGTCAGCCATTTGTCTTCTTGTGGTGCTAAACGAGTCTCAGGAATGGCGATTTTGCGCGCGCCACTCAAATACTGTCCGGTTAAAGAGTTCGGATCGTTGGCGACAAAGTCCGGTGTGCCTTGCGACATAATTCGGCCACCATGAATTCCCGCACCTGGCCCGATATCTAAAACATAATCCGCTGCTCGAATCGCATCTTCATCATGCTCAACGACAATGACGGTATTACCGATATCACGCAAATGGATCAAAGTTGAAAGTAGGCGGTCATTGTCACGTTGATGCAAACCAATCGATGGTTCATCTAAAACATACATGACACCGACCAGGCCTGCTCCAATTTGGCTGGCTAAACGAATACGTTGTGCTTCTCCGCCGGAAAGCGTGTCCGCGCCACGGTTAAGCGAAAGGTAGTTGAGTCCGACATTGACTAAGAAAGTGAGGCGTTCAAAGACCTCTTTAACAATCTTACTGGCAATCTGTCCTTTAGCGCCTTCTAAGGTGAGTTCACTGAAAATTTGATGTAACTCGCCAACCGGACGTTCAGTAATAGAGGGTAGTGTTTGATTGTCTACAAAGACATTACGCGCGACTTCATTTAAACGCGTGCCGTGGCAACTATCACAGGGCTGCGAAATACGGTACTTATCGAGTTCATCGCGTACGGTTTTGCTTTCGGTCTCAGAAAAGCGGCGTTCCATATTTGGAATGACCCCTTCAAAACGGCGAACATCACTGTATTTACCATGCGGAAGTGGAATTTTTTTACCGCCAGAACCAAACAAGATCGTTTGTTGGTGTGTCTCACCGAGTTCTTCCCAAGGGGTTTCAATATCGAATTCATAGAAGTCCGCAACGGCTTTGAGTATGTCGTAATAATATTTATGGCGACGATCCCAGCCGCGGATTGCACCACCGGCCAAGCTTAACTCAGGATGCATAATGACGCGGTCTGCTTGAAAAGTCTCTTTCACCCCTAAACCATCACACGTCGGGCAAGCACCGTGAGGATTGTTAAAGGAGAAAATACGCGGCTCTAATTCAGGCACACTGTAACCACAGTGTGGACAAGAGAATTTTTCCGAAAACAGCAGAGCAAAATCATCCTCTTCGTCCATCGGTAAGACTTGGGCGATACCCTCCGCGAGTTTAAGCGCTGTCTCAAAAGATTCCGCCAAGCGTTGTTTCATGTCATCGCGGACTTTAAAGCGATCAACAATGACATCAATGTTATGTTTTTTGTTTTTATCCAGTTGAATTTTGCCGTCTAAATCTACAATTTCACCATCAATTCGTGCGCGGATAAAACCTTGTGCTTGTAGTTCTTCCAGCAGGTGGACGTGTTCGCCTTTCTTGCTACGCACAATCGGCGCAATCAATAAACACTTGGAGCCTTCTGGCAGGTTTAAAGTATGGTCAACCATTTGGCTGACGGTTTGCGCTTCTAAATCACAACCGTGAGTAGGGCAGCGCGGCGTACCGACACGCGCGTACAATAGACGTAAATAATCATAAATCTCGGTGACGGTACCGACCGTTGAACGTGGGTTGTGAGAGGTGGATTTCTGTTCGATGGAGATGGCAGGCGAAAGCCCCTCGATGTGATCGACATCGGGCTTTTCCATAATGGACAAAAATTGACGGGCATACGCCGACAGAGATTCAACATAACGACGTTGACCTTCGGCATAGATAGTATCAAAAGCAAGTGAAGATTTTCCCGAACCAGATAAGCCGGTAATAACGATGAGCTTATCACGCGGTAAAGTGACATCAATATTTTTTAAGTTGTGGGTACGCGCCCCTTGAATAATGATTTCTTCAAGCATGCCAATCCGTCAATTTTGAGTTAATTGAGTATTATAGCAAGATTACCTTAGATTACATAAAGCTGACGGAAGGGTGTTTATGAAAACGACCAGGCCTGGTCAGTTGGCGATAATTTATAAACGGTATTCAAAGCAGGTTCTGGCGACGGTTAACCGTCTTGTGAATCGTCTGTCTATATATCTGTCTATTTAGGGGCTAATAACAAAACACCTGATATCTCTACCCGTAGCGTGCTTTCTCCGGCAGAAACTGCCGGCGGAGCCATGCTTTCAGCGGCTAACATGCGACTGGATGCATAGCCGTGTGTAATCGGTGGGTTGTATGGCGTGTTGATACGCGTTTCCAAAATACGACAATCTGGCGCATGAAAACCTTGAGCAATCATAGCCGCTTGTTTTTGAAAGCTTTGAATCGCTTTGGCCGTTAATTGCTGCATGATTTTTGTTTTGCGCTCAGAAGAAACTCCGAATTGCATGGATTGATAAGCCAGATAGGGTTGAAGGTAGGTGAGCACTTTAATCAGGCCTGGTTTGTTTTCCAAGGTGATGGTTAAGCTCTGAGAACCCGTCCAGTGACTGATGATCTTCTGTTTATTATAAACGGGTCGAATATGATACTGCGACGTCTGGCTCTTAACATCGGGATACTTTTTAAGCGCCACAAGCGCCTCTTGCATCTTTATATTAATGTCATTTGCCACCATCTGTGCCGAACTGCCTTGAGCGATTCGGTTAAAAATAATAGAGAGGGTGTCGTTAGGAATATCCTGACTTTCAGATATAGAAAAGTGAACCTTATTTCCTTGCGGTTCATTGTCCTGGTTGGTCACTGATTGCGCCATTGCAGGAGGACTCAGTAAGCCAACTGTAAATAGAGTGACTGTCAATAATAGTGGTTTGCGATTGGGCATATAAGCTTGCTGCAATAGTTGCTGTAATCGATTGAACATATCTATCTCCATGGGTAGTCGATGGCTTTACAAGTTATTCGTCTGCCAAATAAAGCTTCTACGAGTCAAGGGGGTTCTAAACGGCACTGAATATGACTTCGATTATAACTCGGTGCTTTTTCAGCGGTGTTATAATTTACGGCTGAAATTATCAGTCAATTTAACGATAAGCGTCATCTAAACCCTAGGAAGCCCAAGTATGTCGATTCCCCAACCCAATGCAATGAGCCCGGTAGAACGCCGTGCGGCATTCTCCATCGCGGGAATTTTCTCAACCCGAATGTTGGGATTGTTTATGATTTTTCCGGTGTTTGCTCTGTTTGCCGAAGGTGAATTTTCGGGGGTTACCGGTATGCAAATCGGTATTGCTATGGGAATCTACGGTTTAACACAAGCCTTTTTGCAAATTCCCTACGGCATGCTCTCCGATAAATACGGTCGTAAACCACTCATTATTGCTGGAATGGTCGTGTTTATGGTCGGCTCTATTGTCTGTGCATTGGCCGACTCGATTGAGGTGATGATACTCGGTCGAGCGATTCAGGGGATGGGGGCTGTGGCCGCGGTGTTGATGGCTTCAGTCGGCGATTTAGTCACCGAACAATTTAGACTGCGCGCCATGTCGATTGTCGGCATGACTATTGGACTTTCCTTTACACTTTCTCTGGTGGCTGGGCCTGTCTTAGCAACCTGGTTTGGTGTACGTGGCATTTTTTGGGCGATTGCGGCTTTGGCCGTTGTGGGCATGTTATTAGTCTGGTTTGTGATGCCAGACATTAAACATCAAGAGTTTCAGCGCGAAGCGCAAGCCGATCCAAGTCAATTTAGAACCGTTTTAAAAAACGCCCAATTATTGCGTTTGAACTTGGGCGTTTTTATTCTGCACGCCTTGCTAACCGCCATGTTTGTGGCTCTGCCATTAAGTTTAAGAGACAATGCAGGGCTTGATCTACTGAGCCACTGGCACATTTATCTGCCGGTCATGTTGTTGTCGTTTGCCTTAATGGTGCCGTTTATTATTCAGGCCGAAAGCAAAGGCCGTATGAAGCAGATGTTTGTCGGTGCGGTAGCAGTGCTTATGCTCTCGCAAATCGGTTTTGCATTTATGGGGCATAGCTTTTGGTCGCTATTTGCCCTGTTGCTGATTTTCTTTACCGCCTTTAATTTACTAGAAGCCTCACTGCCTTCGTTAGTTGTTAAGTTGTCACCTGCGGATAAGAAGGGCACGGCGAGTGGTGTCTACTCCACCAGTCAGTTTTTAGGCGCGGCCGTTGGCGGTTTATTAGGGGGGTATTTTTATCAACATTATGGTTATCCCGGCGTCTTTATTTTTACCGCCGTCATCAGTGGTATCTGGTTGATTGCCGCCATGAGCATGGAAAAGCCCTTGCCACTGAGTATTGCTTCTGTTCCGCTGGGTGATATCCATATTGAAGATGTCGCGGACATTGAACAGAAGATGCTCGCTTATGAAGGGGTCTATGAAGCAGTGGTGCTACTGGACGACAAACGTGCCTTCTTTAAGATTGATCGTAAAGTGATTAATGAGGCGGGACTGATTGATTACATTGAACAGAGTCAAGGAAGTAAGCCTGCAACTCAGGATTAAACGACAATATAAACGACAATATAATCAAAGCCTACGCCAATAGCTGCGCTCAAGAAGGTAATGTAAGGTTACTTCCTATTAAAGAGGTAAGGAGATCGTATTTATGAACATTTCCAATAAACCGACCAGGCCTGGTCAGTTAGGCCAAGAGTCTGAACCTCGTCAAGGTCATCTCTATTATGTGATTGGTCCTTCCGGTGTCGGTAAAGACTCTCTGTTAAATTATGCACGACCTTTCTTAAGCAATACTCCTGTGGTCTTTGCCCATCGTTACATTACCCGCCCGGTAGAATTGACCGGTGAAAACCATATCAGTCTAAGTGAATCGGAGTTTTTAAACCGTCAACAATACGGCTGTTTTTTATTTGATTGGCAGAGTCATGGCCTGCATTATGGTATCGGCCAGGAAGTACAAGACTGGTTGGATCAAGGTTTGAATGTGGTGATGAATGGTTCTAGGGGGTATTTGACCGAGGCGACAAAGCGCTTTCCTGAACTTCGACCGGTATTGATTACCGTTGCCTTAGATAAGTTAAAAACACGTCTGCAGCAACGTGGTCGAGAAAATGCCGAGCAAATTGAAGAGCGTTTGTTGCGTGCTTCGGAGTTTTCTCAGCTAAGTCATCCTAATTTAATGATCGTCAGTAATGACTTTAAATTAGAGGTAGCAGGACAGAAATTGCTGAATATCTTTCAGCAATAGTTTCACTTTCTAGTTAACCTTTTTACCTTCAATCTCATAACCACTATCGTGAAAAGCCGCTTCCTTAGCGAAGTGGAAATCGGCTTCAAAGTCGGCATATATGGTATAAAGCGGTTCGCCTTTTTTGACGGTTTCCCCGAGTTTTTTATGAAGATCGACCCCTGCCGGTTGGTCAAGTGGCGCGCCGGCCAAACGTGCTATATGGGCAATCACAAAATTATTGATGCTGCTCACTGTACCATCGCAAGTCGCAACCACCTCATAGTTCAGCTTGGCTAATCTCAACGGGTTGGGGTTTCTGCCTTGCGCATCAATAATGGCATTAAACTTTTCTAAAGCTTGTCCAGATTCTAAAATATCACGGGCTATTTTATAGCCTTGACCGGCGCGCACGGTGACGTCAAATTCAATAATATGACCTGCCAATTGGATTGCTTTCTCGCGTAAATGTTGAGAGGCCAAAGGGTCATTTTCTAAGACTCGCATAACATCCCTGGCTTCTAACATGGGGCCAACCCCTGAGCCAATCGGTTGTTTGCCATCGGTGATAAGCACTTCAAGCGTCAATCCAATATTATCACCAACATATTCAAATAATTTACGCAACTTCATTGCCTTAGCGTAACTATGCACTTTGGCGGTAGGCCCTACCGGAATGTCTATAATAAGGTGGGTAACACCAGCCGCGACCTTTTTAGAGAGAATGGACGCCACCATTTGTCCCGGAGAGTCCATCGATAGCGGACGTTCTACCGCAATCAATATATCATCGACAGGCGCCAATTTTGCCGTACCTCCCCAGGCCAGGCAACCACCATTCTGTTTTACAATCTTTTGCAGTTTTTTTATTTCTAACTCAACGTTTGCTAACACCTCCATGGTGTCGGCAGAACCGGCCGGTGATGTGATTGCTCGACTCGAGGTCTTGGGCATCAACATGCCATAAACCGCAATAA
Organism: uncultured Thiomicrorhabdus sp.; assembly: GCA_965602805.1. Lineage (GTDB taxonomy): Bacteria > Pseudomonadota > Gammaproteobacteria > Thiomicrospirales > Thiomicrospiraceae > Thiomicrorhabdus. The sequence continues at coordinate 103,019 of CBFCZK010000003.1, read as the reverse complement.
CCGGCATAATCAGCATGCTGGTGCGATTGCCAGGAATTCCACCGATGCAGTGCTTGTCTGCAATCATCGGTTCTTGCCAATCGATACGTTCACCGGTATTCACCATCGCGCGCGTCAAATACAGAACCTCATCTCGATCCATCTCGGATTCGGCACAGCCAACTAAGTAAGCGGTGATTTCAATTTTTGAGTAGCGATTTCTATTAATGTCCTGAATGATTGCTAGGTACTCAGAATATTCTAGGCGATCACCTGATATTTTACGGTGAACATAAGAGAGTGATTTCGGCTGTTCAGCGTGCCGGACTTTTACCGGACTGCCTTCGGCAAGGTTGAGTTGTTGGAAAACCTGCTCACTTAATCCGAGTTCATCGATATTCGTGATTTTTTTATCATCCACCACATTTAAAACGGCGACCACAGGATGCAAATTGCCATTAATATAAACCTCAATTTTATTAAGCGCCTGAAAGCCTTGGGTTTGATAGATTTCACAATCACGGTGCAAGTAAGCAACGTTCTCTTTATAGGTATCAATGGCAACTCGGCGTAACTTAAGGGTATCCATGGCGTTCTCAATGCGTTGTGTATTGCCATCGATTTTAACCGTAAATTTAGACTCGAGGATAAGTTAATTTATGCATCGTTTTCACAGTAGGGTTTGTTGGTGTAAATTTTACGATTAAATTGCTCGGTAAAATCGCAACTAGGGTGCACTTTAAAAGCGGTTAGGTTAAACTAGCTAGATTGAAAAAAAGAGTTGTATCACGGCTGTTATTGGACTGTCATTAGCTCCTAAAACAGATGTTTTACAAGGCTTGTCTAAGGCTTTGTAATAGTTAAAATAAAAAGGAAGTTATTGTATGCGCGGTGTGAACAAAGTAATTATTATTCACCTTTAACCAACTATACTCTTTTACTCTACTTTATGTTTTAATTATAAGCCATGGTTAATAACTCTACTTTTTAGTATTTCTACTCTAAAAAAGGAAAGGCTAAAGTGGCTTACCTTTCATTCTCAAAAAAAGCAAAGCTTCATGGTTCTGTAGTCAAAGGTTTTCCCTTGATTTTTACAGATAAACATAGGCTTCATGTTTTAACTCTCAACTATTTTCTGGAAAAGTTCCAAGGAATCGCTCTAAGCTCTCTTAATACTTATGCTAGACATTTAGTAGATTTTATTGATCAGTTAGAGAGCGAAAATGAAGGAAAGGATACTGGTTGCTTGCTCGATCTTTCCTGTGTCGACGATGATTATTTAAGTGCATATAAGCAATCTATTGTTAATAGAAATGGAAATAAAGAAAATTATGCATCTCAAGTCTTATCGACTGTTATTAATTATTTGTACTGGTTGGAGTCGAATGAGTATTTTAGGAATTTAATTGGAACAACTCTTATTCACAAAGTCAGAATTGAATTCACTCCTAAAGGAAGAATTAAACACCCGCTGATAAAACAAACAGATAGTGATGATAGAGCTAAACCCATTGCTCCAAGGTCCGATTGGATTGATGTCATTAAACAGTATGGTCCAAAAGAAGAGATTGCCAATACAGTTTTTGAACTTATGGTTGATTACGGTAAGCTTGGAGCATTGCGAGCCAAAGAAATATGCAATTTAAAAATTTCCAACTTGCCATTGAAAGAAACTGTTGAAAAAGCGATCGAAAACCAACAGCAGATATATCTAAAATTAACGGTTACAAAAGGTTCAAAGGAAGGTAACGTGCCGTTTTCAAATGAACTGCTACTTTGGACTTGGAAGTATATTGAATTTTATAGAGATGAAAGGTTAAAGGTAGCAAAAAAAATAGCTAAAAATAAACATGAACCCTTTAAAGATGAAGGGTTTGTTTTTTTGAACTCTCGAGGTAATAAGTTTTCTGAAAGAGGTTTTTCTAATAGCATTAGGAAAAAATTTATAAAGGCAGTAGAAAATTCAGATTTAACCGAAGACGAAAGAGTTTGGCTTCACGGTTTGAGGCATCATGCTCTTACAATTATGTTCAAGAAGCTTGATGAAGCGGGTGTAAAGAGACCTGAGTCGATAGTCCAGACTATCTCTAGGCATAAAAATATCGATACTCTGGATGTATATACTGTAGCTCGACATGACAAATCCTTTAAATAAAATATCATTCAAGTTTCTTGTGCGATGTTTTAAATAAGAGTTGTATTTTTTGTGGTTAGGAGCTCAAATATTTCAAGCCGTAATTTGTCATTACACTATCTTTATATATTGAATCAATCAATAATAGTTCTTCTTCGTTGTCTGTTAAAAGGCTTTCAACGATTCTATCACCATTTCTTAATAGGTAAATAAATGCACTTTGGCCTGCTTCATCTTTACAATGAATGATTTCATCAATGAGTGAAGAAATATAGTCACCGCTATCATTAAAGTTTTTACCTTGTAAAAGCGCTATCCCAAGATGCTTTAAGCCCGCCTTGCTACTTTCATGGATTAAGCTCAATGCATCGTATGTACCTGATATAAAAAACCTACGTCCTAGTTCAAAGGGTTCATCAGGTTCGTCTTCTTCTATCATCTCAATTGCATCGATAATGAAATAATTTCCAAATAATACGCTTTCCACAAAAGAGTATAGACGCTCATTTTCGTTTGTAAACAATCGGTTAACTCCCGTTAACTCCCACTCTTTTCTTGTCTTAAAGCTACTCATAATATCCCCCTAAATTAAATATCCTAAAATGGGATATTCTAACCTATCGAATAAACTGCCGACATGAAAAAAAGTGTCTGGCAAGAAAAATACAAAACATTAGCAATAGAGCTTGGAGATATTCGTAAAAGCTTGGGGTTAACACAATCCCAATTAGCTAAGAAACTGGATAAACCTCAAAGCTATGTTTCTAAGTATGAGAGCGGCGATCGATACCTTGATTTCATCGAGGTTTTAGCGGTGTGTGAAGCTTGCAATGCTGACCCAATTCAATTAATTCAAAAACTTAACTTTTCCTTCCCTAAATAAAGCCATTCTTAATTTTCTCAAACCCTCTTATATGCTAGTATTACGCACAAATTAGCATTAATAGAAGATTACGAGAAATTATGTCAGAAGATGAAAAGAAACTCCTTGAACAACAGTTATGGAATATCGCTAACGCTTTACGCGGCAAGATGGATGCCGATGAATTTCGTGATTACATCCTAGGGTTTATCTTCTATAAATACCTCTCTGAAAAACTCTGCCTATATGCCAACAGTTTAGAAGACAATTTTGATTACGCTACTGTAGATGAGACCACCGAAGAAGGTCTGGAAATTGTTAAGGCAGTAGCCCAAGAGACGATTGAAAAGCTCGGTTATGTTTTAAAACCTTCTGAATTGTTTTCAGCCATCGCCAAAAAAGGCTCGGCAATCGAAGGTGAATCGTCCGATAACTTTATTTTGGGCGAACTGCAAAACATCCTCAATAACATTGAACAATCCACAATGGGCACAGAGTCAGAGGATGACTTCAATAAATTGTTTGAAGACCTTGATCTGAACTCCAGCAAACTTGGTAAATCCGAGAAGCAGAAGAATGAGTTAGTCTCCAAAATCCTCTCACACTTAGACAAAATCGATTTTCAACTAGAAAACTCCAATGCGGATGTATTGGGCGATTCTTATGAATACCTTATAGGACAATTTGCTTCGGGTGCCGGTAAAAAGGCCGGTGAGTTCTATACTCCGCAAACTGTCTCCACCATCCTCGCCAAAATAGTAACCGACGATAAAAACTATCTTAAATCGGTGTATGACCCAACCTGTGGTTCAGGCTCTTTGTTGCTACGTGTATCTAAAGAAGTTAAAGAAGTAGGCCATTTTTACGGCCAGGAGCTTAATCGAACCACTTACAACTTAGCTCGTATGAATATGATTTTGCATGGTGTGAACTACAAGCAGTTCGACATCAAACAAGAAGATACCCTAGAGCATCCGCAGCATGTGGGACAGCAGTTCGAGGCGATTGTGGCCAACCCTCCATTTTCCGCCCATTGGTCAGCCAATCAATTGTTTATGAGTGATGATCGTTTTTCTCAATACGGCAAACTCGCACCCAAAACTAAAGCTGATTTTGCCTTTGTGCAACACATGATTCACCACTTGGCCGATAATGGCACTATGGCCATTGTATTGCCACATGGCGTGTTATTCCGTGGCGCGGCAGAAGGTCATATTCGCCAATACCTGATTGAAGACCGTAACTACTTAGATGCGGTGATTGGCTTACCCGCCAATATCTTCTATGGCACGAGTATTCCCACCTGTATTTTGGTGTTCAAAAAATGCCGAACCAATCCCGATGACATTCTGTTTATTGATGCCTCCAATGACTTTGAGAAAAACAAAAATCAAAACGCCTTAACACCTGAGCATATTCAAAAGATTGTTAGCACCTATCACAACCGTGAAACGCATGAAAAATACAGCTACGTGGCACCACTGACTGAAATCAAAGAAAACGACTATAACCTTAATATTCCAAGATACGTGGATACCTTTGAGGAAGAAAAACCAATTGATTTAAACGCCGTGACTCAGAAAATTAGAGTGTTGGATACTGAGATGAAACAGACCGATACGGTGATTGCGGATTACTGTAAACAGCTGGGAATTGAGGCACCGTTCTAATGAGAGAGGTTAAGAATGTGCCTGAACTCAGATTTTCTGAATTTGAGTCTGATTGGTTAAGTTTTAAACTTGGCGATATATCAAAGTTTTCTAAAGGTAAAGGTATATCAAAAGCGGATATTGATGAAATGGGTAATACCGAATGTATTCGATATGGTCAGCTTTATACTGAATATGGAGAGGTAATTGATAACGTCATATCTAGAACAAAAGTATCTTCTGAAAACCTTGTTTTAAGCAAAAAAAACGATGTCATAATCCCTGCTTCAGGAGAGACTTCAATTGATATCGCTACAGCTTCTTGTGTCCAATTGGAGGGTATCGCTTTAGGTGGTGACTTAAATATTATTCGAACAGAGCAAAATGGTGCCTTTTTAGCGTATTACCTCAATAATAAGAAAAAAACTGATATTGCTAAATTCGCCCAGGGAAATTCAGTTGTTCATTTATATGGAACTCAGCTTAGCCTTCTATCGTTAAACCTTCCAAGCAATAATGAACAACAAAAAATCGCTGATTTTTTAAGTTCGATGGACAAAAAAATCGAACAGCTCACCGAAAAGCACTCCCTGCTCACCGAATACAAAAAAGGCGTCATGCAACAAATCTTCACCCAACAAATCCGCTTCAAAGACAATCAAGGTAATGAATATCCTGAGTGGGAAGAGAAAAGTCTGTGTGATGTCGCAAAATTTTCAAAAGGTAAAGACATTTCCAAAAGTGATATTGTCGCGGAAGGTAAGCTACCTTGCATTAGATATGGTGAGCTTTATACACATTATCAAGAGGTTATTAATAAGCCAATATCATCAACCAACCTTAATAAAGATAGCCTAATTTTGAGTGTAGCTAATGATGTGATTATTCCTGCATCAGGTGAGACTAATATTGATATTGCAACCGCGAGTTGTGTTTTAAATGATGGCATTGCTTTAAGTGGCGATTTAAATATCATTCGGGGGAAATTTAATGGGGTATTTTTAGCATATTATCTTAACTCCCATAAACGTTTTGACATTGCTAGACTTGCACAGGGTAATTCGGTAGTTCACCTTTATAACAGTCAGTTGGGAAGCTTAAAGGTTCTATTGCCTTGCCTTGAAGAACAACAAAAAATCGCCAACTTCCTAACCCAAATCGACCAAAAAATTGACCAGGCCAGGTCAATTCTCGAACAAACCACAACCTTCAAGAAAGGCTTGTTACAGAAGATGTTTGTATGAAGGAAGACATAAATCATTTAACATTTGATGTTCCAAGGTTTCTTTCTTTTATTGATCTTGCATATTTGTGGGAATCAATAGAATTGTTTGAAAAGCAAATCATAATGAAACTCAATGATAGTGATGGTGATAAGAATAATGTTGGCAATATTAATGCAACTAAGCAGGCATTTTTACGTTCAGCTTTTATTAGTGCATTTGCAATTTTTGAACAAAATCTCGATGAAATTTGCTACATGGAGAAAAATAAGAAATCACTAGATATTTCGCCATCTGACTTGAAAGATAGAGGTGTTCGTAGATCAATTAAATATGCTAATAAAATATTGGGATATGAAATAGATGAAAGCCAGTTGAGGTGGAAAGTTATATTTGAACTTCAAGAAGTACGAAATCACTTGGTTCATTATGGCTCTAATGTAAAAAGCGATGAGCATTATAAAAAGCTATCAAAGTTAGATCTTGTTAGCTTGAGGCCTAGCATCTGTTTTGATTCCGAAAATCTTTCAAAGATATTTGATTTCTTGGTTGAAGCAGTAAACGATTTCATTTCTGAATAATTTTGAAAAGGCTCGATTAATACTTATTCGTGAGGTATCGGAAAAAGATGAATTTAAGATTAATGACTGAAACAGATGATATTGGCAATATGTCACCTCAAGCACTGAAAGCTCGAAATCGTTTACTGCTTTTTGGTTTAGCTATCATTCTGAACCTCATTTTCGAGCCAAGCATCGTTCTTCCTTTTTCGGTTATTGAAATCCAGAAGAATAAAGAATTAATTCCTTTTGTTTTATTAATTGGTCTTTTCATACTGTTGATTAGGTATGTTTCAATACTCACTAAAGATTATGACCCCGAAAACGGTTTTTTTAGACATGAGCATGAAGTAACAGTTTTTTCAAAGAAGTTACGCGCAGAGCGTCTTATCAAAAAATACTATGATAAAGATGGGCAAGTAATAGTGAATTTTGTAAATATGTTGCTAGACCTACCTAAAAAAATTAAGCGTTTGATTTTATTGGATTTCCTATTGGGCTTTGCCCTTATGTCTAGAAATAGTGGGTGGCATTCACTAAAAACAAAAAAGTTGTACCAAGAGACAAATAAGCTTGAAAAGACGGTAGCTAAATATAGAAAAAAATCACTAAAATTAGCGTATGAAGGACGCGATATATCTATTCGGGGTCAGGAGTTAATTGCGTCAATAAAAAATTCAGGATTGCCAGAGGATTCTATAGAACATCAGAAGAAATTAGATGCCTATACTCAACGAATGAATACATTTAATCAGTTGATATCTCCTGAAAAAAACCGTTTAAAACATTTAGAAAAAAAACAAAAAAAGTTCAATGATAAATTAATTTATTCTATGTGGCTTGATGAAAAAAGAGTCAAAGCGAATGCACATTTAATTTCTTTGGATATCCTTCTGCCATTAATATTCACATATTTCGCAATAATTATGTTGATTGTCGAACTCACTTTCAAATAACACAAAAAAGGGCAGGCTCAATTGATTGAAAAATTACCAGGCCTAGTAAGTTATTTTTGGAGTGAATTTTGTGTGAATTTAACTAAATGAAACGTTTTTTATGACATCTAAAGTATCTGACCAACAAGGGGTTTATTTTTCTGGACAACTTCAGTCTGAAGCTCAGTTAGAAAATAACTTAATCCAGCAGTTAGCTAATCAAGGCTACGCGCGTGTTTCTATTGAAACTGAAACCGACCTGTTAACCAATCTTAAACGCCAGTTAGAAAAGCACAATAAAACCGATTTTACAGATAACGAGTTCAGCAAAATCCTTAACCACTTAAATAAGGGTAATGTATTTGAACGTGCGGCGACATTGCGTGATAAGTTCAATTTAAAGCGTGATGATGATTCGACTTTATATATCGAATTCATCGACCAAATAGAGTGGTGTCAGAATCAATACCAAGTCACCAATCAAATCACCATGAAAGGCGAGTACGAGAATCGCTATGACGTGACGATTTTGATCAATGGCTTACCTTTGGTTCAGATTGAGTTAAAACGCCGAGGATTAGAGCTTAAAGAGGCGTTTAACCAGACAAATCGTTATCAACGCCACTCTTATGGTTCCGGTACTGGGCTATTTCAATATATTCAGTTGTTTGTCATCAGTAATGGGGTCAATACTAAGTATTACGTCAACAACCGTAAGCAGTCTTTTAAACAGACTTTCTTCTGGTCGGATAAAGACAATCAAGCGATTACCCAATTAGAAGGCTTTGCTAAAACATTCTTGGAGAAGTGTCATCTATCCAAGATGATTACCAAGTACATCGTGTTAAATCAGACCGATAAAATTTTGATGGTATTACGTCCTTACCAATACTTTGCAGTCGAAGCCATTATTGATAAGGTGAAAAACTCAGTTCACAATGGCTATATTTGGCACACCACGGGTTCGGGTAAAACGCTCACCTCTTTCAAAGCCAGTCAAATTCTTACCAATCTGCCTAATGTTGATAAGGTCGTGTTCTGTGTAGACCGTAAAGACCTCGATTACCAAACTGCTAAGGAGTTCAACTCATTTAGTGAGGGTAGTGTTGATAGTACCGATAACACCCAAAAGCTGGTTCAGCAGTTTGGTGATGATACCAAGCTAATTGTGACGACGATCCAAAAGCTGAATACGGCCATTATGAAAGACCGTTATAAGTCAGCGATGGAACCGCTTAAAGACAAACACATCATCTTTATCTTTGATGAGTGTCACCGTAGCCAGTTTGGGGATACCCATAAACGCATTACCGAATACTTTAATCATTACCAAATGTTCGGCTTTACTGGCACGCCCATCTTTGTAGAGAACGTCACAGGCAATCAGCACGGTAAACGCACCACTAAAGATTTATTTGGCGAGTGTTTGCATAAATATGTGATTACCGATGCGATAAGAGATGAGAACGTTCTGAAGTTCTCTGTCGAATACATCAGCACCTTTAAACAGCACGCTATTGTTCAAGAACTTGAAGTACAAGACATCGACACCAAAGAAGTTATGGAGGCTCCTCAGCGCCTTGAAGCGATTGTAGATTACATTATTGCCAACCACGACCGTAAGACCCATGCCAAAGAGTTTACGGGGATGTTCTGCGTTAGTTCGGTGGATATTCTGACGACTTACTATGATTTGTTTCAATCCAAAAAAGCTGCGGGTGAGCATTCTCTTCGAATAGCCACCATCTTTAGCTATGCCGCTAATGAAGAGGATAAGGATGCCGATGACGGTATCGCTGAAGAAACTACCGACATGACAGGCATGAAGCTTAATCTTCACAGTCGTGATAAGTTGGAATCCTATATTGGTGATTACAACGCAATGTTTGGCACACGCTATACCACTAAAGACAGTAAATCTTTCTACAACTACTACAACAATATTGCCAAGCGGGTCAAAGCTAAAGAGGTTGATATTTTACTGGTGGTCAACATGTTCCTAACGGGCTTTGACTCTAAACCTCTTAACACCCTCTACGTAGATAAGAACCTTAAACATCATGGATTGATTCAGGCATTCTCACGCACGAATCGAATCATGGGTGATAAGAAATCCCAAGGCAATATTGTCTGCTTCCGAAATCTCAAGCAAGCCACAGATGATGCCATTAGTCTGTTCTCTGACAAGAATGCCAAAGACACCATTATCATGGAGTCTTATGAGAACTATGTGAATCAGTTTAATGAAGCTTTAGAGGCATTAAGAAGCATTGCACCAGATGTGGATAGTGTTAATGACTTGGAATCTGAAGAGGATAAATTCAGCTTCATCAAAGCCTATCGAGAGTTAATGCGAGTGTACAACGTCTTAGCCACCTTTACAGACTTTGAATTTGAAGACTTGGCAATAGACGACCAGGAATATGCTGATTATGGCAGCAAGTATCTTGACCTCTACGACAGTGTGAAAAATGACCGCCAAAAAGAAAAAGTCTCGATACTTAACGATGTGGACTTTGAGTTGGAATTGATTCACCGAGATGATATCAATGTCACTTATATCCTAAAGCTTCTAGGTCAGCTTAAAGATGTGCCTGAACATGAGCATGAAGCCCGTAAGAAGAACATTATCGACATGCTAGCTGGTGACGTTGAGATGCGCTCTAAAAAAGAGCTGATTGAAAAGTTTATCCATGAGAGCTTACCAGAGATTCAAAATGGTGGAGAAGTCGAAGCGCGTTTTAAACAGTTCTGGAAAGAGCAAGACAGGGCCGAGATTGAACGAATCTGTTCTGAGGAAGGTCTTGACCAGGAAAAGGTTAAAAAGCTTATTTCAAGCTATTTGTTTACCGAGAAGCTACCTTATCGTGATGATGTGGTGGACAGCATGCTTCAAAAACCAACAATCTTAAAACGTAAGACTGTTTCTCAGCGTGTGCTAGACAAGATGCTGGATTACATCAAGACCTTTATTGATGGGGCGCCGGAGTGAGTCAAATGAAATTATCACGGGTTTAATTATATTTATTCTGACAACTTTTTTCTTAAAGAGCGGTTACCCAGTTTAATTTACAGGTTCCATTTTTTTTATGAAGCAGTTATAGTTGCATGACTTGTATGCAAACGGGAGCTGCGTTAAGCGGTTGTACAGGTGCCGTCTCTTAACTTTAGAGATTGACGTCCAAGAGCGCGATAATTCATAAAGGCCCCGATTTTATACCCTCACCAAATCTTAGTTAGTTTTTAATGCTTAGTGCTAGTGCGCCCTAAGCTGTATAGCCTAAATTAATTTTGTAATATAAGAAGCTCATAACCTATTTATCTAGAAGGTGAAAAAGCAATGTTTGCCTCACTGATGTCGTCTATTCTTGTTTGTAAAATTGATTAGATGTAGTCGATACGATGCTGAGATTATATTAAGACGTTTATTTATGGGGCTCCAGAATGATTGAGTGGTTTACTGAGTTAGACAATTCTTTAATAACACCTTTAATTGGATTGATAGGTGTTTTTCTAACTGCGATTTTGAGTCTGTTGAGCTACTATTTCAAAAATAGGCGAGAAGCTAAAAGAGATGCTAGGCAGGTTTTATATTTATTTTTAGAAATTCGATACTCTTTGTGCTTTTCAATTTTTGATGCTGAAAAAGCCACTGATGAGTATTTGACTGAATACGTGAAAAAGTTGAATGGAAAAGGTGTTCCACTGACAAAAGAACATTTCAGTCCTGATTTAGTTAACTTGATATCTAGCTTTTTTGAAGAAATTACTAAAACTGCAAAAATGGATATTAAACAGAGGGTATTAACTCCGCTAGAAACTTCATTGTCAAAACTAGCTAGTGAGGTTCCTGTATTAGCTTACAGGCTAAATGGGAAAGACAAGATTGAGCGTTTAAGCCGTTTAGTAAAGTCCCACTCGGAAAACATTATGTCTATTGCAACCAATGAGGTCGGTGAGCAAAATACAAAAGATATAACAATTAACATGATTTCAAAAATTCGAGATACGGGGCAAATTGGACTTGTTGATCATATTGATGAAGATATACTTCTTCTAGCTTGGTATTGTGGATTAAAAGAGTATATCCAGTGTAAATTTATTTTAGCTAAAAAGCCTGTTTATCTTGATAATCAGTTTTTTGAAGAAATTGATAAGATGTTCGATGAGCTCTATAGGGAGGCATCTGATGTACTAATGGACGAAAAAAAAGGGCAGAAATGAAAACCCCGGCTCGTGGCCGGGGCGAAAACATTAGGTCTTTGTGAAAGGTCTTAAGTTAAACTCATTGGATCCTTACACCAACCTTATGTGCACATTCTATGCCGTATTGACCACCTAGTCAATACTAAATTAAAGAGCTACTACGAATGCCAAAAAATATAAGTTATCGTCCGATTCTGATAGATGCACTCATAACAAATGACCGCTTGAATAGTTATAAAAAGGTCTTTCAATGCTCTAATGATGTTGAGTTAGTAGGAGCATATCTTTGGAATACAGAAGTCTGTTCTGCTTTGTATCCATTGCTTACAGCAGCTGAAGTCACGTTAAGAAACTCTATTGATACGACTTTAAGTAGAAAAATAGGGAAGTTCTGGTGGAGTAAAAGCCGACTACACTTTAGCTCATTCGCGCAGGGGGGATTAGAGCCATTTCCCGTAGCAGCTATTAAGCAAAATTTTTCTAAAGCAACAAACCAAGTTCGGCGTGATAAAAAGGATCGCTATAAGAGTCGCGCGGTTCCTACACACCAAGAAGTCATAGCTAAAACAGAATTTTCTACCTGGGAATTCATTCTAGATCATGAATTTATGGGGCCAGGACTGATGTGGCCACAATCTTTAGGAACCGTTTTTCGAGGAACATGGCCTACTTCAAAGGCTACAAATATGCTAAGTTCTACCAAGGACCTAGTCAAAACAGTCAGAGAGTTTCGTAATAGAGTCTCTCACCATGAACCCGTTTGGAAGCGGTATGGAGTCAGTACTGAAGACGATGCTATACTTCATCTACACGAGAAATTAGATAAAATCATAGAGTTAATCTCTTTAGTTTCTCCTGAAAAGTTGGAATTAATCGTCAAAAACGGCCTGCTTGCTCGTGCCGAGAGAGCTTGTTCAATTAATGAGCTAAGGCGTTATCAACATAAGTTTGAAACTAATAAGGTTAAGTCTATGTCTCAGTTATGCCGACTTGCACAGAAAGCTGCTGATGAGAATTCTACCCAGAATATTACTGTTTATAAACACGGCAAAACTAGCATCCTCCTTCAGCCTAATTGAATTAAAATTATTAATGGTAAGAAAAAGAATTGCGCGCACGCCTTTGGCTGTGACAAAAAAAGCTTCGGTTTCAGATTTAAAAGTTTTTATTGATTGGGAGGTAAAAACTGAAGGTAATCCAATATTGGTTCTGTATTTGGCCAATATCCATGATGGCGAGTCGATTCTGAACGAGTTGAATGTTTTTTTAAGGCATCAAAGAGCAAAAAGAGGTGTTGCTAACAATATTTTGAGGTATTTGAAATACCTTTCCGCTTTGGGGGGAGTGGTAAGTGCCCAATCTCTGAAAGACTATAAAGATTTTTTAGACAAAGATAAAGGCTCTGAAGCAAACTCCAAAAGCGAAGTGTTTGGAGCCTGTAAAAAATTTGCTAAGCATTTAATTTCGGTAGGAATAATCCCTAATCAATCCCTGCCCGAAAATTTTAAACGGACTACTGTAAAGCCTAAAAGTAGTTTTTCAGAGATTGCCATTGCTAACCCAAAAGAATTTGATAAGTATATTTTTAAACATAGACATAGTATTAATAAGCTTGCAGGGGAGTTCAACTTAGAAGAAGTTGAATCCGAAATTCTATTTTACAATATCAGTGCAATGGAATTTATTCACGAGAAGTCAAAGGCTGAATTGAAAGCTGCTCTTTCTGACATGGTGTTCGTGGATAGGCTTGTTGGTAAGCTATCGTCAGAAGATATTGAGCGCTTGAAAAAGCTAGATTGGGCAGTTTGCTCTAATGAGGATAGAAGTATAGAGCTTGCTTTAGGTATTTTATATGCTCAGTTTGGTCGAGTTATTAGTAAAACAGGTGATTACTCACAGATTCATGATTGGTTAAAGAGTCGAGGCTGGTTTGGTTCTCGAATCCAGTCCGCTTTTATTGCAAATAGATATATTCAGAGACCTCTCTTTTTAGCTTGCTTATCCCATCCAGATTTATTGCCCAATGTTGATACTGTTTTCAGGTATTTGTATGTGGATTGTTTGCAAAAATCATTTGAGTCAGGTTACACAAATGTATTTATGGGGAAAAAAAGAGGGCAATCAATTGATGTTGACCTTCGGAATTCTGATGACTTAGTTCAGTTATTGAAAAGTTATATTAAGCATTTTAGCAAAGGTATGAGGCTAGATTTTTCTAGTCCTTATTTCAAAGAAGACAAGGTTTCAATATTTGGGCGAATTAATTTCGACAGGCTTGGTAAGGAGAAAACTCTTGTTTTTGAAGGTTATGATCCGAGCACTCCTGCAAGTTGGGTAAGAACAAAGTTAAAAGACTATGCAAAAGAGAATGACTTACTTGAATTAATCAGTCATTCAAACTTTTCTGCCACAGGAGAAAATTTTAGGCCAACTCACGCCATAATTAGAAAGTTAAGTGGTGAGAGTCTTGGAAGGATTAAAGCGGCTTTAGGTCATGTTTATACATCTACAACAAAAGGCTATGTCAAAAGGGCTGAGACTTCTGCGTTGATAGATAGAAAGGCTAGAAATTTTCAACTTTTTATAGTCGAACAAGCATTAAATGTTCATTCGGCACCCAACCATGATGAGTGTAATGAAGATGACTCACGAGACGTTCCTGAAAGAGTTGAGTTAATTTCGTCACACCTGGAGCAGTTAGAAGTAAATAGAATAGTCTTAACTGATATTAACTTAATAAGTGAATGGATTGCTTTTAGCAATTTGATAATTAAGGAAAAAGACCGATTAATTCTATCGAACCCTTCTCGTTGGGCAAATCATTGGGAAGTTATTCTTGCAGAATATCAGGAGTTTTTATCTCAAGTTTCAACTAAAGACTTTAAGCGGGCTGAAGAGTTTGCTGTGACAATAGAGCTTCCGATTATTGACTAGGAGAAGTGGTACTTTGAAGACCGAAAACGAAAAACTTGATTTGTTAGAGGTAGCTCTACATTTAGAGAAAGTTAGTCGTGAACTTAATTTCAAAGTTTCGTGGTTAGTTGGGGCCGATCCAGGAGAAGATACTTGGGTGTTTGAGAAGCAAAAAGAGGCCGAAGCTGATTGTAAAACTGTAATGCACTGGAAGCCAATTTTTGATATCGATGATCACTCTAAGCAAGTTGCTTGGGAAGTATGGAAGGGCTTTGGAAAAAGGTTTTGTGTGGCCTATTTTGATCAGAAGACACTCTCAGCATCCAGTAAGAAGAATTACGCTCAAAATGTAAAATCGGTTATTTCATTCTTTAGTCTAGATCGATGCATTTTAAGCCCGAATGAACTTTCCATTTCAGATATAGATGCTTATGAGTCCTTTTTGAAAACTAAGCATCTATCTAAAAGTTTGGTTTCAGAGTACTTGAGAGTGGTCAGATTGTTTTTCCAGTATCAACCAATTTTGGGAGAGGGGTTAATCTTTGATCCATATCCTGAAGTAACTAATAGTATTCAGAAGGCTGCAACAAGAATCGGTTATGCAAATGGGCATACTAAAACTTTGTACCCTCAAGATGGATTAGCATTGCTGAATCATGCTTTGAGAGTTATTGATGATTCTGAGTGTGTTTTATTCAAGTATGAATGGCTCGTTGAGAAAAGAAGGTCTTTGGAAGGTCTAGCTGGAGTGAAAAGGGCAACAGCAAGAAATAGGCTTTTTAAAGATTTTAAAAATAAATTTGGTGAAGGTCTTAAGGAATTTAATCTAAGCGTTGAGGTTGTATATGCCTCATCGATAATAATTCTCCTTTCTCTTTCTGCAATGCGGAAGCATGAAATGGCTCATCTTACTTTTGATGATGCTAAGAAGCTATTAGATGATGGTACAGATATATTGACTGGTAGGGTTTATAAAACAGCTAGAACATCATCAGGGAAAAAAACAAACCGAAAATCTATTAAACAAGTTAAAGATGCTGTTCGTGTTGCTATTTCTTTATCTGAGCCTATGAGGAAAAAGTATGGGTCTAAGTATTTGTTTTTACGTTTAATTCACAGTGATGGATTTTCAAATAGTGGAAGGAAAAAATATGTTGAGTTAACGGAAACGCCTCTTTATAGATTGTTAGACAAATTTTCTGAAGATGCAGGGTTTACCAAAGGAACGTTGCGTCCTCATATGTTTAGGAGGTTTTTTGCCCTAATGTGGGCTTGGCGTTTTGAAATTGGAGATTTGGAATACTTATCGGATTTGCTTTTTCATAATGGCGAAGAGATGACTAAGGTATATGTTGAAGATGAGGCTCTTTGGGAGTTTATTTCCGATGAATTGAAACAGCTGACTCAAGAGATTTTGAAAAATGCTCTACTTGGAAATAAAAAAATCTATGGAAAGTTTGGAAGAGCTATTGAAAAGTATAAGCGATTAATTAGAGGCTCTATTAATGTTGTTGGGCTGCGAAAAGCTGAAGTTTTAACTGAAAAGTTAATTAGTAAAGGGATGATAGTTGTGCCTGCTCAAGATGGTTTTTGTATTATGAGTCCAAGCAGGGCTCCTAGAGCGGCTTGTGGTGATGGATTTAAGCCGGATTATGCCAAGCGCAGTGATGAAACTTGTTCTGGTTGTTTTAATTTTGGAATGGTTGATAATAGAAAATCCTACTGGTTAAGAAGGTATAAAGCTCATGAAAAAGTTTACCAAAACACTCATATAATCGAGCTTAAAGAAGCCTCAAAAAAAAGTATGTCAATAGCGCTGGAAGTCATAAATTCTTTTTAAGAAAAGGACACTTTATAACGTGGAGAGCGGTAAGCTTAGAAAAATGGGTAAATTTGAAAAGGCTATGCGTAGTTCCCTTAATAATCTTATAAAGCAGGGCAATAAGTTTTCTGTTGAAGAGGTGATTGAGGGTGCTTATTTTGATAATGGGAAGCCCGTTGGCAAAACTACATTGCACAAAAAAGGTTCAGACGGACAATTTGCATACAAAGACCTTAAGATTGATATCTCGAACGCACAAACAGATGCAGGGGTTAAAATAAAAGGCGGGGAAGGAGAACTTGCACTTTTACAAGAAGAAAAAAATGAGCTTGAAGACCTCTCTTTACAACAGGAAAATAGACTTGCTGTTTTAGTTGATACAATTCTTGAGCAAGAAGCTGAGATAAGAAGATTAAAAAGAATGAGTGGGAGTGAAGAGAATGTTCTTAGAAGATTTGAATTAGAACTATTTATCACGAACATGTTATTGTTGGATAGATTGCCGAAAGAATCAGATGCTTATAAAAAAGCTAAAAAACAGGTGGAAAACGTAGAGTTAAAATACCGTGGTACTGATATTATGCAATCTTTAAAAACAGAGTTAGATAATTTAAGAAAAAATATTTCTTACTATACTTTTACGGATATTTCTTCTGTGAAATAGCTTAATTACTTTGTGTAAAACAGGTTGTATAGTATAATTAATTAAAATTAACAAGTAACTTATTGAAGTTAAAGAAATAAAAGGAAAAGTATAGTATGAGAGGGGTGAATAAAGTAATTCTTGTTGGAACTCTTGGGGCAGATCCAGAAGTGAAATATGCAGCCAATGGCAATGCCATTGCCAACCTAAGTGTTGCCACCAGTGAAGAGTGGAATGACAAGAGCACCGGTCAGAAGCAACAAAAAACGGAATGGCACCGAGTCTCAATGTTTGGCAAGATTGCTGAGATTGCAGGGCAGTATCTTAAAAAAGGCTCTCAGGTTTACCTTGAAGGTAAATTGCAAACACGTAAGTGGCAAGATCAGAATGGTCAGGATCGTTACACCACGGAAGTTGTCATCAGTGGTTTTGACGGCCAAATGCAAATGTTAGGTGGCGGCGGCCAGCGTGGGGACACTTCGTTTGACCAAAGCAAAGGTGGTGGATTTAATCAAGCGCCACAAGGTGGTCAAGGAAAACCTATGGGACAGCAAGCAGCTGCGCCAATGGGGGGACAACAAGGACGTCCTCAGCAAAATAATTTCCAACAGCCTCAGGGTCAAAATCCGAATGCTGGACAGGCTTTTCAAGGTGGTCAGCAGCAACCAGCGCAACAACAGCGTGCACCAGCTTATGCGCCGAATGATTTTGATGATGACGATGTTCCTTTTTAATTTACACTTCCTGTAAGTGTAATGAATACATTGCGCATAATATATCTAAAAGCCCCTTAAATGGGGCTTTTTTGTTTTAGGTTTTTATTGCAATATAGCTAAAGTGATAGGGGGCATAGTCCTCAATATCGATTTTTTGGATTGAATGGAATCCTGTCGTTTTTAGCCAGTTTTGGCATTGCACAGGTGTTGGCCTAATCTCTAAAGAAGGCCCTCTAGGGGTCTCAATATCACTTCTCCAGTGCATTATGGACAATGCCCCCTTGGGTTTTAACAGTTGATAAGCTTGCTGTAAAAGTGCACCAGGGTTTTCAAGGTGGAGAAGATTATAGATCATGATATGAGTCACTGATTCGTCTGCTAAGCCTGTACCATCTTGTATAAAATCTTGTTGCTGTAGTTGAATGTTCGTGATGTGTTGTTGATGCGCCAATTCTGTGACAGATTGTACGGCAGAGGATTCGATATCGAAAGCATATAGAGTTTGCTGAGTGTGTAAACTAGCAGGAATGGTAAAAGTTCCATAACCACAACCGAATTCAACGGTATTGCCAGGTAGGGTTGTGCTAAATAGCTTTTCAATGATGCATGGCGCATCAAAGAAACTGTTCCAATAATCACTGTCCGGCATGCTACTTTGTCTAACCTTCAAATTACCAATTCCTTTTGATTTGGATTAAATAACTGGGTTAACTTCAAAAGGTAATCCCGCGGCTTTCCACTCCGGAAAGCCTTCTTCTAACCTGAGAGCTTCAACGCCTTCATGACGTAAAGATTCCACCATCTGGTATGAGTATGCGCAATATGGGCCTCTACAGTAGGCAACAATGGTTTTGTCATGTGGAATGTCGGTTATTTTGTGTGCGATTGATTCTGGTGAAATATTGACGGCGCCCTTGATGTGACCTTGCTCAAACTCTTTAGGGGGTCTGACATCCAACAATAAAATCTCACCATTATTCATTTTGGCAAGTAGTTCTGTACTGGAAATAGCCTCTTTGTCGATATGGCTTGGCAGGATGTTTTGTTTTAGGCGGTTTACTTCCGCCAAATGATTTTCAGCCGTTTTTCTTAAGCAGCTAATGAGTTGAACAACATCATCTCCGGCAATTTTGTAGAGCCGACTTTTACCCCGTTTTCTCATTAAAACCAGACCGTTTTGTTTTAGGACTTGTAGGTGTCTTGAGGTGTTTGCTGTGCTCAGACCTGTTAACTGGCTAAGTTCATCCACACTGCGCTCAGCCTGTGCTAGATAATCGAGTAATTCGATTCTCTGGGGCGAGGCTAAGCTTTGAGTGATGAGGGCAAGTTGTTCAAAAAGTTGCTTTTTGATTTCAGACATTATCATTCCGCATTCAATTGTTTGATTGAATGATATGCCATGGGCTTGCCAAATTCAATTTATCCAGAGATATTGGCGTTAATGATGTCATTCATCTTGTCGGGAAAGGGCGGTAAATCCTCAAGCACCTTTTCAATAAAGGCATCTTTTGTTAACTTCAATGAGGCATTGGTGGCTTTTTCGTAACCAATGGTGGAGCTGGGTTTTGCTGAAAGACCTACCCCGCACACACTCCCGGCTTTAGCCCCAGGCAGTATTTCAATGTGATCAGGTAATGTAAGGATCTTACTATGAATTGAGTCATAAAGATGACCAGCCATTTCTCTTTCTCTACCTCTTAGGTCAGGTCGACCCACGCTGCCGACAAAAAGTGTATGTTGCGAAATCAAAAACCACGGTAAAGGTCCGCGTGAAAAGTCAGTGACTAATAGGCAGATTGAATCCATAGTGTGCCCTGGGGTGTGAAACACTTCAACACCGACATTGCCGGCTGTAAGTTTTTCGCCCTCCTTAAGGGGGGTAAAGGCAAAATCAGGGGTTGCTGATTCATGCAGCATATAGGCAGCGCCACTACGTTTTGCAAGTGCCATAGCACCCGAAATATGATCAGCGTGAATGTGGGTGTCAATGACGTAGTCTATGTTTACGCCTTTTTGAGCCGCTTGCTCTATAAACCAATTCACATCTTCTTTATGAACATCGATGGCGATGCTTTTTCCTTGACCTGCGCAACCCATAAAATAACTAATTGATGATGGGTCAGAAGGGACTTCTCGCTGAATTAAAAACATAATGCTCTCCAAATTTAAGTAATGTGAATCTCGTGCTACTAAAACAATAGTACATTCAATTGAACAATTGAATGTTAAAGTAGCGCCTGTTACAATGCAACAAATTTTTTAAGGAGGTAGGGATGCATGTCGGAGTATAAAAAAATGATTGAGCCAGTAACACAAGCTTTCAATACGCTTGAAACGCATATTGAGCATGGTATCTCGGCTAATAAACACCAATTTAGTTTACATTTGATTCAAATTTTTCTGGTGGGTCTAACGATTGGGATGACAAGAGTTGTCGTACCAGGCCTGGCAGAAACTGAATTTGGGTTGGCAGATCAGGCATTTTTTCTACTGGCCTCTTTTGTGGTTGTGTTTGGAGTTGTCAAAGCCATTATGAATTTGTTTGCCGGCAAACTAAGTGAGAATTATGGCCGGAAAACAGTGCTGCTTTGGGGGTGGTTAGTGGCCTTACCCATCCCATTCATTTTGCTCTATGCGCAAAGTTGGAACTGGATTATTTTTGCGACCATCCTATTGGGGTTTAACCAAGGTTTGTGTTGGTCAATGGCATTAAATAGTAAACTGGATTTGGCTCAGTCGACGCAAAAAGGCTTTGTGAACGGCGTAAATGAATTTTCAGGTTATGCGGCAGTGGGTATAGCGGGGCTGGTGACGGCTTATTTAGTCGAACTATTGGGGGCGAAAGAAGGTTTGTTTATCTTCAGTTTAGTGGTCATACTGACGGGACTGGTATTGGCAAAATTTACCATTATAGAAACCTTGCCATGGGCGGAATTGCATCATCAAAATGCGCTTGCAGCTGGTCAAACGAGTGAACATCAAAGTCTGGGGCAGTTATTTAAAACGGCGACCCTAGACGATAAAAATTTGGTTGCCCTTAATCAGGCTGGCCTGGTAGAAAAGTTTACCGATGCGATTGTTTGGGTGTTTTTACCGATTTATTTCTTACAGCAAGGTCTAACGCTGATTGAAGCGGGTGCTATTATTGCGATTTATGGTGTGGTGTGGGGCGCAAGCCAGTTAGTGACCGGACCTCTATCGGATAAGATTGGTCGCAAAGGTTTAATCGTTTGGGGAATGTGGTTTTGTGGTTTGGGGGTGTTAGCCATTCCATTGACCAATGAAGTCTTTTTATGGAGTTTGGAAGCCGCGTTTATAGGTGTGGGTATGGCCATGCTTTACCCTAATCTGGGGGCTGCAGTGGGTGATTTTGCACCCGCTAAACACCGTGCAAGTTTAATCGGTATTTATCGCTTTTGGAGAGATTCCGGGTATGCGTTTGGGGCCTTGATTATGGGGGTTATGGCACAGTGGTCTCAAGACCTAGTCTCGCCTTTCTGGTTTGTTGGCGGAGCCATGTTATTGTCGGGTTTGTGGGTGCAGATTATTCTGCCTAAAAAAGCATAAAATAATTCAAAGGAGATTTAAATGGATGCTTTAGTAACGTATTTATTGTTGGTGTTTGTGTTGTCGATGGTTTTTGGAGCGGTGGCGCAAACCAGTCAATTTTGTCCTGTAGGCGGGCTGAGAGAAACTCTCTCTAAACAGGGGGCTCATCGTTTATGGACGTATTTGGCAGCAATTGCGGTTGCCATCATTGGTGTGGCTTTGATTGAATTTTTCCAGTGGGTAGATTTAACGGGTACCAAGCCTAACTATCGATCTGCAGAGTTTGCCTATGGACGTTATATTCTTGGAGGATTGATTTTCGGATTCGGTATGGTTTTATCTGCGGGATGCGGCATGCGAAATCTAGTGAGAGTCGGTCAAGGGAGTTTTAAGGCGGTATTGCTGGTATTGGTTATGGCAATAACGGCCTATATCATGACTAAGACCTCGGTTTATGCTGATGTCTTTATGCCAATCGTGACGCCATTCTCTGTCAGCTTTAGTGAGATTGGCAGTCAGGATTTGGGGGCATTGTTTTCAAGTTTTAATAGCGATTTAGCAAGCAATCGATTAATTATTGCACTTATCATATCTTTACCGATTCTATATTTTGCTCTGAAAAATCCACAATTTCGTCAACCAAGATATGTTTTGAGTGCTTTAGTGGTCGGTTTAGCGGTTACTGCAGGTTTTTACATTACGGGAGCTGAAATGGGGCAAGCTTTAATTGAGGAAGCTGAATTTATGGATTCACCGCCATTAGGGCTTGGCACACAATCTTATAGTTTTGCTGCACCGATGGCAGATACAGTCTATGCCGCTTTCAATATTGGCAGCTTGTCGGTGATCACCTTTGGCGTGGTTGCCGTGATTGGTTTGCCTGTAGGCGCATTCCTCTCAAGTGTGATACGCAAAGAATTTAAAACGGAACTGGGCTTTTCTTCGCGGAGAGATGTTCTGCTGAGTGTTTTGGGGGCAGTTTTGGTTGGAATTGGTAGTGTTTTGGCGATGGGTTGTTCAGTAGGTCATGGTCTGACAGGTATTTCGACCTTGGCATTAGGCTCGTTTTTGGCTTTGTTTAGCATTACGTTAGGCGCCTTTGCAGGAATAAAGCTAGAGGCCAGGCTGCAGTAGACTGATTATGGTTTTTTGTTTAAAGGGCGTGTTATACGCCCTTTTTTATTGCCTGTATTTAAGTAGCGCTATATTCCACCAGGCC
Source organism: uncultured Thiomicrorhabdus sp. (assembly GCA_965602805.1). GTDB lineage: Bacteria > Pseudomonadota > Gammaproteobacteria > Thiomicrospirales > Thiomicrospiraceae > Thiomicrorhabdus. The sequence continues at coordinate 80,609 of CBFCZK010000003.1, read as the reverse complement.
TGGTTGTTTTAAACAGCGGTATTTAAACAACGTCCAGAAATCCTGGTAAATACGCTACAAGAATGGAGGGGAGTGACAAGGGTAAGCTTAAGGAGTAAAGTTTCTAGGTGTTCTTGATTTACTAAGAGTTCGGTGTGTTGTGTATAGCCTGGTTGGTGTTAATATTGCAATAAATAACTGTTTCCAAACGCTTTTAAAGGTTTTTTGATTGATGGTTAAGGTGATGATGGCGTTAAAAATAAAGCAAATAGGATTTTCTGAGGTCTTTATGCGGGCACAGAAAAAGGCTCTGAATATTCGAAGGTGAGGTGAAGATGTCGACCGTAAAACATTTCTTTCTAGCATTGTCCGTGATATTCGTACTGTTGGTGTATCTACTCTCTTTTATTTGGAGTGATGCAATATGGCTTTATGCTTTTGGGTTACCGATGATAACGTTAGGATTGTACGATATCGCTCAAAAAAGACACACTTTGCTACGCTTATACCCTGTTATTGGACACTTTAGATATCTCTTTGAATCCATTCGGCCTGAGCTTCAACAGTATTTTGTAGAAGATGATATTAATGGTACACCAGTGAGTCGGGAGTTTCGTTCTTTGGTTTATCAAAGAGCAAAAGGCATGCGGGATACCCGGCCATTTGGCACACAGTTTGATGTTTATCGGGTGGGTTATGAGTGGGTTAATCATTCAATAATCCCTAAGACAGTCATGAAAGAAGTTTGCCGAGTGTCGTTTGGTGGTAAAGATTGCACACAGCCCTATCAAGCAGCAATTTTTAATATTTCCGCCATGAGTTTTGGTGCTTTGAGTAAACACGCGATTAGGGCGTTAAATAGAGGCGCGCAAATCGGTGGTTTTTTTCAGAATACTGGTGAGGGTGGTTTGTCGCCTTATCACCTTCAAGAAAATGGTGATTTGGTTTGGCAGATTGGTACAGGCTATTTTTCCTGTCGTACGAATAAGGGCGGTTTTAGTACCGACTTATTTGAGAAGAATGCAAAACACCCAAATGTAAAAATGATTGAAATCAAACTCTCTCAAGGGGCTAAGCCAGGTCACGGTGGTATCCTACCAGCGGCAAAAGTGACTGAGGAAATCGCTCAAATTCGTAATGTTAAAATGGGGGTGGATATTGATTCCCCACCCGCACATTCGGCCTTTTCTACACCGATTGAGTTACTGCAATTTATCAGCCAATTACGCCACCTCTCCGGCGGTAAACCGGTTGGTTTTAAGTTGAGTTTGGGTAAGCCGGAAGACTTTTTGGCGATTTGTAAGGCGATGGTTGAAACGGGTATTAAACCCGATTTTATCACGGTAGACGGGGGTGAAGGTGGCACGGGTGCTGCACCGATTGAATTTTCGAATTCGGTCGGCACGCCTTTAAGGGAAGCGGTCAATATTGTCTATTCTGCTTTAGTGGGATTTGGTTTAAAGGACGAGATTCGTTTGATTGCATCGGGTAAAGCTTTTTCAGCCTTTCATGTTTTTAGACTATTAGCATTGGGAGCGGATACGGTGAATTCTGCACGAGGCATGATGTTCGCTTTGGGGTGTGTTCAGTCTAGAAGTTGTAATACCGATAAATGCCCAACCGGTATCGCGACACAAGATCCAAGTCGCTATAAAGCCTTAGATATTGATCTAAAAGGTAAGCGAGTCGCCAGTTATCAAGCAAAGGTAGTCACCAATCTGATGGAGATTGTCGCAGCTGCCGGAATTTGTAGTCCGAGTGAGGTACAAGCGAAAGATATTAATAGGCGCGTGAGTAGTACCGATATTAAAAATTATGCAGACATCTTTCCAGAGTTAGAGGAGGGATGCTTACTGAATGAAGAGAGTGTGCCGGTTAGCTGGAAGAAGGTCTGGGCGCTTGCTCATTCGAGCCATTGGTAAAACACTCGTTTTTTTAGTTGGCTGTAATTAAGGAAGAGGTGCTATGGAATGGCAATACGCAACAATGAATGAATTTATGGATAGTTTTTAGGAGGTTATGATGGTGGTATGTGGTTGTTTTGGTTGATGTTTATAGTGATTATAATTATGCTGATTAAGGCATTTGTAAAACCCTCGAGTAACGATGAAGCAGCGATGGATATTTTGAAAAAACGTTATGCGAAAGGCGAGATTTCAAAAGATGAATTTGAAGAACGAAAAAAGACTCTGCAATCATAAAAATCATTTCAATCGTCCTAAAACTAGGCATTAAAAACCACCAGGCCTAGTCAAAGGTTTAACTTAGCTTGTCTTCTAAGTTTCAGTGTCGGAGGTATTATGAAGCATTCGCGCATAAAAATTCCTGAAAGCGTTAAGGATCCTGTTTGTCACATGGAGGTTTCTGTGGACTCACCTTTTAGCGCATCTTATCAAGGGCAAATATTTCACTTTTGCAGTGAGAATTGTCAGCATAAATTTTCTCAAAAACCGCAAGAATACCTCTCTCCGCTGCTTTCTAAGTACCCAGGTACTGTCCCCTTTTCAAATGTCGCTGATGTTCAATATACTTGTCCAATGCATCCAGAAGTGATGCAAAAGCATCCTGGAAACTGTCCTATCTGTGGCATGGCACTTGAACCCTTAATCAGTTCAAGTGCAAATGCAAATGAAATACAAGCAGACCCTGAGCTGAAGAATATGCGTTACCGATTTTGGATTAGCTCGGCATTCGCTTTACCCGTTTTTATCTTGGCGATGATAATGGATTTAGCGCCGCAATACCTGCCAGAGAGTTTAAGTTTTTACAGTATTCAATGGCTTGAGTTTGTACTCGCCACACCGGTTGTTTTATGGGGAGGAGCACCATTTTTTGTGCGCGCCTGGGTCTCCGTTAAAACTTGGAATTTGAATATGTTTACCCTTATTGCGATGGGAGTGGGCGCTGCTTGGAGCTATAGTCTGGTTGCGCTGTTAGCACCGCACGTTTTTCCACAGACAATGCAAACCGAAACTGGATTGGTTGCGGTTTATTTTGAGGCCGCAGCAGTGATTATCGCACTGGTTTTATTGGGACAGGTTCTAGAGTTGCAGGCACGCTCGCAAACGAACTCGGCAATCAAAATGTTATTAGATTTGGCTCCCAATACGGCTTGGAAGGTCGCTGAGGATGGTTCCGAAAATGAGGTTTCATTAGAGGATGTTCAGGTTGGCGATATTTTGAGAGTTCGTCCTGGTGATAAAGTGCCGGTCGATGGCGTTATTACTCAAGGGCAAAGTTATGTTGATGAATCGATGGTTTCCGGAGAACCTTTGCCAGTGGCGAAGACCGTTAACGATCGATTAATCGGGGCGACCTTGAATGGTTCCGGTAGTTTAATGATGATGGCTGAAAAAGTGGGTAAAGAGAGCTTGCTTGCGCAGATTGTCGATATGGTTTCACAAGCGCAACGTTCACGTGCGCCGATTCAAAAAATAGTCGATAGGGTGGCGGGATACTTTGTGCCGATTGTGGTGCTAGTTTCCATGGTTGCATTCACTGTTTGGTGGCTGTTTGGCCCTGAGCCAAGCCTGGCTTATGCGCTCGTCAGTGCCGTGTCTGTACTTATTATCGCCTGTCCTTGTGCGTTAGGGTTAGCGACGCCTATTTCTATTATGGTGGGTACAGGACGGGGGGCTACTCAAGGAGTGCTCATCAAAAATGCAGAAGCCTTGGAAGTTATGGAAAAAGTGACGCTTTTGGTGGTTGATAAAACCGGTACATTAACCGAAGGTAAGCCGAAATTGATTGAGTTACAGGTTGAACAGGGCTTTGAACAACAAACCGTTTTGCAACTCGTAGCGAGTTTAGAGCGGGCGAGCGAACACCCGTTAGGCAGGGCAACCGTTGCAGCGGCCGAAGAACAAAATCTAGAATTTACTGCCGTCAGCAGTTTTAAATCAATGGCTGGAAAGGGTGTTTCAGGCGAGGTTCAACAGAAACATATCGCGATTGGTAATAATCTGTTAATGGCAAGCCTTAAAATCAACTTGCCGCGTATAAATGAGATGGTTAGGTCGTATCGTGCGCAAGGACAATCCGTCATGTTTATAGCAATAAATCAAGAGTTTGCAGGGTTTGTTGTGGTGGCCGACCCTATAAAACCCACAAGTTATGCAGCCATTGAAGCGCTTCATCAGCAAGGTATTCGCGTGGTAATGTTAACGGGTGATAGCGAAATAACCGCTCATGCGGTTGCTTCAGAATTGCAGATCGACCAGGTCGAGGCTGGCGTATTGCCCGATGAAAAAGCGCAGTGGATTCAAAAATTTCAAGCCGATGGTCATATTGTTGCGATGGCGGGAGATGGTGTGAATGACGCACCCGCTTTGGCACAATCTCATGTGGGGATTGCTATGGGAACAGGTACGGATGTTGCAATGGAGAGTGCGGGCATAACATTGGTGCAAGGTGATTTAAGAGGCATTGTCCGAGCACGAAAGTTAAGTAAGGCCGCGATGACAAATATTCGCCAAAACTTATTCTTTGCTTTTGCCTACAATGCCGCCAGCGTACCGATTGCAGCAGGTATTCTATATCCTGTTTTTGGTATGTTACTCTCTCCAATGATTGCCGCGGTGGCGATGAGTTTTAGCTCTGTTTCGGTCATTGGTAATGCTCTGCGATTAAAAAAGGTGAGGTTATAAAGCTGTTTTTAACAGAATGATTTGAGCAGAATATCCGTTGCAATAAGTGGTTTATTAAACCGGTTTTGTATCTGCAATGACGGTATTGAGTAAGCTAAATATGGCTTTTAAAAATTCACTAGGCTTGGTTATTACCCAGTAATTTTAACCTTTGATAGCCATACATCGACTCGTGTTAATCTCTCTCGTAATATTTATACGAATAACGTTAATGTTTGAGGCATTTGGTCGATACCTTATTTAGAGGTATTCACTAAATGAAAAACGATAAAACTTTGGCACCCGCGGTAAGGTACTTTTTTAAACGTTTAGAAAGACGTGCCGAAGAGATACAAGCAGGTATCTCTGAAGCCTCGGAAAGCCATCAAGATGTTCAGTTTGATGAGGTTGAAGGTTTTTTTAGGCAGATAATGTCGCAGAATATATTTATTCATACCGTGGGTATGAATGGAAAACATGAGTCGACCATTCTGGCGAAAGCCGTTTTTAGTATGGATAAAGTGGTGCGAGTTTATTACAGCACCAGTTTTGACGAGGATAATAGTGGCTTTCTACGAATCCGTCCCGATTCGCAAGAGCAATTGATTATTGTCGAGCGTATGCATGGTTTAAGGCCTAGGTCAGAGCGTATCTACGCCAGTCATGATCAATGTCATGTAGTGCGCTTTATGGTTCGCTGGTTAATGCGTCGTATTGACTGGGATAAAACTAAGTTGAGTAATCTGGATCTGTATAAACGTGTTGTTGCTCAAGAGCAGGAAGAGTTAAGGCTTAAAATTGAGGAGCAGATTGCTCAGCAAGAGGCAGATGAAATTCAGCGCGCTTTAGATAAGTTCACCCAGAAAAATTCAAGAAGAGTGTATTCGCGTTAAAGTGATAGCCAATCATTTTGAACGGTCTTCTACTAGGCCGTTAGCGGGGCTTTAGCCATTTTGACTCATAGGTCGTCTATCTTCTAGGTGAGAAAGAGAGTCGATTGATGCGCTTAGTGCGAGCGGTTCACCGCGAGATCGGCCAGGGCGTTGAGCGCAAATTTAAACTCACTATCCGCTAAAGGTGCTAACGATTGTTTCGCAAGTTCGGCTTCATTTTGAGCAATCTCCTTGGTGTAGTCTATCGCACCAGAATTTTTGATAATTTCAGTCACTTCCGAAAGTAGTGCGATTCCTTCACTTTCAATCGCGCGTCGAATAATAGATTTTTCGGCATCTGAACCGTTCTCAAGGCTGTATATCAATGGCAGAGTTGGTTTGCCTTCCGCTAAATCATCACCGATATTTTTACCCAGTTCAGTTTCATTTGCCGTGTAATCTAAGACATCATCAATGAGCTGGAAAGCGGCGCCTAAATGGCGGCCATAAGCGATGAACGCCGACTCTAGCGCTGGTTGGTTGGCTAGAATCGGTCCCATCTGGGTTGCGGCTTCAAAGAGTTTTGCAGTTTTACGGTGGATAACTTCCATATAACGTTCTTGAGTCGTATCGGCATCATGGCAGTTGAGCAGTTGTAGAACTTCGCCTTCCGCAATCACATTGGTCGCTTCCGACATAACTTGCATAATTCTCATCTGTCCAGGCTCAACCATCATTTCAAATGAACGCGAATATAAGAAGTCACCGACTAATACACTGGCGGCATTGCCCCATACTTCATTAGCAGTTTTGTTGCCACGACGTGTATCGGATTCATCAACGACATCATCATGTAATAAGGTAGAGGTATGGATGAACTCAATCACCGCTGCCATCAAATGATGGTCCGTACCTTGGTAGCCGCATGCTCGTGCTGACAATAATACTAATAATGGACGCAATCTCTTACCGCCGCTATTAATAATATAGTGGCCAATTTGGTTGATTAGGACAACATCAGAAGATAGGCGGTCAATGATAAGTTGATTGACGGCTTGTATGTCATTCTGAATAAGGGTGTTGATGTCGGTAAGGGTCATGGATTTCAAGGCAGTTTATTTATATCAAAAGAGTGAAAGGCGCTATTTTAGTATGAATAGCTTAAGGACGCTAGTATTTGCATGGCAACATCAAAAAATTGAATGGTTTGATTATACTGAGCGTTGTTGTGAATGCAGGCATGAGTTGTTTGAATAGAGTATAATTATCAGTCTGTTAGGTGGGCTTGGTTAATAAGGAGCCTCCTGTCATTTATATTAAATTGGCCAGGCCTGGTTATTTTTAAAAAAAAGCGTTAATTTGTTTTGACCTACTATTAAAAAGTCTATATAATCCCGCCTTTGTCGCAATTTGCGGCTGTATAACAGAATTTATTAAAAATCCGGGAGAAGTTCCATGTATGCGGTAATTAAAACCGGTGGTAAGCAATATCGAGTTCGTGAAGGTCAAACTCTACGCATTGAGTCTTTAAATGCAGAAGCTGGTGATGCAGTTGAATTTGACGAAGTATTGATGATTGGTGAAGGCGCTGATATTAAAATCGGCACGCCTTTTGTTGAAGGTGCAAAAATTGCAGCAACTGTTGAATCAAACGGTCGTGGCAAGAAAGTAACCATCATCAAATTCCGTCGTCGTAAGAACCGATCTAAAACTAAGCAAGGCCACCGCCAGAACTATACTGAAGTAAAAATCGGTAAGATTTCAGCTTAAATCATAATTGAATCGAAACAGGGGTTACTTCTTAATAGGGGGTAACACTGTCAATAAAAGGACTATACCATGGCTCATAAGAAAGCAGCAGGTAGTACTAAAAACGGTCGCGACTCCAATGCCAAACGCCTAGGCGTTAAAGCATTCGGTGGTGAGCAAGTTTCTGCAGGAAGCATCATCGTTCGTCAGCGTGGAACTAAGTTTCATCCAGGTGTAAACGTTGGTCGTGGTAAGGATGATACCTTATTCGCTAAAGCAGACGGCGCGGTTGCGTTTGTTAATAAAGGTAAGCCATTACGTACTTTCGTAACGATTGTTACTGAATAATTTCAGTTTCAACTTATCTAAAAACGCCCCGCATTGACGGGGCGTTTTTGTTTGTAGATAAAAAACAACGAAACTAAAGCTCATTATTGATGGGTATTGTCACTTGGGTGGCAAGGTTTTGATAAAATAAGTCGCTCTGCGTTTATAACAAATGCTGAGACGTTAATTGACTGAGAAAAGGGAATAACATGCAATTCGTAGATGAGTCGTCCATTCATGTAGAAGCAGGTCGTGGTGGAAACGGTGTGGCGAGCTTTCGTCGCGAAAAGTTCATTCCATTTGGTGGGCCTAACGGCGGTGATGGTGGAGATGGCGGCAGCGTTGTTCTGCAAGCTGATTTTAACCTGAATACCTTGGTTGATTTTCGTTTTACCAAAAACTATAAAGCTCAAAACGGTCAAGCCGGCATGGGTCAGCAAAAAACAGGTTGTGCTGGTGAAACGTTGATTATTAAAGTGCCGGTAGGGACTAAAATAAGAGATGTTGATGCTGACGAAGTCATGGGTGATTTAACCGAACATGGCCAGCAGTTATTGGTCGCACAAGGTGGTCGTCATGGTTTAGGCAATATCCACTTTAAGAGCAGTCGTAACCGTACACCTCGTCAATGTACAACGGGTGAGGATGGTGACGAGCGTAATTTACTGCTTGAGCTGATTGTTTTAGCGGACGTGGGTCTGCTAGGAATGCCTAATGCTGGTAAGTCGAGTTTGATTACGGCGGTCTCTGCGGCACGTCCAAAAGTGGCGAACTATCCGTTCACAACCTTATACCCTAATTTAGGGGTGGTCAGTGTTTCCCCTGAAACCAGTTTCGTCATGGCGGATATTCCAGGTATCATCGAAGGTGCTGCAGAAGGTGCCGGTTTAGGTTTGCAGTTCTTAAAGCATTTATCACGTACTGGTCTCTTATTACATGTGGTCGATATCGCGCCGATGGATGACACTGATCCAGCTGAAGAGATTCGTATTATTCAGAAAGAGCTTGAGAAATACAGTGAAGTGTTGGCCGGTAAAGAACGCTGGTTGGTTTTGAATAAAACGGATTTGCTGTTGCCAGAAGAGACCAAGGAGCTTTGTGATAGCATTGTCGCTGAAGTGGATTGGCAAGGCCCTGTTTACCAAATCTCTGCAGTTATGCGTGACGGAACCACTAAATTGGTGAATGACATCGCTTATGCTTTAGAGCAAAATCGTATGGAAATGACTGAAGAAGTTGCACCTGTTCGTGCCACGGTCGAAGAAGATTTTGATTTTTAAGGTCGCATTTTTCTGCTCGCTCTAAGGTCTACTTTAGACGTTCTAATTTAACGCGTTTGGTTACAAAATGAATCGTGAAGAGTTAAAAAATACAAAACGTTGGGTCATCAAAATCGGCAGTGCCTTACTGACGGATGATGGTCAAGGTTTAAATAAAGTTGCCCTGGCTCAGTGGGTTGCCCAAATGGTGACGCTCAAGCAACAGGGGGTTGAGGTTGTTTTAGTCTCTTCAGGTTCGATTGCTGAAGGCATGAAACGTCTAGGTTGGACATCGCGTCCTTCTGCTTTAAATGAACTGCAGGCCGCCGCGTCTGTAGGTCAGATGGGTTTGATTCAAGCCTACGAATCCCAGTTTGCTGAATTTTCTATTCAGTCCGCTCAAATTTTAATGACGCATGATGATTTGTCGAATCGTAAGCGTTACTTAAATGTCAAAAACACCATTGAAACCCTTTTAGAATACAGCGTTGTGCCTATTATTAATGAAAATGATGCCGTTGTGACCGATGAAATCTGTTTTGGCGATAATGATACGTTAGGGGCATTAACAGCAAATCTAATCTCGGCTGATGTAATGGTGATTTTGACAGATCAGAATGGTTTGTATGATGACAACCCTCGTCAGAATCCGCATGCTCAGCTCATTAGCGAGGCTCATGTAAGTCGTAAAGACATTGAAGCGATGGCCAGTCCAGAAGGCGGTGCTTTGGGTAAGGGTGGCATGTATACCAAGGTCATGGCCGCTAAGCGTGCCGCTCGCTCAGGAACAGCCACTTTGATTGCCTCTGGTCGTGAGCCTGATATTTTGCCTAAATTGTTTAAGGGCGAGGCGTTTGGAACCTTATTGGTTCCTGATTTAGAACCTTTAACGGCACGCCAACAATGGCTCGCGGGTCACTTGCAAGCCAAGGGTACGTTAGTTTTAGACAAGGGGGCTGTTGAGATGATTCAGTCCTCTGGTAAGAGCTTGTTGCCGATAGGTGTTAAATCTCAGCGCGGCTCGTTTCAACGGGGTGAGATGGTCGTTTGTTACGACGAATCAGGGCATGAAGTGGCGCGTGGATTAATTAACTATCCTGCGAACGAATCTGCAAAATTACTTGGCCAGCCAAATAGTCAAATTGAGCCTATCTTGGGTTATATTGACGATGAATCCCTTATTCATCGCGACAACCTTGTTTTGACCGATTGAGCTTAGGCCTTTCACTTTTTAGAAAGTGTTCGCTCTATCGCTAAGTGTCTTAACGTATATTTATAATGACCAGGCCTGGTCATTACTTATTTTTTTCCTGTAAATCCTTGAATTCATTTCAACTAACCCCATATTTAGTTGACAGATTGCCGTAGATGACTAAAATAATTAGCACTCTCAAGGGTAGAGTGCTAAAAGTCGTCGAGTAGCGGATTTAGTATTAAAGAAATGACCGTTTCGGCTTTAGTCGAAATAACCTTGAAAACCATATTATTTAAACTTTAGGAGACACCTATGAACATCAAGCCATTACATGACCGTGTTGTTATTCGCCGCGTTGAAGAGCAAAAAGAATCAGCGGGTGGAATTCTTTTACCAGGTTCTGCACAAGAGAAGCAGAACTTAGGTGAAGTACTTGCGATTGGTCCAGGTAAAGCATCTGATGCCGGTACTATTATTGCCATGACGGTAAAAGTCGGCGATAAAGTATTGTTTACTCAATACGCTGGTCAAGAGACTAAAGATGATAAAGGTGAAACTTTAACTATTTTGCGTGAAGATGACATTATCGCAATTATCGATTAAATAACAAAAGTATTCTGCGACCACATTGTTAATGTGGGTTGGCAGGGTGGTTATTGATAGAATTTATTCAAGAATTTAAGGAATTAGTAAAATGGCAAAAGACGTCAGATTTGGTATAGATGCTCGTGAGAAGATGGTTGAAGGTATTAACGTTCTTGCAGATGCTGTAAAAGTTACTTTAGGACCTAAGGGTCGTAACGTTGTATTAGAAAAATCATTTGGTGCGCCAGTCGTAACAAAAGATGGTGTTTCTGTTGCACGTGAAATCGATTTAGAAGACAAGTTCATGAACATGGGCGCACAGATGGTTAAAGAAGTTGCTTCTCAAACCAATGATGTTGCTGGTGATGGTACAACGACAGCGACTGTACTTGCACAGTCAATCGTTCGTGAAGGTATGAAGTCTGTCGCTGCTGGTATGAATCCAATGGATTTAAACCGTGGTATTCACAAGGCAGTAGAAGCGGTTGTTGCTGAAATTAAAGCAATGGCTCAGCCTTGTACAACGTCTGCAGCAATCGCTCAGGTTGGAACGATTTCGGCTAACTCTGATACAGCGATCGGTAAAATGATTGCAGATGCTATGGAAAGAGTAAGCACTGAAGGTGTTATCACCGTTGAAGAAGGTTCTTCACTACAAGACGAATTAGTTGTTGTAGAAGGGATGGAATTTGACCGTGGTTACCTTTCTCCTTACTTCGTCACAAACCAAGACAAAATGGTTGCTGAATTAGAAGCGCCTTTCATCTTGCTTTATGACAAGAAAATTTCAAACATCCGTGAATTACTACCAACTTTAGAAGCGGTTTCTAAAGCAGGTCGTCCTTTATTGATTATTGCAGAAGATGTTGACGGTGAAGCACTAGCGACATTAGTTATCAACAATATGCGTGGTATCGTTAAAGTTGCAGCGGTTAAGGCACCTGGTTTTGGTGAACGTCGTAAAGCGATGTTACAAGATATGGCTATTTTGACTGGCGGAACGGTTATTTCTGAAGAAGTAGGTCTTTCACTTGATGCAATCACCCTAGATTTATTAGGTGAAGTTAAGACGATTGTTGTTGGTAAAGACAATACTAAGTTGATTGATGGTGCTGGCGATAAAGAAGACATTGATGGTCGTTGTGCTCAAATTCGTGCACAAGTAGACACAACTACTTCTGAATACGACAAAGAAAAACTACAAGAGCGTTTAGCGAAGCTTTCTGGTGGTGTTGCCGTGCTTAAGTTAGGTGCTGCTACAGAGATGGAAATGAAAGAGAAGAAGGATCGTGTTGACGATGCACTTCACGCGACTCGTGCAGCCGTTCAAGAAGGAATTGTTGCCGGTGGTGGTGTTGCATTAGTTCGCGCTAAAGCCAATCTAACCATTAAAGGTGATAACGCTGATCAAAATGTCGGTATCCAAATTGCACTACGTGCAATGGAAGAGCCAATGCGTCAGATTGCCGCTAACTGTGGTTTAGAAGGTTCTGTTATCGTCAATAAGGTAATGGAAGGTTCTGGTCATTACGGTTTTGATGCAGCAAAAGAGATCTATTGCGATATGATTGAAGCTGGGATTATCGATCCAGCTAAAGTAACGCGTTCTGCACTTCAAAATGCAGCGTCTGTTGCTGGTTTAGTATTAACGACTGGTGCAGCGATTGCGGATCTTCCTGCTAAAGACGGTGCTACTGCTGATGCGGCAATGGGTGGCGGAGGAGGAATGGGCGGCATGATGTAATTTTTGTTTGAGGAGGCCATCTGCACCATCGCTACTGCGTTGGGTAAATGCTTCCGTTGCTCATGTACTTTATGTACACTGCGCTACGGGTCATTTTCCCGCCTTGTATCAACGGCACAGCTGACCTCCTCAATTCAAAAATTTGCTTAGCGCTTATTTTTTTGAAAGCCCGCATTAATGCGGGCTTTTTTGTGGACGGATGTTTTGTTTTATAATACTGTTTTTAGAGTTTACACAAAGTGACCAGGCCTGGTCACTTTGTGTGGGCTTTGAATTTAATCTCATTATTTGGAGTTACTTGTGGTCAATCATCCTGTTTTATACTCTTATCGCCGTTGTCCTTATGCCATGCGTGCCCGTATGGCGATTATGGCTTCGGGTATACAGGTGGAACAGCGTGAGATTGTTTTCTGGGATAAGCCTATTGAGATGTTGAGTGCTTCGCCTAAAGGTACTGTGCCGGTGTTAATCTTGCCTGACGGCCAGGTGATTGATGAGAGTCGTGACATTATGTTATGGGCTTTATCGCAGAATGATGGTTTGAATTGGTTACCCTTAAAGCAGGATCAAGGCTTTTCCGAAATGATGGCTTTGATTTATATTTGTGATAATGAGTTCAAAATGCATTTAGATCATTACAAATACGCAGAGCGTTTTCCTGAAGAATCGCCAGAGGTCTATCGGTCAAGAGGAGGGGTGTTTTTACAAATACTTGAGGACTTGCTGGCTTATAGCAATTCAGTCAATAACCTATTGGCACTGAATGGCCAGCAAGTCAGCTTTGCAGATATTGCGATTTTCCCTTTTATCAGGCAGTTTGCCCATGTTGATAAACAATGGTTTGAGCAGTCGGTATATACTCACCTAAATAAATGGTTAACACAGCATCTTGAAGTAGAGTATTTTACGGAGGTTATGAAAAACCGACCTGTTTGGCAGGTTTTTAATACGCCATTATGGGTTTATGAACCTGAGTTACAAACGCGTGATCAATTCTTAGCAAAAGCTCAAATTGCTCAATAAATCAGGTTAGCCTTGAGCCTGTTCTGCACCCGGTTTCGGTTCTCCAAAATAATAACCTTGAGAGTAATCAACTCCCAAGTCTTTAACAATATCAAAGATCTCTTTTTCACTGACGAACTCAGCGATGGTTTTGATATTATTTTTCTTAGCAAAATCAACAATAGTTTCTACTACACTGTAGGTATCTGAGTCTTTGTGAATATTCTTAATCATGCTACCGTCGATTTTTAAGAAATCGGGTTTGAGTTTAAGTAAAAATTCAAAATTAGAATAACCTGTACCAAAGTCATCCACGGCAATCATGCAGCCTTTCTGTTTGACCATCTGAATGAAATATCCAACTTCTTCAAAGTTTTGGATGCTTTCAGATTCTACGATTTCCAACACCAGGCGATCCGCCACTCGGTGCTTATCCAGCATAGCAATGAGGTAGTTAGTGACTTCTTCATTTGCAATGTCGTCAGCGGTTAGATTGATGGAGAACTGCTCGCTACGATTTTCAAAATATTCAAAACTATTTTGAATCATAGTCCTGGTGATTTTGCTATAAAGTCGGGCCTTTTTGGAAATATCTAGGAAAAAGAACGGGGATATGATCTTGCCGTCTTCCAGTGTCATGCGTACCAGTGCTTCATATTTTTCTATTTCCTGGGTAGCATTATTCACAATGGGTTGGTAAAAACTCAAAATACGTCCTTGGCTTAATGCCTTTTTGACTCGGCCAGTCCAAAGTAAGTTGTTTTTGTATTCATCACTGGTTTTGAGTTCATTTGAATAGATAAGCAGTGTTTTATTACGTTTTTTGGCGGTTTTATGGGCGATATCAGCTTCGGTAAACAATTCGGCACGATGTGACGATATTCCCATTGTTAAGTCAATTTCAGGGTTATAGTCTTCAATGACTAAGGGGGTGGTTTCAATATTGACTGAAAAGCTTTTAACCTTTTCAATAAAGTCTTCTATTGATATTAATGAGGCATTTGCCAAAATAGCGAATTCATCTCCTTGTAAGCGATAGGCTTGGTATGCTGCTTCTTCAAAATAATTGAACAGTCGATTGGAGAGTTCAATAATGACTTTGTCACCCAGTTCATAGCCATAGAAATCATTAATTTCTTTAAATGAACGAATATCGATAATGGCCAAATAAGCTTCATCAAGCGTTGTATAGTCGTCCAGTAATTTAAAGCGATTGCCCAGCCTAGTAAGAATGTCAGTATTAAAAGCTTTCCGCAATTTTTTCTGGCTTTGTACTAGTTCTGTTACATCGTCTCGAAGCGCTAAATATTCAGTGATAGCGCCTTTCTCATCAAGGATGGGCACAACGGTAATATTGGCATAAAAAGTTGAGCCATCCTTGCATTTGTTTTTAAATAAACCATGCCATATTTTTCCCTGTGTAATCGTTTTCCACAAATCTCTAAAGGTTGATTTTGGCGTGCTAGGGTGTCTAAAAATATTGTGAGGCTGTCCTATTAATTCTTCAGTCGTATAGCCTGTTGCGTCACATAATGCTTGGTTAGCGTAGGTAATGATACCTTTTGGGTTTGCTTTGGAAACAATGCTGCCGGCGTCGACTGCTTTCAGATATTCACCAGTAATTTGGTTAGATTTTTGTAAGTTTATGAATAGGTCACTAATATGATTAACAAAGCTGTCAAAGGCATTGGAAATGCTCCCAATTTCATCCTGACGATAGGTTTTAATGGCCACACTTTGTTTTAATTGTCCTAAATCGTCCATAATTGAATCCACATGCTGAATCCTGTCGGAGAGCTGGGTAATCGGATTGGTAATGGATCGCTGTAGAATCCACACTAGGATCAGGATAATTAACAGATCCACTATCAGCATAATGATGATTTGGTAGAGTAAAGTCTTTTGTGCATGGTCAATGATGCTGTTGACATGACTCAGCGAGTCGGCAATTAAAAAACAGCCTATTTTCTTTTTATTAAAGTCTAATAGAGGTACTGCGGTGGTATAGAAGTTCCCTTTAATAATATGGTTGTCTTTTTCCAGTTGGTCAAAATCATAGTTTTTTAAAGACTGAATAAGTGCTTGATTAGTGGTGTGGTCGCTATTCAATAAAACACGGTTTTGGCCAACTTCTGTGAGAGCGTTGAAGTAGCTTATGGTCTGGTCATGGGAGCTTAAAATCAAAGTTTCTAACTTGTGTTTCTGCTTTAGTTCATTCACTACAGGTTCAAAGTCCTGAATAAACTCAACTGAACCAATGAGTTGGTCTTGATACTTGATGGGGGCAATTCCGCGTAATAAAATGCCTGCACGCCCCAGTTCAAAGGTCGTAAATGGAGCCTGTGTTAATTGAAGTTGATGAAGGGAGTGGCGGAACTTGCTCAGATCATCGCCATGGCGGTCTGGTCGCCAACTACGTAAAAAACTGTGTAAATCAAGCGTGTGCAGATGAATTTTTACATTGGAAAAATTAGTGTATTCTTTATATTGGCTAACGAGAGCGCTTAAGATATTTTGGGCAGCCTGGCGATCTTGATCAAATAAAGCTTGCTGAATCGCTGGGTTATTGGCAATCGCAATGGCATTGGTTAAAGCGATTTGATGCTGACTCTCTAAGGCTTTGTTGGCGTAGTTTTGATAGGTTTCTTGGACTTCAGTGTGTTTTTCTGCGGTTAGTTGCTGAATGGATAGGACTGCATTTAGCGTGACAATAAACAGCCCGGTAGCGATTACGGCAATGATTGGAACATGTAGTTTGTAGCTGATTTTTGAATTAAAGCGCTGGATAAGTGTCACAATTTTTTAACCCATATAATTTAATGAAAAAATTTGTACTTGAGTCATATTAACATTCATAAAATGGATGTGGAATCACTTTATTTTATTGGGCGATTTGTATTGTTGTAATCAATTGTTGAGCCTGAAAAGATTGAACTTTATTGGTGCTGGATTCTAAAGCTAATATTGAAAGTCTGTGAAGTTAGTGGCGATGTGATTTTTTAGGGACAGTTGCCGTCTAAAGCACAAGGTCAACCCATGTATATTAATCTGCATCTGGGTCACTATTTAACACAACTTTATCAATCCCCAGGCATTCTGTATGGGACTTGTCTAATATTTTAAATACAAGGCTTTAGAAATTTACGGCCACTAAATTGAACCGTTTAGCGAGTAGCCCCCCCCCCTGTACTGACCATGTTTTGAATAAATTGAGTAGCCCTTTCCAGTCTTTAAGAAAACTTTCAATGGATTTTTAGTTAAAATAGAGGGCAATCAGTAAAATCCAGATAAGAGCCGTGCTCTATACGCGGTGCCCCAATCGTTTTAGGAAAAACTATGCAAATCAAAGATCAAAAAGTTCAAATTGGAATTGTCGGTGGAACAGGTTATACCGGTGTTGAGCTATTAAGAACCCTTGCTAATCACCCTTTTTCTGAAGTGACGATGATTACCTCTCGAAGTGAAGATGGTGTGGCGGTTGCTGATATGTATCCGAACTTACGGGGTATTTATGATTTGCGGTTTTCAGTGCCAGACATTGAAAAATTAATAACCTGTGATGTGGTGTTCTTTGCTACACCGCATGGCGTGGCGATGAGTATGGCAGCTGAGTTGATTGCCAATGGCGTTAAGGTGATTGATTTGGCTGCGGATTTCAGAATTGAAGATTTGGCCGTTTGGCAAAAGTGGTATGGCATTGAGCCTGCGAGTGAAAGTCTGATGGCTGAAGCGGTCTATGGTCTGCCTGAATACTACCGTGAAAAAATTAAAAATGCGAAAGTCATCGCCAACCCGGGATGTTACCCAACCAGTATTTTATTAGGGTTTTTGCCTTTACTGCAAGCAGGCCTGGTGAATGTAGATTCGATTATTGCTGATGGTAAATCGGGCGTGAGTGGCGCAGGTAAAGGCGCTAATGTGGCAATGCTGGGTGCAGAGATGAGTGAAAGTTTTAAAGCCTATGGGGTGAGCGGTCATCGACACTTGCCTGAGATGAAAGAGAAAATGGCGCAGCTTACAGGTCAGGAGGTTGGCCTAACCTTCGTACCGCATTTGCTACCGATGGTACGTGGTATGGAGTCAACGATTTATGCGACACTCAAGTCTGAAAAGACGCAGGCAGAGTTGCAAGACTTGTATGAAAAGGCTTATGCAAACGAGCCTTTTGTCGATGTGATGCCGGCCGGTAGTTTTCCTGAAACTAGAATGGTGAAGGGCTCGAACATGTGTCGTATGGCGATTTATTGTCCTCCTGGCGGTAATACGGTTGTCGTGACATCGGTCATCGATAACTTGGTGAAAGGCGCGGCGGGACAAGCGATCCAGAATATGAATATTATGTGTGATTTGCCGGAAAATGCAGGCTTGAATCAAGTTGCATTGCTGCCTTAAAATTAATCAAATTTTGCTTAAAGGTAGCTTGTTGACTGAATGTATTCAGACATGAGTGAGTGGTTGTTTTTTGTTATAATGATTTTTTGGGCTACTAAAACTCACGTCTAATAAGCATAAGAAGGCTTAAGCGGAGTTGATAAACTATAAGAGAAACCGAGATGTCTGCTATTCCAACACCGTTAGATTTTACAGAAGCTGCTGCGGCAAAAGTCAGTGGCTTAATCGAAGATGAACAAAATCCAAATCTAAAATTACGTGTTTACATCTCTGGTGGAGGTTGTTCTGGGTTTTCATACGGTTTCACCTTTGATGAAACTCAAAATGAAGATGATACCGTTGTCACCAAAGAGGGTGTAACCTTACTGGTCGACTCAATGAGTTTTCAATATCTAGTCGGTGCGAAAATTGATTATCTTGAAGATTTGCAGGGTGCGCGTTTCGTGATTGAGAACCCGAATGCGACGACAACTTGTGGTTGTGGTTCTTCTTTCAGTGTCTAATTGTTTCGTTCGCACTTTTCTTTAATCTTAATTAAAATCAACGCTTAGAGTAGTATTATGCAATACATCCCAGGTTTAGCAGGTGTTCCGGCAACGGAATCAAAAATTTCTTTTATTGATGGCCAGAAAGGAGTCCTGACATATCGAGGTTACGATATTCAAGAGTTAGCAGAGTACTCCTCTTTTGAAGAAACTACTCTACTGTTGTTGTTTGGTGAATTGCCGACAGCAGAAGAACTCGCTAACTTTGATACTGAATTAAGAAATAATCGTCGTGTTAAATATAATATTCGCGAGATTATGAAGAACTTGCCACCGACAACCCATCCAATGCACATGTTGCAAGTAGTGGTTGCTAGTTTAGCGAGTTTTTATCCGAGCACGGAGTATATGAAAGGAGCGACGGAAAACCAGGATTACATTAACTCGGTAACGGTAAAAATTATCGCTCATATGGGAACCTTGGTTGCCATGTGGGAGCACATGCGTAACGGTTATGACCCGATTGAACCGCGTAAAGACCTGAACTACGCTGAAAATTTTTTATATATGGTAACGGGCGAAGAGCCAGATAAAGATTGGGCGCGCCTTTTGGATGCTATTTTTATTCTGCATGCCGAGCACACTATTAATGCCTCTACTTTTACCACCATGGTGACAGGTTCAACCTTAGCCAATCCTTGCTCTGTTATCTCCTCTGCAATTGCTTCGTTATCAGGGCCTTTACATGGCGGTGCCAACCAAAAAGTAATTGAGATGTTAGAAGAGATTGGCGCGCCAGAAAATGCGCGTGCTTACATTGAAGATCGTTTGGCGAATAGAAAAGTTATCTGGGGAATGGGGCACCGTGAATATAAAACCAAAGACCCGCGTGCTTCAATTCTGCAGAAGCTCTCTTCTAACTTGTTAGAAGGAAAATCTGATAAGTTGAGTAAGGCATTTCAAACGGCATTAGAGGTTGAAAAGATTTGTGAAGAGTTATTAGGCCACAAGGGCGTCTACCCAAATGTCGATTTTTATTCAGGCATTCTGTATAAAGAGATGGGTTTTGATGTGGGGATTTTTACGCCAATTTTTGCAGTCGCACGTTCAGCAGGTTGGATGGCGCATTGGCGTGAGCAGCTACAAGACAATAAAATCTTTAGACCGACTCAAATCTATTCGGGTGCGGGTAAATCTTGTTATCTGCCGGTTGAATTGAGAGGTTCACGCGAGAAACTTTAAAAACGGCATAAATTTTAAACCGTTTGTTTTTTGCTAAAAAGCCCTGCTGAATGATTCTTCAGCAGGGCTTTTTTTATACCCATTATTTATGGTCTGTTGATGGTCTGAAAAATTTAACCAGGCCAGGTTACTTGTAATATTGAGTGCATAACAAGGCTTGTTAGAGGCTTGTTAAGGAGTGTTTTGGCTGAAACTCTCTTTCTAAGGTAGCCAAAGTCCACCGAGAATGGTATCTCGTTTTGCTCCTGTAATGGCCGCTAAAGGCACTGTTTTCTGTTCAATACGCTGCCGACCTAGCCAAGCACACATCATCGCTTCAATTGCATTGGGGTTGATTTTCTTGGCCGTAGAGCTTTGTACTTGATATTGAGGTAGGTGGATTTGTAGTCGCGAAATTAAGTGATTATTGTATGCGCCGCCACCGACAATCCAAACCGGTGTTTTAGTCGAAGCGATTAGCGGAGTCTGTTCGTTGCTTACTTTTTTGATTTCGGTCGCGATGCTGCAAGCGGTGAATTCACATAAGGTGCTCAATAGATCTAATTTTGCCATTTTAACGCCCAGAATCTGCTCGTGGCTGTGAACACACGTTTCAATCCAAGGCATATTAAAGGTTTCCCGCCCTGTGCTTTTCGGACGCTCCTGTGAGAAATAGGTATGGCTGAGTAATTGGGTTAACAGTTCGGCATCTACCTTGCCCCTTTTTGCCAAGGCGCCACTCTCGTCATAGTTTTTGTCAAAAAACTGCTGACAAACTTCATCCATCAGTGCATTACCGGGCCCCGTGTCGTAACCGATTGGAGGGCGATTGTTGTCAGGTAAATGGCTGATATTCGCAATGCCGCCAATATTGACAACAAAGCAGGCCTGGTCATTTTGGAATAAGACTTGATGGAAGGCGGGTGCAAAGGGAGCGCCTTGTCCATCTAACGCCATATCATCCACTCTAAAGTCCGCTACGGTTTGAATGCCTGTAGTTTTGGCAATGAATGCCGGGTGGCCTATTTGCAGGCTCATGGGGATATGCGGCGCATGGTAGATGGTTTGACCGTGACTGCCAATTGCCTCAATGTCATGCGCCTGTAGATTGTTTTGTGCAAGCAGAGTTTGGGTCGCATGTGAAAACTGTAAAGCAATGTCGTAAGAGAGTTGACTGAACTGTTCGAGTGTCAGAGTAGGGGAATCATTCAATGTCAGTAGAGATTGTTTGAGTGATTCTGGCAGAGGGGGGCTGATAAAGTCGATTAATTGAATGTTGTCAGGTTTGATCTCTACCAGAGCCGCATCTACGCCGTCGGCACTGGTGCCGGACATAAGGCCGATATAAAGGCCCGGTTTAGACAGACTTGCTTTGGACATCTATTCAAAGCTCCGCGCAAGATAAGTATTGCTGTCTAAGCGATCAAGTTGCGTCAGTAATAGGTTGGTCTGTTTTTTAAACGCAGTTCTATATTTTTTATCAATCGGCCCGGCATTCGGAAATTTCACCTTAAGTGGATCGACATGTTTTTTGTTAATACGGAACTCATAGTGTAAATGCGGTCCCGTCGCCAGACCTGATTTACCAAGGTAGCCAATGGTCTGGCCTTGCGTTACATAGCTGCCTTTCTTGAATTTTCCAAAT
Source organism: uncultured Thiomicrorhabdus sp. (assembly GCA_965602805.1). GTDB lineage: Bacteria > Pseudomonadota > Gammaproteobacteria > Thiomicrospirales > Thiomicrospiraceae > Thiomicrorhabdus. Next base: position 59,529 of record CBFCZK010000003.1, on the reverse strand, counting down.
TTAGAAAGGTGACCATAAACCGTCATGTATTTGCCGGCGTGTTGGACTTTAATGTGTCGCCCGTAACCTGTACCCCAGCCTTGAAAGATGATTTTACCGTTACCCGTGACATGAATCGGGGTGCCAATCGGTCCGCCGTAATCGACCCCGCGATGTGAACGCCACTTTTTCAGAACCGGGTGGAAACGCTTGGGATTGAATCTCGAGGTAATGCGGACATAATCAACCGGGCTACGTAAAAAGGCCTTTTTAAGGTTTTTACCTTTTTCATTGTAGTAACCAATGACTTCCTTGTCATCGCGCATAATAAATGCGTTATGCGCCGTTTGGCCTTTATTGGTAATAATCTGTGCTGCTAGAATGTCGCCGTCACCAATGTATTTGCCTTCTAGATATCTCGCCTCATAGATCACTTTAAACACATCACCATCGCGCAACTCTCTGCCGAAATCGATATCCCATGCAAACATGTCCGCAAGGTTCATAATGCTACGCGCGCTCAAGCCGGCTTTTTGCGCGGCAATGTAGAATGCGCCGTTTATCGTGCCAACGGCCGTTTCTGTACGGATTTCAACTTGCGCTTTGTTTTCTTTAATGTGGTAACCAGTTGAGGTTTTAACCAATTCATAAGAGGTAATTTGTGATTTTGGATAAAGAATCTTTTGTAAGTTTTGATCCTTATCAACCCAGATTTTTAATTCATCGCCCACGCGTAGATTGGTGAGCAGGTTACTGTTTTTTAAGCGACCGATCTCAAACGTGGTTGCTGGAGAAATATCTAAACTGCCCAACGCCGTGCTTAAAGATTCGTTTTTACGAATTTTGATTTTATGCTCTTGCCACTGCGGAGCAGAACCTTGGGTTTTATCAGAGGTTTCTGTGGGGGATGGCTTGTTACTAGAGATTTCTGGAAGCGGCAAAATAGTGCGTTCAGCGGGCGTGTTTGCATTGGCATTGAATGTTGCCAAGATAAGCGTTGCTGTAACAGCGAGTCCAGAAAGTTTTTGGTTTGGCCAATATTTCATAAGTTTATTCAGCTAATCTGTGTTGGTTTTACGGTGTTTTGTGCCGTTTTAAAGGGGTTTAATGAAAATCATTATACTCAAAAAAAACCTCCAAAGAGGCGAATGATACTGCTTTTGTTTATTTTTGTTAATGCGGGTATAAGTCTAGTTTATCCATGGGGTGTTTCAGAGTGTTAAATCAAGCTAATCATCGCTGTGGTTTAGGCTCAATCTTAACGAATATCTGGCAACCATAGTCGGTGATGATGACTTCTAGCAAGCTATGTTTGTTGACGCGCGTCCAACTTGCGATGTCTTTTTCAGCCCCTGAATCGGTGCACTCTATCGAGATGACTTCTCCTGGATTGCTTTGGCGAACTTGTTGCTGCAATTTAATGACCGGCATAGGGCATTTCAAACCCTTGGCATCCACCAGGTAATCCGCAGTTAGTTGGAGGTTGTTATCATTCATAATGTGGTCTTCTTTCTTCTATTTGAGCCATGTAACTCTCTTAAAATCTCAATTAAATACGGTATAATTGGCGATGTTTTGTAACAGATTTTACATCCAATGGCGCAAGGTCTCAAATTTAGAACGGTTTATGTTCTGAACTTAACAGGCTTTGAGTTGGTTGGACTCATTGATAAGGTTAAGAGGTTCAGACTGTGTCGGCAAAAGCAGCAACAGATATTAGTACATTTCAGGGGTTGATTCAGACCCTACAAGCATTTTGGGCAGAGCATGGCTGTGTGGTCATGCAACCCTATGATAATGAAATGGGCGCAGGTACATTTCACCCATCTACTTTCCTAAGATCGATTGGTCCTGAGCCTTGGAGAGCCGCGTATGTTCAGCCTTGTCGTCGTCCGACCGACGGTCGTTATGGGGAAAACCCTAACCGTTTACAACACTACTATCAGTTTCAAGTCATGCTTAAACCATCACCCGATAATATCCAAGAGCTGTACCTAGACTCTTTGAAAGCGATGGGTGTTGATCCACTAGAACATGATATCCGCTTTGTTGAAGATAACTGGGAGTCTCCGACATTAGGTGCTTGGGGTCTGGGCTGGGAAGTTTGGATGAATGGTATGGAAGTCACACAGTTCACTTATTTCCAACAGGTAGGCGGTATAGAGTGCCGTCCTGTAACCGGTGAAATTACCTATGGTCTTGAGCGTATCGCCATGTATCTGCAAGGTGTTGAAAGTGTCTATGACTTAACTTGGGTTAACGGACCGGAAGGTAAAGTAACCTACGGAGATGTGTTCCATCAAAACGAAGTCGAGATGTCGACTTATAACTTTGAAAAAGCTGACACCGCAATCTTGTTCAGAACCTTTGATGAGTGTGAACAGATTTTTGGCAAGTTGGTTGAAGACAAATTACCTCTGCCTGCTTATGAGCAAGTCTTAAAAGCCTCGCATGCTTTCAATATGTTGGATGCACGTCATGCGATTAGTGTGACAGAGCGTGCTCGTTATATTGGTCGTGTTAGAACCATGGCAAAGAAAATTGCCGCAGCATATTATGAAGGTCGTGAAGCGCTTGGTTTCCCTTTGGTTAAAAAGCCTGTAAGTGAAGTGTCTGATAAGGGGGCAAAATAATGACTACAAACAATGAAGCATTTTTGGTTGAAATTGGTACCGAAGAGTTACCACCAAAAGCCCTCAAGAAATTAAGTGAAGCATTTGCATCGGGTATTGAAGCAGGCCTGGTCGAAGCCGAATTAACCTATGGTGATGTTAAGGTTTATGCCGCTCCGCGTCGTTTAGCGGTCTTTATCGAAAATTTACAAATCGTGCAAAACGATAAAGTCGTTGAACGTAAAGGACCTGCTAAAAAAGCTGGATTTGATGCCGATGGTAATGCCACTAAAGCCTTGCAAGGTTTCGCCCGTGGTTGTGGCGCAACGGTTGAAGATTTAGTTGAAATCGAAACCGATAAAGGGACTTGGATGGCTTATAACCTGGCGCAAAAAGGTCAGTCTGCGGAAGCTTTGTTACCTGACATCGTCAATCAATCCTTAGCCAAACTGCCTATTCCAAAACGTATGCGTTGGGGCAACTCAGATGTTGAGTTTGTCCGTCCAGTACACTGGGCTTTGATGTTATTGGGCAGTAAAGTCGTTCCTGCGACTATCTTAGGTCATGAAACCTCAAATACCACCAAAGGCCACCGATTCCACGCACCGAGCGAGTTATTGATTGAACATCCTGCGCAGTATGCCCATACATTGAAGTCAGAAGGCTATGTCATGGTTGATTTTGCAGAACGTACTGAACGAGTACGTCAGCAAGTTATTGCTGTTGCAGAGCAAGCCGGTGGTACAGCGGTTATTGATCCAGAATTGCTTGAAGAAGTGAGCGCTCTAAATGAGTGGCCAAATGCGATTGTCGGTGATTTTGATGAGGCCTTTTTAGCCGTACCATCGGAAGCATTGATCTCTGCAATGGCAGGTCACCAAAAATATTTTCACATGCTCGACAGTAACAATCAGTTGATGGCGAAGTTCATTACCGTCAGTAATATTGAAAGTAGCAAACCTGCATCGGTTAAATCCGGCAACGAGCGTGTGATTCGTCCGCGTTTGGCGGATGCTAAGTTCTTCTGGGATCAAGATCGTAAGAATCCATTGGATGATTTTTTACCAAGATTGAAAGCCGTGGTTTTCCAAAAGCAGTTAGGCACCTTATTTGATAAGGTGGAGCGTTTAGAAGCCTTAACCGTCAAAATCGGTAAGCCTTTAGGCGTTAAACCTGAAATTTGTGAGCGTGCTGCACGTTTATCAAAGTGTGACTTGATGAGTAATATGGTCGATGAGTTCCCGGATCTTCAGGGTGTGATGGGGCGTTATTATGCCACTGAGCAAGGTGAGGATTCTGCGGTTGCTGAAGCGATAGATGCACAGTACCAGCCGCGTTTTGCAGGGGATACTTTACCAAGTTCTGCCGTGGCGCAAGCCTTAGCAATTGCCGATAAACTCGATACCATCACCGGTATTTTCGGTATTGGTCAAGTGCCTACGGGTGATAAAGACCCGTTTGCTTTACGTCGTGCCGCTTTAGGTCTAGTGCGTATTATGATTGAAAAGCAACTCGACTTAGATTTACGTCTATTGATTCAGCTGAGCTTAGGTTTGCATGAATCGGTTACGGTTACCGAAACCCTGGTCAATGAGATCTATGACTTTGTAATTGGTCGTTTACGTGCCTACTATGCGGATCAAGGCATTAGTGCTGAGCAGTTTGAAGCCGTTCGAGTGTGTCGTCCAGCGCACCCTATTGATTTTTCAAAACGCATTGAAGCCGTTAAACAGTTCAGTCAGATGGATTCTGCGGCCAGTTTGAGTGCCGCCAATAAACGTATCAGCAATATTTTGAAAAAGGTTGAGGGTGAGTTGCCGGATTCCGTTAATGCTGATTTGTTTGAAGTGGACGCTGAGAAAGTTTTGTGGAACGCACTAGATGCGTTACGTGAAACCGTCAGTGATCAAATTGCCGGGCGTGATTACACGGCAGCAATTGCCGAGTTAGCAACGATTCGTGAAGCGGTTGATAGTTTCTTTGATGATGTGATGGTAATGGCTGAGAATATTGAGGTTCGTCAGAATCGTTTGGCGTTACTGAATCAGATTTATCAGCTGTTTTTACAAGTTGCAGATGTGTCTAGACTATAAAGATGATTAAAGCTTAAATGGTTTAGACAATAAATTCCCGCAATCGCGGGAATTTGTGTTTATATGAGATAGAAATATGCGAAATATTATTGTATTGGATCGGGATGGCGTTATTAATGAAGATTCCGATGCCTTCATTAAATCAGCCGATGAATGGTTGCCAGTTTCTGGCAGTATTGAAGCGATACAATCGTTGAAAGCCGCGGGTTGGCTAGTGGCTATTGCCACTAATCAGTCGGGCATTCGACGAGGCTATTATTCACGGCAAACCCTCAGTGAAATGCATCAAAAGTTACAGCGTCTAGTGGGTGGCTCAGGTGTAGATTGGATCAGTTATTCACCCTATCTAACTGACGATAACTCGCCCTCACGTAAACCGAATACTGGCATGTTAACGGCCATAGAGCAGCGTTTTGATTTGTCCCTTAAAGATTGTGTGATGGTCGGTGATACACTGGCAGATGTGAAGGTCGCTTTAGCCAAACAGATGCGACCTATTTTGGTTAAAACCGGTAAGGGGGAACGTACCTTGGCAAGCCAGGATACCGTTTTGGAAAATGTAGCCGTCTATGCAAACTTACAAGCCGTTGTGGAGGCGCTTTTAAAATGAAATTTATTTGGTTTTTACGTTCGCTCCTTTTCGCATTAGGGCAGGGTGTTACGTTGATCTTATTTTCGGTACTAGGTCAGTTAACCAGACCTTTTTCCTTTAAAACACGTTATCAATTCATGCATTACTGGGCGCGTTTTTGTCTGCTGTGGTTACGTTGGACTTGTGGTGTGCGTTATGAAGTTCATGGTCAGGAGCACATTAATCCGCAGCAGGCTGGCTTAATCCTTGCTAGGCATGAATCAGCTTGGGAAACTCTGGCTTTTCAGGAAGTTTTTCCCAGACAGGCCTATGTTCTCAAAAGAGAATTGCTCAAAATTCCATTTTTTGGTTGGGGTATGGCATTGCTAAACCCGATTGCGATTGATCGTGGTGCGGGGCGTAAAGCCTTAAACCAATTGGTGACAGAAGGTAAAGCCCGCTTAGAGCAAGGTGACTGGGTGGTGCTTTTCCCTGAAGGCACGCGTATGCCGCCTGGAGAGTTGGGTAAGATTAATATCGGTGGTGCGATGTTGGCCACCAAAGCCAAAGCGCCGGTTTACCTGGTCGCTCATAATGCCGGAGAGTTCTGGCCTAAAAACAGTTTTATAAAACGTCCTGGTGTCGTGCAGATATATATTAGCCCGGTTTTAGACGTGGCAGAAATGTCGGCATCAGAAGTCAATCAACAGATTGAAAATTGGTTAGTGACTCATTTGGAAAATAACAAAGGTGAGGGAATTAACTAGAAATTTCCACCTAAATCAGGATGAAGTCCTGTAGCGATCTCAACGAGGAAGCCATGAGCAAATTTGCAACCATTCTTGGATTGATTATTGGCTCAATTATTTTAATATTGAGCATGATCGACTATCAGCAAGGCCAATTCATCAGTGCGTTTTTAAACTGGCAGGGATTGGTTTTAGTGCTGGGCGGAACATTTGCGGCAATTTTTATCAACTATCCACTTAAACAAGTAGGCTGTGTTTTTAAAGGTTTCACTAAAGTACTCACTTCAGAACCTGCAACTCATGATGATGTCATCGAAGAGTTAGTTCACCTCAGTCACCTTTCTAAGCAAAAAGGCTTGCTTGGAATTGAAAATCGAATTGATTTAATCGAAGATAATTTTTTCAGGTTTTCATTGACTGAAATGCTGATTTATCAGGATAGAGATATCCTTCACCAGAGTTTAGATAACCGCCTTATTAATATGCGTTTACGTCATCTCAGTTGCCAGGAAGTCTATAGCAATATGGCCTCTTATGCGCCGGCGTTTGGCATGATGGGTACGGTGATGGGCTTGATTATCATGATGACAACGCAAGTGACTGGAGGGGGCTCTCCTTATGACAATGGTGGTGGTCAGGATCTGTTGGGCAATCTCTTGAATGGTATGGGTTTGGCTTTGGTGACGACTTTTTATGGCGTGATGTTTTCCAATCTGTTGTTTATGCCGATTGCCGGTAAGTTGAAAGTGTTGTCCGAGGCAGAAGTGTTACGCAATGAAATCATTATTCATGGTGTGCTTGCGCTTAAAAAATCAGAATCCACCTTATTGATGAAAGAGCAATTAATGGCTTATGTGAATGAGAAAACCAAACTCAAGCTAGAGTCTCTGCGATAACCTTGATTCATCAACTTAGGGGGACCTTTATATGTCGTTATTGTTGCTTTCTAGGTTAACAAATTCAACCGGCAAAAAGGCTATTTCAAAGTCACCAGGCCTGGTCAGTTCTGAAACGCAGCAAATTAAGCGGATTAAAGGCTCCCGTGTTTGGCTGTTAACTTACATTGCTCTATTCACCTCTCTGTTAGCCTTTTTTGTCTTAATTATTACTCAGGTTGAACTTGAAAGCTCGACGCCTAAACGCAACTATCAAAAATTGGTCAATCAACTCTATAAAGAGACGTTGTATCAATCTCAACAACGAGGCTTGAGTTGGTTAGCGGTGGAAAATACGTTAAGCAAAGGCGTTCGATTAACCTTCAATCCTCAAACAGTTCCTAATCAGTCGCTATTTACCTCGGCGCGCGCCCAGCTTAATCCCCGTTATCTGCCTTATATAAGAGGCATCTCTGAGTTACTGCAGAGCTTATCATTAGAAGACTTTACGCAAAGACATCAGAAATTAGTTCATGGCATTGAAGTCGCAGGATTTGAAGTCGCCTTAGTGGTTCGAGTCGAAGGTCATACTGACTCCCGGCCTTTGGCAGCCACGGCACTTTTTGAGAATAACGTAGAGCTTAGTACCTTTCGAGCCTATGCCATGATGAAGTTATTACGGTTGTATACTGGCTTGCCAGAGTCACAGTTTGCGATGGCCGGTTATGGCAGTTTTCATAACCTGCTCGAAGAGAGCACTGCAGACGAAAATCGTAGAGTCGAAATATATCTACTGCCACAGCTTAAAACAAAGTCTTCTCAGAGCATAATATCTGTCGTCACTCCAAGCGTTAATCCAAATCCAGCAGCAAGAGAGGAGCCGTTATGAGTGTGGCAGAGGAGCGGGCAAAAAGTTCCTGGTTATTGGCTTTTGGGGATGTCATGACCTTACTTATTACTTTTTTTATTATGATGATTATCATCAATAAGAGTGAAGTCTCTAAAGTTCAGGTTTGGGTGGATAAGCAGGTAACGGACTCTTATGTGCTGTTGCAGGATGAGATGGATAAGCAAAATTTGACAGTGGTGCGCGCCAGCCGCAATGCCAACGGTATCTTACTCACCATTAACCATGCAAATGCCTTTCTCAGTGGCGGTTTTGAGCCCTCAGAGAAATTATCAACAGAATTGCGGGTGATTGGTCAATTATTGCCGAATATCCCGATATTAAAGCTTGAGCAGCTTGTCGATAGTGCAGAGGTCATTCAGCAAGCGAAGGCGGAAGGTTACGAGTGGTATGCAGACGTTACGATTGCAGGCCATACGGATAATGATGCAATTGATCCAAGATCGAGACTGCGTAACAACTGGTTCTTAAGCACGATGCGAGCACAAGCGGTAATGCAGCAACTCTATGTTGCGAGCGCATTATCGGCGAATCTATTTTCAGTATCGGGCTACGGGCAGTTTCAACCCATTGCATCCAATGAAATCAAGGCAGGTAAAGATCAAAATCGGCGGGTAGAAGTGTTGATTAGCGCTCGTTTTCAAGCGCGCTTGGTTGAGTGAACAGCTTGATTGTTGATGGTTTTGTAAAACATCAGTTTAAAAGGTTTTTACTTCCGGAGACTTGAAAAAGTCCGACTTCACTTTGTAAGGTTTGCGACTGTTCTAGCAACTTAAAGGATTGCTCACAGGTCTTTTCAACCAGCAGGGAATTCTGTTGAATGCCTTGATCGAGTTCAGCAATATTTTGGTTCATCTGCTGAATTCCAAGAGACTGTTCAATGGTACTGTGAGATATGCTGCCCACGATTTCATTAACGGTTTGTACGCTGACATGAATCTTTTCAAAGGTTACATTGGTACGATTCAATTGATCTGCACCGTGATTGACTTGATTAACCACCACATCGATTAGGTCTCTAATCTGCTTGGCAGAGTCCGCTGATTTTTGCGCGAGATTGCGCACTTCAGAAGCAATCACTGCGAAACCACGCCCTTGTTCCCCTGCGCGAGCCGCTTCTACCGCCGCATTCAAAGCCAGTAAGTTCGTTTGGAAAGCGATGCTGTCAATCATGCTGACAATTTCACTGATGCGTAAACTGGAGTTTTGAATATCCTGCATGGAGTTGACCGTTTTTTCCATGACTTGTGCGCAAAGCCAAACTTACCTAGGACGTTACTGAGGAAGTTGCCAGTTAATAGGGCGTTTATTATGAGATTGCAGATAGTCATTGGTTTTCGAAAAAGGCCGGCTGCCAAAAAAACCACGATAAGCAGAAAGTGGTGATGGGTGTGGGCTCTCAATAACGAGGTGTCTATCTCGATCAATCATTTTGCCTTTTTTCTGTGCGTAAGCACCCCATAAAATAAACACACAGTTTTCGTTGTGCTGATTGATGGTCTGAATAATGGCATCGGTGAATTTTTCCCAACCTTTGTTTTGATGCGCATTGGCTTGGCCTGCTTCAACCGTTAATACCGCATTAAGGAGTAATACTCCTTGTTGCGCCCAAGGTTGTAAATAACCTGTGTGGCTATTATCGACCTGAAGGTCACTGAGCAGTTCTTTGTTAATATTCAGTAATGATTTCGGCAGAGGTTTTACGTCTGGCAATACTGAAAAGCATAAACCGTGTGCGTGACCGATGGTTGGATAAGGGTCTTGGCCTAAAATAACTACTTTAACCAGATTTAAAGGGGTACTGTTTAAAGCATTGAACCACAGGTTTTGAGGCGGTAGAATGACTTTATGTGAATTCAACTCAGTTTCTAAGAATTGGGTTAAGGCCAGCATATAAGGCTTACTGAATTCATCCTTTAAGATTTCAAGCCAGCTCGATTCTAAGGTATTTTGCATCATCAATTCATTTCTATTAAGTTTATCAACTAAGCCATTTACGGCTAAGTCTTAAAGAGTCAGGTTTAAGGAGATAGGCGTGAAACTGACCAGGCCTGGTCAGTTTCTGTTGAAGCCTTTTCATCACTGTTTTCAACAGGCGTTTCAAGTGTATAAGTGAAACGATCATGCAAACGGTTCGGGCGACCTTGCCAAAATTCAAATTTATGAGCCGTTAGTCGATAACCACCCCAATGCGGTGGGTGTGGCACTTTGCTGTTGGCAAAGCGTTCGGCATTTTCAGCAAAGGCACTCTCAAGTGCTGCACGACTGTCCATTTCATGACTCTGTGAAGAAGTAAAAGCGGCTAATTGGCTGTCTTTAGGTCGTGAATGGAAGTAGGTTTCAGACTCTTTTACAGACGTTTTCGTTAATACACCTTCGATTCGAATTTGGCGATCCAGTTCGGGCCAAAAGAACAGTAGCGCTGCTTTGGGGTTGTCGATGATTTGCTGACCCTTGTCGCTCTCATAATGGGTGTAGAACACAAAACCATTTTGATTGAACTCTTTGAGCAGAACAACACGGCTATGGGGTTGACCGTTAGCGTCAACCGTCGCCACCGACATGGCGGTTGCATCCTTGACCGTCGCCTGCATGGCTTCGTCCATCCACTGAGTGAATTGACTAAAAGGAGAGGTCTGTAATTGTGCTTTGCTTAGCCCTGAATATTGATACTCACGGCGCTCTTGATGGTAATCTCGATTTGGCATAATAATATGATATGATTCCAGGAAATCTTTGCACGGAACAGATGTTTGAGGCTAATATTTGAGTAAGATTCCCATCTTACCGCCTCGGTTCCGCAAAAGGTCTGCCTTAGTTAATTAATAAGGTTAAATTACAATAATACCCTCATTTTATCACTAGGAGTCTTCACTGTGAGTGAAAACTACAATGCCTCGGAAATCGAAGTCTTAACAGGGTTAGATCCAGTACGAAAACGCCCTGGGATGTATACCGATACGACTCGCCCTAACCATCTTGCTCAAGAAGTTATCGATAACAGTGTCGATGAAGCCATCGCTGGGTTTGCCAACGATATTACCGTGACGCATTATGCGGATGGCTCGATGAGTGTGTTGGATAATGGTCGGGGCATGCCGGTTGATATTCATCCGGAAGAGGGCGTTTCTGGTGTAGAAGTTATTATGACTCGTCTGCATGCAGGTGGAAAATTCTCCAATAAGGCCTATCAGTTTTCCGGTGGTTTACACGGTGTCGGTATCTCGGTGGTCAATGCCTTGTCTAACAAGGTCGAGATTGTCATTCGCCGTGATAGTCAAATACACGCCATCAGCTTTGCCAATGGTGAAGTATTATCGCCATTAGAGGTGACCGGCAAGGTCGGTAAGAAAAATACCGGAACCTTTGTACGTTTTTGGCCGGATGCCAAGTTTTTTGACTCCGCAAAATATGCGCTGACACGCCTTAAACATCTGTTACGCGCCAAGGCCGTATTGAGTCCGGGTCTGAGAATGACCTTTATTGATGAAGTCTCTAATGAAACCACTGAATGGTTTTTTGAAGATGGTTTAAAGGATTATCTCAATGATGCCTTAGACGGCCTGGAGCGTGTGCCGATCGAAGGTTTTATTGGTGAAAGTAATGCTGAGAATGAAGGCGTTTCTTGGGCAATTACTTGGTTATTAGAACCGAGTGACACCTTAATGGAAAGTTACGTCAATCTAATTCCAACGCCGCAAGGCGGAACCCACGTTAATGGATTACGAGCGGGTGCAACCGATGCGATTCGTGAGTTTTGTGAATTCCGTAATCTGATTCCGCGTGGCGTTAAAATCACCCCTGAAGATGCTTGGCAGAATGTCGCGTTTGTTTTGTCGGCTAAAGTGCGCGAGCCGCAATTTGCAGGGCAAATCAAAGAGCGCTTATCTTCACGTGAATGCGTACCGTTTATCTCTGGCGTGGTAAAAGATGCCTTGAGCTTATGGCTCAATCAACACACTGAAGTCGCTGAAAAGATTGCCGACTTGGTGATTCAGAATGCCTCTAATCGCAGTAAAAAAGCCAAAAAAATAACGCGTAAAAAGATTACTTCAGGGCCGGCTTTGCCAGGTAAATTAGCCGATTGTACCGATACTGATTTAACCCGTACCGAACTATTTTTGGTAGAGGGTGACTCTGCGGGAGGTTCTGCCAAACAAGCTCGTGATAAAAACTTTCAAGCGATTATGCCGTTGCGTGGCAAAATCTTAAATACTTGGGAAGTCGAGTCGGGTCAAGTATTGGCCTCGCAAGAAATTCACGATATTAGTGTGGCTATCGGTGTCGATCCGGGGTCGGATGATATCTCTGGACTACGTTACGGTAAAATTTGTATTCTGGCCGATGCGGATTCTGATGGGCTGCATATAGCGACCTTAATTTGCGCGCTGTTTGTCCGTCATTACACGCCATTGGTTGAGCAGGGGCATATTTTTGTCGCTATGCCACCGTTGTATCGCGTAGATGTCGGTAAAAAAGTTTTTTACGCCTTGGATGAAGCCGAGCGCCAAGGTATCTTAGACCGCATTGAAGCGGAAAAGCTACCAGGCAAGATTTCAGTTACCCGATTCAAAGGTTTGGGTGAGATGAATCCTCCGCAGTTACGCGAAACCACCATGTTGCCAGAGAGTCGACGTTTGCTGCAATTACAGTTGAGTGACCATAGCGTGGTAAATGAAATGATGGATATGTTATTGGCCAAAAAACGCTCCAGCGATCGTAAAAGTTGGTTGGAAGATAAAGGTGATTTGGCCGAAGTTTAACGGCTTTTACAACACGGTTGTCGAATTTGTTCGAGCCCCTTTTTAGGGGCTTTTTTACGATATTTTTTTAAGTTGGCTAATCTAATAAGGGTTTTAGAGCATGCAGAAATTTAACCAATGGATGGGTCTGAGTCTTTTCACAGCCAGTCTAATGATTCTCGGGGATAGCGCGCTTGCCGCTAAAACGACGCAAACGCAGGGTGATTTTCACCTAACGCTTTATACCGATTCACAAGGGCAGTTAGACGATCTTGAGTTGTTCACTAAAGTACCGGATAAAGATGTCTATTTGGGACTGACCTGCTCACACATGTCGCCGTTTCCGATGTTGGAAGTGTTGTTGTTCAACGATGAAGTCCTGATGGATTTACCACGCCTGTTAACAGTACACTATCAGATTGATGGTAAGGAGAGTGCTACAGCGATTGCTTTGCAAGGAATTCTAAAACCTACAGATACCGCAGATGAATATTCTAATAAAGTCCGTCTGGAGTTAGACAGCGGTCAGGTCAAAACCATGGGGGCGATGCAAACGGCTTATCAAACACTGTTAACCCAGTTAAAAGCAGGCCAATCAATCGAAATCACCTTAAAACATCGCGGTTTTGGTGAAAAGCAGTACCCCTTTTCATTACAAGGCTTAAAAACGTTACTGACACCTAATGAGTCTATTTGCCGATAAGCAGCTTTTGAAAGTGACCCTGCGCTCACAGGGTTTTGTAAAGCCGCAGGACATGCCAGGCCTGGTCAAATCGATTGTTAGCGCGATGAGAACTAAAAAAGCCGCATAAAAGGAGTCCTTTTATGCGGCTTTTTTATTGGAGCTATTGATTCTTAGCTTAGTGAAAATCTCTTATAAAGAGAACTCACTAAAATCATCTTTGTCCACTTTAGAGTCAATCTGTCCTACTAGGTAAGAACTGATTTCAGACTCTTGCGGTGCAACCTGAACGTTATCACTGACTAACCAGTTGTTCATCCACGGCAGTGGGTTACTGCGTAATTCAAAGATTGGCTCAAGACGAACCGCTTTCAGGCGGACATTGGTAATGTATTCCACATAGTCTTTTAAGATACTGGCATTCAAACCAATCATCGAGCCATTTTTAAAGAGATAGTCAGCCCACTCTTTTTCCTGCTCTGCGGCTTCACGGAAGATGTTGTAAATATTTTCTTCTTCTTCACGGGCAATCACCGCCATTTCTGGATCGTCTTTGCCTTCAGCCAATAGCAAAATCATGTTCTGAGTGCCTGATAAATGCAAAGCTTCATCACGAGCAATCAGTTTGATAACCTTAGCGTTGCCTTCCATCAAGGAGCGTTCTGCAAAAGAGAAACTACACGCAAAAGAGACATAGAAACGAATAGCTTCCAAGACATTAACTGAGACAATCGTTAAGTACAGTGCAGTTTTGATTTTCTTGCGGAAAGCATCGTCTTTACTCAGGTCAATGGCATTGGCGTACATATGATTGGTTAAGGCAATTAACTTGTCATAATACAACGTCACGCTCTCCGCACGTTTGGTGATTTCTTCATTGTTGACGATATCATCAAAAATCAGTGAAGGATCAGCCACGATATTACGAATGATATGCGTGTATGAACGGCTGTGAATGGTCTCAGAAAACGACCAAGTTTCAATCCACGTTTCCAGTTCAGGAATAGACACTAATGGCAGTAAAGCCACGTTAGGCGAGCGGCCTTGTACCGAATCCAGCAAGGTTTGATACTTAAGGTTGCTGATGAAAATATGCTGCTCATTATCTGGAAGGTCAGCATATTCACTGCGATCACTTGATAAATCCACTTCTTCAGGACGCCAAAAGAAACTCAGTTGTTTCTCAATCAATTTTTCAAAAATAGGATATTTTTGTTGATCGTAACGTGCAACATTGACGTTTTGACCAAAAAACATCGGCTCCTTCATCGCGTCGTTTGGAGAACGACAAAAGGTAGAATAGGTGTGTTGATCTTTGCAGCTCATAAATCGGTGATTCCTGGAGAAATGGATGGTTGGTCGGCCTATTTTAGACTAGATAAGCCTGTATGAACACCCTTAGTGCTCTTGTGTTTTCTCAGCTTGAAATTTAGGCTGATTAAACGTGGCTAAATGCCGCAATGGCCGGCCTAACAGATGACTCTCTTTTAAGTCGGGCAAGTAACGAGAAGCTAACGATAGGGTGGATAAGCGCTGAAATAGGTTCCTATTAGGGCTAATGTTTTAGATAATGAGTTATTAGAAGTGCATTTAAAGCGTGGTGAATCGTGTCCTATAAAGACCAGTTAAGATGGTTACAAGGTAAAAAAGTTGCAATCTGCGAGCCAGATGCCGAACGCTTTGCGCTTTTGAGTGACTTTCTAAAGCTGTATGGTTTAGAGGTGATTGCATTAAATCGTCAGAAAAAAATGCTGGCTGATTTAGAATCGCGCCGTTACTCAACGCACAGAACGTACATCGCCGTCTTTATCGCCGCCGAGTTGGCAAAAATAATGGAACCGCTTTGGCTGGAAATTACCGATATGAATCCGGGCATTCTTAAAACTCCGTTGATTTTAATGGGATCGGAGTCAGAACAGGAGTCGGTGCAGGCTTTAATTGATTTAGGCTATTTTAAGTACTGTTTACCAGACCCTATAACGCCTACCTTTGTCTTACGGCTATTACGCCGTCTAAACCGTTGGAAAGCCATGCGAGGCGATATTACGCCTGCCGCGACCTTGGCGAAGTAAAGCAGAGTTATGTCTGCTGAAGCTTTTGGGCTTATTCCAGACTTCTTTTCGCTAGATATTCTTAATTGACCACACCCCGCAAGGGGGTATAAAGGCCAGGGCGTTTTTGTTATTGTGTGAGGTTTACTCGTAAACTTACTAGTCTTTGTCTATACTCCCTTAAACAAATTTATGCTTTGGATTTAAAAGGGTTGTTTAGGTACTAAATAGTGTACCCACTCCACCGCACTTTAGCGAAACGTTAGATTTCTAGGAGAGATATGAGTAAACCCTTAATTTACATTGACCAAAATATTATAGGGTTACAGTTGGAGGGGGTTTTAGATCTTAGCAATAGAGATGATCTTGTATGGGTTTATTCAAAGGAACACTTCTCAGAGATTAGAAGGTCTAATCATCCTGAGCAATACTTAGAAGTCTTGAAGGACATTGATGCAAAACTCTTAGATCTTACTCTAAATGAATGGAGGATTACTGGCGAAGCAAATTTAATTAGTCATGGAACACCGATTCAGCATTACGAAGGTTATATTGATGCAACTGGTGACGTAGATTTTGATGACACCATATTCGACTCATTCCAACTTTGGGTAAATGGCGGCGGTGATGAAACTACTCTGAAAGAAGTCCCTGATAATTTTGCAGAGCAAATAATTAGGTTAACTTCAGAGTTACCTTTCGATACAACAGAAATGACAAACAAGGTCAATTCTATTAACCCCGAATTCCACTCAATGATTGAAGAAATGATATCGAATGGCAATGATATTAAGAAAACTAGGGCAGGGTTCGGTGATGAAAAGGGAATGATTGGTGGGATATCTGGTGAGCACCAAATCGAACAAATATGGAAAATTATTTCTTCTACCATGGATGGTGCAGAAGTAAGCTGTGAACAGTTTTTCGGATTTGACCCAATTGATAAGCAAGGATACGAGTCATGGCCGATGTACCTTGGCATAATAGGATGTTGCGGTGTTATGGATATATTGGGGTTTCAAGCAGAAAAGAAATGCAGAAAAATAAATAAAATCCATAACGTAAGAAGTGACTCTGCTCATATCGCGATGGGTGCTTTTTGTGATGCTATTTTGTCAAAAGATAAGCGACTAGTGAAAAGAGCAAGAGCAATCTATGAGTATAAAGATATCAGAACATCCCCGATTTTAGTCGAAACGGAATAATAGGGATAAAATTATATGACCCTTCAATTAAATCACCAATGATTGAGAAGCCTTTTTAATTCCGATAAGTCTTTCTTGTTTTCTACCGGCTTCACGTGACTTTTTCTAGTTCGAGAAAAAGTAACCAAAAAGCGAACCCTGCTGACGCCCTCTATTTCACTAAGCTTGTCCGCTGACATTCCCTAAACTCGCTACGCTCAAACACAGGGAATGTTTAAACGCGTCCTTCACTAAGTGAACTCACGATTGCTTACAAAAGGGTAGAGTTTCTACGTGAACTTGGATGTTCAGATTTAGATTATGTAGAGCTTTTGATTTGACCAGGCCTGGTCAATTCAAATTTAAAACTTAGTGCCTTAGTGGTTAAGTTAAGCGAGAAACTCACGCTTAACTTAACCACAAAAACAGAAGCTTACGCGTCGCCCATCACTATACGCTCTAAAATTTCCCAACGTTCAAAAGCGCTTTCAAGCTCGCCTTCTTTATCTTCAAGTTGTTTAAGAGTGGCTTGCACCACATCATTTTCTTTTTGATAAAACTCACTGCTGCCGACTAGATCCGCTAAGGCTTCTAACTCTGTTTCCAAGTTTTCAATTAAAGCGGGTAAGGCGTCATATTCGCGCTGGTCTTTAAAACTCAACTTAACGGCTTTTTTAGCGATCGGCGTGGCAACCGTCTCTTTTGGTTTTTCGGCCTTCGGTGCTTTTTCCGCTTTGACATCAGAGGTAGTCATTTTTGCTTGCGCTGACTTAGGTTGTGCTGTCTCTAAACGTGCCGCAGAACGCGTGTTGGCATACTTGGCTGGACGTTGACGTAACCAGTCGTCGTACCCACCGATATACTCATTGACCACGCCTGGTGCATCAAACACGATTGAACTGGTACAAACGTTATTTAAGAAAGCACGATCGTGGCTGACGATAAGCACGGTGCCTTTATAGTTCATCAATAACTCTTCCAACAACTCCAATGTTTCAACATCTAAATCGTTGGTCGGCTCATCGAGAATCAGTAGGTTAGACGGCTTGGCGAATACGCGCGCTAATAATAGACGATTACGCTCTCCACCCGATAGTGACTTAACTTTTTGACGTGCACGATCAGGTGAGAACAGGAAGTCCGCCAAATAGCCGATGATGTGCTTACGTTGACCATTGATTTCAACATAATCACTCTCTTCGATAACACTTTCGACCACTGGCTTGTTTTCATCCAGTTGTGCTCGGTGTTGATCGAAATAGGCGATATCGAGGTTGGTTCCCATGGTGATACTGCCGGACGTCGGTTCTTGTTTGCCCAGTAGTAGACCAATCAATGTTGATTTACCACAACCGTTTTCCCCAATAATTCCGACTTTATCGCCACGCATAATCACGCCACTGAAATCTTCAATAATGGTTCGAGTCGGCCAACCGAAGGTGACATCTTTTAACTCGACAACCTGTTTACCAGAGTTTTCGGCACGGTTAAGCTGTAGATTCGCTTTACCTTGCTGGCTACGTCTGGCTTGGTGTTCAGAACGCAGTTTTTCCAACTCACGAACACGGCCTTCATTACGGGTACGACGGGCTTTAATGCCTTGACGAATCCACACCTCTTCTTGAGCTAGCTTTTTATCAAAGAGCGCATTTTGTCTCGCTTCATTTTCTAAGGCCGCAGCTTTACGCTCTAGGTAAGTGTGGTAATCACACTGCCAGTTGGCCAGTTTACCGCGATCTAGTTCGATAATGCGGGTCGCTAAGGCTTGCAAGAATGCTCTATCATGCGTGATAAAGACCAATGAGCAGCGCACGTTTTTTAGAAAACCTTCTAACCATTGAATGGATGGAATATCCAAGTGGTTAGTCGGCTCATCTAATAACAGAATGTCTGGCTCTTGAACCAACGCTTGAGCAAGTAATACACGGCGTTTCATACCACCTGATAAGTTCGAAAACTCTGCATCTGCCTGTAACTCTAATTTAGAAATAATGGTGTCGACTTTTTGTTGCAGCTCCCAACCATTTTGCTCTTCAATACCTTGCTGAACGACGGAGAATCTTTCCATCAGTTCATCGGTGTAATTCTGCTCCATCTGCACACTGATATCATGAAACTCTTCAATCAATTTGCCGGCATTGCCAAGTCCTTCAGAAATGACATGAAACACGGATCCGTGCATATCATGCGGCACTTCCTGTTGCAGTTTGGCAATCGTGACGCCATCTTGCACAATACGCGTTCCGCCATCGGCTTGAATTTCGCCTTCAATGACTTTCAGCAGAGTCGATTTACCCTCACCGTTACGGCCGACTAAACAGACACGTTCATTGGCTTCAATCTGTAAAGAAGCTTTGTTAAATAAAGGAGCCGCGCCGAAGCTAAGGGACATTTCACGTAAAAATAGCAGTGCCATAATGGGGAGTCTTTTTATTGAAAATTCGTCATCAGTTTATAATGAGGAGTTTTGAGTTAGGGGTATAGAAGTCGTTGGTCGTTCTATACTTGAATGCTGAGGATTATATTCTCACTGGAGTGAATTGGGTAGCTATCGACCTGAATTTCGTTGTGATGTTTGCACGATGAGCCAGATAACGCTTGTTGTTGCCAATATTTAACGATTAAATCGGTTTGTTGTTTAATATGCTTGTCTTTATGGTTCCACAGATTAAATAAGACCAGGCCTGGTGACTTTAAATTTATCAGTAAATTCTCTTGGAATTCCATCTCGGTAAAGTCATTCGGTAGGCCTTCTTCATCAAACACATCGACAATAATCACATTATACTGCGATAGACCTTCCGCGATAAAATCCCAAGCATCTTCTTGCATGGCTTCAATTTCAGGCACCTCTGGCAGGTGAAAGTATTCATAAGCGATATCAATCACCGCTTGGCGCAATTCAACAATATGAATTTGCATCTCTGGCTGGAGGGCATTGAGGTGGCTGGCAATTGAACCGCCGCCCATGCCCAGCATTAAGACTCGCTTTACCGGATGTTTTTCATGAAAGGCCAAGATTTGCGCTTCTATGACTTGTTGATATTCAAACGACAGGGTCATCGGCGCATGAAAGTAGAGTCGACTCTGTTCCACGGGCGAGCCAAAATACAGACTGCGCATTTGTGGCGTGTCCACCACTTCAATCAAACCAAAATCATCACGTTGGCAATGAATCAGCGAGCCGCCATATTTTTGTTTGGTTTTTAAATCCAGGTTCAGCGCTAAGTCACTTGTGCTGTTTTGCATCAGTCGGCCATCATCGTTGCCCACCATAGGCGCAGTCTTAAACCCATACTGGTGGTAAAGCCGACTTCAATAAAGGCAATCTCACCATTCGGCGCGATAACAAAATCTGCTGGCACCGCTTTGGCGCCTAGTGCTTTTAGCCACTTGCCTTCCAAATCGTTGACGATAATGTCAGGGTTCATCTCATTGTCTTTTGCAAATGTCAGTAGCTGATCATCATCGGCCGACTGGGTGGCGATATTAATCACCGCATAGTCTTTGGCGACCGATTCAATACCACCTTTACTGATATCACAAATCGGACACCAAGTTGCCCAAATATGGATTAACACCGGTTTACCTTGCTGGTTCAAGGCTTGCAGGTCGATGGTTTTGCCCGTAATGCTCTGGACTTGCATAATCGGTGCTTGACCTTGCACCACATCACCTTGCATATAAGGTCGCAGCAGTAAAAACACGCCTAGAAAAAACAAGCCGGTTAATGTGTTTTGTACCCAATTCTTTTTCCAAAAAGATTGGCTTTTAACCGGCGGTGTTTCAGGAGTGTTTTCAGAGTTTTCGCGGTGTTTTGAGGTCATTGTTTAGCTTCTGTTTACATATCTATATAATAAGCGACATATTATAACTGTTTATCTTAATGGTTTAGCACAGCTCATAATTTTTACGGCATGAGTCTGAATGAAGTAACGGAGTTAAGATGCAAGCAAATTTTTGGCATGACATGTGGGCCAGTGGTGTGGTGGGGTTTCATCAGGCGGATATGAATGCCTTTTTAACGACCCATTGGCAAAAGCTGGGTTTAAGTGGCTCCGAAACAGTGTTAGTGCCTTTGTGTGGTAAATCATTGGATATGCTCTGGTTGGCAAAGCAGGGGCATACGATTTTGGGGGTGGAGTTAAGCCAGCAAGCCTTGGATGAGTTTTTAACCGAAAATGGCGTGACCGCTCAACCGGTAAAGCATGAGCATTACTGTGGTTATGAACTAGAGGGTATGACACTGTTGTGTGGCGATTTCTTTCATTTAAGTGCCGAAGATTGCCAGGATGTGAAAGCGGTTTATGATCGTGCTGCGATTGTGGCCTTGCCGCCAGAAATGCGCGCTCAGTATGTGACGCATTTAAGAAAAATTTTACCCAAAGGTACACGCTATTTGATGATTACCATGGAATACGACCAGAGCCTGGTGCCAGGTCCACCTTTTAGTGTGCCTGAGACCGAATTGCGTCAGTTGTTTTCGGATGCAGAGTCGATTGAAAAGGTGCATGAAGTGAAGTTTGTGCACAAGGGCGTGGCAAGGACTGA
Organism: uncultured Thiomicrorhabdus sp.; assembly: GCA_965602805.1. Classification (GTDB taxonomy): domain Bacteria; phylum Pseudomonadota; class Gammaproteobacteria; order Thiomicrospirales; family Thiomicrospiraceae; genus Thiomicrorhabdus. The sequence continues at coordinate 38,533 of CBFCZK010000003.1, read as the reverse complement.
AATGGTCTTTGTGATAGAAGCGTAATACTCAAAATCTTCATTCAATATCAAGTGACCAGGCCTGGTCACTTTAAAAATCAAGGTTTATTCGGCGAATGAATCCTCTTTAAACCAGCCTCTAAACCGGCATAATCTCCGAATAACGTTCAAAGCTGGCAAATTCTTTAGGATCAATCTTATCCAGTTTAGGGCTGACAAACGTTGCACACAGTGGATAAGCGATGCCGTAGTCTTTGGCGGTTTGTAACGCGCGCAGGTTGTCATCAATCAATAAGGTACGCTTTGGATCGTAAGCAATCACTTCTTGAATCTTTGACCAGATGGCAATGTCCTCTTTCGGCATACCAAAGTCATGCGCTGAAATCAGTTCATCAAAATAGTCACCGATTTCGGTCATCTCCAGCTTAATCACCAAACTGTCGCGATGTGCATTGGTCACCATGACCACGGTTTTCTGCATGGCCTTGAGCGCGGCTAAAAACTCCATTACCTCTGGATGTACTTGGATTTGATGCTTTAACTCACGCTTCAATTCCGCAACCGGTAAATCTAAAGACTCGGTCCAATAATCCAAGCAATACCAATTTAAGGTGCCGGTTTGTGAATGGATTTTTTCATGGATGATTTCCTGCGCGGTGGCCAGAGAAATGTTGTTTTTGTCCGCATAGGCTTGTGGAATAACTTCCATCCAGAAGTTCCAGTCGAAATGTAAATCCAGCAGCGTGCCATCCATATCGAGTAGAACCGTGTCAATTTGTGACCAGTTAAGATTTGCATTCATTGGTAATCAGGGACTCTTAGCGTTATTATGAAAAGAATATTTTTAGTTAAACGGTTATTCAGTATGTTTAAAAAAACACCTACTATTTTATCGGAAAAAATCGCTTCGCAGTCACGGATTTTCACCGTGCAGTCGCAAGAGCTCACCTTTTCTAACGGTACGACAGTCACTTATGAACGTTTGCTCGGCAGTGCCGAGGGTGCGGTATTGATTATTCCCGTGTTAGAAGATGGGACTTTGCTACTCATTCGTGAGTATGGCGCGGGTGTTGGCCGGTATGAACTGGGTTTTCCGAAAGGAAAAATTGATCCAGGCGAGAGCTGGCGCGAGGCAAGTATCCGTGAGAGTCAGGAAGAGATAGGCTTTTTACCGTCCGAGGTTAAGTTGCTGGATTCTGTGAGTTTGGCGGCGGGTTATATGACGCATCACACGCATATCGTGTTGGCAACGGGACTGACGCCACAAATTGCCGAAGGCGATGAACCAGAGCCGTTAGAAGTTGTGCCGTGGCATTTGGATGATTGGCATGGATTATTGGCGGATCCCGATTTTAGTGAAGGCCGTGCTTATGCGGCACTGATGTTAGTCTTAAAAGAGATGGGCAAAATATGAAACCGAATGAGATTACCCCTGAAAATTTGGCAGAGTGGTTGCCAGAAGTTTGCCATATCGCCTATCTTGCCGGACAGCATATATCGACTTTATATCACCAAGCTGAAAGGCTGGAGGTGGAGGATAAAAAAGACGGTTCACCAGTCACTGAGGCAGATAAGCAAGCCGACGAAATGATTAGTCAGGCTTTGCAATCTCTGGTGCCAAGCATTCCTTTGATTACCGAAGAAAGTGTTGCCAATGTGCCTTTTGAAACTCGCCAGGCCTGGTCAGTCTATTGGTTGGTGGATCCGTTGGATGGCACCAAAGAGTTCATTGGCCGCACCGGTGAGTACAGCGTTAATATCGCATTGATTGTCGATCATAAACCGGTTTTAGGCGTGGTGTATGGCCCTGAAGTAGAGGATCTGTATTTTTCGGTGAAAGGTCAGGCAGCGTTTAAATTAAGCGAAGTTAAGGCTGACTTGTCACAGGTTGAACTGGGTTTACGGCTTAAGCAAGCAGAGCAGATTCAAGTCAATTGTTTAACGGAGAAGTTCGCTGACGCCTCTTTAAAGCAAACGGATGAGCGCATTAAAGTCGCAGTGAGTCGCCGACATGGTGGTGTATTACAGCGATTTACCGCACAGCTGGGGGAGGTCTCTTTAATTAAAATGGGCTCAGCCTTAAAAACCTGTTTGGTCGCGGAAGGCAGAGTCGATATTTATCCACGCTTCGGGCCAACCTCTTTTTGGGATACCGCTGCATCACAATGTGTTCTTGAGTCTGCAGGGGGTGCTGTGCTTAATGCGGCAGGTCATCCTTTACAATATGTGCAAACCAAATCTCTGCTAAATCCTTTCTTTATCGCGGTCTGTGATAATGACTATCCATGGCCGCATTTTCCGGAAGTTTTTTAGCGGAGTCAGATTGACGACTAAGGCATGGAGACACGAAATTTTTTGTTGGATTGTTTCAGCCGGTATTAGTGTTATTTAAGGGCGTGGCCAGGCCTGGTAGGTTTAATTTATCTCACCTTAAAATCAATTGATTCGTAGACGGATGTCATTTAATTGTTCATCACTCAACTCTAAAATTGCTTGGCATTCGTCACGCATCGCCATCGCTTCGGTACTGTTTGGTTGTTTATGATTTTTCAGGATGGATAGCGCATGTGCCAATTCAATGATTGCGATTAGGTTACGTAGTTTATTATTTTTCAGGGCGCTTATTTTATCCGTGTGATGCAGTAAAGTCACCTGAGCGATATAAGTTGGCAGATTCCAGGCTTGTGCGGTGACATAACCCAAGGCAGAATGGGTTGTACCATAATGCGAAAGTTCATGTTTTTCTAAATCGTGATGGTCAACCAGTTTACCCACAAATGTTTCCCCATAATTTTCATCTAACTCACTTAATGCAAATGAACCAATATCATGGATTATGCCTAATAGGTAGGCTTCATCAGGTCTTATTGTCCGATTGTAACGGGCAATTTCAGCTGAAATGAGTGCGATTTCTTGGCTGTGGTAGCTAAGCCCCTTTATTTTGAAATCACTGAGCATTTTTTTGATGCAGATAGACTGTATAAAGTTTTTAAGTTTGTGATTGCCTAATCTAAAAATTGCCCCATCGATGTCTTTTATTTTGATGTCTATTGAACTGGATAAAGAGGGTAAATTGGCTAATGAAACCAGTTCTCCTGCTAAAAAAGGATTCATAGAAATAAGCTGCTTAATTTTTTTAGGGCAGGGCATCTCACTATCGGTAAATAGCTGTTGGAGATCTAACGCCGCCTGAGGCAGGATAGGCATTTCGAATTCAGAAAGGAGCTTTTCAGCCGCTTTAATTTGGTCTTTAATATTCATCTAACAGGATCCATGTAATACACTTAATTTATTATTAATAATACCAGATTGAAAGTAGGTTTATTTTGTTCTTGATAAGAAAGAGTCAGGGATAGAATGGGGCTGATTCTGTGTAAATTTTAGTAAAAAAAATAACGCTAAGTCTTAAGACGCGACATTTTAAGAGATGATGTGGGGGGGACGAGTTATTTAATACCAGAGGTCAGGCCTGGTGGCTTTTTGATTTTGTTTTAAATCTCAGTAATTTTGTATCAAAAATCCACTGAAACATAAAGGTTCAAAGTATTAGAATGATCGATCTGTTAAAAGCCATATTTAAAGGCTTTCACCAGGCCTGGTCATCTTTGTTCATTGTTCTTTATGTTGTCGTGACTTCTGGGCCGTGGCTTCTAAATTTTAAAAGCCATCTGCATTGCCCCGTCTTTAAAATTTACTCCAGTCGGAAGAGTTATCAGAAGGGGGGGCTGGTTTTACAGGCGTTCTGACGGGCACTTGAGGGATGCGTGGAATTGTTTTTGGCGCCTGCGCTTTTTCCACGAAACTATTGATTGCTACGGGGGCAATTTGGATCGAACTTTCTAAGTTAGGGCTAATTTTGAAACGCCCTACAAATTTAGCTTGTTCTTCCGCTTGTTCACTCATATTACCTGCAGTAGACGAGAGTTCTTCAACAAGGGCTGCGTTCTGCTGTGTCGTTTGGTCTAAGTTGGATACCGCTAGGTTGATTTGATCAAGGCCTTTAGATTGCTCTATGGCTTTCTAAGCTAGGTAGATTTCTTAGTTATGAATTCTTTAAAAGTCACTCCAATCATCTGTGCTACTCGGTGTAGCTGTCTGACGGGGTGCTACTTTTGCAGGCGATTTTGCTGGACTCGGTGCTAGGCGTTTCGGTTGAACTTGATTGGCTTTGCTAATGTCGGGCGCTGAGAGAATAGGTTGATTTGCATTTGCTAGGTTGGGGCTGATTTTAAAGCGCCCAATAAATTCAGACTGTTGATTCGCTTCATCATGCATATTACCGGCGGTAGAGGATAGTTCCTCTACCAAGGCGGCATTCTGTTGAGTCATTTGATCTAAATGCGAGATAGCCGTATTCATTTGCTCCAAACCTTTGCTTTGCTCATGGGCCGTTGTAGCAATATCTGAGACTAAGTTCTCAACTTCTTTAATTTTGCCGACCATGCCTTCAAAGACGGTATTAGTTTGCTCTACCAGTTTTGTTCCGCCTTCAATCTGCTGAGTGGTGGATGCGATTAAGGTAGAGATATCTTTTGCCGCGTCAGCTGATTTTTGCGCCAGATTTCGTACCTCTCCTGCAACGACTGCAAATCCGCGACCATGTTCACCTGCACGGGCAGCTTCTACCGCGGCATTCAGGGCCAGTAAATTAGTTTGGAAAGCAATGCTATCAATCACACTGGTGATTTCACCGATTTTCTTACTTAACTCAGTGATGTCATTCATCGCTTCAATGGTACGATCCATGACGAGTATACCTTCTTCCGCTTCTTTAGCCGCGCTGTGCGCAAGAGTATTGGCTTGATCGGTATTTTCGCTAGAGTGTTGCACAGTAGAAGTCAGCTCTTCCATACTGGCAGCCGTTTCTTCCAAAGAGGCGGCTTGTTGCTGTGTTCTTTGTGATAAATCATCACTGGCAACCGCGACTTCATTTGACATATTACCAATGGAATCAGAGCCGATTTTAACTTGGCCTAAGGTCGTTTCGATATTCGTTAGAGCTTGGTTAACGGCAATTTTCATGGTTAAGAGTTCGCCGATATAATCACCTTCTATGCGTTGTGTCATATCGCCACCACTCATGCTAGAAAGGATGTTATTCAACGTTTGTGTGGTACCTGAGAAGCTTTCTAGCAATGCATTAACGGAGACAGAAAGCTTTTTCTCAAATCCATGTAGGTGATTGTCTTGAATTCGACCGCTGAGCAAGCCTTTTGAAGCATCTGCAACAATCTGTTCAATATTGGCTTCAATGGCCAATTGTTCAGTCATATTCTTCCACTCAACAACGGTGCCAAGGCGTTCATTATTTTCACCCCAAATAGGGTCAACGACTAAGTCTAAAATAATGCCGCCGACGGTAATGCGCGCTTTATAGGTTTCTGTTAAGTTTTCTAAAATTTGCTTTTGGTGTTCAGGATGTTGATGAAAAACATCAATGTTTTGTCTGAGCAAGTTGTTACAGTTGAAATTGGGCAGGTCTTTTTGTAACTCTTGTTCAACGGACTTAAGCATGTCGATAACGGAGTCATTCATGAAAATAATGCTTCGGAATCGGTCAACGACCATAATGTTGGAAGAGGTCGCATTTAAGGCGCTTTCAATGCGTTTTGCACTGTTCAGAGCGGCTTTTACATCATCCATATCTGCACTGAATTTGATTTGCAAAGAGTGCAGGCGACCTAAAATCTTAGGCACTAAGCTGGTACCTTTAGAGTCGATATGATTATTAAAATTCCCTGATGAGATATCGGTAATGTGCTGATTTAAAAGCTTGAGCTGTTTAGCATTGCTGCGGGTCGTTAGAATGATCAATACAAACAACAAGATCTCAAATACTTCGAACACTATGTCGGGAATGATTTCTGAGATATTGTGAAATATCACCGGTAATAAAGCTGATAAGAGCAGTAAAGAAGCGAGAGTGAAGATGATTTGCGAGGTACTAAAGTGAAGTGTCGGTGTCAGTTTGTCTTTGAATGTGGAGACGTTGCCATTGACTAACTTTATCTTGCCAGCTTCGATGTCACGGTAGGCTTGTTCAGCAGCCGATTTTTGATCAGCAGTCGCAGGTGTTCTAACGGACATATAGCCGGTAATAACACCATTTTCAAAGGTAGGGGTTGCATTCGCAACCACCCAGTAGTGATCGCCATTTTTGCGACGGTTTTTAACCACTTGTGTCCAAGGCTTGCCGGCTTGCAGTGTTTGCCAAAAATCCTTAAAAACAGCTGCCGGGACATCAGGGTGTCTGAGCATATTGTGCGGCTGACCAACCAGCTCGGTCCATTCAAAACCACTGGCTTCAATAAAGGCTTCATTTGCAGCGAGGATATTGCCGTGGGTATCGGTTCTAGAGACGATGGTGGTATTAGGCTCTAAAACGTACTCTTTTTGTGTAACGGCACCGTTGTTGCGCATAATAAATCCTATATTTTAAAGTGTCCTTCATGGACCAAGTTGAATCGACGGTATATGTGTTATAGCGTATAGATTTAAAGCTTACCCGCTAGATAAATCTATAGCGTGGTAAGTCGCTTTATATTCAAGGCTGGTGTCATTGTGATACAGATGATTAAGGGTAGAATTCTTATTCACATCGATAATTTAAAGAGAAAGGACAAAATAAAGTAGAGGTTTGCTTAAGGCATCTTACTTTGCAGTCTGGCGGTCTTTATATTGATTAAAAGATCCATGACTTTCCGTCCTTGCTTCACAACAAGTTTGGCCAAAACAATTAATAACCCTAATTGAATTCTGGTTAATTAATTGTTCTCAAACAATACGCTAAACAGGGGGCGCATGCAAATAAAAACACGGGTTTTTATATTAAAGTTTTATGATATGTGCTCTGCATAAGAATAAGGACGAACGAGCTCGGTAGAAGCGCTTAACCCGTATGAGTGAGAAAGGTGTGGTGTGTCGTTAAAAGCTAATTAATCGAGATGTGTTTTTTACCCATTGCACTTAAGCGCTGTTTGTAGCCAATAAAATCAGATAAGGCGGCTTGCTCAGTGGAACTCAGAGGGTCGAAGGTGAGTTTTAGGTAGATTGAATCTTCAGAGTTATGTCGATGGATGACCGTCGCTTTTATACTTAAGGTTATAAAATCTTCTAAAGCAGGAATTTCAAACATCAGTTCTAGCTCGGTGCCTTCTTTAGCGCCTCGTTTTGAGATAACGCCCGCTTCTTTCAAAGAGAGATCAACCAATTGCGCTTCGGCCTGACCATTTTTACCGATTAAGATGATTTTACGATCTGTTTTAACCGTTTTCTTGAGGTTGGCTAGCATAGGGAATCCAAATGATTTAGGGAAATATAATGCGTTTTATTATGCCTGAAAACGTTGGTGAAAGTTTACAAAAGCTTTAATCACTAGACTTTGATGTGCGTTCAACTCTGGAAAGCCCTGGCCTGTTAGAAACTGATTTTGAACGGCTTGAGTATGAATGACTGTAGCTTGAATCGATAGCGTTTGATTACTCTCATAGTCAGGTCAGCTAAACGTTAGGGTTAATACTTCATAAGCTTGATTGCTAATAAGCCTCATGCCACAAAAAGAGAGGTCCAACAGCTTTGCGTGGCTCGTGTTCAACTCAGGTTTGCGAAAGCTGTTAATTCCCACGGTACGATTGACTAAAGTCCGCTGAGAACAGCGATGTTCACTGTCGTTTGTATTTGTCATAATTTAGAATCCACCTTTTGCAAACTTGGTTATCTTCTAGATAACTTATCTGGACTATTATGGTCTCAGCAGATGGCGTTTCTCTGTTTTAAATGCAAAAGGGATAGGCATTTTTCGTTAATTGCTTGTGTGAAACATCAAGAAGAACAACTTAAAGCCATCTCTTTTTTATGCGCCGGGGGCGGCAATAAGTAATGCGCATATTCGGTCGTGTTGAATATTTCAGCTGGCTCGTAAGGCGATTGTAACCAATTAAACCAGTTGTCCAACGGCACATAATCCCCATTTTCTGCCGCTTGAATAATCTCTTGGGCAATGTAGTTACGCAAAATGAGTTTAGGGGTGTTTTCTTGAATTAACTGTTGGCGTTGCATCTCATTGTTTTCAAAATCAATACGGGCTTGATATCGAACCATCCAAAGTTTCCAGGCTTTAGATTCTGGTACAAACGCCTCGAACAGAGCATGTTGTGGAGTTGCAAAATAAGCCAGCATTTGAAAGAAGTAATGAAAATCCAAACTCGACTGATCCATTAAAATCAGGCTGTCGGCAATGAAATGTTTATCTTCTGGTTGCGGATTCGCCAAACCGAATTTTGCACACATCTTGGTTAGATAGGTTTGATTATAGGTTTCGATATAGGTGTTGATAGCCGCTTCAATCTGTTCAGAGGTTAAAATCATTGAAAAGGCTTGGCCTAATACTTGGCAGTTCCACAAGCCGATATTAGGTTGCTGGCTATAGGCATAACGACCATCGGTATCGGAATGGTTACAAATATAGTGAATCTTGCAGTCGTCTAAAAAGGCATAGGGGCCAAAGTCGAGTGTTTCCCCTGCGACCGACATATTATCGGTGTTCATCACTCCGTGGCAAAAGCCACTGGCTTGCCAGTCGGCCATTAAAACCGCGGTACGTTCATGAATGCTGTTGAGTAACGCTGCGTAACGGCTTTCTTGAGGTAACTCTTGATGTTCTGGATACACTGTATTAATGGCATAATTGGCCAGTTGTTTAAAATCATCAAGATTACCGAGTTGGGCTAACCATTCAAAATGACCGAAGCGAATATGCGTTTTTGCAACGCGAATATAACTGGCTCGATCTTCAATCTGCTCTCTTCTGACCGGTTCTGGGCTGTGGCAAATAGAGAGGCAGCGTGCACTGGGTACGCCTATGGCATGCAAAGCTTCACCAATCAAATACTCGCGGATCGAAGAGCGCAGTACCGCTCGGCCATCCCCTCGTCGTGAGTAGGCTGTGGTGCCAGAGCCTTTCAAATGTAAATCCCAGAATTGTTGTTGAGAATCTTTGATTTGTCCTAAAAGCAGGCCGCGGCCATCCCCTAAATCCGGATTGTAGTAACCAAATTGATGACCCGTATACTTCTGTGCGATGGGCTTTAAGCCCTGTGGGAAGGCTTCTCCCTTCGTCATCTGTAAAAGTGTGTCACTGCTCAAATTGAGTGATAACTCAGTCAGTAAAGTCTGGTTGCTATGGATTAACAGTGCATCAACCAATGGTTCTGGCGCTGTTGCTCGATAGAAGTGGTTTGGAAGATCACAGTAGCTGTTTTGAAAAGATGTCATGAGTTTTTCATTCAAATAGAGGGGTTAGATTTATTTGATTAGTTTAACGGTAATGCTCGGCAAATACCTGAGTAATTTACTAGGGATTTAGTGTGGAGATAATGAGTGTGTTTCTAAGGACGAGATTTTCTCTATTATGTTTGTTGTGTGGTAAATTATAGAGATAAAAAACATAGGCTGATTTACTGGCTTGGTATTAGTCTGATATTAGCCCTGCATTAGCCGCAGCAATGGAGAAAGGTATGTCTATCGTCATAGCCGTTGAAAACATAAAGTGTGGTGGTTGTGCCAACAGCATTAAGCAAAAATTGAACGCTTTGCCAGGCGTAGCTGAGACTACGGTTGATATTGAAGCGGGTTCAGTCGCTGTTAAGCTAGAAGCTGATATCGATCAAAGTCAGGTTGTCAGTGTTGTAGAAGATAAATTATTAGCGATGGGTTATCCGAAAGTTGGCTCAGTAGAAGGCTTGAAAGCAGCCGCGAGCAAAGCGAAATCGTTTGTTTCGTGTGCGGTTGGGAAAATGTCGGATTCGAAATAAAATAAATTCAAAGCCAAGTAACTTCAAAAGCAACGAGGCTTTAAACCAAATTACGCTAAACAGTATTCATTGCATCAGTTTTAAATTCGATTTAAAAGGAGAGAAGGGTGTCACAACAAACCATTAACTATGAAGGCATAGAGCAAAAAAGTGTCGCTGAATTCAGTGAGAAAGCCTATTTAGATTATGCGATGTATGTCATCCTCGACCGAGCCTTACCGCATATCGGTGATGGCTTAAAACCGGTGCAAAGACGTATTATCTATGCCATGTCTGAGTTGGGCTTGAAGGCCTCTTCTAAACATAAAAAATCAGCGCGTACCGTTGGGGATGTGTTGGGTAAATTCCATCCGCATGGTGACAGTGCGTGTTATGAAGCCATGGTCTTAATGGCGCAGAACTTCTCTTTCCGCTATACCTTAGTTGATGGTCAGGGTAACTGGGGGTCGATGGATGATCCTAAGTCGTTTGCGGCGATGCGTTATACCGAAGCCCGCTTGTCTAAATTCAGTCAATTACTGCTCCAAGAAACGTCTTTAGGTACAGTCGATTGGACGCCTAACTTTGATGGTACGCTGGATGAACCCAGCGTTTTGCCAGCACGTGTTCCACATATTCTATTAAACGGTACTTCAGGAATTGCGGTCGGTATGGCCACTGATGTACCACCGCATAATTTGCGTGAAGTGATTGCGGGCTGTGTTGCGCTGTTAGAGAATCCTAAAACCACCACTGAAGAGTTGATGGAGTTAATTCCAGCGCCTGATTATCCTAATGAAGCGCAAATCATTACCTCAAAGGAGGAGTTGCTAAAACTTTATGAAACCGGACACGGTTCGATTCGTCAGCGTGCACATTACACGGTAGAAGATGGCGTCAATGTCGTGATAGATGCGTTGCCTTATCAAGTGTCTGGTAGCAAATTAATGGAGCAAGTCGCCGCGCAAATGCGCGCGAAAAAACTGCCTATGGTGGTGGATTTACGCGATGAGTCCGACCATGAAAATCCAGTGCGTTTTGTGGTTGAGTTACGCTCTAAGCGCGTGGATGTCGATATCGCGATGTTGCATCTATTCGCGACCACGGACTTAGAAAGAAGTTACCGAGCAAACTTTAATGTCATCGGTTTGAATGGTCGTCCGCAGGTTAAGAATTTGCGCTCAATGTTAACCGAGTGGTTGGTCTACCGTACTGAAACAGTTCGCCGTCGTTTACAGTTCCGCTTAGATAAAGTGCTGGCTCGATTACACATCTTGGACGGGATGTTAATCGCCTTTCTGAATATCGATGAAGTCATTGCCATTATCCGTGAAGAAGAAAAGCCTAAGCTTGCCCTAATGGAACGGTTTGGCTTAACGGATATTCAGGCCGAGTCGGTCTTGGAGTTAAAGTTAAGACACTTAGCGCGTTTAGAAGAGATGCGAATCCGCACGGAACAAGCGGAGTTGGAAAATGAGCGTAAGAAACTTGAACAAATTCTAGGCAGTGCGGCACGATTGAAGACCTTAGTTAAAACGGAATTACAAAAAGACGCTGAAGAGTATGGCGATGACCGTCGTTCGCCACTGGTAGAAGGACGACCTGCGCAAGCGATGAGCGAGCAAGATCTGTTGCCTTCAGAAGCGGTTACAGTCGTGCTTTCTGAAAACGGTTGGGTCAGAGCCGCTAAAGGGCATGATGTCGATGGTGTAGCTTTGGGTTACAAGTCGGGCGATGCTTTCTGTGCACAAGCTTCCGGTCAAAGTCGTCAGATGACCGTCTTTATGGACAATAGTGGGCGCGCCTATGCGTTGCCGGCACATAGTTTGCCGTCGGCACGTTCACATGGTGAGCCTTTAACGGGTCGACTGAATCCACCTGCAGGGATGAGTTTTACACAAGTGTTGATGGGGCAGCCTGCTGATAAATTGATTTTGGCCTCCAGCGCAGGTTATGGTTTTGTGACGCAATTAGAGAATCTCTACTCTAAGAATAAAGCCGGTAAAACTTCAATCAGTGTACCCGCGGGAAGCCATGTATTAACACCTGCCACGGTACAGCTCGGACAGTTTGTTATGGTCGTTACCAGTGAGCCGAGTATGCTCGTTTTTCCGGTCGATGAGCTGCCTGTATTAGCGAAAGGTAAAGGCAATAAGCTGATTCAAATGCCAAAAGGTGAAACCGTGAATGCCGTATTTGCATTTACCCCCGGCGATAAAGTGACACTGATTGCTGGAACCTATGAAAAAACATTTGGGCCGACAGCCATCGAAGAGGCTTATGGAAACCGCGCTAAGAAAGGCCTTGTTTTACCACGGACTCTGAAAAAAGTAACGCATATTCGTCTCGCAGATTAAGTCCTATCCAACAAGTGCGCCACCAACGGCGTGCTTGATTCCCATCTATTTTTAAACCTGGTATAAGAGTTGCTTTAGTTGCAAATAGATTAGTTCTGTCAAAAAAATGTTGATTAGAACGCACAGATTTTTATGGGGTTAACGTGTGACACCTTTAGGTGAAGCAGGTTGGCTTCTTTAAACTTAAATAAGTGAAAAACTATGTTTGCAAAGCCAATTGGTATTCTGCTCATTACCGTCAGTTTCTTCGGTGGGTTTATGTTGATGGGGGGGAATCTTCTCTCTCTATGGCACCCGTCAGAGCTTGTCGTCATCCTTGGGATAGCCTTGGGAACGTTCTTGGCATCAACCCCTGTTTACGTCTGGAAACGCAGTATGGTCTTTTTAGGGCGTTATTTTGCCGGAGAAAGAGTGACTAAAAAACTCTATGCGGATACGCTTGACTTGCTAGAAGAGTTAGTACGTTTGTCGCGTTCTTCGGGTGTTTTAGCGCTGGAAAAACATATCGTCAGCCCTGAAACGAGTCCGATTTTCATGCACTATTCCAGCGTTCTTAAGCATAAAGATCTGAAGAAATTCATTATCGATAACTTCAGTTACCTAATGTTGAACCCACCGCAGAGTCAAAATTTCCAACATCACCTTGAAGACCAGGTTGATGATATTTGCAGTTCAATGATGGAGGTCACTAAATCGGTTGGCAAAGTGGCAGATTGGCTGCCGGGCTTCGGGATCGTCGCGGCCGTATTAGGCGTTATTTTGACGATGGAAATGTTGGGGGGTGAAATGGATGTTGCTCAAATCGGGACGGCAATTGGTGCCGCTTTGGTGGGGACCTTAACCGGGGTGTTTTTTGCCTTTGCCGTTTTAGCACCTTTTGTTCATGCGATTGAAGTGATGATTCGTCAAGACCGCTCTCTGCTTGAGATGACGTCTGCTTTTTTATCAGCCTATTCAAATGGTGTTTCACCTAACTTAGCGGTTGAGATTGGTCGTCAGCGTATACCACCTGAATTTGAAACTCCTAGGGATGTTGAATAATCGTGTTTACTTTCAGTCATGAAGTTCTTAATGTTTCATCCGCTTTATGGGTAGAGATACTGTAATGTCACGTCGTCGTGGTGGTCATGATGAGGGCGGTGCGCACGGCGGATCGTGGAAGATTGCGCTTGCCGATTTAATGACGGTCTTAATGGTGTTCTTTTTAGTCATGTGGTTAATGGCCGTAGTCGACCCGAAAGAACGCCAAGCATTTGCGGATAGTATCGCTGGCAAGCCATCTACGCCAATTGAAATCCTAGACGATAAAAAAATACCTCCGCAAGAAGAACTTGTGCAGTTGGATTTAAAACCAGCGGTCTCAAAAGGCGATATCGAGGAGGCGATGAAAGAAGTTGATCCCAAAGACATTAATATCGAAGAAACGCCAGAATTCACTCGAATCACCCTTAAGTCAGATAGCTTTTTTGAAAGTGGCCGTGCGACCATTAGCGACAAAACACGTGAGCAGCTAGAGAAATTAGGTGAGACTTTGGCTGGGCGTGAACAGGATATGGTTATTTCGGGTTATACCGATAATAGACCCATTAATAATTTTCAATTTCCTTCTAACTGGGAGTTGTCTGCGGCAAGAGCGGCAACGGTTGCGAGAACCTTTATCGATATGGGGGTGGATAAGACATTGGTGCGTATTGAAGGTAATGGCGATAATGCCGAGGTCGCACCGAATGCCACTGCTTACGGTCGTTCGTTGAATCGACGCGTGATTATTACAATTAGAAAGGATTCTCAAAAAGCCTCTTAGATTAGGCTGCGCTACACTGTTTACATTGAGGGTCTTTTTTAAGATTCAGAGTGCGAATCATCATGGTGTAAGCATCCATAATCATCAGTTTTCCTGTCAAAGTCGGCAAGTTTAACAGTGCTTTAACCGCTTCAATTGCCTGCATGCTGCCAACCATTCCAACAACCGGTGATAAAATCCCATTTTGACTGCAAGTCAATTCTTGACCATTATTTTCTGGATAAAGGCATTGATAACACGGGCTACTTTCTTGTCTAAAATCATAGGTACTTAACTGACCTTCCCAGCGGATTGCTGCGCCTGAAATTAAGGGTTTCTTGGCTTTAAAGCAAGCTTGGTTAAGCGCAAATCTTGAATCAAAGTTATCGGTACAATCTAAGACCACATCAGCGGTTTTAATCAATTCTAAAACTTCGGATTCATCTAGTTTATGTGACAGCGTGTCAATCTTGATGTGATGATTCAAAGCACTTAAATTGGACTGGGCAGAAGCGACTTTTGCTTGGCCAATATTGGCTTCACGATGGACGATTTGGCGTTGTAGATTAGAGTCGTCGACGTCATCAAAATCCACCAAGGTTAAATGACCAATACCCGCCGCTGCCAAATAGAGTGAAGCAGGGGAGCCAAGACCTCCAAGACCAAATATAACTGCATGAGATTGCGCCAATGTAAGCTGGCCTGAATAATCGATTTCTGGCAGTAAAATCTGTCGGCTATAACGAGAAAGCTCGGCATCATTTAATTCGGTTTTAGCGGTGTTTGTCATGGTTTTATTCTTATGGGTTGCTAGTGATTGAAGCGAAGCTGAATCGTTGAAATTGAATGTATTATGCAGGTTTTACTGTTTTTGTCCAAGCGTGATGCGAGGATTGCCGCCCAGGTCTTTTATGCCTCTGACATTGCAATAGTGACTCGCCTTGAATATCTCAGCGACCGAATCCGCTTGATGATAACCGTGTTCGATTAACAGCCAACCGTTGGGTTTTAAAAACGACCAGGCCTGGTCGGTTATTTTTCGAATATCAATTAAACCGTCTTGACCTGATGTTAAGGCGGTAATGGGTTCAAAGCGCACATCACCTTCCGCTAAGTGTGGATCTGCATCTTCAATATAGGGAGGATTGGAGACAATGCAGTCAAACCGCTGAGTTTCTTCAATGGCTGAAAACCAATCGCTCTGTAAAAAGTTAACGTCTAATTGCAGGTTTACAGCATTGTATGACGCGACTTGTAACGCTTTTTCGCTAAAATCGATGGCGGTGACAGAGCAAAGCGGACATTCACTTTTTAAAGCTAAGGCAATTGCACCACTGCCCGTCCCTAAATCGAGGATTGACCAGGCCTGGTCAGTTTGGTTTTTCGATTTTGTATTTGGCTTGCTTGAAGTACTTTCGGCTTGCTGATGGAGTTCTAAAGCCGTTTCTACCAAGGTTTCTGTGTCAGGGCGAGGAATCAAGGTATCCGCGGTGACTTTCAGGCTCAAGCCCCAGAATTCACGTTCACCGAGAATGTGGGCAATTGGCCGACCTAACGCTCTTTGTTGTAATAAAGAGTCAAAGGCGAGCTGTTGCTGAGTTTCGAGTAGTTTGTCCGACCATGTGAACAGGTAGGTTCTAGAGACTTGTAAGCTATGTGCTAGAAGTAGTTCGGCGTCCAGTTGTGGGGAATCCACCAGGCCTGCTTGAATCAGTTGTTGATTCGCGGCCTGAAGGCAGTTTTCAATGCTGTTAGAGGAGTGGCTCACAAGCGGGAGACTAAATTAGTCGTTAGAACTTAAGGTGGCGAGCATCTCTGCTTGGTGCTCGGCGAGCAGCGGCCCGACAATCTGATCCAAACCACCATTCATGACTTCATCTAATTTATACAGCGTCAAGTTGATGCGGTGATCCGTTACACGCCCTTGAGGATAGTTATAGGTGCGAATACGGGCAGAACGATCTCCGGTACCCACCAGGCTTTTACGCTCTTCTGAAATAGCATCATCGTGAACCTGTTGTCTGGCATCCATAATTCGAGCCGCCAGTAGCGACATCGCACGTGCACGGTTTTTATGTTGCGAACGCTCATCCTGGCATTCCACCACGGTATTGGTCGGTAAATGCGTAATACGAATCGCGGAATCGGTTTTGTTAACGTGCTGTCCACCTGCTCCAGATGCGCGGAAAGTATCCACTTTAAGATCTGCAGGATTGAGTTCAATTTGCTCAACATCAGCAGCTTCCGCCATAACGACCACGGTTGCCGCCGAGGTGTGTACGCGGCCTTGTGTTTCTGTTGCAGGGACACGTTGCACGCGATGTGCGCCGGATTCAAACTTAAGTTTTGAGTAAGCGCCATCGCCGATGATGCGGGCAATAACCTCTTTATAACCACCGTGTTCACCGATGTTGGTGTTGATGATTTCTACCTGCCAACCTTCTTTTTCAGCAAAACGGCTGTACATTTTAAAGAGGTCGCCAGAAAAAATAGCCGCTTCATCGCCGCCTGTTCCCGCTCGGATTTCTAAGAAAATATTCGAATCATCATTTGGATCCGTTGGTAATAACATGGTCTGCAATGCCAGCTCAAGTTCACTGACTTGCGCTTTTAGATCAGGCAGTTCTTCTTGCGCCATCTCTTTCATTTCAGCATCACCAGAATTGATCATATCCATGGCTTCATCTAAATCATCTTGTGCGCCAATGAAGCTATTGAAGGTTTCAACGATTGGGCTTAATTTCGAATATTCTTTGGTGAGTTCGGTAAACTTTTTCTGATCACTCATGGTTTCAGGCGAACAGATTAAAGCGTTGACTTCATCCAGGCGTTCAACCAAGGTTTCTAATTTACTACGAATAGAATCTTTCACAGGGGTCTCGATTATTTATTATAGAACGGTTAAACAGTTTAACCGTTCGGATGATCTGCTTTTTGATCGCAAATTAAAAGACTTTCAGCACACTCAATCAGCGCTTTATTACCTTCAATGCCTGCATGGTTCAATTGTGATGTAGGGGTGTGAATTAATTTATTAGTCAATTGGTTTGCCAGGCGTTTGATAATCTCTTCTGGCGCGCAACCTTGTTCTAACTGGTGAAGCGCATGATTTAACGCCTCCTCTTTCTGGCGCATCGCTTGTTGACGATAAACTTGAATAATCGGTTTAACTTGTTGCATGGCGTGCAGTTGAATCATGAAGTTATGGGCTTGAAGCTCAATGATTTCTTCCGCTTCAAGGGCCGCCGCTTGTCTGGATTGTTTGTTGCCTTCAATAATCTCTTTCAAATCATCAACGGTGTACAGGTAAACATTGTCCAGTTCATTAACGCTGGCTTCAATGTCTCGTGGTACGGCAATATCGACCATAAAAATAGGGCGGTTCTTACGTTTTTTAAGCGCGGTTATGACTTGTTTTTGCTTCAAAATGGCGTGTGGGCTACCGGTCGAACCAATAATAATATCCGCTTCATGCAGGTGGTTATCAATCTCATCTAATTCAATCGCATATCCGCCGACACTCTCAGCCAATCGATGCGCTTTTTCGAGGGTTCGGTTGGCGATAATTAAATTACCGACATTGGCTTCACTTAAATGTCTAGAGACCAGCTCGATGGTTTCCCCTGCGCCCAATAGCAACGCAGTCTGTGCAGACAAGTCACCAAAGAACTGCTTGGATAAAGAAACGGCAGAAAATGCCACGGAAACTGGACTTGAGCCGATAGAAGTATCGGTACGCACTTGTTTTACCGTTCTAAAAATATGCTGAAACAAATTTTCTAGCGTTTGGTGAATGCTGTCGGCTTTATGCGCAGCATTATAAGCGTCTTTAATCTGACCGAATATTTGAGGTTCGCCTAGTACTAAAGAGTTTAAACCACTGGAAACGCGCATAATATGTTTCACGGCTTCCAAATCATGATGGATATAGAGATAAGGACTTAAAGCATCTGCTGGTAACTCAAAAAACTGGTGTAACCATGTCTGAATATCTGCCTTGGTTTTTGAGTCTTTCAAGGTACAGTAGATTTCGGTGCGGTTACAAGTCGACAAGATAATGCATTCGGATATCAGAGCACCTTCTTTTAATGCAGATAGGGCGCTCTGTACGGCCTCAGGTGTAAATGAAACTGTTTCACGAATGTCGACAGGCGCTGTCTCGTGATTAACACCCAGTGTAATTAGTTTCATATAAATAGAGGCTTTACCGTTGTTCAGAAAGTAACAGATATTAATCTGCTAAATAAAGGGGGTGATTTTGCTAAATTATGCGACGAATTGCAAGCTTTTGTATGCAATGGCCTTAGATGGGGTGTGGGCTATTTAATTAATAATCGAGACACAAATCAATTTGCAATGCAGGGTTTGTATTGGATTCCAATATTCGAGGCTATGCTGTAAAAGAGGTATTAATTTTAGACAATGCCTTTTTTTTTATAATAAATTACCTACAATGAGTTAATTGCCCTGGAACTTTTTTTGCTGGCAACTGGTCTATAACAAGTGCTATGCAATCGTTCCATAGAATCACCGTGTTGATAGAGTTCCGGTAAATTACATTTAGAAACGAAGAATAGAAGGGATTGAATTAAGTGTTTAAATCATGGTTTAAGAATTCAAGTCCGCAAGCTAGTCATTATCAAGAGAGTCGAGTTTTGACATTAAAATACTCTAGTCATCGTACTCATGTACTTCAGGCTACCCAGCTTGTGCTAATCAGTAGCCTTTTATTACTATCAGGTTGCAGTTCTGGTTTCCTGGCGGCAAATGATTCTAATGTCTCGGGTGTCGCTCTCCCCGTTACACCCTCTTTAGAAGGGCACGAAGGTGCTTTACCAGTATTGGCTGAGCAATTGATTCATATCGATGCCAATACTATGTTTCAGATATTAGCCGCAGAGATGATGGTGCAAAAAGGTCAGCCTGCACAAGCCTTTGATGTCATTTATGAGTTGGCATTCAAAATTCGAGATGCAGAGTTGGCGGAAAGAGCTTTTGAGTTGTCGATGACAACCTATGATGCACAGAAGATTGAAGCAGCTACACATTTATGGCGTGAAGTCTCTCCACAAGAAGCCACCGCTTGGCGCGCTTCGTTTTTGATTTCACTTCGTCAAGGCTCGGTTGAATTGGCGTTGCAACAGTGGCAACGCTATCACAGCCTATCAAAAGAAGGCTTAGATAAAGATTTGTTACTAACGGCACAGCGCGTGTCGACTTCTGCGCAACCTGAACACAGTATTGTGTTTATGCAATCTCTTACAGAAACCTTTCCAGAGTCGTGGGCCGCATATTTTTCATTGAGTTATGTCGCGCATGTTCAGGGTCAACGCGACGTCGCCTTGGTCGCAGTCGAAAAGGCCAGAGAGCTGCAAACCACCGAATCAGAGCCACGTATAAATGGCCTGTTAGCAAAAGTGTATTTACAGTTGTCTACGCCGCAAAAAGGGCTAGAGGCACTTAAACCTTATTTAGAAAAGTATCCAGAAGATTGGGTCGTCCAAGAGCGAGTCGCCCGTCTGGAGGTGCAAGCCAAACTTTATGATGCTGCCGAAGGCCGTTACGAAAATATTTTGAAGTCCGTTCCAGATGCCTATACATCCCGGTTGTCATTGGCGTTATTGCAAATTGAACGTAAATCCTATGCTTTAGCAGAAGTAAATCTACAGCAAGTAATCCGTGCAAAGGGTTATATGAATGTGGCGAGCTATTATTTAGGTTTATTGCATCAGGAGCAAAAGAACAATGAAAAAGCGTTGCTTCACTTTGCCAATGTGACTTCGGATAACTATTATTTAGATGCACAGTTACACCGTGCAGAAATCTATTTTTCACTAAATGATATGGCGCAAGCGATTAACGTGTTGGACTTAATTGAGGTTGAAAAACCACAAGATAAAATTAAAGTGTATCGAGCTAAAGGGGTGTTCTATAGTTATGAAAATAAATACACTCAAGCGGTTGAACAATATGAAAAAGTTTTAGCAATCGACTCTGGCCATATTGAGGTGTTAATGGCGCAAGCATTGTTATTGTATAAGCTAGAGCAGTTTGATGCGTATGAGCGCAACCTTAAACGCGTTATAGAGTTGGATCCAAATGAAGTCGATGCTCTAAATGCATTGGGTTATTTTTATGTGGAGAAAAATAGTCATCATGACGCTGCTGAAAGTTTATTGAAAAAAGCTTATGGTTTAGAGCCGCAAAGTTATTATGTATTAGATAGCTTGGGTTGGCTTTACTTTCAGAAGCAAGATTATGCTAAAGCGGAAGAGTTTCTACAAAAGGCACTGAGCATTGAAGTCGATGATGAGGTTTTGATTCACTTGATTTCAACTTATTGGAAGCAGGGTAATCAGGCCAAAGCCAAGTTGATGTGGGAAAAATATCATGAAAAGTTTTTAAAAAATAAGCGTTTACAGGATTTAATCGAGCAACTCGAAGCTCAGTGAGAATTGTCTTTAGAAAATCCGTGAAACTTTTTTGATAAAGTTTTAACTTTTCTCTTGAACTTCGAATGAATACATGGATAATACGCACCTGTCTTTAACGACAATGATATTAAAGGGCTGTAGCCAAGCGGTAAGGCATCTGGTTTTGATCCAGTGTACCGCAGGTTCGAATCCTGCCAGCCCTGCCAATATCCTATCCTAATTCCCCAAATCATTTTTACCCCGAACAGGAGCGCCTGTAATGGCCAATAAAAATGTCATGATTTTTGCGGGAAACGCAAATGTCAATCTAGCAGAAAAAATCTCACAGTATCTAAATCTACCTTTGGGTAAAGCCGATGTCGGTCGTTTTAGTGACGGCGAAATCATGGTTGAGATTAAAGAGTCTGTTCGTGGTCAAGATGTCTATGTTTTACAGCCGACTTGTACGCCTGAACCAGCCGTTAACCTGATGGAAATGTTGGTGATGATTGATGCGCTGAAGCGTGCATCAGCAGCTCGTATTACTGCTGTTATTCCTTATTATGGTTTTGCCCGTCAGGATCGTCGCCCTCACTCAGCTCGTGTTCCTATTACCGCTCGTTTAACAGCGGATATGATTTCTGGAGCGGGTGCGCATCAAGTGGTTACGGTCGATTTACACGCTGACCAAATTCAGGGTTTCTTCGATATTCCTGTGGATAACTTGTATGCTTCTCCTCTATTGGTTGAAGATATGCAGAATAACTGTGATTTAGAGAACGTCATGATTGTCTCTCCTGATATGGGAGGGGTTGTTCGTGCTCGAGCTGTGGCGAAAGCGTTAAATGCTGAGATGGCAATTATCGATAAGCGTCGTCCAAAGGCCAATGTTTCAGAAGTTATGAATATCATTGGTGAGATTGAAGGGCGTGACTGCATTATCGTGGATGACATGGTTGATACAGCGGGTACTTTATGTAAAGCAGCGAGTGCTTTAATGGATCGCGGCGCTAAAAGTGTTTCAGCTTACGTAGTGCATGCGGTATTGTCTGGCCCTGCAATCGATAATATTGAAGGTTCAGTCTTAAAAGAATTGGTTGTGACCGATTCAATTCCGCAATCAGCCGCGGTAATGGCCTGCAAAAAAGTGCGTACGATTACGATTTCTCAAATTTTAGGTGAAACGATTCGTCGTATTAACCAAGATGAATCGGTAACCTCTTTAATGAAACACTAAGCTTTAAAAGTCGTCACTTTTCGAAAAGCGCTCTTTATGGGCGTTTTTTTATGCCCGAAATATTTGCCTTGAAGTTGTTGATTGTTTTAATAAAAATGCATAAAAAAAGTGGCATAAAATATTTATTTGAGTATAATCCCCGACTTCCCTTACGGTTGGTCGCAAACGGTAAGACATTAGAAATTAGATAGTTTCATTAAAAAAACAGATTGCTGGATTCATCCGTCAATCAGAAAACTATCGTTATTGGAGAGAAAAACATGAGCCATATTTGGACAGCAGAAATCCGTACTGATGAAGGGAAAGGTGCGAGCCGCCGCCTTCGTCATGCGAATAAAGTACCAGCCGTAGTTTACGGTGCAGGAAAAGATGCAGTATCAGTATCTTTAGCAGCTAACTTTGTTAAGCATGCATTAGAAAATGAATCAATTTTTAACACTGTGTTAACCCTTGAAATTGAGGGTGGAGAAACTGAAACTTGTGTTATTAAAGATATGCAGCGTCACCCATCTACCGGTGCAGCGTTTCACATCGACTTTCAGCGCGCAGCAGACAATGTTCTTGTTAAGAAAATACCTCTTACTTTTGTTGGTAAAGCAGTCTCTCCAGGTGTTAAAGCCGGTGGGTTGATGTCATTCCTACAATCAACTGTAGAAGTAAGCTGTCTTGCTAAAAACTTACCTACGGCTATTAACGTTGACGTTTCTACTATGGAAGAAGGTTCAAGCATGCGCCTATCTGAAATCGTATTGCCTGAAGGCGTTAGTATTACAGCACTTTCGCACGGTAGCTCTGATTACGATCAATCGATCGTAAACATTGGTAAAGGAAAGCGTTCAAGTTAATTAGTACTTTAGTTACTATTTAATTTTAAGCAAACGAGAGCCGGCTTATGTCATCTGTTCAACTTATTGTTGGTCTGGGAAATCCAGGCGAAAAATACGAGCAGACCCGACATAACGCCGGTTTTTGGTTTGTGGACGAAGTAGCGCGCCAATACGGTGTTGTATTTCGTCCAGAGACCAAATTTCTTGGACATATCGCTCGCGTACAATCCAATGGCATGGATTTCTGGTTATTAAAACCAGCCACCTTTATGAACCGCAGTGGTCAATCTATTCAAGCTATCGCTAAGTTCTATAAAATTCCAGTTGAATCCATTTTAGTCGCTCATGATGAGTTGGATTTAGACCCAGGTGTCGCCAAATTAAAAGTAGGTGGTGGACACGGCGGGCATAATGGCCTGCGCGATACCATTGCGGCCATGGGTAACAGTTTTGTGCGTTTACGATTGGGAGTCGGCCATCCCGGGCATCGTGATCAAGTAGTGGACTATGTCCTCAAAGCACCTTCAAAACCGGATTTTCAGTTGATTGAAGATATCAGCTATCAAGCCAGTAAGGTCATTCCGGAATTAGTGTCGGGTGATCTTCAAAAAGCCATGCACATTCTGCATACCAAATAATAAATTAGCTTAAATCTAAGCCTTCAGCCTTATTTCATTAGGAGAGAACTCAATGGCAATTAAATGTGGAATCGTTGGATTACCAAATGTTGGAAAATCAACTCTATTTAATGCGTTAACCAACGCAGGAATTGAATCTGCAAACTACCCATTCTGTACTATTGAGCCGAATGTTGGGGTTGTTCCAGTCCCTGATGCTCGTGAAACAGCTTTGGCTGCAATCGTTAATCCAGAACGCGTTATGTCTGCGACAGTCGATTTTATGGATATCGCCGGTTTGGTAGAAGGCGCTTCTAAAGGCGAGGGTTTAGGTAATAAATTCTTAGCCAATATCCGTGAAACAGATGCAATCGTCCAGGTCGTTCGTTGTTTTGAAAATGATGATATTGTGCATGTGGCCGGCAAAGTAGACCCTATTAACGATATTGACATCATTAATATGGAGCTTGCTCTGGCGGATATGGAATCAATCGATAAGGCCATCTCTAAAGTTAAGCGTATTGCCAACAGTGGTGACAAAGTAGCGGCTGCGCGTTATGCACTGCTTGAGAAAATTTCAAATGAAATTCAAGACGGTACGCTGATACGTCTAATGGGATTAACTGAAGACGAATTGCTTGAACTTCAGGACTTACACTTGTTGACCGTTAAACCAATGATGTATATTGCCAACGTTAATGAAGATGGCTTTGAAGACAATCCACTGCTAGATGCCGTCACTGAATTAGCTGCTAAGCAGGGCGCGATTGTTGTTGCGGTTTGTGCATCACTAGAAGAAGAGATTGCCGAGTTAGATGAAGAAGACAAGGCAGATTTCTTAGAAGGTATGGGGCAAGATGAACCAGGCTTAAATCGTGTCATTCGCGCAGGTTACGAGTTACTAGGGCTACAAACTTACTTCACCGCAGGTGTTCAAGAAGTTCGCGCTTGGACTGTCAAGAAGGGTGCTACTGCACCACAAGCCGCTGGCGTGATTCACACAGACTTTGAAAAAGGCTTTATCCGTGCAGAAGTAACGGCCTATGAAGACTTTATTGAATTTAACGGCGATGCAGGTGCCAAGACGGCCGGTAAACAGCGTTTAGAAGGTAAAGAGTACATCGTTAAAGACGGGGATGTAATGCATTTCCGCTTCAACGTCTAAATTTTGGTTTCTTAGGCTGGAGAGCACGTACAATACTGCGTTAAAAAATGATCACTTACACTTGTAAGCTCACATTTTATTGCCTTGTCTTGCACACGCACTCCAGCCTAATAAATCCAAAATTATGGTGCTAAAAGACCTTTGTTGAGGTGAATTCAATTTTGAATTGATTTCAAAAGTTACCAGGCCTGGTCAGTTGTAAAAAAAGTCTCAAATAGTATCGCTATTTGGTTGACATATTTCTGGTAGGTTCTATAATACGCGCACATTTGGCTACATAGCTCAGTTGGTTAGAGCACATCACTCATAATGATGGGGTCCCAGGTTCAAATCCCGGTGTAGCCACCATATTTTAAAAGCCCGCGTTTACTTCTGTAAACGCGGGCTTTTTTGTTTTTTTAAAAGCTTTTTATGCCTATTAATTGATTTTGCTCAATATTATTTACGTTTTAATTCTATAGTAAGTGTTAATGCTGTGTTGCTTGGCATGTTTCGTTTAGAATTTATAGAAACATCAAAAATGGAAGGTCTTTACAGGGTTTGGTGTTGTAGATATTTTAGTTTTTTCGGGCTATTTAATGAGTCGTCTTGTGTAGTGCTTAATTGTTGGTAACGTAATGTTTTATATGAAAATTGTATCAAGTGTTTTGGTTCTGTTTATGCTTGCCAGTTGTGGTGGAGGTGGCGGAGGTGATTCAGAGTCCGTGTCGGAGCCTGTAATTGTGCCAATTACGGCTCCGGTAGCGGTAGATGATCGTTTTACACTCGATACGGATGAGCCTATCGGTGGTAGTTTGGCCAGTAATGACACGTTAAGTGCTGATGGAGGCAATGTCTGGGTCTTAGCCACAGAGCCTGCGCAGGGAAGTGCTACTGTTAATAGTGATGGAAGTTTTACCTATTACCCTGCTTTAGGCTTTGTTGGAACAGACAGCTTTACCTATGCTTTAACAGATATAGACGGTGATTCTGATAGCGCGACAGTGACTTTATTGATTAACCCAATAGATGCTTTAAATGATCCTTTAATTTCCGATCAATGGTATTTAGAGAATACAGGACAAGCAACGATTACGGGCACTGGTACTGCTGGTGCAGATATTGGTGCAATGGGTGCATTACTCGGTACGGACCGTTATGCAAAAGGTTACACGGGTAATGGTATTGAAATTGCAATTATCGATACTGGTCTAGAGATAGTACATGCCGATCTAACTGAGAATGTGGTTCTGAATGGTTCTTATAACTTTGGTTATCCAAATAATACCAAAGGCCAGTTCGACCCGACAGCAACTAATACGGATGGCGATCACGGTACAAGTGTCGCGGGTTTAGCGGGTGCTCGGGGTGGAAATGAGATTGGTATTTGGGGTGTTGCTCCCAGTGTTGAATTGAAAGGATTTAATTTCCTAGCTACGCAGGACTTTAATGAAGAGTTGGCCTCTTTGGGCTATGCGGATTCTGTGAGTAGCTTTTCAGGTTTGAGCTCTATGGATGTTGACGTGTTCAATAAAAGTTATGGTAGAAACCCTGATCTTGTGCCAAGCGGCGGTGATTTAGCTTACTATGATTCCTTAATCGGTGCCATGGAGTGGGGAACCAATAATCTACGTTTATCTGAGGGGGTTATTAAGGGGGCTATTTACGTTAAGGCTGGTGGTAATGAATTTGATGGCGGTGATGCTTTTACGGCGACTGAATGCTTGCAAGCCGATACTAACAATGTAACCTGTTATAACGTCAATATGGAAGCGGAACACGCTTCTCCTTATGAAATGGTGATAGGGGCGTTTAATGCCGATGATGTTCGAGCCAGTTATTCAAATACGGGTTCCGCGTTATGGTTGTCTGCACCAGGTGGCGATTCACAGTCGATACTGACGACCGATCAAAGTGGTTGTGCGAGTGGTTTTAGTACAACGTGGGCTAGCTACGATACGAATTGTGATTATGTTGCTGGGTTTGTTGGCACTTCAGCGGCCACACCGATGGTCAGCGGGGCCGTTGCATTATTATTGGAAGCCAATCCAGATTTGAATTGGCGTGAGGTTAAGCATATTTTAGCGACGACAGCTCGTCAGATAGATCCAGCTCTTTTGAGCAAGAAGATAACTATTGATGGGGTTGAAGTAACCTTGGAATCCGGATGGGTCACGAATGCGGTGGGTTATAAATACAGCAATGCTTACGGCTTTGGTGCAGTGGATATTGATGCCGCGATGACAATGGCGTTAGAATGGACGACTTTACCTGCATTGAAAACGGTTGTTAAAGGACCTTTTACTGAATCACTAACGATACCTGATAATAACGCGACTGGTATTACTCGAACGCATAATGTTACTGAAACTAATATTGCTGAAAGTGTGACATTGACTTTAACTGTTAACGCAGTGGTGGCTGGTGATATCGATATCAGTGATTATCAGATTATTTTAGAATCTCCGGCAGGCACACAAAGTATTCTACTAACACCATTTAATGCGTATCAAGTGGGTTATGACATGAATGACTTAACGCTTATCAGTCATGCTTTCTATGGTGAGCCCATTAATGGGGATTGGAAACTCATTATCCGCGATTTAGATGATGGTGTAGAAGGTGAGGGAAGACTCACTAAATGGTCACTTAACTTTTATGGACATTAATCATGCTTACTAATCAAAAGAATACTTTGCTAAAGACTTTTATCCTAGTTTTGGGTCTGTCGATAAGCCACCAGGCCTGGTCGTTTGGTGAACCTTGTTTTAAGGTCGCAAACAAGGCTGGAGAGCACACTTATCAACCTGAACCAAAACGTATTGCGAGTTTATTACCGTTGACATCATTTCCAGCGGAATTTGAATTGACGTTATTAGAGCGTAACGGGGCGTGGCATATTTATCAAACGGCAGAGTCTTGGTTTACGCCTGAAACGTGTGGACCTTTACAGAAAGCGCATGCCGGTAAAGTTTATGATTTTATGCCGGTGTTATTGAATAAACAATCCGGTTCGAGTGCGGTCATTATCGGTAGTTTGATTATTAAGACTTACCAAGAAGATGATTTGCACAGTATTGAATCGACTTACGGTTTTAAAAAGCTAACCCAGTTACCCAATCCCAATATGGCGATATTTGATGTCAAGCCGACTGCTTCATATGATGTTTTGCTGGAAACTCTGGAGAATGATAAAAACATTCAATATGCAGTGCCTTTGTTTAGTGAACCACGTTACCGAACTCGATAAGCTTTTCTAGTCTGTTAGAAACTGTATCGCGTATGTTGTCGTCTTAGTTTATAGTTCTTAACGATTTTATGTTCCACGTGAATCATCTATTTGAACGTGAATCCACTCCGTTATTCTTCTGTTTACAGCAAAAAAGCCAGCCACTCTTATGAATGTCTGGCTTTTTATTGCAAGCTTAGTTTTTCGACGTTTATTTTTAAATCAATAGGTTACTTTGCTTTCTTTAACCATTTTGTAGATATCGACTCGTTTCGGATTTCCTAGGGCTTCTAATGCCTGGTTGAGCGACTTTTCTAAATTACCTGGATAAAACTCTTCTAGCGTTAAACCAATAATAGGTTCAGCGATTTGCTCGCCCTTGCTGTTAAAAAATAGCGTGGTGGGTGCAACTTTTACACCTAGGCTTGGACCATAAGTCTTCATCTCGATATCGTTGCCGGCGAAATCTTTCATCATCCAGTGGGCTTTATCCAATAGCAGTTGTCTAAAGGCACCATAGTTTTCTAAATCGGTGGTCACAAACAACGGCTCAAGTATGTTTTCTTCTAATTTCTTACAGTAGTTACACCAAGTTGCCGTCACAAAAATAACAATCGGTACTTGATGCTTTTCAGCCGTGGCGGCTGTTTTTTGCAAATCAACCGCGAGCGGTAAGTAGCCGCTGGCATTGGCTTGCAGGCTTGTAAACGAAAGCATGAGAGCGATTATGAGTGTTTTGAGTTGTCTGTTCATCATTTTCCTTTATTGCGAGTCCTAGTTTGTCTAGTTTCGCTCATCTTATTACGACTGAGCCTAAAGGCCGTGCCGTGGATGGTTATTATTAGCGACGGTAGGGTTTATGGTTTGAGCGGCAGCTTGTGCCACTCTCTTTCACAAACAACTTAACGCCCAGCAGCTGCTCGTAAGAGCCATGTAAATTCTTGGTGTATTTTGAACCACACTGCCAATGGCCATCGCGTAACAGGGCAATTCGCTTGCTTGAACGATAGTTTGGGTGGTCTAAATAGATATATACCCCATTGCCGTTTGCATCATAACGTAAATAAGCTGTTTCGGTCGATGTGTAGTGTTTCTTGGTATCTTCGATAATCAATTCAATTTTTTTGATTTCACCACGCGCTACTTGGTAGGAGGCTTCCATCAAACGTTTAACGCGCTTTCCATGATGATACTGTCCGCCTAAAAGATTAACCATAATCACATTGCCATTTTGTGGGTGGCTATAGAGTTTTTCCAAACGTCTGCTTTCTGCCATCTCTTGTTGAATTCTAAGTTGACGCGCTTCAGCATTAGCCTTCATTTGCACCAGGCGTTGTTCTTCACGATACTGTTGCTGTTTAAGAAGGAGTGACTTACGTTCATCGGCTGAAAGTGCCGTCCACTGTTTTTCATCCATGCCCAGTGGGTAAGGGCTGGCGCAAGCGCTGAGCAACAGTAATAAAGAGGTAACGAATAATATTTTTTTCATTTTAAAATCCTTTTTAAAGAAGAACCTATACTTTCATTACCAATCAGCTTGAGGTTAATGGTTACATGCTATGTGAGTTGAGTGGAGAGTTTAATGTGTTCAAAGAGTATCCCATAGTTGATGTATGGCTTCTAGCGTTACCCCTAAACATTCAAGTTTTAGTCATGAATGGTTCATGATTACGAACCGGGGTTGTGTCGCTGGTTTTACTTTGAAAGCAGTGGCTTGCAAGAGGGTTACTTTTTAATAATAAAGTAAGCACCGGTGACTACGAGTACGATTTGTAACCAACTTTCATTAACCCAATCTTGATTGACCAGGCCTGGTAGCAATGCAAACAAGATAATTAGCACCCCAATGGTACGATTGCGTTGTGCGGTGGTTTGTGCCTCAATCTGTTTCTCTAAACGCGCAATCTGATCAGATTGTTGATGCATGTCCATGTGTGCTAGTTTGTTTAAACTGGCGTGTAACAGGCCTGGTATCTGCGGCGCTTGTTCAATCCAGAAAGGCAGGTTGGCTTTAATGTTTTTCACCAGACCTTTTGGCCCAACACGTTCCTGCATCCAATCTTCTAAGAAAGGTTTTGCCGTATCCCATAGATCAAGTTCATCATCTAGCTGACGGCCTAAGCCTTCAATATTCAATAGGGTTTTTTGCAGTAACACCAACTGTGGTTGTACCTCCATGCCGAAACGACGAGCAGTTTGGAACAGGCGCATTAATACTAAACCAAAAGAGATATCTTTCAGTGGACGATCCCAAATAGGTTCGCAGACAGAACGAATCGCCGATTCAAACTCATTAACGCGGGTGCCTTTCGGTACCCACTCCGATTCAATATGCAGTTCAGAAACGCGTAAGTAATCACGGTTAAAGAACGCTAAAAAGTTCTCTGCCAGGTAGCGTTGGTCATCCGGGGCAAGCGTACCCATAATGCCGAAGTCGATGGCAGCATAACGACCATCTGGCAGAACAAAGATATTTCCAGGGTGCATGTCGGCGTGGAAGAAGTTGTGTTTAAAGACCTGGGTAAAGAAAATCACCACGCCTTTGGCTGATAGGTCAGTTAAATCAATGCCGGCTTCAATCAGTTTCTCAGTTTCACTAATACGGATACCGTAGATGCGCTCCATGGTCATAACACTTTGACTGGTGTGTGACCAATAAATCTCAGGCACATAAAGCAAATCAGAGTCTTCAAAATTACGTCTAAGCTGAGTAGCATTAGCCGCTTCGCGCATCATGTCGAGTTCATCAAGAATGGTTTTTTCAAACTCGGCAACCACTTCGACAGGGTGTAGGCGTTTGGCGATTTGCACAGCGGCTTCAAACAGTTTGGCTAAGCCGAACATGATGGCCACATCTTGTTCGATGATGGGCTTAATGTCTGGTCTGACGACCTTAACCACGACTTCTGTTCCAGTGTGTAGCGTGGCGGCATGGACTTGCGCAATGGAAGCGGAGGCCATCGGGATTGGATCAAACTCCGCAAAAGCCTCTTCAACGGTTTGCTTTAAACCTTCTTCAATCAACTGTTTTGAGTGGACTTCATCAAACGGCGGGCAGTCGTCCTGTAATTTCACTAACTCTAAAGAGATGTCGTGTGGCAAGAGATCTTTTCGGGTAGAGAGTGCTTGACCCAATTTAATAAAAATCGGCCCAAGTTCTTCCAATGCCAGGCGAATTTGTTCACCACGGCCAGCGACGGACTTTTTACGCCAGTTCCATGGGAAAATAAGGTTCAGCCAAATTAACCAGCTATATTTGGTATCGCTTAAAACCATCTTATCAATTTGATAGTAGGTTAAAACGCGATTGATTTTAATCATGCGGAAAAATTGTTTAATGGGTTTCATGCTGAATAATCTTTAATTTAGTCTGGTTATGGATAGGTTAATGGACAAAGGTAATGGCTTAAGAAGAGCGGTTTGCTTTTGTTAGCAAGCTCTCAATGCGTAAAGCCAGCTGGTCAACATTATCTTGGGTTTGCTGCACTTTGTGCACAAAATGTTCCACTTGGCTTTGGGTCGGTAGGGTATTAATCTCAAATTGAAGATACTCTTTAACCGTTTCGCCAAGATTGTTTTTAGTGGTGTGTTTTTGCTCAAAAAAACTACGAATGCCATGGCCGATTTTAAAAGCGACCAAATCGCCGGTGTAGTGTGAAAGGTGTTCTTCCCAATCAATATCCAGGCCACAAAGTCCATCGATAAACTGCAAAGAAATGGCTTCATCGCCTTTAATCGAACTGGTCGGCAGGCTACGATTCAATGGCAAACTCATGAAATCAAACAACGTGCTTTCAATGGCCGCATCAGGCTCGCCAGTCAACTGATTTTGCACACTGACCATGTAGTTTGTAAACAGAAAATATAGAGGTGACGTTACCGGTGTCAAAGTGACCTTAATCACTTTGTCTTCTAGTGCTTCGAAAGCTTGCCCTTGCTGTTCATCTAAACGAATCGCAGTATTTAAAACCGATTCAATCGTTTTCGATAAAGAAATATTCACCAGGCCTGGTTGGTTGTTCATAAGTAAACTCGTGTAGTAATCAATTTTTTCTAAATCATTATTTAATAGATTCAGAAGGTTTTATGGGTTTATTCTGGATTGTTTAGTTTGGTTTTGGTTAATTTAGAAGCCCTTAAAGGGCAGTAGGTCAAGGCAGAAAGAGGGAGTGTACAAGTGTACTCGACCGATTCTAACGCAGAGATACTGTGTTTTAAGGGTTTACTAAATAACTAAAACTTCCAGCCTCTGTGTAGGGCTACTATCCCCTCAGACATGTTGAGGTATTCTGCCTTATCAAACCCTGCTGTTAACATCATCTGCTTCAGCGTTTCTTGATCAGGAT
The DNA here is from genome assembly GCA_965602805.1 of uncultured Thiomicrorhabdus sp. Classification (GTDB taxonomy): domain Bacteria; phylum Pseudomonadota; class Gammaproteobacteria; order Thiomicrospirales; family Thiomicrospiraceae; genus Thiomicrorhabdus. Next base: position 6,810 of record CBFCZK010000003.1, on the reverse strand, counting down.
GCATACGAATCGATTCTGCTAGATACTGATAGCTATCTTCATCGTTGGCAATTAACTTACCCATTTTAGGCAAGATATTAAAGGAGTAGAAATCATAGAACTTCGCAAACAACGGTTGCGTGACTTTAGAAAACTCTAAAATCATCAATTGACCGCCAGGTTTTAAAACGCGGTAAAGTTCTTCAAGGGCTTTATCTTTATTGGTGACGTTACGCAGACCGAAAGCGATGGTGCAAACATCAAAGGTGTTGTCTGGAAACGCTAAGGCTTCGGCGTTGGTGATGGTGTATTCAACATTGCCCGCGATGCCGGCATTGATTAAACGATCACGACCAACACGCACCATGCTTTCGTTAATATCCGCTAATACCACACGTCCGGTTTTACCGACACGTTTGGCAAAGGCTTTGGTTAAGTCGCCCGTACCGCCCGCTAAATCTAACACCACATTGCCAGGACGGATGCCACTGAGTTCAATGGTGTGGCGTTTCCATAAACGGTGCACACCCATCGACATAACATCGTTCATAATGTCGTAATTACCAGACACTGAGTCAAACACGCCTTTGACCTTTTTGACTTTTTCTTCTAACGGAACTTCCGCAAAGCCGAAATCGATGGTTTGTTTGTTTGGACTCATAATATGAACTCTTTAGTTACGTCTGATTAATTTTTTGAGCAGTGCTTAAAATAATAATCGAGCAATGCTTAACGATTTTGTTGTTTGAGTTTATCTAACTCGGGATGTTGATGTCCTGCGCGCATTAAACGGCGTAGATAATCCACCCAGTAATCGGGCTGGTTTTTACCGAGGTCATACAAACGCTGCCAAGTATAAATTCCGCTGTCGTGGCCATCGCTAAAGTGCAGTTTTACCGCATAGTTACCGACGGGCGTAATGTCATCAATGGTGACAGCTTGCTTACCGACTTGCAGCACCTCTTGCCCTGGCGCGTGGCCAGTGACTTCGGCAGACTGTGAATAAACCCGCAGATATTCACAGCTTAACTCAAAGGTCTCGCCACTGTCGAAATGAATCTCCAGTTTACGCGAGGCCTGGTGTAGTTTTAAATCGGTTGGATTTGGAGTGGCTGTCATAAGGTTCAGTAACCGACGCTTTTACAAAATGTACTGTGACAAATCTTGATTCACAGCCAATTCGCCTAGACGTTCTTCAACAAATTCAGCGGTAATCTCTACTTGCGTACCAGAAAGGTTCGGTGCATCGAAAGAGATCTCTTCCAGTAAGCGTTCCAATACAGTATGTAAACGACGCGCGCCAATGTTCTCAGTACCTTCATTCACATCAAAGGCAATCTCTGCTAAACGCTGAATGCCCGCTTCGGTAAAACTCAGGTCAACGCCTTCGGTTTTCAAAAGAGCGATGGCTTGACGCGTTAAAGAAGCGGTTGGCTCGGTGAGGATGCGGACAAAGTCCTCGACACGTAACGATTTCAGTTCAACACGAATCGGTAAACGACCTTGAAGTTCAGGAATTAGGTCAGAAGGTTTGGCGATATGGAACGCGCCAGAGGCGATAAACAGAATGTGGTCGGTCTTAATCGTGCCATGTTTGGTAGAAACGCTACAGCCTTCTATCAAGGGTAATAAATCACGTTGCACGCCTTCACGAGAGACGCCACCGCTGTTTTCATTGCCTTTAGCAACCTTATCGATTTCATCAATAAAGACAATGCCGTTTTGCTCAACATTCTCAATCGCTTGGCTTTTAATGTCTTCATCTTTTACCAGGCGGGCAGACTCTTCATCGATTAGGGCTTTTAAGGCTTTTTTGATCGATAATTTACGCTTCTCTTTTTTGCCCTGACCTAAACCTTCAAACATACCTTGCAGTTGTTGCGTCATCTCTTCCATACCGGGCGCACCCATAATTTCAACATGGGCAGGGGCAGCACTTAGATCCAGTTCAATCTCTTTATCATCCAGGTCGCCTTCACGTAATCGCTTACGGAATTTCTGACGAGTCTCAGACATATTGTCATGGCTCTCTTCTTCACGACCGCGGGCGGGCGGTAATAAGATATCCAAGATACGTTCTTCGGCCGCGTCTTCCGCTTTGCGTTGCACGCTTTTCGAGGCTTGTTCACGTGTGATTTTCATGGCGTTTTCGACCAAATCACGAATAATCGAGTCAACATCACGGCCGACATAACCGACTTCAGTAAACTTAGTAGCTTCAATTTTTAAGAAAGGTGCATTGGTCAATTTCGCTAAACGACGGGCGATTTCAGTTTTACCGACCCCGGTAGGCCCAATCATTAAGATGTTTTTGGGGGTGACTTCTTGGCGTAAGCTTTCAGGCAATTGATTACGACGCCAGCGGTTACGCAGGGCAATTGCAACGGCACGTTTGGCTTCTGCTTGGCCGACAATATGTGCATCCAGACTGTGAACAATCTCATTAGGGGTCATCATTTAAACTATCCTTCAAACGCTTGCTTAGCTTACTTATTCTTAATTTAATTAAGGCGGTAAATTCTGTGAAGACACATTATAAAGGAAAAGGCGCTATATTTGCGTGTTGATGGTTTGCGTATTGCAGTTTTGCGTGCTAAATTCATACGAATTAATCAGTTACTATAAGCGTTGCTTTAAAAGCCACGTAAATCAAATTAGAATCAGAAGAAGAAAACCCCACTGTGATGACACTTAACTTTACAAAAATGCAGGGCCTTGGAAACGACTTTATGGTGATTGATGCCATTGCCCAATCCGTTGAATTTTCAGCCGATAAAATTCGCCAATGGTCGGATAGACACTTTGGCATCGGTTTCGATCAGTTATTGGTCGTTGAGCAAGCAAGTCAGGCGGGTGTAGATTTTCGCTATCGAATTTTTAATGCAGATGGTTCAGAGGTTCAGCAGTGTGGCAATGGTGCACGTTGTTTTGCACGTTTTGTCTATGACAAGGGACTGACGGATAAGACAGAAATCCAGGTCGAAACCGCTTCGGGTGTAATTGTGCTCTATATCGAGGATGATGGTCTGGTTCGGGTCAATATGGGCGCACCCAATTTTAATCCGGCTAGTTTGCCGTTTAGCCAAACAGAGCAACAGGATCATTATTCGGTGGATGTCGGTGGACAAAAAATCTCTTTAGGCGCAGTTTCGATGGGCAATCCGCATGCCCTTGTTTTAGTCAATGATATCGACAGTGCACCCGTTGAAGCGTTGGGTGAAGCTTTAGAATCTCATGCGCTTTTCCCGGAACGTGTTAATGTCGGTTTTGCACAGGTTATCGAACCCAGGCATATTAAACTGCGAGTCTATGAACGCGGAGCTGCAGAAACACTTGCATGCGGTACTGGTGCTTGTGCAGCGATGGTGGTTTTAAAAAAATGGGGGCTACTCATGGACGAGGTAAAAGTGAGTTTGCCTGGAGGTGATTTAATGATTAGTTGGAATGGTGAAATAGATTCACCGGTGTGGATGAGCGGACCAGCGGTTACTGTTTTTGAAGGGAGTTTACAGGCATGAGTCATTCAACATTACACGCCGAAGATATTGCCAACTATTTAGATAAGAACCGGACTTTTTTCCATGTGTTCCCGAATTTATTGGACGAGTTGAGTCTGCCGCATCCAAAGAGTGGCAAAGCGGTTTCGTTATTGGAGCGCCAGGTGTATCAACTGCGTGAACAGCGGGATTGCTTGCAGGTTGAGGTTGATAGCCTAATGGATGTCGCGGGTGAAAACAGTCTGTTGTTCCAGAAGGTGCAAGACTTTACTAAAGCACTGATGGCCACGCAAAGCGATCAGCTGGCGGTGGATTGTATCTATGAATATATGGGTGGGCTATTTGAGGTGGATTATATCTCCTTGGTGACTTGGGATGTGCCACAGGTCAGTTTGCGAGGCGTAAGCCAGTTAGGGGTCAGCCAAACTTGGTCTGAAACCTTGAAAAGTCGGATGCAAGTCAATCAACCCGCATGTGGTTTATTGGAAAAAGAGTGGCAAAATGGATTGTTTCATACGCAAGATCCGATGACCTCCGTCTGTGTTTTGCCATTGGGCACGGATGGTGTTTGGGGAGTATTGGCGTTAGGCAGTCAAACCGAGCGTTTTCATCCGAGTTTAGGCACCTATTTTTTAAAAATGATGGCTGAGCTGGTGACCGCTAAAATGAATCACCTTTTTTAAAGTCATTAGGTTGGTCAATATAGGTGCGATTAAATAGATGCAATTAAACGACTATCTAAGGCAGTTGCAATCGCAGAATAAGTCGGTGCATACGGTTTCCAATTATCAACGTGATATTGAATCCTTTTTAGGCTTTTATCTGTCGGGTGAATTATTGTCAGAAACGGATACGAGTGAGCAATCTACTCAAACGGCGGTAGAGTATCAAAGCTCACTGGTTAAGAATTTCTCAGACTGGAAAGCCATTGATTCGCAAAGTATTCGCGCCTTTTTAGCGTTTCGGGTACAAAACGGCATCAGTGCCAGAACCCTCGCCAGACAACTCTCTGCAATTCGCTCTTTTTATGATTATCTATTGTTTGAAAACCAAGTTCTCAAAAACCCAGCTAAGGGCTTAAAAGCACCTAAGCAACCGCAACCTTTGCCTAAAAGTTTAGATGTCGATTGGACGCAACGTTTATTAGAACAACCCTTAGAAACTTGGCAAGATGTTCGCGATCAAGCGATTTTCGAATTGCTTTACTCTGCTGGGTTGCGTGTCTCTGAATGTGCCGAACTGGATTTGTCACCCGGCCTGGATGAGATGCAATCGGGCTGGGTACGCGTCTTGGGTAAGGGTATGAAAGAGCGACTTGCGCCGGTCGGCTCAAAAGCTTTATTCGCAATTCAAACCTGGTTAAAGATTCGTCGAGAGCATGCTGATGAGCTTGAACAAGCAGTTTTTGTCAATCAACGCGGGGGACGTTTAAGTGTACGTTCTATTCAAAATCAACTCGATAAACGCACTTTGCAAGCGGGTCTGCCTACTAAAATGTCGCCTCACAGATTAAGACACGCTTGTGCGACACATGTCTTGGAGTCGAGTGGCGACTTACGTGCAGTGCAAGAAATTTTAGGTCACGCGAATCTATCTACCACTCAGATATACACAAAATTAGATTTACAGCATCTCGCGCAAGTCTATGATCAGGCGCATCCTCGAGCCAAAAAAAATAAGTCTTAATTTTACAGCTCTTTATCGTCTAAGCGCTAGGACGATGCAAGAAAAAACGAATCCTATCGAATCCCCAAGCGTTTTCATTTAAAATAGCCGGCATTAAGCCAAATAAAGTCTATTAAGACGATAAGAAAATAAGACAAAGGATTCAAACATGTCATTTCACGGAACCACAATTTTATGTGCAAAACGCAATGGCGAAATGGTCATTGGTGGCGATGGTCAAGTGACACTGGGTCATATTGTGATGAAGGGCAATGCGCGTAAAGTGCGCCGTTTATATAATAAGCAGGTCATTGCTGGTTTCGCTGGTGCGACCGCCGATGCATTTACGCTGTTTGAACGTTTCGAAGCACGTTTGCAAACTCATAATGGCCAATTGATGCGCGCCGCTGTGGAAATGGCGAAAGATTGGCGTACCGATCGTGCGTTGAGAAAACTTGAAGCGATGATGTTGGTGGCGGATCAGGATAATATGTTATTGATTTCTGGAACGGGTGATGTCATCGAACCACAAGATGATTTTATCGCCATTGGTTCTGGTGGCAGTTACGCGCATGCGGCCGCCCAAGCTTTAATGGCCAATACAGATTTGTCGGCGCGGGATGTGGTTGAAAAAGCACTGCATATCGCTGGTGATTTATGTATCTACACCAATCACAACTTAACGATTGAAATGATTCCACAAGCGGAAAAGTAAGCCTGCACACTTTAAATTAGGAGTACATGTATGTCAGATAATCAAGAAGGTGTTTCTAACACTCCAGAGAATAGTAAGCCCCAAGGATTGGGAGAGAGAGCTTTTGAGTCGGTGTTGTGGAATAGTCGTTTTGTGGTTTTGATTGGTGTCATTGCCAGTTTATTAACGGCTTTTGCAGTTTTCTATACCACGGCGATTGATGTGTTCTATACCATTTCACATTTGACGCATTATCACTCGTTAGATGACGCAGGGCGTGCTTTATTAAAAGCACAAACGGTTGCGCATGTTGTGGGGGCGGTTGATGGCTTCTTACTGGGTGCAATTATGTTGATTTTCTCACTGGGTTTGTATGAGCTGTTTATCTCTAAGATTGATGTCGCAGAAGGTGATAAAGGCGCTAGTAAGATTTTAATGATTAACTCTTTGGATGACTTAAAAGATAAGTTGGCAAAAGTCATTATCATGATCTTAATCGTTATGTTTTTCGAACAGGCAATCTTCTTAAAACCGGCAGAGCCGTTGGAACTTTTGTATTATGCCTTAGCGATTATGATGGTCTCTTTAGCCTTGTACTTTTCACATAAGTCATCGAGCAAAAAATAAAGATTAGAGTGTTCTAAGCTAACCGTTATTCAGTCGATAGGGCTGAATGAAACGGTAAGAGGAATACAGAATAGAAAGCCCGCTATTTAATTAAATAGCGGGCTTTTTTGCTTTTAAAGCCATCATAAAAAAGTCTTGCAGATATCGGTTTCAGAACTGACCCTACGCTCACATGGTTTTGTAAAGCCGCAGGACATACCAGGCCTGGTCAATTGTAGAAAAGGACTAACAGTGAATTTAAGGCTTTAGAATGAACCCGTAACTCCTCTAACCCCTTCGTGTCTTCGTGTCTTTGTAGTGGTACAGTAATTTTGGCCACCTAAATAGAGATGCTAAAATGCATTTCAT
>CBFCZK010000002.1:0-242759 GCA_965602805.1 uncultured Thiomicrorhabdus sp. | reverse complement strand
ATGAGCACCTCCTTCGGTGCTCTATAGATTACAAAATGTGTTACCTATGTATCTGGTATAAAGTGTTACCTATGTTTGTGTATCGGACAAAGGTGCCCTTTTGTGGTTACTATTTTGGGCACGCAAAATAGTCACGTGAAGCCTTTACGGAAAAAATGTTGAACAAGAGGGTTCAGCAAGGCTTCTCAATCGTCATCAGAATCAATTTAAACCGACCAGGCCTGGTCGGTTTGTATCTGAATCATTAATTCGCACGCCAAATTCCCCTTTGAAAGGCTTCTCAATAGTCATCAGAATAAATTTAAGCATAATAGAAATTCAAACCCACCAGGCCTGGTAAGTTTAAATGTCAGGATTATCGGAAAGATAAAATCCCACGCCAAATACCCCATTAAAAGCCAAAATAGAGCCAAATAACATAGCGTTATTAGAACGCCTATGGCTTGCATTTTAGGCTCGAAACCCAATCTAAAGACTGTTTCTGTTAAAATAGTAAAGTTATTATTACTATTTAAAGGGTAATCATAGCCGACATAATTGATAAACATGTTTTGGTCATTAATGGAGGCAATCATGAAAACACGAAGAGATTTTTTAAAATTAGCAGGTGCAGCAATCGTTGGTGTAAGTGGCGTTGCTTCGGCTGGTGAGAACCCATTTGGCTTTTCAAAAATGGATTCCGGATACGCTCAAGTTGCCACGGAAGGCAAGTGTGGTGGCGATAAAAAACTGCAAGGTAGTTGCGGTGGCAATAAGGCAGGCCTTAAACAATCTGAGAGCGCATGTGGGGGTAATGAAAAACCCAAGGTCACGCATTCTAGCGATAAAGAGATGGAGGGGTCGTGCGGCGCTAATAAACAACCTGAGGCGACATGTGGTATCTTGAAAAAACTTGAAGGGTCATGCGGTGCTAAGTCGGATCCGAAAGTAAAAGAAGGTAAATTTAGTTCTCAAGGTTGATGTAGCAAAGGGGGCTTAGATTGAATCCAATTGCTTGAGAAGCCTTTAAGAAAATAATTTTAGAAATACCAAGTTCAGATAGGCTATTTCAATAGGCTTCAGAACCCATTTAAAATGGCTTAAAAATAAACTAACCAGGCCTGGTTCGTTAGAAATAACTATGCCCCAAATGCATCTTCAATCCACTCTGGTGTTGTCTGTGAACCTTCATAGATGATCACGTCGAATTGCATTGGCAAGTCTGCCAAATTTGGATTTTTTAGCAGAAAGTTTTGTGCACAGAGTAATAGACGTTGCTGTTTCTGTGGCGTGACAAATTCAGAAGGGTAGCCATATTGGCTGTTTTTTCGGTATTTTACTTCAAAAAAGATGAGGCGCACGGGTGAGTTTTTGGAGGTTTTAGAAAGCCCAATCAAGTCGATTTCACCACCTCGACAATGGAAGTTTTGGGCGATGATTTCAATGTTGTGTTTCTCTAACCAGATTCGAGCCTGTAACTCTTTCTGTTGGCCTTGAGTGAGCGGTTTGGATTTTAACCATTTCTCAAACATGACCCATTAACGCCTATTTAATGTTTTTCTGGACTGTTTTTCTCAGGGATTGAGAAAACTGAGTTAGAGAAGGTTTCTTTTGGAAGTATTGGTGGCATGGGTTCAATTAGGCCGTTTTTGTTGTATTGCGCCCAGACCAAGTTTTGTAAAAATTCACCGTTTTGCAGCGATAATAATCCAGTTTTTCCGTTGTCTAGAATCGCTCCGACCTGCATCTTGCTCATTTGTGCAACGACCTGAAAACTATCCCAGCCATAGGCTTCAAATAGAGTGTTGAGTTCCTCTGGGTTGAATGCAACTGGGTGCGTTAAAAACTTGACGCCTTTTAAATCGACATAAGGGCGGTTTTCTTGCAGGTTTTTCGGTGAAAGTTGGGTGGATCCATACACAGGAACCTTAAGCTCAAAGAACGCAAACTGCGGTTTAAACACAGCAATACGATTGCGATTATCAAGGATGATAATGGCATCAAAATCTTGACGCGTTCTCGGGAAGAATGAAAGTTTTTGACCGGTCGCCCAACGCAGGTTGTTATAACGAGTTTGGCTGGTTTCTTCATTAATCAATTTCCCCAAAGCATCGCGTAGTTTTGGCTTTTTATCGGGATAGACGCTTAAAGTCGCTGTACGTAACGGGTTTGTTTGCCAGGCCTGTTGCAGTGCTTCTGCTTTGGCTATCTCGGAGCGTCCGTCGTTCGTCAGTATGCCAATGTGGCGATAGTTGTGCTGGTCGAATAACGCAATCATTTGCGAGACTTCATCTGCCGACTTATAGCTGAATTGATAAAATGCCGACGCTTCAATATTATTCAGTGCGAGCAGATTTGGATCTTCTATATTGGCAAGTTGCTCAAGTGCTTGTTTACGTAAAGGGCCAATCACAAAGTCCGCGCCTTCCTGTTTGGCAAGGCTATAAACAGCCTCGACCTGGTCAATCTGGAAACTGTCATAGAACTTAAGCGTGGTTGATTGGTCTGAGCCTAAAAACGCTTTCAGCATACCTGCTTGGATTTGCTTGCTGACCTGCTCATATTTGCCTTGGAAGGGCAGTAATACGGCAATTTGTTTAACCGCTGCTAAACCGGAGAGCTTCTGTTGTAGTTCTGGCAGTAAATGCTTCTGATAGATAGCGTCTCTATCACTGCTTTCAGTACGACTGGCCGCAAGGTTTTGTAGTGATTGTTCGAGTTGCTGAGCGGGGCCATTTAAAATGGAGAGTAATAAGCCCCAAGCCTGGACACCCGAATCGTTGTGTTGCTTAAGTGAGTCAATCGTTGTCGAATCGACATGTTTAAGTCTATCCCAAACTTGTTGTTCAATCTGAGACTGATTCTCATCATCACTCTGTAACCAAAGGTGGTTGCTGAGTTGAATGTAAGTCGTCCAGTCCAACATCTCTGCCGAAAGTTCAGTTTGCAGCCTTAACTCGCTTTGGCTAAAAGATTGCAACTCTTCTGCCGGCAAGTTTTCTTTGACATCTGTTTTGACGACTTGTGCAGTGACTTTAAGTTCGGGTGCTTTTTTAATAGGCTTTACCGGTGGGGTGCTACAGGCAGAAAGACCAATCAAACTGGCGAAAGTAAGGCTTTGAATCAGATAAAAAGGAATAGTTTTTTTCATTTTAGATAGAATAAGCAATAATTAATGTTAGTTGAATTATATAGTAACCCTACGTAATGGTTTGTAACATCCCTCTTTTTATTTTACTTTTTTTCCAAAAGGCTTTTTATGACGCACTCTACCGCACCAATTTCAGGGGTTACTGGCACTTTGTATATTGTGGCGACACCGATTGGAAATCTAAAAGATATTACCCGTAGAGCGGCCGAAATATTAGAGTCTGTTGACTGGGTCGCAGCAGAAGATACGCGCCATACCCGGCCTCTGTTGCAGAACTTAGGCATTAATCAAACGCTGATTAGTTTGCACGAACATAATGAAAAAAGTCGCAGTGAACAGTTGCTCGAAAAGTTACGCAATGGTGAGAATGGCGCTTTAGTCTCTGATGCCGGCACACCTTTAATTAATGATCCTGGTTATCACCTGGTGAAATTGTTGCGTCAGAGTTCAGTTGACGTGGTGCCGATTCCTGGACCGAGTGCGGTTATTACCGCGTTATGTGCGGCCGGTTTACCAACCGCTCGTTTTAGTTATGAAGGTTTTTTACCGGCAAAATCTAATAAACGTTTAGCGGTATTAGCGACCTTGGTTGAAGATGTTCGCACCTTAGTCTTTTATGAGTCACCCCATCGAGTGCTTGCCAGTCTGGCAGATTTTCAGACCGCTTTTGGTGATGAGCGTGAGATGGTCGTGGCCAGAGAGTTGACCAAAAAGTTTGAACAGTTCGTCTCGGGTTCGATTGCAGAGGTCGTGGAATATTTTACGGAAAACTCCGATAAGGTTCGTGGTGAATTTGTTTTTATGGTGGGCGGCGCAGAGGAGAAAGAGGCAGTTGAATTGTCGACCATGGACGATTTGATTCTGACCCTGTTGAAACAGAATCTACCGGTTAAACAGATTTCAGAAATTGTTGCAGATTATGCAGGCATTAAGAAAAAGCCTATTTACAATCGTGTGCTGGAATTAAAAGAAGACAGATATTAGCGAGTTATAGGTTTTAAAAAAATCACCACGAAGGCACAAAGACACGAAGTTTTAAGAGATAAAGAATGGAGTTTTAAGGTTTTCGAGTTTTAGTCTTTCAAGACTTATAATCTTCGTGACTTCGTGACTTCGTGACTTCGTGGTTCAAGAGGTTCTACCAGGCCTGGTCAAACTAAAAGTTGCTTTATCGACTCGTAAAACGCACACAATAGTCGTCAGGATTTACAGAAATCCAGCGGATTTTAAAGCTTTAATCGAATAGATGTCGTAGCGTGTGTTTGGACTGGAAATCTCTGCTGAAGGAATTATTTGTGGGTTTTCAAGTTGAATGATGGGGGCATTTTTGGGGCGTTTGACCACCACGCGATAAGCAGCCGTTTGCAATGCGGCTTGCAGTAAGTTCTCGCTGTCTTTGTCTGGACCGACTAAGTTTTGTAACGCTTTCATCTCTTTTTTAGTCGCCGCATTCTTTTTCTTCTCCGGATACATCGGGTCCATATAGATGACATCCACCACCGGTTTTTGCGACAAAAGATAGTCCGTAGAGTCGGCTTGTACTAGGCTCATATTCATTATGATTGAGAGCAGTTCTGGGTCGGATTCTTCATGTGATCGATTTTGTAAGATGGTTTGAGCACGTTGTAAGCCATCTTCTAACAGCGCCGCGACCGCAACAGAGCGTTCAACCATCTGTACCTTAAAGCCTTGCGAAGCGATCACAAAACTATCGCCACCCATGCCAGCGGTGGCATCCAAAACCGTTGGCAGGCCTTCCTTAAGTTTACCCATTGCGCGCACCAAAGGTTGGCCTTTACCGCCACCAAAATGGCGACGATGGGCTTTTTTACCCGAGATAAAATCAATAAACACTGGGCCACTGTCTTTGTGAAACAGGGCAAGTTTAGGGATTGGGTCTTTTTTAACCAAGTGCCAACCTAAAGTCATTTCGGCAGACTGTTGCAGGTCGATGGGTAACTTAAATCGTTCACTTAAAAGGCGTGCTGCTTCAGGGTCTGCTAAATGACTTATAGCAAGACTTGCGATCGCAGGTGAAGAAGGTGTGTTGGTCTCTGACATAGCTTGAATCTGTAGTGTGTATATGAATAGTGACTATCTTAAAGGAATTGTCTATTGTGGGTGTTTAAATTGTATTTCTTTAAACAGAGCTGCTTTCTATAATAAGATATTAGCGAATAAGTAAGGTCGCATTTTATACAGGTAATCAAAGCCTGTCATACTCGAATGAGTGGTGTTGGTAAAGTGGGATTAATCTAGTGGTGTTTACGAAGGTGCAAGTAGGGCGATGATTTACAAACTACGTAGTTGGACAAGAGCAGTGACTTTGGTGGCGACGGTTTCTTTTTGTATTGCTTTGCCTATGCAAACGCAAGCAGAACAACAAGTTTCGGTCTCTATGGCCGGCTCTCAACTGAGTTATTTTAATCAGTTGGATAAAGCCGGGATTTTACTGCTGAATGAACAAGCCGCTGTCTTACAGTCTAAAGCCGCGCAAAACAATTTTATTCCCGCATCAACCACCAAGTTGTTAACCGCATTATTGGCGTTACGCCATTGGGGGGCTGATTACCGCTTTAAAACGGCCTTTTCGCTGGTGGAAAGCAAAACGACCGCTGTGAATAATGCAACGGAATCGATTGCCCCTGTATTGCTGGTCAAAGGTTATGGCGATCCGTTTTTAGTCTCCGAAGAGTTGATTTTGATTGCTAAAGAAGTGGCAAAGCGCCTAAAACAGCGTGGCATTTACACATTGTCCGGTATTCAATTGGATACCTCCTATTATGCGACTAATCTCAATATGCCTGGTGCCGGTGACAGCGATAACCCTTACGATGCAATTCCTTCTGCTTTAGCGGCTAATTTTAATACGGTTTATATTCGTAAAACGACCTCAGGATTTGAGTCCGCAGAGCCGCAAACACCCGTGACGTTAACCGCTTTGCAAATAGCCAAACAGATTAGTCATTTTAAAAAAGCACCTGAAGGCCTTATTAAACGCGTTAACCTGGGGGGAGATGAAGTCCAGGGACAACGATACTTTGCTGAACTACTTAATGCCTTTCTGCGCAATGAAGGCATTGCAGTGGGTACTCAAGTGAGTTGGCAGACACAAGTAGAAAGAGCCAGTTTAGCAAGGCGTGCTATTAGCCAGTTAAACTCGCCTTCGACGGACTTATATTTGCATGAAAATAGTCGGACTTTAGAAGATATCGTGCGTCCGATGATGTTGTATTCCACCAATTTTGTAGCGAATCAGCTGGCATTGAATTTAAGTGCCGAACTGATTGCCGGTTCAGCCGATGCGCATTCAGTTGCACAAATGTATCAGCAGACCTTAAAGGATGTTTTTGGTTGGTCTGATTTTCATATTGAAGATGGGGCTGGTCTCTCAAGAAAGAATCGACTGTCGCCAAGACAGTTGATAGACGTTTTAAACGCTTTCAAACCCTGGCGACATCTTTTGCCCGAGGTTGAGCAGAACGTATTTGCCAAATCGGGTACCTTATTTGGCGTGAGTACCTTGGCAGGTTATATCCAAACCGACAAAAAGTGGTATCCATTTGCGTTTATGATTAACCAGAAAGTGCCTTATCGTTATCGTAATAAATTGGCTAAAGAGTTGAGTGAGCGTTATTAGATTGCCTTCGGTTGGTTAGGAAAAAAATTACCACGAAGGCGCGAAGACACGAAGGTTTAAAAGACTAATGAAACTTTGTTCAAATGTTCATTACCATTTGGCTCTGTAAATTGTACTTCGTTCAACCAGGCCTGGTCACTTTGAAAATTTCTAAAAACTTCGTGCCTTCGTGCCTTCGTGGCAAATAAATGCAGGCGTAAACAGCCATCATCAACTCTTGTACGAGTCTAATGCGTTTGACCAGGCCTGGTCACTTTCAAAAAACTTTAAAAACTTCGTGTCTCCGTGCCTTCGTGGTAAATAAATGCAGGCGTAAACATCTATCATCAACGTTTTCACTAATAGTATGCGTTCAACCAGGCCTGGTCACTTTCAAAAAGCTTTAAAAACAACTTAGTGTCTTCACGCCTTCGTGGTAAAAATTCTTGCAAGCCACCGATAAATCACAAGGTATTCGCCTTTTGAGTTGCTTTCGGGTAGTATACGCACCCTAAAGTGGGTTGGACAATCGCGGGGGTGTTTACACCTCGGAGGAAAGTCCGGGCACCATAGAGCGGGATTCCAGCTAACGGCTGGGCGGCGTGAGCCGACGGACAGTGCAGCAGAAAATACACCGCCGATGACTCGCTTGCGAGAACAGGTAAGGTTGAAATGGTGCGGTAAGAGCGCACCGCGCACTTGGTAACAAGTGTGGCAGTGAAAACCCAATCCGGTGCAAGACCAAATAGGGAAACACCGTGGTTAAGCTTGTCTTAATCACAACCTGCTGCTCGCAGGAGTTTCCGGGTAGGTTGCTTGAGGCTGGCAGTGATGTCAGTCCAGATGAATGGTTGTCGCTCGCAAGAGTACAGAACCCGGCTTATAGACCCACTTTTCCTTTTTCCCTTTTGATTGAAAATTTCAATCAACTTCAGCTTCAAATCCCCAAGAAAATCTTATTATTTCTGCAGTGAACTCTGTGTGCAGCTGCACATGGAGAAACTCGTGTTTTTTATTTTGTAGTAAAAATCCCCACCTTATTTTAGTTTTTATCGAAAAACTTAAAAAATTCCCCACTTTGGTTTTAAAAACTTTTAAGGGCGTTTCTGCTCTCAATATGATGTGTCTATATTTAATTAAATAACATTATGTGGTATTTAATATTAGGTAATTCTTATGTGTAATTTTACTGAATACAAGACAACGCCTTGATGAGTTCTGTTAAAAGATTATTTCTATATTGCTTTTATCTTGTTGAAAAATAAGGATATAAAATTAATAAGGTTGTTTGTTGTTAGTTTTCAAAAGAGGCCTAAGTTGTTGTCTTGTAATGGAAATTCTCTATTTCCAAGGTTGACAGTGGGGTCTAATGGCCATATAGTGGCACCAAGTGGTAAAAAGTGGCGAAAAGTGGAAAACCATCATGCTTTTTTTTAGAGGAATCAATTCGGTCAATATCGATATTAAGGGACGCATGGCCGTGCCTAAAAAATATCGTGAAGCGATTTCTGACGCCAGTGATAATCAACTGGTTGCCACCATTGATTTACACAGTCCTTGTTTATTGATTTACACCCTGGACGAATGGGAAGTGATTGAACGTAAGTTAATGGCTTTGCCCAACGTTGATCCACAAGCTCGTTTATACCAGCGTCTACTGTTAGGGCACGCGACTGAGATGGAGATTGATTCTCAAGGGCGCATTTTACTACCAAGCCTGCTTAGAGAGCACGCCAAAATAGATAAACCAGCCATTTTATTGGGTCAAGGTAATAAATTTGAACTTTGGTCACAAGAAGCTTGGGATGCAAGTCGTCCTGAAATGTTAGATACCGCAATGTCGAGTGAGATTTCAACGTCATTAGCCAGTTTAAGTCTATAAAACAAAGAAGAGTAAAGATTAGTGTCAGAATCAGAGTTTAATCATTACTCCGTTTTATTGAAAGAATCGTTAGACGGTTTGAATATCAAGCCAGACGGTTTTTATATAGACGGTACTTTTGGTCGGGGTGGGCACAGTCGAGCGATTCTAGAACGCTTGGGGCCAAACGGTCATCTATTAGCGATTGATCAGGATCCTGAAGCGATTGCTTATGCAAATGAAGAGATAAAAGATCCGCGTTTTGAAATTCAATACGGCAGTTTTGAAGATATAACGGCTTATTGTGAAGCCCGTGGCTTAGTCGGCAAGATTGATGGTCTGCTACTTGATTTAGGGGTTTCATCGCCACAGTTGGATGATGCAGAGCGAGGTTTTAGTTTTATGCGTGAAGGTCCTTTGGACATGCGCATGAATCCAGAAGCCGGTTTGAGTGCGAAAGAGTGGCTTGAAAAGGTCGATGAAAAGACGCTCAAATTAGTGTTACAAAATTATGGTGAAGAGCGTTTCTCAGGTCGAATTGCCAGAGTGATTAAGGAAGAGTCCGCAAAAGGCACTTTAAACACCACTTTGGATTTGGCTGAGCTGGTTAAGAAGGCTTCTCCTAAAGTAGATAAAAATAAACACCCAGCCACCCGTACTTTTCAGGCAATCAGGATTGCCGTCAATCGCGAGTTGGATGTTTTAAAAAATGTATTAGAAGCTTCAATGGAAGTGTTAGCGCCTGACGGTCGTTTATCAGTGATTAGCTTTCACTCATTAGAAGACAGAATTGCAAAAGTCTTTATTCGTGACCAATCCAAAATAAAAGATTTGTTTCCGGATTCCCCTATTTTGATTGAAGTGGTGGAGCCGATATTAAGAAGAGTGGGTAAACCTATTTTTCCGAGTAAAGAAGAGTGTCAAATCAACTCAAGATCGCGTAGTGCCGTTTTGAGAATTGCTGAAAAGATTTAGAAAATTGAAAGTTTAAGTCTTTGGCTTTAATAAGCTTTGAGATTTATGTTGTTTATCATGTTGATTAAGGGGAATCATCGTCATGAAATTTGTTGGAAAAGAAACGACACCTGTACGGGTGCCAGGTATGCCAGTTATTAAAGTCATCGGTTTAGGCGGTGGCGGTGGTAACGCGGTTGATTATATGGTTCGCTCTGATGTAAAGGGTGTTGAATTTATCTGTGCAAATACCGATGCACAAGCGTTAGCCAACTCTGCTGTTTCGACGTGTATTCAGATTGGAGCGGGTGGACTAGGTGCTGGGGCAGATCCAGAGCGTGGTCGCCAAGCGGCTGAAGATGATATCGAACAAATCAAAGAAGAGTTAAAAGGTACTGATATGGTATTCATCACCGCCGGAATGGGTGGTGGTACCGGTACTGGATCTGCGCCGGTGGTTGCTCAGGCAGCTCGCGAGATGGGTATCTTAACGGTGGGTGTTGTTAGTAAGCCATTTAGTTTTGAGCGTCGTAACAAGACGGCTGATGCTGGAATTGATGAGTTAGCGGAACACGTAGATTCTTTAATTACCGTGCCAAATGACAAATTATTAAAAGTGTTAGGACGTGATTTCGTGCTTGCTAAAGCATTTGATTATGCCAATGAAGTTCTACACGGTGCGGTTCAGGGTATCTCTGAATTGGTCACTCGCCCAGGTATGATTAACGTCGATTTCGAAGATCTGCGTACTGTCATGGGTGAACGTGGTATGGCGATGATGGGTGTGGGTCACGCAACCGGTGAAGAGCGTGCGATTAAAGCGGCTCAGAAAGCGATTGCCAATCCTTTGCTAGAAGATATTTCTGTCTCCGGTGCGCGTGGTTTATTGGTTAATATTACCAGTGGTTTAGATTTCACTCTAGGTGAGTTTAACGAAGTTGGTGACGTTATTGATGCCGTCGCTGCAGCAGACGCTCGAGTGATTATCGGAACGTCTATTGATGAAAGCATGACCGATGAAATTCGTGTCACTGTTGTTGCAACGGGATTGTCGGAAATGGCTTCGGGAAAGCCTGAGTTGGTTAAGCCAAACTTACAAGCGGTGCAAGCTAATAAAACTGAGCCGACTGTTTCTGCAGAAGTTCAAGCTGAGCCAAAACTTCAAGCAGCGCCGGTTGCCACACCAGCACCCGTCGCAGAGATGAAACAGGCCGAGTTGATTACCTCTGAGCCAGAAGTGGTTCGTCCTAAGATGGTCGTTAACGGTGGTTCCGTTGGTAGCATGTCTAACTCTAGTTATTTAGACATTCCAGCCTTCTTACGCCGTCAAGCAGATTAATCTTGTGGCGAAGGATTGGTGAGAGTTTGCCAAACCTTGACCCAAGAGCAATCCGGTCTATGGAGAGGTTTCCCCTAATTTTGAACCTCTCCTGGCTATGCTGAGTGTTATTCTAAATGTTAAGTAGATTCCCCAAGCCCACACACTTAAATGCGTTTAAGTGGCGTGGGCTTTTTCTGTTTATTCTCATCGCGCTTGTGTTGGCAAGCCTGGTTGGAGTGGTGCGCGTGCAGCATGAGATTAGACATTTAGAAACTCAGTATTACCAGTCTTTAAAATCGGCGTTAACCGCTCATGAAGAGTGGGGGCGTTTACAGCTTGAGAGAAAATACCTCACAGCACCCGCCAGAGTCGAGCAAGTTGCACGTACGCAACTCAATATGACATCCGATAAGTCTAACTTTCAAACACTTTACCTCTATAAGGAAGTGCCCGAATCCTTGGAGGTTGGGCATGACTAATCCAAAAAGAATCAGAAGAGACAGCGTGGTTTTCTTTCTGATTGCACTCGGTTTTATGGCCATTATTGGGCGTGCATTTTATGTCCAGGTGATTAAGACGGATTTTTTGCAATCAGAAGGGGATAAGCGCCAAATCAGAACCATTGAAATACCAGCATCGCGCGGGGATATCTATGACCGTAATGGAGAGTTATTGGCCTTAAGCACGCCAATGGCCGCCGTTTGGGTCGATCCTAAAGAGATGGTCAGTCATGAACAAAAGTATCTTCAATTCTTAGCGTTATTAAACCTAACCGACAGTCAGCTTAATCAATATATCAGTTCCAACAAACATAAGCGTTTGAGTTTTATTCAACAAGTCTATGATGAAAGCATTATTGATAAAATCGCGGCATTAGAACTGCCTGGTACTTATACCAAACGTGTGGATATTGATTTTGAGAATGATGGGCGAATCATTCAAGTGGATAAATTATTGCCGTCGGTCTGGGTCGATAAACGTTTAATTGACCGTTATCGTTACAGTTATGCCCGTTTAGCGCAGGTGTTAAACAGGACAACAGGTGACCTGGCGCGTAAGATTCGTGCCCATCCTAAGCGCCGCTTTATGTATCTAAAGCGCTCCATGGTGCCTGAGGTAGCTGAAAAAATCGAGTCTATGCGTCTTACTGGCGTTTATACACAAGGCGAGTACAAACGTTATTATCCATCGGGTGAGAGCAGTGCCCATCTAGTCGGTTTTACGAATATAGATGATAAAGGCCAGGAAGGTGTTGAGCTGGCCTATAATGACTGGTTGCGTGGTACGCCAGGCAAAAAACAGGTGGTCAAGGATCGTGCGGGGCATGTGGTTGATTTCGTCAAAGACATTGTGGCCTCGAAGCCTGGTAAATCGATTACCTTAAGTATTGATCAAAATATTCAATACTTTGCTTATCGTGCTTTAAAAGAAGTCATGGTTAAGCATCAAGCTACTTCGGCCAGTTCCGTAATTTTGGATGCCAAAACCGGTGAAGTTCTCTCAATGGTCAGTTTGCCTGGCTACAATCCGAATGACAATCGACAGCGTACCGGAAAGGCGATTCGTAACCGTGTCGTGACCGATCTTTTAGAGCCGGGTTCAACTGTAAAGCCTTTTGTCATTGCTAAGGCATTAGACTTGGGCTTAATTGACTTAGACACTGAAATTAATACCTCTCCGGGTTCCATGCGTGTGCAAGGCAAGCGTATTAGTGATACGCATAACAACGGCTTACTCACGCCAATGGGGATTATTCAAAAATCGAGTAATGTCGGGGTGTCTAAGGTGGCTTTGAAGTTAAGCCCTGAGCAGCAACATGATTTTTGGTTGCAACTCGGTTTTGGTCGAGATAGTGGGTTATTTTTGCCCGGTGAAGCCATGGGTTACTTAAAACCGACCGCAGATTGGCAGGATTTAGATCAAGTGTCGAGTTCTTACGGCTATAGCTTTAATATAAATCTGCTCAACTTAGCACACTCCTATCTATTGTTCACTAATCAAGGCAATATGCTGCCGCTCAGTGTAATTAAGCTAGAGCAAGCCCCAGTGGGTGAACCGTTAGTAAAAGCGGAAGTCGCGACCGAAGTGCTTAAAATGATGGAGGCGGCGGTCTCTAAAAAAGGCACGGCGCCTAAAGCACAGATACCAGGTTATCGTGTTGCCGGTAAAACCGGTACGGTTCATAAAACGAAAAAAGGGGGTTATGAAGAGAATGCTTACATAACTTTATTTGCTGGAATCGTACCCGTCTCCAATCCAGAGTTTATTATGGTCGTCGCGGTTAATGAGCCAAGTCGTGGTGTCTATTATGGTGGTTTAGTGGCGGCACCAGTGTTTAGAGAAGTGATGCAAGAAGCGTTGCGCTTGAGAAATATTGCTCCGGATAAGACGGTTGAACTCAACAGTAAAGGTCAGCCGAAATGAAAGTCATGAAGAGCATATTAGCGCAGAAAACGGTCAGCCAAATCACCGGTTTTTTACAGCAAAGATTATTAGAGGATGCGCAACTTGTTGCCAATGTCGAGTGTGTGGTGAATCAACTCTCTATGGATTCACGCCAAATATCACAAGGTGATGGATTTATTGCTTTGCAAGGCGGGATTCAACATGGTTTGGATTATTTGCAGACGATGCTAACAAAGCAACCAGGCCTGGTCATCTCTGATAGAGCACTTAATCAAACAGAACAAGCTATTATTGATACTCATAATGCAGTTGCAACGCACTTATGCGCTGTTTTGGTCGTTGAAAATCTAACCGAGAAGCTCGCTGACTTAGCGCATTGGTTTTATGATCAGCCGAGTGAACGTATTAAGGTTGTCGGCATTACCGGAACCAATGGCAAAACCTCTACAGCATTTTATACGGCACAGCTATTACAAGGATTGGGGCAAAAGACGGCATTAATTGGTACCTTGGGCAACGGCTTGTTTGGGGCCTTGCAAGCCACTCAGAATACCACCCCTGATGTGGTCAGCGTTCACCGACTATTGGCAGAGTTTATTGAGTTGGGCGCGCAGTGGGTTTTGATGGAAGTTTCATCGCATGCCTTGGAGTTAGGGCGCATCCATAAGGTCGTCTTTGAGACAGTAGCTTTGACACAAATCACTCGCGACCATATGGACTTTCATGGCACCGTTGAGCACTATCAAGCGGCCAAACAAAAATTATTTACGGATTACGACTCGAAGCATCAAGTGCTCAATCTCAATGATGCCGTCGGACTAAAATTAGTAAAATCAGCGCAATTAAAATCTGTGTTTGGTTACGTTAGAGTTGATTCTTCGATCCAAAGTGATGACGTTGTCAGTCATGCAGAACTGCAGTGTACTCAGTTGCTATTAGCACCCAATGGAATGACCCTGAACTTAATGTATCAAGGTCAAATGTTCGTTGTTAAAATCCCTCTGTTAGGGGCGTTTAATGTTGAAAATGTACTCTGTGCTTGCTCGATAATATTGTCGAGTGAACACCTTAACGCCGATATGCAAACCATTAGACACTTGTTAGAGAATCTACACTCTGTTGAAGGGAGAATGCAGCAAGTCACACGGTCTCCGAGCGTGATTGTCGACTTTGCACATACTCCCGATGCGCTTGAGCAAGTGTTGGTTGCCGTCAAGCAGCATTTAATTGGTGGTGTTATGAATAATAAAACTACCAGGCCTGGTCGATTATGGGTTGTGTTTGGTTGTGGTGGTGATAGAGACCAGGGTAAACGTCCTTTGATGGCAAGTGTCGCAGAAAGCATTGCAGATAAAATAATGGTGACAGACGATAACCCACGTTTTGAAAACCCTCAGCAGATCAGGCAACAAATCTTCAACGGTTTTAAGCAACCGCAATCAGTCTTACAGCAAGCAGATCGTAAGTTGGCAATTGAGAAAGTGTTGGCCGACGCAAAGCCTGAAGATATTGTGGTCATTGCCGGAAAAGGCCATGAGCTTTATCAAGATATTCAGGGAAAGAAAATATCTTTCAGTGATCAGCAAGTTGTATTGGATTGCTTGAATCACTCGAGCGTTGATTCAACGGAGCAGAATGCTTTTGACAAATAAACAAAACGATGACAAAGCTCTTTCACCTGAGGAAATGGTTGCTCTATTGCAAAATCAAGTGACGTCATCGCAAGAGAGTGAAGGAAGTAGGCAGATGGTTGAAAATACTCAGGTAGAAACAGTGGAAAACAGTCCTTTAAAAGCTTTTAGTTGGACACTGAACGATTTGCGCAGGAGTGTGGATGGTGAGTGCATCGGAGCTTTAGATGCTGAGCAACAAATGCGTTTTACCAGTATAAGCACCGATACTCGTACCCTTAAAGCGGGTGCTTTATATATCGCCATTAAAGGCGAGAATTTTGATGGTCATAAATTTATAAAACAAGCCATTCAGCAGGGCGCAGTTGCTGTTTTAATCTCTGCAACAGAATGCTCTGATGATTTACCCGTGCCAGGCGTATTGGTCGATGATACTCGCATTGCATTAGGCTTGTTTGCCAAGTGGCATCGTCTACAAATGCCATTAAAAAAATTGATTGCTGTCACTGGCAGTAACGGCAAGACCACCACCAAAACATTGTTGTTAGATATTTTTCAAACTGTCGGCAAGACTTTGGCGACCGAGGGTAATTTGAATAATGATTTTGGCATGCCGAGAACCCTGTTAAACCTTCGCCCTGAACATGAATACGCGATTATTGAAATGGGCGCCAATCATCCGCAGGAGATTGCTTATCTCACCAATTTGGCGCTGCCGGATATTGCTCTAATCAATAATGCATCCGGTGCACACTTAGAAGGTTTTGGCAGTTTACAGGGCGTAATTGATACTAAGGGTGAAATCTTTCAGGGTTTAAACCAGCGTGCCATTTCCGCTGACGATTTTACAGATAAAAGCTCAAAAAAAGGTGTCGCGGTCATTAACTGTGACTCACCGGGTTATGTAGATTGGCTGGCTATGACTGCGGATTTAGGCATTGAAAAAGTGCTGAGTTTCGGCGCGGATTCCGAGTCAAATCGCGATGCAGATGTACGGGTCAGTGATTTTAAAGTAACGAATTCAGGCATCTGTTTTGACTTGCACATTTCAGAGCGTTTACAGCCAACTCATCAATGTCTGCATAAAACGGTTGAAATGCCTGTTTTAGGGCAGCATAATGCCCTGAATGCTGCGGCTTGTGTGACTGTGGCGTTGAGTGCCGGATTGCGTTGGTCACAAATTCAACCAGGCCTGGTGAATTTTAATGGCGTGCCTGGAAGATTACAACAACAAGCCATTACAACAGGTTGGTTGATTGATGACAGTTATAATGCCAATCCCGCTTCTGTAAAAGCCGGTATTGATGCGCTGACCAGCTTACCAGGCCTGGCTGTTTTGTGTTTAGGTGCAATGGCGGAGCTCGGTGAAACGGCAGAGTCTGCCCATCAAGAGATTGCTTTATACGCCAAGCAAAAAGGCGTGGATTATTTATTCAGTTACGGTCAGACCACGCAACAGATGCCTGCTGCGTTTGGTGAACAGGCGCGCTACTTTGAAACCCATGAAAAAATGGCCGCCGAATTGAGTCAAATTTTGCAACAACAAATGCAGAGCAATCAGTCTGCAAATGTCTTGGTGAAAGGTTCGCGCAGTGCGCAGATGGAACTCGTGACAAAAGCGGTTATGGCACAATTTTCTAAGTAAATAATTGCACGAACAGAGTCACGAAAAAAAACATAATTATAAGGTTTGCAAGCAAACCAATCGATGTCGTCATAAAGGATTAAAATATGTTGATCTATCTAACAGAGTATCTACAGCAATACATTTCAGGGTTTGGGGTGTTTAGTTACATCACCATGCGCGCCATTATGAGTGTATTGACGGCTCTGGTTCTCTCCTTTATGGTCGGCCCCGCGATGATACGTTGGTTAACACGTTTGAAAGTCGGTCAGTCGATTCGTCAAGATGGCCCGCAGACTCATCTGATCAAAGCCGGTACACCGACGATGGGTGGCACCATGATTCTGTTTTCAGTAGCGATGGCCGTGGTGTTGTGGGGTGATTTAACCAATCACTACCTTTTAGTTATCACACTTTCTATGCTCGGCTTTGGTGTCATCGGCTTTATCGACGATTATATGAAGGTCGTCTATAAAGATCCAGAAGGCATGCGTTCACGTACCAAGTTTTTATGGCAGTCTATTATCGGCTTCGCCACTGCCTATACGATGTACAGTCTAGCAACGGTACCTGCTGAGGCCGAGTTACTGATTCCTTACATGAAAGACACTGTGATTCATTTAGGTGCCTGGACGATTTTATTAAGTTACCTGGTTATTGTCGGTACCTCAAATGCGGTAAATTTAACCGATGGTTTGGATGGTTTGGCGATTATGCCAACCGTTATGATTTCGGGTGCTTTAGGTGTATTCGCCTATCTTTCAGGGCATGTCTATTTCTCGGACTACCTGAATATTCCCTATATTCCAGGTGTCGGTGAGTTAACCATTCTCGCCGGCGCACTGGTGGGCGCTGGACTTGGCTTCTTATGGTTTAATGCCCATCCCGCACAGGTCTTTATGGGCGATGTCGGATCTTTAGCGATTGGTGCAACATTAGGTGGAATGGCGATTGCCGTTAAACAAGAGTTGGTACTGTTTATTATGGGCGGAATTTTTGTCGCTGAGACGGTGTCTGTGATTTTGCAGGTGGGTTCTTATAAACTCAGAAAGAAGCGTATCTTTTTAATGGCACCCTTACATCATCATTACGAACAGAAAGGCTGGCATGAATCGCAAGTCATTGTGCGCTTTTGGGTTATCACGATTATTTTAGTATTGGTTGGTTTAGCAAGTTTAAAACTTCGATAGGATTTCGCAGCGACTTGGCAAGTGTTTACGGTATTTAAGACATATTGCCTAAATCGTTATGAACAATTTAAGGATTCAAACAAATGTATTTAGTAGCGGGTTTAGGGATTACTGGACAGTCGGTATTACGCTATTTTGAAGCGCAAGGTGAAGTTTGCCTGGCATTTGATACGCGTGAAAGTTTTGATGTTGAGGTTTTACAAATCAGTTTCCCTCATATTGAATTTGCGTTGGGTTCGCTGCCAACTGCTTGGTATAGTCAATTTGAAACCATTGTCTTGAGTCCAGGTATCTCTAAATTAGAGCCTTGGGTTGTCGCACTGCAAAAACTGGGTAAACAAGTCATTGGGGATGTTGAGTTGTTTGCACGTGCGGTCGGAGTACCCGTGATTGCGATTACCGGTTCGAATGGCAAAAGTACCGTGACCACTATGACAGGACTGGCTTTGGAGTCAGCTGGCTATCAAGTCGGTGTCGGTGGCAATATCGGTGAACCAGTATTAGATCTATTGATGGATGAAAACGACTACGATGTCTATGTTATTGAGTTATCGAGTTTTCAGTTAGAAACCACCTATTCTCTGAATACTGTTGCGGCCACTGTCTTGAATATCTCAGAAGATCACATGGATCGCTATGCCGATTTGGAAGCGTATATTCAAGCTAAAACTAAAGTGTTTGAAAATGCTGAACGGGCAATACTGCCCGAGGGTTTTAGTGATTTAGGACTGATTCATCATGCCGTTATCAGTCATTTCGGCCTCAGTGAGGGTTTTATTAAGTCTGATGCAGATTATGGGGTGGTTCATGTAGATTCTCCACAAGCTGACCAGGTCTATCTAGGGTATGGCAAAACACCATTGGTAGCCGTGTCGGATATGAAGTTAAAAGGTGCTCATCACCAACTAAATATTTTGGCGATGATGGCGTTATGTCAGTCGTTTAATATTGCTGCGGAGCACTTTACCCATGTGGTCAAAACCTTTGGTGGACTGCCGCATAGAACCCAGCTGGTTGGTTGTTATGAAGGTGTGTCGTGGATTAATGATTCCAAAGGCACTAATGTGGGCGCAACCTTAACGGCGATTGAAAGTATCGGCGGACAAGCAGCAGGGCAGTTGATTTTGATTGCCGGCGGCGTCGGTAAGGATGCAAACTTCACCGACTTACGCCCAGCGGTTGAAGGGTTTTGTCGTCATACTATTCTGTTTGGTCGAGATCAGGCGATGATTGAATCTTGTCTTGAGGGCTTGCCACTCACGCGTGTGGCAGACTTACAGCAAGCGGTCAACTTGGCGAAATCCTTAGTCAGCGCAGACGATTCTGTCCTGTTTTCGCCGGCTTGCGCCAGCTTCGATCAATTTGCAAACTACGTGCAACGCGGTGATATCTATACTCAGTTGGTCAAAGAGTGCTATACCAATTCAGAAACCGATTCTAACGCAGAAACTTCATGTTAAAAGAGTGGCAAGCGAACAGTAAAGAGTGGGCAATGGATTATTGGCTGCTGGGTCTCATGGGGACATTGATGGTCATTGGTTTGATGATGGTTGCATCCAGTTCCGTCGCTATCAGTGAACAACGTTATGGCGCTCCCGATCACTATTTTATCCGCCAATTGATGTCTATGGGACTGGGCGGTATCGCCGCCTATATTGTTTTTCAAATCCCGCTCTCTTTTTGGGAGAAGCACCGCGGTAAAATATTCCTGTTTGCGATCCTATTACTCATTGCCGTTTTAATTTTCGGTCGAGAAATCAATGGTAGTAAACGCTGGTTGCCTTTGATGGTTATGAACTTTCAGCCTTCAGAGTTTATGAAGCTGGCGATTGTTGTCTTTATGGCGGGGTATTTAGATCGTCACGCGCTGGCCGTCAGAGAGAGTTTTGAGGCGGTTATTCGTTTGGCGTTACCGTTTGGTCTAATGGCCATTTTATTATTGTTAGAGCCAGATTACGGCAGTACTTTTGTTATTGCGATTATGATTACTGGCATGTTGTTAATCGCTGGCGCGCCGTGGCGTTACTTTGTGTTAACGGTCTTACCAATTGTGATTATTCTGGTGGTATTAGTGGTGACGTCTGAATATCGCATGGCGCGTGTCAGTAGCTTTCTCGATCCCTGGCAAGACCCGTTTGGGGCAGGTTATCAATTAACCCAGGCCTTGATTGCATCCGGCAGTGGTGGATTGTTTGGCACCGGGCTGGGTGGGAGTATTCAAAAGCTTCTCTATCTGCCGGATGCGCACACCGATTTCCTATTTTCTATCTTTGGCGAAGAGTTTGGCTTTATCGGCGTGGTATTTTTAGTCCTGCTCTATTTAGCGATTCTGCATCGCTTGTTTAGAATTGGTCGTAAAGCCTTAGATGTGAATCACTTCTTTGGCGGCATGGTGGCGTATGGCATCGGTATTTGGATTATTCTCCAAGCGGGCATTAATATGGGGGTGAATCTCGGCGCTTTCCCGACTAAAGGCTTGACGTTACCTTTTATGAGTTACGGCGGCAGTAGTGTCTTAATACTCTGTATCGCTTTAGCAGTGGTATTTCGGGTGGATTATGAGAGCCGTTTTCATCCACGAGAAAAACCTGTTAAAGAGAATGAAGACGATTCCAATTAAAAAACAGTACTGATCAATAATTTTTAGCCCGACAGTTTGTTGTTCGCACTGTTCAGCTCTCAATGTTTAATGACCAGTGTTCAACCGCAAAAAAAATCACTCAACACATACGTTACAAAAATAAGGACAAACCTCAATGAGCAAAGTACTGATTATGGCTGGAGGCACCGGTGGGCATGTATTCCCGGGCATCGCGCTGGCAGACGCTTTAAAAGCACAAGGCATAGAGGTTGTTTGGCTTGGTACGCAGGGTGGAATGGAAGCCGAGTGGGTCGAGAAGGTGGGCATTACATTGCATAGCATCAATATCAAAGGCTTAAGAGGAAATGGCTTGGTAGGCTGGCTCAAAGCCCCTATTAACGTCAGTCGCGCTTGGTCACAAGCCAAGAAAATAATGCAACAAGAACAGCCTGATTTAGTCCTTGGTATGGGCGGGTTTGTTTGCGGTCCAGGTGGTTTGGCCGCCAAATCCCTTGGTATCCCGCTGGTATTACATGAACAAAATGCCATTCCAGGGCTAACCAATAAACTGTTAGCGCCTTTTGCTAAATTAGTCATCACCGCGTTTCCGCAAGAAAAACTCAAAGGTAAAAATGTACAGACTTTGGGAAATCCTGTCCGAGCAGGTTTAGAATCCTTGCCAGAAGTCGAAAACACACAGCCTTGTCATTTATTAGTATTAGGTGGCAGCCGGGGCGCTTTAGCACTGAATGAAACACTGCCTAAAGCTCTGGCCTTAATGGCCGAAAATGATCGCCCTGTCATTACGCATCAAGCAGGCGGTAAGACACTGGATCAAGCCAATCAGGCATATCAGGCAACCGGTATGCGTGCCAATGTCGTGCCGTTTATCGACAATATGCTCAAAGCCTACGCCACGGCCGATATGGTTTTGTGCCGTTCTGGCGCTTTGACGGTCAGTGAATTGATGGCCTGTGCACGTCCTGCCATTATGGTGCCTTATCCTCATGCGGTGGATGACCACCAAACAGCCAATGCGATGGCCTTAGTGAATATCGGTGGCGGAGAGGTTTTGCAACAGTCCGATTTAACGCCTGAGTCTCTGGCAGCGCTACTGAACACTTGGTGTCAGGATTCAGAAAAAAGAGCTTTAGCCTCCCAAAGTATTCGTGCACAAGCAGAAACTAAAGCAACAGAGAAAATTGTCGAGCAGTTGTTAAAAATCATCAATAGATGAAGCTGTTGTGACTGATAGATTACACGTCATAGACTATAACGTTCAAGAATCGTAAGGAGTGGTATGCAAGGTTTAAAAGGCAAAAGGGTACTGATCACCGGCGCATCAAGTGGCATCGGAGCGGGCATGGCAAAAGTCCTGGCGCGTGAAGGTTGTCATCTGGTCTTACATTACAATCGTAACCAAAAGGGAATCGAACAAACCCTTAAAGCGGTTGAAAAGCTTGGATTGGAGTCGGGCTCAAAAGCCAGTGTCTTACAATGTGATTTTAGTGAACTTACCAGTTTGCCCTATTTTTTCAACCAGGCCTGGTCAGTTTTTTCTGGCTTAGATGGCTTGGTCAATAACGCGGGCATTATCTCTAAAGTCACTGCTCTGAAAGATCCATTTGGCAAACAGTTCTCAGAGACCTTAAATGTCAATCTACATGCCCCTTATCAGCTGAGTAATGCGTTTGCCCAGGCCTGTATCGATGCCAAGCAAGCCGGTGTCATTGTTAATAACAGCAGTATTCACGGCCAAGCCACATGTGAATGGTTTTCAGCCTATGCGGCTTCAAAAGCAGGGCTGGATGCAATCAGTAAAGTTCAGGCAATCGAGTGGGGGCAGTATCAGATACGTGTCAATGTCTTAGCGCCTGGCGTCGTTCCCGTTGAGCGCACAGAAGCAATCTTACGAGAGCCTGCAATGGCTCAAAAATGGCAAGCAACCATGCCAGCAGGTCGTTATGGTACTACCGAAGAAATGGGGGAGGCCACCGCTTATCTGTTATCCGATGCCACGGCTTGGATGACCGGAAGTATCCTCACCATTGACGGTGGCTTAATCGCCCGCGGTAATTATCCGCTACGTTAATGCTTTCTTTCAGTGCATTGGGTTTTGTAGAGCTAATCTTCGAACCAACTTTCTAAGCGTACGCCTTCTATTTACGTAAAAACGTTGGTGTTGCATAGCGTTCTCTGCGGCTCAATGTCTACTTGAGTTGCACATTGAATCGTGACAACTGTTCAAAACATCCCCTCCCCCTTTAAATTATCTTGCTTGTCGTCTTGATCCGCTAATACGTACAACTGATTAATTACGTTCTAGTGGCACTCATATTGCTATGGCTTGGATAACTGTCAAAAATATAACAAGTTGATCCTTATGAAAAAGTTTTTAAGCAAATTAACCATCAAGCAAAAAATCCGTTTTGGCTTTGGTGTTATTTGGATTGTGTTAGCGATTATTACCATTCAAGCTGCCGTGAACTTGGCTTTAGTACGTTCTGATGTAGCGACGATTGTGAATGAAAAACAGCCGATTGCGATTGAATCGACTGAGATGACTTTTCTATTAGAGAAAAGTATGAACTCTCTTAGCATGTATATTCTGACGGGTGATACAAAGTTAATTGAACTTTATGATGCTGAAATCGCCGATGTACAGCAGAAGATAAAGCATGCAAAGTCGGGGACAGAAAATCTCATCACAGAAGAGCAGTTAAACAATTACCAGCGTTTGGAAGACGGTCTGAAAAAACTGCCTGTTTTGGTCGAGCAAATCAAAGCCTTGCAAACGGATAACTCAAATAAATTTCCGGCGTTCGCTTATGTTAATAAACACATGATGAACCTTGCGATAGAAATGCAGCAGACCATTGGCGCGATGGTGAATTCTGAAATCGAGAACCTTTCTAGCGACAGGCAGGAATTAGTGGCAGATGTTTTACAGTTGCAAAAAAACTGGCTAAATGTGACCAGTAGCTTACGTGGTTATGTTGCCTTTCGAAATGACTCAATGGCCGAAATGACCGAATCCTATCTGGACTTAATAGAATCATTGAATGATAAAATCGCGAGTCAACAAGACGTTGAATTGACCTTTGAAGAGGAGGACGGGGTTGAAAAGGTAAAATCACTTTATGAGGCGTACCGTGAACACTATATGGTTCTTAAGGGAATTCATCAAGGTGAAAAGTGGCGTATGGATACTTGGTTGATGCAGACGCAAGTTGCGCCGATATTTATCGAGTTACAGCAACAGTTGGCGAGTGCTTCAGATAAAGCGTTATCTGAAATGACTCATGAGAGTGAAAACCTGCTCAGTAGCAGTTTAAATAACATCATCATTCTGCTAGTTTTATCGATTACGGGACAGTTGGCAGGCATGCTGGTCTCAAGTCGAGTGACAGATTCAGTGGTTAAACCCGTTCAAGAAATAGCTAATGCCATGAAAGATATTTCTATGGGGGAGGGAGATTTAACACGCCGTCTTCCTGTTAACAGTCAAGATGAAATCGGTGCGCTTGCCGGGTATTTCAATGAGTTTGTTATTAAAATTCACACTATGCTCACCGAGGTTTCACATACAGTTGAACAATTAGAAGTATCCTCTAATAAATTGCTGGGCATTACTCAACAAGCGAAAGAAGGGACGCAGCGTCAGTTATCATCTACAGGGCTGTTATCAAGTTCAATGATTGATATGACGAGCAAGTCCAAAAGTGTTGAAGATCACTCTCAAAATACGTCACGTGCAACTCAGCAAGCCGCAGAGCGCGTTAAAGAGGGTGGCGATAAGGTGAACAGTACGACCAATGAAATTCAAAAGTTATCGGAAGGTATGGTCGCGATGACGGATTCGGTTGAACAGTTACGTGCGGACAGTGAATCAATTGGTATGGTCGTGAATGTTATTCGGGAAATTGCCGAACAAACCAATTTATTGTCTTTGAATGCAGCCATTGAGGCCGCGCGTGCTGGGGAGCATGGTCGAGGGTTTGCGGTGGTTGCAGATGAAGTGCGTAATTTGGCACAAAGAACACAGCAATCAACCGTTCAGATTGGTCAGATTATCGATAAAATTCGTAAAGCAACTTTGGCGACAGTTTCGGTTGTTGAAAATGGACAAGAGGCAACAAAATCGAGTTGTGAAGCAATTCATGCCACCAAACAAACTTTGCAGCCGGTCACTATTTTAATGGATGATATTAATAAAATGAGTGAGCAGATGTCGAGTGCCGCGCATGCGCAAAGTGTGCTGGCGCAAGAGATTAATCAAAACATCAGTCAAATCCATTCGGTTACAGAAGATGCGGCATTAGGCGCTGAAAACACTGAAAAAGCCGGGCATGATTTGCAAGGCTTAGCGGATAAATTAGAAAAGTTGGTTCATCAGTTTAAAATTTAAGATTAATCCTTTTAATATCCTATTGTAAACTTGCCAGATTACCTTGTCGTAAGGTGGTTTGCTAAGTTGTAATTATTCCTTTCAGTCAAACTTGTAAAAACCTCCCAATACAAACCACCAGGCCTGGTGGTTTTTTGCTATCATTCCAAACACAATTTATCATCTCTATAAGCAGTAATCGACTCGAGCAAATGTCTTAGGTCAAGCCGCAAGTTAGATGATTTTCCGTGTTTCATTAACCATAATCAAGAAGACACTCTATGTGGGAATACCCAATAATTGATCCCGTTGCCTTAGCGCTTGGCCCCTTGCAGATTCACTGGTACGGTTTAATGTATCTTTTAGCATTTGGTTTAGGTTGGTTTTACGGCAGTATACGCGCCAAAAAAATAGAGCCGTGGAATTCTGAAATGGTCAGCGATCTGCTTTTTTATATTGCAATGGGCGTAATTTTGGGTGGGCGTTTGGGTTACATCCTGTTTTATGATTTAAGTTTGTACATTAGTGAACCTTTATTAGTCTTTAAGGTTTGGCAGGGCGGGATGTCTTTCCACGGTGGTTTGATTGGGGTCACCATTGCCATGTTGTTGTTTGCTCGCAAAACCCAACAAAGCCTATTTCAAGTGGCCGATTTTGTCGCGCCACTGATTCCGATTGGATTATTAACGGGCAGAATTGGTAATTTTATTAACGGCGAACTGTGGGGTAAGGTCACCGATTCACCTCTCGGAATGGTGGTGTATGATCCTGTCCTACAAACGGTCGTACAAAAGTATCCTACCCAACTATTAGAAGCTCTTTTAGAAGGTTTGGTACTCTTTATTATTTTAGCAATATACGCCCGTAAACCAAGAGCGCCAGGCAGTGTCGCAGGGCTATTCTTAATAGGTTACGGAACTTTTCGTTTTATTGTCGAATTCTGGCGAGTGCCAGATGCTCAGTTAGGCTATCTGTTGTGGGATTGGTTAACGATGGGACAGCTACTTTCTTTACCCATGGTCATAGCAGGGCTTTTATTAATGGGCAGCGTTTTTTCGAAATCAATAAAAAACAAATAATTGTTCTAGATGGCCTGGCCTACTCGTTTTTCAATTGCGAACTTAAAGCAACTCTTCGCAGGGTTTCTAGGCTGGATTTTTTAGGGTAAACTCATCAAAATTAATTTTTAGGGAATATCTTGTGAAACAGTATTTAGACTTGCTTGACCATATCATTGAAAACGGCACGGATAAAGGTGATCGTACTGGGACGGGTACACGTTCGGTGTTTGGTTATCAGATGCGTTTTGATTTGCAGCAGGGTTTTCCGTTAGTCACGACCAAGAAATTGCATCTGCGTTCTATTATTCATGAGCTGTTGTGGTTTTTAACGGGTGATACCAATATTCAATACCTGAAAGACAATGGGGTACGTATTTGGGATGATTGGGCTACGGAAGCCGGTGAACTTGGTCCTTTATACGGCAAACAGTGGGTGGCTTGGGAGAAGCCGAACGGTGAAACCATTAACCAGATTGCGGAATTAATCGACACGCTGAAAAAAAATCCCAATAGCCGTCGCATGATTGTCACAGCATGGAATCCATCGGATTTACCGGATGAATCGATTAGTCCACAAGAAAATGTCGAGCAAGGGCGTATGGCCTTGGCGACTTGTCATGCTTTCTTTCAGTTTTATGTGGCCAATGGCAAGCTTTCTTGTCAGCTTTACCAGCGTTCGGCGGATACCTTCCTTGGCGTGCCCTTCAATATTGCCTCTTATGCATTATTGGTTCACATGGTCGCCCAACAAACGGGATTTGAGGTGGGTGATTTTGTTTGGACCGGCGGTGATGTGCATCTGTATAACAACACAATGGAACAGGCCGAGACTCAGCGAGTGCGAGCGCCGTATGCCTTGCCTAAGTTGGTGATTAAACGCACCCCTGAAAGTATCTTTGATTATAAGTTTGAAGACTTTGAGATTGAAGGCTATGAGTCTCATCCGCACATTAAAGCGGTGGTCTCTGTATGAAGATTGCCATGATTGCCGCCATGACGAAAAATAGAGTGATTGGTTTAGATAATGATATGCCTTGGCATCTGCCGGATGATTTAAAATTCTTTAAAGCCAATACCACGGGTAAGCCTGTGATTATGGGGCGTAAGACGTTCGAATCGATTGGCTCACGACCTTTACCGAATAGACCTAACTATGTCATCAGTCGTAATGCAGAGTTGTCCATTCCTGGGGTGCAAGTATTTCAATCGGTTGAGGCTGCTT
The DNA here is from genome assembly GCA_965602805.1 of uncultured Thiomicrorhabdus sp. Taxonomy (GTDB): domain Bacteria; phylum Pseudomonadota; class Gammaproteobacteria; order Thiomicrospirales; family Thiomicrospiraceae; genus Thiomicrorhabdus. The sequence continues at coordinate 215,772 of CBFCZK010000002.1, read as the reverse complement.
TGGCAACGATTGAGAGCGTCGGTGATGTTGAAGAAGTCATTATCATGGGCGGGGGGCAGTTGTATCAGCAGATGTTGCCTTTGGCCGATAAGTTGTATTTAACCTTAATTGATGCGGACCTTAAGGGCGACACCTTGTTTCCGGATTGGACAGCATTCCAATGGCGTGAAATCGAGCGAGTTTCTCACACGGTAGATGAGCGCCATGCTTACGCCTTTGATTTCGTCACTTTAGTACGTCTATAAACGCATTATTTAGGCAAATCCGTAAATTAGTCGTTGCTTATATAAGCCGCATTAATTTAGGCCTATATATTACTAATCAAGCTTTCCCATAAAATCACATAGAATAGCCACCGTTCAGTCAAAACTCAGCACCGTCGCTGGGTTTATTAAGAGGTTACGCGTGCATGTCAATTAAATTAAAAATGGTTCTAGGTATTATTGGAGCTCTGTCTTTATTATTAGTGAGTAATTTAGCAACTCAATTCTTGATTAATGAAACCAAGCAAACCATCTCTACTGTGGTGGATGTTAATGGCGAAAAATTATCACTGTTAAATCATTTGAAAAATGTTTCTGATAAACGTGAAATCAGCCTGTTGAACCTTGCTTTACTGGACGAAGAGGATGAGAGCTATGAAGCTAAGCTTGCCCAATCTAATGTTGAACTCAAGAATACCGCCACTGAAATTTTTAATATTTTCGAGCGTGTTAACGCAATTAAATTAAACCCTACTGAGCTAAAAATATATGAACAACTAAAAGAAAATGTTGCGAGTGCCAATAATTCCTTTGGGGGGTTTATGGTCGCTATTAATGAGGGGTTTGTGGATGAAGCGATTGACATTATGAATCAAGAGTTTAGGCCAAAATACAAAGCCTTTGCGGAGATTGTCGCTCAGTTCCGTGATTATGAAATTGAACAGAATACCATTGCTGTCGCGAATCTTGATCAACAGCAAGAAAACGGCTCGTTTTACCTTTGGGTAGGTTTGCTTTTAAGTGTGATTGGTTTTGCTATTGCGGGCTATTTTATCAGCCGAAGTATTTTGACACCGATTAACGCCGTCCGCGACACTATGTTGAAAATTGGTGAAACGGGTGAGCTTAGCCATCGTATTCCATTGTATGGTAAAGATGAATTGACCGTCACTGCACGAACCATTAATGCTATTTTAGATGATATTAGTCTGGCGACAGGCGGCGTTACCAGTGTATTGAAAGAGATTGCGTCAGGCCAGTTCGATCGTCGTGTCCAGAGTGAGTTAAAAGGTGACTTTTTAAGTATGAAGACGGAGGTTAATAGTTCTGTAGAGCAAATCAGCTTGGTTATGGCTATTTTAGAGACCACCGCGCAGAATTTTAGAGCGGGAGTGCTTGAAGTTCATAAGGATGATTCGGTTCAGCTCTCTGGAAAGTTCACAGATGTTTTATATGATTTAGATCGCTCTGCGATTCGCATGAAAGAGAATGTTGCATCGATTGCGGATACTTTAAACAGCCTAGCGCATGGTAATTTTAGTGTGCGTTCAGAAGCTAATGCACGTGGTGATTTCATTCCGCTTAAAGAGTCATTAAATATTACATTGAGCGATTTAGAGCGTTTCGTGGATGAAGTGGCACTGGTGCAGTCTTCAATTAGTGAAGGTGATTTGACGCATTCCGTTAATGGTGTATATACCGGGAAGATGGCGGTTTTAAAAGACTCTTTAAACAGTTCTGTTAAAAACACCGCGATGATGGTGGCGAAGGTCGAAGCGATTACAGTATCTGTTGTGCAGGGTGTGGATGAGATGGATCGTGGTAATAACGATATCTCAGAACGTATTCAGCAACAGGCCAGTGCTTTGGAACAAACTTCTGCTTCGATGGAAGAGATGACCAGTAGTGTTCGTCAGAATGCAGAAAACGCTATTTTAGCCAATCAAAAGACGACTGATGCGCGTGCTCAGCTGCAAGCGGGGCTGGAGACCATGGAGCAAGCATTAGGTTCTATGTCTTCCATGTCAGCCGCCAGTCAGAAAATCAACGATATCATCTCTATTATCGATGGTATTGCATTCCAAACTAATTTATTGGCATTGAATGCGGCGGTAGAAGCCGCTAGAGCCGGTGAGCATGGTCGTGGATTTGCAGTGGTCGCAGGCGAGGTCAGAAACCTGGCCGGTAAGTCCGCTGAGGCAGCAGGGCAGATTAAAGGATTGATTGAAAATAGTGTCAAAATCAGTCAGCAAAGCGGTCAATATGTACAAAAGACCAGTGAAGCTCTGAGTGTCATTAATACCTCAATGCACGAGGTCAGTGAAATGGTTTCAGATATTTCAACCGCCAGTGGTGAGCAATCGAGTGGTATCGACCAGGTAAATACTGTCATTAATGCGATGGATGAAATGACGCAGCAAAATTCAGCAGTTGTTAAGGCTGCAGAAGAGTCGGGTAGAGTTTTACTATCAGATGCCGCCTTACTGAGAGGTCAGGTAGATCTGTTTACCATTGAAGCGACTACTCAGAACCGTGTGCAGAAGTTAATTCATTCTGAAACCGGCTCACAATTTGAGAAAATGATTGAAGCGCATTTGGCTTGGAAAGGAAAAATTCGTGCCTTTGTCGAAGGAGTTGATATCGGCGTTAGCTATGAAGCGGCAACCGATCACACGGCCTGTATTTTAGGTAAATGGTATTACGCCGAGGGTCAGAACTTTATGCATCTACCATTAATGGCTCGACTGGGTGATGAGCACATGCAGATGCACCAAGGGATTAAAACCGTTATGGATGCCAAGTCGGTGAATGATTTGGATAAGGTAGAGGAAGGCTTGCAAGCGATTGATCAGCAGAGTGAGAAGGTTGTTGAGATTTTGTATCAATTGATTGATGATGTGTCTTGAGCTTAATATCTGAACACCAGAAGGTTTAAGTCGTTCGATTGAGCTTTACCAGGCCTGGTCGGTTTATTTTGCTTAATTTCTCTAACGCCCTAAAAGCGCTCCTACATTAGGAGTCACTTTTAGGGCGTTTTTTTTGTGAGTAGCAATAAGAATATCAACGTTGCAACCATGACAATAGCAGGTCCAGTCGGCAGGTCTACGAGATAGGAAGCCATTAAGCCTAGTAGAACGGAGATAACGCCCAAAAGGATACTCATCAACAACATTTTTTCAGGCGTTGAAGAGAGTCTTCGGGCGGCGGCCGCGGGGATGATGAGTAAAGAAGTCACCAGTAAAACGCCGACGATCTTCATAGAAAGCGCAATCATTAATGCCAACAATAAAACGTATTGCAGTTGGATTCTTTTGACGTTAATGCCTTCCACTTGTGCCAGTTCGTGGTTTAACGTCAGGTTAAGCAGGTCTTTCCAGTGAAAACGATAGAAAATGAGGATTAACAGGCCTATGCCCGTTATCAGGAAAAGGTCGGTTTCGTTAATGCTTAAAATGTCGCCAAACAGATAACCCATTAAATCAATTTGTACATTGTCTTGCAGGCTGATGAGTATCAAGCCGAAGGCTAAGCTGCTGTGTGCCAGAATCCCTAGCAGCGTATCCGATGAGAGTTCTTTGTATTGACCAAGGCGAAAAATTCCCCAAGCGACTAATAAAGAGACGGTTATGACACTCAGGGTGAGGTCGGTTTCTAAAAACAGGCCAATACTCACACCGAGTAACGCTGAATGGGCAAGTGTTGCGCCAAAGTAGGATTGACGTTGCCAAACCACAAAAACCCCTAAAGGTGCTGAGATAAGGGCTAATCCAAGGCCGCCGATTAAAGCAAAGGTCATAAAACTCGGGAACCATTCCATTTATTGTTCCTTCCCTAGATTGTTTGAGTTAATTGTATTGCTTGGATTTGTGTTGCTGGATTCGACCAGGCCTGGTGGCTTTTGAACGGTTTGCTTGACTTGCTTGGGGTCAATCTGTGGCTGGCCATGGGTGTGTTCACAGGTTGTGTCGTGGTGATGTTCATAAAACGCAATGCTGTCGGTGTGTGTGCCAAAAAGGGCTTGAAACTCAGGGGACTCACTAACATTCTGCGGCAAGCCAGAACAGCACATGTGTTGATTCAGGCAGAGCACATAATCGGTGTTTTTCATAACGATGTGCAGATCGTGGCTGACCATTAAAATCCCGTAACCACGTTCATGGCGAATGCGATTGATATATTGGTAGAGTTCTGTTTGCCCTTGTAAATCAACCCCTTGAACGGGTTCGTCTAATACCAGTAGTTGGGGTTCTCTAATCAAGGCGCGTGCCAGCAGAATGCGTTGCATCTCACCACCCGAAACCTTCTGAATTGGTTGCTGTAATAGCGTTTGGATATTCAGTTCTTCAGCGATTTTATATACGGCTGTGGTATCATACTCGGCCGTTGAAAAGATCGTTTTAAGAGCCATTAAAAATCGGCTTTTAACCGATTTAAAGAACGGGGTTGGGGTGGTTGATTCAGCTTCCGTTATAACCGATGGTTGTTTAAGGCCCAGTTTTAAAAAACGTTCAACAGACATTGGTAGAGTGGCATCAATTTGGATTTTTTGCGGCATAAAACCAATGCGTAGGCCGGGTTTACGAATGACTTGACCCGCAGTCGGTTTAATCAGTCCGAGTAGGATTTTAAGCAAGGTGGATTTACCCGCCCCATTTGGGCCTATAAGCGTGACAATCTCTTTGGGGTGAAGGGTTAAAGAGATGTCTTTAAGTACGGTTGCATCGCCAAATTTTTGAGTGATATGCTGAGCTTCAATGAGGGGCGCTGTTGTCTGCACGATGCTGGGGTTCTCCACGCTTGAGTTGAATTTAGCTGTTTTGCTTGTTTTGAATAGGTTTTATGCGATTCAAAACAGACGGTTTATCTGAGTTATTTTATCTGCAATCTGATGCGAAGGAATAAAAGTTTTGAAAATGAATCATTTAGTTGCGCCAAGCGCTTTATTTAGAAACCTTGTTAGGCCTTTAATGGGTCTGTTGCTGGTGGGTTTGGCAAGTAACGCTTCTGCCTTAACTGTGACGGTCTCAATTCCACCTTTGGCAGGCATAATTGCGCCTTTATTAGGGCCTGCGGATGAACTGAATATTTTGTTAAAACCAGGCGTATCACCGCATGGCTTTCAATTGAAGCCTTCGCATGTCAAACAACTGCAAGACAGTGATTTGGTTATCTCTGTTGGTACCCCTGTTGATGGTTGGATTGAAAAACCTTTACAGCTGGTCAATAAAACCCCGATTGCCATGGCGCTTTTGACGAATGTTGAACGCTTGGCGTTAAGGCAGGGCGGTCTATGGGAAAAGAAACACGCCCATAACGCCGAGCCGAAACAGAGTGAGCATGTTTCAGATATGGATGAGCACGCGACTGATGAACATAGTTCTGGTAAACATGATTCTGGGAACCACTCAACTGAGCATCACAATGATAAACAGGTTGAGAACAGACGTTTGGATGGGCATATTTGGATGTCTCTACATAATGCCCAGCAGATGGTGTTAGAGGTCAGCCAACAGTTACAAATCATGTTGCCAGAACGGAAGCAAACCATTCAACAACGCACCACAGATTGGTTGGCACAGTTAGATAAAACGAATCAATTGATTATCGCACGCCTAGCGAAAGTGCAGTCTGAACCCTTTCTAGTCTTACACGATGCGTTTCAGTATTTTGAACATCAATACGGCTTGAACGGTGTGGGATCAATTCGTCTGAACCCAGAATTGGCGCCAAGTTTAAAGCGTGTTCATGAGTTAAGAGAGCGTATTAAAAGTGGTCACGTGACCTGCCTGTTTAAAGAGCCACAATTTCCAGAAAAGCGCGTAATGTCCGTTGCTTCTGGTCTTGGGATCAAGCTGGGCAGTCTTGATCCAATGGGGACCAGTTACGCATTAGACAAACCCTTTATGCCATATGACGCGTTTTTAGAAGCGTTAGCGAATCAGTTTTCAAACTGTTTGACGAGTAACAAGAGTCACTGAAATGTCTGAATTTAATTCACAAATATTGAAAGATGACAGCTCTGTCAGTCTTGTGATTACCGGGTTACCAGGCAGTGGCAAAACGCGAGTGATTGAATCACTGCGAAATCAATTGACCAGGCCTGGTTACTTTGAAAGTCAGGATTTATCGGACTTAAACCAAGTTAGTATGCCTTATCAAACCCTGTGTGTGATTGACGTTCGCACACCTTTAATCAGCGGGTCTGACGATTGGTTGGCAGAACGTCTGCAGCAACTTCTATTAGCTGCCGATGGCATTATCTTTAGCTTTTTAGAGGCTGCTTCACTGGATGACCAGGCCTGGTGGAATAAGTGGGCTGCTTTAAATGCAGGTCATCTGCCGATTGTCAGGTGGTTAAATCAAAGCTTTCCGGTAGGTTGGTTGGGTTTTCCCATTGAGAATGTATTAATGCAATCGGCTCAGGATGACTTATCCAAAAGTGTCAAACCTCTGCAGGCTTATGAATTTAGTGTCGATCGAATCTGTTGGGAGCATCTGTTGTTTGGTTTGGACAGTTCTAAGCAAAACCTTGGCATGAAAATATCCCGTGTGACGGGTGTTGTGCAGACGATAGAATATGAGAATAAAGTTACGATTGAAGGTTCCGCAACGCGTTGGGAGTTGTTTGCCGCAGATGAGAAGGAGTTGGCAACGGCTTTAACAGATAAGGTTCAGATTCAAGGCTTGGATCTTGATCAGGCCTGGTTAGATGAAATCATTAAGGCGAGTTTAGCGTGAATCTAGCGCTATCTAAAAACAGGCTTTCATTATCCACTCATAGACATTTGAGTAATAACCTACTAAAATACTCTGATATTAAAATTTAGGCGATTAAGTGCATGGCTGAAGCAGCGCAAATAACAGAATTGAACTCGGCAGGAACGCAATATCAAGAAATTGATGATTTGCTGAGTAAAAACCAGAAATATAAAGAAGGTTTTGTCACCACAACCACCGTAGAGACCTTTGACAAAGGGCTTGATGAAGCGACCGTGCGTGCGATTTCTGCTAAAAAGAATGAGCCGCAATGGATGCTCGACTTTCGTTTGAAAGCGTTTGAGCACTGGTTGACTTTAGAAGAGCCGCATTGGGCGAAAATGTCCTACATTCCGCTCGATTATCAGGACTATAGCTACTATTCTGCACCAGAGTGCAGTGCCTGTGATGGCAGTGCCGGCAGTGTTGAAAATCAAATTGATCCAGAAGTCGCCAAGGCGTTTGCCGAGTTAGGTGTGCCTTTGACGGGTGATGATTCGAATGTCGCAGTCGATGCGATTTTTGATTCGATTTCGGTTTCAACCACCAAACGTGAAGACTTATTGGAACTCGGGATTATTTTCTGCTCGTTTTCAGAAGCGGTGCATGACTATCCTGAGTTAGTACAAAAGTACATGGGTACGGTCGTGCCATATCATGATAACTTTTTTGCAGCCTTAAACTCAGCGGTGGCCTCGGATGGTACTTTTGTTTATATTCCTGAAAATGTCCGTTGTCCGATTGATCTATCGACTTATTTCCGTATTAACGAAGCCAAAACCGGCCAGTTTGAAAGAACGATTGTGGTGGCCGATAAAGGCAGTTATGTCAGTTATTTAGAAGGCTGTTCTGCACCCGCACGCGATACCTATCAATTGCACGCTGCGGTGGTTGAAGTGGTTGTTTTGGAAGATGCTGAAGTTAAATACTCCACCGTGCAAAACTGGTATCCAGGCGATGATGACTGTCAGGGTGGAATTTTAAACTTCGTGACCAAGCGCGGTATCTGTGAAGGTAAAAATTCTAAGTTGTCTTGGACACAGGCTGAAACCGGTTCTGCGATTACCTGGAAATATCCAAGTTGCATTTTAAAGGGTGATAACTCGATCGGTGAGTTTTACTCTGTGGCGTTGACCAATCGTCGTCAGCAAGCTGATACCGGTACTAAGATGATTCATATCGGTAAAAATACCAGCAGTACTATTATCTCTAAAGGTTTGTCTGCAGGTCGCAGTGAGAACACATATCGTGGTTTGGTGAAGATTTTACCGAGTGCCGAAGGCGCGCGTAACTTCACTCAGTGTGATTCGATGTTGATTGGCGACCAGTGTGGCGCACATACTTTTCCGTATATTGAAGTGGAAAATTCCACGGCACAGATTGAACATGAAGCGACCACCTCTCGTATCGGCGAAGATCAACTGTTTTATTGTAAGCAACGCGGAATCAGCGAACAAGATGCGATTTCGATGATTGTGAATGGCTTCTGTAAAGATGTCTTAAGCGAGTTACCGTTAGAGTTTGCCCAAGAAGCAGAAGAGTTATTGTCTATTAGTTTGGAAGGTTCAGTCGGTTAACTGGCTTAGCGCACGACTTGGGGTTTAATCCCAATACACTGCCTATATGGCACACAGTAGACACACAATATTAATCAGAAATTTTAAAAAAAAGAAACGAACCATGTTATTAAAAGTTGAAAATCTTCAAGCTCAAATTGATGAAAAACAGATTCTTAAAGGCTTAAACCTGGAAATAAAAGCGGGTGAAGTTCACGCGATTATGGGACCAAACGGCGCAGGTAAAAGTACTTTAGCCAGTGTATTGGCCGGACGTGATGATTATGAAGTAACTGGCGGAACGGTCGATTTTGACGGTGAAGAACTATTGGAATTAGCTCCAGATGAACGTGCCCGCAAAGGCTTGTTTTTGGCATTTCAGTATCCAGTAGAAATTCCTGGCGTGAGTAATAAGTTGTTTATGCAAACCGCTTTAAACGGCGTGCGTGGTGAGCAAGGTTTACCGCCTTTAGATATGTTTGATTTTGATGAATACGCTAAAGATAAGATTGAGTTGCTGGACATGCGCGCCGATCTATTAGAGCGTTCGGTCAATGTTGGCTTTTCCGGTGGTGAAAAGAAACGTAATGATATCTTCCAAATGGCATTGTTAGCGCCAAAGTTATGTATCTTAGATGAAACCGATTCGGGGCTGGATATTGATGCTTTGCGTTTGGTCGCGAACGGCATTAATACTTTACGTTCACCCGATCGTAGCTTTATTGTGGTGACACATTATCAGCGTCTTTTAGACTATATTAAGCCGGATCATGTTCATGTCCTGTATAACGGTCAGATTATTAAATCAGGCGGTTTTGAATTGGTGCATGAGTTGGAAGAGTTTGGCTATGATGATATTGTCCAAAAGCATGAACAGGCTCAGTCACAGGCTTAATTAAGTACACCCTCGATAGAGTTGCACTTTTTTCAGAAGAACACGCTAAACACCGAGTTTCATCGGCGGATAAAAAATGTCAAAAAAGATAATTAGAAAAATTTCTCCAATGGCTCAACAGGCCGTGGATCATTATATTGAACAGTCTTTGTTACTGAATGTGGCTTTTCCAAATGATAAGGTCATTGCGGGACGCAAGCGTGCCCAAGCCATTTTTGCTGAGCAGGCTTTTCCGACATTAAGAGATGAAGATTGGCAATATACCAAGCTAACGGGTTTCGTACAGAATCGTTTTGAAGCGCTGGGTAAACACTCTTTAAAACTTGATGATTTGAACGCTTTTTTACCGCCTTATGCCGTGACCAAGATTGTCTTTGTAGATGGTTGGTTCAGCGAAGAATTATCGGATGATCTAAGTGTCTTACCAAGCGGTGTCTCTTTTGAGTCGACTCGCGATGTATTTGAAGTACCAGGTGCGACCGATCAGTTGTTTGCGCGTGAAGAGATTATCAATAAAGCGCCTTTTGGTGTCATTAACAGTTTATTAATGGCCGATGGCTATTATCTGCAAATCACCAAGAACACCGTTTTAGAAACGCCTATTTTTGTTTTATATGTTCAGTCACAAGATAATCAGATAGCGACAGTGCGTAACCATGTCGTCCTCGAAGAAAATACCGAAATGACCCTGGTAGAACAGTTTGTCAGCTTATCGGCTGATGAAAGTTTTAAAGGCTGTAGCAATATCGTCACTGAAATGGATATTGCCAAATCAGCACGCATGAAGCAGATATTGGTGCAGCAGCAAAATCATTCTAGTTATTACTTCAATAATCAGTTTGTTTTCCAAGCCGATCAAAGCACGTTTAACACCTTTTATACTGGTCTGGGTAGCTTGACTTCTCGTCATCAGAATCATCTCTATATGAACGGTGAACATATCGAGAACCGTCAGAATAGTGCTTGTTTGGGGCGTGGACAACAGACGATGGACTCTCGCACCAATACCCAACATAATAACGTTTGGGGCATGAGCCAGCAGTTGCATAAGTATGTTCTTGATGATTCGGCAGTTGGTGTCTTTAACGGCATGATTCGCGTTGATCAATTGGCGCAAAAGACCGATGGTCAGATGGATAATAAGAATCTACTGTTGTCTGCAACCGCCAAAATGGATTGTAAGCCACAGTTAGAAATTTATGCAGATGATGTTAAGTGTTCGCATGGTTCAGCCACGGGACAGATTAATGAAGATCAAATATTCTATCTGCAAGCACGTGGAATACCCCGCTCGCAAGCCATCGAAATGATAACTCAGGCATTCTTAATGGAGCCAGCAGAAGATATAACTAACGCGGACATTAGACAGTGGGTGATGACAGCACTTTCGGATCAACTTAATGCTAAGGAAACAGTGTAATGTCCCTGGTTAATTTGAAAGTGGTTGAAGCGCTAAATGATGGATTAAATGTACCTGATTTTGCACAGATTCGCGCGCAATTCCCAATTTTACAACAGACTGAAAATGGCCAGCCTTTGGTCTATTTAGACAGCGGTGCGACCTCTCAAAAGCCTTTAGCAGTGATTGAAGCGCTGGATACTTACTATCGAGAGCAAAATGCCAATGTCCACCGTGGTGTCTATGGTTTAAGTGAACGCGCCACCGAGTTGTATGAAGGCTCAAGAGAGACTGTTCGCCAATTTTTGAATGCCAAGTCGACTCGAGAAATCGTCTTTGTCCGTGGTACGACTGAAGCGATTAATCTGGTTGCCTATAGTTGGGCGCGTAGTAATATGCAGGAAGATGATGAAATCATCGTAACTGAGATGGAACATCACTCGAACATCGTACCTTGGCAGTTATTGAGAGATGAGCTTGGGATTCGTTTACGTGTCTTGAAAATCAACCAAGCGGGCGAAATTTGCCTGAATGCTTTAAAAGGCATGGTTTCAGAAAAAACCAAGTTGTTAGCCATTACCCATATGTCGAATGCATTAGGCTCAATCAACCCCGTTAAAGAGATGACCGAAATCGCCCGCTCTGTGGGAGCGAAAGTCTTAGTCGATGGGGCGCAAGCGACTCCGCATATGAGTGTTGATGTCCAAGATATTGATTGTGATTTTTATGCCATGTCGGCTCATAAGATGTATGGTCCGACCGGGATTGGTGTGCTGTACGCGAAAGAAGCCCTATTAGAAGCTATGCCGCCTTATCAAGGGGGCGGTGATATGATTTATTCAGTGACCTTTGAGAAAACCGAATATAACGTTCTGCCTTATAAGTTTGAAGCTGGAACGCCACATATATCAGGTGCGATTGGTCTAGCCGCCGCCATTAAGTTTTTGCAATCGATTGGTTTAGATAATATCGCGAAATATGAAGCTGAACTATTGGCTTATGCAACCGATAAGCTTAAGCAAATTGAAGGTTTGAGAGTGATTGGCGAAGCGCAACATAAAGGCGGCGTCCTCTCTTTTATCATTGATGGCATTCACCCGCATGATATGGCGACCCTGATGGATCAAGATGGTGTTGCAGTCAGAGCCAGTCATCATTGTGCGATGCCAGTGATGCAGCATTACAATGTACCTGCGACGGTACGTGCTTCATTAGGTGTCTATAACAATACCGATGATATCGACCGTTTAGTCGTTTCGATTGAAGAAGCCAAAGAAATGTTGTTATAAGGCCTATTTTCGCCTAAATTGATTGTTTAAAGATGCTCTTTATTCACGGAATAAAAACCGACCAGGCCTGGTCGGTTTTTTTTTGCCCCCAAAAAAACTTCACGAAACTAAGGTGTGGACTTGTTAACGGTGTAGTGAGAAGTATGCCAAATATTGGGTTATATCGAGATTTTATAGGGATTAAATTAACGAATTTAGGGTAATAAATCTAAGCTCAATATAATAAAGCAAGGTATTATATGGGACATTAGTAAATATTCAGGTCAATCTCCTTTGTTGCGGTGTGACTTGAAGCATTATGCAAAGGTTTGAGAGTGAAAGATCAGGTAAAGCAGATACATTTTGTTGGGATTGGTGGTGTTGGTATGGCGGGGATTGCCGAGGTGTGTTTGAATCTCGGGTACACGGTGAGTGGCTCTGATTTAAAACACAATCCGACCGTCGCAAGATTGGAATCTTTAGGCGCTTTAATTCAATTAGGCCATGATGCCAATCATGTTAAAAATACCGATGTGGTGGTGGTCTCTACCGCGATAGCGGCCGGTAACCTAGAAGTTGATTGGGCTCGTGAAGCGCGTGTTCCAGTGATTCCGCGAGCAGAAATGTTGGCTGAGTTGATGCGAATGCGTTTTGGAATTGCCATTGCCGGTACGCATGGTAAAACCACTACGACCAGTTTAACCGCAGCAATTTTAACCCAAGGCGGCATCGATCCTACCTATGTGATTGGTGGAAAGCTCAATCAAACCGGTTCGAATGCGCGCTTGGGCTCGAGTCGTTATTTAGTCGCTGAAGCCGATGAGTCTGATGCGTCCTTTTTGCACCTTTCGCCAATGATGTCGGTCATTACCAATGTTGATGAAGATCACATGGATACCTACCAAGGTGATTATCAGAATTTAGAGAACACCTTTATCGAATTCATTCATCGCTTACCATTTTATGGTCTGGCGATTGTCTGTATTGATGATGCAAATATTCAGACGATGTTGCCTAAGTTAAGCCGTAAAGTTCAAACCTATGGTTTTTCAGAGCAAGCTGATGTCCGGGCGATTAATGTCCAGGCCACGGGCTTGACGATGCAGTTTCAAGTGTTGATTAGACGTGAGCAAAGTTTTGATGTGGTTCTCAATACACCCGGTCGGCACAATGTTCTTAATGCCTTAGCGGCGATTTCGGTGGCTTTGAAGTTGGATGTCTCCGTAGCAGCCATTCAACAAGCTTTATTAGAGTTTGGTGGCGTAGGACGCCGTTTTGAAGTCTATCCAAATCGCTTAATTGGTCAGAAAAAGGTGACTTTGGTGGATGATTATGGTCATCACCCAACGGAATTGACAGCCACCATTGAAACCGCAAAAGCGGCTTTTCCAGGTCAACGTTTGGTATTGGTATTTCAACCGCACCGTTATTCACGTACGCGCGATCTGTTTGATGAATTCGTTCAAGCCTTGTTAGAACCGGATCTTGTGGTATTAACTGAAGTGTATTCAGCTGGCGAAACGCATTTGCCGATGTTTGACTCTAAAGCCCTTTTGCAAGCGATGCGTTTGCGTGGCGCGCAGGGGATTTACTCTGAAAATTTCGAACAGCTTGAAGCCATTAGTCAGGATATATTGCTGGATGGTGATGTAGTGTTGGTGATGGGGGCTGGAGATGTTGGCCAAGTTGCTAAGCAGTGGCAGTTGAATACATTTGCAGAGTAAGCTTTACCGAGTAAACGGCATAAGTCGCAAAAGCCGTCAAAAAATAATTTATGTAGACCCGTGTAAAAGATTAAAAGGAAGTTAGCGTGATGAATTGGGGGAAGGTTGCAGTGCTCATGGGCGGTAAAGCCGCTGAACGAGAAGTGTCTTTAAGAAGTGGGCAGGCTGTCACTAAAGCGCTGCAGGCGCAAGGCATCGATGCAAGCGCACTTGATGTCACTTCTCTCGAAGATATTCAAGCCATTGCCAAGCACTATGACCGCGCTTTTATCGCACTACATGGTCGTTGGGGTGAGGATGGCGTGGTGCAAGCAATCCTTGAAGATTTAGGCGTGCCTTATACCGGTAGCGGAATGGCCGCCTCGGCCGTCGCGATGGATAAGCTACGCACCAAATGGATGTGGTTAGGCGCTGGCTTACCGACACCGAAGTTTATTTGGGTCTCTGATTCGTTGCCTTTAGAGATTGATTCTTTTTCTATCCCATTCCCCGTCATCGTTAAACCTTCACATGAAGGCTCTAGTCTTGGTATGCGTAAGGTCACCAATAAAGTGGAGTTGGTAGATGCAGTTGCTTTCGCGCAACAGTATGATTCTGAAGTTTTGATTGAGCAGTGGATTACCGGTCGTGAATATACCGTGGCAGTGCTCAATAATGAAGCGTTACCTTTAATAGAATTAAAAACCACACATGATTTTTATGATTTTGATGCAAAGTATCAATCCAATGACACTCAGTATATTTGTCCGTGTGATTTAGATAATAACACCCAACAAAAAATTCAAGCTTTGGTCTTGCAGGCTTTTAATGTCATTGGTACCAAAGGCTGGGGGCGTGTTGATTTAATGTTAGATGAACAGAATCAACCTTGGTTAATTGAGTTGAATACAGTGCCCGGGATGACAGGTCACAGTTTAGTGCCTATGGCGGCTAAAGCGGCGGGGCTTTCATTTGAAAATCTTGTTGTTGAAATTTTACAGACTACAAAATGATGCAGCGAGTGGTCCGCAGTGCAGTATTACTTTCTACTTTAGGAGTGTTAATGACTGCTACTTGGTTTTTGATTCAGGAAGATTCACCTCTGTTTCGGCCAATTCAGCAGTATGAGTTGGTTTCCGAGATTCAGCATGTGAAACCTGCTGAGATAGATGCTGTTATGCAACACTATTTAGGTCGTTCTTTTTGGGAAGTGGAGCTCGAAACCATCCAGTCCGAATTGACTCGATTGGATTGGGCGAGCAGCGCTTTAGTAAAACGCAGCTGGCCAGATCAGTTGTACGTCAGTATTCAAGAGCAAAAGCCAGTTGCCCGTTGGCAACAAGCAGGCCTGGTGAATCAAGCCGGTGTCGTATTTTATCCGAAAGATTTAGCCGGCTTTAATAACCTAGTGGTATTAGATGGACAGCTGGCGGACTCTGCAAAGATACTGGTAAGGCTGACAACGTTTCAAACCGCTTTGAAGTCGATTGAGTTCACGATTGCGGCATTAAGCCTACAGTTAGATGGCATCTGGCAGATTCGTCTGTTGAATGGTTCAAAAATCATTCTGGATATGACTGATGACGATATAAGGTTGGATCAATTTGTACGGGCTTATCCTAAGCTCTCAAAGGCGTTGAGAAAGTCACCACAGGTGTATGATTTACGCTATAGTAATGGTTTTATTGTAGGGGAACTCTAAGATGTCGCTAGAGTGGCTTTTCACAATAAAAACAGGTAATTTGTCCCAGGTGTCGTCCCCGTGGGCAGCGTAGAAATATGAAAAAGGTAAAGCAGAGTATGGCGCGTAAACAACAAGCTTCAAACACAGTAGTCGGGTTAGATATCGGAACCTCAAAAATTGCTGCGATTATTGGGAAAATAAACTCAGATGGTGAGATTGAAGTAGTTGGGATGGGCACACATCCTTCTCGTGGATTAAAGAAAGGCGTGGTCGTCAATATTGATGCGACGGTTGAATCCATTCAACACGCGATTGACGAGGCTGAAAGAATGTCTGGTTATACGGTTGAGTCCGTTTATGTTGGTATTGCGGGTAGTCATATTAAAAGCTTTAACTCCAATGGCATGGTTGCGATTCGCAATCAAGATGTTCAGCCTGAGGACATTGAACGCGTTATGGATGCGGCGCAAACCATTGCTATTCCTGGTGGTGAGCGCATTTTACATATTTTGTCACAAGAATATATTATTGACAGCCAAGGCGGTATTCGCGAGCCGATTGGTATGTCTGGGGTGCGTTTAGAAGCCAAAGTTCATATGGTTACTGGATCGGTAAGCGCCGCACAAAATATTATCAAGTGCGTTGAGCGTTGTGGATTAGTGGTTGCAGATATTATTTTAGAGCAACTTGCTTCCAGTGAAGCGGTCTTGTCTGAAGATGAGAAAGAGCTTGGCGTGTGCTTGGTTGATATTGGTGGTGGAACCTCGGATATCGCTGTTTTTCATAATGGCTCAATAAGCCACACCGCCGTTATCTCCGTTGCCGGAGATCAAGTGACGAACGATATTGCCGTCGCTTTAAGAACGCCAACTCAAGCGGCTGAAGAGATTAAAAAGAAATATGCCTGTGCCTTGCCACAGTTGATCAGTAAAGATGAAGAGATTGAAGTCCCTAGCGTGGGTGATCGTCCGGCACGTTGCTTGTCTCGCCGCACATTGGTGGAAGTGGTTGAACCAAGATATGAAGAGTTGTTTCAGTTGATTCAAGCAGAGTTACGCAGTGCAGGTTTTGAAGATATTTTAGCCGCAGGTATTGTATTAACAGGCGGTAGTTCTTTGGTCGAAGGCGCAGTGGAATTGGCTGAAGAAGTTTTTCACATGCCTGTACGTTTGGGTTATCCACATGGCATTAAGGGATTGACGGATGAGGTGAATAGCCCCTCTTTTGCAACGACAGTGGGTTTATTGATGTACGCTAAAGAGCATATTGGAGATGTTGCTCTTTCCGTTCCACAAAAACGTGAATCAGTCGATGTAGGTCAAGTTTTCGCTAGAATGAAAGCTTGGTTTAAGTCCAGCTTCTAGTTATGTATCCTTTGATTGAATAATAGTACGTCTTAGTACGTTATGACAGCATTAAGTAACCGTATTTATGTTACTCGGACAGAGTCTAGCTTAAAGCTGTGATAAAATACTCGACCTGAATTTTAGTGATAAACCCTTTCTTTAGGGTGTTAAGAAAAGACGAGCCTCCATTGAATCAAAGAACTGTTGCAAATCAAATTAAAGCCAAGGGCATTGGCCTGCACACTGGCCATGAGTCCGTCATGACTTTACGTCCTGCGCCAGTGAATACAGGGATTGTGTTTCGACGTGTCGATCTTCAGCCTGCCGTTGAGTTCAAAGTATCTCCAGAGATTGTTGGCGAAACCATGTTGTGCACCACTATTGTCAGTGAGCAAAATGGTGAGAAGGTTAAGATCGCAACTATTGAGCATTTGATGTCAGCGATTGCCGGTGTTGGCATTGATAATCTGTATATTGATATTACTTCTGATGAAGTTCCGATTATGGATGGGAGCTCTTCACACTTTATTTTTCTATTGCAGTCTGCTGGCCTTAAAATTCAAGATGAGCCAAAAGCCTTTGTGCGAATTTTGAAGCCGATTCGAGTTGAGAATGACAAGGGTGGGTTTGCTGAATTCTTACCTTATGAAGGTTATCGACTAAACTTTTCAATCGCTTTTGAGCATCCAGCATTTCAATCCACGGCGGAGAAGATGACTTTAGAGTTTTCTTCAACCTCCTATTTTAAAGAAGTCAGTCGTGCGCGTACCTTTGGTTTTATGAAAGACATGGAGATGCTACGCGCTAAAAACTTAGGTTTAGGCGCGAGCTTAAAAAATGCCATTGGTCTGGATGATGAAGGTGTGATGAATGTGGAAGGCTTACGTGACAAAGATGAATTTGTTCGTCACAAGATTTTAGATGCCGTTGGCGATTTGTATATGTTGGGTCACCCTATTGTCGGAGAATTTACCGCGCATAAGTCTGGTCATGCTTTGAATAATCAGTTGTTGAGAGCGCTGCAAGCACAGCCCGATGCTTTTGAGTTAGTGACCTTTAAGGCCGATGGTGCACAGCCTGTAAAATATGGCAGCAGTAAAGTTTTATTGTAATGATTACGATGAGTTGCACTCGAACAGATTGAAAGCCCCTTTTTAGGGGTTTTTTTGTGCCCGTAGACTGAGCTTTTTGAGGGCGTTACTTAAACCTTCTGACTCGATTGCATCGCCCATGCTATTCATTTCTTGAGCATCTTCAGCAGAAGGGTAACTGGTAACTTGGCGTACTTTACGAACCTCTTTAGGTTGAGGCAAAATATTGACCTTAACCCGGTTCAATTCCAAGTGCGGGAAGTGTTCCTGGAAGGTGCCTAATAAATTAGGTTCATAAAAGCGTAATTGTGTTGCCCAAATACTCTCGTCTAACTGTAAAATCAAGGTTTGTTGGTCAAAACTTACCCCTATTAAATGAGGTTTTAGATCACGAGGCAAGCCATCTTGTCCAACGTCAAGCAGTGCTTGAAAAAGCTGTGCATCTTCCAGTAAATTATTTAGGGCACCACTCGCTTGTTTTAATAGAGGTTTCATGATGTGGTCACTATGAGTTGTGTTAGAATATTCGCATATTTTACCGCATTATTACGATGATAGTGCGACGACGAGAATGGAATGTTAATCACCTGATTCTCACTCAAACCGATAGTTTAAATTTTTAACCGGAAAATACTCTTAATGGCCTTAACAATCTTTCAGAAAATCTTTGGTAGTCGCAACGAGCGTATGCTGAAGCAATACCGTAAAACAGCCCTAAAAATTAACGAATTTGAAGCAAGTTTTGCTGAGCTATCCGACGCAGATTTACAGCATAAAACAACTGAATTTAAAGCGACGCTTACAGCTGGTGGTTCATTAGATGAATTGTTACCGGAAGCGTTTGCTGTGGTACGTGAAGCCGGTAAGCGTGTATTTGGCATGCGCCATTATGATGTGCAGATGATGGGTGGAATGGCGCTTCATGAAGGTCGAATTGCTGAGATGCGCACGGGTGAAGGAAAGACTTTAGTTGCGACCTTGCCGGTTTATCTTAATGCATTGACGGGTGAAGGTGTGCACGTCATTACCGTGAATGACTACCTGGCGAAACGTGATTCGGAGTGGATGGGACAGATCTTTGAGTTTTTAGGATTATCGACCGGTGTCATTTTAAGTGGTCAAAGCCAACAAGAGAAGCAGTTAGCGTACTCTATGGACGTTACCTACGGAACTAATAATGAGTTCGGTTTTGATTACTTACGTGACAATATGGCGATTTTCTCCGCAGAAAAGGTTATGCGTGGTCAGCATTTTGCAGTTATCGATGAGGTGGATTCGATTCTGATTGATGAAGCACGTACGCCATTGATTATTTCAGGGCCAGCGGAAGATAAAGCGGAACTTTACCGTAAGATTAATCCACTGATTAAACATCTTGAGCAAGGTGAAGAAGATGAAGAGACCAAGGATTCAAGCGGTGATTTCACCATTGATGTCAAGTCGAAGCAGATTTATCTGACCGATCAAGGTCATGCTAAGGTGGAAGCTTTGTTGGTTGAAGAAGAAATTCTTAATGCGGATGAAAGTTTATATGACGCCGTTAATATTGGATTAATGATTCATGTTAATGCGGCTTTAAGAGCGAACCTTTTGTTTGAAAAGGATCGTGATTATATTGTTGAAGAGAATGAAGTCGTTATTATCGATGAGTTTACAGGCCGTAAAATGTCAGGCCGTCGTTGGAGCGAAGGTTTGCATCAGGCGATTGAAGCCAAAGAAGATGTAACGATTCAGCAAGAAAGCCAAACGTTTGCTTCCATTACATTCCAGAATTACTTTAGACAGTACCAAAAGCTAGCCGGTATGACCGGAACAGCGGATACTGAAGCGGGTGAGTTTTTATCAACTTATAACCTTGAAGTTGTGGTTATTCCACCGAATAAGATTCCTCAAAGAGAGGATTTAGCAGATTTAGTTTATTTGGATATGGAAGGTAAATTTGCTGCAATTGTGAATGATATTCGTACCATTACCGCGACCCAGCAACCTATATTGGTGGGAACAGCTTCGATTGAAATGTCAGAGTTGTTATCAAGATTGTTAACCAGTGCAGAGATTAAACACAGTGTTTTGAATGCAAAACATCATGAAAACGAAGCCCACATTGTTGCCAATGCAGGTCAGCCTGGTGCGGTAACCATTGCAACCAATATGGCGGGTCGTGGTACTGATATCGTTTTAGGTGGAAACCTAGAGATGGAAATGGAAGCTTTAGGTGAGTTAACAGCTGAACAGAAAGTTGATGTGACTAAAGCATGGCAAGCAAGACACGATGCTGTACTCAGTTATGGCGGTTTAATGGTGATTGGTTCTGAGCGTCATGAATCACGTCGTATCGATAATCAGTTGCGTGGACGTTCTGGTCGTCAGGGCGATGAGGGTGTTACTCGTTTTTATCTGTCATTAGATGATGATTTAATGCGTCGTTTTGCATCCGACAAAGTCAAATCGATGATGAAACGTCTAGGCATGAGCTCTGAAGAAGCCATTGAACACAGCATGGTCAGTAAATCGATTCAGCGTGCTCAAAAACAAGTAGAGCGTTTGCATCAGGATGAGCGTGCTAACCTATTGAAATTTGATGATATTTCTAATGAACAGCGTAAAGTTGTTTATGCACAGCGTAACGAATTGATGGAATCGGAAGATGTCACTGATGTTTTAGATGATTTGCGCGAGCAGATTGTTGAGCAATTGGTTTCTACTTATGTACCAAAGGGCTCTTTAGATGAGCAGTGGGATATTCCTGGATTGATACGTGCCATTCACGAAGAACTCGGTTCTGAGTTTGATATCCAGTCATGGCTAGATGCCGATAAAGACCTTTATGAAGAGACATTGGTCGACAAGTTACTGTCTGAGTTAGAAGGTGTTTATAAATCTAAAATGGCAGTGGTTGATCCTAAAACGCGTCATCATTTTGAAAAAGAAGTTTTATTGCGCACGATTGATAAGCAGTGGCGTGAACACCTTTCTGAAATGGACTACCTGCGTAAAGGCATTCATTTACGAGGTTATGCACAAAAAGACCCTTTCCAAGAATATCGTCGTGAATCAAGAGAGATGTTCACTAACTTCTTGCAGGAAGTAATGTTTGAAACGGTTAAGGTCTTATCTTTAGTGCAGATCGAAGGGGCTAAAGATGTTGAGGAATTTGATGAGCAAAATGCTGCAAATCGTCCTCAGCACCTAGATGCGACTCATCCTGCGGCGGCCACTATTTCGGATGCCATGAATCAAAGTAGTGTAGAAACTTCTGATGATATTATGGATAATGAAGAGGATGACGCTGAAGGTACCTTTAAACGTGAGGCACCGAAGGTTGGTCGTAATGACCCATGTCCTTGCGGTTCGGGTAAAAAATATAAGCAGTGTTGTGGTAAATTAAGTTAAATCAGGCTTAAAATACACGGCTGTTAATTTTTTAAAACCCACCGCTCGGTGGGTTTTTGGTTTATGGCAAAGAGTACAACTAATATTAAAGTGTAAGCATTACACGAGTCTAAGGAAAAGTTATGACCAATTTATTTCCAATTATGCATCCAGTTTCCGGAGTCTATCTTGGTACTTGTGCGGCACAAATCAAAAAGAACGGTAATCCAGATTTAGTCATTATGGAGCTAACTGAGGGTGCTTTAACGGCAGCTAGTTTTACGTTAAATGCATTTTGTGCCGCACCTGTCACTTTGGCAAAACAGCACTTAAAATCGCATTCACCACGTGCCTTAGTGATTAATAGTGGGAACGCTAATGCTGGAACCGGTCTACAAGGCATGGAAGATGCGCAACAGACCTGTGCCTGGGTAGCTGCCGAGTTAGGTTGTCAGCCTGAGCAGGTTCTGCCCTTTTCGACAGGTGTAATTGGTGAAAACTTACCTATGGAGAAGCTACAGAAGGGGATTCCTGAAGCTTTAGCGAATTTGTCGATTACTGGTTGGGAAGATGCTTGTGCGGGGATTATGACAACAGATTTGGTACCCAAAGCAGTGAGCCGTGAAGTTAAGGTAGATGGTCACAGTGTCATGATTACCGGTATCTCTAAAGGTTCTGGAATGATCCATCCAAATATGGCAACCATGCTTGGTTTTGTCGTGACGGATGCTAAGATTAACCAGACCTGTTTACAGCAAGTTTTAATGGACTCTGTGAATATTTCGTTCAATCGAATTACCGTTGATGGTGATACTTCAACCAATGATGCATGTACTCTGACAGCGACTCAAAAGGCGGATATGCCGACCATTGATGATGTTGATTCAACAGCATATGCGGAATTATCAAAAGCCATTAATGAAGTGATGATTGAATTAGCGCAGATGATTATCCGTGATGGCGAAGGTGCAACCAAGTTTGTAACCGTCGAGGTTGAGGGTGGTAAAACAACTGAAGAGTGTCTAAAAGTTGCCCATGCCGTTGCGTTATCACCTTTGGTGAAAACCGCATTGTTTGCATCAGATCCGAACTGGGGACGTATTTTAGCTGCAGTCGGTCGTTCTGGTGTTGAAGCATTAGATGTGGATGCCTTGAAGATTTATTTAGGGGATGTCTGTATTGTCGAAAATGGTGGCAGAGCGCTAATGTATACAGAGGAAGCCGGTCAAGCGGTGATGAATGAAACAGATATTACGATTTTAATTCAGCTTAACCGTGGTCCAGTCAGTGATACGGTGTGGACCACCGATTTTTCCTATGATTATGTGAAAATTAATGCTGAATACCGCAGTTAATCAATAGATTGGCGTTGAAACATTAGCTCTGTTCAGTGTCGATAACTCATAAAAAAGCCCATTGAATTAGAGTTCAATGGGCTTTTTTTGTTTTTGCATAGCTTGTTTAGTGCCTGGCGCGTTACTTAGAGACCTTTGCACGAGTGGCTGCTCGGATATAAATGGCTAAAATTGCCCTACTTTTCGTTGAAACACTTGTGAATAGCTAGCTATTCACTGCATATTCCGCCTCAATTAGAAAAATTTTATACCCTCAAGGGGTACTTTCGTCTATTTCTATCTCAAACCTCACTCGTGCAAAGGTCTCACTTAGAAATAATCTTTTTCAATGCTTCACAGAGAATTTTATTTTCAGAATCGGTGCCAATGGTAATGCGTAGATATTGGTCGATACGCGGCTTATTGAAATAACGAACAATAATGGATTGTTCGCGTAACGCTAAAGCCAGTTCTTCTGCTGGAAAATGGGTGTGTGTCGCAAAGATGAAGTTTGCCGCGGAAGGAATCACATTAAAGCCAAGTTCTTGCATCGTACTTGTTAAATCCTCACGCGTTGAAATAATCTTTTGACAGCCTTCAATAAAGTATTCTTGATCTTCAAAAGCCGCTTTAGCACCATAGATTGCTAAACGACCTAATGGATAGGAGTTAAAGCTGTTTTTAACACGTTCTAAGGCTTCAATTAATGGCGCTTGGCCTATGGCAAGGCCGACTCGTATCCCTGCAAGTGAGCGAGATTTAGAGAGGGTTTGTGTGACCAACAGATTAGGATAGCGATTAACCAGGCTAATTGCGGTCTGACCACCAAAATCAATATAAGCTTCATCCACTAACACCACAGTTTTTGGATGTTTTTGGAGCAAGGCTTCAATCGCCTCCAGAGATAATAAACGACCGGTTGGCGCGTTGGGGTTCGGGAAGATAATTGCACCACAATCAACGGGATAATCTTCAATG
This sequence comes from uncultured Thiomicrorhabdus sp., assembly GCA_965602805.1. Classification (GTDB taxonomy): domain Bacteria; phylum Pseudomonadota; class Gammaproteobacteria; order Thiomicrospirales; family Thiomicrospiraceae; genus Thiomicrorhabdus. The sequence goes on along the minus strand of CBFCZK010000002.1, from coordinate 192,406 downwards.
TCAATTTCAAACTCTTCAGTAAGAGGAATGGTTTGGTAATCAATTTGATATAGACCACAGTACACTGGGTAAAAACTGTAAGTAATGTCCGGAAAAAGTAGCGGTTTATCCTGTTTTAACAGCGCTTGAAAGGCGTGTGCTAATACTTCGTCAGAGCCATTTCCTACAAATACCTGGTTTGCTTCAACCTGGTAATAATCTGCGATGGTCTGTTTTAAAACGTCAGCATTAGGATCAGGATAAAGTTTTAAGGCTTCTCCGGTTTCATCTCTAATCGCTTGCAGTGCTTTAGGAGACGGCGGATAAGGATTCTCGTTAGTATTAAGCTTAATTAAGTTGTCCACTTTAGGCTGTTCCCCAGGAACATAAGGGGTTAAGGTGTGGACAAGTTGACTCCAGAATTGGCTCATGTGTGAATCCGTATATTGAGTGATGGTTGCGTTATGATCGGGTTAAGATTTGGGCGGTTGTCACTGTTTGCAACAACCTAAAACGAGTTCGAAGTAAAAAACGAAGTCGTTGTTATTAATTTAATCCACATTTTACCGTAAAATGACCAGGCCTGGTGAGATTGCTGTGGTGTTATGTGCGTTTATTAGCCCCCACTTTTAGGCACTGTTTTAGCGAGTATTTGAGTAAAGGAATAGTAAACAATGGCTTATATAGAAATTGCAATTGGTGTTTTAAAGCGAGGCGACACTGTCTGCCTGAGTTTAAGACAAACTTCGCAAACCTTTGCGGGTCTTTGGGAGTTTCCAGGCGGCAAGGTTGAAGCTGATGAACCGATTGAAAATGCCCTTAAACGTGAGTTTTTAGAGGAGTTGGATGTTGAAACCTCCGGTTGGCAACCTCTAATAAGCATTCCTTGGACTTACCCGTCCGTGGCGGTGCGCTTAAATGTGTACATCACAGAAGCTTTCCAGGGAGAGCCACACGGGAATGAGGGGCAGAAAGTTGCTTGGTATCCTATTGCTGAATTGGCAAATATGTCGTTTCCAGATGCGAATAAAGGCATTATTATTGCATTGCAATTAGCCGATAGACTGATGATATCAGGCAGCTTTGAAAATCAAGCCGACGCTTTGCAACGTTTGCAAGTGGCACTCGATAACGGGATTGGTCTCTGTCAGTTACGGGCTAAAAATTTATCGGTAGATGAGTTTTTACCCTTAGCAGCAAGCGCGATTAAATTGGCGCATGACCATCAGGCTAAAATTTTATTGAATGGTCGTCCGGAGTTGTTAGAGTCATTACCTGAAGCAGATGGCATGCAACTCGCTTCGAATGTGATTTTTGATTATCAAATACGGCCGATTGGCAAAGATAAACTGCTCGGCGTATCGACACACACGCCAGAAGACATCGAGCAGGCATTGAAGATTGATGCTGACTTTATTCTGCTCTCTCCCGTTAAAGAGACATCCTCTCACCCAGGCGTTCTTGGAATAGGTTGGCAAAAGTTTGCCGAAGTGGTCAAAGAGCTTCCTATTCCGGTGTTTGCTTTAGGGGGAATGAAACCTGAAGATATTGAACAAGCTAAAAAATCCGGTGGGCAGGGTGTCGCTGCGATTTCAGGGTTTTGGCCGAATTAGCTATTGGCTTTTGATTAAAGCTCGAAAATAAATGAACCACGAAGGCACGAAGATTTTAAAGGTTTAAAGGTGTACGTAAAGTGCTTTGACCAGGCCTGGTCAAAGTTATTTATTCGATTTTTATATTGAAAACAATTAGCATTTAACGCCACTTGTTCACCATCTTAGCTTAAAACAGAGTTAATAAACGCACCAGGTCTGGTCATTATCAACTTCGTGTCTTCGTGCCTTCGTGGTTCAGTTCTTGTTTGTCTGAAACGAATATTTGCATAATTTGTTGAACCTGCTGTTTGAGTTTATCAAGATTGCCATCGTTATTTATGACGCGATCGGCAACGGCCAAACGTTGTTCTCGGCTGGCTTGCAATGCGATGATTTTTTCAATTTGAGCGGCTGAACTTTGATCTCTCTGGCAAGCACGCTGGATTTGCTGTTCTTGTGGAGTATCAATGACCCAAATCTCATCAATGTATTCTGGTTTATGCCCCTTTTTATGTATGCCTTCTACCAGGAGTGGAATCGCCACAAGCAAAAAGGGGATAGGATTGCTGTTTTGCGATTGCCACACTAAGTCTGTTACTTGGCGTTCTGTTTCGGTTTGAATCAGGGGATGCAAAATAGCTTCCAACTGTTTTTTGGCTTCAGGGTCATTGAAAATCAGTTCGCGGAGTAAGCCACGATTAAGTGTGCCATCTTCGTTTAATATCGATTTGCCGAATGTATTGCAGATTTGTTGTAAGCCTATTGAACCTGGAGTGACTGCTTGGCGAGCCAGTAAGTCGGTATCAATCGTTGGGATATTGTAGTCGGCAAACAGTTGGCTTAATGTGCTTTTTCCGGAGCCAATGCCCCCCGTCAAACCAATAACCTTAGGGATACTAGAAAGACCGGGAAGATCAGGTCGCGCTTGATTCAGCAGCGGTTGCGTGGCTCGCTTAGCCATTGTTTGGAAGTCTTGGCATAAGTGGTTCAATATTGGGTTTGCCGAGTAGGTAACCCTGAAGATGTGTTGCGCCTGCAAGTTTTGCCTGGTCGTACATTTCTTGATCTTCAATGCCTTCCATGACCAACTCATAACCTGAACGTAAAACCATTTCAGCCGTTGAAAGAATGATGTTTTGTGTTTTTTCATCTGATTTCAAAGCGACGGTCATGCTCATGTCGAACTTAATAATATCCACTGGCATATGCGCTAAATAGCGTATAGAAGAGTAACCACTTCCAAAATCATCCAAAGCAATTAGAAACCCTTGCTGTCTTAGTTGGTTGAGGGCTTCTTGAGCATAGTCCATATGGTCGATTAAAATATTTTCTGTTACTTCAATGATTAATTTATAGTCTTTTAAATAAGGGATAAAACCTTTAAACAGCGCGATAAAGTTAGGTTGTAATAGGGTTTTTCCTGAAATATTAATAGCTACTCCAGTATCTTTAGGGAGTTTGCCAGCCACTAGGAAGTTGAGAATGGCTTGAATGATTTGATGATCCATTTCAACTTCAAGACGACGACGTTGTACCACTGCAAAAATATCATTTGGAAAAATTAACTCAGTATTATTTTTAATGCGGACAAGTGACTCAAAATAAACTTTACCAGTTTTTAGAGAGAGTATTGGCTGAAAATGCATGGCGATATTTTCACCGGTATGAATGGCGTTAACAATGGTACTTACGGTTTCGTTGGAGACGATTGTATGCGCCTCTGCCTCAAGTTGCTGGTGATAGCATTGAATCTTATTTTGATGGGACTGTTTGGCTTTATACATTGCAATATCTGCCTGTCGAGGCAAGCTGGCGATGTCATTTGCAAAATCAATTGAATCACAAGGAGTGACCGAGCTGACTCCAACACTAAAAGAGAGCTTTTCTTTAATACCTATGCTACCGAAATTATACTCTTTTAGAGCTGTCAGGCATTTATCCGCAATTGCAAAAGTCTGTTCAGCGGTTTTATTCTGTAGGATAACAGCAAACTCATCGCCACCTATGCGGTAGGCAGGGCATTCCATTGGCAGAGTCTGCTGAATCGTCATGGCAGAAATTCGAATGACCTCATCGCCTACTTCATGGCCGTAGGTGTCATTTAGGGCTTTAAAGAAGTCGCAGTCAAAGAGCATGAAGGCGGTGGTGACCTTATAGTGTTCAAAATTAATGAGCACGTCATTCCAGGCTTCATCAAATGCTCTACGGTTGTATATATTGGTTAATACATCGCGTCTGGCTTGGTCCCACACTGTTTGATTTTGAATATCAAGCGCCTGTTGAGTTGCTTGTAAGTCATGATGGTAATCGTGAATAGAATCTTTTAATTCTTCAAACTCCTTAAGGTAGAAGGTCTCTTGTGGTGGCTGTTGGGCTTCTTTGGGGTTTCTTTTCAAGCGATGTAAGTATTGAGATAGTACTTCAAGCGGGTGGTTGAATAGCTTATTGAAAATGAATGAAATAACAATGCTGGTCACGAGTAGCAAAGCAATCAGTTGCAAAATGAACTCTTGAATAAGTTGCCATAAATAATCTGTGACAGGATTTGAGATAGGCTTAAAGTTAATATTCTCCATTATTTCACTTAAAGGAACTGTGTCGGTGCCTGAGAATGAAATACTGGTTTTATCAACATGGTTGAAGGTGTTTTCATTCAGAATGTAAGGCAATAAATCCAAGGATATGCCTATGTAACCGATGGTTTCTTCAGAACTTCTGGCATAAATAGGCTCAAAAATATTTAAGTGTGTTTCTGTATAGGAGTTGAATATGATTTGCGGAGACAAGCTGTCAATGGTCAATGGTAGCGCTTTATCTGGGTTGTTAATGGGCGAGGTAGCCGCTAAGAAGGTTTTGTTTTTATTATAAATTTCTAATTGATCATAGTCTTTTTTAAAATAGGCGCTTTCAATCAGGCGCTCATCATGCCAGAAAAAATAGTAGCTTGGATCATTAATCTGCTGGTGGATTTCATCCCATTCACTGAGGACTTTTAAAGCGATTTTCAGCTCTTTGAAGGTTTTATCTAAAATACCCCTAATTTCCTTTTCAGCTTCTAACCGCTCCTGGTTTTGTACGGTCTGTTTAATCTGTTGACCTTCACTGTATAAAGACCAATTAAGAAACATGAGCAAGACAATTCCAGCAAATAAGAATCCTAAAAAATAGGTCTTGATGGGCTGGATAAGGATGCTGGGAGTGCGTAAACTCATATTCAATACCGTTTCTATAGATTGTTCATGATTTTATTGAGTGTGTCTTGCAGATCAAACTCATGTTCACTGGAAAAAAAGTGGTTAGCGCCATCAATAATAATCAGGTTTGTGCCTGTTTGCTCTAACTCTTTTAACCAACTCTCTCCAACGCTTTGATAACGTTTATCTGCGCGGCCCATAATCGTATAGGTTGGGATGGAGAGGTTTTTAAGTGAGTTTAAGATATATGTGCGGTCGAGCTTGAGGTAAGAAAGAAAACTTTGAGGCACTGCATAATAGTTGCTTTTACAGAAGAGAAAACTGTATTTATGTGGGCGGTCTTGTTTGTTCTTCAGGGCTTGTTGTGCATAGTTCATTTCACTTTGTAAAGTACCCAGTTCTTTACCCCTCAGGTAAAACAAGCTGGTAAAAATCGCGGCTTGAATATCAATGTCTTTACGAGTATTAAGAAGTTCAACTAGCTCTTGACTGCCGCTGGAATGGCCTAATAGAACAACTTTTTTATGGCCTTGTTCTTTCAAAAACTTCACCCATTCAGCGACTTCGATAACATCCTTTTCTAAAGTATGTGTATGGATAGAGTTACATTTTACAGAGTTTTGGCGTTGTGAAATATTCAATGTAAGAGTGGGGGTAAGGGTGGTATAGCCCTCTTCTTGAAGTCCCTGTGCCATTGCTGTGACAGTGTGGAATTTATTGGTTGTTAAGAACCCGTGCAGAATGAGCACCGCTGTTTTATCTTCGCTGCCAGCGACATACTCTGCCTCAGCTTTCAAGTTGAGTGAAGAAATGTCATGAACGATCGTCTCAGCTTTAGCTTGCAAAGCGATGAGGAGTAAAAATCCAGCAGTATAAGGCAGTAAATTCTTTAACCAATGCATGTTTAAATCCTATAAATGGGTTGATGATAACGCGTTAACAAGGTGTAGGTTAGCAAAAGTGCCTAGCAGAGTAAACTTAATCGGTCGTTCAATGCGGCTATTAAAACAAAAAGGCATTCGTTTTTCGATTTAATCTTTCTCATGAAAATTCTAAACAGGTAATATATGCCTATTACAGGTAGTTAGATACAATTAAATAATTTTGAGAAGTGATGGCATGTGCGGAATTTGCGGTGAAATTTATTGGGATGGCCAGCGGGCAGATATCTCACGTTTGAATCCTATGTTACAACAGATGGTGCAACGTGGGCCAGATGATGAAGGTGTTTGGATCAGAGACCAGGTAGGACTAGGTCACCGTCGATTATCTATTATAGATTTATCGGATGCGGGTCACCAACCAATGCACGATCAAGAGTTCTCTTTGGTGTTTAATGGTTGTATCTATAACTACCAGAACCTGAAGGTCGAGTTGCAAGCATTAGGCCATGAATTTGTCACTCACTCTGATACCGAGGTGATTCTTAAAGCCTACCGTCAATGGGGATTAGAGTGCGTGGAGCATTTTGAAGGCATGTTTGCTTTTGCGCTTTGGGATGATGATCAACAGCAACTCTTGTTGGCACGTGACCGAATGGGGATTAAACCGCTTTATTATGCACCTATCGAAGGTGGCATGCGCTTTGCCTCGAATACCCAGGCGTTACTTACCAGTGACGATGTTGATACCGATATTGATCCAATTGGTTTACACCACCAGCTCACACTGCACGCCGTGATTCCAGCACCTCATACCATTTTAAAAGGCATTAAAAAGCTTGAGCCAGGTCATTGGATGATTATTAATCCCGATGGTCAAATGTATAAGAAGCGTTTTTGGCATTTAGAAGCGCAGCGTCCGACTGAAATTCATGGCAAACCAGCGCCGCAAACTGACCAGGCCTGGATAGATTTGATTCATCAGGATTTAAAAGAGGCGGTTCATAAGCGTTTGACGGCGGCAGACGTTCCGGTGGGAGTTTTGCTCTCTGGCGGTTTAGATTCCAGTTTATTAGTTGCGATGTTACATGAAGCGGGCGTGAAGGACATTAAGACTTTCTCTATTGGCTTTGAAGATGCTCCCGAGGAAAAAGGCAATGAATTCGAGTTTTCGGATTTAGTCGTCGAACGCTATAAAACAGATCATCAACAGTATTTGATTTCCAATACGGATGTTTTGCCAAGACTGCATGAGGCGGTTGCCGCTATGTCTGAACCGATGGTGGGTCAAGATGCAGTCGCTTTCTATCTATTATCAGAAAAAGTCTCAGAGAAGGTTAAGGTGGTCATGTCGGGTCAAGGTGCGGATGAGGTTTTTGGAGGTTATTCATGGTATCCAAAAATGCACCAAGCGGGTCTTAATGTTGATTTAAGTAAACCGCAGGATGCCGTTAATGCGTTTGCGCCACACTATTTTGATCGCTCTCATCAAGAGTGGTTAGAGGTGGTCAATCCTGAATATCATATAGAGGATGTCACTTCTATTTTGATTGGCGACCTGCTAACTGATCCCGGAGCGGACAGCTTTTTAGATCAGGTCTTGCGTTTGGATGTGACGACCTTGATTGTCGATGATCCGGTTAAACGGGTAGATAATATGACCATGGCATGGGGATTGGAAGCCCGAGTGCCTTTTTTGGATCATAAGTTGGTAGAAACGGCGATGGCTGCACCGATTGAGCTTAAGGTAAAGAGTGATGGTAAGCATATATTAAAAGAGATTGCGCGTGGATTGGTGCCTGATGAAATTATAGACCGTCCAAAGGTGGCGTTTCCAATGCCGGCTTTGAAATACGTGCGTGGCGAATTTTTTGAATATATGAAAACGCTATTAACTTCCCCGCAAGCCAAAAAGCGTGGTATTTTCAATCAGGATAAGTTGCAAGTCTTGTTAGCCAATCCAGAGGCACCACAAAGTTTTACGGCAATTCAGGGCAGTAAATTGTGGCATGCGGCTTTATTAGAGTTTTGGTTACAGAAACATGTCGATAAAAGCATTTAATCCAAGCGCAAAAAATAGTGTATTTTTAAGCTATAACCTAGTAAACTAGTCGGAAATTAAAAGTGACTAAATTTAAGATAAGGATAGATTGATGGAAAACCAAGATCCAGTTGTACAAGAGACTTTAGAGCGAATTCATAGTCAAGTGACTAATAACCCAGTTGTTTTGTATATGAAAGGCACACCGCAAATGCCGTCTTGTGGTTTTTCAAGTCGTGCCGCGCAAGCTTTAGCAGAGACTGAAGAGAAGTTTGCTTTTGTAAATATTTTGGCGGACGCGACAATTTTCGAACACCTTCCAAAGTATCAGGATTGGCCAACCTTTCCACAGCTTTACATTGGTGGCGAACTACAAGGTGGATGTGATATCACTTTAGAGTTAGCGGAGTCAGGCGAGTTGAAGAAAATGATGGCAGAAGCGATCGCTAAGAATGAAGCAAAATAACATTTAAAGATTGTTGGGGGTAATGCTGGAGATGAGTATTACCTCCACGACGATTGTTTTAAATAGCTTCAAATAAAAAAGGCACCTTTGGGTGCCTTTTTTATTACCTATGTTTAATACGGAGGTTTTGCGACTAGATTTAGAAACGTAACTGAGTCTAGGTAAGACTAAGTGAAGCTAGGCAGTAATATGCCCGACATTGAATGTTTTTAAACTGACCAGGCCTGGTCAGTTCCGCTGGAGGTAATACTTTAATACTCTGGTTTGGTTAACGGCCATTGATTAACGATGGTGCAAAACAGATCGGCGGTTTTTTCGGTGTCATACACGGCTGAATGTGCCTGGCTATTGTCCCATTCAATGCCTGCTGCTTGAGCAGATTTGGCCAAAACAGTTTCTCCATACACTAAGCCTGCCATTGAGACTGTATCAAACGTACTGAAATCATGAAAAGGGGACTTGATATGGCAACGTGCGGCGGCTTTTTGAACGAAATTCAAATCAAAAAATGCATTGTGACCGACCAGTATGGCACGTGAACAGCCTTGCAGTTTAAGTTGATGATTAATCGGTTTAAAAAGTGCTGTTAAGGCTTCTTTTTCCGAAATGGCTTCTCTAAAAGGGTGAAAAGGGTCTTCCATGCCAATAAATTTTAGAGCGCTTTGCTCAATATTGGCACCTTTGAACGGCAAGATGTTTTTATCAAATGTTGTACCGCGCACGAGGTGTCCAGCCGCATTCATTTGTAACATGACAACCGCCATTTCTAATAGAGCATCCGTTTCACAGTTAAACCCCGCTGTTTCAACATCAACCACAACGGGTAGGAAACCGCGAAAACGGTCTTTAATCTGAGTAATTTTTTTCATGGATTCGCTTTAGCTGTGAGATGACAGCGGTTTTATCAGGACTTTGGATTGTCTTTGAAAATTATAGAGGGATTGCTTTTCTGAGGGTAAAGCGGAAATAGAATCCAGCTTAAAACCGTGCTCAATAAACCAATGATGTGTATGTGTGCTCAGTAGGAATAAACTATTTAGTCCTAGTGTCGTTGCTTTTTTCTCAATCGCTTTAAGGAGTTCTGCCCCAAGTTCTTGTCCTTGATAACTTTCATGGACCGCTAAGCAGGCCAGCTCTCCCATCTTATCCGCAATTGGGTAAAGTGCAGCGCAGCCAATAATGTGTTGATCTCTTTCAACCAAAATAAAGTTTTCAATTTCTAATTCAAGGCGTTCCCTGGAGCGTTTAACCAAAACACCTTGCGCCTCTAAAGGTGAAATCAAGTCCAGAATCCCCCCAACATCATCAATCGTAGCAGGACGCAGTTGATGATAACGATCACTAAAGATAAGCGTGCCAACGCCATCAAGGGTAAACAGTTCTAGAAGCAGGGCGCCAGGATTTTCTTGTTCCATAATGTGTACGCGCTTAACCGTGTGGTTGGTTTTTGCGAGTTGCTGCAGAAAACGCACCTGAGCGGGGTTGTTAGACGTTTGAATCAAAGATTCTAATTCAGGAATACTTAAATGCTTGGGTAAATCTTGAAGTTGTAAAACACTGCCAAACACCATTAATTTATCCGCTTGAATGGCATTGGCGACTTCGCAAGCCTGTTCAAGTGTATTTAGGTTGAAGACCTCACCCGTCAAAGAGTAAGCCAGCGGCGTTAGCAGGGCAATCTGTCCAGCGGCGAGTGAACCTGATATGGCCGCATGATTGATTTTTCTGAGTTTGCCAGTGTATTGAAAATCAATACCATCAACAACGCCTTTCGGTTGGGCAATGACCCAGTTACCCGAAATTAGGGTTAATGGATTCGCCTGCATGCAAGTAGCCTGGCTAAAAACAGCTTCTAACTGGCTACGGACGGTGCCAATGGTTTGCTGAAATACAGGTAAACTTTCTAAAGGGGTAATTCTGAACTGTTGATGATGTTGCCAAGGAATATTCTGGGCTTCTAATGCTGCATTGATTTGCGGCGTTGCACCCATCACTAAGACAATCTTTAAACCTAGGTTATGCAACAGGCCAATGTCTTGAGAGAACTGTTTTAACGTCTCTGGCGCTTGCATTAACTCGCCGGGTAAATAAACGACACAGGTTTTCCCACGGTGTTGTTCGATATACCGAGAAGATAGTCTTAATGTATTAATAAAATCTAATTCAGATTGCTTCATGAATGTGCGAAAATAGGCTAATAATTTTGTAAGTATAAACAGTCTGTCGGTGAAAGTCTAAATACTCGAGATCTCACTTCAGTATTGTTAAATCAAACGCATAAACTCAAAGGAGCTTTTAATGCCTGTATATCGTTCAAAAACCAGTACTCATGGCCGTAATATGGCAGGTGCTCGCGCCTTGTGGAGAGCCACGGGCATGGAAACCGGAGATTTCGGTAAGCCTATTATCGCTATTGCTAACTCCTTTACTCAGTTTGTACCGGGTCATGTTCATTTAAAGGATATGGGTCAATTGGTCGCTCGTGTCATTGAAGAGGCCGGCGGAGTTGCCAAGGAGTTCAATACCATCGCGGTCGATGATGGGATTGCAATGGGTCATGATGGCATGTTGTACTCTCTGCCTTCTCGCGATTTGATTGCGGATTCTGTTGAATACATGGTGAATGCACACTGTGCCGATGCCTTAGTTTGTATTTCAAACTGTGACAAAATCACTCCGGGTATGATGATGGCGGCGATGCGTTTAAACATCCCAACTATTTTCGTAACTGGTGGCCCTATGGAATCCGGTAAAACCGTCCTTGGTGGTATTGGTATTAAGCTTGATTTAGTCGATGCCATGGTTATGGCGGCGGATGATAGTGTTTCTGACTCGGATGTTGAAGACGTTGAAGTTTCAGCCTGTCCTACTTGTGGTTCTTGTTCTGGGATGTTCACAGCCAATTCCATGAACTGTCTAGCAGAAGCCTTAGGGATTGCTTTGCCAGGTAATGGAACAACCTTAGCAACCCATGCTGACCGTAGACACCTGTTTGAAGAAGCAGGGCGTCGTATCGTTGAGATTACTAAGAAGCATTATGATGAAGATGATTTTTCTGTATTGCCACGTTCAATTGCAACCTTTGAGGCATTTGAAAATGCGATGACTTTGGATGTTGCGATGGGGGGGTCAACCAATACTGTATTGCATTTATTAGCGATTGCAAAAGAAGCAGAAGTCAATTTCACTATGGCAGATATGGATCATATCTCACGTCGAGTACCTTGCTTGGTTAAAGTTGCTCCGAACTCAAAACAATTTCACATGGAAGACGTGCATCGTGCCGGTGGTATTATGCGAATCTTAGGTGAGTTGGATCGTGGTGGTTTGATTAAACGTGATGTTCCAACCGTTCACGCCTCTACGATGGGTGCGGCACTCGATCTTTGGGATATCCGTCGTACCGATGATGAAGCGATAGATACGTTCTTTAGAGCGGCGCCTGGTAATGTCAGAACCACAGAAGCCTTTAGTCAAAGCAAGCGTTGGAAGACGGTTGATGACGATCCTGTTGATGGTTGTGTGCGTGATGTAGAGCATGCGTATACCAAGGAAGGTGGCTTAGCCGTACTTTACGGTAATATTGCGCTGGATGGTTGTATTGTTAAGACGGCTGGTGTCGATGAATCTATCTTTAAATTCACAGGGCCTGCGCGTATTTTCGAAAGTCAGGATTCTGCTGTTGCGTCTATTCTTGCCAATGAAATCAATGAAGGTGATGTTTTAATTATCCGTTATGAAGGGCCAAAAGGTGGGCCTGGAATGCAAGAGATGCTCTATCCTACGAGTTATCTGAAATCCAAAGGTTTGGGTAAGGCGTGTGCTTTATTAACGGACGGGCGCTTCTCAGGTGGAACGTCAGGTCTTTCTATCGGTCATGCTTCACCTGAAGCGGCGGAAGGTGGTAATATCGGATTGATTGAAGAAGGTGATAGTATTGAAATTGATATTCCTAATCGTACAATTAAAGCTTTATTAACAGATGAAATGTTTGCAGAACGTCGCCAAGCGATGGTCTCTAAAGGCCGCGATGCTTGGAAGCCTGTTGAGGTGCGTCCACGTAAAATCAGCGCAGCCTTGCGTGCTTATGCTGCAATGACAACCAGTGCGGCATTTGGTGCCGTTCGTGATGTTGAACAGATTGAACACCGATAATCTAACGGAGAATAGAATATGTTTGCAGATAAATTAACCCAAGAACAACGTCAGGTCGTATTTGACCTGGCCGCAAATCTAGCCGCCGCAGATAATGATATCTCTGAAGAAGAGATTCAGTATCTAAAAGACTTTAGTTCGGCTTACGGTATTCATTATGATATGGATAAGGCAGATGTTGATATCGATGCCTTGTTAAAGGTATTAGATACCAGGCAGTCTAAAATAATTCTTCTACAAGAGTTGATTAAAATCTCTTATAAAGACGGCCATTTTGGTAAAGAAGAGCAAGATAAAGTATTTCTAATTGCTCAGAAGTTGGGGATGAATGATACTGAATTTATGCTTCGCCTTGAAAGGTGGGTGCGTCAAGGGTTTGATTGGGTCTACGAAGGTGAGCAAATGTTGAAAGGCTTGTAGGCGGAGCATTAATTCCTTATTAGCCATGTTAATCGCCTATATAAGAACCAGCCATGTGCTGGTTTTTTTATGTCTGTCGTTTTTGTGGTTAGCCAGTAAGATTAGAAGTTCTAGGTACGGTTTCGATTGAAGCATGGTCAGGGAAGCTATCTAAGATGTAGAGGAGAGTAGGTAGGTTTTTAGTAAGTTGTCGCATTAAGCGAGTTTTATCCATTTGGGAGTTGGCCAGGCCTGGTCAAATGATTGGAAGTTAATACAGGGCATTAAATGATAGACATAAAAAAACCCAGCAGAGCTGGGTTCTTTAAGTGCGAATGGATATAGCTTATTCGCGGTAACCTGGTCCATTAATTTCTAAGCCATTTGAGATATAGGCTTCGAAGAACTCTAGATTACGGTACTCTTCACTTTGTGCCTTAAAAGGCTTGGCACGCATGTTTTTGTGACAACCGCCATAGCGACGGTGCATAGTACCTAAGGACTGCCATTTAGCACGGAACACAGGGAAGTGTGTTGTGTGTCCTAAAATAGGAGATAGTAGGTTTGAACGCGCCTTACGTCCAGCGTTATAAGTGTGGCATTTTGCACAAGATAGACCTAATTGTCCGCTTGGCTTGATGTAGATGTTACGACCTGCTTCATAGGCTTTTTTAGCGCCATCAGAATCAATCTTAATATCAATTTTTTGACCACGTGAATTGTATGCAAGGTAAGCACTCACTTGAGCAAGAGCACCTTTTTTCCACTTGTATGCTTTTAAACCAGCATCTGTACGACAGCTGTTGATTGCGCCTTCAAGTGTAACGACTTGTTGTGCTTTTTCATCAAAGTACGGGTACTTTGGACGAATGGTAGAAACATCAGTTCCAAAACACTTGTCGTAGGATGCTTTGTCTTTATTGTAGTAGGCTTCACCCGCATCAATTGCATCTAAATATGGAGGGAATTCTTCAGCAGATTCCCATTGTGACATTTTGTCAGCTGAGTATATGTATGCACCGTTGACATATGCGTCAGGGGCAATTTTTGGATTTTTTGCCTTAAAGTAATCAACCAATTGTAGGCGATCAATTTCAGGATCCATAGCCGTTGCCATTGTCGAAGTGGCGGCTACTGTAACACCTAATGATAAGGCGATTAGTAATGTATTTTTCATTCCTATCCTCCGTCCGAGAGCTCTGTATATTTCAAATTATTATTATTATTATTTTTGTTATTTTTGGTATCAGTCTGAAGACTGATACCAGATACTCACTTAATTATTTTAACTTAAGTGTAGAAGTACCTTTCTGACCAGTGTTATCTGAAAGAGTAATTCCGATTTCATCACCAGAGTTAGCTTTAACTTTAACAGCCATATATGGGTTAGCAGAAACTGCACCAGACCACTGAGCATCAATTGCTGTAACGCCGTTTACAGTGATTGCAACCATATCGATGTATTTAGCTGGAAATGGCTTACCAGTTTTCTTATCCATACGAACACCTGATTCCATTGGGTGCTTGATTAGTGCTTTAACTTCAGCAAGACCTGCTTTTGTTTTACCACGCATTCTGATTTTAATAGACATGTTATTTCCTTTTTCTAATTCTTTAATTGTCGTGTATTAAATAAACTTTAAACAATGTTTAAAGTGAATTAACCACCACAACCACCGATTGTTACTTTAACTTCTTGCTCAGCTTTTAGTAATTTACCACCAGCTTTAACAATCGCGATAACATTCATGGTTTGACCCATTTTGATACGAGTAGATACATAACCTACTGCAGATGCAGCAAAAGTATATTCACAGACTAGTGGAATAGGGTTTTTGCTTGCTAAGATAGCAATAGACTCAACACCAGAGATACCAGAAGCGTCAACAGTAACAGGTGTTACCGCGCCATTTTCTGCGATAGCAGGGGCTTTAAGCACTACATCACCAGAAGCAGTTGCATTGCTAGCACCGAAAACTGCAGAGATTGCATCGTCAGTTGTCTTAGCAGTAAATGCTTTAGTGTTCCAATCAGCTAATACAGTGCTTGGCGTTAAAAGACCAGCGTTTACAGCAACAGCTGCAGCACTAGTAGCTAGTGTACCTTTAAGAAAAGATCTACGTTTCATAAGTTTTTAAACTCCCAATTAAGGTTTGAAAAAATTACAGTGTATAAATGTAATCAACAATTTTATTGATTTCACTATCAGTCAAAATACCATTTTGTCCAAAAGGAGGCATCATGCTGTTAGGGACGGTCTGAGTTTCAGGCGTCCCCCAGATTTTGTTGACAAGCTTTTGCTTATCAGGGTAGCGTAATTTCATTGCAATAATGGCAGGGCCAATATTGCCTGGCATAACGCCGTTACCTACCATATGGCAAGCTAAACAATTACCCTTTTTCTTGCTAAAAGCAAGCTTTTTACCCTCATCAATCGAAGATACAGCTTTTTCAGCTGCTTGTACAGTTGCAGGAACTGCAATCACGGCGGTTGAAAGTGCTAAAGCTGTCAACAGTTGTTTCATTTTAGAATTCATCATTCCTCTCCTCCTAAAGTGTCTTTCGACGTTCCCATATATGTTGGGATTTTTATTTTGAACAATCACTTGTTCTTAGGGATGGTAGCTTACTGCGTTGGGAAACAAACGCAAGGGTTTTACTCAAGATTTTCTATAGTATTATTTAATAGCTTGCACATGAAAATTTATGACAAGTTCCTATTCCGGCTTTTTAGTAATGTTTTTCAACAAGTTGGAGTTTTTGTTTGTGAATAGAAAAATTTTCTGTTTTAAAGCTATATCCGTATCGTTCAGGTTTTCTTCTGCCTTTTTTAGAAGGTATTGACTTCTTTTTGTATTGCCAATGTCCATCTGCGCAACGGCTTGGAAGTACAATGCCTCTGCATTTTTATGTTCTTGCGCATATATTTCAGAAAGTTTTTGGTTTATCTCATACTGGTATCTCAGATTCTCACTCCTGGATTCTAATATGTTTTTTGCCAGTCCTACTTTATCGTGCTTGACCAGTAAGTCCGCGTAGCGTAATAGCCCTGCTGTGTCGTTGGGGTATAGTGCTTGTTGATGCTCAGCGTATTTTATTAATCGTTCTAAAGATTTAATGTCTTGGTTTTGGTGCTTGCTAACGGATTCCATCATTAGATTGGAATATAGAAGCTGTTCAGGTGTGTCTGTCATTAGTTGCCATAAACACTGCCTACTTTCATTTAATGTTGAGCTGTTAGTAGGGTTGTTCAAATGGATAGAGTTAAGTTGATAGCAATTTTCGGCCGCCGATTGTTGTTTTTTTATGAAAAACAGGTCATGACTCTCATGTTGAAGGTTGTCTTGATTGAGGCGAAGTTTAATTAAGTTTAAGGTGTTGTTGGGCTCTCTTGTTGTAATAGGTGGCATGGTTTGCGCTCTATTTCCAGCTTCAGCCAGCCGGCGCTCTGTGACGGGGTGCGTGCGAAGAATCTCTGGCAGTGCAAACGAATTGTTTTGCCCAGCTTTTGATAAGCGTGCAAAAAATTGTCCCATCGCATAAGGGTTGTAATTAGCTTTATGCAGAAACTCAATGCCTTCTGAGTCCGCTTCAGATTCGTGCAAGCGTGAATTCTTGAGCTGTTGTTCCATGTTATAACCCATGCCGCCCATTAGAGTCGCCATGCCCGCATTTGCATCATGCATTCCGATTAGAATGGCCGCCAGCATAGTGGCAATGCTGGCGACATTGCCTTGGTTGGACTGGTATTCATAGCGCCGTGAAAGGTGTCTTTGGGTAACATGCGCAATCTCGTGAGCAATCACTGAAGCAAGTTCATCTTCACTTTGTACTGCTTGAATCAGTCCTGTGTGTATCCCAATAACCCCATTAGGGCCGGCAAAGGCGTTGATTGAATCATTATCAATCACGTAAAACCTAAAATTTCGATGGTTACCGGTTTGGCTGGCAATCTTATGGCCGATTTTACGCACGAAACTGACGACTTCTGGATCATAGTTTAGTGAATAATCCCTATGTAGAGAGGTTGTGAATGCGCGCCCGAGTTTTTCTTCGGTTTGTTGGTCATACTCAATTAAATCTGGCGCACCGAGATCAGGAAGGTCTGCGGAGTGCGCTAATAAAGGAACGGCTTGAAGCAGAAGTAGGGCGAGAAAATTTTGGCTAATCAGTTGGCGGTAATGCATGTGGGAGTCCATTTTACATCTTGTTGTCAATCGTTTTTCTAGGGTTGTGCCACTAACGCTATCCATTTTAATATGGCTAGCATCGTTATTATAAGTAAGCCATTTTAATTTAGGTTAGTTTTAATAATAGGCTAAAGTATGCAAGCTAACAGGTTATTACTTGGGTTACTGTATAGATTAATCTGTTTTCAGCCTCCGTAAATTATTTTAAGAGTGGATTATGTTAATAAAACTTGATACCAAAGGCTTGGCGTGTCCGATGCCAATGATTAAACTTAAAAAGTGCTTGGCACAAAACCCAATGGTAGATGCTCAGATATCGATGGAGTTGACGGATACGGGAGGGTTGAAGGATGTTCCTGCTTTTTGTCAGCAACAAGGTTTACAATGCAAATTGGTTCAACAGTCACCTGTTATTGAATTTCAAATTTGGCGTTAGACTCTTTTAAAAGGCTTAATTAGAGGTTGCTATGGATAAAATCATTGAAACTCAGCAAGTGTCGAGTCAGTTTAGTCTGATTCAGACTAAAGGCACATTGGATTGGGCGTATCCTGCCTTTATCTTGGCGAGCACGGCGGCGGTTATGGATAAAGAGGTTGAAATGTTTTTTACCTTTTATGGTTTAAAAACAATCTTAAAAAATACGCAAGGTCTGAAGGTGTCCCCATTAGGGAATCCAGGCGTGCCTGTTAAGAGTCCTGTTGGACCTGAATGGTTAAAGAAGATTGATTGGAATCAAAAGCTACCAGGCCTGGTTTGGACATTGCCTGGCGCAGCGATGCTGGCGACTTGGGGCTTTAAAAAGCAGATGCTGTTGCAAGGCCAGGTGCCTATTGAAGAGTTGCGGGCTTTATGCCTAGAGTTGGGGGTCAAAATGACGGCCTGCCAAATGACGGTTGACTTGATGGGCTATGAGCAGAATGAATTTATCGACGGGGTTGATTTCGCAGGAGCCGCTTCGTATTTTGCACAAACTCCAGAAAACCAGAGTCTACTGATATAGTCCGCCGTTTGAAGGGAGGTGGAGTCTTGAATTAAACTGCTCGAGTCAAAATAAATTGTTAGAATGTCTGATACTTAATTTAAATAAAAAAAGTGGCCATATGAAACCGTTTGAAAAAGGGATTTACCTCCTACCTAACTTAATGACAACTGCTGGATTATTTGCAGGTTTTTATGCTGTGATTGCAGGAATTCAGGGCGAGTTCGTTCTGGGGGCGATTGCAATATTGCTGGCCATGATTTTTGATGGATTAGACGGTCGTATTGCCAGAATGACAAATTCTTGTAGTGCGTTCGGTGCGGAATATGACAGCTTGGCGGATATGGTTTCTTTCGGTCTGGCGCCTGCTTTATTGATGTATCAGTGGATATTGCATGATTTTGGCAAACTAGGCTGGTTAGTCGCCTTTATATATACGGTCGCGGCCGCACTTAGATTGGCACGTTTTAATACTCAAGTTGGCGTGGCAGATAAACGTTATTTTCAAGGTTTGCCTAGCCCAGCAGCAGCGGCATTGTTGGCCGGGCTGATATGGGTGGTCGAAAGTAATCACCTTGAAACAGGGGGTGAGGGGGTTGCAGCATTGGTGTTAACGGCTTTTGCTGGTGTGATGATGGTCAGTAATATCCGTTTCAGCTCTTTCAAAGAATTCAATCTAAAAGGTAAAGTGCCTTTTATGACCTTACTGGTCATTGTCTTGGTGTTCGTTATTATTACCCTTGAACCCGCGATGCTGTTATTTATTATCTTCTTTACCTATGCCTTTTCTGGACCGGTGGTGACCTTATTAACTTTAAAGAAAACCCGTGCTTTACGTCAGCAACAAAGAGATGAAAGCCGTTCAGCAGAAAACAGTGCTACGGACTCTTCAGATGAATCAGTCGTTACTAAAGAGACCGTAGCAGACTCTTCAACTGAAATTGTCAAAGAAGTTACAGAAAAAGAAGAAGGTGTTTCGACGGAAACTGAAGTGGAGAAATCTGCTGTGAAAGCAGATGCCAGTACTGGAGATAAGGCATGAAAGATCATCTGATTATTTTTGACACGACCTTACGTGACGGTGAGCAAAGCCCTGGCGCTTCAATGACCAAAGAAGAGAAGGTACGTATTGCGAAGCAGTTAGAGAAGTTGCGTGTCGATGTGATTGAAGCGGGGTTTCCCGCTGCGAGTCAGGGTGATTTTGACTCGGTGCATGCCGTGGCTTCGGTTGTTAAAGACAGTACTATTTGTGGTTTGGCGCGTGCGGTTGAGAATGATATTCGCAAAGCGGGTGAAGCGATTAAACCGGCCAATTCGGGACGTATCCATACCTTTATAGCAACGTCTCCAATTCATATGGAGAAGAAGTTACGCATGACGCCAGACGAAGTCGTTGAACGTGCGGTTTGGGCGGTTAAACGAGCACGTGATTTTACCGATGATGTTGAATTTTCACCTGAAGATGCAGGCCGTTCAGAAGTCGATTTTCTATGTCGTGTGATTGAAGCCGCGATTGATGCCGGCGCAACCACGATTAATATCCCAGATACCGTTGGCTATAATATGCCACATCAGTTCGGTTTGCTGTTTAAAGAACTCATTGAGCGTATTCCAAACTCCGATAAAGCTATATTTTCAGCTCACTGTCACAATGATTTAGGGTTGGCTGCCGCGAACTCTTTGGCGGCTGTGCGTAATGGCGCGCGTCAAGTTGAGTGTACTATTAATGGCTTGGGTGAACGTGCCGGAAATACAGCGCTTGAAGAGGTCGTCATGGCGATTAAGACGCGTCAAGATGTGTTTGATGTGGATACACGTATCAACACTAAAGAAATTCTCGCCGCTTCGCGTTTAGTCTCCAATATTACCGGGTTTGCAGTGCAGCCTAATAAAGCCATTGTCGGTGCAAATGCTTTTGCGCATGAGTCTGGAATTCATCAAGATGGTGTTTTGAAACATCGTGAAACTTATGAAATTATGCGTGCCGAGGATGTTGGCTGGAGCACCAATAAAATGGTGATGGGTAAGCATTCTGGACGCAATGCATTCAAAACACGCCTTGAAGAGCTGGGCATGGTGTTTGAAACGGAACAAGAGTTAAATGACGCTTTTGTACGCTTTAAAGAGCTCGCAGATCGTAAGCATGAAATTTATGATGAAGACCTGCAATCCCTCATTACTGATAACTCTAATCAACGTGTTGAGAACGAAATCTATCGTTTAATCTCTTTAAAGGTCTCTACCGAGACAGGCGAAGCTTCTAAAGCGGAAGTTACTTTGTGGGTTGAGGGTAAAGAACTTAGTGCGGTTGCTGTAGGTGGTGGAGTGGTTGATGCCACCTTTAAGGCGATTGAGTCTCTGGTGAAGTCAGGAACTTCATTGGAGTTATATTCGGTGAGTAATGTGACTAATGGCACGGATTCATTGGGTGAAACCTCTGTACGCTTAGAGATGGGCGGGCGCATTGCTAATGGTCAAGGATCCGATACGGATATCGTACTGTCTTCTGCTAAAGCTTATATCAACGCGCTTAATAAAATTTGTGGTAACTCTGTTAAGGAACACCCGCAAGCCGCAGTCTGATTGCTCTGTAAATATTTCCTCTAAAGGCTTTGGATTTTCAAAGCCTTTCATTCTCATTGGGTTTTTCGTTACACTCGCTTATATTTTCCTCCATTCTTAATGAGAGTCTATTCGATGTCTACAAACAGGGTTTTTCATGTCTAAAACAGTCTTTTCGAGTGCATTATTCGAGCAAATGGGTGGCGTTAACTGGTTGACCAGGCCTGGTGGTGTTGAGTTTTATCCTCATAATCGTGATAACACTGACACATTGTCAGAGTCTTTGCTTGAGCGGAATGTTGTCGGTTTGAAAGCTGAGTCTGTTTCTGCTGCTGAGATTGTTGCTGAAGTTAGTGTTGGTGTTGAAAGCCATTCAGAATTTGGTTTGGATACGACAGGAGCGAGTGACAACAGTTCCGAACTCAATTCTATAGATGCCTCGGCCACTTCATCTGATTCAGTTGCTCAAGTAGTTGTTGAGTCTGTTCAAAGCCCAAGTATAGAAAAAGCATCTGATAGTGCGAGTTCTTTGGCTACAAATAAATTGCCGAGCATTGTGGTGTTGGGGGCTGGGTTAGATGCTATTTGGCAAAATGATGAGACCCAGGCATGGCAGCTTTGGCAAAATATTATGCTGGCGTTTGATTGGGATGAATCGCAGATGACTTTTTTTGATACAACCCATCTTGTCTCGGATGAAATGATTTTTACCACGATGGAAGAGGTTATTGAACTGGGTGTGGACTGGGTGTTGACCATGGATGATGAGCACCCTATTTCCGAGCAGTTGGTTGAGGGCGTGCATGTGGTTTCGGTGCCTGATTTAGAGTCAATGCTGTCTGATCCTTACGCAAAACAGAGTTTCTATCATGCTGTTGTTGAACTTAGCAAACAACGCTAATGTTTTTATCTTTATTCATCTCACCGTTCTTAACTTAGGCTTTAAAATTGTCTGGATTCAGTTATCTTCAAGTGTTACAAGACGTCGATTTACCCTGGGTAATGTCGGTTGAGCAGCGTGCATATGATTTTCCTTGGACGCTAAAGGGCTTCGAAAATAGTATGGATCAAGGTTTAAACTACCTTTTCAAAAGCGAAGATAATAAAAGCCTAGGGTATTGTTGTGTGCTCCCTGTATTGGACGAAGCGACTCTGATGAATGTTTGTATTGCGCCAGAATATCAAGGTAAAGGGGTTGCTCGGCAGGCCTTAGAGCAGGTTCTTGCAAAACTCAAGGAGAATGGTTTTCAGATTGTCTTTTTAGAAGTGCGGGGCTCTAATGAGCCAGCGATTAAATTGTATCAATCAATCGGATTTTCTGAAGATGGTGTGCGTAAGGGGTATTATCGTGCCCAGGTTTGGGATGAGGTTGCGATGGAATTGGTTGAGGAGCGAGAGGACGCGATTTTGATGTCTTTTTCGCTGGTCGATTTAG
Source organism: uncultured Thiomicrorhabdus sp. (assembly GCA_965602805.1). Taxonomy (GTDB): domain Bacteria; phylum Pseudomonadota; class Gammaproteobacteria; order Thiomicrospirales; family Thiomicrospiraceae; genus Thiomicrorhabdus. The sequence goes on along the minus strand of CBFCZK010000002.1, from coordinate 170,529 downwards.
AAGCTATCAATTTTTAGCGTAAAGAGTCTAGAATTTTTGAGAGGCTTAGTTTTGAATAGCGTCACGAAATGTTTTAGTAAGCATCTCGTGACGACTCAAGCGGTTTAGTCCTGGTTGAATTTATCGACTTAACGACGTAATTCGGTAGGCACTGTTTTAGCGATGGTTTGTGCCATCTCTTTAAACAGTTTAGGATTTGCCGCCATGATATTGCCGCTTTCTAAAAAGTTTTCCCCTCCTTTAAAGTCGGTTGCTAGTCCACCGGCTTCGAGCACTAATAGTGAACCGGCTGCGATATCCCAAGGCTTTAGGTTAAATTCCCAGTAACCATCGACTCTGCCAGAAGCAACATAGGCTAAATCCAGAGCGGCTGAGCCAGCTCTGCGAACGCCTGCTGTTGAAGTCATAAAGGCTTTAAGGCTTGCCATGTACGGGTCAATATAGCTGAAGTCATGGTACGGGAAACCTGTTGCTAATAACGAATTTTCCAAAGTAGTCTGCTGACTAACGCGAATACGGTGGTTGTTTAAGAAAGCACCACGTCCACGGGTTGCAGTGAACATCTCATCGCGGACAGGGTCAAAAATAACGGCGTGCATTATTTTGCCTTTTTCACGTACCGCGATAGAAACGCAGAACTGTGGGAATTGGTGTAAAAAGTTAGTTGTGCCATCCAGCGGATCAATAATCCACTCAACTTCCGAAACACCACGAATACCTTTCTTACCCTTTTTGATGCCACTCTCTTCCGCCATGATGTGATGTTCAGGATAATATTTTTTAATGGTTTGGATAATGGTGTTTTCGGCTTCTTTATCCACCTCAGTGACATAATCATTTTTACCTTTCTGTTCGACATTTAATTGGTCGATACGCGAGTAATGATGCATGATGTTTCCGCCTGCTGCACGTGCGGCAAGGGTGGCGATATTGAGTAATGGGTGCATATTAAGCCTTTAGTATGGTTTAAGCAGGGTGCTTATTGTTGATTGAACGGTTAAAATGCCTGTATACGACGGCGAGAAGTCCGGCAATTCACACGAATAAATAGATTATAACGGAAAGTGAGCATGATAGAAGACTACAGTCTTGACCCTGGGTTAGCGAATATTAGAGTGGTACTCATTGAAACGTCTCATCCAGGCAATATTGGCGCGATTGCACGCGCCATGAAAAACATGGGTTTAAGCCAATTGGTATTGGTTAAACCCAAAGAATTCCCAAGTGCAGTGGCCTCTGCCAGAGCCTCTAGTGCGGCAGATGTACTTAACTCGGCGAGGGTGGTTGACTCTTTGGATGAAGCCTTGGTTGGTACGAAATTAGTGGTAGGCGCAAGCGCTCGATTAAGAAAAGTTTCTTGGCCACAACTCGATGTCCGAGAAACGGCGGCATTAGCGATGGAAACGGTCTCTGATGGCGCTGTGGCATTGGTGTTCGGTCGTGAAGATTCAGGACTCAGTAATGCAGAGATGGATAAATGTCACTACCTGGCACATATTCCGACAAATCCAGTCTATTGCTCACTGAATATCAGTGCCGCGGTGCAAGTCTTTGCTTATGAATGTTTGATGGCAGCGCAAGTCACGGCAAAGCAAGAGAAAGTCACACGTAGTAAGTTGGCGAATACTGAGCAATTGGAGGGCTTTTACGAACACATGTTTCAGGCCTTGCAAGATATTGAGTTTTTAGACCCTAATAAAAATGCACGTTTTATGCGTCGCATGCGCCGTCTGTTTAATCGCACGGAGTTGGATACTAAAGAGATTGATATTCTGCGCGGAATTTTGAGTGCAGCACAAAGAAAGGCAGGTAAAGAGCCTGTTAATAGCAAAATCAAAACAGCTGAGGTAGGAGAGGCAGATGTTTGAAAAAATACGCTCTGATGTTCGTTGTGTTTTTGAAAGAGACCCGGCGGCTCGTAATACATTTGAAGTTCTGACAACCTATCCTGGCCTGCATGCCATTTTATGGCATCGGTTCTCACACTGGCTGTGGAGTAAAGGGCTGAAGTGGTTGGCACGCTTAATTTCGATGCTTTCACGTTGGTTTACCGGGATTGAAATTCATCCAGCGGCAAAGATTGGCGAACGTTTTTTTATTGATCACGGCATGGGTGTGGTGATTGGTGAAACGGCTGAAATTGGTGACGATTGTACTTTGTATCATGGCGTGACATTAGGCGGCACCTCTTGGCAAAAAGGTAAGCGTCACCCTACTTTAGGTAATGGTGTTGTGGTGGGTGCTGGCGCAAAAGTTTTGGGGCCAATTGAAGTTGGTGACAATGCACGAGTGGGTTCCAATGCGGTTGTTGTAAAGTCAGTCTCTGCGGGTAAGACAGTCGTTGGGATTCCGGGACGTGAGGTTGAGCAAAAAGGTAAAGACCTAGAGGCTCGTCGCGCTAAAATGGCTGAGAAAATTGGATTTGATGCTTATGGTGTCGGTCAGGAGATGGCGGATCCAGTAGAGAAAGCCATTTACAGTCTTTTGGATCATATTCAAGTGCAGGATGAAAAGCTGGAGAAAATGGCGCAGGCACTGTCGAAAATGGGCGGAGAGACAATTGATATGGACTTGCCTAAGTTGGACGATGTGGTTTTAGAACCAGATGATCCTATTCAGGCGGCGCACTTAAAGCCCACAACGCACTTAAAGCCCACAAAATAGCCCGTTTTAGAATATTTTTAAATGGGTAGAAATAACAATAATACTTGAGTTGTTTAGTGGGTTATTATAGAATCCGTTGCTTAATTGAATGAATATTAACTATTATCTTAATTTAGGCTTATTATGAAACTTACTTCCAAAGGGCGTTATGCGGTGACTGCGATGCTTGATATCGCATTGAATCAAGAGAAGGGGGCGATTACTTTGTCTTTGATTTCAGAACGTCAAGGCATCTCCCTTTCTTATCTAGAGCAGTTGTTTTCGAAATTAAAGAAAGCCGGATTAGTTTCAAGTGCTAGAGGTCCTGGTGGTGGTTACCGTTTGAGTCGTGTCGCGGATGATATTTCAGTCAGCCAAATTATTCATGCGGTTGATGAGTCTGTAGATGCTCGAAAATGTGCTGGTCGAGAGGATTGCCATGGTGGTGGGCAGTGTCTGTCACATGAACTGTGGAACGATTTAAGTGGTATGATTGACGGATACCTAAAAAGTATTACCTTGCAAAATGTAATCGATAAAAAACAAAGTGGCTCGAAAGAAATTTCATTTGGCTAATTTAAGTGAAAAGCTTAAGGATAAAATATGGCAGTAACACTCACAGAAGCCGGTTCAAACCGTGTCAAAAAAATGCTTGAAAAGCGCGGGCATGGTGTTGGGCTGAAAGTGTCTACCAAAGTCAGTGGTTGCGCGGGCTTTGCCTATGTAGTCGATTATGCTGATGAGATCGGCGAGTCAGACACTGTTTTTGAGAGTTTTGGTACCAAAGTCGTGGTCGATGCCAAGAGTCTTGAAAATATCGATGGAATGGAAATTGATTATGTGCAAGAGAGTCTTTTAAATGAAGGGTTTGATTTCAAAAATCCGAAAGTGAAGGATAGTTGTGGTTGTGGAGAATCGTTTACGGTTTAGTCCCGAAAGTCATTCTGGTTTAAACATAGCCCTGGAGTTTTCTCCGGGGCTTTTGTTTTTCTGCAGGGTGGCCGAATAGTTGTTAAAATATGCGGATTAAAAACTTTAAGGAATAATAACGTGGAACGTACCTTCTCAATCATTAAGCCAGATGCAGTATCAAGAAGTCTAATTGGCAAGATTACGCAACGTTTTGAAGATAACGGTTTGCGAATTATTGCCTCTAAAATGAAACATTTAACCTTGCAGGAAGCCGAGGGCTTTTACGCGGAACATAAGGGGCGTGAGTTTTATGAGCCTCTGATTCAATATATGATTTCCGCACCCGTTATTGTTCAAGTCCTTGAGGGCGATAACGCGATTTTAAAAAATCGTGAAATAATGGGGGCGACAGATCCGTCTAAAGCCGCTGAAGGAACGATTCGAGCTGACTTTGCTTTGTCTGTACGTGAAAACTCCGCGCATGGTTCTGACTCAGCTGAAAGTGCTGCGCGTGAAATCAGTTATTTTTTTACACCAAGCGAACTGTGTGATCGATCATAATGACTTTAGATACTCTCTCACCGTCAAATCCAAGTGGCCTTTCTGAACCGGTTACGAATAACGACAAAAAAACAGACTTGTTAGGAATGGATCGTGAGGCCATGCAGGCCTATTTTACTGAAATTGGTGAAAAACCTTTCCGTGCGACTCAAGTGATGAAATGGATTCATCAATTTGGTGTTAGTGATTTTGACGAAATGACTAATTTGAGCAAAGCACTACGCGACAAACTTAAGCGTGTTGCTAATGTGCGCACACCAAAAATTGTTGCTGAGCAGCATTCTGATGATGGCACTATTAAATGGTTGCTGGAAGTTGATAATCATAATGCCGTTGAAGTTGTTTTTATTCCTGAAAAAAATCGTGGTACTTTGTGTATCTCATCTCAGGTGGGTTGTGCATTAGAGTGTACTTTCTGTTCGACAGGTCAGCAGGGCTTTAACCGTAATCTGGAAAATTGGGAAATTATTGCCCAGGTCTGGGTTGCCAACAAAGCATTAGGCTGTAAGCCTAAAGAAGAAAGAGTTATCTCTAATGTCGTCTTCATGGGGATGGGAGAGCCGTTACTCAATGTAAAACATGTCTTTCCAGTCGCACGTATTTTGATGGATGACTATGCTTATGGGTTGTCGAAACGCCGAGTGACCATTAGTACCTCTGGCGTGGTCCCTGCGATTGACATGATTAAGTCAGAATTAGATGTGAGTTTGGCGATATCATTACACGCCCCAAATGATGAACTTAGAGATGTTCTCGTTCCTATCAATCAAAAATATCCACTTGCAGTGCTAATGCCGAGTTTGTATCGCTATGTTGAAGGTGGACATAGTAAGAAGCATGTCACGATTGAATATGTGATGTTGGATAAGGTGAATGATCATATAGAGCATGCTCATCAACTGATTGACATATTAGGCGACTTGCCGTGTAAGGTGAACCTCATTCCGTTTAATCCATTTCCGAATACCGATTATAAACGTTCTTCTAATAATGCGATTCACCGTTTTAGAGCGGTACTGGAAGAGGGCGGTTTACAAGTGACCGTGCGTAAAACACGCGGAGACGATATTGATGCCGCCTGCGGACAGTTGGCTGGCAAGGTTTCAGATAGAACTAAACGTACATTACACCGTGTTGAGTTCGATACAAAATAGCTTTGTAATTGCCTAACTTTACAAGCGATAAGGAATTGAAATGACCGACGAGAAGACCGTGATTGAAATCCCATTAAACCAAAAGCTTGTAGAGGCTCGTGAAGCGAAAGGGTTGAGTAAGGAAGATGTCTGCAGTCAGTTAAATTTATCACTGGTTCAACTCGATAAGTTGGAAAGCGATTCTTTAGACCCAGCAGAGTTAACCTTTTTTGAAAGAGGGTATGTGCGGAATTATGCGACCTTCCTAGAGATGGATAAAGCGGAATACGAGCATTTTTTCCCACAAGGCAGTGACGTTCATAGTGAGCTGCATTCAGTACGGCGTTATAGCGTTCCGGTGGATAAGCCTCTTCTCGGCAGCTTGTTTATCAAGTTATTGCTCATCATAGTCATTATACTTGCTGTCGGGTTTATGGTTAATGAGTTACTGTCAAGAGACGTTCAGACGGATAATTTATTAGAGCAAGTTGAAAGTCAGTTGGATGTACCACAACAGCTTGAATTACCGTAATAGGCCCGTGTTGTTATCGTCATTAGTAAGCTAATATTAAATTTAAGAAATAGAGAGTTTTGCTAAAGTAGCTAAAAATCTCGCAAAAGAAAAGAGTACAAGATAAATATGGCACAGCAAATAACAGCCATTCGTGGAATGAATGATATATACGGCGAAGGGGTTGATGCGTTCGACTACTTGGTCGCAACAGCAGAGCAGACTTTAAAACAGTATGGTTATCGCTCAATTCGTTTGCCGATTGTCGAGAAAACAGAGCTGTTTTCACGTTCAATTGGTGAAGTCACGGATATTGTCGAAAAAGAGATGTATACCTTTGAGGATCGCAGTGGCGGAAGCTTAGCTTTGCGTCCAGAGGGTACTGCAGGTTGTGTGCGTGCCGTTATTCAAAATGGTTTGGCACATAATCAAATACAAAAGCTTTTCTACACGGGGCCGATGTTTCGTTATGAACGTCCACAAAAAGGTCGCTATCGTCAGTTTCACCAGTTTGGTGTTGAAGTCTTTGGCTTGGCAACGGCGGATATTGATGCAGAATTAATTGTTCTAACAGCACGTTTATGGGAGAAGCTAGGCCTTGAAAAGCTTGAACTGCAAATCAACTCGTTAGGCAGTCAAGAAGCTCGAATCGACTATAGAGAAAAACTTGTCGCTTATCTGACGGACTTTAAAGATCAGTTGGATGAAGATAGCGTAAGAAGACTTGATAGTAATCCTTTGCGTATTCTGGATACTAAAAATCCTGATATGAAGGAAATTGTCGAAGGCGCCCCAAAATTACTTGAACATTTAGACGATGAATCAAAAGCGCATTTTGAAACGTTAAAATCGCATTTAGATGATTTGGGCATAAGCTATGTCATCAATCCTAACTTGGTACGTGGACTGGATTATTACAACCGCAGTGTGTTTGAGTGGGTAACCACTGAATTAGGTGCGCAAGGTACCGTCTGTGCCGGTGGACGTTATGATGGTTTAGTCGAACAAATCGGTGGTAAACCAACACCAGCAGTCGGTTTTGCCATGGGTATTGAGCGTTTAGCCGCTTTATTGATGGACGGTGATAAGGTTCCAGCGGTCGCAACCCCCGATTTATATATTGTGCTGGTCGGTGATAATGTGGAACGACCAGGCCTGGTCATTTCTGAAATGGTTAGAGATGCTTTACCACACCTGAATGTGCAGATGAACTGTGGTGGCGGTAGTTTTAAAAGCCAGTTCAAAAAGGCAGACAGATCTGGCGCCAGTTACGCCATTGTTTTAGGTGAGCAGGAAATCGCTGATAAGGTCGTGGCACTTAAACCGTTAAGAGATAATTCTGAGCAACAAACGGTTGCTTGGGATGACTTAATTGTGCATTTATCAGAGTTATATTCCGCCTAATCGCTAGGTAAAAGCGCACACAAATTTTTAGAAGTTTTAAACATATTTTTTAAATTATTTTAGATAAAGGTTTTCAAAGATGAGTCGTTACGAAACAGAAGATGAGCAGCTTGACGCGATTAAAGCTTGGTGGAAGAAGAATGGATCACAGTTACTAACGGTTATTTTAATTGCTGTCTTAGCATTTTCTGGTTGGCGTTATTGGACCAATACTAAGTGGGTTGAATCGACGAATGCTTCTTCACTGTTTGAAGTCTTGCAGGGCAGTATGCAGCAAGGAAAGTTTGGCGAAGTCTCTCGTGAAGCACTTAAGTTAATTCAAGAGCAACCTGAAAGTCCATATGCGATTGGTGCTGCGATGTTGTATGCCAAATACAGCCTGGGGAAAGGTGAGACGGATGAAGCAATTCAGCACTTAACTTGGGTTTCTGAAACGGCTGAAGATATTCAATTGCGTAATCTAGCACTATTAAGAGTCGCTCGAATTCAAGCGGATATTAAAGCTTTTGAAGCAGCAGAGAAAAACTTAACAAGCTTGTCTCAGGCGAATTTAAATGATGCAGAAAAAGCGAATTTTGATTATATTTCTGGCTTAGTCGCATTAGCACAGAGTAAGGAAGACGTTGCACTACAATCGTTTCAAAATGTCGTAATGAATATGGATGCTGAAAAGAACCTAATGGGTCTGGCTCAAATTCAATTAGATGATTTATCAAAATAGATCTAAATTCATTCATTTAAATTGAATGTTTTAAATAAAGGTTGGTTCCAAGAATGAAAATGCGTTTTGCTTTTATAGGCTTGCTTGCGGTTATCTTAAGTGGTTGTTCGACTCCAAAAGTGATGAAGGAGCCAACGGTATTGGCACCCCTTGAATCAAACTATGCGTTGCATAAAAATTGGCAAGTTAAAACCGAAACCATGCCTAATAGAGATTCAGAAGGACTATTCTTTTCGGAAGACACGGATAATCTGTATGTTGCCAATTCAACGGGTTATGTTGTTGCCTTGAAGAAAGAGAGCACCAGTCGTTGGACAGATCAGGTGGTTTGGCAGACTAAATTTGCGACACCCATCGTATCGGGTCCTGCAAAACATGGTGATAAGTTGATTATCGGCACGGCCAAAGGCCAAGTCATTGTATTATCAGCAACCGATGGCGGCATTCTTTGGCAGACACAACTTTCAAGTGAAGTCATGAGTCATGCGGTGATCGCAGAGCAGAAAATCTTTACACGCACTGTTGATGGCAAGCTATACGCACTGGATATCAATAGTGGATCGATTGTCTGGGTTGCCGAGCACCAAATGCCTAGCTTGTCATTACGTGGCGCACCACCGGTTGCGTACCATGAAGGTAATGTTTATGTTGGCTGGGAAAGTGGCTCGATTCAAGCATTTTCAGCAAAGTCTGGTGGGCTTTTATGGGAAACTCGGGTTGCTGTTCCTAAAGGACGTACTGACTTAGAGCGTATGGTCGATGTGCAATCTAGCCTAGTGATGAAACAGAATCGTTTAATTGCGATGGGTTTCCACGGCAAGCTTGTCTCTATTAATCCCGATAACGGTAACTTCTATTTTGTGAAAGAAATCTCAGGTTACCGTGATCTTGCTGTCAATGATTCCAGCATCTTTGTCGTAGATGATAGTGATGTGGTTCACGCATTTGACCTATTAAGCGGTGCTCAACTTTGGAAGCAAGATGCCTTTAAAAGTCGTCTAGTGGGTGACTTAACCTTATATAACGATGAACTCTTAGTGGTTGATGGTTGGGGGTATTTGCACTGGATGAATAGCATTCAAGGAACAGAGTCTTCACGCGTTAAACACAGTAATGAATATGGTGATGGCAATCGAATTTTACGTGTCAGAGTCGACGGCACACAACTGACGTTATTGGATGATGAAGGCGTGATTACACATTACAGCGTTAAATCGTCAAATTTGGCTGAGTTCAAAGCAGAGCATGCTGAGTAATCTGATCATACCCATTAACAAACCCTTAATTTAGATGTTCTTTCCGCGATAGAGTAACGTAGTGAAAGTTCACAATGAAACATTGAAAACAGGTAATAAACCCAATGAGTAAACCGGTTATCGCCATAGTTGGCAGACCTAATGTCGGAAAATCTACGCTATTCAATCGCATCACACGTTCTCGTGATGCGATTGTTGCCGATTATCCTGGCTTAACCCGTGACCGCCAATATGGCACAGGTCGTGTCGGTAGCCGTCCTTATATCATCGTAGATACTGGTGGATTAAGTGGCGAGATCGAGGGTGTAGATCCGTTGATGGCAGGACAGGTATCAGCCGCTTTAGAAGAGGCTGATTCGATTATCTTTTTAGTCGATGGTCGTCAGGGCATTGTGTCAGCAGATGAAAAAATTGCCAAGTACGTTCGTCAGTTTGATAAACCTGTTCAAGTCGTTGTCAATAAATCGGAAGGCCATGATCCTGACGTCGCTACCTCTGATTTCTTTCAACTTGGTTTAGGTCAACCGATAGCGATTTCTTCTGCACATGGTGATAATGTCACGGTATGTATGGAACACATTCTTGCAAAACTTCCTGAGTCAGAAGGTTCGACAGAGTCCGATCTAGACAGTCATCCAGGTATTCGTGTTGCCGTTATTGGTCGTCCTAACGTTGGAAAATCGACCTTAATTAACCGCATGATTGGTGAAGAACGTGTGGTGGCATTTAATATGCCTGGTACCACTCGTGACAGTATCTTTGTCCCGTTTGAACGTGATGGTCAAGAATATACTTTGATTGATACTGCAGGTGTAAGACGTCGTAAAAACATCTCAGAGAAGATTGAAAAATTCAGTATTGTTAAAGCCATTGAAGCGATGGGCGATTCTCATGTTGTCATCTTAGTCATTGATGGTTCGGAAGGTTTAACCGACCAAGACTTAACATTGTTAGGCTTAGCGATTGAGTCTGGACGTGGTTTAGTACTGGCAGTGAATAAATGGGATAACTTAACGGAAGATCAACGCAAAAAAGTTAAACACGAATTAAGTTTCCGTTTATCGTTTGCTGAGTACGCAAAACAGCATCTAATTTCTGCATTGCACGGTACCGGGGTGGGTGACCTTTTCAAAACGGTCAATGCGGTTCATATGGCGGCGTTTAAAAGAGTTTCAACCTCCGATTTAAACCGTGTATTAGAGCAGGCTGTTTTAGATCATCAGCCAGCCTTGATTGCTGGGCGTCGCGTTAAATTGCGCTATGCACATTTAGGTGGCTTAAACCCGCCACGAGTGATTATCCATGGTAGCCAAGTCGATAAGTTACCTCAAGCATATGTACGTTATTTAGTGAGTGTCTTCCGTAAAGCGTTTCAGTGGATTGGAACGCCAATCACCATTGAATTTAAAGCCACAGTGAATCCATTTGAAGGTCGCAAGAGCTCGCAGTTACAACGTAACGGCAGGCACAATACGCCTACTGAATTCAAAGCTAAGAAAAAAATAGCTAAGAAAAAGCAGACGAAACGTAAGTAAGCACATCGCTTACTAAGCAATAAAAAGCTAGAAAGGGTTAATCTCTTAATTAGAGTGGTTAACCCGTTTTATCTCTCTGCGTTTTCCTTAAACTCATCAAACCCGAATAAATATCACGATTGACCCTAACTTCTCAAGAGAGCTAAGACAGTACCATGAGTTCAAAACCGACCAAACGTATTCGCGAAATTCCATACAACTACACCTCATTTTCGGACAAAGAAATTGTTCTAAGATTTATTGGTGAGTCGTGTTGGCAGACGATTCAGTCTCTGCGTGAATCTCGCAATACAGGGCGCTCGGCTCGAATGCTGTTTGAAGTGTTGGGAGATATGTGGGTCATCACGCGTAATCCGTATATTCAAGGGGATTTGATTGAAAACCCTAAAAGACGTGATGCGCTTGTTCAAGCTCTTAACCATCGTTTAAAAGAAGTTGAAAAACGCCTGAATAACAATGCGGTCGCTGAGCAGCTTTTAATTTCGGTTAAAGAGGCGGTCACGAAATTTGCTGATTGGTTTCCTGAGCAAGTGCTTCTTAGAGCGAAAGTCACTAAACGTCTTAAGAAAGTATGTCGTGAAGATAATATCGACTTTGATGGGTTGGCTCGAGTCTCCCATGCAACGGATGCTACCGATTGGCGTGTTGAGTTACCCTTAGTGGTGCTTATGCCGGATACAGAGCAAGAAACCATTGAAATGGTCGAGGCGTGTATCGAGTTGGGTTTAACCATTATTCCGCGTGGTGGGGGAACCGGTTATACCGGTGGTGCAATTCCATTGCATGCCGATACGGTCGTGATTAATACTGAAAAATTAGAATACCTAGGGTTGGTTGAACAGGTCGAACTGCCTCAGATTGGTAAGGTTGCCACGGTCAATACTGGAGCGGGCGTGGTGACACGTCGAGTTTCTGAGCAAGCTGAACGCGCAGGTTATGTGTTTGCGGTAGATCCAACCTCTCAAGATGCCTCGACTATTGGCGGTAACATCTCAATGAATGCCGGTGGTAAAAAAGCAGTGTTGTGGGGAACCACACTGGATAACTTAGCGTCATGGCGCATGGTCACTCCGGATGCAAAATGGTTAGAAGTAGAGCGTGTTAATCACAACTTAGGTAAATTGCAGGATCAGCAGACAGTTCTATTTGATATTAGTCGTTTTGAAAAAGATGGTGTTACTCAAATCGGTGAAACTGAGCGTTTAGAAATTCCAGGTTCTGGGTTTAGACAAGCAGGCTTGGGTAAAGATGTTACCGATAAATTTTTAAGTGGTTTACCCGGTATTCAAAAAGAGGGTTGCGATGGTTTAATTACATCCAGTCGTTTTATTGTGCACCGTATGCCAAGCCACACGCGTACCGTTTGTTTGGAGTTTTTCGGTACGGATTTAAGTGTTGCTGTACCTGCCATTGTCGAAATTCTAGACTATGTTGAATCTAAGAAAAAGGCAGGCATCCTTATTGCCGGCCTAGAACACTTGGATGATCGTTATATTAAGGCGGTTAAATACAATACGAAAGCCAGTCGTAAAGAGCTGCCTAAGATGCTGTTATTGGCAGATATCTGTGGCGAGAACGGCTTCGAAGTCGCAAACACTTGTACAGAAATTGTTGCACTGGCAAATAAACGAAATGCGGAAGGTTTTATTGCGGTCAGCGATGAAGCACGTAAACGTTTTTGGTTAGATCGCTCGCGTACAGCAGCGATTTCATCGCATACCAACGCCTTTAAAATAAATGAAGACGTGGTGATTCCGTTAGATCGCTTGAATGAATACAATATTGAAATTGAAAAAATCAATATTGAAATGTCGATCAAAAATAAGGTCGATATCCTTAATGCCTATATCGACTACTTTGAAGGTGATATCCCTGAGTTTGTTCAAGCAGATGATTTTGAAGATATCTCAGGTCCTTCTAACTATTTTAGGGGCAAGGTTGAAGAGACCCTGGCACATTTTAAAACGGTTAAAGCGCGTTGGTTAGCAAAGCTAGAGTGTTTAGAGCATCCTGCCTTAGAGTGTTTGGCACTGTTACCAGATGAGTCACATGTAAATATTCAGAAAGGGGATAGTTTAGTCAGCCTATTCTTAAGACGTGAAACCATCTTGTCACACCGTAAAGAAGTTAAAGAGTTCTTAGCGCAAACCTTCTTAGGGCACGATTTCGAAGCCTTGCACAATCGCTTAGACAGCATACATGCTGAGATTCGTACGGCACGTCTGTTTGTGGCTTTACATATGCACGCTGGAGATGGAAATATTCATACCAATATCCCGGTGCACTCGGGTAATTATGAAATGGTGCACCTTGCGGAAGGTATCGTTGATCGTATTATGGAAATTGCACACCGTTTAGGTGGGGTTATTTCTGGAGAACACGGTATCGGTTTAACTAAGTTCCAATACCTGGAAGCATCCAAGATAGAGGCTTTTGTTAAGTATAAGAATGAAGTGGATCCTAACGGTCACTTTAACAGAGGTAAGTTGATGCCGGGTTCAAGCCTGGATAATGCTTACACGCCATCTTTAAGCCTAGTAAACCAAGAAGCCATTCTATTAGAAGCCAGTGAACTTGATGAACTGAATAATGACATCAAAGATTGTTTGCGTTGTGGTAAATGTAAGCCGGTTTGTCAAACGCATATTCCGCGTGCCAATCTGCTCTACTCTCCGCGTAATAAAATACTGGCGACAGGTCAGGTGATTGAAGCTTTCTTATATGAAGAGCAGACTCGCCGTGGTATTTCATTCAAACATTTTGAAGCGATGAATGATGTTGCTGATCATTGTACGACGTGCCATAAGTGTGAAGCGCCATGTCCGGTGAATATTGATTTTGGCGATGTCTCTATTCGCATGCGAAATATTTTGACCAATATGGGCAAAAAACGTTTTTCATTAACGACGAAAATGGCGTTGTTATTTCTAAACACTAAGCAACCCTTTACGATTAAGCTTTTAAGAAAAGTCATGATTGGTTGGAGTGCGGTTGGTATTAGTTTGGCTCATCGAGTCGCTAAGACCTTTGGTATTCTTGGCCGTAAATCAGAGCTTCCGGCTAAATCGAACAAAATTGCGCCTGTTCAACAGCAAGTCATTAACTTTGTGCGTAAGCCGTTGAACACGGGGCCGAACCAACCGACTATGCGTGCATTGTTAGGCTTGGAAGAAGCCAATATGGTGCCCATTATCAGTCACCCTGAAAAAGTGACAGAAGAGTCGGATGCTGTTTTCTACTTCCCTGGCTGTGGTTCAGAAAGGCTGTTCAGTGACATCGGCTTAGCAACCATTGCCATGTTATCTGAATCTGGTGCGCAGACGGTTTTACCGCCAGGTTACATCTGTTGTGGTTATCCTCAGACGGCGGCAGGCCAGGCTGAGAAAGGTGCACAAATCACCGCTGAGAACCGTGCGTTATTCCATCGTGTTGCGAATACCCTTAACTATCTAGACATTAAAACAGTGATTGTCTCTTGTGGTACCTGTATGGATCAACTGCTTAAATATGAGTTTGGACGAATTTTTCCAGAGTGCCGTTTGTTAGATATTCATGAATATCTACAAGAAAAGGGTATGTCTTTGGACAGTGCGACAGGCACGAAATATCTCTATCATGCTCCGTGCCACGATCCTATGAAAAAACAAGACGGCACTGAGGTTGTTAAAGATTTGTTAAAAACCGAAGAGGTTTTGTTGTCGGATCGCTGTTGTAGTGAGGCCGGTACCTTAGCGACGGCACGTCCTGACATTGCGACACAATTACGTTTTAGAAAAACCATTGAACTACAGAACGGTATTCAAGAGCTCACAGGTGAAAGCAAAGCCGATAAAGGCAACGTTAAAATATTAACGTCTTGTCCCGCTTGTCAGCAAGGTTTGAATCGTTATGAAGGTGAGACTGGACTGAAGACGGATTACATTGTAGTTGAGCTGGCTAAGAATGTACTGGGTGATCAGTGGCAAAAAGAGTTTACCCAGCAACTTAAATCAGGTGGGGTCGAGAAGGTTCTTCTGTAATTGATAAGCTATTTGTTGATGGCCATAAAAAAGGCGCTTATTCGTGAATAAGCGCCTTTTTTGTTTACATATGCCTAATTTATAAGGCATTACAGACCAAGTTTTTAAAGTGACCAGGCCTGGTCACTTTGAAGATAGATTATTTAGCCGTTTGCGCAGCATAGAAATCAGCCAAGGCTTTAATCTCTTCATCGGTTAAGCCTTTTACGAAAGCGGCCATAGTAGCGTCTTTACGGAAGCCATCACGGAAGTCTTTCAATTGCTTCTCAAGATAGCTTGCGTGCTGCCCCGCTATTTTTGGAAAGTTTGGCACCATGCTATTGCCATCGGCACCGTGGCAACCAACGCATGTTGCAGATTTAGCAGGGGCTTCCATTGCATTTGCTGAAGTAGAAAATAAGAAGCCAGCTGTGATGGCTGTAATTAATAATTTTTTCATAATTGTTCTCTTTAAATTTAAATATTTGAAAAGGTTTATCCTGCTATTTAAAGCCATGTCTGCTTGTAAATCAAGCAGCAAACTCAAAGAGTTGAATTTTGAGTCTGTTCAAGTCTGGTTGAAGGTCTTTTTAAGCGTTATATAATTAAATAACAGGTAGCTCGTCAAATTGGAGGCGAAAAAAAACCGCCCTAAGGCGGTCTTTTTTAACTGAAACTCTATAAATTATAGAGAAGCAGTGTAAGCAGCGATGTTAGCGATGTCTGCGTCAGAAAGACCAGCAGCCATTGGAGCCATCATAGAAGTCATAGGTCCTACTTGCTCACCAGATTTGTACTTGTTTAGCTTAGCAGCGATATCTGCAGCAGCTTGACCCGCTAGCTTAGGACCAACTCCGCCTTCACCAGCAGCGCCGTGACAACCTACACATGTAGCGTAAGCTGATTGACCAGCAGTTGCGTCACCAGCTTGAGCAGCTGCACCAAAAGAAACTAATCCAGCCGCAGCTAGAGCAATAATTGTATTTTTCATAATGTACTCTCCAAAGCACTATTTAAATAGTTCGGGTGATTAAACCCTGGTGCCTATTACAGTCGAAAAGGTCTTCTGAGTCAAGATAGAAGAGTTGAGCAAACCTTAATATTTTCTATAAATATGCATTAATAAGTAATATGCACTCTAAAGCTTTGATGAAAATCAGTTTTTGTCTGTAAATATACTGTCTATAGTACAAAAAGTGAGTCAAAATAAGATGGTTTTATGCAGTTCTGTACTTTGATTTAATTGGTTGTTTAGATCAATGTAGTGACATTTTTTCGGTAAAATTACCTGCAATATCGTTGTGATGAATGTCTAAAGTTGATTGAATGGACGTAAGTGGCATAATTTTAGATGCTTTAAGGTGATTTGTTTTAAGTGTTTTGGGAATCCATGGATTTAAAAACTTTAAAACAAGAAGGAGATATTTTGATTAGATTGTGGTTGGTGGTAATTGTTTTGACAGTGATAAGCTGGGTGATTTTGAAATTAGCCCAAAAGTCTATTCATTTAGGTTGGGTCTTTCTATTTTGGACGGTGGCAATCTTTGGAACAACCTTATTGTTATACGGGCTCTCGGTATTAGTGGCTGGCGGTTAAATAATTAGCCGCCCGTATTATATTGTCAATCGTGCTTGGTAGAAACGACTCGGAGGGGCTCTTAACGATTTTCCGGCAGATTATCGTTGCGAATTGTGGAGAACAGCTTAGCACCAGCGCCACTCTTAATTAATGTTCAGGTTCGCTTTTAAACTCTTCCAGCATTCTCTGGAAGCTCTGGTAACGACTAAAGGCGATCTCGCCAGATTCAACAGCCTCTTGAATCGCACAGCTTGGCTCAATGCTATGTGTGCAATTATTGTATTTACAGTGTCCTAGAAATGGGGCGAAGTCAGGGTAGTAGCTGGCCAGTTCATTGACCGAACAAGCGGTCGGGCTAAACTGACGAATCCCAGGGGAGTCAATAAGGTTACCGCCGTCTTTTTGTGAACCGTCCATGCTCGGCAGGTGATATAGAATGCTGTTGGTGGTGGTGTGTTTTCCAAGTCCAGTCGCCTCAGAGAGCGTACCCACTCTAATGCCTAAGTCGGGAATCAATGCGTTAATCAGTGAAGATTTTCCAGCACCAGATGGTCCAACAAAAAC
This sequence comes from uncultured Thiomicrorhabdus sp., assembly GCA_965602805.1. Classification (GTDB taxonomy): domain Bacteria; phylum Pseudomonadota; class Gammaproteobacteria; order Thiomicrospirales; family Thiomicrospiraceae; genus Thiomicrorhabdus. The sequence goes on along the minus strand of CBFCZK010000002.1, from coordinate 153,712 downwards.
ACTATTTTTGCCATTCATAAAACTCTGTAAATCGTGTAGACCCGCTTGTGAGATGGTAGAAGCAGGAAGGATTTCAATCCCAAGTTCACTGTAGGGTTCCAATAACGCAGCAATCGTGTCCCAATCTTCCTCGTCATCTAATAAATCTACTTTATTAATGATAATAATGACGGGAATGTCTAGCTGAGCAGCGCCGACTAAATAGCGGTCAATCATATCTGGATGAATGCCCGGTAATACGGGCATCACAATACCGATAAAATCAATATTAGCGGCAATCATTCGGGTTTGGCCTCTGAAACCAGGACGACTAAATTCATGAGTCCGCGGTAAAACACTGACGACAACGCCAGTACCTGCCTCAATGTCGGTCTGCCAAATGACCTGGTCGCCGGCAACCAATTTGCCTAAATGTTGACGGATGGCGCATTTGAAATGCTCACCTGATTCGGCCTCGATAAGCACGCGTTTGCCAAAACTGGTAATGACCAGGCCTGGTTGTTCCGAACCCAATAAACTGGTATCTGAGGTTTTTTTAGACGGTAGAGCTGACGTGTCAGTGCCACCGTTTTCAGAGGTTTGCTTTTGTCTTTTGGTGCTGACACGGCGGGTTTGTTGGTCAGTGAGTTTGCGTTTAGCCATAAAGCGATTGGAACCTTATTCGTAGGTGGAACTGCTGCGGTGAAGTTTAATGTCGAATTTAATAGTAGGCCTAATACCAGGCTTAACGAAAAACTAAGTTAAGAACCTAAAATTAGCATCTGTTTTACAAATTCAAATCACTAATCCAATAGAGCGTTAATTTTAGCAGCCATAATCATATCGTTATTGGTCAAGCCTTTGGCATTATGGGTGGTCAGCGTTATTTTTGCACTGTTGTAGTCAAAACAAATTTGCGGATGATGATCTTCTTTGTTCGCTAACCAAGTGACTGCATTTACAAACGCAATGGTTTGCTGATAGTTTTTAAAATTAAAGGTTTTAGACATATTCACATAATTAAGCGGTGCATCCCAACCTGTTAAGTGGCTCAGGTTGCTTTCAATGGCTGGAATGATTAAAGACTTAGAGCCTTTAGGCATCTCTTCACAGCGTTGTTGAGTAAGTTCTTGTGATAGAGTCGTTTGCGATGTCATCTCTATAGTTCCTAAATTAGTTTGAATAAGTGTTGTATGAAAATATTTCTAATCGGCGTTTTTGCCGATTAACGTCTTTAAGTGGTCAATACGAATTTTAGCCGGCGGATGGCTGTCATGGTAAGCCGAAAAACTCGGGTCCGGCGTTAAAGTACTGGCGTTATCACGATACATTTTCAATAGAGCTGAAATCAAATGTTCTGCACCGACATGCTCGGCAGCAAACGCATCGGCTTCAAATTCATGCTTACGACTCTTCAGCGCACTAATAGGTCCCATGAAAAAGAACAGCGTTGGTATAACAGTCATAAACAATAGAAGGGCTATTGCAGGTGTTTGTGACGTCATTCCCAAGCCACTGTAAAACTCAGGCAGTTGAATCAGCCAGCCTAATAAAGCGAGTCCAGCGAGCGTTAATACTGTGCTTTCAATCAGTTTTTGGCGAATGTGGCCATGTTTGAAATGCCCGAGTTCGTGTGCTAAAACGGCTTCAACTTCTTTGGGGCTGAGCTTTTCTAATAAGGTATCAAAGAAGACGATACGTTTGTTTTTACCCATGCCGGTAAAGTAAGCATTGCCATGACCAGATCGCGAAGAACCGTCCATCACAAAGATACCGTTTGATTCAAAGCCAGTACGTTCAAGCAATTTGCTAATACGTTCCTTCATGGCTTCATCTTCAAGTGGTGAAAATTTATTGAAAATCGGCGCAATCCATTTTGGATAAGCCCACATTAGAATGAATTGAAAACCCATCCAAACAACCCAAGTATAAAACCACCAGGCCTGGTCAATATAGCTGGTCATAATGCTGATGATTACCCAGATAAGCGGTACGCCTAAAACCACCATTAAACCCCATTGCTTTAATAAGTCCGTGACAAAATTAAATGGAGTCGTTTTATTAAAACCAAATTCAGCTTCAATTTTAAAGGTGCTAATAATTGAAAACGGCAGGTGTAGTAGGGAGACAAACCATAGAGCTGAAAGCAAAAACGCCACATCACGCCAAACCGGTTCTAAAGCAGTGGTTAACCAGAGATTATAGATGTCCTGAAAACCACCGCCTAATGTCATAAATAAGAGGATTGCGGCATCGTAAAATAGTCCTAAACGTCCCAGCTGCAATTTAGCACGGCTGTAGTCAGCGGCTATTTGATGCGCCTCTAAGGTCACCACTTCACTAAATTCTTCAGGCACACTTTGGCGATGCTTGCCGATGTGGAATTGGTTTTTAATATTAAGCCAAACTTCAATCAAGACGTTGAGAGTTAGGGCAAATAAGAATAAAGGGGTAATCCAGTTCATAAGACTCTTTCTACGGTTTAGAGGGTGGGTTTTCTATTTTTAGAAGGTGTTTTTACGTTAATATAACGACATATTGTATGTGAAAGTATGTGAAAAGAGAGCCTATTTATGAAGTCTGATAAAAATTTAATTTGGATTGATTTGGAAATGACCGGATTAGAGCCAAAAACAGATCGAATTATCGAAATCGCAACCGTGATAACCGATAGTGAATTGAATGTCCTGGCTGAAGGGCCTGTGTTAGCGATTCAAACGCCACAATCTTATCTAGATTCTATGGATGAGTGGTGTACCACGCATCATGGCAAATCGGGGTTAACCAAAAGAGTTCAAGAAAGCACTGTGACAATGCAAGAGGCTGAAGCTTTAACCATAGAGTTCTTAAAGCAATATGTGCCAGCAAGTAAATCCCCTATGTGTGGTAACAGTATCTGCCAGGATCGTCGTTTTATGGTCGAGCAAATGCCGCTGCTGGAAGTGTTTTTCCATTATCGAAACTTGGATGTCAGTACACTGAAAGAGCTTGCCAGACGATGGGCGCCTAAGGTCTATCAATCGCACAAAAAAAGTGGCGCACATTTAGCGTTAGCAGATATTCATGAATCCATTGATGAGCTACAGCACTATCGAAAGTATCTTCTTTTAGAAGAATATAGAGCTTAATCCAACATGATTCCGAGCTGATTCATTACTTAGTGTAATGAAAAGGGGTCTTTAAATAAGTGTCATCCCTGTAAACCTGCCTATCAAATCACGCCAAATAAACCCTAATGTAACGTCCGTTAAGGGTGAAATCCAAAATTAAGTCTCAGAACAAGCTTTTATTAAAGCCAATCAACACCTAAAACCATTCGTAATTCAGTCATCTATTTGCTGATTGTGGTGCTGTCTCCAAATTAAAAACGAGAGAGAGTGAATCGACGACTCAGTAAAGCCATCCATTTTGTATAAAAAAATAGAAAAGTGCCTAATAAATAGGAATACCTTCAACATCACAACGTACGATCTAGTCGATTCTACAGTTGTCCATACTCCACATAATGCTGACACAAACGCAAGGTTTTGTCGTGTGAAAGCGTTTTTAGAGATTGAATTGAGTCAAATTCTTATCATGTTAAAACTTAATTTACAACGCCTTTATTTACGTATTAAGTAACCGTTTCAGAAGTCATTATGTCCTTTTAACTTATTGAATTTGTTGTTATTTTGTATTTTTAATATCGGCATAATAAAAGCTGATATTGTGACTATGCGCTTTCAAAAAAACAGTGTAATATGAAAATTCGAATTCAATTTTGATTTCGATTTTTGGTGATTAAGCCTGGAGATAGTCATGATGTCAGAATTACAATTTTCTAATAGTTTATATATCAGATTCTTTTCAGAAGTGGGTATAGAGGATATTCAGCTGGTGGGTGGTAAAAATGCCTCACTAGGCGAAATGTATCAAAGCCTCGTTCCTCAAGGAGTACCTGTACCAAATGGATTTGCAATTACGTCAGATGCTTATAATGCAATTTTAGAAGAGAATGATCTTTGGGAAAAATTGCATAGTATTCTTGATTCCCTTGATGTTGATAACACCAGAGAGCTGCAAAGCTGCGGGAGTGCAATACGTGAACTGATCTATAACGCCAAGTTACCCGAAGCGCTGCATAAAGAGATGCTTTTAGCGTATGAAGCCCTAACGCACAATCTTGGGAGTGATTTTTCACTAGCCATTCGAAGTTCAGCCACCGCAGAAGATCTGCCTACGGCTAGTTTTGCAGGTCAACAAGATTCATATCTGAATATTTCAGGCTTAGATTCTTATATTGATGCATGCAAGCAATGTTATGCCAGTTTATTTAATGATCGTGCCATTCACTACCGTGCCGAGCACGGATTTGACCACTTTGAGGTGTCTCTGTCCGTTGGAGTGCAGCTGATGGTACGTTCTGACTTGGCTTCATCGGGTGTCATGTTCTCTATTGATACAGAAAGCGGTTTTGAAGATGTCGTGTTGATTACCGGCGCTTACGGATTAGGTGAAAATGTCGTGCAAGGCGCGATAGAGCCTGACGAGTTTTATGTGCATAAACCAACCTTTAAAAAAGGTGCACGCGGAGTCTTAAAAAGACACTTAGGCTCTAAGAAGATAAAGATGATTTATGCGACGGATGAGAGCAGTCATGAGCCAGTGCAAAATATTCAGACGCCTGTAGATGAACAAAAACAGTATTGCATCACAGATGAGGAAGTTTTGCTGCTGGCTGAGTACGCCATCAAAATTGAAACTTATTACAGTCAAAAAGCCAAAGTTAATCGTCCCATGGATATAGAGTGGGCAAAAGATGGCAGAACAGGAGAGTTATTTGTTGTTCAGGCGCGACCAGAAACGGTTGTCTCTCAAAAGAAGGGTGGGTTTTTAAAACAGTACACTATAGAAGAAAATCGTCCAGAACCGTTGGTTACCGGGCGTGCTGTTGGTAATCGTGTTGCCAGTGGTAAAGCTCATGTCATTACTTCAGTAGAGTTTTTACATGAGTTTAAAGAGGGCGATGTATTGGTTGCGGATATGACCACGCCTGATTGGGAGCCGATTATGAAGAAGGCTTCTGCTTTAGTGACCAATAGAGGAGGGCGTACTTGCCATGCCGCGATTATTGCACGTGAACTTGGAATTCCGGCCGTCGTTGGAACGGAGCGTGCAACCGATCTGATCGAACATGGCGCAGGCATCACCGTGAGTTGTGTAGAAGGGGATGAAGGACGGGTTTATGCGTCAGAGCTTGAGTTTACAGAAGAAGTCATTGATGTTGGGCATATAACGATGCCTAAAACTCAGGTAAAGATGAATTTGGCAAATCCGGACCTGGCGTTTAGTCTTAATAAGATTCCGAATGACGGGGTTGGCTTAGCTCGAATGGAATTTATTATTAGTAACACCATAAAAATTCACCCGCAGGCACTTATCAACCCAGAAAAAGTGACAGATGAAAAGGCTCGTGCCGAAATTGCGCGGCTTACGGCAGGGTTTGATGATGGTCAGGAATTCTTTGTGCATAAACTCACAGAAGGAATTTCAACGATAGCGGCCGCTTTCTATCCAAAAGAGGTCGTTTTACGTTTGTCTGACTTTAAAACCAATGAGTATGCGTCAATGATTGGTGGAGCGGTTTTTGAAGAGCAGGAAGAGAATCCTATGCTCGGTTTCAGGGGTGCAGCACGTTACAACGATGCGGAATATAAACCAAGTTTTGCACTTGAATGCCAAGCTGTAAAAAGAGCAAGGGAGGGACTAGGTCTAGATAATCTGATTATTATGGTGCCATTCTGTCGTACCTTAACCGAAGCCGGATTAGTCATTGAAAACTTAGCGGTGAATGGCTTAGTGCGCGGGGAAAAAGGCCTTAAAGTCTACATGATGGTCGAAGTTCCAAGCAATGTACTGCTCATAGATGAGTTTTCCGAGTTCTTTGATGGGTTTTCAATTGGCACTAATGACTTAACTCAGTTGGTGTTAGGGATTGACAGGGACTCACATAAGGTCGCATTTGCATATGATGAACGTGATCTGAGTGTCAAAAAGATGGTTAAAATGGCTGTAGAAGGCGCTAAACGTAATAATAAACCGATTGGTATCTGTGGTCAGGCACCTTCAGACTATCCTGAGTTTGCTGAATTTTTAGTCGAACTAGGCATAGACTCGATGAGTTTAACCCCCGATTCAATTTTAGATACATTACCCGTTATTCTAAAAGCAGAGCAGAATTCCTAAAGTATTGAAGCAGGCCTGTTCATTCGTGATCAGGTCAACTCTAAATATATTTTGAGAATTTTGTATGGGAGTCTTTATAACGCCTTATTTTATATGAGTAGCAAACTATAATTTGTACGATGTTTTTCTTAAAGGCTGTCTTGGACAGCCTTTTTTTTTGGCAAATATATCCGAAAATATTTGTTTTTGGTCGTGTGCCCCAGTCCTTTTTATGTCATTAGTCTAATGTTTAGACATATATAGTGAATTTATTTGCACAAAGCACTGCTTTGGCTTTATAACACGCGCAAAATTTTATATAATCCCTCCTTTTCCGCGTGCAAACCGCGTGGATGTATTAATGAACCAAAGTTAACCCTTTTGAACCGCTTTTTTTAGCTGATTATAATCAGATAAAAGAGGTCTGTTGTTTAAAAGGATTTAACGTAATTAAAAGGACCAATGTTGTGGAAATGACTGGTGCTCAAATTCTTGTACACTACCTAGAAGATGAGGGTGTAGAGCATATCTGGGGATATCCTGGCGGAGCTGTTTTGCCAATTTATGATGCCCTAGATACTGACGCTAAAAAATTAAGCCATATTTTAGTTCGTCACGAACAGGCTGCAGTACATGCTGCAGACGGTTTTGCACGCTCAACAGGAAAACCAGGAGTGGTACTTGTAACTTCGGGGCCAGGGGCGACTAATGCCGTCACTGGTATCGCAACGGCCTTTACGGATTCAATTCCGATGGTGTGTATTACGGGTCAGGTGCCGACGGCACTGATCGGTTTAGACGCCTTCCAAGAGATTGATACCACGGGGATTACAAGACCAATCGTCAAACACAACTTCTTGGTCAAGAATGTCGATGACCTTGCTATTACGCTCAAAAAAGCATTTTATTTAGCAACAACTGGCCGACCTGGCCCAGTTGTGATCGATATTCCGAAAGATGTACAAACCGCCAAAAGCACCTATGCATTCCCACAAGAAGTTGAGATGCGCTCCTACTTGCCTGTAACAAAAGGCCATAGCGGACAGATTAAGAAAGCCGTTGAAATGATGCTTTCTGCTAAACGACCTATTTTATATACTGGCGGAGGTGTCATTTTAGGTGGCGCTTCAGCTGAGTTAACCGAGTTAACGCATAAATTAGGTTTCCCAATTACTCAAACCCTGATGGGACTGGGCGCTTTTCCAGCGTCAGATAAGCAGTCTGTCGGTATGTTGGGTATGCACGGTACTTACGAAGCCAACTTAGCAATGCACAATAGTGATTTGATTATTGCAATCGGCTCACGTTTTGATGATCGTGTTACGGGGAATTTAGAAAAATTCTGTCCGGATGCCAAAATTATACACGTGGATATAGATCCAGCTTCTATTTCTAAAAACGTCTTAGTGGATATTCCAATTGTCGGCCCTGTGAAGCAAGTTGTTACTGAGATGCTGTCAATTTTGGATAAAACTAAATTGAAGTCAGATGAAGAAGCTTTAGCGGATTGGTGGACTCAGATTGAAGAGTGGCGTGCCACAAACTGTCTTCGCTATGACACTATGGGGGCAAAGATTAAGCCTCAAGCAGCTGTTGAAGCGGTTTGGAAAGCGACTAAAGGTGATGCGTATGTCTCATCCGATGTTGGTCAGCACCAAATGTTTGCGGCGCAGTACTATCCATTTGATAAACCGCGTCGTTGGTTGAATTCAGGTGGTTTAGGAACGATGGGCTTCGGTCTTCCAGCCGCCATGGGTGCCGCATTAGCGTTCCCAGATGAAATTGTTGTCTGTGTTACCGGTGAAGGCTCTATCCAGATGAATATCCAGGAACTGTCAACGTGTTTGCAGTATGGGTTTGCCATTAAGATTATTTGTTTAAACAACGGGTTCTTAGGCATGGTTCGTCAGTGGCAAGAGTTCTTCTACGAGCGTCGTTATTCAATGTCTTATATGGAGTCATTGCCTGATTTCGTTAAGTTGGCAGAATCATACGGGCACGTTGGTGTCCGTATTGATGATCCTAAGACGTTAACAGCACAGTTGGAAGAAGTCTTCTCTGAAAAGTATAAAGATCGTTTGGTGTTTGTTGACATCATTACCGATCAACAAGAGAACGTCTATCCAATGATTCCTGCCGGTGCAGGTCTCAATGAAATGATTTTGGTATAGGAGAATAAGATGAAACATATTATTTCTATGCTAATGGAAAACGAAGCTGGCGCTTTATCGCGTGTTTCAGGGCTTTTCTCAGCACGTGGCTACAATATCCACGCTTTAACGGTTGCCCCAACTGAAGATGATTCCTTATCACGCTTAACGTTGGTTACCAGCGGTACATCTGCGGAAGTTGAGCAAATCGTAAAGCATCTTAATCGCTTGATCGACGTGGTCAAGGTTTTGGATTTAACAGAAGGTTCACATATAGAACGTGAACTGATGTTGATTAAATTGTCAGCAACCGGTGCAATGCGTGAAGAATATAAGCGTCTAGCGGATATTTTTCGTGGCGATATCATTGATGTTACTGCTACGACCTATACCATTCAAATGGTAGGGCAATCTAAAAAATTAGATGCCTTCATTGCGGCCATTGATTCAGGACTTATCCTCGAAACAGTGCGTTCCGGTACGGTTGGTGTGATGCGTGGTGAGAAGTGCTTACACGTCTAAGTCTGGCTACGGCTTTACTAAGACTTGACTAAAAATTGTCCGCCTATAAAATAGTGGGCAATCAGAATTCTAAAAATTTAATATTATTAACAAAGAATATAAAGTCTCTTTATATTCATACATTTAAAGGTTTTAACATGAACGTTTATTACGATAAAGATTGTAATCTATCTCTTATCCAGGGCAAGAAAGTTGCTATCATCGGTTTTGGTTCTCAGGGTCACGCGCACGCAGCTAACCTTAAAGATTCTGGTGTAGATGTTACTGTTGGTCTACGTGCTGGTTCTTCTTCAATTGCAAAAGCTGAAGGTTACGGCCTTAAGACTGCTGATGTTGCGACTGCTGTTGCAGGTGCTGATGTTGTTATGATTCTTACACCTGATGAGTTCCAATCAGTTCTTTATAAAGAAGAGATTGAGCCTAACATCAAGCAAGGTGCTGTTTTAGCATTTGCACACGGTTTCGCAATCATCTATAACCAAGTTGCTCCTCGTAAAGATTTAGACGTTATCATGATTGCTCCTAAAGCACCTGGTCACACGGTACGTTCTGAATTTGTACGTGGTGGTGGTGTTCCTGACCTTATAGCAATCGAGCAAGATGCTTCTGGTAACGCGAAAGAAATCGCACTTGCTTACGCTTCTGGTGTGGGTGGTGGACGTACTGCAATCATCGAAACAACTTTCCGTGACGAGTGTGAAACTGATCTGTTTGGTGAGCAAGCGGTTCTTTGTGGTGGTGCGGTTGAGCTTGTTAAAGCTGGTTTCGATACTTTGGTTGAAGCTGGATATGCACCTGAAATGGCATACTTCGAGTGTTTACACGAGCTTAAGCTAATCGTTGATTTGATGTTCGAAGGCGGAATCGCTGACATGAACTACTCAATCTCAAACAATGCTGAATACGGTGAATATGTAACGGGTCCTCAGGTTATCAACGCTGAGTCTCGTGAAGCAATGCGCATTGCATTGAAAAACATCCAGACCGGTGAGTATGCTAAGCAGTTCATCCTAGAAGGTCAATCTGGCTACCCATCAATGACTGCTGCGCGTCGTAACAACGCAGAGCACGGTATTGAAGTAGTTGGTGCTGAGTTACGTAAGATGATGCCTTGGATTGCAGCGAATAAAATCGTAGATCAAGACAAAAACTAATTTTTTAGCGGCTTGTTTTGACAATCTCTGCGTTGGTGATGAACTCGTTTAGTAAGCCTAAACGTCGTCCATCACCGCCTTGACCTTGGCAAAAACGCTCGCTAAAAATAGTTAGTCTAAAACCCGTATTCTCATTTGAGATGCGGGTTTTTTATTGTCTGAAATATGTAAGTTAGAAAATGACCACACCCCGCAAGGGGGTATAAAGGCCTGGGTAGGCTTGTCTTGCCATCTCTAAGTTGGTGATGAACTGGTTAGTAAACATAAACGTCGTCCATCACCGTCTTGACCTTGGCAAAAACGCTCGCTAAAAATTGTTAGACTAAACCCTGTATTCTCATTTGAGATGCGGGTTTTTTTATTGTCTGAAATATCTACATTAGAAAATGACAACACCCCGCAAGGGGGTATAAAGGCCTGGTAGGTTTATGAGAGAAGGGCAAAGCCTTTCATGTTTCGTATCCTGGAGTCTTCGGGTGAATATATTTATGTATCCATTTAGAATTAAGAAAATCTTTGGTGTTTGTTTTCTGTTGTAATAAAAGTGTAATGTGAAAATATAACATTTTTGTTGTTGTGTGATATAATTTCCTGCATATTAGAGAATGCTTATATGGGTGAGTTATGCAAAACAACATTAAATACATTTTGATTTCGGTTTTCTTATTCTTTTCAGGAAATGCAATGGCAAGTGCCGCGGGCGATGAATTCTTCTATGCATGTGTAGACCAATATAGTCATCTTGCACCAGAAAATAGTCGCTTTTATTGCGCATGTCAGACAGCGAACTTTCAAGAACATGAAGCAGAAGCTATGAATGGAGAGGAGTTTGACCTTAATGCTATACAAAAGGCGTGTAAGACAACCATTAACCCATATTATGAATATATGGATAAAATAAAGTTGCTTGCTGGTAAAAAATCACAAAACTTAGATTGGACTTCAATGTAAGGCTTGAACTCTGTTTGTTAAAATTATAAACCCCGTAATTTTTTTTTGTTTCCGGGGTTTTTTATGGGCTTTTAAAAGTGATTAGGCCTGGTCGTTGACTTATTACCTGTATATTCGTCGCAAATAAGAAAACTGGGCTAGGTTGTCCAAATAGTTACTTGATTACGACCATTTTCTTTAGACTGATAAAGTGCTTTATCGGCATGTTTAACCGTGTGCTGGTAATCTGGTTGGCCATCAAACTCTGCAATGCCAGCAGAAAAGGTGACTTTAAATGAGGTCGTCTCATGGGCTGAAAAACTATACTCATTTAAGAGTTTTGCGATTTGTTCAGTGATGTTTTTTGCTCTTTGAACACTGCACTCAGTCAGTAGAATTAGAAATTCTTCTCCACCAAAGCGAAAAGCGAAATCACTAATGCGAATATTTTGGTCAATTAAGTCACCCAGTTTAGAGAGTACTTGGTCACCGTTATCATGGCCATGTACATCGTTTACCTGCTTAAAGTGATCAATGTCGAGCATCACGATGCTGTAATTTTTATCTAATTTTTGTGCACGAATACTCTCTTGTGAAAGGATGCTATCCAGAAAACGGCGATTATAAAGTTTGGTTAATGGGTCTTTTTTATCCTCGGTGGCAACCAGTTTTTTTGATTGCTCAGATAGATGCCAAGACATATCTTTAGTGAGTTGGGTTAACTGCTCAAGCTGTTTTTGCGATTCAAAGTCAATCTTTTGAACCATTTCTGAAATTCGAGAAAGCAATGATTCTATATCAGCATAGCTGCGCGTTTCTGAGATAACCAGTGAAAGCTTGTGTTTTACCCATAAGGCAAAGTCGGTGTCTGTCAAGGGCTTACATGTTTTGTGAATAAGGCAGTGGGTCAACCACTCATTGAGTTCACTGCGCATCTGTTCAATTTCTAAAGCAAAATCCATAGAAGAAAGGTGGTTTCTGAGCACTTGTGATTGGTGTTCAACTTTAGTGAAGTCAGAGAAATAGACTTTGTTGATATTCATAAGTGCAAAATCTAAGATGTTATGAACCACTAAGAGTAATTTTTGATCCGCATCAGGGTGCTCTTGTAAGCCTTGGTGTAGGCTGTTTTTAAGGACAATCATTGCTTCTGAAACCAAACTCATGTCGACATTAATACGGGCATGAACCTGCCCAATATGACGCTGTTGTTCAAGAAGTGGTGCCAATTCATCTGCTTTTTTAGCTGTTAATACAGAGTTTAACCACGTTGCTAAAGCACTTCTTAGGCGGTTCTCAACTAAGTCATTGGTTAAGAACTTTGCCGTTTCTTGGTTGCTTAAGAGTAGCTCATAATATTTTTCGACAGAAAATGGAATTAATGACTCTATAATGGACTGGTTTTTAATCAGTAGTTGATTGTTGATTTCAGAGTAAAGATTTAGAAATAGTGATTGACCGCGCATAAAATTATCCTTAATAGAGCTTCTTGTTATTTTACTCTCTCTTAATAACTGCGCAAGCCAGAGTTAAGCTTTATGTATTTTCTTCTAAACTTGTATGACTCGTGATTTCACAAGGTTTTTACAGGTTGTTAATGCGTGAGTTTCTGTAGCGGACTATTTCTCATGAGTTTTTTATTTTCACCCACGGTGACATAGAATTGATCATGCGCCACAATCGATCCTAAGTATTCAATCTCAATTTTAGACACCATTAAATTAATGTTTTGCTGCGCTAGGGCAGCAAAATCAATCTCGTTTTCTAGTAGAAAGCGATGTCTGGCATGTTCAAAGTAGTGTTGATAATGGGCATTATTAACCACACCTTGAATATCACATTCATGATCTCGTGCTTCCATCGAAACCGAATAGACCAGGCCTGCTGAGTCTGAATTTGTAGTATTAAAATTCATAGTGTTTCAAAGTCTCTGCTTGAGATAGAGGCTACCAAATGGAGTTAAGGAAGCAATAAAATCGATCAAAATGTTTTTGAATGTTAACTCCTGAGCACACATTTAAAAGGATTCTGATATCTTTGATGGGATAAAATAAAAAACCTCCCAAAGTAGAGTCTTTTACGAACTACTTGGGAGGGTGCTTTGGAGAGTTTTTCAGGCTATTGTTTAAGCAGCGTATGTGATGGTGCTTAAGCCCCACATAATTGCGATAGAGCCGAAGGTTAAAATCAGACCCCAGATAATGGCTTTAATTCCAGTCATAATTTTGTTTCCTTACTTATTTAACGTGGCGTAGTAATCCGCTAAAGCTTGAATTTCTTCGTCTGTTAAATCATGTGTGAATTGCGCCATTCCTTCGTTTACATCATTAAGGCGATGTTTAGATTGGTAGGCTTTCATAGTACGTACAAAATATTCAGGTACTTGACCAGCGATAGCTGGGGTGATGTTTTTCCCTTCACCATGCGCTCCATGACATGACGCACAAGGTACAAGCATGCGACTGGCATCGCCTTTGCGCACCAAGCGATCAATCTTGTCACTGACTGGTTGGCTTTCAATGTCCCAGGCCGTTGATGGATTGCTGGCATAAAATGCCGCAACATCAGCGATCTGTTGGTCATCCATTGCTTGTGCAAGTTTCACCATGATATTAGCTTGTTTGTAATCTTCCCAGCGGCGACCATCACGATAATCCAGCATCATCTTCATGGTGTATTCTGGAGTTTGACCATTTAAAGAGGCATAGTTACGTGAAGGAGATTCTCCTTTTTCACCGTGACACGCGTTACACATCATCTGATCGTGAACTTTCTGACCAGCTATTGCATCACCCTTTGGCATCGATTTTATCTGGTTTTCTAAGCCAAAGTTTGACCATATTGATGCATGGGGTTTTTCACCATGCCCTGAAAATGCCGCACTGCTTACGATGGTTGCACCGATTAAAGCAGTGACTAATAAAGCCTGTTTTAACATATCTTTTTTCCTCACTACCTTAATTAAGAGAACACATCTTTAACAAATTCACGCTGCCAGTTCTTTTGGTAAACGGCTTCAAGAATAGGTTGTGCAGGTTTGTCAGTAATCTCTGAAACACCGGCTGATTCACCTTTTGGCTGGATTAAACCATCTTTTACTTCGTAAATAGCGGCAATCGAAACACCATAGTTTTCACCGGCTAAGCTATAACAAACGTTCGAGTAGATAGCGGTTCCAGGATTTTGACCTTTAAGCGTATCGGCAACGGCTTGCGCACACACTTTAGCTTGTGAGTTGGCAGAGTAACCAGATTTTGGCATGGCATCCGCAATTGAACTGTCACCTAGAACATAGACTTCTTTATGCAGTGATGACTCCATGGTGTTACGTTCAATAGGGCACCAACCTGAACGATCCGTTAAACCTAGTTTTTGCGCTAAAACACCAGCGCGTTGATTAGGAATAATGTTAATTAAGTCAGCCTTAAAATCAGCGCCATCGGTTTCAACCACCTTCGTTGCAGCATCTAAACGAACAACCCGACCACCGTCAGAGCCTGAAACCCATTCAATGAGTGAGTTATCAGACTTATAACCATAAAGACGTTCCCAGGCTTTTTTAAATGGCACGTCTTTGGTGAAGCGGTCTTTAGGATCTAAAACAATTAACTTAGCGGTTGGATTGTGCTTTTTAAAGTGCTCCGCAAAGAATGACGCTCTTTCGTATGGCCCTGGAGGGCAGCGGAAAGGGTTTTGAGGGGGTGCAATGATTGCTGTTCCACCTTGTGGCATAGCAAGCAATTGCTCTCTTAGCTTAAGTGTTTGCGGACCCGCTTTATAAGCGTGTGGGAACTCTCCTGCAGCCAATTCAGCATCGTAACCTTCGTAGTCTTCAAATTTAAAGTCTACACCCGGAGAAACCACTAATTTATCATAAGCAACACTTTGACCTTTAGCGGTTTGCACAGTTTTCTTATCAAAGTCAGCGCCTACAACCTTATCAATGATGACATTGATATTGTATTTAGAACTCACCGTGTTTAGGTTAAACGTGAGTTCATCTAAAGTGTGCATACCGACAATAACATCGTTACTTCGTAAGCAGGTGATGTATTCAGCGTCTTGTTCAATAATCGTGATCTTTACATCAGGATCTGCAAAACGCAGGTACTTAGAAAATGTCGAACCGCCCACACCACCGCCTATAATAACAACGTGTGCTGCAGATTTAGCGAAGGCCTGAGAGCTGGCACCAAAGATTCCTGATCCCGCAACCGCTGCGGCACCAAAAATTTTCATTAAGTCACGACGAGTGATTTTTTGATCAAATGTTTTATTTTCTAACTGGCTCATTTTTGACCTCCTGTCGCCTGAGTTTGTACACTTTGATGTGCTGCATTAGCTTCAGTCAAACTGGTGTTTTCCCACTGCTTAATGGGTTGTTTTTCAAACCACACCGCCATCGCATCAATTTCCGCATCGGTAAAACCACGCGCAACACGATCCATAATGACCGCAGGGCGCGTACCATCACGGTATGCAATCATCGCTTTAGTGAATTGCTCTACAGACATGCCAGCTAATGGTGGCATTGCTTCTAAAAATTCTTGTCCGTTAGTTCCGTGACAGGGTGCACATTGCCAAGCCATTGCTGAACCGGTCGCCATAGGGTTTTGACCTTCCGCTAATACAGGTTGAGCAAGCGTAAGGGTAAACACACTGATTAATAATTTATTTTTCATTTTCATCTCCTTACCTAAATGCCCAGACGTAAAAACCAACAGCCAGGAACGCGAATGTCCAAATACTGATAATCCAAATTGCAATCGTTCCTAGTCTATTTACAAACGGGCTAGGGGTGTAGACACCGACCGTTTGACCTGCTTGCCATGCAACCGTTAAGAAATAGGTTAAAACAGCGCCACCCACAATCAAAAAGGTCGCAAAGAAGTGAATGGTTGAGAACCAATCAAACACGACTTTATAGTCCATAAAGTTGTAGCCAAAAAAGCCATCCAAGATACCGTAGCGTAGCATTTCGCGAGAGATAGCCACCACAAGTCCGATGACTAACGCCAATGGCAACGCCATATAGCTACAGAATTTTGCTTCACCTCTTAGACGAACCTGTGCCCAAATTGCATAAAACAGTACCATTACACCACCGATAATGCCCCAGAAAGAGGTTGCAAAATCACCTGCGGTTTCTGGAATAGTCATCATCCAAGCAACATACAAAGCCGCAGAGATAACAGAACCGACTTTAATCCAAGTTTTACCCAGTTCACCTGCCCAGTTTAGGTAGCTGTGATCGGCATCAGAACGGACGCTTTTAAAGCGGCGGTAGCTGACTAACATTCCACCAGCAACCGGAATTGCCATACTGATAAAGAAAGCAAAGCGCCATGAGTTATAAGCGTGCAGATTAGAGCCTGAATAGTCTAAAACGCCGTTTGGTGTATACCACTCTTTCCACAGCTCAGGATGCAGCATTTGAGAGGTTAAGCTGTGCATAATAAAACCAACGACCAGCATTAATGCAAGACTGAAAATTATTGCCCAGCGTGATTTTGGCTGTACGCTTTTATCTTTGTTTTTACTGTTTTGGAAGTAGTAGTAATAAATACCCCAGTAAGCAAAAATCAGGATAAAAATAAAGGCAATAACCCACATAGCAGACAGTACGTTAGACACATACCAGTGCGGATCATAAACCACTTGCACAAATAACAGAGGTGCAACCCCAATTACAATGGCAACAGAGGTTGAAACCTTAGCGACTTCTAACATAGCAGCCGCTAAACGACGCCAATGTGTATTTTCAGAAAAAGAACCCAAAATGGTTATGACTGAGGTACCTAGTAAAAGCTGTACAAATAAAATGTGTAAGGCAAACGTGAGTACGGCTAGTCCCATAAAAACAAGAGGGTGGTTTGGAATGCCTCCTGGACTTTGTAAAGCGTTTACCATTTCGGTAACGTTAGAAACTTGAGAAACATCCATTATTTAGCCTCCTGTTGAATTGTGAGCGTAGCAACTTTATCGATTGCCTGTTTTTCAACTAAGGCACGATTACGGTTGTCTACTTCAAGTTGGATTGCAGCGGTAATGGCTGGTTGACCACCGGAGTTGTTCATCACTAGGTAAGAAGAAATCGCTTCTACTTCAGAGTCTAGCATTGGCATTTTTGGCATATAAGCGATATTGCCTGTAGTTAGAACCCCTTTCACATACTTTTGCATACGTTCTTGGGTGACATCATCAGGGAAGTAACGGTGCAAAGGACGAATCCCTGTCTCACTCGGTGAGTGACAGTTTGAACAGTAAACCATGGTGATGTATTCACCGGCCTGGATTTTATTGCCTGCATTTACTGTTTTAAGATGATCTGGTGTAAATGGATGTACTTTTAAAATACCGACTTTTTCTAGGGTTGGTAATTGTGACTTAATGCCCATTCCAGGTACGTCACGACCAATGATTTGGTTTGAGTAGACATACTGTCCAGCAACCCATGGCTTACGCATTGATTCACGGGCCACTTCTTCAGGCCATAAACCTAACACTAAAATAACGATTGCCATGAAACCTGCAAAGCTTTCAATCACTAATTTAGGTTTCCACATAGTGGCGATAAAGTAGGTGATGGTGACCGCAATAACCCCAATAATGCTAGGTCCAAAGTATTCGGGCAATCTATTTTCCATGACCAATAAAGCCTGGTCAGGAACCGCCGTCAAATACCATTGGAATAATGCTGCGCCCGATAGGGTAGAGATAATGCCTAACCAACCGAGTTTACGCGCCATCTCCTTTTTGAATTCAGGATCTTTAATGCCTGCAACCACAATTCCACCCACAACGGCTGTCATAGTGAACATAAATGCGATGCGCATAAAGGTCTGAATAAAGGTGTTTGTGCCATAAAATGCATTTAAGAATCCACCTTCTTCAAACCAAATCTCTTTGCCGGGCGCCATCATAAATGACAAGATTCCGACAATGATTAATAAGGTCGCAAAGGAAGCGATACCAAAAATAACTGTGATTTTCATGTGGGTGCGTTTGTCGACTTTACCGACAAGGTAGACAACCATGTAAACACCCACGACTTCGATTACAAAGAAAACCCATTCCGCAGCCCATTTCCATACAAAAGAGTGAATCAACGAACCAATCCCACTCGGGCTCGCAACGGTAGTGGAGTACCAAATTCCCGGGCCAGTAATCGAGCCAGCAACATAGGTAAATACCATTAAGAATAGGCCGTACTTCTTAACAAAATCAAGCAGGTCATCACGATCTTCGCGATAGGCTTTGTGTGATAGATACGCAAATAACATGGCCGCACCCACTGATGTGTGGGAAGCAAGAACATGGAATGTTGCGATTAGGGCGATTACCCAGCCGGAACCAACCATCGGTTCGTACCAAGTAGGAAAGAGGCTAATCAAATCCATATGAATTTCCTTAGTTTTAGTGTTGTTTATAGGGGTATTAAAATAACTTGCTCAGGTAGGATGGGTATTCTAAGGATTATCGACTGGATTGGAATTCAAAAAGTTTTATTAGTACTCATAAAATAAATGCGAACTGTTAATGGCTTTATCAGAGAGATGGCCGTGTAATATTTAGCCGCTGTGGGAGAGGGGGTGAGTCTTATTGCTCATTAAGTAAGTTGTTGGATTATAGAGTTATATTGTTAATGGTAAAGCTTAAGGAGAGGTGCAGATAGTGCTGTTATTGAAGGTGTTCTGATATGCGTTGTAGGTAATTGTGTGTATTTATCGAAACAGAAGTTACCAGGCCTGGTAGCTTCTGTTTCGAAGTTTTTTGTGGCTTTATTTGAACCGTCTTATGATTCGTATTTGTTTAAAATCTTAGCTTTAAAGAGGTAGCTCCCAAAAGGGATTAGAGAGGCAATAAAACCGATAATTGCGTGGCTGACTTTAAGGTTCCATTTTAAAACAGCAAAGATCAATACGAGCGTGAAAGCGATAAACAGTCCGCCATGAATTGGACCAATAATGGAGACGGCTTCTGGCATATCATAAATGCGTTTTAGCGGTACAGCAATCAGCAGTAGTAGAATGAGTGAAGTGCCTTCTAAAATTGATAAAATTCTTAATTTATTCATAATGTTTACTCTTTTATTGGTTAGTTGCTATTCGTTTTAATTTGAAAAAAATATTAAACGAAAACAGGTTGTATGTGTTTAATGCTGTTCTGGGTTTTTAAGGTGTGATTTTTTCTTTTGTTGCTTACTTTGAAGGCATCAGAGAAGCATAGTAATCTGCAATAGCTTGAATCTCTTCTGGCGTTAAGCCTTTGGTAAACTGGTCTATTGATGGTCGGGCGGATAGGTTAAAGCGGATAGGTAATCTAAGAGGGTCGATGGTCAGATGATTTTCTGACCATATTAATTTAGGCTTAAAATTTAAAAGAGGTTTTTTCACCGGCATTAGCCAAAGGTGTTAAGTCAGTTTCAAACAATGTTTCAACTTCCCACTCTTGGTTGCTAATGCGCGTTAAAACTTGTGCAATCATTGCTGGAGAGTGTCCTGCAATGACGCCAAGGCGGCCACCGAGTTTTAACTTTTCTTTGTAAGCTTGTGGGATTTCAGCAACCGAACCCGTTAATACAATAACATCGTACTCTTCGCCATCTTTCCAGTCAGAGCTAGCATCACCCGTTTCAAAGTTGATATTGTCAAAACTGGCTAAGCGGGTTTTTGCAGTCGCTTGAAGCTCTTCGTGCAATTCAACACTGGTGACGTTTTTAGCAAAGTTGGCGATAAGTGCTGTAAAAAAACCACTACCCGTTCCAATTTCTAAAACGCTATCTTCTGAATCAATGTCTAAAGCTTGCAGTAGTCGACCTTCAACCCTTGGAAACATCATCGCTTGACCTTGCCCAATAGGCAGCTCAATATCGTTGTAGGCAAGGTCTTCATTGCCTTGCTCAACAAAAAGGTGACGCGGTACGTCCATCAATAGGTCAAGTATCTTTGGGTCAAGAACATCCCATGGACGAATTTGTTGTTCTACCATGAAAAATCGAGCTTGATCTAAGTTCATATAATTGTCCTTTGTCTGTCTTTTTAGCGATTTCGATAATCTGTTTTTATCTTGATGAGTCTGTTTTAGCATGTAGAAGACTAAGCTTAAAGCGCGCTTGATTGCCTTGACTACAACGTGACCTTGATTTTTAACCAAAGGATTATATCCAAAAAATGGATGTTTATAAACGTTAATTCAGTATCAGAAGGCTTTCTTACCGATATCTTGCAGATAAGGTCTTAAAATTCATGTAATATCTGCGCTTATGAGTAAATCACTTCCCGCTAGTTTGCTGAATAATATTGAAATAGAACATCATGCCGTTCTAAAAGAGTGCAATTCTACGATTTTATTGCCACGACGCTTTGCTGACAGTACTCACCAGGCCTGGTCGTGTTGTTATGCTGCGGATTGTGGAAATGATTCTGCAGAGTTAAATTGTGTGCTTAAAGTGTGTTCTGTTCAGGATGTGCAAAACTCACCCTTCTGGCAAGCATTACAACAACTTTTTTCTTTCAATCTTGTCACAAATCTCGGTGGTTATGACCGGGTTTATCAGCAACTTAAGCTTATGACACCTTTAAGAGTTCCGCAATTAATTGCAGCCGGATCCGCTAGTAACACTAAGCAAAGCGGTTTTTTGTTAGCCGAGTATGTGCTCGGTAATGTTATAGAGTCCAGTCAAATAGATAACTCTATGGTTGAGCAACTTGCCCAGCATATTACTGCGTTACATCAACAAACGCAGGATTGTTTTGGGCCTCTATTTGCACCAAACTTGCCAGCAGGTTTGTGGGCGGATGCCTTGTTGGATACCTTAAAGGGGTTGGGTCGGGCGCAAAACATTGATTCAGTGGTTTTAGATAAAGTTCTTATGCAGGCATCGAGCATCAAGGTTGAAGCCTTTCATCCCATTATGCCGGATTTACGTTGGGATCAGTTTTTAGTGACAGGTTGTGGTCAACTGAGCTTAATTGATTTGGACGCGATGGTCTGGGGGCCAAGAGAACTTGAGCTGGTCTTAATCGAGTATCTGTTAGATGAATCGCAGTTGAATGTGTTTAAGGCTATTTACACGCAAACGCACTTAATGCCAGAGATGGATTCTGTACGGGATGTTTATCGATTGTTATTGTTTGTAATGAATGTTCTGGGTGAATCCGATTTAGAAAAGTGGATGGAGCATCCTGCAAAATTTTAACTAACTCATCAATTGAAAATCAAAGTGAAGTCTGGTTGATAAGTTATTTTGCATTGAAGGCTTTGTGCTTGTTGAGCTGTTTTAGATGCAATTCGATTGGTTTTGAAGTTTTTTCCAGCTTAAATAACCATAAATCGCTAAGACGAAATAAACCATAAACATCAAAATCGTAACGTAGTATCCCGTCTGGAAGTACAGTGCAATCGCAGCTGAATTAATCACAATCCAATAAATCCAGCTTTCTAATATTTTCCGAACCATTAAGACCGTATTCATCAAAGAAAATACCGTAACCGCTGCGTCTAAATAGGGCAGGCGGCTCTCAGCCATGCTGGATAAATAGAGGCCAATTAAGATTGTCAAAACAATTCCAAAGCTGATAAAAAGTATATGAAAGTTGAGTGGATGGCTTGATATGTGAAGGTTGTCTTCAGCTACCGCATGTTTTTGCCAGAGAATAAAACCATAAACCGCCATGCCCATATAGTAAGCGTTTAATACTGCTTGCATAGGCAGTTGACCTTCCCAAAATAGAGTGGTGTAGATGGCCGTGCTCGCCAAGGCCGCAGGCCAGCACCAGATAGATTCTTTCGCCGCCAGTACGACATAAAGTATACCCAAGCTTGCCGCCAGCCATTCCCAGCCTGATTGAGCAAGCAGGGCATTAAAAACCGTGGAGATTAGGTTTTCTTCAGCAAGCATGAATATTTGCCTTCTCTCGATCTGTGCCAATCAACTTAATCACAAAGACCGTTTCAGGAATCTGTTCTAACACCATTAATATTTCTGAATCCAATGTGTCCATAACATCACGATAGTCGCCATAAATATGAGTCGACATACTATTGCGCTGAAGCGTGACGCTTGGATTTTGTGCTAGACGTTCAATAAAATCAATAATCGGCTGGCAGTACGCTTCGCGAAGCGGATACATGCTTATTTCAACAGAGACTTTCATGTTAACTTCCTTTGTTATGATTTATTTCAGCTCTGACGACAACAAAAGCGCCTTGCTCATGACCTGGAATAATATCATTAGTTTTGTTCTCAGAATTGTTTTCCGGGAGTACGGTTTGCACACTTTGGAAATGCGTAAATCCAGCCTGCTCTAAAAAGCACTGGATCTCAGCATAGCTATAGAACGTGGCATCGCAATAGAAAGGGTTTTCGTGCTTGTGTTTCTCATAGCTTTTACCCAGTTCAGAGTTTTTTTCTATAAACGCGATGATAATTGACCCGCCGGGTTTAAGGACTCGTGCCGCTTCTTGGTACGCGATCGTTGGGCTGTCTAAGAAACAAGTAGAAGTAATGAATACCGCAAAATCAAAGCTTTGATCTTCAATAGGCAGGGCTTCCGCAACGCCAGAAATAATATTTAAACCACGTTGTTGTGCAATCAGGCGCATTGCAGCCGCTGGCTCAACCCCTGTGTCTATATTGAGCGGTGCCGTAAATCGACCGCTCCCCGCACCAATTTCAAGGCCTTTACCTTGAGGTAAAACGCTTTTAATGGCTTCAATTTCTGCTTGATAAATATCGGGGTTTTCATCGAACCACTGGTCATAGCCTTCGGCGTGTGACTCATATCCTTTGGTTTTAGGCATGATTATGTTCTCTTTTTTAAAAAGGGGAGGTTAGTGACAGCCGCCGGAAAGCTTAATTACAAAGACGCTTTCTGGAATGCTTTTTAAGGTAGTTTGAATTTCTGCTTTGAGTAAAGGCATTATTTGTTGATAGTCCCCAAAAATAAAGGTACTCATACGACCGTATTCGATCTCCAATTCTGAATTCTGAGAAAGTCGTTCAATAAATTCAATAATCGGTGGTCGGTACTGTTCCTGTAGAGGATACATGCTGATTTCAACAGAAATTTTCATAAATAATCCTTTCAAATAGCAGATAAAAAAACAGGGCTAAAAAGCCCTGTTTTATTCAAAGTTGCTTAGTAGTCCCAAGCCACTGTTAAACCAACGGTTCTTGGTTCGCCTTTTTGGGTGTAGGTCATTGGTGTCCAGTCAGTGCTTGGATCGTTTCCGAAGTGGAAACCACGTACA
Source organism: uncultured Thiomicrorhabdus sp. (assembly GCA_965602805.1). Classification (GTDB taxonomy): domain Bacteria; phylum Pseudomonadota; class Gammaproteobacteria; order Thiomicrospirales; family Thiomicrospiraceae; genus Thiomicrorhabdus. Next base: position 130,518 of record CBFCZK010000002.1, on the reverse strand, counting down.
TCGTAATCCGTATCTAATAGGTTGCGAGACCATGCCGTGAATGTCCAGTCGCCAGTCATATATTCTAGACTAGCATTGACCAGGCTGTAGGCATCGGATTTTTCATTGTGGCTGTCTGAAAAGTAGAATTCATCTTTTCCTTCAACGTTAGCACTCAAAATCCAGTTTGGAGCGAAGTAGTATTCACCACCAAGAGAGTATTGGTAGTTTGGTGCATGTGCTTGATTACGGCCTTCTTCCATATAGTAGGTAATAAGGCTGTATTTATCAGTGTATTCGTGAGCACTTAAGGTGGTGTTAAGTAGACCTAACGATGAAATTAGACGCCATTTAGAGTTGATGCTCCAGTTAATGTCAGCTTCTAATCCGTAGTTTTCACCTTCATCGACATTGTCGGTAAAGCCAACAAAGTCATCTTCTGCTAGTTGTAAGGAGCTACTGATCTGTGGGTTTTCACGCTTTGAATAAAAAGCAGTTAGACGTGTTTTTAATTTATTGTTAAGGAATGACGAATTCAAGCCTGTTTCAAGGTTCCATAAGTATTCAGTGTCAAAGTTTTGATTTTCTTCTGGGACTTCATCATTGCTATTTATGCCCCCCGTTTTATAGCTTCTCGATAGGGATGTGTAGCTAGTATGTTGCTCATTTACTTTATAGCTCACACCTGCTTTACCGCCGAATAGCGTTTCATCTACGCTGTTGTTTGCGCTATTTGAATCACTATAGTCTGATTCATAGTGTTCAGCACGCAAGCCAAGTGTGTAGGTTAGTTTTGAAGTAGCATGGAAATCTAATTGCCCGTATGCAGCGGTATTAACCGTATCAAATGAACTTGTTGTGGTCTCTGTTGTGTTTTCCGCAGTGTCTGTTTGATTGCGAGTTAAGTTTTCATTTTGTGCATTGCGATATATTCCTGCAACCCAGTCAGTTGAGTTGTTAAAAATACGACCTTGTTCAGAAGAGAGTAATCTAATTTCAGCAGAGTTGTTTTTACGGTTACGAAGGTATTGATCAAATGAGTTATATGGCCATAGGCTTTCATCAAATTTACCTTCATAAGCCCAGTCTTCATCGTAGCTGTATTCCAAGTCAGAATCAGAATGAGTCAAAGTCGTTTCCATACGAACTTTTGAGCTTATATCCCACGTAGCTTTTAATGACAATGCATCTGATTTTAGTGTGTCTTTACCTGGGTTATCTGATTCCGTAGTAAAGTCATTGTCAAAGTTAAACGCATCGTAACCATTATCAATATCAAAATGCTTAGCTGTTAAATTAAAGGTAAGGTCTTCGCTTGCTAGCCACTTTAACTGCGCTGTTCCATTTAGTTCATCTTGGTTTTGCGTGTCATCACGGTCTAGGTAGGTGTTTTCCATATAGCCGTCAGAGTCATGCTTATGTAAAGAAATACGTCCCAGTAATTTATTTTCAATTAAAGTTCCGCCAACAGCGACGCCTTTTGTGACTGTTCCAAAGTTTCCTGTTGTAAATTCAACATGAGCTTCAGTTTGTGCAGTTGGTTCATTGCTTTCCATGACAATCATACCCGCCAGAGCGTTAGCGCCAAAACGTGTGCCTTGTGGGCCGCGTAGAATTTCTACCTGTTTCATGTCGAATAAGGTTCCTGCCGAACCAGAACGACTATAATCAATACCATCAACAGTTAAACCAACAGAAGGATTGATTGGTGTTTCAAATTGACTGCGTTCGCCGATTCCTCGAATCTGGAAGTAGTGGGCACGTGATGCACCACTTGATGAATTAACGTTCGGAGCCAAATTAAGAACATTCTCTAAATGCTGAGCTGAACGTTTTTGAATTTCTACAGGTGTAATAACCGTGACACTGCTGGTGGTTTCTTGAAGCTCGGCAGGTCTAAAATCGGCATTAACGGTAATGGTTTCTAATTGTTCAGCGTAAACGGCTGTGCTCGTAAGGGCTGAAATGATGGCAAGAGTGATAGGTCTAAGTTTCACGGAGTTTCCTTTTAAAAGTTTTTAAAAGGACAGGAATACAGAAGGCTGGTGCATTAAAATATGACGAATATATTTACGCGTCAGGTAAAAATGTAACACAATGTATTTAGCCTGTCCCTACGCCAGTATTATCTGGATCAGGTTCATAGGGTTTTTCAAAAAAATATGAAATCTCAGGCTAATTTAAAGCCGCCCCTAGGCAATTGTTTTTTTATACGTAGATTGAAAAACGAAAGGATTTTACCGTATTTTTGTGTCATTATTATAATAATTTAGAATTAACACCTGTTTGTAAGTACGTGAATTTACGAGTTTAAAGAGGGAGAAGTCAATATGTCCGACGCGGTGGCTAGTAAGCCTAATATGAGTAAGGTTATTTTAGAGCGTTTAGAGTCTCTAGAGGACTTGCCGCGCTTTCCTGATGCGTTGATCAAGTTAGAGCGAATCCTCGTGTTGGATGATAATGTCAGAGTTGACGAAATTGTTCAGCTCATTGCACAAGATTCACGTTTGGTTGCCGGTTTGATTGGGGTGGTAAATACGCCTAAGTATACAACGGGTACCAAAATTACCGATTTGACGGATGCGGTCGTAAGAGTTGGATTGTCGGATGTGCGCTTAATGGCGCATGCGATTAACTATAAGTCTTCGTTTAAGCGCAAGCCGCCTTTTAGTGAGAGCCATTTTATAAAGCATGCGCTAATCTCGGCATTTATCGCGCAAAGCTTGGCTAAAGCTTTAAAGCTTAATGCGGGAGATGCATTTCTTTGCGGCTTGATGCGGGATATCGGTATTTATTTATTGGCGATTGAGGACCGAGAGGGCTACTTAAAAGTTATTAAGTTGACCGATTATGATATCTCCAAGTTGATACGCTCCGAAGTCACTGTTTTTGGAACTCAGCATGCCATGATGAGTGCACGATTACTGCAGCAATGGGGTTTTCCTCAAGAAATAATTTTCGGGATTGCGCATCATCATGCGCCTGAAAAAGCGCCTCCTAAATTTCAGTCTTATGCCTATTTAACGTATTTAGCGGAGCAGGCGGTATTTCGATTGAATATTGATAATGGCATTGCAGATTTATCTATGGATGACCAGAAATCACCTTCTTCAGCGCTTTTAGCGGCGTTGAAATCTGTCGGAATGTCGTTGGAATCCTATGATGAATTAATTCATCAAGCTTATGATGAAGCGGAAAAAACAGGTATGAACAATTAACCAATCTGTTTAGAATTGTTGTGAAGCACACTTTTTTGTATCATTTATCCAGTGTAAAATAGCCACTCTAAGTTTTTTTGGCTTTGATTTTCTTTCTGACCAGGCCTGGTCAGAGCTTTATTCTGTATTAAATCTCGAATATTTTCGTTAATCCTTTCAGCTTTAAATAAGAAAATGCTAAAATGATTGGCTAAATTTTAACTTTGTACCTTAAATGTACATCTCAAGAGAATAAATCAATGCCAATCATTACGCTACCTGACGGTTCAACCAAACAATTCGACGCAGCTGTTTCTGTTATGGAAGTCGCCCAAAGTATTGGTGAAGGACTTGCAAGAGCAACCGTTGCGGGACGAGTGAATGGTACCTTAGTCGACGCGTGTGATTTGATTACCGCTGATGCTGCGGTAGAGCTTGTGACGATGCGCGATGAAGACGGCGTGCATATTATGCGTCACTCTTGTGCCCATTTAATGGGGCATGCTCTAAAGCAGATGTATCCTGATGTCAAAATGGCCATTGGGCCGGTAATCGAAAATGGTTTTTACTATGATATCGAAATGGAACATAAGGTTACTCCGGAAGATTTAAAGCAGATTGAAAAACGCATGTTAGCTTTGGCTAAAACTAAATACCCAGTGGTTAAGAAAATGTTGTCGCGTGAAGAAGCTGTGGCTACTTTTGAAGCACGTGGTGAGGACTACAAGCTAGAGCTTATCCGTGACTTACCAAACGAGACGGAATTTGGTTTTTACTTCCATGAAGAGTATGTTGATATGTGTGTGGGTCCGCATTTGCCACACATGGGCTTTGTAAAAGCCCTTAAGTTAACGCATATTGCAGGTGCTTACTGGCGTGGTAACTCTGACAATACCATGTTACAACGCATCTATGGTGTCGCCTTCTCTGATAAGCAAGGGCTTAAAGACTACTTGTTGATGATGGAAGAAGCAGAGAAGCGTGATCACCGTAAATTAGGTAAGACGCTGGATTTATTCCATCTTGAAGACGTTTCGCCCGGTATGGCTTTCTGGCATCCAAAGGGCACGACTTTATACCGCGTGGTAGAAGAGTATATGCGTGGTCAGTTGGTAGAGAACGACTATGAAGAGATTCGTACCCCTTTGATTATGGATCGCTCTTTATGGGAGAAGTCAGGTCACTGGGACAAGTTTAAAGACAATATGTTCACCACTGAGACAGATCACCGCGACTATGCCGTGAAACCTATGAACTGTCCTGGGCATATTCAAGTTTATAACCGCCACCTAAACAGCTACCGTGATTTGCCAATACGTATTGCAGAATTTGGTTTAGTTCACCGTAACGAACCGTCTGGAACTTTGCATGGTTTAATGCGCGTGCGTTCTTTTACGCAAGATGATGCACATATCTTCTGTACAGAAGAGCAGATTAAAGAAGAAGTTCAAGCGTGTATTGATTTGGTTTTCGAAACCTATGCAGATTTCGGCTTTGATAACATCGCGGTTAAGTTCTCTACGCGTCCTGAGCAACGTGTCGGTTCTGATGAAGTCTGGGATATGGCCGAGACGGCGTTAGAAGAGACTTTACAGGATGCGAACCTGGATTATGTATTACAACCTGGTGAAGGTGCGTTCTATGGCCCTAAGATTGAGTTTCAGTTGAAAGATTGTATCGGTCGAGTTTGGCAGTGTGGCACAATCCAATTAGATTTCTCAATGACACAAGCAGAGCGCTTAAATGCAGTTTATATCGGTAAAGATAACGAGAAACATCATCCTGTTATGATTCACCGAGCAATTTTGGGTTCTCTTGAGCGTTTTGTTGGAATTTTGATTGAACATTACGAAGGTAAGTTCCCAACTTGGTTAGCACCAACTCAGTGTGTAATTGCCTCAATTTCGGAAGTCCACAACGAATATGTGGCCGAAATGAGTAAAAATTTGAAAAAACATGGCTTTAGAGTCGAATCGGACTTGAGAAATGAGAAGGTTGGGTTTAAAATTCGCGAGCATACTATGCAACGTGTTCCATATATCTTAGTCGTTGGTGATCAAGAAATGGAAAACGGTACTGTAAATGTACGTGCTCGTGGGGGTGAAAACCTAGGAAGCTTTACATTTACAGAGCTCGTTGAAATGTTTACCAGAGATATCGCGAATTTAGGCAGAGTAAGCGCCTAAGCAACTCGCTAACAAACGAGCAACACAAATTTTTTAATAATTGGAGGATATTGCTATCGCAATTCGAAGAGGCCGTGGAAGACCACAGCAACCTGAAGCACCTAAAGATAGAATCAATGGCGCAATTACTTCGCCTGAAGTACGTTTAGTAGCTTCAGATGGTGAGCCTTTAGGTATCGTTACCATTCAAGAAGCTTTTGATGCAGCGCAGGAAGCTGGTTTTGATTTGGTAGAAATTACTGCGAAAGCAAATCCTCCGGTTTGTAAAATCATGGATTATGGTAAGTACCTTTACCAGCAGCAGAAAAAACAGCACGATGCTAAGAAAAATCAAAAGCAAGTGCAGTTAAAAGAAGTTAAGTTTCGCCCAGGAACTGAAGAGGGAGATTATCAGGTAAAACTACGCAACCTGACAAAATTCCTAAATAATGGAGATCGCGTCAAGGTAACTATTTGGTTCCGTGGCCGCGAAATCACACATAAGGAACTGGGATTGAAGATGTTGGAACGTATTCGGGATGATATTCAAGAGGTTGCGACCGTTGAACAAATGCCGAAAATGGAAGGCCGTCAAATGCAAATGATGGTTGCCCCAACAAAGAAAAAGTAAGGTTTGATTTTAAACCTTACTTAATACAACAGTCGGGATGCCTGCTTATGTGAATAGGCTGGGGTTACTGGTGCAGCTCCTTCAGTGCTGTTCGTTGTTCCGAAGTAGATTGTAATTTTTTACAGTCTTATTAAAAAACCAAGTGACCTTTTAAAAGGGATCACTTAAATGCGGAGTTTCAATTAAATGCCAAAGTTGAAAACAAATAGTAGTGCTAAAAAGCGCTTCTCAAAAACAGGCTCAGGTCGTTTCAAGTGTAAACAATCTCATCTTCGTCATATTTTGACTAAGAAATCGACTAAGCGTAAACGTCAACTTCGTTCTGGAAGTATGATTCACGATCACGATGTAGCGATGGTTCGCCGCATGTTACCGTTCGCTTAATTGGAGATTTAAGACATGGCAAGAGTTAAAAGAGGTGTCGTAGCACGCCGTAGACACAACAAAGTATTAAAGCAAGCGAAAGGTTATTACGGAGCTCGTAGTAAAGTTTTCCGCGTTGCTAAGCAAGCAGTTATCAAAGCTGGTCAGTATGCATACCGCGATCGTCGTACTAAGAAGCGTCAATTTAGACGTCTTTGGATTGCACGTATCAACGCTGCAGCACGTATGAATGGACTGACTTATAGTCGTTTCATCAACGGTCTGAACCTAGCTGAGATTGCTGTAGACCGTAAGGTTTTAGCTGATATTGCTGTACATGATGCAGCCGCTTTCACTGTTTTCGCTGAAAAAGCAAAAGCAGCATTAGCGTAAAGAAAATGGGCTAGGGTAACCTAGGCCACTTCTTCTTTAGGGGACTTCGGTCCCCTATTTTTTTATAGATTCCTGTTTTACTCAAAACAATCTTCTTAGTTTAATAACGATTAAAGATTTCATTACGAATCAGCGTCTGCTGTTTTAGTCACTTTACTGTGTATTGATAGTGCAATGTTTAATACTTATTAAATCCTTTTTGGGACATTTACAACATGCAAGAACAACTCCAAACAATCATTTCAAAGGCACAAGAAGCGGTTACAGCCGTGACGGATTTAGCCAAATTAGATGACATCCGTGTTCAATACCTTGGCAAAAAAGGTGAATTGACCGGTATGATGAAAATGCTGGGTAAATTGTCGAATGAAGAACGTCCAAAAGCAGGGCAAATCATCAATGAAGCAAAGCAGATGGTTCAAGGCATTTTAAATGCCAAGAAAAGAGAGTTAGATGATGCTAAGTTAGCCAAGAAACTCGCAGAAGAGACGATCGATGTGACTTTACCAGGTCGTGATGTCGATGTGGGTAGCTTGCACCCGGTAACTCGCACTTTACACCGCATTGAAACCCTATTTTCAAAAGCTGGTTTTGATATTGAAACCGGTCCTGAAATTGAAGATGATTGGCATAACTTCGAAGCCTTGAATATTCCTGAGACCCATCCAGCGCGTGCCATGCATGACACCTTCTACATCAATGAGAATACGGTTTTAAGAACCCATACTTCAGGTGTACAGATTCGTACCATGGAAAATAAAAAGCCGCCTTTACGCATTATCGCGCCAGGACGTGTTTATCGTTGTGATTCTGATCAGACTCACACGCCAATGTTTCACCAAATTGAAGGTTTGATTATCGAAAAGAACGCCAGCTTTGCCCAGCTACGTGCCTTGCTGATTGAGTTCTTACGACAGTTCTTTGAAGATGAAAATCTTGAAACGCGTTTCCGACCTTCGTACTTCCCGTTTACAGAACCTTCCGCAGAAGTGGACATCGCAACAGATTTGTTTGGTGATGGACGTTGGATTGAAGTGTTAGGTTGTGGAATGGTGCATCCTAATGTATTGAAAAATGTAGGCATTGATCCAGATGAATATACTGGACTGGCTTTTGGACTGGGTGTCGAACGTTTAGCGATGTTGCGTTACAACGTAAAAGATTTACGTCAGTTCTTTGAAAACGATTTACGTTTTCTACAACAGTTTAAATAAACCAGGCCTGGTCAAATACGTTTACGAGACAAAGAATTATGAAATTTAGTGAAAATTGGTTAAAAGAGTGGACAAATCCTCAGTGGGATACAAACACTTTATCAGAAAGTTTGAGTTTAGCGGGATTGGAAGTTGATGGTGCAGAAGCCGTTGCCGGTCAATTTACCAACGTTGTAGTAGGGCATGTCCTCTCCGTTGAAAAGCATCCTGATGCTGACAAGTTGAATGTCACGCAAGTCGATGTCGGTGAAGCTGAGCCAGTACAAATCGTTTGTGGTGCAAAGAACGTTGCTGTCGGCATGAAAGCGTGTTGTGCGAAAGTCGGAGCGGTTTTACCTGGAGACTTTAAGATTAAGAAAGCCAAATTACGTGGCGTACCTTCAAACGGTATGTTGTGTGGCGCAACTGAAATTGGTTTGCCTGACGATGGTGTTGATGGATTGTTCGTATTAGATCAAAACGCACCGATTGGCCAAGATGTGCGTGAGTATCTTGATTTAAACGACATGAGCATTGAAGTTGATTTAACGCCTAACCGTGCAGACTGTTTCAGTGTGCAGGGTATTGCACGTGATGTCCGTGCTATCAGCGGTGTTGAGTTGACTCAGCCGTTTGAAATTAAAGACATGTCAGGTTCTACGACTTGTCCACAGGTTGTTACAGTTTCTGAAAAACAGGCCTGTCCAAAATATTTAGGCTGTGTGGTCACAGGCTTTAATACACAAGCCACAACACCTCGTTGGATGGTTCAAAAACTAGAACGCTCTGGACTTCGTCCATTGAGCCTAGTGGTTGATATAACTAACTACGTATTGATGGAATTGGGTCAACCAATGCACGCTTTTGATTTGAATAAACTTCAAGGTAATATTGAAGTTCGTTTAGCCAAAGCAGATGAAAAGCTGACCACTTTAGATGACAAGGAATTAAGCCTTAATCAAGATACTTTAGTGATTGCGGACGATTCCGGTGCAATTGCTTTAGCAGGCATTATGGGTGGGTTATCGACCTCTGTTACCGATGAAACCAATGCGATTTTCTTTGAAAGTGCACATTTTTCACGTTTAGCGATTACCGGTAAAGCTCGTAAATACGGACTACACACCGATTCTTCAATGCGTTTTGAACGCGGTGTTGATCCTCAATTACCAGAAAAAGCATTAAACCGCGCGTTGCAACTGTTCACAGAGATTGCTGGTGGGACAATCAGTGCCTTTAACAGCACTATCTCAGAAGCAGACTTGCCACTACCTGTTGCGATTGAATTACGTCGCGCCACGGTCGGTAGTCGTTTAGGGGTTGAGATTGAAGACGCTAAAATCCTAGAGATTTTTGAGTTGTTAGACTTTGCTACAGAAGCAACAGATGCTGGTTGGTTGTTAACTGCTCCGAGTTATCGTTTTGATATGTCAATCGAAATGGATTTGATTGAAGAAGTTGGGCGTATCTACGGCTATAACAATTTGCCAGAAACACCTGTTTTAGCGCCAATGACCTTAAATGAACTTCCTGAAGACCTACAGTCTCTTATGTCATTAAAGATTGCCTTAGTACAACGTGGATTTAATGAGGTGGTGACCTACAGTTTTGTAGAGGAAGCCAAGCAGAAATTACTTGAGCCTGAACTGCCTTACGTTTTACTGCAGAACCCAATCTCTGATGATATGAAAGCCATGCGTACCAGTTTGTTCCCTGGATTATTACAAAGTGTTGCTTATAACCAAAATCGTCAACAGCCACGCGTTCGAATCTTTGAAACAGGCCTGGTCTTCTATAAAAACGATTCTGATCCAACAGGGGCGACTCAAGTGCCAATGATGGGCGGTGTCATTGCCGGTCAAGTTGCTGCGACGGGTTGGGACGAATTAGAACGTCCCGTTGACTTCTTTGACTTGAAAGGTGACGTAGAAACCTTGATTCGTATGAGCCATCAACTAGCCAATATTCGCTTTGAAGCCTGTAATCATCCTGCGCTACATCCAGGTCAATCAGCCAGTATTCTGAAAGATGGTAAAGAGGTTGGTATCATGGGGCAGCTTCATCCAAAGTTGGTTAAAGAGATGGGCGTGAGCGGTAATGTTTATATGTTCCAAATTCGCCAAGATGCCTTAATGACCATGCAAGTACCCGCTGCGCAAGCGATTTCAAAATATCCAGAAGTACAGCGTGATTTGGCATTTGTGGTTGAAGAAACGCTTTCAGCACAAGCATTAATCGATGCCGTAGTATCCGTTAAATCGGATATTTTTAAAGCGGTTGAACTGTTTGATATCTACCGTGGACAAGGCGTTGAGCCGAACCAGAAAAGTATCGCTTTAACCCTCAAAATCCAACATACCGAACGCACGCTTCAAGACGAAGAAGTCGAAATCTTGGTGGCAGAAATTTTAGAAGCAGCCAAACAGGCTGTGAATGCAGAATTAAGATAAAACGTAAAATAACGTTACGTACAGCAAGTATAGAACTACAGGAATAGGGAAGACAAATGACTTTAACAAAAGCAGACATCGCGCAGAATTTATCTGACACCTTTGGTTTCAATAAAAGAGAGTCTAAAGAGCTTGTTGAACAATTCTATGATGAATTGAGTGAAGTTTTAGTGGCTGGTGAGCAGATTAAATTATCTGGATTTGGTAACTTTGAACTACGTGATAAAGCATCACGCCCAGGACGTAATCCTAGAACCGGTGAAGATGTTCCCATTTCTGCTCGAAGAGTGGTAACATTTAAACCTGGACAAAAATTACGTGCGCAAATAGACAATTATGGCAAGGCCTAAGATTCAATCGAATGCTACAACGCAACTTGAAATAGAGTTGCCTGACAAAAAGTACTTTACCATTGGTGAAGTGGCTGAACTTTGTCAGTTGAAGTCGCATGTCTTACGTTACTGGGAGCAGGTTTTCCCACAGCTTGAACCCAGTAAACGTAGTGGTCGTCGGTACTATCAACGAATAGATGTTGAGCTAGTATTAGAAATAAAGTCTTTATTGCAAGATCAAGGTTTCACCATACCTGGTGCTAAAGCGAGGCTTTCTAAGGGGAGTGTCGATCTGACGAGTAACACCCTGTCAGAAGAGCAAAAAACCGCCATAGATCTATTACAGACCATGCACGGTGAGTTGTTACAGTTCAGGCAGTATATTAAAAGTCGATTCTAGGCAGAAAGGTGTTCTAAAGCCTTTTATCTCAAACAATAACGGCGCTATAATAAGCGCCGTTATTGATTTCAAAAGCCAATAAATATCATATTTTCGGGGTGTAGCGCAGCTTGGTAGCGCACTTGACTGGGGGTCAAGTGGTCGTAGGTTCAAATCCTATCACTCCGACCAACTCTTATCTAGTTTATCCAGTAAAACTTCTACAGAATAATTCTTTAACATCAAACCTGATAAAGATTAATCCGCAATTTTTCAAGCTACGTTTTATCTAAATGTAAGACAGAGCAGAATTACTGTCGGCGTTTTTTCTGTTGTATTTCTAAAAGAATCATCTCTTTTAATCGTGAAGAAGCCAAAACTTCATCGTGATGTATATTTGCTTGGATAAGCTCTTTCCAAGTTTTGCGTAGTTGTCTTTCTAATTCAGTATTTTCCATTACTAAACTCCATTTAATGTAACATTTGGTAATATTTTATTACTATTTTGCTATCAAATCAAATATATCTATTAGTGGGTATTAATATTGATCTTGGGTTGAAGGAGTTTATTCTAAAATACAGGCTATAAGTTTAGGCTGGAAGTAGCTTTGTGCTAGAGCGAAAAGCAGTGGTGTTTAACAATTTTATCCGATAATTTATTCGGGCTAAGGCCGGTGTTTCCGGCGGTATGCTATTGCTGATCTAAGCTTAGGCGTAGTTGCCTTGCACTTTTTCTTAAGAAGCTATATTGGGTGATGAGTCCGGTGAACAGTAGCAGACCGATACCGCTAATTAAGCTGGCCATCCATAACGCCATATCCAGGCTAATCTCTATTTTCAATACAAAATGACTTATCAGTACACTGGCGATTTGGGCAAAAGTTGCGGCTAAAATTCCGGCGACTGCGCCTAATAAGATAAATTCTGTTAAGCCAATTTTGCTGATGACTTTATTGGTCGCGCCAAGCGTTCTAAGCAATAGCCAGCTCTGTATTCGACTCTGTTGGCTCGCTAAGGTAGCCGTGAATAACACGCCTATGCTGGCGAGTAGGGTAAACAGATAAAGTCCGGATACCGCCCAACTTGCTTGATCCATTATGTCTTGAATTTGTTGCATGATTTGGCGAACATCAATTAACAGTACGCCAGGGGTTTGCTTGGCGAATTCTTGGGTTAATTGGTTTGCAATATCGTTTTGGTTTTGTTGCGGTGCGTCGCTAAGATTCTTATCTCCTTCAAACTCTCCTGTGCTTTCAATCTCTTCAAATTCTTCAAGTTCAGGTAAGTGAAAGTTACTGATGTAAGAGAAGGCTAAAGGGCGTTCAGCGACGGGTTCTAATATGAAAAAGAAGTTCAGTTGAAAACTCTGCCATTCGACTTTACGAAAACTACTCACCTGGTACTCATAGCTTTGTCCGGCAAAATTAAAACTCAGAGTGTCGCCGAGTTGGATATCAAACAGTTCCGCCATTCCTGCTTCGACCGAAACGCTCGGCAGTTTCATTTGGCTTTTAGGAATTTGTGCCGTAATCAGGTTGTGTTGTGGAATGTCCGCGAGTAGAGCGATATTGGCTTCGCGTTCGAGCATTCTGCGCGCGCGATCATTGTCTTGCGCACTGGCGATAAGCGGTTGCTGATTAATGGAGGTTAAACGCCCGCGTGCCATGGGTACCAGCGGGGGAGTGAGTTGTTGTTTGGATAGTATCTGACTCACTTCTGATTGTTGGTCAGGCTGGACATTCATAATAAAAGTGTTCGGCGTATTTTGGGGTAAGGAGGCCTGCCAGTTTTGCAGCAAATCTTGACGGACAAAACTCATTAGCATTAATACAAATAACACTAAACCCACTGAGACCAATTGTATTCTGACCAGGCCTGGTTCTTTGAGTAGGTTCGACAGCGCAATATGCAACCAACCGCGACTATAACGCTGCAGTTTCTGGATAGCTTTAAGCAGTAAGCTGGCTGCTAACAAAAGGATTAAACTGATAATGACCAGGCCTGGTAGGATCCACAGCATCGATTCTAGATCAAACATCAAGCTGATTAAACCCAATAATAAAGCAAAACTCATTAACCAATGAATACTTTTAGGGTTACGCGGCACTGATTTTAAAACCTGCATCGGTGAGGTCTGTAGCGCGGTTTGAAAAGCCTGCCAAGCAAAACTCCACAGCACTAAAATGCCACTTAAAAATCCGGTCAGCAGCGCTGGCCAAGGTGGGGTGATAACTAAGGGCTGGAAGTACTCTGCTAACAGTGGTTGCAGTAACACTGAAAGACCATAGCCTATCAGTATGCCAATCAAACTGCTAAACAGTGCTATCCATGTCAGTTGCAGTGCAAATAGGCGTTGCATCTTGGTATTGTGGGCGCCAAATGCACGCATTAACGCCATACTGTTCTCCCATCGGGTCAGATAAAATCGGCTGGCGATCAAAATCGACATACCGGCAATCAGTACAGCCGACAGGGCTGACAAGTCCAAAAACAACCAAGCGGTCTCCAGTGAGTTGCCTAAATCTTCCGAAGGTGCATGTGCTGATAGGGTTTGCCAGTGTGGATTGTTTTGCTGGCTGATGACTTTGGCAAAGTCTGCGAGTTGTTTGTTACTGCCCGCCACACTCAGTTCATAAGTCACGCGACTGCCAGGGCCAATCAATTTGGTTTTATGTAAGGTGGCTAAGGAGATAATAATCTGTGGTGCAAAACTCGCCATGGGATTGATAAGTGTACTGGTTTGGATACTGCCCGCCAGGCTTAAATCCAAATGGCCTAAGGTTAAAAGGCTCTCTTGAGTAAGTTTTAGTAGGCTAATCAGTTTGGGTTCGACCCAGGCCTGGTCGGAATGTAGAGGTTGAAAGGCTAAGTGATTGGTTTGATGAATAGAGCCTCTTAATGGATAGCGTACGCTGATGCCTTTCAGTTGCACCAGTTGAAACTGCTGATTGCTTAAAGCCATGGTGGTCAGAGTGGTGCTGTGCGCGGTTTTCAAACCTGAATCTATCGCCATTTGTGACCATTTAGAGTCGATGGGACGGCTGCTTCGAATCACAAAATCAGCACTTAACGATTCTGAGGCTTTACGCAACATACTTTGTTGCACGCTATCACCCAACTGTTTGACCAATGTCACGGTACTACTGGCTAAGATGACGGCAATCATAAGCCATAACCAATCACCGCGTTTAAGGCTTCTACCAAACCATTTAGAGGCTGTGAGCATGTCTAGCCAAAAAGCGGACACTAGTGTTTATCCGCGAAGGGGTTAGGATAGTTTTGCAGTTGACCGTGCTCCAATTGCATCACTCGATTGCACTGTTTGGCAAATGCATGGTCGTGGGTGACCAAAATAAGCGTGGTTTTCTGTTGGCGATTCAGTTGAAACAGCAGGTTTTGAATCTGCTTAGCCGTCTCTTCATCCAAGTTACCAGTCGGTTCATCGGCAAAGAGGATTTTGGGTTTGGTGACAAATGCCCGCGCAATCGCGACACGTTGCTGTTCTCCGCCAGAGAGTTCAGCAGGGCGATGTTGAGCGCGATGGGATAAGCCAACTTGCTCTAGAGCCTCCAATGCGAGTTGTTTTGCATTGGGAACTTGAAACAGCTCTAACGGCATTAATACATTTTCCAGCGCACTCATGCTCGGCATTAATTGAAAGTTCTGAAAAATAAAGCCAATCTGTTGCGCCCGAATTAACGCGCGTTCATCTTCTGAAAGTGACTCAATCGCTTGACCAAACAACTCTATCGTTCCAGATGTCGGCGTATCGAGTCCTGCCATCAAGGCTAATAGGGTAGACTTACCGGAACCGGAGCGCCCTACAATTGCCAAAGTCTCTTCTGACTGGACAGCCAGATGACAGGCTTTTAATATATCCAAGACAACCTCCTCTAAAGGGATTTGATAATGAACATTTTGCAAAGTAAGAATCGGTTTAGATGGCTGGTCGTTATGCATGTTGGCTGGCTTTTAGGGTTTATGTTAACAAGCATTTATCCTAGTCAAAGCCAGGCGAATGCGCAAGACAATCCGTTACAAATAGCGCAATCAAATTGGTTGGTGTTTGGCGATAGTTTAAGTGCCGCTTATGGCATGGATGAGCAGCAAGGTTGGGTGGCGCTTTTACAGCAACAACTGCAAACCACCGCACCAGACATAAAGGTCGTGAATGCCAGTATCAGTGGCGAAACCACCAGTGGCGGTAAGCAGCGTCTGCCTGCTCTCTTGCAACAATACCATCCGCAGCTGTTGGTGCTACAGTTAGGCGCCAATGACGCTTTGCGCGGTCAGGATCTACGCAGTACACAACAAAACTTACAGGGGATGATTAACGCTTGTGCTCAGGCCAATCAGGATTGTCAGGTTGTATTGTTGGGAGTGCGTTTACCGACGAACTACGGCCCTGCGTATGATGCGATGTTTCAAAGCATGTATCAAACTTTGGCTGACAATAACGGAGTTTTGTTTGATGCCTTTTTTTTAGAGACGGTGGTAGACGATCCCGATTTAGTGCAATGGGATGGCTTGCACCCAAATTCGGCTGCCCAACCGCATATTTTGCAAAGAGTTTGGCCGTTGTTTGAAAAGCAGCTGTCACCAACGAAGCAAGCAAATTGATTTTTAGGATAAAGAGTCGTGAAGGGGAATGTTGATAGGGTAAGTCTTGAGATGGACTACTCGTCAATGCAGAGCGCAACAGAATAACCATCGGTTTGTGCCGCTTTTTTATAACGGGCAGGTCCTTTTTTTCGTTTTTAAGGAGGGGCTTTTTTTGTTCTAAAACTAAAGAATGATGACTAAGCTTATGAAAAATTTGCTGGGAATCTCTTAGAGAGCTGTTTACCGTGATTGACTTCATTTATGGTTAGGTCAATGGCTTGGTTTATAAACCAAGCTAAAGCACCATAAATGGAGAGTTCTTCTACAAGATAGGTTTCATTGACGGCTTTAAATAAAGGGCTTTGCACCAAACGTTCTTTTTCTTCAGGTGTGAAAACCAGCTTTAACGAATGGGGAGGAATGGCGCTTGATATAGTAAATCAAGGCAGACTCCATGTACTTCTGCAAAGTACTTAAGCATGTGAACGGTTTCCGTACCGTTTGGGTAGGTAAAGCGACTGTTATATTATGAGACCTTTGCACGAGTGGCTGCACAAATAAAATGGTTAAAAATCGCCTAAATTTCGTTCTAAAACTTGCCAATAGCCAGCTATTACCTACGTTTTACGCCTTATTTAGACAATTTTTACCTCATTTTTCTCTCGCGCCCCACTCGTACAAAGGTCTCATTATGATTGTATGGTCTTTTAAAAAGGTATTGAAATTAAAAATGCGTATTGTTACTTAAGGTATTTAGTTCTGCAAGTTTCAATAGGCGATTAGAGATTGAAATTGAAGTTAGCTTTCCGATATAAACAGTATAATAATTGACAGATTTTAACCAGTATTCAAATGTAGCTTAACTTAAGCTCTGGAACCCAAGCTATGGAACAAAAATTACGTAATGCACTGGCGGCTATTAAGGGACATAAAATTCCTGAACTGCCCAATGAAGTCCTGCTTTTGGAACAGGAAATAAAAAGTAAATTTTGCAGTACTGCTAAGGTTGCAGAAATTATTGAAATGAATACCACCTTATCGGGTGAAGTGATGCGAATCGTTAACTCTCCGGTGATTAAACTCAGAGAACCCGTGGAGTCTATTCGTGATGCAGTCAATATTATGGGCTTGGACAATATCTATAATTTGGTGGTGTCGGCAGCATTGAAAAATATGTTTGGCACCAAAGGCCTTTTTAAAGACATTATGGACAATAGTGTTGATGTCGCCTTCTGTATGGCCGATTTAGCCGAATGGGTGGAAGGTGTTACCCGTGATGAAGCTTACATGCTGGGGCTTTTTCACAACTCTGGGGCTTTAATGTTGGCGGCAAAAGGTGAGACTGCTTATGAGCCATTATTCAGAAACTCTATGTCGTTACCCTTGTCTATCCTGGCAAAAGAGCAGCAGAAGTTTGGCTCGGATCATGCCGTGGTTGGCGTATTGATGGCCAAAAAATGGTGTTTACCCATTGATATGTTAAGTGCCATTATGTTGCATCATAATGCCGAATGTTCGCAGATTAAAAATGCTCGTGTCAGAGCGATGGTTGCCATGATTAAAATTTCCAATGGAATGGTCGCAGAAATCTCATTAGGTGCTTATCGTGGTGAAGAGATGCGTACCTATGAGAAAGATGGGGCTGAAGAGTTAATGATTCCATCGAACATCCTTAATGAAATCAGAACGGCTCTAATGTCTTATACTTTTAAGAGTTAATCTAGACATTTTAGCAACATTTTTTAAATGCTATAAAAGTCAAAATCCGCTCAAAAACCTTGTCTGGTCGTTTAACCGATTCGTTTAGCCGGATTCTTTTTAAATTAACAATTTCTAGACTAAACGCTACATGTGTTGAATGGATGGTAAAGTTTTAAAGGTTTTAGTGGATGATTCCAAATATCTTACCTGTTCAATAATAGAGCCGGAGGTTGTAGATATTTCCTCAACCAGAGCGGCATTCTGTTGGGTAGAATCATCAATTTCATTTAAAGCCAAGCTGACTTTTTGAATACCTTGTGTCTGTTTTTCAAGGCTTATCTGCATGCTGTCAATCATCCCGCTAACCTGTTCAATCGCCTCACTGTTTTTAACAAAGGCTTGAGTGGTCTGTTGGCTTAAACGTAATCCGGTTCGGACTTTTTCCATACTGGAATCTGACACGATGCGTATATCTTTCGCCGCTTCAGCTGATTTTTGCGCTAATGAACGAACTTCGCCGGCAACCACGGCAAAACCACGTCCTGCTTCACCTGCTCTTGCGGCTTCTACGGCGGCATTGAGGGCTAATAGATTCGTCTGAAATGCAATGCCATCAATAAGCCCCGTCATATCGGAAATTTCGCTGCTTGCCGTGGCCAGGGCTTGTATCGCTTGATTCATTTCGTCAACGACTTGTCGGCCTTCTTGAATTGTTTGCTTAACATTGTAACTGACGTGGTTCATTTCCGTTGCTTGTGTCAGCGATTGAGAAACGCTTTGTGCCATGACTTCCATATTTTGTGCAGTATGCTGGAGTGAAGCGGCCTGATTTTGAACACGCTGGTTTAGATCGATATTGCCACTGCCAATCTCCTCAACGCCTCTGACGGTATCTATAGTGGCATTTTGTACCATTTGTAGCATATGGCTCACACTGCTTGCCATGCCATCTAAGTTGGATTTTAAATCATGGAGCTTGCCATTAAATTTTGCTTCCGTCGTAAAGGCAAAGTTCCCGTCCTTATAGTTTTCTAGAATTTCGATATTGGTATCAATGGCAAACTCAAGACTGTCCAGCGAGTTATTTAAATACTGTTTCAACTGAGTGTATTCACCGGGGAGATCCACGATGATGCGTTGATTGAAATGGCCTTGGCTCATGGCTTGCATGACTTTAATAACTGAATTTATAGAGTCACTTTGCACATGGATGGCTTTTTGCAAGTTTTGCATCACCGCTTGATAGTCTCCTTGAAATTGCTCAAGGTTGATCTGTGATTGTAAATTTCCTTGTGCTAAGTCGAGGCTGACCGCATCAATGGCGTGAAAGGTATTGGCAATGTTTTCCACGCTGCTATTGAACTCTTGTTTAAGCGTGGCTAATTCTCCCTGGTAATGGCCATTCATTTTGGTCGACAGTTGACCTTTTGCCAAGGCTTGGCTTACTTCAGTAATTTCGTTAGTCGCGGCCACCACAGATTGCAGCAGACTCTGAATGCTGTGGCCCATTTCTGTCAATTCATTATTCCCCGCAGGAATGGTCCATGTTTTGTAGGTGCCATTATGTGCAATCTCGTTGACCTGGTTTTTCATTCTAGAAAGCGGACTGGTAATGGACTTAATCAGCAAGGCATTTAATAGCAGTAGAACCAATAAAGCAATCATGCTATATACCGTCATTTCATAGGTTTTAGAGTCACTGAGTTGACTCAAATTATCAATTAAATCCAGGGTTTGTAATTCGGTGGAGGATGCTGCCGTTTGTAGTAGAGTGTTGGCGTGATTGGCAAGCTCTGTAATGGTGTTGTTGTTTTGTTTAGTGGTTTGAATAGAATCCTTAAGGTCGGAAAATGATTCAACATAACCTTCCCAACCGGAGGTCAGTTCTGAATAAATATCCTGGTTTTCATAGTCTGATGCAAAGTGTTCGGAGAGCGTTTCAAAGCCTTCATCAGCGGAATCTCCTAGACCTTCTGTATCAAATACTGCTTTATAAGATGGGTCATTGACTGAAATCATTTTAAGCAAGGCAAACTGTGAGCTGTTAAGGCGTTGTAAGACATTTTTTAACAGAGTCTGAATTTCAGGGTCTAAGCCTTCAATAAGCAGGAGTGATTTAAGGCTAGTCTCCATTGTTTGAGTGCTGGGTTCAATGCCATAAATCAAAGTTTCTTGAATTTGATTTTTTAAGAAAACTGAGGAGTTAGCGGATTTTTTTACATTCGTCAGTAGAGTTTCCATTTCATCTGAAAAGTGACTATCTTTAGTTTCAGTGACGGCAGTTTTAAGGTCTTGATTGAGTGCTTTTAGATTATCCATTTTCTGGTTGAAGACCTGACCTGTTTTGTTATCCAAAGTCAAAATGTAGTCATTCATCTTTTGTAAGGTATTAGAGAAATGCGTCTGGAATTCTGAGATTTTAGCACTTTGAGTTTGCTGAATCTGCGCTAATGAGTCTGCACTGCCACGCACCTCTAGCAATGCCAGTCTCGCAGAATAGGCCACCGCCAGTATAAAAATGATACTGACCAATAGGTTTAACCACAGGCGTTTTTGAATGGATAATTTTTCTAGTAAACGAATCATCTTGCTCTCATATTGAATAAATTACCCGTTGCATACTACGTAGGTTTTATGACAAAAATATGAAGGTTACAAGACGGTTATTGGTTTTGTTAATGAGGAGTTGTTACTTTTACTATAGGGGGGGGGAGGGTTGGAAGAAGTTCATGGGGTTTGGCGACAACTCGGACATAAAAGAATAAGAAAATAGCGTAGAAGGCTTTAAGGCTGGAGTTGTTTTCTAGAGTCACAAACAACCAGGCCTGGTAACTTCTTACAAAGTCTTACCAGGCCTGGTCGTTTATTACTCATCAGCGTTTTGTTAATGCTGAGTATTGATTAAGGCACTCTTAGAGGCTTCACTCTCTTTCTGTACCAGGTAAGTCTTTAACGCTAAGGATTTAGTGCGGATATTAAAGGTTAAGCGCGCCACATCATCAAAGTGTTTCGCAAAATTTACCAGCATGCCTTCTTGCAGATAGTCAGGCAGTTCCTGATAATCCTTGCGGTTATCTTCCGGTAATATCAGTTCTTTAATGCCAATACGTTTCGCCGCAATGACCTTTTCACGAATACCGCCCACAGGTAACACCTGACCTGTCAAACTGAGTTCGCCCGTCATCGCTAATGGGGTCTTAATCGATTCGTTACGCGCTAAAGAGAGCAGTGATGTGGCCATAGTCACACCGGCACTTGGCCCGTCTTTTGGGGTTGAACCATCCGGTACATGCAGATGCACAAAGGCTTTGTCGAAGAACTCTGGGTCAGCTTTATATTTATCTAAGTTTGAGGAGATAAAGCTATAAGCAATGCCCGCAGATTCTTGCATGACTTCGCCCAATTGCCCTGATAGCTTAAACCCACGATTTAAAGTATGCACACGACTGGCTTCAATCGTTAGAGTCACACCACCCATGGAGGTCCACGCCAAACCGGTAATCGTTCCAATCTGTTGGTTGATTTTCTCCTGTGCAAAACGCGGTTGTCCCAACATTTCTTCAAGCTCATTGACATGAATTCGTGTCGATTCGATGTCGGTGGTCACAAGCTTAACCGCCAACTTACGTACCAGTTTAGAGAGTTGCTTTTTCAAATTACGCACGCCCGATTCACGCGCATAGCCTTCAATAACATGGCGAATCGCGGCGGGTGTAATTTGCACCTGTTCTCTGGTTAATCCAGTGTCTTTTAACAGCGCTGGCCAAAGGTGATGTTTGGCGATTTTAATCTTCTCTTCTGTGATGTAACCCGATAAACGAATCACTTCCATTCTGTCCAACAACGGTCCAGGAATAGAGTCCAAGGTGTTTGCTGTGCATACGAACAGGGCTTTTGATAGATCAAAGCGCACATCCATGAAGTGATCCATAAATTCATGGTTTTGTTCGGGGTCTAAAACCTCTAGTAACGCTGATGCAGGATCGCCATGATAAGACGAGCCGATTTTATCAATCTCATCTAGCATAATCACCGGGTTAGCGGTTTCGCAATCTTTTAAGGCTTGCACGAACTTACCGGGCATCGCGCCAATATAGGTACGGCGATGGCCTTTAATTTCAGCTTCGTCACGCATGCCACCGACTGAGAAACGATAGAACTTACGCCCTAAAGAGTCTGCAATCGAACGACCAATCGAAGTTTTACCCACACCCGGTGGGCCTACCAAACAGATAATAGAACCGGAGACTTCACCTTTTAAAGCGCCGACCGCCAAAAACTCTAAAATACGATCTTTAACATCTTCTAAACCATCATGGCCTTTATCCAGCACTTTTTTAGCACGTTTCAGGTCCAATTTATCCTTGCTGTACTGTCCCCAAGGTAACTGAGTTAACCAATCAAGCCAGTTGCGCGCCACATTGTATTCAGGCGATTGCGCATCAAGCATTTTTAATTTACTCAGTTCTTCATCGGCTTTTTTCTGGGCTTCAGGCGTTAGAGTCAAGGTTTTCATGCGTTCTACAAAACGATCGGTATCTAAGGTCTGGTCATCTTTGACCATTCCCAGTTCTTCTTGAATTTCATGCAGTTGCTGGCGTAAGAAAAACTCACGTTGATGTTCGGAAAGGTTCTCTTCAACACGCTCACGAATGCTAAATTGGATTTTAGTAATCTCAATTTCTTGTTTAAAGAGGGTTAAGACTTTTTCCATACGCTCGACTAAATCAAGCGTTTCCAAAACATCCTGTAGTTTACTGTTTTCAGCAGAGGTCAATCCGGCCGCAAAATCCGCCAATTGTGAAGGTTCGCTGGCACTGTAACGATTTAGAAAATATTTCAGCTCTTCGCTGTACAGTGGGTTTAAAGGCAGAAGCTCTTTAAAGGCATTCATAATGGCCAAGCCGTAGGCTTTAAACTCGGTTTCAGAACCTGTTTTAATGTCTTTTGGATAGCTAACATGCGCACGATAGGGCGCAGATTCACTGACCCATTTATTAATTTCAAAGCGTTGGATGCCTTCGGCAATCAGCTGAATATAATCTTCTTTGACTTTGGGGTCATGGATTTTGACCAGTGTTCCCATGTGGCTAAAGTCTTCAGGTGTGGCTTTGTCGTGTTCTTCACGCTCAACATACACCAGGCCAATATAACGGCATTTACCGGAACGAATCGCATCAAACGTCTCACTCCAGTTTTTCTTGTTGAGTAAAACGGGTAGCTGTTGACCCGGGAAGAAAGGGCGCTCCTTAACCGGTAGCAGGAAGATTTCAGTTGGCAAAATAACATCTGCTTTGCCAATATGACCAAAGACACTGCCAGGGTTGCTCACCAAAACCTGACCCTCTATGTTGGCATCTACTTGGATCAACTGGCTGTCTAGGGCTTCATTAATTTCAATTTTAATGTTGCTCTCATCGACTTCAACTTCGTTACCTAGTTCCGTCAACAGTTCATCAATTGGCTCAATCGTCGGTTCAACAATCGCGTCAGAAATCACCTCAACCTGAGCATCTTTTTCACTCTCTGATTGGATACTCTCAGGGGGGGGCGTTTTGCTATCGGCAGGTTTAAGGTTTATCGAGGATACAGACTCATCTTGAGTGGTCTCACTTTGCAGCGGTTTCTGAGTTACGTCAGTTACATCCTGTAAATCAGCGAGCAAATCTTGTGGTTTATCAATTGAATCGGTCATTAGGCTATTTTCATCATTTTGGTTTGGCGGTTGTTTAATATTGTTTAGTTTTGGTCTCTTTTTTTCATCTAAAGAGAGCTTAGAATACGGTATTATATGTGGTCTAAAGTAATCGTATTCAAGGGCAGAGCATGCAAAATAGTGAAATTAAAATTGGCTTCGTCACGGTATCGGATAGAGCAAGCCGTGGTGAGTATGAAGATTTAGGCGGACCCGCCATGCAAGCTTGGATGAGTCAGGCCTTAACCAATGAATGGACGGCGGTTGCCAAGGTGATTGCGGATGAGCAAAACCTGATTGAATCGACCCTTATTGAGATGGCTGATATTGATGGTTGTAGTTTGATTGTCACCACCGGCGGCACAGGGCCTGCTAAACGCGATGTGACACCTGAAGCGACCGCTATTGTTTGCGATAAAATTTTAGACGGATTTGCCGAGCAAATGCGTGCTGTCTCATTACAATATGTGCCAACTGCGATTTTATCAAGACAGATTGCCGGCACACGTGGTTCAACCTTAATCATCAACTTACCGGGGAAACCTTCGGCGATTAGCGAGTGCCTCGAAGCGGTTTTTCCAGCCGTGCCATACTGTATCGATTTGATTGAAGGCGGTTATCTAGAAACCGATGAAAATTTTATTAAAGCATTTAGACCGAAGCATGCCATCAAACCAGCGCACGCAACCAAAAATCAGCAAGGATAACTCGCATGACCAATCTTAACTATCAGTATGAAGGGCTTGAAAACATTACCGATTTTGTTCGTTGGGGCGGTTCCTTGTTTACCAAATCCGAATTGTTTTTTGGTCATGGTACCGACAACGCATTTGATGAATCTAAAGTGTTGGTTTTTTATGCGCTAAGTTTACCTATGAATGTGCCTGAAAACTATTGGCTTTCACGATTGACCACCCAAGAAAAACAAGCCGTCACCGAACTCTTTAAGCGTCGTATTGAAAGTAGAAAACCCGCCGCCTATCTTACGGGTGAGGCTTGGTTTGCTGGCATCCGCTTTAAAGTCAGTGAATCAACTTTAGTGCCTCGTTCACCGATTGCAGAATTAATCGCCCAAAAATATGAACCTTGGGTTAATTGCGATACCGTCACAAATGTATTAGATATGTGTACCGGCAGTGGTTGTATTGGTATTGCTTCACTGCAAGCCTTTCCGCACGCGGAAGTTGACTTGGTTGATATATCGCCAGAAGCCCTAGCGGTCGCGCAATCGAATATTGAGTTGTATGCATTGGATGATTTTGCGCAAGTCATTGAGTCGGATTTGTTTTCTGCTCTTGAAGGCAAACAGTACGATTTGATTGTCTCTAATCCGCCGTATGTCGATGATATTGAGATGGGTGCTTTACCAGAAGAATTTCAACAAGAGCCAAGATTAGGTCTGGAAGCCGGTGCAGATGGTTTAGACCTGGTCCGTAAAATCCTAGCCGAAGCGCCTTTGTATCTAAAAGACGATGGGGTGTTGATTGTAGAAGTTGGAGTTTCTCAATATTACATGGAATCTGTTTATCCAGAGTTACCATTGTATTGGTTTGAGTTTGAGCATGGTGGCGAAGGTGTCTTTGCAATTCAAAAACATGAGTTAGAACTGTTTCAAGAATTGCTTGATGCAAGAGTGACCCCTGTTTTAGCCTAGTCTTTACCAGCGGTTAAAAATTCACCAACGGATTTAGTCGATACTTTTAATTGCCTGGCAAAGTTATTGCTTAACATCCGTATTATTAAGCTAAGCAGGTTCTACCCAAATGGTTTCTCTGAGATTTAAAATGAAAAAGCCCGTTTTAACGCTGTTATCGGCCGCATTATGTTTATCGGGCACGCTGGTTTTTGCCTCCGATGCAAAGAACGTCACAAAACTGACGCATGAATCTGCGCCCTTATTAGATTTAGGGTCTGAGTTAGGCAACGACATGCCTGAGGCGAAAGCCCATGCTGCCCCTAAAGCGGTTTCTCATACTCCTGTTGCTGAACATGCGATGGACGAGAAATCTAAGGCGGATGCTAAAGATGACCATGCGATTCATTGGGGTTATACCGGTCCTGGTGGTCCACGTCATTGGGGAGATTTAGCGCCTGAAAATATCAGCTGTAAAATCGGCAAAAATCAATCGCCGATTGATCTACGCGATAACGCCGCAGTCGGTACAACCGGTCTGCCACAGCTCGATATCGTTTATCGTGACGTGCCTTTAAAAGTGCTCAATAATGGCCACACCGTGCAAGTCAATTATCCACTGGGCAGTTACATCAAAGTCGGTGGACATCGTTATGAACTAATGCAGTTCCATTTTCATACTCCAAGTGAGCACAAGAAAGAGGGCTTTAATTACCCTATGGAAGTGCATATGGTGCATAAGGATGGCGACGGTAATTTAGCTGTGATGGGCATTCTCTTTCAAGAAGGTGAAGACAATGAAACATTGGATACCCTGTTATCACATTTGCCAAGAGACATCGGCAAACAGCATATTCACCGCGGTGCGACTTTAAACCCTGTTGGCTTTGTGCCGGGAAATACCGAGTTCTATAAATACAGCGGTTCATTGACCACACCACCGTGTTCAGAAGGGGTGTATTGGATGGTCTTTAAACAACCGATTCAAGCTTCAGCTGAGCAAATTCAGCAGATGAATGAATTGATGGGAGAGAATTCTCGACCAGTTCAACAGACCAATTCTCGTGCGGTATTAAAGTCTTGGGCTGATCAGCTACAAGAACCGCCTTTGTATGAGTTTTACTAAACTCTGATAAAGCGTTTAAAACACTTCTTTAAACTCACCTGGCCTTTATACCCCCTTGCGGGGTGTGGTGAGTTTTTTGTTTCTGGGGTTTGGTTTGATTGAGCTTTTTACCAGGCCAGGTTACTTTCAAAGCTTACTCGTTCCCATGCTTTGCGTGGGAATGCATAATTATAGTTAAACTTATTTTCTGAACCTTCATTTCCTGTGAAGTTGAGAAGCCTGTTTATCTTCGTAATCCTATATTGAATACTTCTATTCGGCTTCACGAGACTATTTTACTTGCCCAAAATAGTCACCACAAAAGGGCACCCCGCTCAATCAATCGGCATTCCCTAAACTCATTCACTGAAATCCCAGAACTCGCTCCGCTCAGACACCTGGGATTTTTAATCGTTCATTTCGTTAAGGGAATTGCACGATTGCTTTCAAGGGGGGATAGGGTGCGTGGGTTTGGCTTGCAGATAAACTCAATTTTAAAAAAATCAGGCCTGGTCATTTTGATTGCTAATCAATTTAGGCTGTTTAACGCTAATAAATAACCAAATAAAACTTCAAATAAAGCTGCAATTAAGTGCTTAATACGTATATGTTAGGATGTATGATAGTGGTCGGGTTAAATCAATTTAAAGGATATGCCATGGTTACATACGAAGAAAAAATTATTGATGAGTTTGCCGCACGTTTATATAAGCAAGCAAATTCAATGGTCACAACTTATACCATTTTAGGTGCTGGTATAGGTTTAATTGCTGGCGTTGCAATGGCTCAAATTGCAGGATTTGTTATTGGTGTGTTGATGCTTGGATTTTTTGGTTTTATTGGCTACAAAATGGGTATTGAGAAAGCATTTGAATTAAAGTTAAAAGCCCAAACGGCTCTTTGCCAAGTGAAAATTGAACAAAACACCCGTAATAACAAAGAATAATCTAACAAATCATACCAGCCCAGCTTCGCTAACTCGGAGCGGCTTAATTCTAATACTTAGTGCTCAATAGTTGATGGAAAAGTGATAAAGCGATTTTGGCGTATACGATGTATGAGTGGCCTAAGCCAAATTAGTGAAATGGTAATTCCATCCGGAAATATTACCGATCAGCAGCTGGATGCTCTATTGCAAACACTTTCAGCGAAACATAATTTTTCTGACAATGAAATAGTTTCATGTTTTTATCGTAAAAATTGTAATGAATACGGTTCCTTGCTCGAAGTTCGCTATGACAAGGCAAATAGAACAAGAGAATGTGGTTATGATCCATACTATACGGCATCACTTATTGATCAAGCGGAGGTAATAGTTCCGTGCCCGGTTTTAAAATAAAAGCACTAACTATTCGCTCCTGACACTACTTTGTCGCTATGCGACAATGGTCGGCAGAGCTAAAATGGAATGTGTCTTGGCTGTGTTCAGGAAGTGGAATTAATGAAGGCAAATAAATAATGTCAAAAATCGAATTTGAATATACAAAAGGTGCCGTCAATAGAGCTGGGGATACCTTGCTTACTCCAGATTCACCAAGTATAGGCAGTGCAAAAGATGTGTTGGATAACTGGAGAGCTTGCCATGCTGCGCCCCTAAACAGCTTTCAAAAATCACTAAGACTTAGGCTAAAGAAAGTAGATGGAGATGCTTTAGTGTCTCAGCGATTGAAACGGACTCCTTCCATACTTTCTAAACTACAGCGCAATCCAGGTATGAAGTTAGCTAGAATGCAGGATGTTGGAGGGATTCGAGCTGTAGTAAATAATATGCAAAAGGTAAGGGAAATTGAAGCAGCATATAAAAAAGGAACAAAAGTATTCACAGTAGTTAGCGGTGGAAAAGATTACATCAACTACCCTAAGGACTCTGGTTATAGAAGTGTCCATCTGATATTTAAATGCAAAAATGGATTCTCTATTGAGCTGCAAATTAGAACTCAAATTCAGCATGCTTGGGCAACAGCGGTTGAAACTATGGGAACCTTTCTTGACCGTTCTTTAAAATCCAGTGAAGGGCCAGAAGAATGGCTGAACTTTTTTTCTCTGGCGAGTTCAGCTTTTGCAATTCTTGAAAGCACACCTAGAACACCTGAGCATGATAAATATTCCGCCCAAGAAGTCTTCGAATTACTGTTAAAAACTGAAAAAAAGCTTGATGTGGTAAATAAGCTTTCAGGATTTAGGGTGGCTGCAAAGCACATAAAAGATGACAAGAAAAAGGGACACTACCATCTTGTTACATTGGATCTAGATAATATGATGGCTAACATACAGTCTTATGCCCCTAAAGATATTGGTTACGCAAATATTGAGTATTCAAAGAAAGAGGCACGAATAAACGATGGTGAAAATATACAAGTTGTATTAGTCTCGTCTGAATCAATTTCTACCTTAAAAAAGGCTTACCCGAGCTATTTCTTAGATGCTCAACTATTCGCTAAACAGATCGTTTTGGTTCAAAAGAGTCTCGCAAAATTAAAATAATATATTTTCGTGTAAAACACATAACAAGGCGTTTAACCATGCCGCGCGATACAATGATTGGGTCAGAGTCAAATTAAATCAAACTGAGGGATAAAGGGAGTAGTAGCGTTCTCTTTTCCCTAACGAACTAAAAATACGAAATAATGGGGACGCTACCCTTTAAAATTGTATCAAAGAGTAGAAGGCCATCTTTTTAGATGAATAATGCCTCTTAAACTTACGAAAATACAATCAAAACCAACTCACCAGGCCTGGTTCGTTCAGAAAATACCTAGTTTGCAAATAACGCACTTATCTATACAATAAATATTCAATCCATATCCAATTACTAATAATTAAATCACGAATTTTGGACTATCAAATGATAGCCAACGTTCAAACGTTTGTTTAACTAAGTTTGCCTAATAATTTCCTTAATCCCATTAATATTGTTTATTCTCAAACGGAGTAATTATGAAACTTTCACGTTTATTATTATCATCTCTTTTAATTTCGTTTTCTTTGCTGACGCAAGCGGCGGAGGGTGTTATTGCTGTTAAGAGTTCTTACAGCGCGCAAGTAACAATGGATCGATTCGAAACATTAGCTAAACAAAAAGGTCTCAAGGTGTTTGCACGAATCGATCATGCAGCGGGGGCGGCCACTGTTGGCAAAACACTTCGACCGACTGAGGTGCTTATCTTTGGAAATCCGCAAGGCGGCACGCCTTTTATGCAATGTGCCCAGTCGGTAGGCATCGATCTTCCGCTTAAGGCGTTGGTTTGGCAAGATGTCTCGGGTCAGGTGTGGCTTGGCTACAATGATGTGGTGTACCTTGCAAAGCGCCATGGTGCTGAACAGTGCCCTGTGGTTGGAGGGTTGAGCAAGGCGTTGTCTGGGCTTGCTGGAAAAGCGGTTGCGCACTGATATGCTAGTATCAAAATTGATTGGGGTCAGATACTGTCTTGAAAATTAAATGAATCTGACCAGGCAAGGGGATGCGGTGCTAGCGTTCCGATACAAAATACGAGTTTTTCCAGCCATTGGTGAAGTATCTTCATCAAGGTACAATAAACGTTTCCGTCAACTTCTATAAAAACACATTATGTCCCCACGCTTTATTATCATCACTTCAGTTCTGTTACTGATTCTTACCAAAACCGTCAATCTATTTCATTTTGATACTCCGCAAGGTTACTGGGACTTGGATAGACTTTTTGGACTGGCGATTTTCCTGGTGGTCGCCCATAAGCTAATAGAGCCTCTTAAGCCAAACGTTTTCGCCGTCATGCTGTTTATTTTTGTATCGGCTTACGGCATCGACCAATTATCGTCTCAGCTTGGCTTTGAACGGATTATTCAGCTCTTAGTGCTGACGGCTTTGGTGGAAGAGATACTCTTGAGAGGGGTGTTGTTTGAGTTACTGCTTAAAAAACTAGCGCCACTGACGACGCTGATTGCAACCAGTGTGTTTTTTACCGCAGTACACCCTTTGGCCTATAGTGATCTGTCTTATGTGATCGCCTTGTTAGTCTCTGGATTGATGCTGGGAGGAAGTTATTTATACTACCGCAAGCAGAGTCTGCAAAAGGCAATTCTGGTTGCCACAGGACTTCATATGGTCATTATCCTTGTTGGGGTTAATGTCGGCATGATTGAGTAGCAAGTGGGGAGCAAGCGCCACCAGAATTGGCGTCAGAGTAAAAATTAGATCTAACTTACCAGGCCTGGTCAGCTTGCTTGCTAATCCATTTAGGTTTTTTAAAGGGCGGCATTTACAGTGCATCTCGTTTTTCATGATGATGGGGAGTGATTAAAAGACAGCTAATAAGCGTGTTTTGTGCGCAACCACTCGTAATGTCAAAATAGATTTGGTAGGGTAGGGCTACTTTCGCTAAAAGAGCTCAGATATGACCGTTTCAAAAACTGCTTTAAAATCGACTTTATTGCTGCCTGTTTTTATACCCGCGATCACGGTCATACTCTTAATCGTTATTGGCACACTAAGTAACCCTGAACTGGCAGGTGCGTTTTTTGCAAGCACGTTATCCGCTATCACTAAACACTTTGGGTGGTTCTATATACTGGCCGTGGCTATTTTTCTGGTGTTTATTGTCAGTATTGCAATTTCTCCGTGGGGAAAAATTAAGCTTGGCGCAGATCATGTAGAGCCAGAATATAGTTTTACGGCCTGGTTTGCGATGTTGTTTTCCGCAGGCTATGGTATTGCGCTGTTGTTCTTTGGGGTGGCGGAACCGGTCTTACATTTTGCCTCACCACCAGAAGGGGCTGCTGAAACGGTTGACGCGGCAAAGCAAGCCATGCAAATCGCCTTTTTCCATTGGGGATTTCATATTTGGGCCATTTATGGCTTAGTTGGGTTGATCTTAGCCTATTTTGCATTCAGGCATAACCTACCGCTTTCAATGCGTTCAGCACTCTATCCCTTAATTGGAGATAAGATTTATGGTCCTATTGGCCATACCGTTGATACCTTTGCAATTTTGGGAACCGTTTTTGGACTTGCGACCACGCTTGGCTTATCCGTCACGCAAATTAACGCAGGGCTTCACTACCTTATTCCATCCATTCCGATCTCCTCCAATGTTCAAACTTTAGCGATCATCATTATTACCAGTTTGGCGATTTTTTCAGTCATCGCTGGCATGGATAAAGGCATCAAAAGACTCTCTTTGCTTAACATTACCTTAGCCATTGCTTTAATGGTCTTTGTCTTTGTAGTAGGGCCTTCTATTTTTATTTTAGAGACCTTTTTACAGAATACCGGCAGTTATCTGAGTAATATCGTTGAGCGTACCTTTAATTTACAAGCCTACTCTGCCGATGATTGGATCGGAAACTGGACAATATTCATCTTTGCTTGGACGATTGCTTGGGCACCTTTTGTGGGTCTGTTTATTGCCAGAATCAGTCAAGGGCGCACCATTCGCCAATTTGTCTTGGGGGTGATGCTTGTTCCTACTTTATTTACCTTCTTATGGTTTTCAGTGTTTGGGGATACGGCCTTACATTTAATTATGCAAGAAGGCTACCAGAGCTTGATTCAAGCCGTTCAAGATGATCATTCTATTGCGCTCTTTAAACTATTTGAACTCCTGCCACTCAGTGGCGTTATGTCAACACTGGCGGTGATATTGATTATCTCTTTCTTTGTCACCTCGGCAGATTCAGGTGCTTTGGTCATTGATTCACTGGCTTCAGGTGGAAGTATCACCACGCCGGTTTGGCAACGCGTCTTCTGGGCGACTTTATTAGGAATGGTGGCTGCAGTCCTGCTCCTAGCCGGAGGGCTCAAAGCATTACAAGCCGCATCCATCATCAGTGCGCTGCCTTTTGCCATTATTATGCTGATTGCCACCGTTGGCATGTGGCGTGCACTGGTGCTTGAAAGCCATCGAGAAATCAGCTTACAAAGCGCGGTACGCAACAGTCGTAAAGCCTTGGTGCCCGATGACGTCAATTGGAAAGACCGCCTTACAAAGCTGTTTGAATATCCGGCTAAAGAGGATGTTTCTAACTTTATTAAAGACGTTGCTCATGAAAGCATGGAGACGGTTCAAATTGAACTAATGCGTCGAGGCTGGGAGTCGCAGGTCTATATGGATGACAATCCGCTGAGAGCCCGTATTGAGGTGATTAAATCGGATCAAATGGCCTTCATTTATGAAGTCCGCTTATCTGAGTACGTTATTCCAGGATTCGCTTTCGCAGAAAGGCCTTTGGAAAAATCAGTGGAAAAACAAATAGAGACGCAAAAAGAAGAGAATTATTATCGTGCAGAGGTCTTTTTAAGAGAAGGTGGAAAATCTTATGATGTGTATGGTTACAACCGTCACAATATGATTATGGATATCTTGAATAATTTCGAACACTATCTACACAAACTGCACCACTCCGCTGAGTTATTACCTTGGGATATTGAGCAACATGAAAAGCAACTACAACCAAACCTAAACCTTAATAAGGCTCCGTAAACATACTGTTTGGGGTAGAGAGGCGTTTAGACGTCTCAATCGGGTAGGTTGTAATGTGTTCAAAAAAACCGACCAGGCCTGGTCGGTTTAAAAGGTAATGAATAGAGGTTAAATCGGTTTAGTCGGTTTCGGGTAACAGATAGGAACCATCTTTATCATGCGTTTCGCGACCGGTAACAGGCGGATTGAAAACGCAAACCATACGCATGCCAACGCCTTTGTTGGCACGCAAGATATGTTGATCGTTATCATTTAGCGCATACACCGTGCCTTCGCGAATAGGGTGTATCTTACCGTTTTCCTTTTCTTCGATTTCACCTTCGCCTTCAATGCAATACACTGCTTCGAGATGGTTTTTATACCAGAGATGAAGGTCTTCACCTTCTTTGATCAGGGTGTCATGCAATGAAAAGCCCATGCCATCTTTGGCAAGCAATAAACGACGGCTTGTCCATTGCTCGGAATCGACATCCGCATCGGTGCCGATGACATCGTCATAGAGATTTTTAACAATCATTACTTAGCTCCCTTATTTGCTTTAGGGTCGTATGTTTTCAGGACTTTTGCAACCGCATTTTCTAAGATATCAAATCCTTCATTAATCAAGTCTTCGGTAATCACCAACGGCCCTAAGAACTTGATAACATCGCCATCTGCACCAGCGGTTTCGATCACCAAACCATCTTGGAAGGCCTGTGAACAGATCGCCGGAGTGATACAAGGATCTTTAAATTCAACCCCCCAAATCATACCAAGCCCACGTATTTCACGGACGTGTACTGCAAAACGTAACGCTAGATTCTTCATGCGCTCTTCAACCAGTTGGGATTTGATTTTGGTTGCTTGTGAGAAAGTATCGTCCGCCCAATAATTATCAATCGCAACCGTCGCGGCCACAAACGCCAAGTTATTACCACGGAAGGTTCCTGAATGTTCTCCAGGTGTCCATTTGTCGAGTTCAGGTTTAAGCAGTACCAGTGACATCGGATGGCCACCACCGATTGATTTCGATAGGGTGACGATATCAGGCTGGATGCCCGCTCTTTCAAAACTAAAGAAGTCACCAGAACGGCCATTCCCGACTTGAATGTCGTCAACAATCATCAAAATATCAAAGTCATCACAGATTTGACGTAAATCTTTTAGCCAATCCGCACCAGAAACGTTAATACCACCTTCGGCCTGGATTGTTTCCAAAACGATTGCCGCAGGAAGTTCTGTACCACTGGAATCATCGCCTAGAATTTTTCGCAGATAGGCGATAGTATCGATTTTGTCGCCTAAATAATTATGAAAAGGGATCTGGGTGGTATAGCCAGGAACACCATAGCTTTCATCATGGTAATAACTGTTACCAGTAATGCTCAAAGAGCCCATCGACATACCGTGAAATCCATTTGTGAAGGACATGACTTGTTTACGGCCTTTGACTTTACGGGCAATTTTAAGCGCTGTTTCAATCGCATTGGTACCCGTTGGTCCCACAAATTGCAGTTTGAAATCCAGGTTACGCGGCTTGAGGATGTTGTTGACAAAACTTTCCATGAAATCACGCTTGGCAACGGTTCCCATATCCAGTGCATGACCAATACCATCGTTTTGTAGGTAGGTAATAATCGCATCATTTATGAGTGGGTTATTGTGACCGTAGTTTAAAGCGCCAGCGCCGGCAAAAAAATCAATATAACGTTTGCCGGATTCATCCCAGATCTCCGCCATTTTAGATTTAGCGAAAATTGTTGGGAATGAACGGATATAGCCACGTACTTCTGATTCATATTTGTCAAAGATTTCGAATGTCATAGGGTGTTCCTTTATAGGTTTTCTTTTAGAGAAAGATAAGGGATTAATTTCTGATTGTCTGCCGCTTTAAGAATATAGAGGTCTTCGGCCTCATGAATCTCTTCGCCAAAATCCGCTTCATTGATGAAGGGGGCGGTTTGCAGCAGGAGTCCGTGCGTTTTCGCAAACGAGTTGAAAAGGCTTTGTGATGCCTTATTGGATGGACTGATGGTACAGGTTAGTTCGGTAACGGCTGAATCGTTCGGCTGGTTCTTAAGTAGCGCGAGCAACATCGCCTTACCAAGACCACGGCCACGTTGGTTTTCGGCGACAGCAACCTGCCACACGAACAGAGCTTGAGTTTTATCGGGCTGAAGGTAGCCGGACAAGAAGCCAATCATCTGTCCATTCTGTTCAGCGACGATACAGGTATCTGCAAAGTGCGAGGCCTGTAAAAAATACAGGTAGCTCGAATTCAAATCCAACGGTGGAGAGGATTTAATCAGCTGATAAATGGCATAGCCATCGCTCAGGTTTGGTTTACGGAAGCTAAGGGTCTTAGAGTCGTTATGCGTATTGTGAGTCATATGCTCCATAATAAGATGCGATGCTTTTAAAGTTGATGGTTAAAGGTTTAACCAATCGCAGCCAAATAACGGCTGGGTATAGCGAGAAATGGACACTATGAATTATGGCAAGCGGTAACCTACGCGAAATCAGGTTGATTTGGTGCGTCTGTGGGTGCCATACGATTGATTCCTCAGGATGATACCTTTGGATTAGACTCGACCAAAAATGGTCTAAATAAGAGGGGCGCCTAAACGCGATAGATAGTGTATTAAATACAACTGAAAATAAGATAAACGAACCTGTAGAGGTTTTGAAATTGGAGGTATTGTAACAGAAAAATATTATTTATCAATAGGTTAGGTTTTAGGAGGCTGCTTTTGGCTTGATGAATGGCTTATAAGTGGTTGTTTTATTTAAAGGTTTCAATAGGCTATGTTTTACCTGTGTTTAGCGACGGTGTAGCATTAAAATCAACTGTTTTTTATGCATAAGGCCGAAGTAATCAATGAGGTTGGACTTTATTAAGTTATAAATTTAAAGTGACCAGGCCTGGTTAATTGACACTTATGTGACACATTCAAAGTTGTAAAAACTCACCTAACCAGTACAATCAGAACTCATTGTTCAAAGTCACTGCTTTGCTCTTTATCGAAAGTTTTAAATGTAATGAGACCTTTGCATGAGTGGCTGCTAGGATATAAATGGCTAAAATTGTCCTACTTTTCGTTGAAAAACTTGTGAATAGCTGGCTGTTCACTGCGTATTTCGCCTCAATTAGAAAAATTTAATCTCATTTCTATCTCAAACCTCACTCATGCAAAGGTCTCGTAATCAATTAAAGGTAAGTCGTTTTGCGTTTTATAAAGTATTTAGTATTAATTATTGTGGTTATTTTCTTTAAACTGATTGGTTTGGTCTTCAAGGGGACGCGTAAAACCGTGGACATTGGCGTGGATGCTTATAAGTCGGTCAAGCACAGTGAGAGTTTTGATGAGGCGTATAAAAACTTTACTACCAACCAATACAGCAAGGCGCGTCTGAGTATCCCTGAGGAAATCATCGCGTTAATGGCTAAAATCGCCAAAAGCGATGGCAAGATCAGTGAACTTGAAATCGAGTTTATGAGCGACACGATTAAGTCGATGGCACACGCGATGAAAAGTGCAGGTTTGCCGGATGTGATTGTCGCTTCAGCGAAAAGAAAGCTGTATGCCTTAGCGAATAAAGCGAAAAGCGATGAGAGCCCAGTCTCTTATTATTGCCAGACATTGAGTGAATCTGGATTGGAGATTCGAGCCGGAGCGATGATGCAGATGATTAGTTTTGCCTCTTTGGATGGTTTATCAGAAAAAACCCTGGCGATATTGTTTGAAATTGGCCGTTTACTGACCTTTAATGATGAACAGATACAGCAACTGATTGATCAAGTGAATGGGGGGGGAGGCTCTGGTTCAGCTTATTCCAATCCGAAGATGAGTGAGAACCCTTACGCGGTATTGGGTTGCTCAGAGTCGGATGAGTTTATGACGATTAAAAAAGCCTATCGCAAAATGGTGAAAGAGAATCACCCAGACTTTATGCATGGCAAGGGTATGGATGATGCTGAGATCAAAGCGGCCACTGAAAAAATGCAGGATATTAATGCCGCGTTTGAAGATATCAAAAAACGTAAGGGTCAATAAAAATTCTTAAGGTTAAATTAATCTGACCAGGCCTGGTAAAAGCATGACTGAAATGCCTTTTACCGGGCTTTTTCGTTTAGGGACTTAGAGTCCCAGCGGATTGAAAAATTGCCTAAGGATTTTGAAATTACCAAGCTCGCACAATCTAGATGGTGATACACTTAAAACACATTAGATACGTATTATAATTCTATAAGATGTTATGATTTTATTCCTCTATAACAAGGTAAGTTGCTGAGTATGGAAGTTGGCTTGTTCCTCATATTCTGGTATGGCATTTTGCATGCATTTGGCCCCGACCATCTAACGGTGATTGCGGACTTTTCGATTGGCAAAAATGTCAAAAAAACAGCGGTGATTACGCTTTTGTTTGCGCTCGGGCATGGCCTCACCTTATTTATCTTCGCGAGCATTTTACAAAGTTTTCCAGCCATTGAAGCCTTTACCGATTATGGCGATCTGATTTCGGCAAGTGTCATTATCCTGATGGGTTGCTATCTGCTCTATATTGTTCTCACGGATCGCATCTTATTGAACCAACATCCCCATAACGGAAAACCCCACATTCATATCAGTTTTTCACGCAAACATAGCCACCGCTTTAGTGAGATGATGCCGGTTTTAAGCTTAGGAGTTTTGATGGGCATTGGCGGAGTCCGTGGCATGCTAGTGACCTTGGGTTTGGTGAATCATCAAGAAGTCACTTTAAGTGTCGTCGCGGTGTTTGCTTTGGGAGTGATGGCGGTCTTTCTGTGCTTTGGATTGTTTATTCTCTACTTGAATCGTTATCTGCTCAATTCACTAACCGCTATAAAACGCGTTTTTAGCCTGCTGGGTTTGACTTCCATTGCCGTTGGTGGCCATATATTATGGGGTTAAGCGAGGGTCGTACGAATGAAATTTAGATTTAAAGGAAAAACCTATGTGTGAAGATTGTGGCTGTTCGATTATTGATTCTGTGCCCGATTTAGCGCCAAATTCGACGGTGAATTTTCAGAGTTTTAAGCAAAGCCCTGTGCATGATAATCCGCAATTAAATGATGCGAAAACCATCGACGTCATTGGCAAAATATTACAGAAAAATGATCATGAAGCGGAACATAATCGTGCTCATTTTGATAAAGCCAAGGTGCTGGCAATTAACCTGATGAGTAGTCCGGGTAGCGGTAAAACCAGTTTGTTGGAAAGTATCGCTGATTTGGCAAATCGTCCATTTCAGTTTGGCGTGATTGAAGGTGACTTACAAACCTCGCGTGATGCCGATCGCATTAAAGCCAAGGGCATTCCCGCTTTTCAAATTCAAACCGGTTCCGCCTGTCATTTAGATGCTTTTATGGTACATAAAGGTCTGCATGCCATGCCCTTGGCGGAGATGGATGTTTGCTTTATCGAGAATGTCGGCAATTTGGTTTGCCCTGCGAGTTACGATGTTGGCAGTCATCTGAATGTGGTATTGGTCTCCGTGCCCGAGGGCGATGACAAGGTTGAAAAGTATCCGGTGATGTTTCACAAGGCCGATTTGGTGTTAATTACTAAAACGGATTTATTGCCGCATTTTGATTTTGATATCGAAGCCGCCAAGAGCATGGCCAGAAGATTAAAACCGAATGTCGATATTTTAGAGGTGTCCACTAAGGATGCCGCATCTGTTCAGAGCGTGGTCGACTGGATTGAGTTTAAACGTAAAATGCGCGCTTAAAATAAGCGAGCAATATTAAGAGTTCAATAAAGATGTGTCTATCCATTCCTTCAAAAATCATTCAAATTGAGTCTGAAAATATTGCCACCGTGGATACCATGGGGGTGCAACGTCAGGTTAGTTTAGACCTGATGGCAGAGCCGGTGTCTATTGGAGATTATGTGTTGATTCATATCGGTTTTGCCATGACTAAAATGGATGAAATCGCGGCTTTAGATAGCTTAGAGCTCTATCAGGAGATGGTCGATTTAATGGATGCGGAGCAGAGCTCAGAACACTCACAGGCTTGCGTATGACCCAGCTTAAACTACAGGATCTCTATCAAGGATTCCGCAATCCCAAGACGATCCAAGCACTTGCTTTACAGATTCAGCAAAAAGCAACTCAGCTGTCTCAGCCAGTGCGGATTATGGAGGTCTGTGGCGGGCATACCCATACCATTATGAAGTATGGGCTCAGCCAACTTTTGCCCGACAATATCCAGTTTATCCATGGTCCGGGCTGCCCAGTGTGTATTATGCCCAAGGAGCGCATTGATCATGCGATTTCGTTGGCACAAATGGGCGATACGATTCTAGTGACTCTGGGCGATATGATTCGAGTCCCGGGCTCTAAAAGCAGTCTAGCGAAAGAACGTGCTAAAGGCTTTGATATTCGGGCATTGTATTCTCCGTTGGATGTCCTGCGAATCGCCCAAGAAAACCCAGATAAAAAAGTCATTTTCTTTGCGATAGGTTTTGAAACCACCACGCCGATGACGGTGGCGGTCATTGAAAAGGCCGTGGCACTTGAATTAGATAATCTCTATTTTCATATTAATCATGTACTGGTGCCACCAGCGGTGAATGCCATTCTGCAGGATGAAAAATGCCAAATTAACGCGTTGATTGGGCCATCGCATGTCAGTGTCATCAGTGGGGCTAAAATCTATCAGCCACTGGTTGAGCAATATCAACTGCCTATTGTGGTCAGTGGTTTTGAACCGGTCGATGTTATGCAGAGTATTTTGATGATTATTCAACAGATTCTGAAGAAACAAGCCGGCGTTCAAATTCAGTATTCGCGGGCAGTGACTTGGGAGGGGAATTTAAAAGCCCAGCAATTGATTAATACTTATCTAGAGCCCAGAACGCATTTTCGTTGGCGTGGCTTGGGCGACATCCCGTTAAGCGGCTTACAGCTGAAAGCCGAATATGCGCTGGTAGATGCTGAAAAAGTTTTTGCCGAGCAACTTTCGAATGAACCGATAGATGATCACAAACTGTGTATTTGCGGTGATATTCTCAAAGGCCTGGCGAAACCAAAAGATTGTAAAGTGTTTGGCCGAGGCTGTGATCCATCACGCCCGTTAGGCAGTTGCATGGTCTCAAGTGAAGGCGCTTGTAATGCCTACTATCGGTATGCTGAAGTCTCGCTGCCGAAAAGTAGGAAACATCCAAAGAAGTCAGCTAAGTTGGCTAAGTCAGAACAGGTCAACGCATGAAAATAATCGAACTGAGTCATGGCGGCGGCGGGGCTGAAACGCAACAACTTATCCAGCAGCTGTTTTATAAATATTTCGGTAATGAGATTTTATTGAAAGCCGAAGATGCAGCGGTATTATCCATTGAAGGTCAAATGGCTTTCACCACCGATAGTTTTACCGTCAGCCCGCTATTTTTTAAAGGTGGCGACATCGGTAAATTGGCTGTGGTCGGCACGGTGAATGACTTGGCGATGGTGGGGGCAGAACCCTTGTATTTGAGTTGTGCATTTATCATTGAAGAAGGCTTACCATTTAAATCGCTAGAAAAAATTGTACAAAGCATGGCCAAGGAACTGCAGAATTGTGGGGCGAAAATCGTCTGTGGCGATACCAAAGTGGTACCTAGAGGTGCGGTGGACCAGTTATTCATCAATACCTCAGGCATTGGCCAGATCAAGACTTTGCCAAATGCGATGCCTTCCGCACATAAGTTACAGGTCGGCGATGCCATTATTGTCTCGCGCGACATTGGACGGCATGGCGCAGTCATACTGGCGGCACGTGAAAGCATCAATCTGCAAAGCGATTTAGAGAGCGACTGCACGATTTTATGGCCGGCAGTCAAAGCGTTGATTGAAGCAGGCATTGAGTGTCATGCACTGCGTGATGCCACCCGCGGTGGCCTGGCGGCTTTGCTGAACGAGTGGGCGGAAACTTCACAAGTGTGTCTTGAAATAGAAGAAGGCAAGATTCCTCTAAGTGAACCGGTACAAGGTTTATGTGAATTGTTAGGGTTTGATGCCTATGATTTTGCCAATGAAGGCACCTTTGCCATTAGCCTGCCAGCAGAACAAGTTGAGCAAGCCTTACAAGTGCTAAAACAGTTTGAATTTACTGCAAATGCCTCTGAAATCGGTAGAGTCAGTGACTTTCAACCAGGCCTGGTGGTTTTACAAACACCTTGGGGCAGTCAGCGTGTTTTAGAGTTGCCTAAAGGCGAGCTCTTGCCTCGAATTTGTTAGAGTGAATCGATACGAATAACTATGCACGAATACTCCATTGTACAAGCCTTAATCGAGCAATGTGAAAGCCACGCTGCACAAAATGATGCCACCAAAGTCAGTAAGGTGGTGATTAAAGTTGGCAAACTTAGTGGGGTAGAGCCTTATCTATTGGAAGTGGCTTTTGCAACCTTTAAAGAGACTAGCTCGGTTTGTCAGAACGCCGAATTAGAGATGTTGATTCAGGCGGTCGTGGTTTTATGCAATGACTGTAGCCAGGCCAGTACCTTAACCGAACATAAATATGTCTGTCCAAACTGCCAAAGTGCAGCCGTTTCTATCACTGATGGTGAAGAGATGTTTTTAATGCAGCTGGAAATGGCGTAGTATTAATCAGGGTGTTTTAAATAAGGGCTTTATTATGAGAATAGTGATTATTGGAGGCGGAATTGCCGCCGACTATTTAGCCAATACCATCTTGGAGAAGGATTCGAGTGTTGAAGTGCTCATCCTTTCTAAAGAGGCTTACGCGCCTTATGATCGTATTCACCTGTGTGATTTGGTGGAAGGTTCGGCCGATCTTCAAGACATCACTCTCGATTTAAATCCTCAGGTAACCGTCAAGCTCAACCAAGAAGTTATCAGTATCAATCGCCAGAGCAAGCAGGTCATAACCGTTGACCAGCAATATGGCTATGATTACCTTATTATCGCCAGTGGCTCTCAGCCGAAAACATTATTTGATATTGAAGGTATTGATAATGCCGTGACTTTCCGCAGTGCAGATGACAGTTTTAAAATTGCCAAAAACCTGCAAGACAGAAATATTGTTATTGTCGGTGCAGGCCCGATTGGTCTAGAGCTGTTAGACACCTTGATGCGGATGCCTGCACCCAAGCATATTTATCTGATTGTTTGGAATGAACAGCTTTATTCAGGTGATCTAGATCCGTCCAGCGTGGCATTGATCCAAAAGACCTTTGAATCTGACCCACGTATAACCATCTCCTTCAATGACCAGATCGTTGATAAAACCATCGAAGATGGTCATATCACGCGTCTCAATACCCAAAAACAGAGTATTGAAAATCCGTTTTTGGTGTTTGGCATTGGTATCAAACCGAATGTCGATTTTGCCCGAGCCTTTCTAGAATGTGACCGTGGAATTTTGGTCGATAGAACCATGCGCACCACTGACCTGTTTATCTATGCGGTGGGCGAAGCAGCCCAGATTGATGAAAGCGGCTTTAGCGCAGGGCATGCCAAAGAGTGTCGTCTGCAAGCGGATACTGCGGTGAGCAATATTCTAAAAGTTGACCAAATGACTTTTCAGCGCGAAGTGGCGATTGATGGTTTAAAAGTCGGTTCATTCCAGTTTACCGATGTTTCATCGCCTCTTTATGATATCCACGACGAAAAGAATGAAGTGGTATTGCTGCGCTCACAGGCAGAGCAGCGTATAGATCAATATATTCTTAATAACGAGAAGCTGATGCGCTTTATCGGCGTGAACTCCAATGTTGATGCCTTATATCTCAAGCAGCTGATTATTGAGAACGAAAATATTGATGCCTCTTATCTGTATAA
The DNA here is from genome assembly GCA_965602805.1 of uncultured Thiomicrorhabdus sp. Classification (GTDB taxonomy): domain Bacteria; phylum Pseudomonadota; class Gammaproteobacteria; order Thiomicrospirales; family Thiomicrospiraceae; genus Thiomicrorhabdus. The sequence continues at coordinate 88,456 of CBFCZK010000002.1, read as the reverse complement.
CAATCGGCATGAAAATGAACGCGGTCGTTTAGTCTGTAGTTGTGTCGGAGCCTATCAAAAAGATCTAACAGATGTCATTGAGGCCAATGCCGTCACCAGTTTTGCTGAGCTGAAAGAGTACAGCATGGCGGGGCGCGTCTGTGGACGCTGTAAGAAAGATGTCGCCAACCTCATTACTTCTGCCCACGTCGACATAGCAGAAGTGCAACGCAAGAAAGCCGCCAGGGCAGAAGAACTCAAGCAGCAAAAATTGGCCAAAGCCCAACAGCGCATTGGAAAATTCAATCGCTTACATCCCAGCAATCAAATCGGCACAGAAAACTTCGAAGAAGCCTTGAAGTCCTTTGACAAGGTGAATGAATTTAATGGCTGGGTCTCCATGATGACTTTGAATCTACAGCTGCCGCCGGAATTTGATGCACTGGTCTACAATGGGGTACAACACCTGAATAAAATTCCGGTTATCTGGTTGGAACTGGCCGACTGTTCGGGGAATTCTGAAGCCTTTATCAAATCGGTCAATCCGAGCATTGATGAGCTGATTTTGAAGTTTATTTCCCTAGATTATCACGAACTGCTAATGGCCGCTTCAGGCCCGCAATCAGAGAACTTACTCGATCAATTGATTGAAGAAGATTCGGGTGAATATATCCTGATTGTGGAGGGCGCGGTGCCCTTAGGTTTAGGCGGTAATTTCTTACGCATTGGCCCGAAAGGCGAAACCGGTGAAGCCTTACTCAAGCGAGTCGCCAAAAATGCCGCCGCCATCTTAGCGGTAGGTTCATGTGCTTTGGATGGTGGGGTGGTGGCGGCCGCGCCAAATCCGACTGGAGCAGTCGGTGTTGCCGAAGCCCTTGGACGTAATGATATTATCAATCTACCTGGTTGCCCGGTGAATCCCATCAATGTGGTCGGTACCTTATTACACTATATGATGTTTGCGGAGATGCCCGAACTCGGTGAAAACAATAAGCCGCTGTGGGCGTATGCGCCGCGGGTGCATGACAATTGCGAACGTCGCGGTCATTATGATGCTGGTGAGTTTGTCAGAGAGTGGGGCGATGAAGGCGCGAAAAAAGGTTGGTGTCTATATGAAATGGGTTGTAAAGGTCCTTATGCCGATATGAACTGTGCGCAAATGAAATTCAATGAAGGCACTTCTTGGCCAGTCCAAGTTGGGCATGGTTGCATCGCTTGCGGTAAAGGGAAAGTGGCTTTTGATGAATACGCCAATAACCGCAAAATAATCCAACTACCGAATCCATCAATTTAAGTGAGTATTTCATGACACAAGCCACCTCTAAAAAACACAAAATCGTCATTGATCCCGTTACCCGAATTGAAGGTCATTTACGGGTGGAAATTGAAGTCGATGAAAACAATGTGGTTACTGAAGCGTGGGCTTCTGGGCAGTTGTTCCGCGGCATTGAAACCATCCTTAAAGGCCGTGATCCACGCGATACCGGTTTGATTGCCCAGCGTATTTGTGGGGTCTGTACCAATTCGCATTATCGAGCGTCTATCTCTGCAGTGGAACATGCCTATGAAATCGTGCCGCCGAGAAATGCTGAAATCGTCCGTAACTTAGTCTCATTGGCGTTGTTTGTGCAAGATCATCTGGTGCATTACTATCATTTACATTCATTAGATTATGTCGATGTAGTCAGCGCCCTATCGGCCGATTGTGAACAGGCCAGTAAGATTGCTCATCAATGGCATAAACAGCCTTATAACTGCTCTCAGGGGGATTTAGAAGCCGTTAAAGAAAAACTCAGTAGCTTTGTTAATGCAGGCCGTTTGGGTCTGTTTGCCAACGGTTACTGGGGGCATGCCGCTTATAAGCTGTCGCCGGAAGAAAACCTGATTCATATGAATCACTACCTGGAAGCTCTACGCATTCAACGTGAAGTCAGTAAAGCGATTGCCATTTTTGGCGGCAAAACCCCGCATCCACAAAACCTGGTAGTCGGTGGTGTTACCAGTGTCATGGATATGCTGAATCCACAGCGTTTAAATGATTACTTGTTCATTATCAAAGACACTCAGGAATTTTTAAAACGCGCCTATCTCCCAGACACGAAAATGGTGGTGGCTGCCTATAAGGACAGTATCAAAGCTGGCTTTGGCCGCGGCAGTGGTAATTTTATGAGCTCTGGGGGGTATCCGTTGAGTGACCAGCAGCCTTTGTTTGCCAGCGGCGTCATTTGGGGGCACAATTTCGATGAGGTCGCAGAGTTTGATGGATGCCATATCACTGAAGAAGCTTCGCGCTCCTGGTATGCCGATGAGCTTCCGACCAGCCCCTACGATGAAACCACCGAACCGTTTTATACTGATTTAAATGATGACGGTACTTTGAAAACCGAAGGCAAATACAGTTGGATTAAAGCACCGCGTTATCAAGGGCAGCCGATGGAAGTCGGGCCAGCAGCACGGATGATTATCGGTTATTTACAAAATGCCAAATTCATCAAGCCTTATGTGCAACATTTTATGGATGATACCGGTCTAGAGCTGATTGATTTCTCGAGCACCGTCGGCCGTAATGCGGCACGCGCTATTGAAGCGGAAGTGACTTGTGATGCCATCTTCGGCTTTGTCAGTGAACTGATTGAAAACATCAAATATTATGATGAAGAGACCTGGACCAAATATGACTTTGAAAGCCTGCCAACCACCACCAAAGGCTGTGCAATTCTAGAAGTGCCACGCGGTACCTTAAGCCACTTTATCCGTATTGACGAAGCCAAGGTGGCAAACTATCAGGCGGTGGTGCCCACTACTTGGAATGCCTCACCTAAAGATGGTTTAGGTCAGCGTGGACCCTACGAAGAAGCCATTGTAGGTTTGCAAATAGCTGATCCTTTACAACCACTGGAAGTTTTACGCGCCGTACACTCTTTTGATCCCTGTCTGGCGTGTGCGGTGCATGTAATCGATGCCCAAGGCAGAACCCTGGCAGAACATCGCGTGCATCCGCTTGGCAGTTTATAAATGACAGAGGCCAATCTCACTCACGAAAGCACACCAAGCATTGCCATTATTGGTATTGGAAATATTCTGTTTAATGATGAAGGTTTAGGTGTTTACGCTACACAATTCCTTAAACAGAATTATGTCTTCAGCCCAGAAATCGAGCTGATTGATGGCGGCACTTTAGGCATGAATATGATTCACTATTATCAGAGTTACGACCAAGTTTTGCTGTTGGATACCATCAGCGTTGATGAAACGGCTGAAGCAGGTAGCATTTACAATTTGGATGCTCAAGTGTTGCAAGGGTTGGGGAGTTTTCGTAAGACAGCGCATGAGATTGAGGTGCTACAAACCTTAGAACTGGGTGCTTTGGCGGGCGACATGGCGGACATTCAGATAATTGCCATGGTGCCTGAAGAGATGGACAGCGTTGTTATGGCGCTGACCGATACGGTGCAACAAGCCATGCCCTTATTTATCCAAACTATTATCGCTGAACTACAAAAATGGGGAATACAAGCTTCTCCACAACGGCAGAAAACGCCATTGCAGTCCATTATCAATCAGTATAATCAGCAACAGGCACCGTCCTGTGCCTAAGCGGTTGTTTTGAGTAATGCTTTTTGGCACTGAATTGAATTTAGATCAGAAGCATGTTCGCCTGCACGTGTCTGGCCGAGTACAAGGCGTCGGTTTTCGGCCTTTTGTCTATCAGTTGGCAACGCGTTTGGGCTTACAGGGAACGGTCTGTAATACTGGCAATGGCGTGACTATTCATCTTGTAGGTCAAACAGAATATTTAGCGTTTTTTCAACAACAGTTAAAGACTCAAGGCCCCATCCATGCATCCATTCAGTCCATCAGCGCGCATTCGTTACCGTTTACCAATTATGACAGTTTTCAGATCATTGAAAGTCAGCCCGGTTCGCTCTTAAATCAAACCAAACAAACAAATCAAATCTGCCCAGATATCGCCATCTGTCAAACTTGTTTAGCAGAATTTAACGATCCTTATAACCGACGTTATTTAGACCCTTTTATTAACTGCTCAGATTGTGGGCCACGCTTTACGATTATGCACCAGCTTCCCTATGATCGCCAGCACTCGAGCATGCAGGCTTTTGAGTTGTGTGAATGTTGTCAAAAAGAATATGAAAATCCCCTCGATCGACGTTATCACACCCAGGGAATTTGTTGTCCACAGTGTGGGCCTAAAATTCGTTTGTATAATGCTCAACATGAGTTGCTTTCGAAAGACATTGATGCGATTCAACAATTAGCCGAGTGTTTAAAACAAGCAGGCCTGGTCGCTTTTAAGGGACTGGGTGGTTTTCACATACTCTGTGATGCGACTAATGATTTGGCCGTTGCGAAGTTACGTTTAAGAAAACATAGGGCTTGCAAACCTTTGGCGGTGTTGTGTAAAGATTTAGCCATGGCACAGGATTTGGCGGATTTAACCCAACATGAAGAAGCTTTGCTGACATCCTATGCGCAACCGATTGTCTTGGTTAACAAGAAAAATCAGCGAAACCAAACTGAATTAAGTGATTTGGTGGCACCGGATACCAATCGTTTGGGAGTGATGTTGGCCTATACGCCGTTACAACATCTGCTGTTTCAATTTTTTGATCAACCGCTCATAGCCACCAGTGCTAATCTCTCGGGTGAGCCGATTCTTTATCAAGCGGAAGAACTGTTCGCTAAACTCTGCCGTCCAGGTTTTGAAGTGGTCGATTTGATATTGGATTTTGATAGAGAGATATTCAACCCATGCGATGACAGTGTTGTACAAAGTATTGAAAGCAAACAGCAAACCTTACGTTTAGCCAGAGGACTTGCGCCACTTTACGGGTCTTTGCCCAATCGAGTGGCTAAATCCTGTTTAGTGGTCGGCGCCCAGCAAAAAAGCAGTATCGCTTTTGCCCAGGATTCGCAGTGGGTTTTATCGCCTTATATCGGTGATTTGCATTCACTGGCTGCTTCACAACGTTTTCAACAAACCATTCAGCGTTTGAGCGAGCTTACGTCATTGAAGCCAGAGGAATTACTCTGTGATCTGCATCCTGACTATGTCAGCAGAAAGTGGGCTGAAAATTATGCTATGCAAAACAACTTGCCATTAGGCAAAGTACAGCATCACTATGCACATATTCTAGCCTGTATGGCCGAGTTTAATCTCAACCATCAGGTATTGGCATTCAGTTGGGATGGTAGCGGTTTAGGGGATGATGGCTCTTTATGGGGCGGTGAGGTCTTTCTGGCAGATGCGACCAGTTACCAACGAGTACTTTATCTAAAACCCTTTAAACTCTTGGGGGGCGACTTGGCGAATCAACAACCACGGCGTATTGCCTTATCGTTGTTGTTTGCACAAATGTCATTAACCGAAGTATTGGTTTTAGATTCGCCTACGGTACAGGCGTTTACCCCAGTCGAAATCCAACAGCTCCATCAAATGTATCAACGAAACCTAAACAGCCCGTTGAGTAGCTCTATGGGAAGATTGTTTGATGGCGTGGCAAGTTTGTTGGGTTTAATGCAGAACCTGGATTATGAAGGGCAGAGTGGGTTGTTATTGGAAGCGCTTTACGATAAAAATATGACCGAGGCCTATGAATTTGACATCTTCAACGGTCAGATTGACATGCAACCGATGCTAGGCCAATTACTCAAGAATCAACAACAAGGGATTGATAGCCCAGTCATGGTCAGTCGATTTTTGAATATGTTGGTGAATTTGATTGAACAACTTGCCGAACAATATGCCCATCTGCCAGTGGTGGTCACCGGCGGTGTTTTTCAGAATAAAATATTATTAAGCTTGTTGGTCAGATGCTTCCAAAACAAGAAGCAAACGCTCTATTTTCAACAGCATACGCCGATTAACGACGGAAGTATCGCCTTAGGTCAATTGTGGTGGTCAAAACAGGCTGAATCTACAGCTAAATAATCGTTGTAAATAAAAGTGACCAGGCCTGGTAGGTTTAAATGACATTAATCAGAATTGAGACTGGCCTGAGGTGTACATCAGCTGGCTTTCTCTATTTCGTTAAAATGAATTGCACTTCGGAGTTGAATTCAAGCTTAAATAAAAGGAATCTAATATGAAACCGTAAAGTCTTACAAAGATAAAAGCGTGTGGATGCGTGGCTTGTATATGCTGATATTCATGGTCTTATTGGGAGTCGCGAAGTTTGTTTCGTTTGTCGTGATACTGGTACAGTTTTTAACGGTACTGTTTACTGCAGAAACCAATGAGAAATTGGTTAAATTTGGAAAAAGCTTAAGCCTATACCAATATGAAATTATGCTGTTCTTAACTTACAACAGTGAAGTACATCCTTATCCAATAGGAGAGTGGCCTGAAGTAGCTGAAACTGCTGAAACCACCGATAAAAAATAAGTTGCAGAGCACAAACTGTTTGCTGGTAACCATTGGGAACGCGAAAATTAAACTGGATTTTCTCACGGCTTAAGTGGAAAAGATACCGATGTTCTTTTTTATTAACTCATGCTCGAGCGTCTTTAATGTACATGGCGCTGTTATTGTTTCTCATTTCAATTTCAAACAACTTACAGGCTTTGATTAATTCACTGAGCTTCTTGTAGCCATAGTTGACGGGGGAAAAAGAGCTGTTGTTAGAGATGTAACTGCCGACCCCACCAAGTTGAGACCAACCATCCTCTCCAGAGGTTTGCTCGACGGCTTTTCTGAGCAACTTAACCAACTCGTTATCACCTCGCAATTCATTTCGCGTTCGCTTCCTGACACTGGATTCATTCTCCGTGTCTTCTTCTGTTGCGGCGAGTAAGTTCTCTGTAAATATAAATTGTGAACAGGCATGTACAAAGGGTAACGGGGTTTTCTTTTCTCCAAAGCCATAAACCGGCATGCCGCTCTCCAAGATTCGCATGACCAAAGGAGTAAAGTCACTGTCACTGGTCATCAGAGAAAAGGCATCAACATTCTTGCTATATAACAAATCCATTGCATCAATGATCATGGCCGAGTCGGTTGCATTTTTGCCCGTGGTGTAGGCAAATTGCTGGATGGGTCTGATTGCATTCGGGTGAAGTTGCTCAATCCAGCCTGATAAATGGGGGCTTTTCCAATCCCCATGTGCATGGCGAACGTTGACAGTGCCATACTTGGCTAATTCTTCTAGAACACCTTCAATGGACTTGTAGCTGACATTGTCACAATCAATCAGTAAGGCAATTCGAGTATTAGTTTTCATTTATGATCCTTAGGGTAATTGCTTCGTTGACGACCACCAAGTCCAAACTCATGACGTCGCTAGCAGTCATCTCTACTCATCAATTTCTGATTTCATCCGCTGACAGAGCGCTATTACGAAACTGAATGATGTTTGCCTTCAATGTGAACACTGCTCGCCTGTGGACCTTTTTCCCCCATGTGTTCCGTAAAATGTACTTTATCCCCAATCTTAAGATTATCGAAATCAACACTTAGCAGGCTGTTGCGGTGAAAATAGATTTCCCGAGCATCTGGAGTTTCAATTACGCCATAATCCATCACTGGGAAAAGTTCTTTAATGGTGCCATGTGGTGCCGCAGGGTGCTCTTTAACCTCGCCGCGTTGCTTTAGGATAAAATCTTGTAATTGACGGCGAACCGCATCAAACGCATCCCTAATCGCGACATAAACGTCCTCATGCGCGTGGTTTTGATCTGAATGCTTGCTGGCAACAATTTCACATCCAGGTAGGGTAACCTCTATTTTGATATTAAAAAGATTACCATGATGATGCCGTTGATGGGGGGCTTCAATAACGACACTGCAACTTATTATATCCTTAGAAAATTGTTCAAGCTTTTGGGCTTTTTCGATGACTTTGGCCTCAATAGCATCTGAGTGCTTCATGTCTTTAAATGTGATTTGTAGTGGGATCTGCATGTTCTTTCCTTAATCGTAAAAGTTTTTGGTTAAACATTACACTTAGAGTTAACCCAATATTTCCTGGTAGCATCACATTAGAAGTGATATGACGACAGCAGGTTAAATAACCACTTGATAGAACTTCAGAACATCGTCAATCTAGACTTCAATTATTTATTATGATGGTTCACAAAAGCAAGTGCCATTATGGGTAATGTGGAAATAATTCTTTGCCACTAATCGTAGCAAATCTATTTAGCTGCTCGCCAACTTTATCGGTGGATATAGGCCATTATTTGGCAATACGTTGCTTGATGTGCTGATAAGTCTTGCTAAGTTCATCGGCCACTATTTTGGCATTCGCCACCAAGGCTTCAGAAGTCTCTTTGGAGGCATCGGCGAGGTTATCAGCTTCGACTTTTAATGTTTGCCACTGTTTTTCTGTCGGTTCGAATGCTTCTTGCACTTCCAAAGATGCGAGATGCAATTGCAATTTTATCTCATCACGCTCTATTCTGAGGGTTTCGACTAAGATTTCGAAGGCTTCTTCAGTTGAAATGGCTTTATCAGAAAGGCGTTGGGAGATGTCATGGTAACGTTGTTTCAAACGTTCGCCCTCTAGTTTAGCTTTAGCAATCAACTCTTCAGAACTCTCTTGGCTATCATCGGCGATTTCAGCTATTTTGTCTTTTAGGCTTTGCCATTGTTTTTCCGCGGTAGCAAAATCTTTGTTAACTTCAACAGAAGCTTGGTGCAACTTGGTATTAATTACATCGCGTTCTGTTGCCAAATTGCCTAATAGGGATTCAAACTCTTTCTTAATGCTCATGGCAGATCTCACTTGTATTGGATTTAAATCACAAACGGTTGTCGGGATAAAACGTCTTTATTTAACATATAGTTATCCTTAACACACACGACTATTCTAGACCTCTTTTTGGTCTGTTTTGGTGATAATTTAGTAAAATAAAACGAAATGATGATTTGCATCAAGTATCAAACTGTTACTTAAAATTATTTGTATCGCCACATTGACGAACTATATTGGACAAGCTTGTTTATACTCGATAGTCTAACGGCCGTTGAGTTATTTGTGTGGGGGAATGTTGTGCAAAAGAAAAGTGGGCTATTGTTAATTTTGGCTTGGATATCAGGCCTGGTGGGTTTGCTGTTAGGCTTGGCTTTGGAGTCGATGTGGTTTGCCCGTTTTGGGAGTTTGGTGGTTCTGTTCTCTCTGATGAGTGAATACTTCTTACTGCATAATGAATTAAATCGTTTGTATGCCAGTCTAGAGAAGGTGGATGATGCGGGCGACATTCCTGATTTATCGCCCTCTAAATGGCATAATAAAAAAGTATGGCTATCGCACCTGACGATTATCCTAGGCACTTTAATCTGGGGGTTTGGGGATTTACTGTTGTAAAACCCTGACTACCAGGCCTGGTCAAATTATTTTAGGAGGTCGTATGCTTAACGAGATAAGGTTCAATAAAGGCCTTTGGAATCGGTTTAGGTTTATGACTGGTTAAATCGATACAGACATAAGTGGCCGTAGCGGTAAAAACCGTTTTTTGATCGCTTTTGCGGATAATCTGAAAGTGCCGTTCACGTAAGCAGCAGCCTTTACGCTCTCCTATCCACGCCCCAATTAATAACTCATCACCGAGATAACAGCTGGCGTGATATTTCATCGTGTTTTCATACACCGCCATGATTCGATTAAGTTTTTTTTGTGTGTCGTGATTGATGCCGACCGATTTACTGTGTAACCAAGCGACTTGTTCCATCCAGGCCAAATAGGTTTTGTTATTCACATGCCCTAGAAAGTCTAGCTCATCAGCTTGTACCGTATGAGTGTGAATAAAAGGCTGGGATGTTTGCCAATTTAATTGCGAATTCATTGGGTTTTCCTGAAGTTGACCGGAGGTTTAAGCGGCGTTGTTTTAGACACGTTTTCGATTGTTTTTTTAGCCGTGTCAACAATGCAAAGCACATGCTTTTTAGGTAGAATACACGGATTATAACCAAGATTAGAAAGAAGTAAGCTTATGTCGGGTAATACGCTAGGACAAAATTTCAAAGTCACCACCTTTGGCGAGAGCCACGGAATTGCATTAGGGTGTATTGTGGACGGCTGTCCTCCAGGCATGGATTTGTGTGAAGCGGATATTCAAGCCGAACTTGACCGCCGTAAGCCAGGCACCTCTAAGCACGCAACGGCGCGTCGCGAAGATGATGAAGTACAAATCTTGTCTGGCGTGTTTGAAGGTAAAACCACTGGCACGCCAATCGGCATGATTATCCATAATAAGGATCAGCGTTCTAAAGATTACTCTAAGGTCGCAGAAACTTTCCGTCCAGCGCATGCCGATTACACCTACACGCAAAAGTATGGCTTACGCGATTACCGTGGTGGTGGACGCTCTTCAGCACGTGAAACGGCGATGCGCGTTGCGGCGGGAGCGATTGCTAAGAAATACCTTAAAGAGCGTTTAGGCGTTGAAGTGAAAGGTTACTTATCTCAACTTGGCCCAATTATGGTTGAAAATGTCACTTGGCCGTTTGATAACAGCAATGAATACTTCTGCCCAAGTCCAGAAAAGAGCGAAGAGATTCGTGACTATATGGATGAGTTACTCAAGCAGAAGAATTCTGTGGGCGCAAAAATCACCATTATCGCTAAGAATGTCCCTGTGGGATTAGGAGAGCCAGTTTTTGATCGTTTAGATGCCGATTTAGCCCACGCTTTAATGAGCATTAACGCCGTAAAAGGCGTTGAAATGGGCGATGGTTTTGCCGTCGCAGCGCAACTGGGTACGGAACACCGTGATGAGATGACACCACAAGGTTTTGAATCGAATCACGCGGGCGGTATCTTAGGTGGGATTTCAACAGGCCAAGATATTATTGCGCACATTGCATTAAAGCCAACCTCAAGTATTATGACACCAGGTCGCAGTATCAACGCGGCAGGTGAAGCGGTTGAGATGGTTACTAAAGGTCGTCACGATCCTTGTGTCGGTATTCGCGCAACACCGATTGCCGAAGCGCAGATGGCGATTGTCCTGTTAGACCACTTTATGCGTAACCGCGCGCAAAATGGCGATGTCGTACCACCGATTATGGATTTAGCACACGCCTCTGATTAGAGGTGGTTTGCATGAGTGAGATGCTCGTGCAGTTAAAAACCAGCGAGACGATACAAATACAACGGAGTATTTATGTTGATTCATAAATGCTCCGTTTTTGTTTTTAAACGGTTTTAAAGTACGTTGTAAAATCTTTAAATAAACATTCAAGCCCATAACTCAGAGTCACGAATTTAACTTTATGTCAGACTGTTCTTATCAATCCGCCCATAAACGCCTGTCGTTACACTACTTTTTGTATTTTAGTGTGCTCGGTGCGTTACTGCCTTATTTAGGGCTGTATTTACAGTCGCTGAATTTTAACCCGATTGAAATTGGTCAGTTATTGGCGGCTCTGTTATTGACTAAAATCGTTGCACCGAATGCGTGGGGGTGGTTAGCCGATAGAAACGGTAAAACCATTCACTGGGTTCGGGTTGCCACTGGTTTGACGTTACTGACAAGCCTGGGTTTAGTTCTGTTTGAAAGTTATTGGGGTTTAATGCTGACCATACTGGTCTTCAGCTTTTTCTGGCACGCCTCTTTACCGCAGTTCGAATCCTATACCTTTGGCTGTTTGGGTGATGAAAAACATCGTTACGGCGATATTCGCCTGTGGGGTTCCGTCGGTTTTATCGCGGCAGTCGTGCTGATTGGTTGGCAGATTGAAACCTTCAGCGTTTCGGTACTGCCATGGGATTTACTGATTTTACTGGCGTTGGTGTGGTTAAGTGCTTATTTAGTTAAAGATGGTAAACGCCATCACGAGAGTGAGAGTTCAGTTGGCTTTTTAGAAATCCTCAAGCGCCCAGAAGTCATCAGATTATTGATGGTGAGTTTTCTAGTCCAGTTATCGCACGGCGTTTATTACGGATTTTTCACCATTCAGTTAAGTGATTTGGGTTACGACAAAACGACCATCGCGGCTTTATGGGCATTGGGTGTCATCGCTGAAGTGGCTGTGTTCTTTTGGATGCGAGAAATCTTCAGCCGCTACACGGTCCGGTTTTTAATCTTATTGAGTGTAGTTTTAACCTTAGTGCGCTGGTTGATGACTGGAACTTTAGATAACAGTCTTTGGTGGATGATTGTGGCTCAACTACTGCATGCAGCCAGTTTTGGTCTGTTTCATGCCGCCGCGATTCATTTGATTGATGATTACTTTACAGGCAAACATCACGGCAAAGGCCAAGCGATTTTTGCGGCTTCCAGTCATGGATTAGGCGGCGCTTTAGGCATGTTGATGGCAGGGTATGCCTGGGCTGCAGGGGGCGCTCTGCTTGGTTATGGCCTGAGTGCCTTTGCGGTGTTGGTCGCGTTAGGTATTGCATGGCGTTGGACTAAGTAAGCAAGTGTTAAAGTCTTACGAAATAAGTCCCAGAAAATCTTATATGCGAATTCTATATCGTTAAAATTTAGAAACTAAAACAATAATAGCTATTTAGGAGAGGTTGATGCGTTTATTACACACCATGTTACGAGTCGGTAACTTAGAAAAATCGATTGCCTTTTATACTGAAGTATTGGGCATGGCGTTACTGCGTCAAAAAGAGTACCCAAAAGGCGAGTTTACCTTAGCGTTTAATAAGCACCCTTTCTAAAAGCTAATTTCTGTTATAAAAATCACTTGACCTTTTAAGTTCGTCCGTTTATTGTTTTCTATAATAAAAAATGGTGAGACATTATGGGTATTCAAGTTGTCAAAGTAGAAAACTTTGAGAATAATGGGGTTAAGAAAGTTGTTCCTCAGCTTTACATTGGGAATGAACCCCTATACATTCAAAATTCATATTTATGCTACAAGTCTTCATTTATAGAAGATAACACTCTCTATACTCATGCTGTCCAACTAAAATCATTATTTAATCAATTGTGGAGCGATCATAGAGCCGACTTACGAAAGAAAAACGTAAACGATAGCGATTTTTCTGAAGACCTTGCCATATCTGTATCCACCCTATACACGAAGATCAATGATAGGTATATGCAGGGTTATCTCACAAAGTTATCTACTGGTGAAATATCAGCAAGTGGTAAGCCTGTTAAAAAAGAATCAATCAAGGTTTACATCGAAACTTTCAAAGCATTTTTTGAATTCGTTAAAAAGTTTGGGCTTCTTTCAAAAGAGCCAAATCTTTCTTATACCTTTAATGACTTTAACCCTATAAAAACCATCCAATCAGGTTTTGATCGGAGAATTCACGATCTTTTTTACGACTATACAACCTTCAAAGAATCTATCTGTGCCTATGTCTATCGCAAAAACTCTTATCTTCAAGATAGAGATGTTTTGGCTTTAAAAATTCTTTATACCTCAGGGTTAAGACCCCATGAATTACTAAGAAACATCAATTTTACTTTAGACAGGGTAAGGAAGTTGGTAGGTAAAACTGGTCAACCAAATGAGAGCAAACAGTTCGACATAGTGGGAAAGCGAAGAAAGCTACGCACAGTTGTTTTGCATCCTGAAATCGTTAAGTTACTTAGAGAGTATGTGTGGAATACCATTCCAAAAATGGAAGCAGCAGGCGCTTTTAAGCTTGATAAAAATGCTTGTATTTTTATTACGGAAAAAGGTGAAAAGATTTCAAGTGCAAAGCATTTTACAAATGTGTTCAACAAGTCAAAGAACATAATGCTATTTGAAAGTAGTTCATTAACCCCTGACGAAAGAAAGCTATGGAATATGAGAAATTTGTACTCAACACGCCATTGTTTTGCCACAAACTTAATTATTACCCAATACGAAACCAAAGGTTCTGTGGATCGGATAGAAATTACACAACTCATGGGACATAGCAGTTTCGACACGACACTTTCAAGTTATATCTATTTAGCTGCCAAGCTTGTTAAAAACGCACGAGCAAAAGCTTATCTAGGGCAAAGAGCAAGCGATGAATTAGAGAATGAATCTAAGATAGCGTGAAGCCTTATCCCTTACAGAAAAAGAATAATTTTAGGACTAAGAAATTGAGCAAAAATAAGCAATTTCAAGATATATATACATATGACAAAGTGGTTATCTATAGAGATTATGATTACCGTAAAATTGATGATGCTCATAAAGCTAAGGTCACTAAATATACCTTTGAACGTCCAAACAACTTCAAACCTCATTCCTTCATTGATGCCATCTTTTCATACTTAAATCATTTCGGTTTTAAAAAGAAAGTAACTGCTACTGATGAACTACTTCATTTAAAGCCTTTTTTGGAATACCTACTTGGATTAGGTGGTAAAAACAGAGTGTTTGAACCTCAAATTTTGATAGATTACGCAAACAAAATAAAGAAAGATGGATGTTCACAAAATCAGTATTACACGACTTTTAGGATGCTAGATTTTTCCACTAAATATCCGTACGCCGAACTTGATGTTGAATTGAGTGAAGCTAAAGAAACTCTTAAGGAACTCCAAATACCTGCTCCTAAAAAAGTTCCACAACCAACTCTAACAGATATTTTTGGTATCCAAGATGGAGAGAAAGCTAAAGCAGTTTGGTTGGGTTTTGAAGCGTTTATTAAACATGGTTGGAACAATACACAAAAGTACAAAGAAGTGATTTTTGAGACTGTATCGGGCGAAGTAGCCAAAAGAAAACTTGAAATTATAAAATCTAAAGACGGTGATAAAACTCAATTTCAGCGCAGGGAAAATAAGAACCTCAATAACTCAGCCTATGCTCTTAACTATTTATTAAGCAAAAAGCCTTTCTATTATGAGCCTTTCTTAGCATTAAAGGATTTTCCCGAAAAAATAGACCTTAGTAGTAACAAACAACTCTCTGATTTTTTGCTTATTGAAAAAGAGGAATATTTGAGAACTGTTTTTCTAAATGAAATTGGCTCAGGGGCGGAAAAGCAGTTGAAAAAGGGAAGTTTCCCTTCACCTATTAAAGACCCGTTCAATACATTATATATTATTCGATTTGAATATTGGTATCGACCCACAAAGGTTGAGGAAGACTTGGTTCGTTGCGTATTATCAAAATATAAATTCACCGAGCGTATGTATAGAAAAATGACATTGGATGACGTTACTTTCAATACTACAAAAGCCCCAAAAACCAGTCGTGAAATCAAGACTGTCCAAATCAGTGAAGTTAAGTATAGAAATGGCCCAAAAAGTAAAAAAGCAAGAGGAGTCATTGAAGTATTTGATGACACTACTTTTGAGTACAAGATGATAAGAAAGTATGTCGATGATATTGATGAAGCAATGCGTCTAAATCCTGATTTCAATTCAAAAAGAAAGCTTTTTCAGACAGGTTTTGATTTAAGGGGTTTTGATTGGTTGTTAAAAGTAATTCTAACTTGCCCCTCTTGGCAAAAGGGGAATGTGTATAAAAAAGCTAAACCTTTTATTGAAACTTGGAAAGAGTTCGAGGAATTTAACAAAGAGTATTCTATCCTCTCTGATACGAGAGGGAATATTTCAAATAATCAAAAAGCCTTAATTCAGAAATACAAAAAGCTTGGTGCGACAGTTACCAATGTAAAGGAGTTTACTCGTTATCATAATAGGGGGATTGTTGCAATAAATCCTACCGCCATTTTTCTATCCTGTGATGCCTATAGTAACTTGAATTTTAAAATTCTAGGTGGCTTGAATAACCCTACAAATATTCCGATTGAAAATGAACTTGAAGCGGAAATAGGTGCTGCAACTCGCAACCACTCACTACAAACAGAAAGAGACATTTATCATCCACGAAATCGCTCGGCTATTGCAGTCGAAGCAGAACATAAGGCTGGACGGCAAATTGCAAACCAAATGGTGTCTGATGCAATAGATTTGAGTGAATTTATGAAGAATCGTACTGAAGTTTTAACCTTGCCTGAGATAAAGGGGTTTCTTGGTATTGCGACTGATTCTGAATTAACTGAAATCAATCATGAAGCAGCATTTGAAGAATTATTAGATGCAACAGGAGGTGTTCAACTAAATCAGTTTTTTGGTATAGAGCAAGAAGTGAAAGGGAAACTCATAACTCTGATCGTAAAAAGCCCTGTTGTATTGGCGGCTATGAAGATTTTTGTTGAGCATATCGAAAATGAAGGTAAGCGAATCATTAATGAAGGTCTGGATATTCCAACCGACGAACATGGTTTTAATATCCCTCAAGTGGCTGTTAGATGGGAGGCTCAACGGATTATGCTTGAAGCCATTATGAAGCAAAAATTTGATGAAAAAATACATAAAGACGCAGTGGCTTTAATTGAAAAATACGGCAAAGACCAAATCTGCCCTTTAGCCCCACTAATTTAGATTTTGGAGTGAGTTTATGAACAGAACCATTACGAATACAAATGTAAATCTGTTATCCACAGCTCCCGCTGAAACTTATCATAAATACTGGCTTTCAGAAGACACTTGGAAAGTTAAATGGAAATATGGATCTAGGGGAGAAACTAAGTCTTACTCCGAGTATGATGTGAGTTTTTCTAAAACTCGATTAAACACTGAATCAAAGGTCATTTTACGTGATTTTCTAATGAGGTTTGCATGGAAGATAAATGACAAAGGTATACATTTTAAAATAGTTTCAAATGAGACAAACAACCTAATATCTTATATAGAGTCTAAAAAAAATACTGATTTTAGTACATGGTATGAAAACGATGCCTTGTGGCAAGACTTTGCAAAATTCTTGATTCATAAAGGTATGGCATTCAGTACAATCGAACTATCTCTCTCTAGATTAAGCACCATTGGGAAAAAAATAGTTGGTGAGCACCCCTTCAAGGGGGGGGTTCAGGTCAGAAGTCAACGTATTAAATGGGTTGAACAATATGTGACAGATAATGCACAGGAACTTGGTATTGACGATGTTGTTCTTTGGCTTAAAGGCGGGAGTTATGAGACAGTCACGCCAACGACTTCGCTTTTAATGTTGGGTCATGCGATTGAAATTATTCGCTCTGAAAAATCAAAGCTTTTGCAGGCTTTTTGTTTAGCTTGTAGAAAGTTAAATCGTCGAATTTTTAGTAATGCAGATGTATATGATAAGACTCTTCTAGAAATATTAAAAAATGGAGAAAAGCCGTCAACTGAAGGGAAAAAATATAGAAGTCAAATCAGCATTGATAAAGCTACGACTTGGCATGAAGAGTACAAAGCTCTAGCTAATGCCCCCGAATTAACTTTCAGTCAATTTTGCACTATAGCTAATCAATATGTAGATGAAATATATACTCATAAAAACCTATCAATTGAACTAGATTTACTTTACTCAGCAGCACAACAAATCCTTTTAACGACTTGTGGCTATCGTGTTCATGAATTTCAGAATCTTAAGGCTGATGGACTCAGCAATGAAAACGGAATTTTTCACCTCACCACAGGTATTGATAAAACTCACAAAGGCTTGCCTGTAAAGCGTGCAGAAGGCGATATTATTGTTGAGACGGTAGATATTTTTCTAAATTGTTCATTTATCGACAAAACTAAAGAGTATGACATTGGAAGTGATGATAAAGTCGTTTATCCACTCTTGGCAGAAACTTTTAAGGGTCAAGGATGGTTTAATGAAAATCAGGCGGAGAAGGTATTAAAAAAATATTTAAATCCAACCGAAGAATCACGTTCAAATGCTCTTTCATTAGCTTATAACGTTATTGATACTAGACTAAAAACCATCTTTAACCACATGATTGATTCGTTTAATAACGAAGACCTTAAACAAGAACTTCTTGCTCAAAATGAACCGCTTACCTGTCATGGTTTTAGACATGCTTGGGCAGACTTCTTATTGCGTCGATTTTCTGGCGATTTATTAGCTGTTCTTAGAAGAAAGTTTGGGCATTCTGTTTCGAATGTTATGAAATTTACAGAGAGCTACATTCGGAACAAAATACCTGCCCACTATAAGAAAAATTTGGAACGTGCATACACAGAAGAATTGGTCTATCAAATGCACTCTAACCCGGATAATTTTAGCGGTAATGTTGTTACCTATATCCACAAAGAGATAGAGAATTTTTCATACGCTACCGAAGAGGAATTAAAGGAGCTTATCCATGAATGGGCCGGCAACGAGTTGATGCGCCTTGTGCCTCATTCTTTCGGGTTTTGTATTCTTTTTGATGAGCGTATTCAAAGAGCAGCTTGTATCGACCATAAAGACAAAGTATTGGAGAAAGAGCGTGGCGGTACAGAAGTTTGCATCGGAAAAGGGTGTGGTAACTTTGGGGTTCAGCACGACATTAATGATGGAGTTTTACAAGGCATTAAAGTCGTTCACCAGAACATAGTTGATAAGGCTCAGCAACCTACGCTTTGGGGTTCTATTCTTGCCAATCACCAGACAGGCAAAGTGAAGTTGTCTGAAAGCATGGTTACAACGATTGAAAGATTGCTTGGAAGGGAGAAAGCAAGTGTTTGACTTAGAACTTGAAGGATTAACGCCAGTTGAGGGCTTTGGCGGTGTTAAAAAGCCAGATTTTTATAACAACCTTACACTGATACAAAAGGCGCTCTATGACGAAATGGAGGAACAATTCAATAGTATTGTAGAGGGCATTGATAGAGCAACTAACATTAAACAAATACCAAAGCGAAAAAGAGAATTAAACCAATCTGCGATTGCTCGATTTGCTAGTGCAAAGCTCTGTAGAAGTGATAAACCCATTAACCCTTCTTCAATGAGTGAAAAAAACTGCAAGCCTTTGTTTATAGCTTTCCATGAATTCAACGACAAGCTAATAGCGAAGTTTGAGAGTTCCAATGCGTTTTTGAAAGGTACACGAACTACAAACAAAGTACAGCTAACAAAAGACAACCAAAAGCTTAAAAAGAAAATCGCAAACATTTCAAATATTGAGTACATTGAACGTACATGTGAGGTTTTGAATTGGGTTCAAGCCAATCAGAGTGCGAATTTATATGAAATGATTGCCCAAAAAGAGCAACAAATATTAGAACTTACTAAGCAAAATATCGCTCTATCAAAAGACAATAATTACAAGATAAAAAGCATTGCAAATAATATTGATACACAGAAAGAAAACAAAAACCTTAAACAAGAAAACATAAGGTTAAGAACCTTACTTGCAAAACATGGTATTCAGATTGAGTAATGGATAACGGACAAGAAAAGGAGCAAGCGAATTTTGAAGCGTTCCAGAACTGGATTGCAATACAGACTGATGAGAATTTTAAACAGATTGTATATCGTGGGAATCTTAATCATGGTGAGCTTCTAAAGCCTGTGGCTTTGTTAAATCAGTTCTGTCATATTGGTGTAGAATTTGTCGTATAAACGAATAATCATTTACCCTTATAAAGGCCTTGCCTAAATGTCAGAATATATCCAAAATAATGAAAGTTAAAAATTCTGCTATCATCTACACTGCATACGACTATCAAACTCTGCAGGGAGTAAAGCTGCTTGCCGAGTGGCTTCATGCTCCAACTAGGTATTCCAGGATAGCATTTGAGGCTGACAAAGATGCCAATGAAACGCCTACTGGTATTGATGATATTGTCTGTGAGCGACCAGATGGTATTAAAGATTTTTGGCAAGTCAAATTTACACCCTCTCCACAAAAGGATGAAAACCGTCTTACCTGGGATTGGCTATTAAAAGTTTCTGGTAAAACAGAAAGATCCCGGTCTATTTTTAAAAAGCTCTATGATGCAATTCTTTCAGTACCCTTTGGAAGTCTTGGCGAGGTTGTTCTACTTACCAATAAATTACCAGATAGGGGCATGGAAGCCTGCCTATCTGACTCAAAAATTAAGTTTGATCAAATAGATGACAGCGCGAAAAATGAAATCATTCGACAATTAGGAAGCAATGACGCTGCAGAGCTATTACTGTCAAAATTGAGCATTCAGCATAGCGATGGAGACTACCATACAACTAGCCGTAATGTCCGTGCGGATCTCCTAAACTTTTCGGATGACGCGGGTGTTGAGAGGCTCATCTCGAGAGCGCGTGAATGGGCTATGTTCCAGAACAATCCACCAGAGGATGGCTGGATCCAACTTTTTAATATCAGAGAAATATTATCTCCTAGGCGCCCTGAACCAATCCCTGAAATTTTTTCAGTACCAGATGATTACTGTCTTCCACATTCAGACTTTCACCATGAGATTCTTAATAGAATAGCCAAATCCCTTGGCGAGACAATTACTTTAACAGGTAAGCCAGGTGGAGGTAAAAGCACCTATCTTTCCTTTCTATGCCAAGAGTTAGAAAGCAAAGAAATACCTCTTGTGCGGCACCATTACTTTTTGTCTCTTGGTGACTCAACCCTAGATCGTCTAAGTCCAAGAATTGTCGCTGAATCTTTGCTTCATCAAATTAATAGTATTCACAAAGAAGCAGGTGCAAACACAAGCCAACCAGAACATCTATGCGATGCGATCAAAACATGCGCAAATTACTACAAAACAAAAGGCAAACCGTTCGTAGTGCTAATAGATGGGCTGGATCATGTTTGGCGTGATAATGCCCAAGATAAAAGACCACTGGATGAAATATTCAAGCAATTATTACCTGCAACAGATAACTTAGTGGTTCTTATTGGCACGCAGCCAGTTGATGACGTCCTTTTACCCCATTTATTGCTCTCCAATTCACCAAAGAAAGAATGGCATTGGCTACCAGAAATGTCTGGCAACTCAATATATGAATATTTAAAGTTTCATGTTGAATCTGGTCGATTATTCCTGAACTGTCATGAGAATCATCACGATGAGGAGGTTCAAAGCAGTGCAAATGCTTTGTTGGAGGTTACCCATGGGTACCCACTTCATGTAATTTACTCATCTGAGTATATGTCGACTCACGGATTGTCACTTTCTACATGGCAGATAGAGCAGCTCCCTTCCTGCACCGATGGAAATATAACTACTTACTACAATGAGTTATGGCAAACTCTCAATTACAGACAGAAGGATGTACTCCACCTTAGCTGTGGTTTCCAATTCGCTTGGCCGAGGCAAGCTATTAGTAAAGTAGTTAAAGACGAGCATGATAATGCACCGAGTGTAGATGCAGTTGCACACTTACTGTCTGAAAACATATCTGGTGTAAGACCTTTCCACGAAAGCCTTGTGGTATTTGTTAAAAGCCAAGATGATCACCAAGAACGAGTAAATGCTTTGTTGCCTTTTGTCTGTGAATGGCTCGAGACAGAAGCTCCAACACA
Organism: uncultured Thiomicrorhabdus sp.; assembly: GCA_965602805.1. Taxonomy (GTDB): domain Bacteria; phylum Pseudomonadota; class Gammaproteobacteria; order Thiomicrospirales; family Thiomicrospiraceae; genus Thiomicrorhabdus. The sequence goes on along the minus strand of CBFCZK010000002.1, from coordinate 67,292 downwards.
CCTCAAAGATAATTGGCTGTGGTCCAGTCAAGCCAGGGCCGGTGACTCTTCTAATCTGCGGCAGGGCATTACGCGCGACTGGTTACTAGATAGATTAATCCTAGGAATGCCTGTTAAATCATGTATTCGGCTGTTGTCGGAGGCAGAAACGTATGCCTTTAAAGAGCTTAACTATGCTGAGGCTTATAGCCATAGAGAACTTAAAACTAGGTTAATCAATGGGCCAGAATTCCAAATATGGGATTCAACTAATTTAGAAATACTATCGTTAGTCAGCACTGACAGCCTTGCAATTAATGAGATTCTATCTAGACAGAACGAATATTCACCGATTAAATTATCAATATTGGCAATTTCAATGTGGTTTCGAGGAGAAACCGAGAGAGCCAAATATCTATCCAGAAAGGCAATAAACCGTTATAGGGATAAAACAAAATTATTAGCATCACGAACTTCACAGGGCGAAGAGGCTGAAGCGGTTACCTTAATAAAAGCTGGTACATTAACCGATAGTTTAAACTATAAAGTCATTTTTGAAAAAGACAACTTCTCAAATTGGCCAGATGGCTATATCGCCAGTTTTATATCCGCATGTCTCATAAAGAAAGAAATAGGCCTTCTCATGCGAGGCTGGCAATGTTTGCCTAGTGACTCGGTACACACCAATAAAATTGAGCTAGATCTTATTAGATTAGCTATTTTAGAGGATGCAGATATTACATGCTGGCCTGAGTACAACCACTTTTCATCTCAGGAGCTAAGTAAGTTTTTAGACGTTTATTCAGATCAAGCAATCAACAATATCGTTGTAGAATGTTGTGATGGAGAACCTGACTCAGGCTTTAAGATAGAAACATCAATGAGTTATCATTCTTGGTTTTTCTCCTCACTACGCATCAGAATTACTGCTGAAGGAGATTTTACCTGGATACCAGTAAAAGCCGAGTCTGAAAGAGTTGATGTTTCACTCCACTATGACTTGCTTAATGAACTAGCGGATTCTGTTGGGTACGAGTTATTGGCAGAAAATAAGTTAACATTCGACCTGATTTGCTCGATGTTCCCTGCTGACTCAATACTGGATGAAACCCAATGGAAAGCGCGTAGATCAGATATTCTGTTAAAGCGGAAGTGGATTGAAATCGCTGCAGACTGTCACTTGATAACAGCCCGCTCTAAGATTTCACATGATGAATTACAACAGGTACTTGATACAGGTGTTTTTAGATCTGATTGGCTACGGCTTTGGTATAAAGAATTAAATCTTGAATTGCTCACTGATAACGCTGTAAAGTTTTTGATAAATTATGAAGTTCATCGACAGTCGAATGAACTTGAAGAAACAATTCAGAATTCTGAAACTTACCTTGAGCTTGCAGACATTGCATTCCAACACAATCAACAAGACTATTTTGAACTCTACTTGAGAAAAACATGGGATTTCGTTCTTGGGTATGGATACCACAAAGACCTGACTATCTTCGAAGTTTTAAAAGCAGTTGATTACCTTTCAGATACTGATCCGGATTCTGCACTTCAAATATTGGAGCGAATATCACCAATAGTGTTCAACATTTCTGAGTTTACTGACGGGGATGAAACCAGACATTCCAAACACTCGATATCTTCATTAGCAGCAAAGCTAAATCCCCAAACTGCCGCTTCAATATATGATCAAGAACTTAGAGATGGTGAATGGTATTATGCAGAAGAAACCATTCAAAGAGTGGTTGAAAGGTGTGACTTGTCATCAACTATAGTAAAACATCTATATCTCACAGGTTTACCATCTTCTTGTTATCAGATACTCAGAGAACCCCTTGAAATTGGAAACGCTGATGCGACAGAAATTACATCCAGTATTAAAAACCTGCTTGGTTTAGATATTGGTGAGCAGACCAAAGTAAAACATTCAAAGGCTGATGAGTTTGACGAAAAAATCACGTTAGACCCAACTGAATACCCTCCAGAATCTTTCGAACAATTGTCAGAGGATTTAGAAGGACAGATAAGCACCCGAAAATTTTGGAAGAGCTGGTACATCCTCTGGTGTGATCAAGGAAGGGAGTCTGAGCTACTTCAACAATTAATTCCACATGTCTCAACTTTTATCGATCGTCATGATGACAAACGATACCTGCTGGACTTGCTATTTTTTAGTCAAAGAAAGATGGCCGGAAAAGCTAAAGCTTTTGCGTTGTTAGTTTCCGCGCACAATGCAATGAATGGTTGGTCAAATGGGTATGAACGCCCAGAGGACAGTATTAATCGGCTTAAAATCGTTGCAGAACAATACCCTGGAAAGATCGATGACTTTATTAGGTTAACAACACAGCCAGGCAGTTGGAAAGATAAGTTTGGCAGCTTGATCATACCTAATGACAAGTTAGTTTTTTTACTTTCACACAGCGGCAGGATTGATGAAGCGACCCAGCTTACTCTCTCTATGGTAGAAGGATTAGAACAAAGTGTCCGCAATCTTAAACTAACGAAACCTAGCTGGGATTGGCGGAAAGATGACTCCGTTGACGAAGCTATATCCAAGTTGTTAGTTTCGAGACTTAAAGTCCCAGTACCATCTGTTAAATTGTGGGTAATAGATCAGATTTCACTTCTTTTACACAGCGGACACCCAAAAATTGAACTTCTATTAAAGCAAGACTTAGCCAGTAGAAAGCAAGAATCTGAATGTGTGGAAGTGCTATGTGTATTCTACATTGCGCATTCTAAAGGATATGAATGCCCACAAGATTTAGATATATATATCAAGGCAAGATCAACACTTTCAGACTTATTGCTCTCGAAGTTAATCCGAAGTCCTGATGGATTCGGGGAGTATTCCTACCCATTTGCCCCAATCATTATTGTTGATGGTGACAACCACAGATTCAACTACTTTCAAGGTAGTCACGTACCCTACCTATATCACTCATGGCTCGAAAAAGAGGAGAAAAGGACCGGCCTTCCTTTTACAAAGCATTATGAAACTGAGTGGGTCAATACTTTCGAATATCAGCCATCTTCAGAAACACAAATTGATTATTTTCTTGGCAGCGATCGACAACGCGCTACCGGGCAGTTTTACACACAAGCCAGCCATCGAGGTCGTTCAGCCTATTTAAGAACAATTGAGCTGGCAAAGCAATTCTACGGTATGCCAAACTCTTATGCAGAACACCTCTCAATACTTGCTTTACCTATAGAGCCAGCTTACATAGGGTTCAATCCTGAAAAGCCGGCATGGATACCGGAATGGAAAAAGGACACTATCGCCGACATTGACAGCCTAACTCAATTTGTCGAGCAGGTTTTGGCGAGTTTCATTAAAGCTGACGGTTCCGTAGACTTGTTGGCTTTTTCACTGCCTATAAAAATCGACGAAAATAATTGGATTGATCTATCCGTTGCAAAAGCTGTGACTGATGGAGTCCATGCTGAGAACCTACAAATAGAAGAGCGTTCAGGCTCTTTATCTATTGGGAATCTCCTTGACAACGAATTAATTTATGAATTTAACAAGAATGATGAAAGTGACAATCTAGTATTAGTTACTACACCATTCCCGCTTAATAGGTATGGTCATTGGCACTCTGATTTAGAAGCAAGAGGACTTTTCCTTCCTAAGTGTAATATAGATACTAAAAATATAACTGGTTCAACCTGGAATGGTGTTTATTGTTATTACATTGACAATATTAAGATTGGATTTTCATCGTTTTGGTACAACGATTGGCAGCCGACCCACCCTAAAGAATTAAAATCGTTATGTGGAACATTCACAGCAGTTGAAAAAGACAAATATCTGATGTGGAATGAGAAGAAGTTTACCGGTAATTCGGTATATGTATGCCATGCAAAAATATTGCGTTCGGAAGACTTTTTTCGGGAGCTTAATACAGAAACACATCACTTTGTTATTTCAGAATAAATAGATCTTTCCTAACTGTTATGTCTTATCTCTAATGATTAATGAGCAACCCAGTTTTTTTCAACTAAAGCAATACTGTCTTGACACTCATATGTTAGAGATACACCAAGTTTTTCAAGAGTTTTGTATGTAGTTTGAGTGCATTTTAAATTACACTAACTTTATCGTAATGGGAATAAATTTGATGTCAGCTATAGTGAATATAATTGTTTTTTCTGCCCTCATTGTATTGCTTGCAGGTGTATCTCCATTGGTTTGGATTGATAAAGCGGATTGTGAGGATTTTGCAAGGAGTGGTGCCGTGCTTGTGCTATATGGCATTTTTTTGGCGCTCGGAGATATAAAGCAAATACGTAAAAATCAAGAAGTGGCTGATAATTACGAACATGACTATAATGAAGTAAAAAGCTTAGACAATAATAAGACGCCCAGAACAGAGGAAGAGTTGGATGAATATTTTGATATGGCGAATAAGCGCAATGCACTTGATAACTCTCCAACTCCTCAAGAAGTTCAGCTATTTGTTGATTCTGTAAACAAAAAAAATAACAAAATAGTTAAGGCTCGAGAGTTTTGGGTTGTTGCTGTTGGAACTATTATTTGGGGTTATGGGGATTTGATATGTCACTTGTTTAATACATGCAATGTTTAATACATGCAATGTTTAAATAAAGGGAAGGGATGAAACTTTTACAGACACAATCGATAGATCGGAGTTCAGGCTTTACTAAAAAAGCTTGAGTCTGATAACACGCCTATTGTTTACTATGCTTCAAGATTGGCTCGTAAACAAGTGAGATTATTGCAACCGTTGAAATTTTCCAAGAGTGGGGTGTTTGTGAACCAGTTGAATGGAATTGATATAACGAATGAAGTTGGAAAGTTTTTATTCACCATGCCCAGCGGCCTTGCAGAATTAGAGAATGATATGATATTGGAGCGTCAGAGCATCGGAATCAACAGGAGCTTAAGCTGAGAGCAAGTTTCAAGGACGCAAGCCTATTGATGATTCGATTCTTGTATCTAAAAAGGTATTGATTGAATCAGGAGTGACTAAGAAGGAAGTTGCGAAGCAATTAGGTGTTGGTGAAGCAACTTTGTATAGAAGATTGAGATAAATTCGTTTATACAGCATTAATTAAAAGGGTTGCTAGAACCCTTTTAATTTTTTAATTATGTTCTAACGTGGCTTTCGCCTATGAATTCAATCTGATAACCATCAGGATCGGCACAAAAACCGATAATTGTGTTGCCAGCATTCATCGGACCAGCTTCTCTTAAAATTGTTCCTCCAGCCTTACGAACAGACTCGACTGCATCGTACACATTAGGTACCTCGATGGCGATATGACCATAGCCTTCTCCTAAATCATAAGACTCAACGCCCCAGTTGTAGGTCAACTCTAATACAGTGTTATCTTCCTCTGATCCATAACCTAAGAACGCTAAGGTGAAGTTGCCCTTTTCATAATCTTTTTGGCGCAATAGCTTCATCCCTAAGACATTTGTATAAAACTCAATCGAGCGTTTTAAGTTTCCTACTCGTAACATTGTGTGCAATAAGCGCATTGAAAACTCCTGTGATGATAAGTTAATTTATCTATTGTGATTTAAACCCAATTTTGAGTTAATGATACTTGCTCTGACAATACAAATCTATAATAGAAAGATGTTTGTTATAACTTGCAAAAATATGAAGTGAATTGTTTATTTGGATTCTATAATATAAATTTTCTTTTAGAAGCCAATTTTTTTGATTTTTTGGGAGTGCTTGAACGTTATGCTTGATAATCAGCTAGTTCTTACTCACTCACGCACCTAGCTCTAATAAAAAATGGTGGAAATTAAAGACTTTTAGGCTATGGTTCAGAAGAAGAAAACACGGTATTAGAGTTGACCTATAACTGGGGTACAACGGAATACGAATTAGGTTCAGGGTATGGTCATATCGCCATTGAGGTGCCAGATGTCTATGCAACGGCGGATGCAATCAAAAAAGCTGGTGGAAAAATCATCCGTGAAGCAGGGCCGATGAACGCCGGGAATACGATTATCGCATTCGCCGAAGATCCGGATGGTTATCAAATTGAGTTCATAGGCGAAGGTCATATTCGTACTTAATTTGTGAATTCGTGTCGCTTTTAGAGTTTTTAAACCGGAGTAAAGAGCAGTGATTTTGGCCATTGATGATAGTGCCGTCAATACAGTTTCCCACCTAATTCAGTTGTCGGTCGCCCCTGTCTTTTTAATTGCCGGAGTTGGCGCAATTTTGGGTGTGTTTTCGCAACGTTTGGCGCGTATTATCGACAAGGTTGATAAGATTAATACCGAACTGTTACAGTCGCAAAGAGATCCTGGACTGGATAGGCGGCTTACGAGGAGAGTCCAGGATTTAGAAACGCAACGAGCCTATTTAGAAAGACGTTCAAGAAATATGAACTTTGCGATACTTTTGTGCACCATGACCGGGTTCTTAGTGGCATCCGTTATTATGATTCTATTTTTAAGTTCATTTTTTTCGTTTGATGGCGGCCTGGTGATTGCGGGTCTGTTTATCTTGGGTATGACAACCTTTATATTGGCGTTAACTCTGTTTTTAAGAGAGATTCAGATGGCTACCAACTTTATGAAAATGCGCCGTTAGTTAAGCCTCAATCCGCTTAATGTAACGTATAAAGCTCACCCCTTTAAAGGATATGTAAATGATTCACCCTAAATACCAGCCTATTGTTTTTGCATTTGTTATGTCGTTGACAATGTCTTTTATTATGTCTTTTGTAATTACTGCTTTTAACTTAGGCTGGATAGATGGATTTGTCACGCTCTGGCTTAAAGCTTGGGTGTTTGCCTTTGCGGTCGCTTTTCCAACCATTACCTTGGTCGCACCTCTGATTAAAAAACCGTAGTTGGATTTAACGCTTAAATTTCGGGTATAATTCGCCAAAAATCGTCGCCGAAAATTAAATGCGTAAAATATTGTTAAACGGATTGTTATTAAAAGGAAATCATCATGTCAAAATTTGAAAATGTTACAGTTTTAAAAGAAGCTTCTGTCTATTTCGACGGCAAGGTCACCAGTCGTACGGTTATGTTTGCAGACGGTTCTAAGAAAACATTAGGTATTATGATGCCTGGCGAGTATGAATTTGGAACGGAATTAGCTGAAAATATGGAAATGCAGTCGGGTGATGTAGAAGTTTTATTGCCGGGTGAAACTGAGTGGAAAGCGATTCCAAATGGTTCTAGTTTTGATGTGCCTGCCAACTCTAAGTTTGGTATTAAAGTGAATAATATTGCAGATTACTGCTGTTCTTATTTTGCAGCATAATTTGTTGATTTAAGACTTTAGAGCGACTTTAGATTGCGATAAGACGAGTTGTTACTAAATCTAAAAAGTCCAATTGACCAGGCCTGGTCAATTGGACTTTTTTGCTTTTTGACACTCTAATTTTTGTCGCTTTTGGACGGTTGCGAGTCATTCTGCTGACGACCTTTTTTAGCACGTTGCGCTTTAAACATAAAGTGTAGGCCAAAATGCACTGCAATTAATAATACAAACGCGCCAATCGCAATCTCGCCAATATGATGAATCCACATAATTGATTCCTTATGAATTATTGATTATCCGATAATTGTACTGCGTTTTTGGTAGAATTTGCAGCACTTTAAATCAAGGAGTTTCCATGAGCCACCCAACCAACCCAAGTCAGCCATTCAAGTGGCAAACCTATAAGAACGACACGCTTTCCGGTATCACGGTTGCATTGGCATTGGTACCCGAAGCAGTAGCTTTTGCATTTGTTGCAGGGGTTCATCCTTTAGTCGGTCTTTATGCTGCGATTATTGTGGGTATGATTACCGCAGTCTTTGGTGGGCGTCCAGGCATGATTACCGCTGCGGCCGGTTCTTTGGCAGTCGTGATGATGCACTTGGTGATGGAACACGGCGCTTCTTTCTTGTTCTTAGCAGTCATTATGATGGGTGTTATGCAGGTATTTATTGGTCTAATGAAGTGGGGGCGTTTTATTCGCATGGTGCCAAGTTCGGTCATGTTAGGCTTTGTAAACGGTCTGGCGTTGATTATCTTAGTGGCGCAGTTCACTCAGTTTAAAGATGTTAATGGTGAGTGGTTATCCGGTGCAAGCTTGAATATCATGTTGATGATTATTGCAGCAACCTTAGCGATAATCTATCTATTGCCTAAAATCACCAAAGCGGTTCCATCTGCATTGGCAGCCATTGTCTTAGTCTCTTTGGCAGTCATTTTCTTTGATATCAATGCGGTGACCGTCGGTGATAAAGCTTCTGTTTCAGGTACCTTAGAATCTCTAATATATGGTGATGGTATTGAAGGTGGTTTCCAAGGTTTGAGTTGGTTTACGACGTTACCGGTTGGGTTCTGGAGTTTAGAGACTCTATGGATTGTTCTACCTTACGCGATTATCTTAACGATTATCGGTTCGGTTGAATCATTGTTAACCATGACTTTGATTGATGATATTACCAATACACGTGGTAAAGCCAATAAAGAGTGTATCGCTTTAGGTGCAGCAAACTGTACGGCGGGTGCTTTCGGAACAATGGGCGGCTGTGCATTGATTGGTCAGTCTATGATTAACGTTAATTCTGGTGGAACAGGGCGTTGGTCTGCTATTTCAGCCGCTCTAGGATTGATTGTCATTGTCTTGTTGGCCTCTTCTTGGATTGAGATGGTGCCAATCGGCGCTTTAGTCGGTTTGATGTTCTTTGTGGTGATTGCAACCTTCAACTGGTCGAGTTGGAATATTATGCGCGGGATGAGTAAAGCAGATGCATTTGTGATGGTACTGGTCACCGTTCTTACTGTGATGTTTGATTTAGCGGTTGCGGTCATTGCCGGTGTTGTTGTGGCAGCATTAGTGTTCGCATGGGAACATGCGCAACGTGTCATGGTGGAACAATCAATCGCAATCATCGACGGTAAAACGGTCAAAACCTATAAAGTGCAAGGGCCGTTATTTTTTGCCTCAGCTAAAAACTTTATTGATATGTTTGATGCTAAAAATGATCCTGAATGTGTGCACATCGACTTTATGCACTCTCGAGTCTATGATCATACCGGGATTGAAGCGATTGACTCGTTAACTAAAAAATATCAAGAAGCCGGCAAGAAATTGGTACTTCAGCATTTGAGCCCAGAGTGTCAGGTCTTATTAGAAAGTGCTAAAGATTTAGTGGAAGTAAATGTTTCAGAAGACCCTCATTATCACGTTTCGACCAGTGGTAAAGAATAGCACAGCTATTTTATCTTCATTTTTTAGAAAGCGCCTTAGGGCGCTTTTTTTATGTCAAGTGATTAGTTTTGTGGCGGTGTCGATAAGTAGGACTGATTAGTTTTTTTAATGGTTTGGTGCGATTATTGAATGCTATCTCAATAAAAATGATAAGTTTTAGCATGCAAGAAAAAACATTAATTAAATTATTGTCCATCACACCATTGCTGTTGATTCCAATCATGGTGGCTACAATCTCTTTTGTAGTAATAGACTCTGAGAAGAGTGATTTGGCAGAAACCCTGTCTCGTATGGAACATGATCATACTGAAACACTTAAATTTACCCTTCGTTCGAAGGTAAATAATATGGTCGATTTGACCGCTTATCGTAAATCTATTATTAAACAAGAATTACACAATCGAATTCAACAACGTGTTGAGGATGCCTATCAAATTGCCCTAAAATTGCGTGCTCGCTATGCGTTGAGTAAATCTGAACAAGAAATTAAACAGCTGATTGTTGAAGCCTTACGTTCACTAGTTTGGAATAATGGGGAAAGTTTTATCTGGATTTTAGATTTCGAAGGCGTGTTTTATTTAGCGCCTGAATATCTAAGCCATTTAGAGGGGCAATCGATTATCAATTTTAAAGATGCCACTGGTAGAGAGATCATCAAAGAAGAGATTCAATTGGCTCAAACAAACGGCGAAGGGTTTTTATGGGATACCTTTACCAAACCTAATGAAAATTCTGGAAAGCAGTATGAGCAATTGGTCTTTATCAAAAAGTTTGGCTTTTATGATTGGTATTTGGGCTCAGGCGAATATTTAGATACTGCGACCAAGAAGACTGATAGCCGTTTATTGGCCGCTATTGATAAGGTGGGCGGTAATGCTGCTAGTGACTATTTTTTTATCGTTAATAGACAAGGCACCTTGTTAATAAATCATTCGCGTCCTGAGATTGTGGGAGGCAATATGAATACCACAGAGAGTGCTGAATTAAAGGCTGTTTTCAAGCAAATAATCCAAACGGTTGATAATCAGAAGGCAGGGTTTGAAGTCGATTTTATTGAATATGAGTGGTTAAATCCAGCGGTCAATACTTATGAGTTGAAGAAAACTTATGTTCAGGCGGTGCCTGGAACGGATTGGATTATCGGCAGTGGTTTTCATCCAGCAGATGTGTCTCGTCAGCTTGAAGCGAAGAAGACCGAAGTTGCTTTAACAAATAGACTAAAGCTCGATAAGTTATGGATGACAGCAGGTTGGAGTTTTGTTGTTTCTATTTTTATCTCATTCCTGATATCCTTGGCAATTTTCAAGTTACTGCATCGTTTCCGTAAAAAGGTCCTCGACAAAAATGCCGAACTTGGCCATTTGAATCTAGAGCTTGAAGAGAAGGTTCAGGAGAGAACTAACGATCTAGAGTTAGCCAATGATGAGTTGCGTATTTTAGCAAGAACCGACAGTCTAACAGGCATTCATAACCGTTACTCCTTTATGCAAGGGTTGGAAGCTGAAATTAAGCATGTGAAGCGCTTTAATGAACCTTTCTCTCTCATAATGTTGGATGTTGATTTTTTTAAGAAGGTGAACGATAAATATGGTCATGGCGTTGGCGACACCGTTTTAATTGAGCTTGTTACACTTATCAAAGAGCATTTGCGAGAAGTTGATCTATTTTGCCGGTTTGGTGGCGAAGAGTTTGTCGTGTTGTTGCCTAACACATCAAGTCAAGCAGCCTGTGAGATGGCTGAACGGATACGTTTAAAGGTTGCACAGCATACTTTTGCATCGGTCGGAACGGTTACGATTAGCTTAGGGGTTGCCGAATATCAACTGAATAGAGATATGGATGAATTATTGAAAGCCGTAGATGTTGCGCTTTATAAAGCAAAACATGCAGGTCGAAATTGTGTTTGTATTGCGGATGATTGAGCGTAACTTAATTCTTTAGAGAATGTTTTCGATATCAATGGCACATGGTTTCTTTAACGTCTCCATCCTTATCTCTTTCAAGGTCTCGTTCCTCAATGAATTGATGCACTCAACAAAACACTTACACCCGAGTGTCACTTCTGGACGATGTCTATTTTTGACTATCTTTGATAGCTTATTGAAGCAGGTTTTTGTATAGTAAAAGCCATTGCAGGCTTCGCCTATTGACATGTGTGTTTCAAATTCCATTGCTTATTGTTAAAACTATTTTGAAAGATGGTTGGTTTTTGATTTTACGTTTTATTTCATATTGGATTTTACAGAGTTTAGGGGTTTAAGGATGCAGCAAGAACACAGGGCATTTTTTCGATTTGATGTCTCGCTTCCTGTCTATTTTGAGCCGATGACTGGAGATAAAACCTGTTTACAGGTGCGTAAGAATCAATTGATTGAAGAGCATGCTGCCGAGCAGATGGTACTGCAGAGCACTCAGCTACAACACTTGTTTGAAGATGCCACACATATCGAAAATGGCGGAGTTCAGGTTTTTACTGAATTTGACCAAAAATTGAAGTTTATGGCTTGGTTACTTGAATCTATTGCAGATGGTCATAACCCAAAAGAGGATAAAGAGTTCAAGCAGAGGATGCTGGATCAAGCGCAATATAAACCGCCTGAAGGTAAAGGGGGCTCTAAAGTCATTCCTTTATTACAGGCTCTTTATTTGCGGATTGATAACAGCATTTCTGAATTGCTGAGTGTGTTTGATAAAAGTGTCAGTGGTAAGGTGTTTATGTTCCAGAAACCTGTGACTGAACTTTTTAGGAGTCAAAAATATATTTCGAATCTGGTCGTCTTAGCCCAGAAAAAAAACTGGTTAGCCAGTGTCATAGAACAACTTATCTTTAAATTCAATTTTTATGAAAACCTTTTAAATAACTTAAAAACAGTTTATCAAAAACTCTCTGAGTTTGAAGCTTGGCCGATTGAGAATATAAATTTAGCAGCGGGTGGTTTTTCTCTGTTTATTGAGAAAAATTATGTCAAAGGGGATCAGATTTGTGCACTATTTTTAATGGATGATCAATTTGTATTTGGCCAGGCGGAGTGTGTTTATGCAGAACAAACTAAATCGGCTCGAGCGTTAAAACGCGCTGCTTTTAGTTTTACGGCCATCACTAATGAGGATGAAGCGCATATTGTTCGTTATTTGATGGCTAAAGAGCTTGAACAACGAGCGGAGCACTCTGAGCCGATTAAAATTTGATCTTTAATGCATGTTTAATCCAAATTTAAAGACAACTGACACGATGAGACCTTTGCACGAGTGGCTGCACAAATAAAAATGGTTAAAAATCGCCTAAATTTCGTTCTAAAACTTGCCAATAGCCAGCTATTACCTACGTTTTACGCCTTATTTAGACAATTTTTACCTCATTTTTCTCTCGCGCCCCACTCGTGCAAAGGTCTCACGATAATATTTGATAATGACGATGCTGAAAGAACCCTTAGAAAAACCTATCGTTGCCGAAAATCCCAAAATCTGTGTTTGTTACGATGTCTATGCCGATGAAATATTAGAGTCCATTGATAATGGCGCTGACAGTGTCGAGAAAATCAGTGAGTTAACTTACGCTTGTCAGGGGTGTGGTAGTTGTCGTTTGAAGATTGAGGCTTTGCTGGAAAGTACATCGACGGCAAGCTCTAACTGAATTCCGTTGATTTAAACCGATTTAAGTCGATTTAAAACGACCAGGCCTGGTCATTCTTGTATTCCTATTTATACAGATTAAACAGGCTGTAGCGGTTTACGTTTTAACAAAATTTGTTGCCAAAAAATCGTTAAAAACAGTAATAATCCTGCACTGACTGCAATAGAGGCTGATATTGAACTGTCTAGCCAGAAAGCCAATCCATAACCTATCAATACCGCCACTTGAGAATACCCCACTGCTATCCACAGCATGGCTTTTAAAGAACTCGCCACAAGATAGGCACTGCTGGCAGGAATCACCAATAACGCCACCACTAAAATAGCCCCTACCGCATCAAATGAGGCGACTGTCGTCATCGAAACTAAGGTCATTAAGAAGTAGTGCCAAAAGACAACGTTTATGCCTAAAGAGAGCGCTAGACTTGGATGGAATGCGACTGTTTTTAGGCGGTTAAAACCGATGATGATGCTAGCGAGTACAATCAAGAACACAATGCCAATGGCCCAAAAAGCACGTGGGCCAATGTCAAAACCGGTTTCGTTGTCGATGTTGCCGATGTAAATGGTATCGAAGGGGATAAAAGCGATTTCACCGTACAATACACACTCTTGATCTAAGTCTATTTGTCCAGCATACAGCGACACCAAAATAACGCCAATGGCAAAAAATAGTGTAAAGATGATGCCTATGCTGGCATCGCTTTGTAACTTACCCACCCTATGCAAGCTGTCGCTTAACCAGGCGGTCAGCAAGCCGATAATGACCGCGCCACCGAGCATAACAGGTAAGGCTCGACTGTCGGTAATGAGATAGGCGAGCACAATGCCTAATAGAACCGAATGGCTGATGGCATCACCAATTAAGGCTTGTCTGCGCAAAATCAAAAACACCCCGACCAAAGCACAAGAAGCCGCCACTAAAGCGGCCGTGGCGATAATCCAAATATCGATCATCATTTAGATTCTCCTTGTTTGGCGTGATTTGAACGTGAGTTTGGCGTTGAGCTTGGTGTTGAGTTTGATATTGAACTTGAGTTTGGTATGGCATTGCCATGCGGATCAGATTGACTGTTGGCTAACTCTGCTTGCAACTGTAACTCTTGAGAGTCCGTCAAAATGTGCTCAATACGCTCTGCCTGTTGGTGCACCTGTTGCGGGGTTAACTCAGCATGTTCGGTTAAATAGTTTTCCCACAAACGATGGCGGCGTGTCAGTTGTTCGGCTGACTCCAAGCCTGCTTGAGTCATTTCAAAGCCTTCGATCGATGAGACTATTAGAGACTTTTTACACAGCTGTTTTAAAGTCTTTTGTAAATGCTCAAGCGGCATACTTCTAAGGGCTTGGATATCGGAAATATTGAATGTTTTCTGCTGAAATTTTTTACGTTCGAGTAGTTTATACAGTGTGCGTAAAATGTTCTCTTCAGCGACTTTTCTGCGCAGTTGTTGATGTTCTGTATAGCGTTTTAGCAAACCTTTCTCTGGGGCAAACAGCAAAGAGATAATAAACAGAGCCGATAGGCTCACCACCATCCAAGGGCCGGTCGGCATGGCGGGTGCTAAATAAGATATCTGCGTGCTAATAATGGCACTTAACCCGCCTAATAGCGCCGAAATAATTAGAATGTGGGAAAGTTGATTACTCCAAAAACGTGCGGCAGCAATGGGCGTGAGCAGTACCGCGGCCATTAAGACCACGCCGACCAGTTGCAAGCCGACCACGACCGACATAACAATCAACAGTGCCAGAAGCAGTTCATAACGATTCACAGCAATGCCAATGGTGCGTGCATAGGTTGCGCTAAAGGCGATTAGGCGGAACTTCTGATAAAATAGCACCACGCAAATCAGGACAAACAGTGCCACATAGCCCAAAAGGGTGATGTCTTGTTGGGTCATGGCGGCGGCTTGCCCAAAGAGAATTTTATCTAAGCCACTCTTGTTATCGACTTCCAGTCCTTGGATATAAGAGAGTAGCATCAGCCCCAGTGCAAAGAAGAATGATAAGGTGATAGCCAGCGCGGCATCGGCTTTGATTTTGGTGTTTTTCGGCAGCCAGTCAATTAAATAGAAACCAACAAAACTACTGAATACCGCACCTAAAAACATCACTAAAGGGTCACGGCTTTGGAACAGTAAAAAAGCCATCATGACACCCGGCAGTGCGGCATGCGCAAGTGCGTCACCAATCAATGAGCGTTTGCGTAAAAAAGCAAAACCACCAATGACTGAGGCGCTCATTCCCAGTAAAATACTGCCCGTCAACACCCATAGCAGGTTGATGTCTTCAAAAGACCAGAAGGCTAGCCAGTTCGTCCAGACTGAGGGAGTTTCAAGTAAGGTAAATGCTTCCATGATTTGACCTAATCCGTATCGTGGGCTTTGTTAAGCTGGGTGCGGTACATCTGTTCGGTTAAGTCATTCAAGAGCGAAAGACGACCGCCATAGGTTTTATTGAGATTGTCTTTAGTCAGAACTTCTTCGACTGGGCCGGCGGCAATTAAACGCGCATTGATAAAAATAATCCAATCGAAGTATTCGCCAACGGTATTCAAATCGTGATGCACGCAGATAATGGTTTTACCTTGCGATTTAAGCTCTTTAAAGAGTTCGATAATGGCTTTTTCGGTGGCGACATCGACTCCGGCAAAAGGTTCATCCATTAAATATAAACTTGCTTGTTGCGCTAAGGCTCGGGCCAAAAAGACACGCTGTTGTTGTCCGCCAGAAAGTTGACTGATTTGGCGATCCTTAAAGTCCCATATTTTAAGGTCTTTAAGAGCTTGTTCAGCAATGTCTCTATCGAGTTGGCTAGGGCGTTGCCATAATTTAAGCTGGCCGTGTCGCCCCATCAATACGACATCCAATACATTAATGGGGAAATCCCAATCAATCTCTTCACGCTGAGGAACATAAGCGGTGGCTTGGCGCTTTTTGGCGAGTGATTCACCAAAGAATTTGACCTGGCCTTCAATGCTCGGCTCCAATCCCATAATGCCTTTCAGCAGGGTTGATTTGCCAGCGCCATTCGGTCCGACAATAGCGATGGTTTTACCTTCTGGTATCTCAAAACTGACATCGGTTAACACGGGTTTATGGTGATAACGCATGCTCAAGTGTTGGACACTCAATGGCGAAGGACTGTTTGAGTTAGGGTTTGAATTGGAACGGCTCATAAAAGGGCTCTTTAAGTAGGGGGTCTTTAATTAGGCTGTCAAATTTGGACGAATGAATAAAGCACTCTTTTAAGGCTGTTTTGAGTCATTTTTAAGTGCATCGACAATGGTCTTCACATTGTGTTTGACCATGCCAAAATAACTACCCGTTGCTGTGTCGCTTTTGCCCATGGCATCTGAATAAAGCTCTCCGCCAATGGTCAACTCATGGCCTTCGGCTTTTACGCCGGCGACCAGAGATTGAATAAAGCGGGGGGAGACACTGGACTCGACAAAGACCGCCTTAATCTGGTTTTTAACAATAATATCTTTTAACTGTTTAATGTCTTGTAGACCAAATTCAGACGCGGTACTGATGCCTTGTAAACCCATTACTTGCATACCATAGGCCTGGCCAAAATAGCCAAAAGCGTCATGGGCGGTTATTAAAATGCGTTGTGTCTGAGGTATGCTTTGTATTTGAGATTTTATCCATTGATGCAGCTGTTGCATCTCATTAAGATAAGACTCGGCATTGTCTGCATAGCGTTGCTGGTTTTTTGGATCTTGTTGTTGGAGTATTTGTAATACCCGTTGCCCGGCTTGTTGCCAAAGGCTCAAATCAAACCAAATATGTGGGTCGGGAAAGTGACCGTGTTGCAGGAGTTGTTCTTTTGGAATCGAGCTGCTTACTGGAAATACGGCCTTTTTACGCGCCATCTTCTCGAAAATATCCTGCATTTTTCCCTCAAGGTGCAAACCGTTATACAGAATAACGTCGGCTTTGGTTAAACGGCGCAAATCACCTTGGGTCGCTTTGTATAAATGAGGATCTACACCACTGCCCATCAAAGCAGTGACTTCAGCATGTTGCCCGCCGATGTTTTCGACTAAATCAGCAATCATCCCAGTAGTGGTCACGACCTTTAGTTGCGCCTGGGCTGCAAAAGTCATCAACAGTAAGCTTAGCAGTAATAAAGCCAAGCCGAATAGTTTGAATAAACCCTTTAAGGTTCGGCTAGGCGTTGTGACTGTTGTGCGGTCTGTCGTGTTGTAAATCATGGACGGTTGCATAGGGCTTCTCATTAAATAGAACTTCTCACTAAAATAAAGGGGGTTTAGCTGGTTAATTATTTCGGTAATACTTTGGTAAATCAGCCGACTAAGCCATGGTTAAATAAAAAATTAGTCATGGCTAATAAAATAACTAACAGTCACTATATCATGAAACTCTAATCTTGAAAAGATTGAAGTATATATGAAGTATACAAGGGGGTTGTGTTGGTGAAAGCTTGCTAGTGTTTGTTGAAAGAGTAGGTAATGTGCAGAAGGGATTAAGAGTGTACGGATAATCATTGATGATTAATGATAACCAGAGATAAGAGTGTTATCTCTGGCGACAGAAACTTATTAAGGCTTAAAGTTTAAAAATTGGACGTTTCTTAACTTTAGGCGCGGCTTTTTGCGTCTTGGTCAGTTGCACCATAACTTCGGTATGCGTGGTGTGTGGGAACATATCAATCAGACCGGCTTTGCTGAGTCGATATCCCTGCTTTTCCAACTCTTTAATGTCACGCGTCAAAGTGGCGGCATTACAAGAGACGTAAACGATGATTTGTGCATTGAGTAATCCCAGTGTTTTACACAGTTCAAACGCCCCTTGACGACCTGGGTCTAATAGAATGCGATCGTATTGGTTGTTATGGAACCAGGGTAAAGGACGCATGTCGTTAAACAGATTGGCTTTGTCAAACTTAACATTTTCCAGTTGATTGAGTTGTGCATTTTGATTCGCGGTATCCACTAAAGATTGCTCGCCTTCAATACCAACGACTTGGGCAACTTGTTGGGCAATAGGCAGAGTGAAATTGCCAATACCACAGAATAGGTCTAATACCTTGTGAGACGTCTCCAGATTTAACCAGTTCAAAGCCTGATTAACCATGGCTTTGTTCTGTTCTGCATTGACTTGAATAAATCCATCTTTCGGAAATTCAAACGTCAGTGTTGTCGGTGTTTGATTTGCTTCTGTCTTGAGTTGGTAATAAGGCTGTGTGACACTGCTTAATTCAGAATCATCTGTCTTTTCAGTCGAGTTGTGGATGAAAATGCCATTATCCGCTTCTACAAACGTAATCTCTTTATAAGCGCGACTGGCGGTTTCTATTAAGGTCTCACGATTATCTTGAATGGCTTGGTTTAAAGCAGGGCTCAATACTGGACAACTTGTAATGTCGATGAGTTCATTCGAGGACTTCTGTCTAAAGCCTAAACGCGCGATCTTGTCTTTTTTGCTAATCACTAACCCTAAACGTGCGCGTCTGCGATATCCCGTGCCAGCTCCTGTTAAGGGCTCAGCGGTTTTGCACAGCTTGGCATCTACGGCCTTTGTTAAGCCGGTCATGAAATTCTGACTCTTCCAAAAACGTTGCGCATCCAAAGAGAGGTGTTGTAACTGGCAGCCACCACAGCTTGCATAGTATTCGCAGAATGGCTCAATGCGTTCCTTTGACGGGGATAGGATTTCAAGGCAGTCCGCTTCGTCAAACTTATCTTGTGAATTTGTGATTTTGGCTTTAACAATATCACCTGGAATCGCCTGGTTAATAAAGACGGTTTTGCCATTATGGCGTGCAACCCCACGACCATCTTGCGTCAGTCCTGTGATTTTTATAGAGTCAATCAATCTGTTTGGTTTGGCTTGTTGTGTCATAGGCTTCTGTATTTAGGTTACGTTTAAGTTATGTTTAAGTTCAGTAGGTTTGCTAAAAAAAATTTTAACAAACTGACCCTGCGCTCACATGGTTTTGTAAAGCCGCAGGACATGCCAGGCCTTGTCAATCCGTTTTAAAGCAGTTTTATGAGGGTCTGTAGTTAGTCAATTCCCAGTAGTTTATGGGTTTGCAGGCTTAATTTCCATTGCGGGTGGGCTAAGCAATACGCTACGGCTTGTTTGATGTTTTGTTGCGTCACCAGTGGATCATTATCGTCCATTGGTTGTAAATAGAAGTAATCATAATCTAAATCAGCCACTTTCTCAGGCATCAAATCCGGCTGTGGGTAAACCAGCTTTAATTCGTGACCCGATTCTAAAATCAACGGCGCGTTGGCTTTTGGACTCATGCAGATCCAATCAATATTATCGGGCGCTGATTTAGTGCCGTTGGTTTCAATAGCAATCTCAAATTGATGTTTATGCAGTTGGTCAATTAAAGCATTATCAACTTGCAAAAGTGGTTCGCCACCAGTAATCACCACAAAAGGGTGTTCGTCGGTATTGGTTGGCCACATCTGTAAAAGGTGTTGGCAAAGCGCTTCGGCATCTGCAAACTTGCCACCGTTTTGGCCATCGGTACCAATAAAATCAGTATCGCAAAATTGGCAAATAGCAGTTGCGCGATCTTCTTCACGACCCGTCCATAGGTTGCATTTACTCATTCGGCAAAAAATAGCGGGGCGACCGCTATGGAACCCTTCTCCCTGTAGAGAGTAAAAGACTTCTTTGACCGAATAACTCATTCTGGATTTCCTTTGGTTTGATACGGGCTTTCACGGAAAGCTTTTGTTTGGCTCGAATAAGTCGAACAGTTTGGCATGTTGCGTGTATTTTACTATTTAGATTGAGGTATGAAGTGATATAATTTGCGATTATTTTTAAATTCACACGGGTTGGGTTAAGCGCGATGTCAGCAAAGACTTTATACGATAAATTGTGGGATGCACATTTAGTGCGTCAAGAAGATGATGGAACGGCTCTGATTTATATCGATCGCCAGTTGCTACATGAAGTAACTTCTCCACAGGCGTTTGAAGGTCTGCGTATAGCGCATCGTAAGCCTTGGCGTATTGATACCAACTTGGCGACACCGGATCATAACGTGCCGACCACGGATTTAAGTAACGGGATTGCGAGTATTACCGATCCTGTTTCTCGAATTCAAGTAGAGACTTTGGGTATGAATACACGTGAATTTGGGATTACCGAATACGCGATGGGCGATATTCGTCAAGGTATCGTGCATGTTGTTGGGCCTGAATCCGGTGCAACCTTGCCTGGTATGACCGTGGTTTGTGGTGATTCTCATACTGCAACGCATGGCGCTTTGGGTGCATTAGCACACGGTATCGGTACTTCTGAAGTCGAGCATGTCTTAGCGACTCAATGCCTAATCCAGAAAAAGATGAAAAACATGTTGGTCAAGGTTGACGGTAAATTATCTAAGGGTGTGACTCCCAAAGATGTCGTCTTGGCGATTATCGGCAAAATCGGTACGGCGGGCGGTAATGGACATGCTATCGAATTTGGTGGTCAAGTGTTCCGTGATATGTCTATCGAAGGCCGTATGACCGTTTGTAATATGGCAATTGAAGGCGGCGCGCGTGTTGGTTTAGTGGCGGTTGATGAAAAGACAGTTGAATATGTTCAGGGTCGTCCTTTTGCACCAAAAGGTGATAATTGGGATATGGCGGTTACGGCATGGATGGATTTAACCTCTGATGCCGATGCTGTGTTTGATACGGTTGTTGAATTAGATGGCTCAAGCATTGAACCACAAGTCTCTTGGGGGACTTCGCCGGAGATGGTTTTAGATATCAATGGTAAGGTGCCTAACCCTGCGAATGAGATGGATGCAGTTAAGGCGGATGGGATTCGTCGTGCTTTGACTTATATGGGGCTTGAAGCGGATATGGCGATTAAAGACATTCCAGCGGAATATGTCTTTATAGGTTCTTGTACTAACTCGCGTATTGAAGATTTTAGAGCCGCGGCAGCTGTTCTTAAGGGTAGAAAAGTTTCTGACAAAGTTGAACTTGCATTAGCGGTACCGGGTTCTGGTTTAGTCAAGCAGCAAGCGGAAGAGGAAGGTTTGGATAAAATCTTTATTGATGCGGGTTTTGAGTGGCGTAACCCTGGTTGTTCAATGTGTTTAGCGATGAACGCGGATAAGTTACCGACCGGTAAGCATTGTGCTTCTACCTCAAACCGTAATTTCGAAGGTCGTCAAGGCGCAGGTGGTCGTACCCATTTAGTCAGTCCAGAAATGGCGGCAGCGGCAGCCATAGCAGGTCATTTTGTTGACGTGCGTGATTACATCTAACCGAGTCGGAATGGAGAGATAAGATGGAAAAATTTATAAAAAAGACCTCGATTGTTGCCCCAATGGATCGTGCGAATGTTGATACTGATGCTATTATCCCAAAGCAGTTTTTAAAGTCGATTAAACGTTCAGGATTCGGTCCTAACTTATTTGACGAGTGGCGTTATGAAGATGTTGGTCAGCCGGATTCTGATAATTCAGGTCGTCCATTACGTAAAGAATTTGTATTAAACCAAGCGCGTTATCAAGGTGCACATATCTTATTAGCGCGTGAGAACTTTGGTTGCGGATCAAGTCGTGAACATGCCCCTTGGGCGCTGAAAGATTACGGTTTTGATGTGGTCATTGCACCGAGTTATGCCGATATCTTTTTCAATAACTGTTTCAAAAACGGTATTGTGCCTATTGTTTTAGATGAAGCAATCGTGGATGGCCTGTTTAAAGAAGTGTTTGCCGAAGAGGGTTATCAGCTAACCGTTGATTTAGCGGCACAGCAAATCATTAAACCGAATGGCGAAGCAATTCCATTTGAAGTGGATGCTTTTAGAAAGCATTGCTTAATGAATGGTTTGGATGACATCGGTTTAACTTTGGCTTATCAAGACGACATTAAAGCCTATGAAGCTAAGACCAAAAAAACGACACCTTGGTTGTTTGCTGAATAACTTAAGTAAGCAAACCACGAAGGCACGAAGTTTCTAAGCCTGAATTGAATGACGTGACGCGTTCTCGTTTCAAATAAAAATCAAATTTTAAAGTATTACGCCTTCGTGTCTCGGGGGTGAATAAAACAAAGAGTAGATAGAAATGACACAGCAAGTATTAGTTTTACCAGGTGATGGAATCGGTCCAGAGATTACTGCAGAAGCGGTTAAAGTTTTAGAAGCCCTAAAGCTCTCTGATAATTTAGAGATTGAGATGTCTGAAGATTTAGTTGGTGGTGCGGCTTATGATGTACACGGTGTACCATTGTCTGATGAAACGATGGCGAAAGCACAAGCGGCTGATGCGGTTTTATTAGGTGCTGTTGGTGGTTATAAGTGGGAATCATTAGATATCTCCGTCCGTCCTGAGAAAGGCTTGTTGCGTTTACGTTCTGAAATGCAGTTGTTCGCTAACTTGCGTCCAGCTTACCTGTTCCCACAGTTGGCAGATGCTTCAACGCTAAAACCTGAAGTGGTTGCGGGTCTAGATATTTTGATTGTTCGTGAATTAACGGGCGGTATCTATTTCGGTCAGCCACGTGGTATTCGTACTCTAGAAAACGGTGAACGCCAGGGGTATAACACTTACGTTTATAAAGAGTCTGAAATCAAGCGTATCACCCATGTTGCTTTCCAAGCAGCCATGAAGCGTAATAAAAAGCTAACGTCTGTGGATAAGGCGAATGTATTAGAAGTGACTGAGCTTTGGCGTGAAATCGTTGATGTCGTTGCTAAAGAGTACCCAGAAGTCACCGTGAATCACATGTATGTTGATAACGCGGCGATGCAGTTGGTCTTTAATCCTAAGCAGTTCGATGTCATGGTAACAGGCAATATGTTCGGTGATATTTTATCGGATGAAGCCTCTATGTTGACCGGTTCTATTGGTATGTTAGCGTCAGCTTCTTTAGACGCTAATAACAAAGGTATGTACGAGCCAAGTCATGGTTCGGCACCGGATATAGCAGGTCAAAATCTGGCCAATCCATTAGCGACAATTCTATCTGCGGCGATGATGTTACGTTATACATTAGGTCGTGAAGATTTGGCTGTTAAAATTGAGTCAGCCGTTTCTAATGTATTGGATCAGGGTCTGCGTACAGGTGATATTTGTTCTGCGGGCATGACTCAAATCAGCTGTAGTGAAATGGGTGATGCAGTCGTTGCAGCGCTTTAACATGCTTCTAGTTAGACAGGTTTAGTTTCGGTGCGAGATCATTTTACGATTACCATCAGTGACGTGCATGGTGCACGTCACTACTCGTTTAAACAGTTTATACGTAAGTTTGCTTGGTTATTGCTCGCGCTGATTTTAACCCTTTGGGCTGCAGGCGCGGTCTCTATCTGGTGGTTAAATCTTAAAGCCAGTAATATTGAATCTCAGCATAAAGCATCCGTCATCTCCTTTAAAGAAAGCTTTGAGATGACTCGTGCTGATTATGAGAATCTATTGGTAGAAAAAACCAAACTTGAACAGGATTTATTGCATACCAGTTCCCAGGTTGCATTTCTGGATCAAGCTTTACAAGGTTTAGAAGAGTTGGTTGGGGTGGATGATGCTGCTGCCGAAATTGATGAGCCTCCGCTGGCTTTGGATGAACGAGTTAAGCGCGTTCAATTAAATTCCTTAGGCAAAAACATCATGATGACCATGGTGCCTAGTGGACCAGCGGTTGCGGATTATAAAGGTTTAACCAGTAAGTATGGGTCTAGAATTCACCCTATTACCAGAAAAAAACATCTGCATGGTGGTATTGATTATCGTGGTAGAACGGGTGAAACGGTCATCGCAACGGCGGATGGCGTTGTTAAATACTCTGCACACAATAAGAAGAGTGGTTTTGGTAATCTAGTCACCTTAGTACATGCTAATGGTTTTATGACGCGTTATGGACACTTAAGCAAGCGCACAGTTAAAACGGGCGACTATGTTCAAAAGGGTGAAAAAATTGGCGAAATTGGCAGTACCGGACGCTCTTCTGGTTCGCATTTGCATTATGAAGTTTGGTTTTTATTTAAACGACTCAATCCCCAGGCTTTTCATGACTGGTCAATTGGGAAGTACGATGAAATGTTTACAAAGGTAAAAGGGGTTCCATGGGGTTCTTTAAGTCAAGCGGTCGACATGCACGTCAAGAAGGTGGAAAAACAATTATTGCCGAAGGTTGCCTCATTAGCGGTGAAATCGCCGATTTAAAAGGTACTTTACATATTGATGGTCGTATCGATGGCATTATTGATAGTGTTTTTGATGTCTCTATTGGTGAATCAGGGCATGTTACTGGCTTAATTAAAGCCAAACAGATTGTGCTGAGTGGCATCCTAGAAGGCAAAGTTGCTTGTGAAAGCATTGAAATATTAGCGACTGGCAAGCTGATTGGCGAGTTGATTTGTGGTGAATTTACCCTCGAAACAGGCGGTAAATTTATCGGCCAGAGTCATGAGATGACCGAGGGCGGTATGGTTGTAAGTTTGCCGGAAACCTTTGAGCAATTAGGTAATATGACACAAGCCTCAGCATTAGAATCAAAAACGCAGGATAAGCAAAACGATCCAAATCTTAAAATGGATGCGCCTGAGTAATACTCATGGGTTTCATGAGGTTAAGCTCCAAATATAATCAAACAGTTTAAAAAATTTTAAGTTCAAGCCCGAAAAGGGCAAGCATCGTAGACAGTGTTTCAGTTCGTTTCAAGAGTGAACTAAGGCTGAGCTACGGTGGAATAACAGTGAAGGGTAAGAGATGACTAAGTTATACGATATCGCAGTTGTGGGTGCCACTGGCGCGGTTGGTGAGACAATTTTAAAAGTGCTTGAAGAACGTAACTTTCCGGTGGGAAACTTATACCCATTAGCGAGTAGCCGTTCTGCTGGTAAAAAGATTTTGTTTGCGGGCAAATGGATTAAAGTTTTAGACTTGGCAGAGTTTGATTTTTCTCAAGCGCAAATCGGTCTGTTTTCACCGGGTGCAAGTGTTTCTAAAATCTATGCGCCTAAAGCGGCCGCTGCGGGTTGTATCGTTATTGATAACACTTCAGAGTTCCGTTATGACGATGATATCCCATTGGTCGTGCCTGAAGTGAATCCTAAAGCGGTCGCAGGTTACAAAACACGTGGCATTATCGCTAATCCTAACTGTTCTACCATTCAGATGATGGTGGCTTTAAAGCCAATCTATGATGCTGTTGGTATCAAGCGTATCAATGTGGCGACTTACCAGGCAGTCTCTGGAACGGGTAAAAATGCGATTGAAGAGCTAGCGAAACAAACCGCTAATTTATTGAATATGAAGCCGGTTGAAGTTAATGTTTATCCTAAGCAGATCGCTTTCAACGTTATTCCACAAATTGATGTGTTTATGGAAAATGGCTACACCAAAGAAGAGATGAAAATGGTGTGGGAAACGCAGAAGATTATGGGTGACGCTAATATCAAAGTTAACCCAACGGCTGTACGTGTACCCGTATTTTTTGGTCACAGTGAAGCGATTCATATTGAAACGGACAAAAAAATTACCGCAGCAGAAGCGAAAGCCTTAATGGAAGCAGCTGAAGGTATTGTTCTGATTGATGAGCATGTTGATGGTGGTTATCCGACAGCCGTCAGTGATGCGGCTGATACGAATCCGGTATATGTTGGGCGTATTCGTGAAGATATTTCGACTGAAAATGGTTTGAACATTTGGGTAGTAGCGGATAACGTGCGCAAAGGTGCGGCAACCAATACCATTCAAATCGCTGAATTATTGATTAAAGATTATATTTAAATCGTGATTAAAATTGCACTGGGCATAGAGTATCAAGGCACTCAATACTGTGGATACCAGCGACAATTAGATTGCCCGACGGTGCAAGGTCATTTAGAGCAAGCTCTGTCTAGTATTGCCAATGAACCGATTGCTTTGACCTGTGCTGGCCGCACGGATACCGGTGTGCATTCTGTGGGTCAGGTAGTACATTTTGAAACCACAGCAAAGCGTCTGCCAAAAGCTTGGGTGCAAGGTGGTAACACTAAATTACCGTTTGATATCCGTATCAGTTGGGCAAAGGAAGTAGAAGAAGACTTCCATGCACGATTTTCTGCTGGCTCACGCCAGTATCGTTATGTGATTTATAACCGCAGAGTTAATTCTGCGGTCTTGGCAAATCGAGTGACGTGGATTTATTCGCATTTAGATGTCGATAAAATGCATCAAGGCGCGCAAGCTTTATTGGGCTATCACGACTTTAGCTCTTTTAGGGCATCTGGCTGTCAGGCAAATAATGCGTTGCGGACAGTTGAGGCAGTTTCGGTATCGCGTAGAGGGAATTTTGTCTTTATTGATATTCAGGCGAATGCTTTTTTACATCACATGGTGCGTAATATTGCAGGGACGTTATTTCAAATCGGCTTATATGAAAAGCCGGTGGAATGGGTTGCTGAGGTACTGGCTTTAATGGATAGAACTAAAGCCGCGGGCACAGCTCCAGCAGCAGGTTTGTATTTTGTGAATGCGTTTTATCCAGAAAAACATGAGATCCCTAAAGTGGCTTTAGATGAGGTGTTGTGGCAGTGAGTTTGGATAACGTAACGCTGAATAAAGTAACGCCCGTCAATCAAAGAACACGTGTTAAGATTTGCGGCTTAACGACGGTGGAAGATGCTCTGCTAGCGGTGAATTACGGTGCAGACGCTATTGGTTTGGTGTTTTATGAGCCAAGTCCGCGTCATGTGGGTATTGACCAGGCCTGCTCAATTGCAGAGTCGATTCCGGCGTTTGTCACTAAAACTGCTCTGTTTGTGAATCCAGAAGTTGACTACGTTAAAGCGGTGTTAAAAGGGGTCAAAATTGATCTATTGCAGTTTCATGGCGATGAAAGTCCCGAGTTTTGTGAGCAGTTTGGTCTGACCTATATTAAAGCTGTGCGTATGCGTGACGATATTGATTTAGTCGCTTTAGAAAAACGCTATAGCCGTTCAGCGGGTTTGCTATTGGATGCCTATAAAGAAGGTGTTCCTGGTGGCACGGGAGCGCAGTTTGATTGGGATAGTATTCCAGCAGACATAGCCCCAAGAATTATTTTAGCGGGTGGCTTGAAAGCTGAGAATGTTCAGCAAGCCATTCAGCAGGTCGCGCCGTGGGCGCTTGATATCAGTGGTGGAGTAGAGGCTTCGAAAGGAGTCAAGTCCGCTGAAAAAATACAAGAATTTATGCAACAAGTTATGAGTAGAGTCCAATGACAATCGATTATTCTAAATACCCAGATGAACACGGGCATTTTGGCCCCTATGGTGGTATTTTCGCGCCAGAAACTTTAATGGCAGCATTGGAGCAACTTAATCAAGAATATATCAGTGTTAAGAACGACCCTGATTTCTTAAAAGAGTTGGCCGATGACTTACAGCACTATGTGGGGCGTCCTACGCCTTTATATTATGCGAAGCGCTGGTCAGAGTCTTTGGGTGGTGCAAAAATCTATTTAAAGCGTGAAGATTTAAATCACACTGGCGCACATAAAGTGAACAATGCGATTGGACAAGCCTTGCTTGCCAAACGTCTTGGTAAAACGCGTATTATCGCTGAAACCGGTGCAGGTCAACATGGCGTTGCCACCGCGACGGTTGCCGCTCGTTTAGGCTTGGAGTGTGTTGTCTATATGGGGGCTGATGATGTGATTCGTCAAGCGCCAAATGTGGCGCGTATGAAAATGCTCGGCGCGACCGTGATTGGGGTTGAGTCTGGCTCGCGTACGTTGAAAGATGCCTTAAATGAAGCGATGCGTGACTGGGTCACGAATGTGGATGATACTTTCTATATTATAGGTACGGTTGCAGGGCCACATCCTTATCCAGGTATGGTACGAGACTTTCAAGCAATTATTGGGCGCGAAGCCAAGCAACAGTCATTAGCACAAGAAGGTAAGTTGCCGGATGTTTTGATTGCCTGTGTCGGCGGGGGTTCAAATGCGATTGGTCTGTTTCATGAGTTTTTAAGCGATGAGAGTGTCAAAATGGTTGGCGTTGAGCCCGGTGGTTTAGGTTTAGAAACAGGCCAACACGCGGCACCCTTGTGTAAGGGTAAGCCAGGCGTACTACACGGTAATCGTACCTACTTAATGCAAGATGAAAATGGTCAGATTCTTGGTACTCACTCTATATCAGCAGGTCTGGATTATCCTGGCGTGGGTCCTGAGCATGCTTGGTTAAAAGACATTAACCGTGTGGAGTATGTCGCCATTAACGATGAGGAAGCACTGCAAGGTTTTAGAGATTTGACCAAGTATGAAGGCATTATTCCGGCACTTGAATCGAGCCATGCGATTGCTTACGCAACCAAATTAGCGCCGACCATGTCAAAAGACCAGATGATTGTGGTTAACTTGTCAGGTCGTGGCGATAAAGATATGAATACCATTGCACAAATTGAAGGCTTTGAGTTTTAAAGCGTTTTGCTTTTAGTTAGCTTAAATCTCAAACGATTACGATTTGATGAATGCATTTTTAGGAAAATAGTATGAATAGAATTCAAGAAACATTCGAGGAATTAAAGAGAGTCGGTAGAACGGCGCTTATTCCTTATATTACGGCAGGTGATCCTGAACCGAATGCAACAGTTGATCTAATGCATCTGCTGGTTCAGAAGGGCGCAGATATGTTGGAATTAGGCGTGCCTTTTTCGGACCCTATGGCTGATGGACCTGTTATTCAAAAAGCCGTTGAAAGAGCGTTACGTCACAATGTCAGTTTGGATGATGTGCTTGAGTTTGTTCGTGTCTTTCGCGAACAGGATGGCGAAACCCCGATTATTTTAATGGGTTATCTCAATCCTGTTGAAGCGATGGGCTATGAAGACTTTGCTAATGCGGCCACTTCAGTGGGTGTGGATGCCGTATTGACGGTTGATATGCCGCCTGAAGAGTCTCAGGGGTATTTGCAGGCTCTAGAAAAACATGCGTTAGATCGTATCTTTTTAGTTTCACCAACCACGCCGGACAATCGCTTAGATGCAGTTAATGAAAAGGGCAGTGGTTTTGTCTATTATGTTTCTTTAAAAGGTGTGACAGGTTCTAAAGAGTTAGATACGGTTGATGTTGCAAATAATATGGCGCGATTACGTACAAAATTAAACATGCCAATTGGCATTGGTTTCGGGATTAATAATGGTCCAATGGCGTTTGAAATGGCTAAACTAGGCGATGCTGTTGTGGTTGGTTCTTCGTTAGTCAAATTAATAGAAGCCAATGAATCCAAAGGGCGTTATGATATTCATCTTGCCATTGGCGAAAAGATGGCAGAATTTCGGCACGCGATAGACAGAGCCGATGCACTAAAAGGTCAGGAGTAAATATGAACTGGTTCGAAAAGATTTTACCGAGTATTAAGCAAGTCACTGAACGCAAAAAATCCGTGCCTGAAGGGTTGTGGACTAAATGTCCTAAATGTGAAGCGACACTTTATCGTTCTGAAGTTGCCCGCAATAAGGAAGTCTGTCCTAAGTGTCAGCACCATATGCGTTTAGGGGGCCGTCCTCGTTTAGAAGCCTTTTTGGATGAAGGTAGTTTCCAAGAGACTTCTGCGAATATTTCACCGGTAGATGCACTTAAGTTTAAAGACATTAAGAAATATAAAGATCGTATTAGTGCTGCGCAAAAAGCCACCGGTGAGAAGGATGCTTTAATTACAGGTGTTGGATCGATTAATGGTTTAGATGTTGTGACGGCTGCCTTTGAATTCAAGTTCATGGGGGGCTCAATGGGGTCTGTCGTTGGCGAGAAGTTCGTCCGAGGTGTCAACGAAGCGATTGAACGTCAATGCCCATTTATCTGTTTCTCAGCCAGTGGTGGTGCGCGTATGCAAGAGGCCTTGTTCTCTTTAATGCAGATGGCGAAGACCAGTGCCGCACTAGGTCGTTTACGTGCAAAAGGCTTGCCGTTTATCTCAGTCTTGACCGACCCTACTATGGGTGGCGTCTCAGCCAGTTTTGCGATGTTAGGGGATTTGAATGTCGCGGAACCTAAAGCCTTAATTGGTTTTGCAGGCCCTCGCGTTATCGAGCAAACGGTTCGTGAAAAGTTGCCTGAAGGTTTTCAGCGTAGTGAATTCTTGCTTGAGCATGGTGCGATTGATCGCATTATTCACCGACATGAACTGGCGAATGAGTTGTCTGATATCTGTAAGATGTTATTGAACAAATCGGCTTGATTTAGACGAGTGACTTAGTGGTTGATGTAAATCGGTCACTTAATCGCTTATCTTATTGTTAACTATGATTCATTACCTCAATCCCGCCTTGAGCGGGGGCAAAGATTTAATAGCCATATGATAATTCCAAATCGTCAATCCAGTCTAAACAGCTGGATTGATTGGTTACTCCAATTACACGCTCAAGAAATAGATCTAGGTCTAGACCGAATTCGTCTAGTGGTTGATGCTATGCAATTGCGCCGACCTGCGCCATTAGTAATGAGTGTTGCTGGCACCAATGGTAAAGGTTCTAGTGTCGCTTTATTGGTTGCAATTCTTAAAGCGTCAGGCTATCAAGTCGGCGCTTATACTTCCCCGCATATCCAGTTCTTTAACGAACGTATTCAAATCAACGGTCATCCCGTCAGTGATGATTTAATCATTGAGGCTTTCATAGCTATTGAAGACGCTAGAGCTGAGACTAAGCTTACCTATTTTGAATTTTCTACCTTAGCGGCGCTGTATATTTTTAAACGCGCTCAGTTAGACGTGGTTGTGCTTGAAGTCGGTTTGGGTGGTCGTCTGGATGCGGTTAATATAGTTGATGCGGACGCCGCTTTGATTACGGCGATTGATATTGATCATGTGGATTGGTTAGGCAGTGATCGCAGTGTGATTGCCACGGAAAAAGCCGGTATCACGCGGGCGGGAAAAATAGCCGTTTGTTCGGATGTGAATCCTCCTGCGAGTTTAAAGGCTTATGCCGATGAACACGCTGTGCCATTAAGTCAGTTCAAGGTTGATTTTGATATTCAGGTAACTGACCACACCCCGCAAGGGGGTATAAAGGCCTGGTCATTTAGTTGGTTGAGACCGCAAAATAAAGAGCAATCACTGATCACTCTGCAAGAGTTGCCTTTTCCTGCCCTCAAGGGCAGCTTTCAACTGCAGAATGCGGCTGGCGTTATGGCTCTGTTATCTCGTATGTCAGACCAGTTGCCCGTTGAAAACAGCGCGATTAAATTGGGTTTGCAACGAGTAAGCCATCCGGGGCGGTTACAAGTCATCGAGCTTGGTAAGCAATCTTGGTTAGTTGACGTTGCTCACAACCCGCAGTCGGCTTTAGCTTTGGCGGATTATTTACAGCAGCAAAAAGCAGAGAAAAACCGATCGGGTTATACGTCTTTGTTTTCAGTGTTGAATGATAAAGATGCTTTACCAATGATTCAACAAATGGCGCCTTTTATTTCGTCTTGGGTTATAGCGGATTTAGATATTCCGAGAGCGACTTCAGTTGATGAGCTGCGTGCTTTGTTGAATCAAGCGGGCGTTGCTGACAAAGATATTACGGCTATGCCGAGTATGATTGATGCAGTGACCTATGCATTGTCTGATTCTGCAGAAAATATATTGGTGTGGGGCTCATTCTTTACCGTCTCTCAGGTCATGGCAAGTTTACCCTTAGATACTCTGCTGTTAGACAGTCCACTGTTACAAGTTGATAATGTGGAGAAAGCTCATGGATGATGTGAGTAAATATCGCTTAACGGGGGCCTTTATTTGGCTATTGTTATTGGTGATTCTGGTTCCAAGTTGGTATAGCCATCCGGTGAATTTTCAACCGTCGGGGCATCAAGATATCGTTGCTAAAGGCGAGCGTCCTTTGGTAGAGCATATTTATGAGCTACCTGTACAGACGACACAAAAACAAGCTGAAGTTCAGAGTAATCCACTGGCGAATGGTCAGGTGGACAAGCTGGTCAGTATGGCTGGTTCTGATAAAGCTACGGATAAAGGCGCAGTTCTTAAGGTAGAGCAAGAGTCTCATAAAATTATTTCTGCAACAAAGTCAGTGCCGAACAGCTCAAAAAACCAAGATAAATCGACTCCACCTCAGTGGATTGTCAAAGTGACTGCTTATAAAGATATTAAGAAAGCCAACGACTTACTGGGGCGTCTTGAATCAAAATATGAAGTGTCGATTAAAGAATTTAAGAGTAGTGGAACTTATTCAGTGCGAACCGGGCCTTATTTTTCTAAAGTCAAAGCTGAACAAGATAAGCAAAAATTAGATAAAATGTTACGAACGAATGCACAAATCGTGCAACTTAATTGAACAGTGATAAGCTGAACAACAAATTTTAAGTAAGAGAGTGTACAAAGATGTGCGGTATTGTTGGGATTGTATTGGCGAATGGTCAAACGGTTGGTCAAGATATTTATGACGCTTTAACTACGTTACAACATCGTGGTCAGGATGCTGCGGGTATTGTGACCTGTGAGCAAGGACGCTTTTATCAGCGTAAAGATAACGGTATGGTTAAGGATGTGTTTCGTACGCGTCACATGCGAGATTTGCATGGTAATATCGGTATTGGCCACGTTCGTTACCCTACGGCAGGTTCTTCTTCTAGCGCAGAAGCTCAACCGTTTTATGTTAACTCGCCTTATGGCATATCGATGGGTCATAACGGTAACTTAACCAACGCTGAGGTATTGGCTCAAGAGATTTATCGCCAAGACTTGCGCCACCTGAATACCAACTCAGACTCGGAAGTGCTCTTGAATGTTTTTGCGCATGAATTGATGCGACAGAAGAAACTGTTTATTGATCATGAAGATGTCTTTAATGCTGTTCGTAATGTACATAAGCGTGTGCGTGGTGGTTATGCTGCAGTCGGTGTTATCTCTAGTATCGGTATTGTTGGTTTTCGTGATCCTTATGGATTACGCCCTGTGGTGGTTGGCAAACGTGCAAACGAGAATGGTTTTGATTACATGATCGCGTCAGAATCAGTGGCTTTGGATGGTCTTGGTTTTGAATTAATCAAAGATTTAGCGCCGGGTGAAGCAGTCGTCATTACGGACTCGGGTGAAATATTCTTTCAGCAATGTGCTGAAAACCCGAAACTATCACCTTGTATCTTTGAATTTGTCTATTTCGCACGCCCTGATTCCATGATTGATAATATTTCAGTTTATAAATCACGTTTACGAATGGGTGAAAAGCTCGCGGATAAAATCCTCAAAGAGTGGCCTGATCATGATATCGATGTGGTGATGCCTATCCCAGATACCAGCCGTACCTCAGCATTAGAGCTTGCTTACAGGTTAGGTTCACCCTATCGTGAAGGCTTTATCAAAAACCGCTATATTGGTCGTACCTTCATTATGCCAGGGCAGCAGTTACGTAAGAAATCTGTTCGTCAGAAGTTGAATGCAATCGGTCTAGAGTTCGAAGGCAAAAATGTACTATTGGTGGATGATTCAATTGTTCGTGGTACGACTTCGGCACAAATTGTTCAAATGGCACGTGAAGCGGGCGCTAAAAAAGTCTATTTTGCCTCAGCAGCGCCTCCGGTTCGTTACCCTTACGTTTATGGAATTGATATGCCGTCTCCTACCGAATTGGTGGCGAGTAATCGTAGCGTTGAAGAAGTCTCTGAAATTATCGGTTGTGATAAATTAATCTATCAAGACTTGGAAGATTTGATTGAATCGGTCTCGGTGGGTAATGAAGATATTACTGAATTTGATACTTCTTGTTTCAGTGGTGTTTATGCCACAGGTGATATTACCCCTGAGTATTTAGCATCGATTGACAGTGCGCGTAACGATGATGCGCAAACCACTCAGCAAGCGTCAGGTCAGGAAACAGTCGGAATTTATAACGGTAGCTAGCATGGTTGCCTGGTTTTGATTTAATATGACCAGGCCTGGTGGTTTTGCTGTTTTTAATGATAGAGAATTACAATGCATTCATTTGATATAGAAACATTGGCCGTTCGTGCCGGTTACGAACAAACGCAAGAACAAGAAAATAGTGAAGCGATTTTTCCGACTTCAAGTTTTCGTTATAACTCTGCGGCACAAGCGGCAGCGCGTTTTAGTGGTGAAGAGAAAGGTAATGTTTATTCTCGCTTCACCAATCCAACTGTCCGCGCATTTGAGAATCGTCTTGCTTTAATGGAAGGCGGTGAAGCCTGTGTTGGTACAGCTTCAGGCATGGCCGCGATACTCTCTACCTTTATGGCATTATGCGAATCGGGTGATCATGTTATCTGTTCACAAAGTGTTTTTGGTACCACTAAGGTACTGTTCAATAAATACCTTGCCAAATTTGGTCTTGAGGTCACGTTTGTCTCACAAACCGATACTTCGGAATGGGTGGCTGCGCTTCAGCCAAATACCAAAGCTTTCTTTTTAGAGACGCCTTCTAATCCATTGACAGAAGTTGCGGATTTATCTGTAATCAGTGCTTTAGCAAAAGCGAATGATTGTTTGTTGATTGTCGATAACTGTTTCTGTACGCCTATTCTGCAAAGACCGCTTGAGCAAGGTGCTGATATTATTATTCATTCAGCAACAAAGTTTTTGGATGGTCAAGGACGTGGTATTGGTGGTGCTGTTGTCGGCTCTAATGAATTGGTAGATGAGCATGTCCGTGGTTTTATGCGCACGGCAGGGCCTTCAATGAGTCCATTTAATGCGTGGATATTCTTGAAAGGTCTGGAAACGTTGCCTATTAGAATGGCTGCACACTGCC
This sequence comes from uncultured Thiomicrorhabdus sp., assembly GCA_965602805.1. Taxonomy (GTDB): domain Bacteria; phylum Pseudomonadota; class Gammaproteobacteria; order Thiomicrospirales; family Thiomicrospiraceae; genus Thiomicrorhabdus. Next base: position 32,789 of record CBFCZK010000002.1, on the reverse strand, counting down.
AAAGTGCATTGCAATTAGCTGAGTGGCTTTCGTTGCATCCTGCGGTAGAGCAGGTTTATTACCCTGGTTTAAAATCACACCCACAGTACGATCTGGCCTGTAAGCAACAGTCAGCTGGTGGTGGCCTGGTGAGTTTTAAAGTCAAGGGGAATCAAACTGAAGCATGGTCGGTGATTGATAATACGCAAATGCTATCAATTACTGCCAATCTTGGTGATGTTAAAACCAGTATTACCCATCCAGCGACGACAACCCATGTTCGTGTAGAGCCTGAAGCGAGGCTTAAAGCGGGTATTACCGATAATTTAGTACGCGTATCCGTTGGTTTGGAGTCTATCGAAGATATAAAGTCAGATCTTGCAAGAGGTTTAGATCTGCTGAAGTAGAGCGGATTGCACTTGAATTAGTTTAAACAAATCGAGATGGCATTTCGCCAAGTAAAAGCATGATTACTTGGCGATGGTCTGAGTCTGAATAAGCTGCTGAACTAGTTTCTAGGAAGTGGCAGTTCTGTTTCTTCATTCTGGCGATAGATGACACATATTTTACCAATTGTTTGTACAAGAAGCGCACCGCTTTCTTTTACAAGGTGCTGGATAATCTCTTTACGTTCATCTCGATCAGCACTGGCGATTTTGATTTTTAGAATTTCATGATGGGCTAGGGTGCTTTCTAGTTCTGCCATTAGGCTTTCTGTCACACCGTTAGCACCAATCATGATCATTGGATTTAATCCGTGCGCGATGCCACGTAGATATTTTTTTTGATTATTGGTAAGTTTTTCTGGCTGGCTCATTGAATATTCCAATCATGGTCATTATTAATTAATAGTATTTGTATATTGTAGTTGAAAACACATTATGGCGAGAAGTAAATCGAGCGACGTTTGGTTAAAAGAGCATTTTAACGATCCATATGTCCAAAAGGCAAAGCAAGAAGGTTGGCGTTCGCGCGCAGTTTATAAGCTACAAGAGATTGATGACAAGGATAGCTTGTTCAAGCCGGGCATGTGTGTCGTCGATTTGGGCGCAGCACCAGGGGGCTGGTCACAGTGGACGACACACAAGGTTGGCAGTAAGGGTGAAGTTTTTGCCCTAGATATTTTGCCCGTAGAGCCTTTTGCTGGCGTGACCTTTATTCAGGGTGACTTTAGAGAAGATGAAGTCTATGACGGCCTTTTAAAAGCATTGGCAGGGCGTGACGTAGATGTGGTTATGTCTGACATGGCACCGAATATGAGTGGCAATAAAGGCGTTGATATACCACGTGCCATGTATTTGGTTGAATTGTGCGTTGAACTTGCTGATCAAGTGTTAAAACCTAATGGTGATTTATTGATGAAAGTCTTCCAAGGGGAAGGCTACGATCAGTTGCTGATGACTTTACGGTCAAAGTATCAAAAGGTTATTACTCGAAAGCCAGATTCCTCTCGCGCTAGGAGCAAAGAAATTTATTTATTAGCACGGGGTAAGAAATCTTAAAAAGCTTTCATGCGCTAGCTTTTTAAGTGCGCCATAAGTTTTATTTATGAAAATTATGGTAAAGTAATGGGATTGGATTAATTTAAATGAAACTTTTCAGTAAGAGAGTGCTCTTCTGAAATGTCTTAGAGAGCGGTTAAAGGTAGTCAATGAAGAATGATATGCTAAAAAATGTTTTGGTTTGGGCGATTGCAGCAATGATATTGATGTCTGTATTCAATCATTTCAGTAGTCAGGGGCAAAGCGCTTCTAGTCGTTTAGATTATTCTGATTTTATTGATCAGGTTCATCAGGGGCAGGTCAGTAAGGTCAATATTGAAGGTCCGACGATTCGTGGCGTTTATGTCAGTGGTGATTCCTTTACGACCTATAACCCTGGTGATGCTGGTTTGATGGGTGATTTGTTGGATAACCGCGTTAAGATTACTGCACAACCACCAGAGCAACAAGGTGTGTTGATGCAGATCTTTATCTCATGGTTCCCTATGTTGCTATTGATTGGTGTTTGGATTTTCTTTATGAAATCTGTCGGTGGGGGTATGGGCGGTAAAGGTGGTCCTATGTCATTCGGTAAGAGTAAGGCTAAAATGCTGACCGATGAGCAGATCAAGGTTACATTGGATGATGTTGCAGGGGCGGATGAAGCCAAACAAGAAGTTGGTGAAATTGTTGATTTCTTACGGGATCCAGCCAAATACCAAAACCTAGGGGGGAGTATTCCTCGTGGTGTTTTGATGACAGGACCTCCTGGTACGGGTAAAACACTATTGGCTAAGGCTATTGCGGGTGAAGCGCAAGTGCCATTCTTTACGATTTCAGGTTCCGATTTTGTTGAGATGTTTGTCGGGGTGGGTGCTTCGCGTGTCCGTGATATGTTTGAGCAAGCTAAAGCACATGCGCCTTGTATTATCTTTATCGATGAGATTGATGCAGTTGGGCGTAAACGTGGCTCAGGTATGGGCGGCGGCAATGATGAGCGTGAGCAGACTTTGAACCAGTTACTGGTTGAAATGGACGGTTTTGAAGGTAATGAAGGTGTGATTGTCATTGCTGCAACTAACCGTGCGGACGTTTTAGATACTGCTTTACTGCGTCCTGGTCGTTTCGATCGCCAGGTAACCGTTGGACTGCCGGATATTCGTGGTCGTGAGCAGATTCTTAAGGTTCATATGCGTAAAGTGCCTTTAGCAGATGATGTTAATCCATCTTATATTGCACGTGGTACACCTGGATTCTCAGGTGCTGATTTAGCGAATTTAGTCAATGAAGCAGCACTATTTGCAGCCAGGCTTAACGATAAGCTGGTTACGCAGAAGCACTTTGAGAAAGCCAAAGATAAGATTTTGATGGGTGTCGAACGTAAGAGCATGGTCATGAACGATAAAGAACGTAAGATGACCGCTTACCATGAAGCAGGGCACGCGATTGTCGGTTGGTTAGTGCCTGAGCATGACCCCGTTTATAAAGTCAGTATCATGCCACGTGGTCGTGCGTTGGGTGTGACGATGTACTTGCCTGAAGAGGACTCTTATAGCTACTCTAAGCAAAAGCTAGAAAGCCAATTATCAAGCCTATATGGTGGACGTATCGCTGAAGAGCAAATCTATGGTCCAGACATGGTGACTACGGGTGCCAGTAATGATATTGAGCGTGCTACCGCGATTGCTCGTAATATGGTCACTAAATGGGGTTTGTCTGACACTTTAGGGCCTTTGTTATACGAAGAAGAAGATAACGGCAGCTTTATGGGGACGTCTCGTAATGCGAACGTGTCTGGTGAAATTTCAAAACAGATCGATATTGAAATCCGTAATCTAATTGACCGTAACTACAAGCGTGCCCAGGATATTCTTCAGGAGCATGCAAGCGAACTTGAGTTAATGACTGAAGCATTAATGACTTATGAAACCATTGATGCGGATCAGATTAAAAACATTATGGAAGGTCGTCCTGCTGGAGAGCCCAAAGATTGGAGTGACTCTAACGATGATGAAGCATCCACTACGCCTGGTGAGACAGTATCTGAAGATGTAGCTGCTGAGGATTCAAGTGAAGACACGGTTTCGGATGATTTGAGTGGTGATGGGCCTGCTGTTGATGATGGTGAGCCTAAAGTACACTAAGTTCAGTTTAAGGCCGGTACAAGGTCTGATAAAACCCCGTTGAAGCGGGGTTTTTTTTTGAATAGGAAAACTCATGTTTAATATCAAAACATTGATTGCCGAAAAGTCTTCGAGACAAAATGGTATGCCTTTGGTGATGGGGGTTTTAAACGTTACTCCTGACTCTTTTTCAGATGGTGGGTTTTTTGTTTCAGAAGGTCAGATTGCTAAGCAAGTAGAGCAGATGGTTTTGTCTGGTGTTGATATTATCGATGTCGGTGGTGAATCTACCAGGCCTGGCGCTGTTAAGGTTGGTTTGCAGCAAGAGTTAGATCGAGTTTTACCCGTGATTGAATGGATTGCTGGTCATTACGATGTACCAATATCGATTGATACCTATAAGACAGGAGTCATGTCAGAGGCGGTTAATCGTGGGGCTGTGTTAATTAACGATGTGAATGCATTGCAAGCCGAAGGCGCTGTTGAATGTGCTGTTAATTCCGGTGCTACAGTGTGCCTTATGCATAAGTTGGGCGACTTCTCTACCATGCAGCAATCGCCAGAATATAAAGATGTGCTCAGCGAAGTCAGTGAATTTTTATTGGCTCGGGCGAACGTGTGCCTGCAAGCAGGAATGGATAAAAATCAAATTATCTTGGATCCAGGATTTGGGTTCGGCAAGACTTTAGCGCATAATAGCGAGCTATTTGAAAGTTTAGATCATTTGACCGGTTTGGGGTATCCATTATTGGTGGGGGTCTCTAGAAAACGCATGATTGGTGAGATTTTAAACGCTGAGGCCGCGGAAGATCGAGTTGTCGGCAGTGTCGCCGCGGCGGTTTTAGCGGCGCTTAAAGGGGCTGGTATTGTCCGGGTTCACGATGTTAAAGCAACGGTTGAAGCTTTACGGGTCACGATGCATTTAATGTAGCGCTTGCTGCATTTCATTAAAAGAGTTGAGAGTTTGATGCAGGACAACAAAAAACAGAGTCAAAAGAAATACTTTGGAACCGATGGGATTCGTAATCGTGTTGGCCAGGGTATGATTCGTCCAGATCAAGTGTTAAAGCTGGGTTGGGCGACTGGTAAGGTCATGCGAGAGCGTGGTGAGAAAACGGTTATGATTGGTAAAGATACTCGTATTTCTGGCTATATGTTTGAATCGGCATTGGAGGCGGGTTTTATCGCCGCAGGCATTGATGTGTTATTGTTAGGCCCTATGCCAACCCCAGCAGTCGCTTATCTCACGCAAACCTTCCGTGCAGATGCCGGTATCGTGATTAGTGCGTCACATAACCCGCATCATGATAACGGTATAAAGTTTTTTTCTTCAGCAGGCAAAAAGATCAGTGATCAGGTTGAGTTGGCGGTCGAAGCGGCATTTGAATTAGATATGGAAGTTGTCGCCTCAGAAGAGTTGGGGAGGGCGCGTCGAATAGAGGATGCGGCCGGTCGTTATATAGAGTTTTGTAAAAGTACCTTTCACGGCAAGCATAAGCTAGATGATTATAAGATTGTTGTAGATTGTTCACATGGTGCGACTTATCACATTGGTCCACATGTGTTATCTGAGCTGGGTGCTGAGGTCATTACCATCGGTGCAGAGCCTAACGGTGTTAATATCAATCAGGATTGTGGTGCAACCCATCTCGATTTGCTGCAGAAAACAGTTGTTACAGAAGGCGCTGATTTTGGTATTGCGTTTGATGGTGATGGCGACCGCGTTATGATGGTTGATGAGCTGGGTAATATCGTTGATGGTGATCTCATTCTGTATATATTAGCAACGGTGCTACGTAGCGATGTCACGGGTGTTGTCGGCACGGTAATGAGTAACTTGGGTGTTGAGAATGCGCTTAAAGCCGTAGATATCGATCTGCATCGTACAGACGTTGGCGATCGTTATGTTATGGAGCGCCTAGTTGAGAAGCAGTGGCTGTATGGTGCAGAGCCTTCAGGGCATGTTTTATGTCTAGATAAGACCACGACGGGTGATGGTATTGTTGCCGCTTTACAAGTATTAACGGCAATGGTTCAGTCAGGTAAGAGTTTATTGGAATTATCGTCAGCCGTTGAGATGTATCCGCAGGTGTTAAAGAATATTAGAGTTGAGAACGCACTTGGATTAAATGAGAACGTTCCACTTAAAGAAAAAGTAACCGAACTTGAAGGTTTAATGGGAAGTGAAGGTCGAATTTTGATTCGTGCTTCAGGAACTGAGCCTTTAATTCGAGTCATGGTTGAGGGTAAAGAGGCTGATTTAGTTGAATCAGTTGCTGAACTTTTAGCTAATTTGGTTAAATCAGAATTTTCATAAAATTTCAATATTGTTTTTAATTAAAGAAAACGCTAATATTGTGAAACTTTTGTGTCGGAGAATATCAGGTGAGAAAACCATTTGTAGCAGGGAACTGGAAAATGCACGGTTCAAAGGCTTCTATTTTAAGTTTAGTCACAGGACTAAATACGAAATCAAGCGAAGTTAGTGGTGTTGATATTGCAATTTGCCCGCCAGCGATTTATATAGATTACACAAGCCGTTGTTTGGTGGCTGCGAATATCTCTATCGGTGGACAAAATATCGCTGAAGAACCTAATCAAGGTGCTTTTACAGGTGAAACCTCTGTTGAAATGCTTAAAGATCTTGGTTGTCAGTATGTGATTTTAGGCCACTCTGAACGCCGTACTATTTATGGTGAAACAGATGCGCAAGTTGCAGAGAAAGTTAAGGTTGCAATGAAAGCAGGTGTTACGCCTATTTTATGTGTAGGCGAAACGCTCCAAGAGCGCCAGTCAGGTGTAATGGAGTCGGTTATCGCAACACAGCTGACAGCGGTACTTGATGTTGTAGGTGTTGCTGCGTTTGAAAACGTAGTGATTGCCTATGAGCCTATCTGGGCGATTGGTACGGGTGTAACAGCTTCTCCTGAGCAAGCTCAGGAAGTTCACGCATTCATCCGTTCTGAATTGGCTGCTTTAGATTCAACAGTTGCTGAGAAAGTTATCATTCAGTACGGCGGCAGTGTTAAACCTAATAATGCAGAAGAACTTTTTGGTCAGCCTGATATTGATGGTGGCTTAATTGGTGGAGCATCTTTAGATGCAAATGATTTTATGGCAATTTGTAAAGCGGCAGGTGTGTAATGTTTGAAATAGTTCTAACGATTCATTTGATAATTGCTTTCCTTCTTATTGTGTTGGTTCTTATTCAACATGGTAAGGGTGCGGATGCAGGTGCTAACTTTGGTGGCGGTGGTTCTTCTTCGCAGTCCGTGTTTGGTAGTAGCGGTTCAGGGACGTTTTTGTCAAGAATGACTGCTGTTGTAGCAACGGTTTTCTTTATAACAAGTTTGTCGTTGGCTTATATCGGTAGCCAAAAAGCAAAAGGTTACCAAAGTATTGCTAAAGAAGCCGCTGCAGAAGCAGTTGTTGAACCTAGTGATGCGCCAGTAGTTCCAAACTAAAGTAACAAGTTAATATTTGAATTCAATTTTTAAATTGAATTCAATCAATTTGCCGATGTGGTGAAATTGGTAGACACGCTACCTTGAGGGGGTAGTGGCGCAAGCTGTGCCGGTTCGAGTCCGGCCATCGGCACCATATTCAGATCTATTGCTAGGATGCAGTGGATCGATCTCTATTGCAAAGGTGCAGTAGTTAATTTAAAGCTAGACGAGGTGTGTAGCAATGCTAGAAAACTATCTTCCAGTCCTAGTTTTTATCGTGCTAGGGATTATGTTTGGTGCAGGGCCTATCCTAATTGGATATTTACTTGGGCCACAAAAGCCAGATTCAGAGAAAAACTCACCATATGAGTGTGGATTTGAAGCTTTTGAAGATTCACGTATGAAGTTTGATGTACGTTTTTATCTTGTCGCCATTCTGTTCATTATTTTTGATTTAGAAATCGCATTTTTATTTCCTTGGGCAATCGCGCTTGAAGAAGTGGGTACCTTTGGTTTGCTAGCAATGGGGGTTTTCTTATCTCTGTTGGTGGTTGGATTTATTTACGAGTGGAGAAAAGGAGCGCTTGAATGGGAGTAGAAGGCGTTTTAAAAGAAGGTATTGTCACCACTTCTGCTGACAAGCTGATTAACTGGGCGAGAACAGGATCATTGTGGCCGATGACGTTTGGTTTGGCTTGTTGTGCGGTTGAGATGATGCATGCAGGTGCTTCTCGATATGATTTGGATAGATTCGGTATTATCTTCCGCCCAAGTCCTCGTCAGTCTGACGTAATGGTTGTTGCCGGCACACTCGTGAATAAGATGGCGCCTGCATTACGCAAAGTCTATGATCAGATGGCTGAACCTCGTTGGGTTATTTCAATGGGTTCTTGCGCCAATGGCGGTGGTTATTACCATTATTCCTATTCTGTAGTTCGTGGGTGTGATCGCATTGTTCCGGTTGATGTTTATGTCCCGGGCTGTCCTCCAACGGCAGAAGCGCTGTTATACGGCATTATTCAGTTACAGAATAAAATCAAACGCACCAATACCATTGCAAGATAGAGCTTTGGTTCTTCATTGGCGAAATAGGCGATAAAGTAGTTTTACTATGAAACAGTCAGTATTAGATTTACAAAATAAAGTTAATCAAGTTTTAGGTGATGATGTGATGTCATCTTCGGTTGCCTTAGATGAACTCACCATTGAATTGTCACCAGAAAAAGCATTGGCTGCCTTCAAGATGCTTAAAGAAGATCTTGGCTTTGAACAGTTAATGGATCTATGTGGAGTAGATTACTTAGATTACGGTCAAGCTAATTGGGAAACCATGACAGCCGTGAATAGCGGTTTCAGTCGTGGTGTTTTTGATTTTGCTGAAGATAACGATGATGAAACTTTGGATGTGCCTCGCCGTTTCGCCGTTGTTTACCATTTATTGTCTATACAGCATAACTTAAGAATTCGAGTGAAAGTCTTTCCAGCAACAACTCAGATGCCGATTGTTGATAGTGTCATTGAAGTTTGGAATTGTGCTAATTGGTTTGAACGAGAAGCCTTTGATCTATTTGGTATCCTGTTCAAAAACCATCCTGATTTACGTCGACTATTGACGGATTATGGTTTTATTGGTCATCCATTAAGAAAAGACTTTCCGCTTACTGGACATGTAGAAGTGCGTTATGACGCAGAAAAGAAACGTGTTATTTATGAACCTGTCACCATTGAAAATAGAATCAATGTGCCACGAGTGATTCGTAAATAATCACCTTTAAAGTGTAATTAGGAATAAGTAATGCCTGAAATTCGTAACTATACCCTCAACTTTGGTCCACAGCATCCATCCGCGCATGGTGTGCTACGTCTGGTACTGGAGTTGGATGGTGAAACCATTGTTCGTTCTGATCCTCATATCGGTCTGTTGCACCGTGGAACAGAAAAGCTTGTTGAATATAAGCCTTACAACCAGTCTATTGGTTACATGGATCGTTTAGATTACGTTTCAATGATGTCTAATGAACATGCTTACGTGATGGCGATCGAAAAAATGCTTGCGCTAGAAGTACCTGAGCGAGCTCAATATATTCGAGTCATGTTTGATGAAATTACCCGTGTGCTTAACCACTTGATGTGGCTAGGTGCTCATGCACTCGATATCGGTGCTATGACCGTGTTTCTATATGCTTTCCGTGAACGTGAAGACCTAATGGATTGCTATGAAGCGGTTTCTGGTGCGCGTATGCACGCCACTTATTACCGTCCAGGTGGTGTCTATCGTGACCTGCCTGATACTATGGCGAAGTATGAAAAGTCAAAGTGGAACTCTGGTAAGAAACTAGATGAGTTGAATGAAACTCGTGAAGGTTCTTTACTAGACTTCATTGATGCATTTACAGAGCGTTTCCCTGGTTATATTGATGAGTATGAAACTCTGTTAACCGATAACCGTATCTGGAAGCAACGTACCGTTGATATCGGTATCGTTTCACCAGAGCGCGCATTACAGCTTGGCTTTACTGGACCGATGCTTCGTGGTTCTGGTATTGAGTGGGATTTACGTAAGAAACAACCTTACGAAGTTTATGACAAGCTTGAATTTGATATTCCAGTGGGTGTCACTGGTGATTGTTACGATCGTTACTTAGTACGTGTAGCAGAAATGCGTGAGTCTAATAAAATTATCAAACAGTGTGTTGATTGGCTAAAAGTTAATCCTGGCTCAGTTATATCAGACGACAATAAAGTAGCTCCACCGTCCCGTGAAGATGCTAAGTCGAACATGGAAGCCTTGATTCACCACTTTAAGCTTTATACAGAAGGCTACACAGTCCCTGAAAGTGAAGTTTATGCCGCAGTGGAACATCCCAAAGGTGAGTTTGGTATCTATATGGTTTCTGATGGAGCAAACAAACCCTACAGAATGAAGGTTCGTGCACCAGGTTTTGCCCATTTAGCATCCCTTGATGAGATGGTGAAAGGCCACATGATTGCCGATGTAGTTTCCATTATTGGTACACAAGATATTGTATTTGGAGAGGTGGATCGATGAATTCTACAACGACTAGCCCAGCAAATTTCATCCAAGGTGATGTTAAAAAACGTATTGATAAATGGATTTCAAATTATCCAGAAGATCAAAAGAAATCAGCGGTAATGCCTGCATTACGCATTGTCCAAGAGTGTCATAAGGGTTATTTAACCAATGACTTAATGGATCAAATAGCCGAATATCTTGAAATTACGCCAATGGAAGTCTACGAAGTAGCGACTTTCTACGGTAACTATGAGCATGCGCCGGTTGGCGATATCAAGCTTTGTGTCTGTAATAGTATTTCTTGTATGTTGCGCGGCAACCAAGACATCTTTGATTATTTAGAACAAAAGCTTGGCATTAAGCCAGGTGAAACGACTGCAGACGGGCGTTTTACAATCAAAAAAGTTGAATGTTTAGGGGCTTGCGGTGGTGCACCGATGATGCAAGTCGGTAAAGATTATCACGAAAATTTAACCAATCAATCGATTGATTTACTTCTAGCTGAGTGGGAGAAATAAATGGTTGAACAAAACGAAAACTGTTTCCGCTTAAATCACCTAGAGAATTCTTGGGACATAGAGACCTATGTTGCCAATGGTGGTTATGAAGTCTGGAAAAAAGTCTTAGCGGGCGAATTAGAGCCTGCAGACATTATTGAAGAAGTTAAGACTTCTAATATTCGTGGTCGTGGCGGAGCCGGTTTCCCGACAGGCTTGAAATGGAGTTTTATGAACCGTTTCGCACCCGGTCAGAAATACATCGTTTGTAACTCTGATGAAGGTGAACCTGGAACGTTCAAAGATAGAGATATTCTTCGTTATAACCCTCACGCATTGGTAGAAGGCATGGCGATTGCCGCTTATGTTATTGGTGCTTCTGCAGGTTATAACTATATTCGTGGTGAATTCTGGGAGCCTTATCAGCGTTTTAACAATGCGATTAATCAGGCTCGTGAAGCTGGATTACTAGGTAAGGATTTATTAGGTTCTGGTTTTGATTTCGATCTATTTACACATTTGGGTGCTGGAGCATATATTTGTGGTGAAGAGACAGCCCTAATCGAGTCTATCGAAGGTAAGAAAGGTCAGCCACGCTTTAAACCGCCTTTCCCTGCTAGTTACGGTTTGTACGGCAAGCCGACCACCATCAACAATACTGAAACCTTAGCGTCTATTCCTATGATTTTAGCGAAAGGTGGTGATTGGTTTAATGATTTAGGTGTACATAACGCCGGTGGTACCAAATGTTACTCAATTTCTGGACATGTTAATAATCCAGGTAACTTTGAAGTTCGTATGGGGACACCGTTTAAAGATTTATTAGAGCTTTCGGGCGGTATTTGGAAAGGACGTCAACTCAAGGCGGTCATTCCAGGCGGTGCATCCACTGCCATTTTACCTGCTGAAAAAGCACTTGAAATGAACATGGATTATGATTCCATCGCGAAAGCAGGTTCATTTTTAGGCGCAGGTTCGGTGATTATTATGGATGATCAAACAGACATCGTAAAAGTCATGCAGAATCTAAGTCACTTTTATTGGGATGAGTCTTGTGGACAATGCACACCTTGTCGTGAAGGAACTGGTTGGTTATACCGTGTTTTAACGCGTATTGTTGAAGGTAAGGGCAAGCCAGAAGATATTCAGGCACTAAAAGATGTTTCCGGAAAAATCATGGGTAATGTTATCTGTGGTTTAGGGGATGCGGCTACCATTGGTTTAACCAGTGCGCTTGAACACTTTGAAGATGAATTTGTTCACTATATTGAACATGGATGCAGTATTTACGATCGTAGCTAATGATTTACATTATCCAGTTATCTGGATAGGTCAGAAACATTAGGTTCCATCAGAAAAAACTTAGGTTAAAGAATTATGGTAAAAATTGAGATAAACGGACAAGTGGTCGAAGCTCAAGAAGGCGACATGCTCATTGATGTTGCTGATGATGCTCAGATTCAGATTCCCCGTTTTTGTTACCACAAGAAACTATCGATTGCAGCAAATTGCCGCATGTGTCTTGTTGAAGTTGAAGGTGCTTGGAAAGCATTGCCAGCCTGTGCCACGCCTGTTACGGATGGTATGAAGGTACATACTAAGTCAGCTAAAGCCATTGCAGCCCAGAAATCGGTTATGGAGTTTTTGTTAATTAACCATCCTCTTGATTGTCCTATTTGTGACCAAGGTGGAGAGTGTGAATTACAAGACGTTGCCATGGATTATGGGGATGATGTCTCCCGTTATACAGAAGCAAAACGTGTTGTCGGTGATCGCGACGCTGGTTCCTTAATTAAAACCGACATGACGCGTTGTATTCACTGTACACGTTGCGTGCGTTTCGGCCAAGAAGTGGCTGGAATGATGGAATTAGGTGCGACAGGTCGTAGTGAGTGGATGGAGATAGGTACTTACATCGAGAAGTCTATCACTTCAGAAATGTCCGGTAACATGATTGATTTGTGCCCAGTAGGTGCTTTAACCTCTAAACCCTACAGATATACCGCGCGTGCTTGGGAGCTTAAAGCTCATAAGTCTATTTCTGCGCACGACAGTATGGGGTCTCACATTACGGTTCACTCAAAAAACAATGAAGTAAAACGTGTTGTTCCTCGTGAAAATGAAGCAATTAATGAAGTTTGGTTATCCGATAGAGATCGTTTTTCATACGAAGGTATTAATTCATCTAGCCGCTTAACTCAACCAATGATTAAGCAGAATGGTTCTTGGAATGTAGTTGATTGGGAAACCGCGCTTGAAGTTACAGTTGCTGGTTTACAAAAGGTATTAGTCAATAGTTATGATGTTGGTGTATTGGCTTCTGCGAATTCAACTCTAGAAGAATTACATTTACTGCAAAAATTTGCACGTGGTGTTGGTGTTGAGAATATCGATTTCCGTCATCGTCAAGTTGATTTCTCAATGGATACAGCGGGCTTTAATATGCCAAGTCTAGCGCATGATATCGCTGACGTTGATACCCTAGACTCTGTATTGATTGTCGGGTCTTATTTAAGAAAAGAACTACCAATTCTTAACCACCGTATTCGTAAGGCCTTTTTAGATGGCGCTACAGTTGCAGTGGTCAACCCAGTAGACTTCGACTTTAACTATAAGACGACTCAACCTAATATTGAATCAGGCATGGTCTTCAACCTTGCTGGTATCGCTAAAGCGGTACTTGATATTGCTGGAAAAAGTGACCAGGCCTGGTTGGATTCAATCCAACCTACAGATGAACACATTTCGATTGCACAAAACTTAGTAAATGCTAACAAATCCAGCATTATGTTAGGTCAGAATAGCCAAATGCATGCTGACTACTGTGTCCTACAAAAATTGGCCAGCATCATTGCCGAGAACAGTTCAACGGTTCTTAATATTCTACCGTTAGCAGCAAATGAAGTCGGTTCTCACTTGGTTAACTTCTTACCTAAATCGGGTAAGAATAGTACTCAAATGATTAATGGTGGCCTAAAAGCATTTATTAATATGAATGTTGAAGTTGAAGCAGACTTTACGGATGCAGAAACTGCGCTTAACGCTATGAAGAGTGCTGAATTTGTTGTGAATTTAACGGCATTCGACAGCGAACAACAGCGTGAATATGCTGATGTAATGCTGCCAATTGCAACCTTCGCTGAAACCGCTGGAACATTTGTCAATGCTAACGGTCGTAAGCAATCATTCAAAATGTCAGTAGAGCCAAAAGGGGATGCGAAAGCCGCCTGGAAGGTACTGCGTGTTTTAGGAAACATGTTTGATATAGCTGGATTTGATTACACTCATAGTAATGAAGTGTTACGTGAGGTTTTAGACTATACGGCTGATAAGATAGATTTCTCTGCTGTAAGTTGTAAATTACCGTCTGCTAACAACGATTCAAAAGTACAGATCGTGTCACCTTATCAAATGGATGGCTTAGTTAGAAGATCGCCTTCTTTACAAGCTACTCCAGACGCTGATTCAGCCACTATGGGAAGAGGAAAATACTGATGTTTGAGACTCTCCAAGCTTTTTTATCAACTTTTCTATTTGAATGGTTAGCGATTCTAATTACTTTAGTCATACAAGCCGTGGCCGTGATACTTCCAATTATGTTGGTCGTTGCCTGGTTAACGTATGCTGAGCGTAAAGTCATTGGTTTTATGCAGGTTCGTATGGGACCTAACCGCGTTGGTTATCTTGGTTTACTGCAACCGATTGCGGATGCGCTTAAATTAATGACCAAAGAGGTTATCTTTCCGGATCAGGCCAACAAGTTTCTATTTATCATTGCCCCTGTTTTAGCCATCGCCCCTGCGGTAGCTGCATGGGCGGTTATTCCATTTTCTGATGGCGTAGTGGTCTCTGATATCAATGCAGGTGTTCTGTATATCTTAGCGGTTTCATCGATATTGGTTTACGGTGTCATTATCGCGGGTTGGGCTTCTAACTCTAAGTACGCTTTTTTAGGTGCTATGCGTGGTGCGGCACAGAAGATCTCTTACGAGATTGCAATGGGTTTTGCGCTTGTTACGGTATTAATGATTGCTGGAAGTATGAACCTTACGGAAATCGTCAACGGTCAGCAGGGTGGTATGCTTAATTGGTATTTATTGCCTTTACTGCCTATGTTTTTTGTCTATTTCATCTCTGGTTTAGCTGAAACCAACCGTACACCTTTTGATGTCATTGAAGGGGAAGCGGAGATTGTTGCAGGTTTCCACGTTGATTACTCAGGTATGACCTTCGGTGTTTTCATGTTGGCGGAATACGCCATGATGATTCTGATCTCATTCATGACCTCAATTATGTTCTTAGGAGGGTGGTTATCACCATTCGAAGGCATTCCATACTTAGAAGCCGCTTTCGCTTGGGTTCCTCAGTTAGGTTGGTTAGCATTTAAGGTTTCTTTCTTATTATTCGTATTCCTTTGGTTACGAGCGACTTTCCCAAGATACCGTTATGATCAATTAATGCGTTTGGGTTGGAAGGTACTGATACCACTGACGATTCTTTGGGTATTTGTTGTTGGCGCAATGAAATACTTCGACTTCGGTCCTTGGTTCAATTAATTTAGAGGGTGACATGGTTAGATTTTTAAAGCATCAAATAAAAACATGGGGCCTCATTGATTTATTCAGAGGCATGAGCGTTACCGGTAAATATCTTTTCAAAAGAAAGATTACGGTTCGTTACCCAGAAGAAAAAACACCTCTTTCTCCTCGTTTCCGTGGTCATCACGCTCTACGTCGTTATGAAAATGGTGAAGAGCGTTGTATCGCTTGTAAACTGTGTGAAGCGGTATGTCCTGCGAACGCAATTACTATTGAATCTGAAGAGCGTGAAGACGGTTCTCGTAGAACAACACAATACGATATTGATATGTTCAAGTGTATCTACTGTGGTTTCTGTGAAGAGGCCTGCCCAGTAGACGCAGTTGTTGAGACGCGTGTATTTGAATATGACTTTCAAGAACGCGGTCTTCACATTATGACGAAAGACAGACTTTTAGAGTTTGGCGACAAACATGAAGCTCAAATCGCTGCGGATCGCGCGGTTGATGCTAAGTATCGATAACGGAAAGCGAACTCAATATGACATTTGAACTATTTATCTTTTATCTGTTAACTGCGGTTGCTACGATTTCTGGGTTGATGATGATTACCATCAAAAACCCGGTAAAAGCAGCCCTTTGGTTAATCCTTGCCTTTATTGCTACGGCTGGTGTCTGGATTATGGCGCAGGCTGAATTCTTAGGCCTTGTACTAATCCTGGTCTATGTCGGTGCACTTATGGTTTTATTCCTCTTCGTCGTTATGATGTTGGATATCAATATGAGCGTGTTAAAGGAAGGTTTTACACAATACCTACCTTTAGGGGTGATGGCTGCAATTGCTATTTTTGCGATGATGTACTTGGTACTTGGGCCTGAACATTTTGGTCTCGAAGTGACAGGTGCGCCTGTCAGTCATCCAGCGGATTACAACAACACTAAATCGATTGCGATTCCTTTATATACCACCCATGCTTATGCTTTCGTATTAGCAGCGGTTTTGTTACTGCTTGGTATTGTTGCAGCGATTGCATTGACGCTACGTCGTCGTCCGACTACTGAAGTCTTATATCAAGATATCGATAAGCAAGTTAAAACTTTAGCAACTGACCGTTTCAGAATGGTCAAGATGGCTTCAGTGGTTGAAAAAGATATCCCGAGTAAAGAAGAGGACGAAAAATGATTGCTCTTTCTGATTACCTAATTTTTGGTGCAGTCCTGTTTATGATTAGTATGGCGGGTATTTTCTTAAATAGAAAAAACGTCATCGTCTTACTGATGTCGATTGAATTATTGCTATTGGCTGTTAATACCAATTTAGTTGCATTCTCTCACTATCTAAATGATGTAACGGGTCAAATTTTCGTCTTCTTTATCCTAACCGTTGCGGCTGCAGAAGCTGCCATTGGTTTGGCGATAGTTGTTTTAGTATTCCGTAAACGTAAGAGCATCAATGTTGATGATCTTAGCTCACTAAAAGGGTAGTTGTTAATGTTACACACGATTTTAACTTTAATTCTTATTTCCCCTCTTATTGGTGCTTTGATCGCTGGTTTGTTGGGACGTCAGATTGGCCGTAGTGGGGCGCATTTTGCGACCATTATCGGTGTGGCGATTTCAATGCTGTTATCAGCTTACGTATTCAATATGTTTGTCTTAAACAGCACAGAAGCCTATAACGCCAGTCTTTACACTTGGATGGTTTCAGACGGTATTCGTTTTGAAATCGGCTTTATGATTGATCAGCTGTCTGCAACGATGATGTTGGTAGTGACGTTTGTATCTTTAATGGTTCATATCTACACAGTAGGTTATATGGATCATGACGAGGACTATGGTCATAATGATCCTTACTATCAGCGTTTCTTCAGTTATATCTCATTGTTTACCTTTTCAATGCTTTCATTGGTTATGGCAAACAACTTCCTACAACTGTTCTTTGGTTGGGAAGCGGTAGGCCTTGTTTCTTACCTATTGATCGGTTTCTACATGAAGCGTGAATCAGCGATTCAAGCAAACCTAAAGGCATTCTTAGTGAACCGTGTTGGTGATTTAGGATTCATTCTGGGGATCGCCGTGGTTTTCGTTTATTTCAACACCATGGATTACAACGAATTCTTCGCTCAATTGTCGGCAAATAAAGATGTCATGATTGAAATCGTACCAGGTGTTGAATGGTCAATGATTACCATGATGTTGATCCTGTTATTCATCGGTGCGATGGGTAAATCAGCACAAATGCCATTACATGTTTGGCTTCCAGAATCAATGGAAGGCCCAACGCCTATCTCGGCTCTGATTCACGCGGCAACAATGGTAACCGCAGGTGTGTTCTTAATTGCGCGTCTGTCTCCAGCGTTCGAACTTTCTGAAACCGCTTTAAGCGTTGTCTTGATTACGGGTGCGGTAACCGCATTCTTAATGGGATTGTTAGGTCTAATACAGACGGATATTAAACGCGTTGTCGCTTATTCAACGCTATCCCAACTTGGTTATATGATTGCAGCAATGGGTGCTTCTGCCTACGCTGCAGGTATGTTCCATGTATTAACCCATGCATTCTTCAAAGCACTGTTATTCCTAGCGGCTGGTTCTGTAATTATCGCGATGCACCACAAGCAAGAGATATCCGATATGGGTGGGCTTAAGAAGTATATGCCGATCACTTATATTGCGATGTTAGTCGGTTCATTAGCATTGATCGGTTTCCCTGGCTTCTCAGGGTTCTTCTCAAAAGACAGCATTTTATTGTCGCTTAATGAGGCAGAGCGTTTTGGTTCTTCATTCTCTTATGTACTATTGATGGCAGGTGTCTTTATCACTGCATTCTATAGCTTCCGTATGTTCTTCCTGGTCTTCCACGGAGAAGAAAGTGAATACGTGAAGACACATCAGATCAAAGAGTCTCCATGGGTTGTCACTGTACCGTTAATTTTGTTAGCGATTCCTGCGGCACTGATGGGCTTACCAATGATTGAACCGATGTTAACGGGGGCTTATTTCGGTGATTCGATTTATGTACAACCTGCTAATGACGTGATGCTTGCGGTCTACACAAACTACTTCCATGGTGCGGTAGATTTGATTGTCCATTCATTCCTGACACTACCTGTTATCTTAGCGGTATCTGGTGTATTCATAGCATGGTTGTTGTATGTCAAAGTACCGACATTGCCTGCTAAGTTAAAGGAAATGTGTCCACGTGGTTTTTACGTTCTAGACAGCGCTTATGGTTTTGATCGTTTCAACGATATCGTCTTTGTTGATGGTACACGCAAGCTAGGGCATTTCTTTAGCCGCGTTGTTGATACTAAAATCATTGATACCGGTATGGTGACAAACACCTTTATGGCAGTGGCTAACTCGGCTAACGTGTTACGTCAAAGTCAGACTGGTTTCATGTATCACTATGCGTTTGTCATGATTTTAGGCCTACTAGTTATGCTAGTTTGGACACTTTGGTAATTAAAAAGAATAAGAAGATAAGGGACTGGAATTCATGCTAACAAGCTTTCCTATTTTAAGTACATTGATATGGCTGCCTATTTTGGGTGGTCTATTAGTACTGTTTGCAGGTCGTAATAACGATACTGTTGCAAAATGGTTATCACTTATAACCGTTGGGTTAACGTTTATTCTTTCAATTCCATTGTGGACTGGATTTGATAACTCGACTGCTTCTATGCAGTTTGTTGAAAATGTCGCATGGATTCCCATGTTTAACATCAACTACCATCTAGGAGTTGATGGTCTGTCTATGCCATTGGTATTGCTAACCACGTTTACACAAGTGTTAGTTATTGCTTCTGCTTGGGACGTGATTAAAGACCGTGTAGAACAGTACATGGGTGCATTCCTTATTATGGGTGGGATTATGGTTGGTGTATTTGTTGCACTCGACTCGATTCTTTTCTATATTTTCTGGGAAGCGCTATTAATTCCAATGTTTATCGTCATTGGTAAATGGGGTGGGCCGCGTAGAGTTTATGCAACATTGAAGTTCTTCCTATATACCTTCTTAGGTTCGGTCTTCATGTTGGTTTCATTCCTATATATGTATTACCAATCAGGTAGCTTCTCAATCCTTGATTTCCAAGGTATGCATTTAGGCATGACGGCGCAGATTCTGATCTTCTTGGCATTCTTAGCAGCTTTCGCAGTTAAGATTCCAATGTTCCCTGTGCATACATGGTTACCAGATGCGCACGTTGAAGCACCAACAGCAGGTTCTGTTGTCCTTGCGGCAATCATGTTGAAAATGGGTGGATACGGATTTGTACGTTTCAGTTTACCGATTACGCCTGATGCTTCAATGACATTAGACTGGTTAGTTATTGCATTGTCACTGATTGCAATTGTTTATATCGGTATCGTTGCACTTGCTCAAAACGATATGAAGAAACTAGTCGCTTACTCATCAATTTCTCACATGGGTTTCGTCACACTAGGTATGTTCTTAGTGTATGACATTGTTCAGTCAACCGGTTCTATGCAAGGTGCACAGTTGGGTATGGAAGGGGCGATGGTTCAGATGATCTCCCACGGTTTCATTTCCGGCGCAATGTTCCTAGCGATTGGTGTGCTTTACGATCGAATGCATACACGTGAAATTTCAGCTTACAGCGGTGTTGTTAATAAAATGCCATGGTTTGTTTTATTCGCGGTTATCTTCTCTATGGCGAATGTAGGCCTTCCGGGTACTTCTGGGTTCGTTGGTGAATTCATGGTTATCTTAAGTGCCTTTAAAGCAAACCTATGGTACGGAACGCTTGCCGCGCTAACATTGGTTATCGGTGCTGCTTATACGCTATGGATGGTGAAACGTGTTTTCTTTGGTCCTGTGACCAATGAGAACGTTGAGAATCTTCAAGATCTAAATAAACGTGAGTTTGCCATTATGGCGACACTTGCAATTGCGATTATTGCACTGGGTGTGTTCCCAAGTCCATTAATGGAAGTGATGCATACTTCTGTTGAACAGTTACTTGTTCAAGCAACAACCTCTAAACTTTAATTCGGAATAGGTGAGTTAACAATATGAATTTTGTAATTCCAGCATTTGCACCTGCTATACCAGAGATGGCGTTATTAGCGCTAATCTCTTTTATCTTGGTTGCAGATACCTTTTGGTCAAAACGTTATCAAATGGCTACCTATTACGCGACTCAAATCAGTTTAGTCGTCGTCGGTTACCTAATACTTAGCAGCTTTACTACAACTCAAGTCATCACTTTTGACGGTAGTTTTGTACGTGATAGTTTTGCGGACATTCTTAAACTCTTTACCATTGCGATTTCGATGGGTATTTTCTTGTTTTCTAGAGAATATTTGTTACAGCACAAGTTCTTCAGCGGAGAATACTTTGTACTAGGTTTGTTTGGTGTGCTGGGTATGTTCGTTATGATTTCTGCCCACAACATGATTACCATGTACCTTGGTCTAGAAATTATGTCACTGGCTATGATTGCCATGATTGCTCTACGTAAAGACTGTGCACATGCCGTTGAAGCCGCCCTTAAGTATTTTGTACTTGGTGCATTAGCGACAGGGATGTTGTTATACGGTTTCTCAATGATTTATGGCGCAACAGGGTCCATTACTTTCCCAGAAATGGCTAAGATTATTGCTTCAGGACAAGTAGACAGTGTTGTACTTTCATTTGGTGTTGTTTTTGTTGTCATCGGTCTGGCGTTTAAACTTGGTGCAGTTCCATTCCACATGTGGGTTCCAGATGTTTATCATGGCGCACCGACAGCAGTAACGTTATACATTGGTACTGCGCCAAAAATCGCTGGTTTTGCTATGTTATACCGTCTGCTTGCAGAAGGTATGCCTGGTCTGATTGAAGATTGGCAGTCGTTGATTATTATCATCTCGATTCTATCAATGGTTATTGGTTCTATTATTGCCATTGCTCAAGATAACTTAAAACGCTTATTGGCTTATTCTGGTATCGGCCATATTGGTTTCTTGCTACTGGGTGTGATTGCTGCAACGCCAGAAGGTTACTCGGCTTCAATGTTCTACGTGATTATCTACGCTATCACGGGTGTAGCTGGTTTCGGGATGATTGTTGCGCTTTCTAAAACGGGTAAAGAGTTCGATTTAATATCAGACTTTAAAGGGCTAAACGTACGTAACCCCTGGTTAGCGGTCATGATGCTGATCATCCTATTCTCAATGGCAGGTATCCCACCGTTTGTCGGATTCTGGGCGAAGATTATTGTCATTGAAGAAGTGGTTAAAGCTGGATTCACATGGATTGCTGTTATTGCCGTGATTATGGCCGTTATCAGTGCTTTCTATTACTTGAAGGTCGTTAAGGCGATGTACTTTGATAAGCCAGAAGATACTTCGGCTCTTGAACCTGTTAGCTCTAGCTTAACTTGGGGCGTTAGTTTTACAGCAATTCTACTTGTCGTGTTGGGTCTACTTCCAAGTTCTTTAATTGAACTTTGCTATCACAGTCTCAAAACTTTCTAATTAAATTGATATTCAATTAAAGCCCGGGCTCCGGGCTTTTTTCATTTAAGGAATTAAATTATGGATTTAACTCAAGCTGTTTGGTTGTTACTTGTGACAGCAGTCGTTTTAGCAAACTTACCTTTCATTCTTAGCAATAGACTGTTTCTATTTATTAAAGTGCCACACAAGTCGATCGTCGTGAACTTAATTGAGTGGTTCTCCTACTTTATGCTCACTGGATTATTTGCATATCAACTTGAGACTAAGAGCATGGGTCACGTTTCTGCGCAAACGTGGGAGTTCTATACGATCGCTCTATTCATGTTTATAATCTTCGCGTTTCCAGGGTTTATTTACCGTTATAACCTTAAGAAATTCTTAAAATAGAAATAAGTGATATTAGGGGTTGCTTAAATTCTACAACCCCCTATAATACGCCACATCGAAACGAGAAACACTCTTGGTTCGGTTAGAAATTGTCGCGGGGTGGAGCAGCTTGGTAGCTCGTCGGGCTCATAACCCGAAGGTCATAGGTTCAAATCCTGTCCCCGCTACCATCATTTCTAGAAACGATTTTTTATTAAAATTATCGATTCGGTTTACAAATTGTCGCGGGGTGGAGCAGCTTGGTAGCTCGTCGGGCTCATAACCCGAAGGTCATAGGTTCAAATCCTGTCCCCGCTACCACATTCTAAGAACCTGATTTTCATACACTTTTAGTGTTTTGAAGGTCAGGTTTTTTTTTACCTAAAATTTGTCATTGTAGGGAATATTGTAGAAGAGGCATTCGGACTCTTATTTACATATTGCTGTAGATGCTGATGGGTAAAATGCGCATAACGCTTAACCATCTTATAATCAGACCATCCACCCAATTCTTGAAGTACTTCTAAAGGCGTTCCTCTTTGAACATGCCAGGTTGCCCAAGTATGCCGTAGATCATGCCAGCGTAGATGCCCAATGCCTGCTTTGTCGCAAGCTTTCTTAAAAGAGCCAGTATTCACCCGTCTAATGGATTTACCCTTATAGGTGAATACATTGGTTGGGTGTTTACTTTTTTGTCTTCTAATGACCTCTATAGCGATGTCTGAAAGTGGAACCACAAAAGCTTGTTCACTCTTTAGAATGTCATCTCCTTCGATATAGATGATGCCTCGTGAGAGATCAATTTGCTCTAAACTGTAGTGGTACTATTCAAATGTAGACTTTTAGATGTAATATGACACTAACTAAATTGAACTACCTATCTCATTGAGAGTGTATTTTGTTGCTCTTCCTGCACCTTCGACGTTTAGAATATTTAGATCAAGTAGTTCTTTCAAATCTCTTGCTGCAGTGGCATTTGAAGCGCCCACAAGGTTTTTATATTTTCGTCTTGAAACGCCATCTTCAAAATCATCTGTTTCTTGTAAGCGTATTATGAGTTTACGTTGACGTTCATTGAGACTAATGTCACGTGTTCTATCCCAGAATAGAGTGCTTTGTTGGATTTTATGTAGCTTATGTAAGCTTGCTTCAGAAGAAGATGATATTTGCTTTAAAAACCAAATAATCCACTCAGTTATATTTAAATCACCTTTTTGAGCTTTCTCTAGAATTTCGTAGTATTCATTTTTATTTTTTTCAATTTCAGTAGAGAGTGAATAGAGGCGAATCGTTGATTTCTCAGTGTTTGCTAATAATCTTTCAGCAATGATTCGAGAAAACCTACCGTTGCCATCATCAAAAGGGTGGATAGTCACAAACCAAAGCTTGGCGATAGCCGCCTTGATGTAGCCTGATATTTCGCTCTTAGAATTCAGGTATTCAAACAGTTGGTTCATCTCTTGTTGAATACACTCTCGATTTGAGCAAGGTGCTTCAAAATGAACAGTTTGTTTACCGTATCTACCCGATAAAACTTGCATTGTATCGTTTCGGTAATCACCAATAATCAACTCATAAAGTACCGGCTTTTCAATAAATAGCATATGGTGCCATTTAAAAATGTCAGACTCTTTAAGTGGTTGGTTCGATGTGCGAATCGACTGTAAAAGTACATCAATGAATGCTTGAGAAGATTTGGAGATTCGAGTTGAGTTGCCAACTCCTAGACGGTTAGCAATGCTTGAACGAACCGATTCTCTGTCTAAGAGTTCGCCCTCTATTTTGGCTGTCGATAAAGCTTCATCTAATAAGACTTGAGATTCTAACTGCAGGCGTTTATTTTCATCCAGTTGATTTGCCAAAGTAGCTAAGGGGGCAATATTTCGAACAGTCTGCTCTAAGTAAGGCATGACCAACTGTAAATCATATTCAAATTTTGGCCAGTTTTTATTTTCCCAGATCCACATGACGCTCTCTGCACTTTATATATGAGTCGTAAACAGAGAGTTATCGTATCATAAAATGACATGATTCCAATATTATTCATATCAATTATTGATATGAATAATATTAACGATTAAAGAGAGAGTGTATTTGAGTTGAGCACTCATCTGGTCTAATGAGAACGGAGACTTCAATACACAAGTATGATATTGAATAATTACTCAAAAAACTGAAATAACTCCCTATATGGGTGATGTAGGGGCATGCTGGGATAATGCAGTGGTTGAACGTTTTGGTAGCTTAAAGCATGACTGGCTGTTTAAAATGCATCACCCTACTAGAAAGTAGTATGAACTTTGTAAAGATAAGGTGTCCACTTTTGCTTGACCAGAACACAACACAATTCAACTCGTTCCCAACGAAGTAGGGTGACGTTTGATTCTCTAAGTCCTGTCTCTAGAGCAAGGGTTGTCATATCAGCTAAGTGAAGTGATAACGCAAGGAGGATTGAGATTATCTAGTACACGATTAAGTTGTGTTTACGAGATATAGATAGGCGATTGATTCCAATTTTGAAATTTATCGTGATACGTGAGGGCTTTTATGGAGATTCTTCTTAAAAACTTTGTAGCAAGAAGTTTGTGTAAGAAAAGATTAATGCGGTTGGTGAAAAATTCAACAGCCGCATTAATCTGTTCGGGATTGGGGTTCAGAATGCCAAATCAGGTATTCGTGAAAACAATCAGTTCTTCTTTCGATTTTACGATATGTTAGCTGGTCGACTTTTGATAGCTAACGTCTAATTCTTCCTGTGCTTTTGCCAACATTTCAAACTCTTCCTCCGCACTGTGTGCTACCAAATGGTTTTTGCTATAACCAAAGTAATAAGCCGCACCAATTGCGAATAAAACCATGGTGTAAAAGAAAGCTCTTGGATCAAAAGCATAAACACCCGTTAATGCAATTAAAGACAACACTAATGCAATTCCAGATGTGAAGATGCCTCCGGGTGTTTTATAGGGACGTGGAAGGTCTGGTTGTGTGAGTCTTAAAACGATATGACTGTAAGCCATTAATGCATAAGAAACGGTTGCACCAACTACAGCCATGGCTAAAATTAAATCACCTTCTCCACTCAGAGAAACTAAAAATCCAAAAATTCCAGGAATAATGAGTGCACGTGCAGGTACCTTTTTATTCTCAGTGGTTAAAGACAGTGATCTTGGTAGATAACCTGCTCTAGAGAGTGCAAAAATCAAACGGCTGTAACCGTAGATAATAGAGAAGAAAGACGCGATGAGTCCAGCAAGTCCTAAAACATTTACTAATGTCGCAAGATTAGCGTTGCCATTGGCATTTAAGGCATCTACTAAAGGAACCGCGCTTTTACTAATCATGTCAGCACCTGCAGAACCGGCTAATAAAAAGACGACGAGTACTGCAGTGAACAATAAGAACAACATGGCTGCAATAATCCCTTTTGGAACGTCTTTAGCAGGATCTTTGGCTTCTTCTGCCGCCAAAGGAACACCTTCAATCGCTAAAAATAACCACATAGCAAAGGGTAATGCTGCCCAAACACCGTACCAACCTAAGTGTCACCAACGGTGCAAAAATGACCCCCTAACACCGTTTGAAAGTTGACCCCCTAAGGTAACATATAGGCCTTTTAGGCCGTCACTATGCTAACCAAGGAGTCATTTGTGGATATTCAAGTATTATCCCGACAAGGATTAGGTATCAAAGCCATTTCCAGAAAACTAGGCATTTCTCGCAATACTGTCAGAAAATACCTAAAACAGTCAAACGCCATGCCCGCTTACAAAGCCAGAAGCACCAAGCCCACTAAATTGGATGCGTTTAAACCCTATTTATTAGAACGCATCGATGCCGCTAAACCGCATTGGATTCCAGGAGTCGTGCTTTTAAGAGAAGTTCAAGAACAAGGCTACAGCGGCGGTATTACCGTCTTACGTGAGTTTATATTGCCCTTTAAACAAACCACTTCAGAACCACTCATTCGTTTTGAAACCGAACCTGGAGTACAAATGCAAATAGACTTCACGACCATTCGCCGTGGCAGACAGACGCTTAAAGCGTTTGTCGCAACGTTAGGTTACAGTCGCGCCACTTATGTTCAGTTTTTTGATAATGAAAAAGAAGCCGCTTGGATTGAGGGTATTACGGAAGCTTTTCACTTTTTCGAAGGTGTTCCTAAAGAACTGCTCTGCGATAATGCCAAAGCCATCATTATTGAGAGAGATGCTTATGCTGAAGGTGAGCATCGCTGGAATAATAATATGTTACAGCTGTCTAAAGACTATGGTTTTAGGCTTAAAGTCTGCCGGCCTTATCGCGCCAAAACCAAAGGTAAAGTGGAACGCTTTAACCACTATCTCAAAAACAGTTTTATAACGCCTTTAGCGGCCAGGTTGAAGCAATCCGGTTTAATATTAGATGCACAGGTGGCCAATGGTCATATAGGTCCATGGTTACAAGAAGTGGCCCATCAACGCATTCATGGAACCACCGAACAAAAGCCTCAGGTTTTACTCGATAACGAACGCCATCACTTATTGCCTTTGCCAAACATTAAGCAAGATTATGTTGACGTTATTGTTAGTCAAACGACGGTGCCCATTCCATATGAAAGCTTTCAACACCCATTATCAAATTATGCCCAACTGCATGGGAGTTTTCTATGAACCTACAACTAGAGCGCATCGCCCATCAGTGTGAACAACTTGGTCTGGCGTCTATGGCCAATGAGTGGCCAGCCGTTGCCAAGCAGGTTTTAGAATCAGAAGGCAGTTATGCCGACTTTATGGAGAAACTGCTCAATACTGAACAGCAAGCACGTCATACTCGAACTCAGACGACCTTGTTGCGCTTCGCCAGCTTACCCTCTATCAAAACTCTAGAAGGCTTTGACTACCAGTTTGCCTCAGGAGCACCGCGAGCACAGATTACAGAGTTGTCTAGCCTAGCGTTTATCGAAAGAACTGAAAACATCATTCTACTCGGTCCAAGCGGAGTCGGTAAAACGCATCTTGCCATAGCCTTAGGGTATAAGGCGATTATGGCTGGCATGAAAACTCGGTTTATCAGTGCAGCAGATCTCATGTTGCAACTGTCTACAGCACAAAAACAAGGCAAGCTAAAAGCCTACCTGCAACGCAGCGTACTGGCACCTAAATTACTCATCATTGATGAGATAGGTTACTTACCTTTTGGAAGAGAAGAAGCCAATCTGTTTTTTAATGTGATTGCTAAACGGTATGAGCATGGCAGTATCATCTTAACCAGCAATTTACCCTTTACCCAATGGGCAAGTGCTTTTGCGAATGACCAAACACTGACGGCAGCGATGTTAGATCGATTACTTCATCATTCGCATATCGTACAAATCAGTGGTGAAAGTTATCGCCTGAAAGACAAAGCAAAAATAGGCGTGAAGCCGTCCATTATTAACTAAAAACCAACCACCTTAAGGGGTCAATATTAAAACGGTGATTTAAGCCTAAAAGGGGTCAAATTTAAACTGGTGTTGACACCTAAGGGTAAAAACTCAGTGGCTCCTACGGCTTCAGTCACTGGAATGTTGAATAGATTTGCAGAATCAAAACTACTAAATAATACAACGCCCGTCGCAATAATCGCAAATACTGCTAAACCACTAATGACCATCATAATCTTTAACGCCTCACCCACACCCATCAAATGAATGCCGACAAAGACTAGATAGAACATGGCGTAGACCCATATACCGTTAAATCCTGTGAGAGCTTCAAACGCGGATCCTATGAATATGACAATAGCGGCGGGCGCTAAAGCATATTCAATTAGAACGGCCAGCCCTGTCATGTAACCTGCTGTTGAGCCCAAGGCTTGACGGGCAAAACCATAGCCACCTCCTGCTGTGGGGATAGCGGATGACATTTCTGCCAGTGATAAAACAAGGGTTAAGTACATAATAGCCATAAGAACGGCTGCAATGGCAAAGCCACCCCAGCCAGCTTGTGCTATCCCAAAGTTCCAGCCCGCAAAATCACCGGAAATGACATAAGACACCCCCAGTCCGGCCAGTAAAAACCAGCCCGCAGTGCCGCCCTTAAGCTGCCGTTTGGCATAATATTCCTGATTTGTTTGTGTTTCCATAGTTCTAGACTCCAGTGCTAAAATTATTCAGTTAAAAAGTTTATCTTTTCTTTTTCATGTTTTATTGTTTTTTCATGGCTTCGATCCTTTAAGTTAACGCCTGAAAGTTTCAAGCGATGTGATTCTTGAATTAAATACAGTGCTTTTTGACTCGCATTTTTGTAAATCAGTCCAGCAGGTCTAATATTGGAAATGCAATTTCTTTGCGAATCATTCAGCCCGACCTTCGGCTGCCAAGTAAGATAGAGTCCTAGACTATCTGGAGAACTTAATCCGGGGCGTTCTCCGATTAAAATAATTACCATTTGTGCGTTTAGCAGTTCGCCAATTTCATCGCCAATGGCCACCCGTCCTTGTTCTACGATGCATAAAGGTGCCATACGGATTTTAGTTAATGCCGGTGTGTTTTTAATGTCTTGGAATAAGCTTTCTATAAATGGAGCGGCGTTTTGCTGTACGGCTTTGGAGGAAAGGCCATCCACAACAACAATGGCTAAGTCGTATAGGAATTCATGCTCTCTAGAGTCCTTCATTAATGCAAAGCGTGACGTTTCATTAAGTCTTTTTCCTAGGTCGGGTCTTTGTAAGTAGGTAAATCGATCTTCGGCTTGGCTGTGTAAGGTGAAGAGCTCTGCCTGGGGTTGCAGTGCGGTTAACTGAGAGGTCAAGGCTTTAACGTCTAAGGGAAGGTGCACAGCATCCTTCGCTTGTGCATGAGCCAACTGAAAAGCTAGCATTTCATTGGTGGGTAAACTTACCCCTGTTCTTCCCAAGCCAATTCTCGCATCAGTAAAGGCGCGTAGTAAACGCCAAGGGTTTTCAATAATTTCCTCAGAAGAGGAGGGTATGGATAAGTCTTTGTAATTCATATACTTCCTTTTGGCACTGCTTTTAAAGCGTGCTTAAAGGAATTTGGGATGTCGTTAGGGAGAATCACTTGGTCAATGTCTTTAAAAATAGCCATATCCATTAGCCATTTTTCAAACTCAGGTGCTGCTTTTAACCCAAGCACTCGACGCGCGTAGAGTGCATCGTGAAAAGAGGTGGTTTGATAGTTGAGCATGATGTCGTCAGACCCAGGAATGCCCATTACAAATGAGCAGCCAGCAACGCCTAAAAGGGTAAGGAGATTGTCCATGTCATTTTGGTCGGCTTCAGCATGATTGGTGTAGCAGACATCACACCCCATCGGAAGACCTAATAGCTTGCCGCAAAAGTGGTCTTCTAGGCCTGCTCGGGTAATTTCCTTGCCGTCAAATAAGTATTCCGGCCCAATAAATCCCACAACCGTGTTCACTAATAGCGGTGAAAACTTACGGGCTACCGCATAGGCTCGAGTTTCACAGGTTTGCTGGTCGATACCATGATGAGCATTGGCCGAAAGAGAACTACCTTGGCCAGTTTCGAAATACATGACATTATTGCCAACCGTACCGCGCTTTAAAGACAGAGCGGCTTCTTGAGCCTCCGCGATGGTATTTAAATTAAATCCAAAACTACTATTTGTAGCCTCCGTTCCACCAATGGATTGAAAAACTAAGTCTACTGGCGCACCAAGTTCAATGGCTTCTAAGGTATTCGTCACATGGGTGAGTACACAAGATTGGGTTGGAATTTGATAGGTTTGAATGACCTCGTCCATGAGCTTCATGAGCTTCACTGCTTGCGCAACATTGTCCGTGGCGGGGTTAATTCCGATGACGGCATCACCACTGCCATAAAGTAGACCATCTAAAATACTGGCGGCAATGCCATTAACATCATCGGTTGGATGGTTGGGTTGCAAGCGTGTTGATAAGCGATTAGGTAAGCCAATCGTATTGCGAAAGGCCGTAGTGACATGGCATTTTTTAGCCACCAGAATTAAGTCTTGATTACGCATTATTTTACTAACAGCAGCGGCCATTTCTGGAGTAACGCCTAAGCGAATCTGTTTAAGAACTTCAGAAGTGGCCTTATCACTGAGCAACCAGTTACGGAAATCACCCACCGTTAAATGAGAAATTGTAGAGAAAGCCTTTTCATCATGCTCATCTAATATTAAGCGCGTAATTTCATCCGTCTCATAAGGAATAATAGCCTCGTTTAAAAACGTTTTAAGTGGTAAATCAGCGAGCGCCATTTGAGCTGCCGCACGATGTTCAGCAGACAGTGCAATCACTCCGGCAAGTCGATCTCCGGATTTTGCCGGCGTCGCTTTAGCCATCAAATCGCCAAGGTTTTTAAATTGGTAGCGATGCTCTCCTAAGGTGTATTGGTAATTTTGGCTCATATAGGTTTTACTCTAAAACATTAAGGGGGAATAAAAGTTGCTTGCCTGCTTACAAGCGAGAGTTGTTCCTTTTGATTATCGAATTTTAGCAAATGACAAAAAGCCGATATAAAACAACTGGTTATTTTGGTAATATTTTATTATTGACATTGTTTATGAATATTGTGGGCTAGATAATGAGTAGTTTTGAAATAAATAGTGCACTAAGTAGGTGCACATTGAGAACAGATGATCTGGATCAGCAAGCCGGTAGCCTGACAAATTGGTTACAAGAATATGATCAAATGAGTGACGGCTGTTTTTATGGGTGTGTGGACAAGTTAACAAGCCGTAACCTTCATGTTTTTAAAGAGGAAACTAGCAGAGCATTACGCCAACAATGTCAAATATGGACAGATGCGATTTGGTTTGGTATTCCATTAGAAGGGGATTCAAATTTTCGGATTAACGGGCAAAATTTAACGCCTAATAGCTTGGCAACTCGATCAGGAGATCAATCCTTTGAGCTGGTTACCCCAGAAAATTTTCAGATTTATGGAGTGGTTCTTGAAAGTGAGTTATTAAACCGGATGGCTAGTTTACAAGGCGTTAAATTAAGAGAGTGGGATATTTTTAAAAGCCCAACGCTTGAACTATCCCCTCAAAAACTGATGATGCTAAAGTCCTGTTTAAGCACAATTATGGATGAGTCCTCTCATAAAATGGATTCGCATATTCGAGAAGACTTGTTGATGACCTGCTTACTGAATGCGTTGCCTAATGAAGCAAACCCGCCAAAACTCCTCCCAAGCTATCAGCATCGTAAGGTGGTTGTTGAACGTGTAAAAGAGTATATGAAAAGTCATCAACAATTACCGGTCACGATCACTGAGTTGTGTCAAATTGCTTATGTGAGCCGTCGAACATTACAATATAGTTTTGAAACTATTTTGGGGTACAGTCCTTTACAGTTTTTGCGATTGACACGGCTCAATCAAGTACGGAGAGCCCTAAAAAATGCGGACAAAGATAGTACGGTAACTGAAAACGCTGAAAAGTGGGGGTTCACCCACGCTGGACAATTTAGCCATGATTATAAAAAAACATTTGGAGAGTCTCCATCACAAACTCTTCGAAAAGCCTTGTGAATTTTATAAATTGTTTTTGAATCTAGTCATGTACAACCACTTGAAGTATGTGACTCTATTAGCGTTATCTATGAAGGCGTTTTATCCGAGTTTTATGGCTGTACAGAGATTAGTAGAGAAGAGATAGGGTTGTTAATGAGTGGGGTTGAGCTACTGAAAAGACAATCAATACAAGAGGGAGTATCAGCATGAATATCAAGTTAGAAGCTAGATAAACACCTTCTGTCGTTCTGAGTTATTTTTCACCGATTATTGCAATCATAATGACGTTGATTTCGGGTGCCGTGATTTTTGCCTATATGGGGCACAATCCGTTGCACGGCTTATATGTATTTTTTATTGAGCCGCTTTCCAGTTTATATGGTTTAGGTGAGCTAGGCGTAAAGGCGGTGCCGTTATCGCTTTTCAAATAGTCCACACTACAGATAGTGCAACGTTAGGTGTGTTAGGAGGGATTCTTGCGGGTATGTCCTTAGCGCTAATTTTTGCCTTTTTGACCTTAACGCTGCAAGCCAACCAAGTTGCTACAGGTTTAGCGTTAACGATCTTTGGGGTCGGCTTAAGTTCCTTGTTAGGCAAAGATCTTGTTGGTGTTGCTTATGCTGGACTGCCTAAATTAAACCTGCCCTATCTCTCTGATTTACCTGTGGTTGGCCCACTGTTATTTCAGCGTGATATTTTGGTTTATGTATCACTTATCATGGTGTTTGCTCTTTTCTGGTTCTTAAATAAAACCCGATATGGTTTGATTCTAAGAGCGGTAGGTGAGAATGCAGAAGCGGCTCACTCCATCGGTTATCCGGTGATTAAAATTCGCTATATGGCGGTTATTTTTGGTGGCGCAATGAGTGGCGTTGCAGGAACCTTTTTATCGCTTTCTTACTCCCCAATGTGGGCTGAAAATATGACGGCAGGAAGAGGTTGGATTGCGATTGCACTTGTTGTTTTTGCAACTTGGATGCCATCAAGAGTATTGATGGGGGCTTACATGTTTGGCGGGATTACCATTCTGCAACTGCATGGTCAGGCGTTAGGCAGTGTTTCAATTCCATCAGAATTCCTATCGATGTTGCCTTACTTAGCCACTATCATTGTATTGGTCATTATTTCAAGAGAAGGTAATAATCGCTTTAGTCCTGTGCCAGTAGGCTTGGGAAAACCTTTTTATCAGACGAGTTAGGTCATAGGAGTTTATCTAAGGAATTGAATATACAGGTTTAATTTATAGCCTGATAAGGCCTTAGAGTACTAGACTCTTCATAGAGCAATTATCCCATTTTTGACGGATGCTACATTAGCGTCCTCCTGTAGTGGTACAGTAATTTTGGCCACCTAAATAGAGATGCTAAAATGCATTTCA
>CBFCZK010000001.1:0-537740 GCA_965602805.1 uncultured Thiomicrorhabdus sp. | reverse complement strand
AGCGCCCGCCTGTCACGTGGGAGGCCGAGAGTTCAAGTCTCTTCAGGACCGCCATTTTTAAAGCTAGACTTGATTTGTTTCAAGCAAGCTTTTTCTTGTAACTTTGTATGAGGTTACAAGAAACGTATAGAGTGCAATTTGTAAGACGCTTTATACAAAACCCAGGGTGATTAGCTCAGCTGGGAGAGCATCGCCCTTACAAGGCGAGGGTCACTGGTTCGAGCCCAGTATCACCCACCAATTTGGTCCTGTAGCTCAGTTGGTTAGAGCGCCCGCCTGTCACGTGGGAGGCCGAGAGTTCAAGTCTCTTCAGGACCGCCATATCTAAAGGCGACATATAGTTAATTCTGTATGTCGCCTTTTTCATTTCTCAACTCTTTACTTTTATACATGTATGTTAAAACCCCTTCTCTATGGTTATCCATAGCCAATGAAGTTTATTAGTAAGTTTGTCTAAACTGCTAAAATAATTAAAGTAGCCGTATTCTTAAAGTATCTCTTGATATAGTTTAATCAGGCTTGAAGAGGGGGGAGGATGGCATCAGCAGCTGCTAACGCCATTCATGGTGTGATTATGCTAGTGATTTTTGGGAAGTAACCTTAAAGAAGTTGAGTGCATCCATCATGCTGTCAGTATCATTCTGCATTTGACTTGCAGCAGCAGAAGTCTGTTCAGATAAAGCTGCATTTTGTTGGGTGATGCCATCAATTTGTGAAATCGCAATATTAATTTGGCCGATTCCAGTTTTTTCTTCACGGCTACTGGTCGTTATTTGCTCAACGATGTCTGTAATTGCAATAATTGAGCTGTTGATAGCCAGTAGCATCTCGCCAGATTGGCTCACTTGCTGTTCCCCTGCTTTAACTTGGGTGACGCTGGCGTCGATGATCTTCTTGATGTTGCTAGCGGCATCTGCAGATTTTTGTGCCAAGTTTCTGACTTCACTGGCGACTACCGCAAAGCCGCGACCATGTTCTCCAGCTCTTGCGGCTTCAACGGCAGCATTTAAAGCGAGTAAATTGGTTTGAAATGCAATGCTGTCGATTAAAGTAATAATCTCAGCGATTTGCTCACTAGAGGATGTGATTTTACTCATTGATTGACGTGCTTTTTCTACAATCTCCATACCAGCTTGCGACTGTTCTTTCGTTTCGTGGACCAACTCATCTGCGTGTACGGTTGAGTCAGTGTGCTCATTCACCGTAGCGGTAATCTGCTCTAACGCAGCAGCTGTTTCCTCTATGCTGGCGGCTTGTTCTTGGGTACGAGAAGACAAGTCCATACTTGCTGTGCCTACTTCTGAAACGG
Organism: uncultured Thiomicrorhabdus sp.; assembly: GCA_965602805.1. Classification (GTDB taxonomy): domain Bacteria; phylum Pseudomonadota; class Gammaproteobacteria; order Thiomicrospirales; family Thiomicrospiraceae; genus Thiomicrorhabdus. The sequence goes on along the minus strand of CBFCZK010000001.1, from coordinate 536,431 downwards.
CTTGCTGCACACCTTGTGCTGATAACTGTATGAGGCCTACAATCCGGTTAAGTTCTTTAGATGACGTATTGATGGCTGTTTTCAAATCATCAAAGTCTCCTTGATAGTCGCCAGAGATGGATTTGGATAAATCACCTGAGGCTTGAGCTTGTACGACTGTTTTAACTTCAGTTATGGCGGCCTCAACCGTACTTACGGTTGAGTTAATATATTGTTTCAAGGCATGAAGTTCACCGGGTAGGTCGGCTTGAATTCTATTGTGTAAGTTGCCTTGGCTGATTTGCTTCATAACTTCGTTGGTTTCAGTCACAAACGCTTTAAGGCTCTCAACCGTGTGATTGGTTGAATCGGCAGCTTGCTTAAATTCACCTTTTAGATCGACAGTAATGTGCTCGTCAAAATCCCCCTGGGAAATGCAGTAGTTGACTCGATTTAACTCACTAAAGGTGGATTCAAGTTGATGAGCAGAATCATTGATGCAGTTTTTTAAGGCTAAAAATTCACCGACTAATACGCTGTCTATCCGTCCCGTAAATACCCCTTCTGATACTTGAGACATAATGCGTTTTATATCCATAAAGGCTTGTGACTGAGTGTTCAGCATGCTGTCGAAGGACTGGGCAATTTTACCGATTTCATCTTTAGATTGAATGCCAGAGTGAATACTAAAGTCACCCTGTCTGTTAACTTGTTCAATACATTGGGTTAGATGTTTGATGGGCGCGGCAATTTTGCGGGCAAGCAATACCACTATCAGTACAGAAAGCACTAGCGCCAATAGCGTATTGATTTCAACGGCAGTAATCAATGCCTCTGCATTTGCATATGCCATATCAATATTCTCATTGGCAATTTCCCAGCTTTCGTCTTGCAGTTTATGGCTTAATTGCTCTAGTTGATGCGTGGTTTGTGATAAATCTTCGTCAATTAGGTATCGGATTGAAAGTAGGTCTGCTTTAAGTCGCTTGGTGTCATCGTAAAAGTGGCCAATCGCTGTTTGCATATCAGACACTAATGCCAATACACTTGGCGAGTGGTCGTGTTCAGAAATGGTCGATATACTGTCTTTTAAGGCTTCCAATTCTTTATAAACTACCTGATAGTCACTCTCTTTCAACTCTTGAATGTAGAGTAATAATTGAACTTCTGCTTTTTGGGTATGCTCAATGGCTGTTGCTGCAATTAATGCAGTTTCTGAATCAGAGATTTTTTGTAATTGGTGCAGGTCGTGCATAATGGCCTTGACTTGCTTGACGGTAACATCATGCAGGAGGTGCACGCTTTCTTGGCTCTTAGGAATTAGTTTCTGTAAGACCGTTTCATAATAATGCTTATGGGCGTTGTTAAGTTTGCCGACTTGTTCTTTCTGAAGTTCGGTTAGTGGGAAGTCGTATATTTTTTTTATGGTCGTGCTGTTTATTTTTTCGAGTGCTGTTAATTCTTTGATGGTGGATTCTGAGTGCTGCAGTAAAAATTTAAGGGTTTCTAATTGTGCGGATTTACTGTTTTCTAGAATGTTACTGGCTAGATTAGCTGTTGGTATGGATGATCTCTTAACGCTATTGACCTCACTTTCTATGAGGTGGGCATCTGTCAGAGTAACGGCAGCAGTGATAATCATAAATACAAACATGACTAAGGGGGCTATTAATAGCTTCTTGGTAATGCTTAGATTTGAAATAAATCCTGAGAAATCTTTGCTTTTAGCCATGGTTCACCTCTGTATATTGCTAGATAAGGCGTGTTATCTATTTTGTTTTAATTGAGTACTAAAATAACCATACTGTAAGTAGCGGTTTTATAAAGAATTTTAGTTTAGATTTGAATATAACAAAAAAGGCGCGTAAAAGTAATGAGGTATTTTTTGGGGATGGATAGAAAGGCAAGGACTGAGTAGGGAGGGCTCAAGACCTGTGCGGTCTTGAGTTAAAGAGAGTGGCGTTTTAGTTTGAAGCGGTAATGTTATAACCGCCGTCTACATAAGTAATCTCACCTGTAATACCTGATGCTAAATCAGAGCATAAGAATGCTGCAGTATTACCTACTTCTTCAATCGATACATTACGGCGAAGCGGAGTAGAGGCAGCCGCTTTATCAAGCATGCTTCTAAAGTCTTTAATGCCTGCTGCGGCTAAAGTACGAATTGGACCAGCTGATACAGCATTGACACGAATACCGTCCTGACCTAGATCAGCGGCTAAATAACGAACCGTTGCTTCTAGAGAGGCTTTGGCGATGCCCATAACGTTATAGTTTGGTACGGCACGTTCTGCGCCTAAATAAGAAACGGTGATAACAGAGCCATTTTTAGCTTTCAGCATTTCATAAGCCGCTTTAGTACAAGCGGTTAAGCTATAAGCGCTGATGTCATGTGCAATGCTAAAACCTTCACGGGTAGAGGCATCAATCATGCGGCCTTCTAATTCTGCACGTGGTGCAAAAGCAACTGAATGCACTAAGGTATCTAAACCGTCTGTCCAACTCTTAGCAAGCTCAGCCATAACGCTGTTGATTTCATCATCATTCGCAACATCTAAAGGAAGAATAATTGAAGTGCCTAGTTCTGCTGCAATTTTCTCTACACGACTTTTGAGCTTTTCATTCTGGTAGGTTAGGGCGATTTCAGCGCCTTGTGCGTGCATTTGCTTTGCAATTCCGTAAGCAATAGATTTGTTGTTTGCGACACCGATGACTAAAACTTTCTTTCCGGTTAGGAATCCCATGTTGTTCTCCAATCTTATTGAGTCTTATAATTACGTCAATTTAGTTTAAAAAATCACGTATGATGAGTATTAATTTTATGAGCATTATAACGCTAAATAGGCGGTTATAAAGGCTGTAATTTGTAAAATCAGCTTAGATTAATTAGATTAGAGTCTATCTTGGTCTACCAAGGCTTTTATCATGTTTTAGAGTGTGTAAACGTTTAGTGAATCTATTTTTGTTATTAAAGAAATCCTTCAATCGACAGCCTATTGGCTTTAGTCGCTATATTGTGGGCGTTTTGGCTGTTAGTTTTTATGCAAGTGCTTCTTTTGCAGCCGCTTGGAATAACCCTTATAGTGCTGATCAAGCCAACTCACAAACCCTATTCAGTGCTTTTGGTGAGCCTCCTAAGCATTTAGATCCTGTGGTTTCTTATAGTTCTAATGAGTGGGCGATTTTAAGCCAAGTTTACGAACCACCCCTGCAATATCATTATCTAAAACGTCCCTATACTCTAGAGCCTTTAACTCTGGTCAACATGCCTGAAACGACTTATCTGGATAGCAGAGGTCAAACGGTTACAGAATCACATTCAGATATCGCTTTTACGGAATATCTTTTCACACTCAAGCCTGGCATTCAATTTCAGCCGCACCCTGCATTTGTTAAAGATGTTGATGCTGTCGATGGACCGTTTAAATATCATCTACTCGATTCAGAAACATTATCAACGATTGAATCGGTTAACGATTTTAAGAAAAAAGCCACTCGAGAACTCATTTCTACGGATTATGTTTATGCCTTGAAACGCATGGCTTTAAGACAAAACCACTCTCCGATACTCGATTCTATGTCGCAGTATATTGAAGGCTTAACGGCTTTTTCTGAGACCGTTTCTAAAACCTATCAGGCAGAACTTACGCTTAATAATAAAACCACCAAAACACATTTTTTCGACTTAAATAAGTTTGATATAAGTGGTGTTCAAGCCATTGATAAACATCGATATACAATTAGAGTAAAGGGCCGTTATCCGCAGTTTTTATATTGGTTAAGTATGAACTTCTTTGCGCCTATTCCGTGGGAAGCAGAGGCTTTTTATAAACAACCAGGCCTGGTCGAAAAGAATTTAACGCTGGATACCTCGCCAGTGGGTACAGGGCCTTATCAACTGGTTGAGAACAATCCTAATAAACGCATGCGCTTACTCGCCAACCCTAATTATCATCAAGACAGTTATCCGTTTGATGGTTTGGCTGAAGGGGCTGATCCCACGCTGTTGAATGATGCCGGCAAGCCGTTACCTTTTATAAAGGAGGTGATTTATTCGCTTGAAAAGGAGAGCGTGCCTTTATGGAATAAGTTTTTGCAGGGCTATTATGATGCTTCGGGGGTCAGTTCGGACAGCTTTGATCAAGCTGTTTCGGTCTCTAATTCGGGTGCGATGAGTCTAACGCCGGAAATGCAAGAAAAAGGCATTCAATTTTTAAATATGATTCAACCGAGCACTATGTATTTTGGCTTTAATATGGCCGATCCTGTGATCGGTGGTTACTCCGTCAAACAACGTAAATTACGCCAGGCTTTGAGTATTGCGATTAACTTCGAAGAGTATATCTCTATATTTCTCAATGGCCGCGGTGTTACTGCACAGAGCCCAATACCACCCGGTATTTTTGGTTTTCAAGAAGGCTTGGAGGGCAATAATAAGGTTCTGTTTGATTGGCAAGACAATCGCTCACAACGCAAATCTTTAGAGGTTGCTAAACAACTGCTGGCGGAAGCGGGTTATCCCAATGGTCGTCTAGCCGATGGCACGCCTTTAACCCTGCATTACGATACGGCCGCCACGGGTCCGGACAGTCAATCGATGTTGAATTGGTATCGTAAACAGTTTGCTAAGTTGGGGATTGAACTAGTAATTCGTGCCACAGACTATAATCGCTTTCAAGATAAGGTGCGTGGTGCCAAGGTTCAGATGTTCTCTTGGGGCTGGAACGCGGATTATCCTGATCCAGAAAACTTCCTGTTTTTGCTCTATGGTGGTAATGCCACCATTAATACCAATGGTTCTGGGATTAATAGTGCCAATTATGACAATCCAGAGTTTAATGAACTGTTTTTAAAGATGAAAAACATGAGTAATAGCCCCGAACGTTTGGCAATTATTCAGAAAATGACTGAATTACTGCAACAGGATGCACCTTGGATATGGGGTTACCACCCACAGTCATTATCGCTTTATCATAGCTGGTTACACAATGTATGGCCGAATCCTTTGGCGAATAATACGGTTAAATATAGACGTATTGAAGTGCAAGAGCGTGTTCTAAAACAATCGGCATGGAATCAACCCGTGGTTTGGCCGTTTATCATCGTATTCGTCACGGTTGTTGGCAGTATTTATCCTTTGCGTCAGGCGTATCGTCGTCGCCAAAAAGCCGCGATTAATACGACCGATAAGAATGTAAAAAGCGAGGTCATCTAGATGTTCGCTTACATTATCAGAAGAGTGTTGTTTGCTTTGCCGATTTTAATCGGAGTCAACTTTATCACCTTTGCGCTGTTTTTCATGGTCAATACGCCAGATGATATGGCGCGTGCTCAATTAGGTGCGAAACAGACCACGCCGGAAATGATTCAGTCCTGGAAAGTCGATCATGGGTATGACAAGCCGCTGTTTTTTAATGTGGATGCACCAGGCCTGGCCAAAGTTCAAGAAACCCTATTTGTGCAAGAGTCTATGAAGCTATTTGTCTTTGATTTTGGTCAATCAGATTCCGGCCGGCAGATTACCGCGGATATTTATGAACGCATGTGGCCAAGCCTTGCGATTGCTTTACCCACGTTTATCATCGGTTTAGTCACCAATATCGCCTTGGCTCTGTTGATTGTCTTGTTTAGGGGTTCTGCCTTAGACACCGCCACGATGATGGTGGCGGTGGCGATTATGTCCATCTCAGGTCTGTTTTACATTATTGCCGGGCAAGTATTGTTCAGCAAAGTTTGGCACTGGGTACCGATTTCAGGTTACTCAGAAGGTTGGGAGGGCTTTAAGTTTTTAATCTTACCCGTCTTTATAGGGGTGTTCTCCGGGATTGGTGCGGGTATGCGTTGGTATCGCAGTATCTTTTTAGAAGAGATGAATAAGGATTATATTCGTACCGCTCGCGCCAAAGGCTTATCTGATCTTAAGGTCTTGTTTGGTCATGTATTGCAGAACGGCATGTTACCGATTTTGACCGGCGTAGTGGTGGTGATTCCGACACTCTTTATGGGCAGTCTGATTATGGAATCCTTTTTTGGTATACCAGGCCTGGGCAGTTACACATTGGATGCGATTAATGCACAAGATTTTGGCATCGTTAAAGCCATGGTATTTTTGGGCTCGGTTTTATATATTATTGGCCTGATTCTGACCGATATCTCCTATACGCTATTTGATCCGAGAGTTAAATTATCATGAGTTTTGTATGGTTATGGACGGATTTGATGGTTTGGACGTTGCTGTTTGTGATTGTCGCGGGGATTCGTTCCATTAAAAACTCCGAGCAGGCACGAAAGCAGTGGCGCCGAATTTTTGAATCGCGGGTTGCCATCGCTTCCGTTGTAATTTTAATCTTCTATTTTGCATTTGCGTTATTGGGTTCGGTACATCTGCAACTGACCTCTAGCAGTGACGAACCCTCAGAAAATCGACAGGGCGTTTATAGTCTATTAGATCTTTCGCTGATGCATTTAATCGAGCAAACAGAGCGTACCTACTCAGCGCCGTTTGCCACGCACGAATACAGTACTTCGTTGAATTTTGATGAAAATGGTCAAGTCTCACAAAGTTATCTAACTCTAAAACATGGTGGTCAGCACTTAACGGCGGATAATTCATCCGTTTGGTTGGATGTGCTGGATAAAACTGGGTTGCCGTTACTGATTACGCTTGGGATTATGGCGCTGATACTCATGGTTCATGGATACTTCAGGTTCCAGTCCTTCGCGCTTCGGGATATAAGCGAAAAAGTAAAGACTTTGCCATGGAAAACAGCTTACATCACTCTGTTTAGTCTATTGTTTCTGTTTGTTTGGTTCTACTACCTAAGCCACTTCTATCATGTTTTAGGCACCGATAAGGTTGGCCAGGATGTTTTATTACAATCTATCAAAAGTATTCGTACTGGCGTGTTGATTGGCTTGCTAACCACTTTGGTCATGTTGCCTTTAGCGCTTATTTTAGGCATTAGCGCCGGTTATTTTAAGGGGTGGGTGGATGATGTTATTCAGTATCTCTACACCACTCTGAATTCGATTCCTGGGGTATTGTTGATTGCCGCAGCAGTGCTGGTGATGCAAGTTATCATTACCAATAATAGTGATTGGTTTGGTAGCACTGAAGAGCGTGCAGATTTACGCTTACTATTTTTAATCTTCATTTTAGGCCTAACCAGTTGGACGGGTTTGTGTCGCTTATTACGCGCTGAAACCCTTAAAATAAGCCAAGTAGAATATGTATCTGCCGCCAAAGCCTTTGGCTTAGGGCCTTTTAAGATTATTAAAAACCATATTTTGCCTAACTTAATGCATTTGGTTTTAATTGCGTTGGTGTTAGATTTTAGTGGTTTAGTGCTGGCAGAAGCCGTGCTCTCTTATGTGGGAGTTGGGGTCGATCCAACCACTGCAAGCTGGGGTAATATGATTAATCAGGCGCGTTTAGAGATGGCAAGAGAGCCTATGGTCTGGTGGTCACTGTTCTCTGCGTTTGTTTTTATGTTTACCTTGGTTTTAGCCGCGAATCTATTCTCAGATAGAGTGCAAACAGTATTAGACCCACGACGTGTTAATTAATCAGTTTAAAAGCGTAATATGCTTTTGAAATGCAAGAGAACTATTTATGAAACCCAAGAGAATTATGCTAGTAAGGCATGGCCAGTCGCAAGGCAATGAAGACGCTTCAAACTACGAAACGATTCCGGATTATGCCCTTAATTTAACCGAGCTTGGTCAGGCTCAAGCATTACAAGCAGGTAAAGAAATTCTTCAAAGAATTGGCTCTGAAACGGTTCAAACTTATATTTCACCTTATTATAGAACTCGCCAGACCTATGAGGGAATTGCATCCGTATTAAAGGAATCAATAACAGGATGCCATGAGGATCCGCGGATAAGAGAGCAAGATTGGGGGCATTTGCGCCATCCAGATGACAGCCGTTTATTAAGAGCTGAACGCAATCAATACAGTCTATTCTATTATCGAATGAAAGACGGCGAGTCAGGGGCGGATGTATATGATCGCGTCAGTGTGTTTTTTGAGACCATGTATCGTGATTTTAATAAAGAAAGTTTTGCCGATAATGCATTGATCGTCACGCATGGTATGACGCTTAGAATCTTTTTGATGCGCTGGTTGCATTGGACGGTCGAAGAGTATGAAGCGCTAGACAATCCCGGAAATTGCCAAGTGATTGTTATGGAACAAGATGAACGGGGCAAATACCAACTCATTGCACCTTTAAAATTACGATAAGACGAAATTGAGACTATGACACATCAAAACAGCCCTGTTTTAAATATTCAAAACCTAAGTATTGCGGTCAATGACTCACCGTTAATCAACGATGTCAGTTTCTCGATTGAATCGGGAGAGATTTTTGCTTTGGTCGGTGAGTCAGGCAGTGGAAAGTCACTGACCTCACTTGCCATTATGCGTTTATTACCTGAAGCATTGCAGGTCACGACTGGCGCCATTTCACTGAATCAAACAGAGCTATTCAGTCTGCCTGAGTATCAAATGCAGAAAATTCGCGGCAAACAGGTCGCAATGATTTTTCAGGAGCCGATGACCTCTTTAAATCCGGTGATGAAAGTGGGTGAACAAGTTGCAGAAGTTCTGCGCATTCATCTGAAAATGCGTGGTAAACAGGCGCGTCAAAAAGTTGTATCACTCTTTGAAGAGGTGGGCATACCGGAAGCGAATGAACGTTATGACTGGTATCCACATCAACTCTCCGGTGGACAGATGCAACGTGTAATGATTGCAATGGCTTTAGCTTGCGAACCGGATCTTTTGATTGCTGATGAACCAACCACCGCTTTAGATGTCACCATTCAAGCTCAAGTCTTAGCGTTACTGAAAAGTATTCGCGATAAACGAGGCTTGTCTATTCTGTTTATTACCCATGATATGGGTGTGGTCAATGAGATGGCAGATCGTGTTGCGGTCATGAAACAGGGCGTGATTGTCGAGCAGGCGGGTAAGGAGCACTTCTTTAGCAACCCTCAACATCCGTATACTCAGCAACTACTAGCAGATGCCATTCCAAAAAAGACCTTTAAACCTATTGTGGATACGCAGACTCTACTGCAAATCAATGATTTGAAAGTACATTTCCCAATCAAGAAAGGGCTGTTTCAACGTACTGTTGGTCAAGTCAAGGCCGTGGATGGCGTGACCCTTACCATTAAAAAAGGCCAAACTTTAGCCTTGGTTGGCGAATCCGGCAGTGGTAAAAGCACCATTGGCCAGGCAATTTTAAAATTGGTTAAGAGTACCGATGGCTCGGTTGAATTTTCTAATTCTTTAGAGGGCGTTGATAGTATTGAAAGCGTGGTTGATTTTACCAATTTAACTGAAAAACAGATGAAGCCTTTTCGTAAGAAAGTCCAGGTCATCTTTCAAGACCCATTTTCTGCATTGAATCCGCGCATGACCATTAGTGAAATCATTCGTGAAGGCATGGTCAGTCTAAAAGTCGGCTCTAGCGACAAAAAAGACCAAGATGCACGTATTGAACAATTGCTTGAACAGGTTGGTTTATTGGCTGAACACAAGTATCGTTTTCCACATGAGTTCTCTGGTGGCCAACGCCAAAGAATCGGCATTGCCCGCGCTTTAGCAGTCGAGCCAGAATTGATTATCTGTGATGAACCCACTAGTGCATTGGATGTCACGGTGCGCGCTCAAGTGTTGAATCTACTTGAAGATTTACAGCAAAAATATCAACTCTCTTTTCTGTTTATTACCCATGACTTGTCGATTATTCCCGCGATAGCACATGAAGTCGCGGTCATGAAAGAGGGGCGTATTGTTGAGCAAGGTAGCGTCGAACAAATTATGCATTTCCCAAAACATGAATATACCCAAGCATTGTTAAATTCAGCGCCTAAGTTGTTAAAGCAAGCGATGGTTTGAAGGGGCAATCTCATCCATCGATTAAGTGTCATAAGTTCTAGTTCAAACTAGATCCACAACTAGACCAGGCCTGGTTATTTTAAAACTGCTTTTTGCTTTGGTTTAAATTAAGAAGATTTAAACAAAATTTTATAAATCATTACGAGTTTATATTCGCTGAACTGAGTTTTAGGCGTTTCTTCTAAAAAATTGCATCTATCCAGTTATTCAAGCTAGATTCGACTAAAGTGGAGCTGCTTAATTCCAACTTTATATGTAAAGGTATAGTTTGTTATGATCGAAATCATTTAGCATTACGCTTCTGAGCTTATCGCCGGGTTCGCTGTTATTCTCTCTGCAGCCGCAAATTGGCGTGTCGTTCGTGCTGAAAGAGCAGCAGCGAAAGCGCAAAAAGCGATGCGTCGCATGGATATGCTTGTTGAGATTGAATATAAGAACGCTGCCGTTGGAAAGCTCGCGCTTATAACAGCACAGAAGATTTTGTTGCTTCAACAATTCCCTCAACTTGTAAGCTCTCCCGAAGAGGAAATTTGGAGGTTAAGTAACAACCTTGACCTCTTGCAGAAGTTCAAAGATAGTGAAGATGAGCAACGCCGAATCTCAGAAATGGCAGGTGGTGGAATTGATATAGACGTTCATAGCCAAGCTTTGACCGAAGTACGGAGGTTGCGTATCCGAATAGAAGCGGACGTAGATAATGAAGCTGGTGTTTACAAAGACCTGCTAGAAAAATTACGCTGAAATATAACTAGCCCTTTCAAAGAATAATAGATTAATAAATTCAGACTCAGTGGATATTTAATTAAGAGAACTAAATCATCTATTTTAGATTAAAAATAAAAGTAACCAGGCCTGGTCACTTTAAAAAAAACGGAGTTTTAAATGTTCGGTTTTATTAGTAGATATATACTGACGGGTTTAATCACCATTCTGCCGGTCGTGTTAACCTTTTACCTCTTGTATTGGTTGGCAATTACAGCGGAGTCTGTGCTCGGAGGTCTAATTCAAACTGCTTTACCCAATACGCTTTATTGGCCAGGTATGGGGGTTATCGCCGGCCTGGTTGTGTTGTTTTTGATTGGTTTGGTGATGCATGCTTATGTCGTGCAATTGCTGTTTGCAAAGCTAGAAAAGTTGTTTGCACATATGCCGGTTATCAAACCTATCTACGGCGCTTTTCGCGACTTTTTGGATTACTTCAAACCTAAAAAAGAACAAGATTTTGAGCAGGTGGTTTCTGTGCAGGTCAATGAAAATATGAAAGTCATCGGTTTCATTACCGAGCACGACAGCCAGAAGTTACCGGATGGCTTTAATGAACAAGACAGTGTATTGGTCTATTTACCCTTGAGTTACATGATTGGTGGTTATGCCGTATTAGTGCCAAGAAGCGCCGTGACTCCGGTAGATTTAAGCATGGAAGAAGCGATGCGCTTTACCTTAACGGCCGGTATGACGGGTGCAAGTGCTAAAAACCATAAGAAATAAAGGTTTATTCAGGTGTTAATAAACCAAATTTTAAATTGACTAGGCCTGGTCAGTTTAATTTTACCTTTACCCAGGTCTTAGTTACTCCCTCATACATTCGGAATTCATTAAAATGTCCATCGAAATACCCCTATTAAAGCTCGAATCCGAATTTATATCTAAACAGATGTCGGGTGTCACGACCATTACCTTTTATAAAGGTAATCTTGAGGATGTTGTTACCACAATAAGAAACAGATTTAAGGATATTCTGCTCGCCAACCCTTGGCTTGCAGGCAAGTTGGTACAACGTAAAGGTCAAAAACGATTACACCTTAGCTACCCAGAGCACCTCGTTGACGATAATCTCATAGATGCCTTATTTCAAGTTAATCCAAGTACTCTTTCGATTCATTCAACGATGAAGTATATGCAATTAGGGCGTGCTCTAAAACCCGCTATTGTGCAGAAGCCAAAAGAGATTATCAATCAGGATTTATTGGTGACAAAACTCACGCTCTGCAATGATTCAGTTGATAAAACGTCTGGTTTTTCGCTTATCTTTTCTTTGTCACACAGTGTTGGTGATGGGCACACTTACTATAAGATTTTGAACATGCTTTCTGAAGGTGCTGAGATTTACGCACTGAATGTGAAGCGAAAAGAAGAAGAAACCTCAAAAATAATCGAAGTTTTAGGAAAGCGTGAATATGGCTATATCGGCGGTTTTTCTCATGTCGTTAATGTTTTAAAAGGGCTTTTATTGCGAAAAAATGCAAATGCCCATGCCTATTATATTGATCCAGAAAAAATTGAAATTAGTAAGCTTGAGGCCAAAAAACAAAATGCAAATAGTTATGTTTCAACCAATGATATTTTGACTTCGAGTTACTCAAACTTTTTAGATGTGCGTCTGTCTTTAATGGCCATCAACTTTCGCAGTAGAATCCAAGGACTTGATGATTTTGATGCAGGCAATTACGAAGGCGCCCTGATGCATGACGCCAACGCTTACTCAACGCCTTCCGGTATACGCAAAAGCTTACAAACCGATGCAAAGCTAAAGGGTTTAAGTAAGCCACTGCCAGGTTTTATCGAAGGTATGTTTTGTGAAATGGGTTTAATAACAAACTGGGCTTCTTTTTCTAAAACGTTATGTTTTGAAGGCTGCGAAGAGATACTGCATCTTCCTATTGCAAATGCGGCAGGGAGAATACCTTATGAAATGGCGATTATTTTTCGTGCTAAAAAAGAGTCATTGGGTATCATTTATTTCACACAAAAGTTTGCGCAAGAAGATTTTGCTTCTAGCAAACTTCCAGTGACAAATTTAATCTCAAAAAGTATTTTTTAAACTTTGTTTTTAGCTTTGCTATAAGCCATATCATAAGAGTAATCTGCAGAGTTCAAAATAGAATAAGGTGGCGTTAAATAGATTAGAAACTAAAGTGAGCAGGCCTGGTCACTTTAGTTTTATGGCTTGTTTACAACTTTATAGACATTGAATAGAAGGGTGTTCTTTAGCATTTAATAGGCTTTCAAGGATACGCTCTGCCATTTCTTCTGCTGAAATTAAGTCCAATGGGTTTTCACCAGGAAACAGACGTCCTCGAGATTCAGTTGCAAAGGTTTCTAGTTTTGCGTTGTAGACATCCAAGTTGGTATTTTTATGTTCTGCTGCAACCGTAATCATCAATTGCTCTAAACCGGCCTTAGCCACACCATAAGCACCGTAATAGGCTGGGTGTTGATGGATGTTTTCATCTAATATGGCGAGAAGCTTGCCGTTGTCAGTCTTTTTCAATAAACCAAGGGTGTTTTGAATCAGATGAAAGTTGGCATTAAGATTGGTGTGTAACACCTCATACCACTGCATGTAATCGAACTGCTCTAATGGCGTAAAGGCAGGCAGGATCACAGCGTTGAGGATGACACCCTTCAATTGACCATATTCTTCAGAGATTGTATCTTGAAGAGCTTGGTAATGATCGATATTTGCACCCAATAAATCCAGCGGATAAAGCGCCACCAAATCCGAGTTGAGCTCATCATATAAAGCATTAAGCGCTTTGAGTTCTTTATCGAGCAGGATGACTTGATGGCCTTTTTCGACCAACTGTCTACTTAAGGCTTTACCTAACCCTTGGGCGGCTCCGGTGATTAAATAAGTTTGCATACAACTCTCTCTATTCTTTGTCTTATTGTTTAATGGTGCTGAGTGTTTATGAGCGCTTTAAGCACTTTTAATGGTTTTGAAAAACTGGCTTATTTCAAAAGGGGTCTCAAAATGATAATCGGACGGCCAAGGCTTTTCAGCGTTGCTTTCCGGCAGGTCGGGCAAGTAACCAAACAGAGCGGATGCGGTTTTCATGCCTGCGTTATTACCGGCTTGAATATCTCTTATATGATCCCCAATGTAGAGGCATTTTTCTGGCACGATACTACACTCTTTGGCAGCCAGTAATAAAGGCGCTGGATCTGGTTTGCGAACCGCTAGAGTGTCGCCACTGATAACGCTTAAGGGCTTGCTGGGAAAGCTTAAGTTGGCCAATAACTTCTCTGTTAGCCAGCCCGGTTTATTGGTGACGATCCCCCAAGGAATGTTGTGTTGCGCTAAAACTTGTAACCCTGAGTCGAGTCCAGGAAAAATCTGCGTGTGGTTGTCTATATTCTCAAAATAAACGTTTAAAAAATACTGTCGACGTTCTTCCAGTGCATCACCTTCAAGTAAAGGGAAGGCCAATTGGGTCATCGCCAGACCACCTTGGGAGACCACTTTTCTAATGGTTTGGTAGCGTAACGGTTTTTGGCCGAAATCACGGCAAGTTTGATTGAGTGCAAACGCAAAATCATAGGAGGTATCCAGTAGGGTACCGTCTAAATCAAACAAGATACATTCAATAGGTGTAGAGCTAGGCATTGTAATAAGGTGTTCCTAAAATAAATAAGTCTAAGTGTGTGGTGTGATTTTGTCTGTCATTTTTTAAAATGAGCTTACAAGGAGTTTAAACAGCTTTTTGATAAGCCAAAAGATAGTTCACATCGACACTATCATTTAACCCATATTGATTCAGTAGTGGATTGAATTCAATACCTGCACTGTCTCTTAAATAAAGACCAGCTTGTCGAGCCATCGCATCCAGTTCGGCGGGTGTAATGAACTTCTCATGCGTATGTGTTCCTTTTGGCACTAAATTCAAAACTTGCTCCGCAGCGAATATAGCCAACAGATAGGACTTATAGTTACGGTTAAGGGTTGAAAAGAAAACCCAGCCGCCAGGTTTAACGCACTGTGCGGCCGCTTTAATAATGGCTTGTGGATCGGGTACATGCTCTAGCATCTCCATGCAAGTGACCACATCGTGTTTTTCGGCATGTAATTCAGCGTACTCTTCTGCGGCAATCAGTTGGTAATTGACTTTGATGCCGGAATCTAAACCATGCAGTTTCGCAACCCCCAACACTTCTTTCGCTAAATCAATGCCTGTGACTTGTGCTCCTGCAGCCGCCAAAGACTCAGAAAGTATGCCGCCACCACAGCCAATATCGACGATCGATTGGTTTTCAATCGGTTGAAAGCGTCTAATAAAGTCGACTCTAAAAGGATTGATTTTGTGCAAAGCGCCAAATTCACCTTCGGTATCCCACCAGGTATTAGAGAGGCGGTTAAAGTTATCTAACTCAGCCTGGTCTGCATTGGATGGTTGAATGGCGTTTTCTGGATTTGTCGGGTTTTCTGGAGAAGTAGATGCACTCATCAGGATTCACTTTTATTCGCTTAGGATTCGCTTATACCTCTTAAAAGAGGCTTTGTTGACGTATGAGAAGGTACAAAGTCAAAAAATAGCCAAAAATTATACCTAATTTATGGACTTTAACGGGTTTTTAATTTGTTCAAATCACGTTCAAATCATTCTAAGCCAAAATAAAGCCCGCTAGCGGCTTAAAAAATAATTATCGATACCCCGAAAGGGTTGTTATAACTGTCGCTTTAGGGCTGTTATGCGGGTATAATATGCGCTTTAATGTAGTTAACTAAATGATTGGATTATCGATGTCTGAATTTGCACGTGAAATTATTCCCATTGCGTTAGAAGATGAAATGGAACAGTCCTACTTAAGTTACGCCATGAGCGTAATTGTAGGACGAGCGCTTCCTGATGTAAGAGATGG
Source organism: uncultured Thiomicrorhabdus sp. (assembly GCA_965602805.1). Classification (GTDB taxonomy): domain Bacteria; phylum Pseudomonadota; class Gammaproteobacteria; order Thiomicrospirales; family Thiomicrospiraceae; genus Thiomicrorhabdus. The sequence goes on along the minus strand of CBFCZK010000001.1, from coordinate 520,902 downwards.
CTTAAAACCTGTTCACCGTCGCGTACTTTACGCAATGAATGTATTAAGTAACGACTTTAACAAACCTTACAAGAAATCTGCCCGTATTGTCGGGGATGTAATCGGTAAATACCACCCGCATGGTGACACGGCTGTTTACGACACAATCGTCCGTATGGCTCAGCCATTCTCATTGCGTTATATGTTGGTAGATGGTCAAGGTAACTTCGGGTCGGTCGATGGTGATTCTCCTGCGGCGATGCGTTATACCGAAATCAGAATGTCAAAGATTGCCCATCACCTGCTAGCGGATTTAGACAAAGAAACCGTTAACTTCGCAGAAAACTACGATGGTTCTGAATCAGAACCAGTGGTCATGCCAACTCGAATTCCTAACTTATTAGTCAACGGTTCTTCCGGAATCGCGGTTGGTATGGCGACCAATATTCCGCCACACAACTTAACCGAGACCGTTAACGCATGTTTGGCACTGATTGATAATCCTAATATCGATCTTGACGGTTTGATGGAACACATTCCAGGACCCGATTTCCCTACCTACGGTATTATCAACGGTGCAACTGGTATTCGTGAAGCTTACGAAACGGGTCGTGGTCGCGTTAAAATTCGTGCAAAAACGTCTATTGAAACGGATAAGAGCGGAAAATCAAAAGTTATTATTGATGAATTGCCATATCAGGTTAACAAAGCGCGTTTGATAGAACGTATTGCTGAACTGGTCAAAGAAAAGAAAATTGACGGTATTACCGCTTTACGTGACGAATCCGATAAAGATGGTATGCGTGTCGTCATTGAACTGCGTCGTGGTGAAGTGCCAGAAATCATGGTTAACAACCTATACAAGCAGACGGCTATGCAGACCGTGTTTGGTGTCAATATGGTTGCGTTGATTGATGGTCAGCCAAAACTGTTAAATCTAAAAGAAATTATCACTGCGTTTGTTAAGCATCGTCGTGAAGTGGTGACGCGTCGTACTATTTTCGAATTGCGCAAAGCACGTGAAAAAGCCCATACCTTAGAAGGTTTGGCGATGGCTTTGAACAATATCGACGAGATGATCGAGCTGATTAAAGCCTCTCCAAGTCCTGCGGTCGCCAAAGAACGCATGCTTGAAAGACAGTGGCCGGTTGGTAAGGTTGTAGAGTTACTAGGGCGTGTTGAACTTAAAGATATTCGTCCAGAAGATTTGCCAGAAGGTTTTGGTGCAGACGGCGATATCTATAAATTATCTCCTGTTCAGGCACAGTCTATCCTTGAGATGCGTTTGCATCGTTTAACAGGGTTAGAGCAAGACAAAATCATTGAAGAGTATAAGAAGCTTATCGAAATGATTACTGGTTTCCTAAATATTTTAAGAAATCCTGATCGTTTGACGGAAGTGGTGAGAGAAGAGCTGAATGAAGTTGTTGAAGGCTTCGGCGATAATCGTCGTACGGTAATTGATTACACATACCAAGATTTGGATGCTGAAGATTTAATTGCCGTTGAAGATCGTATCGTGACGTTATCGGAAGATGGTTACATCAAAACGCAGCCATTAAGTGACTATCGTGCGCAAAAACGTGGTGGTCGTGGTAAGTCAGCGACAGCGATGAAAGAAGAAGATGAAGTAGGTCAACTATTCGTCGCCAGTACACACGATATGCTGTTGTGCTTCTCGAACAAAGGTAAACTTTATTGGCAGAAAACTTGGCAGTTACCGCTTGCGAGTCGTGGGAGTCGTGGTAAGCCAATCGTGAATATCTTGCCATTGGAAGATGGAGAGCATATTACTTCAGTACTCCCAGTTGGTGATTTTGATGAGCGTATTGTCTTTATGGCAACTCGAAACTCGGTTGTAAAACGTGTCGCACTTAAAGATTTCTCACGTCCGCGTGCTAACGGCATTATTGCTGTAGATTTACTCGATGATGATGAATTAGTTGGAACCGCTTTGACCGATGGTGAACAAGAAATTATGTTGTTCAGCAATATCGGTAAAGCGATTCGCTTTAAAGAATCCGATGTTCGTGTCATGGGACGTACTGCTCGTGGTGTTCGCGGCATGAAGCTAGCCGAGGGTGCTAAAGTCATCAGTATGCAAGTTGCTAAACCTAATACCTTGATTTTGACAGCAACGGAACATGGTTATGGTAAATGTACTCCGGTAGAAGATTACTCAACCATTAACCGTGGTGGCCAAGGTGTTATCTCGATTAAGACATCGGATCGTAATGGTTCTGTTGTGGCTGCCGTTTCAGTGGTACCAGAGCAAGAGATGGTGTTAATTACCAATAAAGCCACTTTGGTAAGAGCACGCGTTTCAGAAGTTTCTGTTGTGGGTCGTAACACTCAGGGCGTTAAGCTGATTAATGTAGGTAAAGGCGAACTGGTTGTTGGTTTGGCGGTTGTGGATGTTGAAGACGAAATCTTACTTGATGAGGAAGGTTCTGTTATTGAAGGTGTTGTTACCGAAACGACCCTTGAAGAGGGTCTTGAAACTAACGTAGTAGAAGACAGCGCAGCAACTGAAGATTCAGAAAGTAACGATTCATAATAATCACAATATAATCATCAATCAAAGGCTCAATGCTTAAAAGCATTGAGCCTTTTAGCCGTTTTACAACCTGGTTTAGTCCGAGTTTAACCCTTTAATATAAAACGCCTTTTTACCTTAAAGTAGGAATTAAATTAGCATGTCAAGAGCATTTAATTTTAGTGCCGGTCCAGCAATGTTGCCTGAAGCAGTCATGCGCAAAGCATCAGCAGAGTTTCTAGATTGGAATCATACTGGTATGTCGGTCATGGAGATGAGTCATCGCAGTAAAGAGTACATGTCGGTTGCGCATCAAATTGAAGCGGACTTGCGTGAAGTCATGGCGATTCCGGACAACTATAAAGTGTTGTTTTTGCATGGTGGCGCGTCAATGCAATTTTCAGCGATTCCACTTAATTTAACCGCTGAAGGCGATACCGTAGATTATTTCAATACTGGTGTTTGGTCTAGTAAGTCGATTAAAGAGGCTTCACGCTATGTGAATGTCAATCTCGTCACGGGTGGTGACTGTGCTAATCCAACTGAAATCCCTGATGTATCAGAGTGGAGCTTTAGTGAAGATGCTAAATATATTCACCTGTGTTCCAATGAGACCATTACCGGTTTAGAGTTTCAGGAAGATCAGTTGGAGCATGTTTTTGCGCAGGGTAAACCTGTTATTGCAGATATGTCTTCTAATATCATGTGCCGCTCTATCGATGTCAGTCGTTATGCAGTCATCTATGCAGGCGCTCAAAAGAATATCGGACCAGCAGGCTTATCCATTATGATTATTCGTGATGATTTAATTGGTCATGCACGCGATATCACGCCGACTTTGTTAAATTGGGCAAGTTATGCGGATAATGAGTCGATGTTTAATACCCCTGCAACCTATGCTTGGTACTTAGCAGGCCTGGTGTTTGATTGGCTTAAAAAAAATGGTGGGGTTGATGCGATTGCGTTAGTGAATGAGCGTAAAGCCAAAAAACTCTATGATTATATTGATCAGTCTGAATTTTATTACAACACCATTAAGGCTTCACAGCGCTCATGGATGAATGTTACTTTTTATCTAACAAACAACGATTTAGAGGCTGAATTTATTCAATCCTCTAAGGCTGCTGGCTTGTTAAGTTTAAAGGGTCATAAGGCTTTTGGTGGTATGCGCGCGAGTATTTATAACGCCATGCCTGAAGAAGGTGTGGATGCGTTGATTGAGTTTTTAGAGCAGTTTGCTAAACAACACGCTTAATCAGAGTTTTCTTTACGGAACAGATGAAAAATACATAATTTATGCAGGCTCTTGAATGACAACTGAACAAATGCAATTGACCGAGATTAGAAATCAAATTGATGCGATTGACACTCAAATCCAAGATTTAATTGGTCAAAGAGCCGCTTGTGCTCAAAAAGTGGCAGACATTAAAACTCAAGGTGGGCGTGTTGATGCCGTGTTTTATCGTCCAGAACGAGAAGCACAAGTTCTAAGGGCTGTTAAAGCACGCAATACCAGTTTATTGCCTGATGAAGAGATGGCCAAACTCTTTAGAGAAATTATGTCTGCTTGTCTTGCGCTTGAGCAGCCAACTTCGGTGGCTTTTCTTGGGCCTGAAGGCAGTTACTCTCATGCCAGTGTGATTAAGCAGTTTGGTTCATCAGCGCATCCTATCGCCGTTTCGACCATTGAAGCCGTTTTTGAAGCGGTTGAAAAAGGTGAGGCTAGTTATGGCATGGTGCCAGTTGAAAACTCTTCAGAAGGTGTCGTTAAAAGCACTCAAAACGCCTTAGTGACAACGGGCTTGAAGGTCTCTGGTGAGGTTGCACTTGAGATTCATCACTGTTTGTTATCCAAGTCGGAAGCGTTTGAAAATATTCATAAAATTGTCGCTCATCAGCAAGCCCTAGGGCAGTGTGAGCAGTGGATCAAAAATAACCTACCTTGGGCAGAGGTTGAAGCGGTTGCTTCCAATGCTTTGGCCGCCAAAATGGCGCAGGCCGATTCTGCTGTTGCTGCGATTGCTTCCGAGCAGGCCGCGCAGCTTTATCAACTGAATATTCTTGAATCTCACATTGAAGACCAGCCTGATAATACCACTAAGTTTTGGGTGATGGGTCGTGAAGCGACTCAGTCCAGTGGTGAAGATAAGACCGCAATGATTGTTTCTATGAAAAATCAATCGGGTGCATTATTGGATGTTTTATCTTGCTTCAGTCAGCGTGGCATTAATATGACACGTATTATCTCTCGTCCCTCAACGGATACTACTTGGGATTATCAGTTTTTTATTGATGTTTTAGGGCATCAGCAGGACGAAAATCTAAAAGAAGCACTTGAAGAAGTTGAATCCAAGGCAGCGTTCTTTAAATTGTTAGGGTCTTTCCCTGTTTCGCCGCTTTAAAATTAATAACGCCTTGAATAGGTTGAGTAGTGGTGTATAAAACTCGAATAGACATCACTTTGTTACAGGTAAATCTGAGAAAATTATGAATGAAAAAAATGTAGCTTATTGTGATCTGGTTCAGCCACAGATTCTCGGTATTCATCCCTATATTCCCGGTAAACCGGTAAGTGAGTTACAGCGTGAATTGGGGTTAACCTATATTTCTAAATTGGCCTCTAATGAAAATCCTTTAGGCGCAAGTCCAAAGGTTTTGGCTGCTCTTCAAAATGAATTCAGAGAGATTGCGCGCTATCCTGATGGCAGTGCCTACGCTTTAAAATCAGCATTAGCTGAGTTTTTGTCTATCTCACCTGAGCAGTTGGCGATTGGTAATGGCTCTAATGAACTATTGGAGCTGGTGGCGCGTGTTTTTGCAGGGCCTGGTGATGAGATAATCTACTCTCAATATGCCTTTGCAGTCTATCCTATTTCGGCTCAAGTGGTAGGAGCGACGGGCATCGAAGTGCCGGCGAAAGGTTGGGGGCATGATTTAAAAGCCATGTTAGCCGCTATTACCGATAAAACGAAAGTGATTTATCTGGCGAACCCTAATAACCCAACCGGTACGGTTTTCAATCGAAAAGAGTGGGAAGGCTTTATTAATCAAGTGCCTAAGCAGGTTATTGTGGTATTGGATGAAGCCTATCTTGAGTATGCGCAGGCGCAACTCAGTTCGGATGAGTATGCTAACGGCATAGACTATCTGGAAAACCACTCTAATGTATTGGTTTCTAGAACTTTCTCGAAAGCTTATGGCTTAGCCTCTTTACGCGTAGGTTATATTGCCGGTTGTAAAGAAATTATTCAATATATCAATCAGCTAAGAGCGCCATTTAATGTTAATCATTATGCTCAAGTTGCCGCTGTTTCGGCACTGGCTGACCAAGGTTTTGTTGAAAAAGTACTGCTATTGAACCAGCAGGGTGTGCGCCAGATAACCGATGCTTTGGCGATATTAGAGATTGATTCAATTCCTTCCGCTGGAAATTTTATATGCATTGATTTAGGCGAAGATGCCCTGGAAATGAATCAGAAGTTGTTGGAAGAGGGTGTGATTGTACGCCCTGTGGCTAATTATGGTTTAAAGCAGTTTTTGCGGGTTTCAGTTGGGACTCAAGTTGAAAATCAGCATTTTATCGATGCGCTGAAGTCGGTTTTATTATCGACTACCAAGGAATCCTAAATTGAAACCACTCAATAAAATTACCATTATCGGTGTCGGTTTAATTGGCGGTTCGTTCGCTAAGGGCTTAAAGCAAGCAGGCCTGGTTAAAACCGTTATCGGCTTTGGTCAGAATGAATCGAATTTGCAAAAAGCGATTGAGTTGGGTGTCATTGATGAATACTCTACGGATATGCAATCGGCGGTAAAAGATAGTGATCTGATTATGCTTGCAGTACCGCTGGGTGTTATGGAAGCTATTCTTGTAGAAATGAAGCCTTTTATCAAGCAGGATGCCATTATTACTGATGCTGGCAGTGCTAAAAGTAGCGTTATAACTTCAGCAGTAAAAGTCTTTGGTGAATTGCCTGAGTTTTTTGTGCCTGGTCATCCTATCGCAGGCAAAGAGAAAAGCGGTGTCACAGCGGCCGATCCTACGCTTTATATTAATCATAGGGTGATTTTAACGCCAGCAGAGCATACTAATGTCGATGCTATTCAACTGGTCACTGACTTATGGAAAGCGTTGGGGGCTAATGTTGAAGTCATGTCAGCTGTGCAACATGATGATATATTCGCAGCCACCAGTCATCTTCCCCATTTATTGGCATTTTCATTGGTTGATATGCTGGATGAGCATGCCGAATTGGGTAATGTGTTTCCTTATACGGCGGGTGGGTTCCGAGACTTTACGCGCATCGCCTCGAGTGATGCAACCATGTGGCGAGACATTGCTTTAACGAATTCAGATGCAATTGTTAAATGGCTAAAGAACTATCAGCAATCAATCGCTGACTTAACGGAGTTGGTTGAGGCAAAGCAGGGTGAGGAGTTATTCAGACTGTTTGAAGATGCGAAGAGTGCTCGTGATAGACATATTGGCAAGTGAAATCTTGAGCCTCAATTAAATCCACGGTTTTAAAAATCCGCTCTTAATCTAAGCGTATAAACTACTAAATTATTTATAGAATTTAAAAAAGAATCAAAATTATGGCAAATGTAAAATTCAAAGTTCAACCCGGCGGCACTATCAACGGTCGTATTCGCGTACCTGGTGATAAATCTATTTCACACAGAAGTATTATGTTGGGGGCTATCTCTGAAGGCACGACAACTGTGACAGGCTTTTTAGAAGGCGATGATAGTTTAGCGACATTAAAAGCCTTTCAGGATATGGGAGTTCATATAGAGGGGCCGAATAATGGCAATGTTACTATTCACGGTGTTGGTTTAAAGGGTTTAAAAAAACCTGATAAGCCTCTGGATATGGGAAATTCAGGGACTGCGATGCGTTTGATGGCGGGTATCTTGGCCGGCCAGGATTTTGATTGTGAACTAATCGGAGATGCTTCTTTATCTAAACGTCCTATGAAGCGTGTAACAGATCCATTGCGTGCGATGGGTGCAAAAATAGAGACGGCGGAAGGTGGAATGCCACCTTTGAAAATTACAGGTACGGGCGATGGCACGCTGACGGCAATCGACTATGTCTTACCGATGGCCAGTGCCCAGGTTAAGTCTTGTGTTTTGTTAGCGGGTTTATATGCAGAAGGTAAAACTTGTGCCTTAGAGCCAGCGCCGACGCGTGACCACACGGAACGTATGTTGAACGGTTTTGGTTATGAAGTAATCTCAGAAAAAATTGATAGCCAACAGATGAAAGCTTGCCTGGTCGGTGGCGGTAAATTAACCGGACGTCATATTGATGTTCCATCCGACATTTCATCATCGGCGTTCTTTATGGCGGCTGCGGCAGTCTCTAAAGGTTCAGATTTAGTTATTGAGCATGTCGGCATGAATCCTACTCGCGTGGGTATTGTGAATATACTGCAACTAATGGGTGCAGATATTACGCTTGAAAATGCACACGAAGTGGGTGGCGAGCCCGTTGCTGATGTGCATGTCCGCTATGCTCCTCTTAAAGGTATAAACATCCCTGAAGAGTTAGTTGCTTTGGCGATTGATGAGTTCCCAGTCTTATTTGTCGTGGCTGCGAGTGCAGAAGGGCAAACCGTTTTAACCGGTGCTGAAGAGTTGCGTGTTAAGGAATCTGATCGTATTCAAGTCATGGCAGATGCACTGCAAGCTGTTGGTGTTGATGCTCAGCCGACAGAAGATGGGATGGTCATAAATGGCGGAATTCAGTCAAAACAAACAAAGGATATTCAAAGCCACCATGATCACAGAATCTCTATGGCGATGACTATTGCTGGCTTAAATGCTGTTTCTGAAGTTGTGATTGATGATTGTGCCAATGTAAATACCTCATTTCCAACCTTCCTTGAGTTGATTAATCAAGTCGGTATGCAGGTTGCAGCGGTTAAGGAATCTTAAGTATGACTCAGTTATCAGTTCCTGTTATTACCATTGATGGTCCAAGCGGTGTGGGCAAGGGTACGCTTGCACAATATTTGACCTGTAAAACACATTTTCATCTGCTAGACAGTGGGGCGATATATCGTGCCTTAGCGTTTGGTGCTGTTAAAAATCAACTGGCTTTGGACGATGTACCAGGCCTGGTGGCTTTAGCGGAGAGTTTGCCGGTTGAATTTGTCGCAACTAGTATTCTGTATGAAGGTGATGATGTCACTTCTAAAGTTCGTACCGAGGAAGTTGCTGGTGTGGCATCAACTGTTGCTGTAATCCCGGAAGTACGTACTGCTTTAATGGCAAGGCAAAAAGCGTTTGCAGAGTTGCCAGGCCTGGTTGCGGATGGTCGTGATATGGGGACAGTGGTCTTTCCAAATGCAGATTTAAAACTTTATTTAACCGCATCGGCAGAAATTAGAGCAGAAAGACGTGTTAATCAGTTGAAAAACCAAGGGGTTAGTGCTAATATTCACCAGATAACTCGAGACATAGAAGAACGTGATGATCGTGATTTGAATCGTAAGACTGCGCCGTTAAAGCCAGCTGAGGACGCAATCATCGTGGATACCTCACATTTAAACATTGAAGACGTCTGTAAAAAAGTAGAATCTTTATTGTGGGATAGGGGGTTGATGAAGTAATTCAATCAAACTTTTTTCAGGTATATATTCTTGATTATTAAAGCTTTTTAAATCCCTGGTCTTATTTAAGCCTGGGGATTTGTATTTTGTTGGCACTTGGGGTGCTGACATTTAACTAACTGACCCGTTGACTGATTAATACCCCCATCAGCCATTAGAAGACGGTTTGAAAAAAATGGTAGCTATATCCATGAGTGAATTATCTTTCGCTGAACTATTTGAAGAATCTTTCCAAGAAAAATTTAACATCGGTGCATTAATCATCGGTACCGTAATCGGTATTGATAAAGAAGCCGTACTTGTTGATGCAGGCATGAAGTCTGAATCATCTATCCCTAAGAGCCAGTTCTTAGACGCTAACGGTGACCTTGAAGTTGCTGTCGGTGATGAAGTAGAAGTTTACCTAGAATCACTAGAAGATGGTTTGGGTGAAACTCGTTTATCACGTGAAAAAGCTAAGCGCGCTAAGACTTGGGATCGCCTTGAAAATGCGATGGAAGAAGGTGAAGTAGTTATCGGTCTTGTGACTGGTAAAGTTAAAGGTGGTCTGACTGTTGACGTTGAAGGCGTTCGTGGTTTCTTACCTGGTTCTCTTGTGGATATTCGTCCAATCCGTGACTTCGGTTTCCTAGAAGGGAAAGAAGTAGAGTTGAAACTTGTTAAGCTTGATCGTAAGCGTAACAACGTTGTTGTATCTCGTCGCGCAGTTATCGAAATTGAAAGCGCTGGTGAGCGTGAAGCAATTCTTGCTAACATGGAAGAAGGTTCTACACTTAAAGGTATCGTTAAGAACCTTACTGACTACGGTGCATTTATTGACCTTGGTGGTGTTGATGGTCTTCTACACATTACAGACATGGCTTGGCGTCGTGTTAACCATCCTTCTGAAATCGTTAATGTTGGCGATGAGATTGACGTTAAAGTTCTTAAGTTCGACAAAGAGCGTAGTCGTGTATCTCTAGGCCTTAAGCAGCTTGAAGAAGATCCTTGGGCAGATATGGTTGCTCGTTACCCAATGGGTGCACAAGTTGCTGGTAAAGTTGCAAACATTACTGATTACGGTGCTTTCATCGAAATCGAAGAAGGGATTGAAGGACTTGTTCATACTTCAGAATTGGATTGGACTAACCGTAATATCCACCCATCTAAAGTAGTTCACCTTGGTCAAGAAGTTAACGTTAAGATTCTTGACGTTGACCAAGAGCGTCGTCGTATTTCATTGTCTATTAAGCAGTGTGCAATCAATCCTTGGGAAGGTTTCTCAGCGATTCATGCGAAAGGCGATAAAATCTCTGGTGTTATCAAATCTATCACTGATTTCGGTATCTTTATCGGTCTAGACGGTGGTATTGATGGTCTTGTACATCTTACAGATATCTCTTGGAAGCAAACTGGTGAAGAAGCTATTCGCGACTTCAAGAAAGGCGATGAGCTAGAAACAGTTATTCTATCTATCGATCCAGATCGTGAGCGTATCTCTCTAGGCCTTAAGCAGTTAGAGCAAGACCCATTCGGTCAGTTTGTTGCTGATAATGGCAAGGGTGCTGATGTTGAAGGTGTTGTTAAGTCTGTTGATGAGCGCGGCGCAGTTATCGACCTAGGTCCGGAAGTTGAAGGTTACCTTCGCGCTTCTGAGCTAATCGAAGATACTCGTGATGCTTCAAGCGTTCTTAAAGTTGGCGATAAAGTAGTTGCTAAGATTACAAATATCGACCGTAAGAACCGTTCAGTTTCTCTTTCTATGAAAGCGAAAGAAGCACATGAAGAAGCTCAAACTCTTAAAGGTTATTCTGAGCAGCAAACTGCTACGACTGCTGGTACTACATTTGGTGACCTTTTCAAGGACAAAATGTAATCTGAGAGCAAATAGCAAGCTGTTATTTGCTAGTGACTCACAATTTAAGTTGTGAGCCACTCTTTGATCTTACTAGCGCAATGGTGCTGGTTTTAATTAACACTCTCTTTTTCTAGAGATTATTAAGAGAATGATCAAGTGACTAAGTCAGAAATCATCGAACTCATTGCAAGAAAACAAACTCAATTTTCTCAAAAAGATGTTGAGATTGCAGTGAATCAAATTGTGGATTCTATGATAGATACCTTATCCGAAGGCGAGCGAATTGAAATTCGTGGTTTTGGGAGTTTTAGTCTCCATCATAGGAAAGCTAGAGTAGGTCGTAACCCCAAGACTGGGGAAACGGTTGAATTATCTGATAAGCGCGTTCCGCACTTTAAACCAGGTAAGTCTCTAAGAGAGCGAGTTGACTCTTCTAAAGAGACAACGGACATTCTAGTTTAATCCCAAAAAAAGGGGCTACATAAGTAGCCCCTTTTTTTTTATTCCTCTATAATCCCTCTATTCCTAGCATAGAGAGATATTGCTTATGTTTAAACTCATTTCAATTACGCTGACATTAATTATTCTTGGAACGGGGATGGCTTTAGGTGTTCTCAATCCAACGCCTGTCACTCTAGACCTCTTCTTGATTCGACCGACCTTACCTTTAAGTCTTGTTTTGGCCAGCGTGCTTATTTTCGGCGTACTCGTAGGTGCAGGCATCATTCTTGTTCAAGTTGCGCAGCTTCAGTGGCGTTTACGCAAGCAGATTAAGGTTAATCAAAAGCAGTCCAGTCAAATAATTCAACTTAAAAAAGATCAGGTTAATATTAATGAAACATTAAAAAATCCTGATAACGTATTGTTAAAAATAGAAAAGTAGAGTCTTTTATGAGTCAAAATGATTTACAAAATAGCCAGCCACCAATTTCTTTGATAGACCCTAAGGTATTAGTCGCGTTAGATTTTGCTGATGCCGTCTCTGCATTAAGTTTTGTTGACAGTTTACGCCCGGAAGAGTGTCGTTTAAAAGTAGGCAAGGAACTATTTGCTGTCGCAGGGCCTGATTTTGTAGCAACGTTGATCGCCAAGGGCTTCGATGTTTTTTTGGACCTCAAATACCATGACATTCCTAATACCGTTGCTAAGGCTGTGCAGGCAGCTGCACGCTTGGGTGTGTGGATGGTTAATGTGCACGCTTTAGGTGGCCGCAAGATGATGCAAGCAGCCCAAGAAGCCTTAAGTGGGTTCGAGAAAAGACCTCTGTTGATTGCTGTAACAGTGTTAACGAGCATGGAGCAATCTGATTTGGTTGAAATAGGTCTTCAAGGCTCACCTAAAGATAATGTTCTTAGATTGGCTAAGCTGGCTCAGTCTTCAGGTCTTGATGGGGTGGTGTGTTCTGCACAAGAAGCGAAGTTATTGCGCAGAAATTTGGGTCCTGGATTTTGCCTGGTAACCCCAGGAATACGCCCTGTGGGCAGTGATGTTAATGACCAGAAACGCATTATGACACCACGGCAGGCGATGGATTCAGGTGCAAGCTATCTCGTGGTAGGCCGTCCAATCACGCAGTCCAAATGTCCTTTGCAGGTTCTTAAGGATATCAATAGCAGTCTAGATTAGGTTTCTTGTGAAACTTGCCTGGATAAGTCCTTGTAACAACTATCAATATCGTTTATAATTCGCGCCTTTCAGGCAGTGTGTCTGAAAAATCCTTGTTTCACTGTTCTCTTACGAGAGTGTCAGGAAACTTTTTATTATCCATAAGGAGAAATTAATGCGTCATTATGAAGTCGTATTTCTAGTGCACCCTGATCAATCTGAACAGGTTCCTGCAATGCTAGAGCGTTACCGCGCCCTTATCGAACAGTCTGGTGGTTCAATTCACCGTTTAGAAGACTGGGGACGTCGCCAACTTGCGTACGTTATCAATAAGGTACACAAAGCCCATTACATTATGATGAATATCGAATGTAATCAAGTAGCACTTGATGAATTAGAGAATGCTTTCTTTTACAACGATGCCATTTTACGTAGCATCGTCGTTAAGCAAAAAACTGCACTTACTGAGCCTTCAGTAATGGCAGGTAAGAAAGATGAGAAGACTGACAAGCGTCGTGACACACGTCAAGATACACGTCCAGCACCTCGCTCGAATGATTCCCGCGGACAAGGAGAGCAAAATGTCTAGAGGATTTGGAAGAAAGAAATTCTGTCGTTTTACAGCTGATGGCGTAAAACAAATTGACTATAAAGACCTAGATACCTTGAGATCTTATATTACGGAAACAGGAAAAATTGTTCCTAGCCGTATTACAGGAACAAGCGCTAGGTATCAGCGTCAATTGGCGACTGCAATCAAACGTGCGCGTTATATTGCTTTATTGCCATATACTGATCAACATAAATAGAAATTTGAAGATTAGTTAAATTAACAGGTACTGAATGTTAGCAATAGCCAAATACTCAATGAAAGGGCCTTTTCAGGCAATCATCGCGGTTTGTTTATTCGCTGCACTCAGTGTATGGATTGCACCACTTGGTATTTTAGTTGGTGCAATTATCGCCTTAGTAACTTTGAGAGTTTCGGTTGCTGAAGGTTTTAAGACCCTTGTTTGGGGTGTTACGAGTCATGTGTTATTGACTGTTATGATTTCTGGGGCTTATTGGCCTGCGATTATTTCAGTTATTGAGTACATGTTACCCGTATGGTTAATGAGTGTTGTCTTGCGACAAACGAATTCATTAGCCTCAGCACTTCAAGCAGCAATGATTATGACTGGATTAGGTATCCTTGGATTTCATCTAATGATTCCTAGTCCAGCTGAATGGTGGTTAGCTTTATTTAACCAACACGCTGTTCCAATTTTAGAGGCTGCAGAGATTGTTTATCAATCTGATGTCGTCGATGAAATGGCCAAGATGGTAACCATGTTATTAGCGGTTTTAGCCGTAATACTCTGGTTTTCAATCTTAACCGTTGGACGCTGGTGGCAAAGTGAGTTATACAACCCTGGACAGTTTAAAGTTGATTTTTATCAATTAAAGCTCCCTAAATCAACTGCTTACGCTGCAATTTTACTTGCCGTGCTAGGATTGGTTTCCGGTCAGTCAGCTGGCTTGGTTTATGATTTATCAGGTATTATTATTGTCGGTTTGATGTTTCAAGGCATTGCCATTGCACATCAAACTGTTGCAATTAAGCGGTTACATACCGCTTGGTTGGTGGGGCTTTATCTCCTGTTATTTTTATTTCCTCAAACGATGTTGATATTAGCAACCATCGGTTTAGTAGATACTTGGGTAGACTTTCGAAACCGTTGGGAAAAAGAAGAATTATAGAGGTTTAAGCTATGAATGTTATTCTGCTTGAAAAAGTACAAAACCTAGGATCTTTAGGCGATGAAGTATCAGTTAAGTCTGGTTACGCTCGTAACTTTTTGATTCCTCAGGGTAAAGCAAAGGCAGCAACTAAAGAAAACGTTGCAGCATTTGCGGAAATCCGCGCTGAGCTTGAGAAAGCGGCAGCTGCTGAATTAGCCGTAGCACAAGGTGTTTACGAAAACTTAAATGGCCAAGTGGTTACTATTGAATCAACTTGTGGAGACGAAGGTAAGTTATTCGGTTCTGTTGGTACTCAAGATATCGCTGACGCCCTTAAGGCTTCTGGTTTCGAAATTGAGCGCCGTGATGTGCGTATGCCTGAAGGTGTATTGCGTCATATCGGTACTTATGAAATTGATATTCAACTACATTCTGATGTGGTTGCTTCAATTACAGTTGAGATCAAAGCAATCGAAGAGTAATTTCTCTAGATTGTTTAAAAAAACGAGGTTCATTCTTTGAATGCCCTCGTTTTTTTTTGCCCAAAATCCGTCATCCTTTGCATTGATTTTATTTTTACTCCTGTTTCAAATCTATTTTAACCCCTTATTTAGAGCTTTGCTTGTACCTTTAAATATCTAGCGACTTTCAGTTAAAATGACTTGAATATTTAAAGTCACCCTCCCATTCTTGACGGTATAATGAGTCTTCATTTTTTGAGTTAAAAACGTACTGTTAGTCTATGAATCATAAATCAACCAAGTTAGCTAAATCAGAAGAACTATTTAAAGTTCCCCCGCATTCCAATGAGGCCGAACAATCTGTCTTAGGTGGGCTGATGCTGTCTAACGGTGCCTATGATGATGTCAGTGCGCTTGTAAATGAAAATGATTTTTATACGAAGCAGCATCAAGCTATTTATTCTGCTTTGACGGCTTTGAGTCGTAATAACAAGCCTTTTGATTTAGTCGCTTGCGTGGCGTATCTCGATTCAGTAGGTCAGCTGGAGCTTGCAGGAGAACGCGCTTATCTAGCGGATCTGGTTAAAAATACACCAGGTTCTGCAAATATTTTGTATTACGCGCAATTGGTCAGAGATAAAGGCATCTTACGCGGGTTGATTCAAGCCAGTAATGATGTTTCTGAAAGTGCTTACTTTCCTCAGGGCCGTGATGTTCGAGAAATTCTCGATATTGCAGAAGCTAAGATTAACTCGATTGCCGAACATGGTGAAGGTAAAGAGCGCCAGTACAAATCGATGGATGTATTGCTAGAAGCAGCCATTAATAAAATCGATGAGTTGTTTAACTCTGAAGGCACCATTACAGGCCAAGAGACACACTTAACAGAATTTGATGAAATTACGGCTGGTTTACAAAAAGCAGATTTAATTATTGTTGCTGGTCGACCTTCGATGGGTAAGACCACTTTCTCAATGAACCTTGCTGAGAATATAGCGACTAAAAACAATACGCCTGTAGCTGTATTCAGTATGGAGATGCCTGGTGAATCTCTTGCCATGCGTATGATTAGTTCAATCGGGCGTATTGACGCCGGTCGTATGCGTACCGGTAAGTTAGCTCAGGATGATTGGCCAAAACTTAATAAAGCCATCAATCTCCTGTCTCAAGCCAAAGTGTTTATTGATGATACGCCTGCACTTATGATTACTGAACTCAGAGCGAGAGCAAGACGTATTGATAAAGATGTACGTGAGCAACAGTTAAAAGAAGCGCTTGAAGCAGGGCATGAAGAAGCAGAAGCTAAAGCGATGGTGACGGGTTTAGGTTTGATTGTGATCGATTATATACAGTTAATGCGTGGTTCAGCCAATTCTGAAAACCGTGTCAATGAAATCTCTGAAATCTCACGTGGTCTCAAGGCGTTAGCGAAGGAACTTAATATTCCAGTCATTGCACTCTCTCAGTTAAACCGAAGTTTAGAGCAACGTCCTAACAAACGTCCGATCATGTCGGATTTACGTGAATCAGGCGCGATTGAGCAGGATGCGGATATCATCGTTTTCATTTATCGTGATGAGGTCTATAACCCAGATACTGAAGATAAAGGTACGGCAGAAATTATTATCGGTAAACACCGTAATGGTTCTTTAGGCACCGTTCGACTTACCTTTATTGGTGAATACACACGTTTTGAAAATCACGCGGCCTTTGCGGTGACTGAAGGGCATTATTAAGATGTTAGTGGCAGGACGTTTAGGATGACGGTTTGTTTTCTATCTTTGCAACTGACGATTGGAGCAAATTTGTAAATGTTTTATCGTCCCGCTAAAGCTTATCTTAATTTACCCGCATTAAGTCATAACCTAACCATTGCCAAAATGCTTGCTCCAAATAGTAAGGTGTTGGCCGTCATTAAAGCGAATGGTTATGGGCATGGCATCAGTCGAGTCGCCCAGCAATTTAGCCATGCGGATGGTTTTGGTGTTGCTTCAATCGATGAAGCATTGATATTACGTCAAAAAGGGTTTTTACACCGCATTTTACTGCTTGAAGGTCTTTTTTCTAAAGCCGAACTACCCTTAATCATTCAAAATCATCTTGATTTGGTTGTCCACTCCCACTACCAGTTAGAGTGGCTGCTCGAGTTTCAAGCCCCATTTGGTATCAATGTCTGGATCAAAATAGATACTGGAATGCACCGTTTAGGGTTTAAACCTGACGAAGTTGATTCTATTATTCACAAGCTCGAAGCGAGTCCAAACACGTTTCACCTCCATTTGATGTCCCATCTAGCATCGGCAGACGAAGACAATTCAGACGCACTCAGCTTTACACAGCAACAAATTACGACATTTGAGCAGGTCAGCACGGCTTACAATCTGCCAAAAAGCTTGCTTAACTCTGCTGGCGTTCAGCACTTCGTCAATAAAAGTTTTGACTGGATACGCCCCGGCATTATGCTCTATGGTGCTGGTTCACGAGAAGGCTCTGTACTCAAGCTTAAAGCGGTGATGCAGTTGGAATCAAAAGTTATCGCCATAAATGAAGTTAAAACGGGTGAATATGTCGGCTATGGTAATAGCTGGACTGCACAGCGTGATTCGGTCATTGCTGTGATTGCAATTGGTTATGGAGACGGTTATCCACGTCACGCACGTCATGGCACCCCTGTTTTAATCAAAGGCTATCGTGTTCCATTGGTTGGACGAGTTTCAATGGATATGATAACCGTTGATATAACCGATTATATTGATTCAGTCGAAATCGGCAGTACTGCTGTACTGTGGGGTGACGCTTTAAGTGTCGATGAGGTAGCGCAATGGGCTGGAACGATTAGTTATGAATTGTTGTGCGGTATTACACAGCGTGTTCCTATGATTGAAATACAGTAGAAAGCCCATGTCATCCAATAACCAATTACCCAATGCCTCGCAAACTGACTCACCAATGAGAGATAACAGATTGTCGAGAAAAACCTTGCAACTTCAATCTGTTAAGACTGAGTTTCAAGGTTTTTTCAAAGTCCAGTCTTTGCTTTTTAAACACTCTTTATTTCAAGGTGGTTGCTCGCCCGAGATTCAACGGGAGTTGTTTTGTCGTGGAGAGGCTGTCGTGGTTTTACTTTATGACTTAAGCTTAAAACAAATTGTTTTGGTTGAACAATGTCGTCCTGGTGCTTTACAGCATGCACAAAACTTAAACCAACCTGGCCAGGCCTGGTTACTTGAACCTGTCGCTGGCATGATTGATACAGGCGAAACAGCCGTTGATGCAGGGATTCGAGAGTCCCGAGAGGAGGCGGGCATTGACGTCTCTGAACTGGAGTATATCTGCCAGTTCTATCCGAGCCCAGGCGGTTGTGATGAAATTTTGCATTTATATGCCGCCGATATTTGCGCGAACGAGGTCAGCGAGTTTGCTGGCTTAGCGAGCGATCATGAAGATATTCGGGTCGTTAAACTAGATTTTAAGGATGCCAAACGGATGTTATTAAATGCCGAGCTTAATGTCGCCAGTACTTATATTGCACTGCAATGGCTATTTTTTCAGAAGTTAGCCAAGTACCCAATCGATTAACCAACATTTATTCACTACAGCATGCGGCTTTACTCACTTTATCTGAGCTAAACTCTTGAGAATTTCGCGCACGTTACACAATAAACTTATTCAGAGAAAAAAAATTATGTTCTGCTTATTTAGAAATTCACATATTCATCCAAGTTTAAATCGCTATGTCATCTTATTAAGTCTTTTTGGTGTGATTGGTTGGTTATACTTCAGTATTATCGAGAAATCCCTGGTCGGCAAGGTAATGAGCGGCGAAGCTTTGATTGTTGATCTAGTGTTTGGCTTACCTTTAGTGCTAATGATGGGGGTCGTGATTTACGCCACCATTTATTGGACCTGCAAAATACTCATTATTATCGCATTACCACAAGCGATCGTCCCGGCAGAGCCTGAGGTGGATATTGTACAGGAGCAACTTGAAGAAGATAATATCCATGCACTGGAAGAGAAGCATGGTTCGGAGTACTGGACTAAAGAGGATTCACAGTCAGAAGTAGATTCATCAAAATCCAAGCCCAAAGAGTCTGATGAATTCAAATAGCGTTTTACTCACCGATACATCACTATGAAAAGTAGTGGCCTGTCTGAATTTAAAAGTGAAACGTCGCTACTTTTAAGGCTCGCGATGCCTATTCTATTGGCACAATGGGCGCTAACGGGATTAGGGGTGGTAGATACCTTAATGTCTGGCTGGATGGGCACCAATGACCTGGCCGCAATTGGGCTTGGTTCAAGCATTATGCTACCGGTTTTTATGTTCTCCACCGGGATTCTTCTCGCCATTACACCGCTCGTCGCTAAAGCGAATGGTCAAAGCAAACCTAACAAAATCACACTGTTTTTGTATCAAGGGCTCTGGCTCTCTTTGCCTCTCGGTTTTGTCAGTTTGTGGGTTTTGATGAATCTCGACTGGGTCTTAAATTTATTGGACCTAAATGAGTCCATTTACCAATTGACGCAAGACTATCTATTTTACATCGCCTTCGGTTTGCCGGGCATCGCCTTGTATCAAGCCCTGCGCTTTTTCTGGGAAGGTTTGGGCACAACACTCCCAACTATGTGGATTAGCTTTTTTGCACTGTTTTTAAATATTCCGCTCAATGCCATATTTATCTATGGTTTCGGACCTATTGAGCCATTAGGCGCGGCAGGTTGTGGCATAGCGAGTACGATTGTAATGTGGGTAATGTTTATAGTCAGTATTCTTTATGTTTTTAAAGCTAAGTTAACTCGGCCTTTTTGCCGGCCGGCCATTGCCTTGAGTGCTCTATTACGCCCTAGATGGAAGTCCGGCATCAGACCAATACTTGCTCTGGGTGTGCCGAATACTCTAGCGCTGTTATTTGAAGTCAGCCTATTCAGTATGATTGTTTTGTTTATTGCGTCATTAGGGGCTGAAGTCATTGCGGGCAATCAAATCGCCTTGAGCTTCACATCTATGGCCTTTATGGTTCCGTTAAGTTTAGCGATGGCATTAACGGTGCGAGTAGGGGATGGTTTCGGTAAAAACAGTCGTGAACAGGTGCGCATCAGTCTTATCATTGGTTTTAGCATCGCACTATTAATTGGTATCTTATTAGCGGTTATTAGCTACTTTTTCAGGTTTGAGATTGTTGCACTCTACTCAGATGATACTCCCGTGGTTTTAATTGCAACGTCATTGCTAATTTTTGCGGCCATTTATCAGGTTTTTGATGCCATCCAGGTCACTTCTGCCGGTGCTTTAAGAGGATTTCATGATACTCAGGTCACCATGTTGGTTACATTTGTAACCTATTGGGGGGTTGGTTTAGGGCTGGGTTATGTATTTGCCTTTAAGGATTGGATTGTAGCACCTATGGGAGTTGAAGGTTTCTGGCTGGGAATTGTATTGGGTTTATTGTTGGCTGCAATCTTGTTATCAATGCGTTTGAAGAAGATTTTCTATGTCCACTTTGCTTAAAGACATCAATGCAAGCGCTTGCCTTTGTGGTTCCAAACAAGAGTATGCTCACTGTTGTCTGCCTTTTCATACGTACCAAACTTACCCAGAAACTGCAGAACAGCTGATGCGATCACGCTATACTGCATACGCTTTGCACTTAAAAGAGTATCTACTTGAAACCTGGGATACTTCTACCAGGCCTGGTGAGATTGAATTTGAGCGTGGACTGGTTTGGAAGGCTTTAACCATCAATGGTTGTAAAAAAGGTCGTGTAAAAGATAAGCAGGGATGGGTGCGATTTACTGCCCGTTATCAAGCTGGCTTGGACTGCGATACATTGCATGAAAAGAGCTATTTTATTCGGGATGAGAATGGGCATTGGTGTTATGTGGATGGGGAGTTTAAAACGTAATTTGTCAAATATCTGTTTTAAGGCAAAAATTTTGCCTTAATGTCGAGTCGATTTGTCATAGCGGTTTCTAACCATGAATATTTTATTGGTACAAGATTAGTCGTCTTTATTTTTAAAAAAACGAAACACCCACCACATTGCCAAACCGACAACAATGATGGATGTTGCGAGCAGTCCAAAGGTTATTAGTAAAGCTGATCCAACGCTTTCCATATCAGGCATGTTTATCTCTCCAAAGAGTTATATTTTCAGTATCTTTTTAATCTAAAGCATTTTACAATAAATTTTAATTTTGACTTAGGGTTTGTCTAAAAAATATGTCATTTACAATTTCGGAACTTGAATCAGAAAGAGCCAAAATATTGGAAGATATTGAGAGTAAAGCTCAAAGCATTTCTTCTGGTAAATCCAGCTCTGGAGAAAATCACTCTTTAAAAGATTGGTTGAAGGCTGCCGAAGAGGTTATGCCAGCATCAGAACCAGTAAGGGAAAAGCAAGATATGAGAAATAGTGAAACACGTTCAAATTACACAGCTCAGGTGATTAAACCGCCAAAAAATAAAGCGTCATTTTTTGGCGTCATTATTATGCTGTCTTTACTGCTGACGTTATTGGGTGTGCTCTATATCGCCTACACGAGCATACATAAAGAGTTGCAAAGTGTTTTAGAGTCTAATCAACTCAACGCTGATAAAATGAATCAATTACAGATTGATATGGAAGCTTTACAAAAATCAATCTCTTCAGGCGGTAAGGCGGAGCTGTTTATTTCCTTAGAAGATAAAGTCTTTGCATTAGAAGCTCAGGTTCTTGCCTTGCAGGCGGAATTAAAGCATCCGAAAACGGGTGTCGCGGAGAGTACGACAGGTTCAGATGCCGTACTGGTTTCTAACACCTCATCTGCCGTCTCTAAAACAATTGGATCGATGGATCCTAATAAAATCGTTACCGAAGCTGTTTTAGATAACAGATTGAATCAACTTGAACAGAAAATTGATCAGAAATTACAAGCTATTCTTGATTACTTGTCGTCTGGAAAGAAGCCCTTAGCAGACGTAAGTTCTGTGAGCAACGTCACTCTACCAGTCGCCAGCAATGAGAACATGACGGAGATGACAATCTCAGAGCCAAGTATTACTGAAACTAAGCTTCCAACGATTAAACAGCCATTAGTTCAGTTGGTCCAAACAATTAAAGCACCCGCAGCACCGGTTACTCCTGAAAAGGCCAACACACCTATTGAACACTATACAGCTGACGTTAAATGGTTAATGAATGAGCCAGCGCTTCATTACACGTTGCAGTTAGCAAGCATGCCTGAACAGCAGTCCGTTGAAGCTATTGTGCGTAAAAAAGGTCTAACGGATGTTAGAATTATTCCTCAGACTCGGAATGAGACGACGAACTACGTTTTACTTAGCGGCTCATTTGCGAGTCGTAAAGCAGCAGATAGTTTTGCTAAAAAGTATAAAGCAGAATTTGGTATTTCTCCATGGGTACGGAAACTGAAGGATATAACGGCTCGAGTTAAATAAATGGCAATAGATGAAATTCATCTGCCTAGCTGCCTAAGCCTACTGTGCTACTGCTAGACTCAGGGTTCAGTATTTTATAGAGCCTTGCAATACCTTACCCAGCTCTCTGTAAAGAGTAACCCCGTTCGGCCCCTCATCAAAGTCATGTTTATCAACTCTTCACAAGAAACGTCAGATATCTTCAAAACCTTCGTGCTGACACCAAAAGAAATCTGATTGGAGTTATGACAACTCTGGAAAGTTGGTCTCGAATAATTATTAACTTTCAGGCTTAAGAATAGGCAGTTCAACAATAAATCGTACCCCTTGTAATTTTCGTCCTTGATACTCTTCGAAGTTTTCAGCATAAGCTCTGCCTCTGTGAAAGTCGGTAATGAGTTTCACGATATAAAGCCCCAATCCCAAGTGTGCATTTTCATCTTGATTAAGGTGCCTGATAGATGTCATACCATCAAATATTTGCTGTTCGTGGCCTAACGGTAGTGGTTGACCTGAGTTTACGACACTAACTTGAACCTGGTTAGCTTCTACTTTAGCCAGAACGCTAATTGGAACTTTGCCATTGGAGAAGTCTTTAGCATTACTTAATAACTTATCCATCATCTGTTCCAGCATAAAGCCATCCCCTAAAATTTGAATGTTCGCCGGAATTCTATTCTCAAATTTTAAATTCCAGTCGGGGTGCAGATCAATATTGTTCTTCATGTAGTGATTAAGCATGTCGCCAACTGGGAATGCTTCAGGGGCTTGAAGGTTTAGACTGTCTTCTATACTGGTTGCTTCCGAAAGGGAGGCTATGATCTGTTTAAGTTGTGCAACGGCATGTTGCGCATAGTCGAGTTGGGTATGCTGTGTATCTTTCTCGAGCAAACTTAAAGACATTGAAAGACGATTTAAAGGGTTATGTAATTCATGGCGGAGCGTTTTTGGTAACTGCTTTAGATAGCGTTCATAGGCCCCAAGTTGCT
This sequence comes from uncultured Thiomicrorhabdus sp., assembly GCA_965602805.1. GTDB lineage: Bacteria > Pseudomonadota > Gammaproteobacteria > Thiomicrospirales > Thiomicrospiraceae > Thiomicrorhabdus. Next base: position 497,736 of record CBFCZK010000001.1, on the reverse strand, counting down.
TTAGCATCTCATGGATATGATGCCTTAAATCGGAAAGTTCATCCTCATAAAATCGACTAGTCTTATCTGGAAAAACTAATTCCGTTAATCGTCCTTGAGAATTAAATGTCTTTTTCACATCATTGTCTAAACGCATGATTCTATTGGATAATGAAGCGGTGTGTATGATAGCGCCAATAATAACAATTAAGAAGATTGTCGCCCCAATACCAATCAGTCGATAGAAATAGTTTAAGGTTTCACTGAACAATGTTTCCATGCGCTGTTCAAGAATAATCGCACCAATAATCTGTTGCTTAACCATTAAAGGAGTGGCCGACATTAATGAAACGGGCTCTTGAGATTTATCCATTCGATACTGCTGGATAGTCGTACCTTGTAGGGATTTTGTAATGAGATTTCGTTCAGGAGCATCACTTTGTGGATAAGGGTAAGGTAATGAATAGGGAAGGAAAGTAGCGAGTGTTTTAATGAGGCTTTTGCCTACAGAGGTAAATAAATCACTTTCATGCGTGTCACTTTCTTGTGGAAGCTGACCAACAACGTAAGTGGTTAAGCCACGTTCATTCACGACCCAAAGCACTGAATTTGTTAGATTTAGATGCGAAAGTCGAGTCGGGGTACCCGATTGGATTTGTAGTGCCCATAAGTCGGTACGGTTTTCTAGAATCAGGGCTAAGTTTTCAACGGTTTGCTGCTGAACAATCGCCTGATTATTAAGCATGATACGGTGTAAATCAATGGCAAAACGATATGCAAGAAAGGGCAGTATCGTTAAGAGCAATAGCAGAATAAAAAAACGTGTGCGAATAGAGAGTCTCAGGCTGATGAGCTTAATGTTGATAGACAAAAAATCTCTCCCTGAGAGTTTCGAACGTGGCGAAACTTAGAATATTTACAATGTTAGTCGTTTTTTTGCCAGCTATAACCACGCCCATATTCATTATGAATGGCATTAAATTCAGGGGTAATCTTTTTGAAAGCATTTCGAATTCGGCAAATGTGTGTATTAATCGTATTACGCTCAACCACCCCTTGTGTCGAAGTTTGAAGAGCATCGTAAGAGACAACGCTCGATTCGCCGGCAAGAGCAAACTGTTTCAACATTTCAAATTCCGTCGCGGTTAAGTCTAATGGTTTTTCAAACCAGTAAGCTTTAAATTGATCCTGTACCAAAACGAGATTCGGTATTTTAGAACTCTCTTCATCTGCAGTATTAAGATTACTATTACCTGTAATTCTTAATAAGTTTTTGACCTTTACGATCAGCACGTTCAGGCTTATTGGTTTCGGTAAGTAATCAATAGCCCCTAAAGCATGGCCAGTGTAGATATCAAACTCGGACTGCCTTTCTGAAAGAAAGATGATTGGAATAGGTTGGTTATAGCCAAGCAGGTGTTTTGCTAAATCAAAACCACCGTCTACCTCAGAGCCAAGAATAATATCGGAAATAACTAAGTTTGGTAGGCCTTTCGCAAAACTATCCTCTGCACTTTGACGATTATCAAATGAATCGACAACAAATCCTTGCTGTTCAAGTGCGGTGACTAAATTTTCCAATTGAATTGGATCATCTTCAATAACGGCAATTCGATAATCTGTATTTTGCATAAGCCTCAACTTTCAGTAACGGAAGGGGGTATTAATTGTAATTAAGTAATCAGTTGGAAATCCAACACTTGCATGTTCATAATCAGACCCGCATCTTGTATCGGTAAGACAATCGCGTCTTCATCAGAATCGTTATGATGAGAGTGCCACCAACCAGGAGGCGTAACAAAGGCTGATCCCGGGGTCCACATAGCTTTAATAGGATTAATAATGTCGCCGTTTTCATCTACTTCTTTACCAATCATGGTGTAGGTATCAGGGCCAGCAGAGACACAGAAATCCAGAGCGATTGAGTTATGGCGATGTGCCTTTTGGGTAACGCCCGCCGGCAATACGTTATAAAGAGCCCATAATGTATGGGTTAACGTCATTGTCTGAGGGAAGTTTGGATGTGCCAATAAGAAACCGGTACGATTTCTACCAGCCGCAATTTCACGAATATCATTGAGTTCTTGAGTTAGGCGTTCATGAGTATATAAGACCGGTTCGAAACGCTGAACCGTTGCATCAACTCCTAAATACTTTAAAAGAGGCGCATCATGCACCCAGTAGATAGCGGTATCAGAACTAGCAGAATGCAATGCATCAGGCACGGCTGGCAAGGTAAATAAATCACCTTCCTTCCATTCGATGGTGCCATTTTTCATCTGTGTGCGGCCGTGACCACGAATAACGTAAAACATTTGAGAGGTAGCTGAAACATCCGTTTTTAAGGTGTCACCTTCATTAATGTGAAGATAACTCGCCATTAAATTAGGTGATGTTGCAGGATAGCTTGTTTCTAAGGTTGCTGATAAATCAAAAGGGATAATGCGAGTTTCGCCGCCTTCATGCAAGCTACTTGGGTAGTCAACGACATCAATTTTAGGCATCGGTGGATTCACAGCCGACATATACTCTTTTACTTGCGCCTGGTGCTCCCATTGCTGCTGAGCGGCAACTTGTATTTGTTCAACATTTGTTCGATTCATATCCACTAACCTTAACTAAAATTTTATTAAATTATGACGCATTATAAGAGTATTCGGAAACGCAATCAATTCTACATTTTGAATTGATTGCGTTTTTTACGTTCGCTGGAAGAGGGGATGTTGAGTGCCTCACGGTACTTAGCAATGGTTCTCCGAGCAACGGATATCTCTTTTTCTTCTAAAAGTGCCATCAGTTTATTATCACTTAAGGGCTTTTTGGCATCTTCTTGATCGATAAGGCCTTTAATGTGTGCTTTGATAGCCGTAGCAGATTGGTCGGCACTGCCATATTGACTGACACCCGTTGAAAAAAAGTACTTTAATTCATAAGTGCCACGTGGCGTCTGCATGTATTTCTGGCTGGTTGCTCTAGAAATGGTCGATTCATGCAGCTCTAGATTCTCTGCCACTTCGCGCAAGACTAAAGGCTGCATGGCCTGTTCACCTTCTTCAAAGAAAAGATGCTGTTTTTCAACGATAAACCGTCCGACACGGAGAAGCGTTTCACCTCGGCTATGAATACTTTTAATCAAGCCTTTAGCCTCAATTAACTGCTCTTTGATTTTTTTAGACTGTTCAGTGTTGTCCAGCGTATTGGCCAAATCAATATAAGTAGAATTTACCGCTAGGCGAGGAAATGCATTGGCATTCAACTCAACTAACCAACCTTGTTTAGAGCGCTTTATGCGTAAGTCCGGAATAATGACTTCGGACTGTGTTGAAGAAAAATCTCGACCTGGGCGTGGATTTAAAGATTGGATTAATCTAAACAGTTGACTGAGTTGTTCATCGTCAAGCCCGTAAAGTTTTTTAATGCGTTTATTATCATGAAAGGAGAGCCAATCAAAATTATCGGTAATCAACTGTGCGGCCGTCACCACAAAAGGGTTGTTTGGTAGGTTTGCTAGCTGTAATAAAAGAGACTCTTGAACATCTCTAGCGCCAACACCAGTAGGCTCAAATTGCTGAATAATCAGCAGTACAGAGGTCAATTCTTCTAGGGTGTGGTTAGACTCTTCATTGAGGTTTATTTCCTCAAGTAACTCACTCAGCTCCGTTGATAAATAGCCTTCATCATTAATGTCATCAATTAAATAGGAAGCCAAAAGTTCTTGAACTTCGTCCCAAGGGTAAATGTCTGACTGCCAATGCAGATGGTCATGCAATGATCTTTCTGATGCTGTGTAGGTTTCAGCACCGGCATAGTCTTCAGATGATTGGGAGCTTGAAGTCACGGTGTGGTCAGAATATACCTCATCCCAATTGCAGTCGATATCCAACTCATCAGAAATGCTTTCAGCTTCATTTATATCAAGAGGGGTTTCTTCAGCAGAGCTGGGTTCAACATCCTTAACCTCTTCAGGCGTCTCGGAATCTTTCTCAGATAAAATCTCATCATCTTGAGAGAGCTCTTCATCCACTTCAAGCATAAAGTTTGTTTCAAGGGTCGCTTCAATGGTTTGTTGCACCTCTAAAGCGGAATACTGCAAAATCTTAATCGACTGCTGTAATTGCGGCGTCAATTTAAGTTGCTGACCAATGTTTAACTGTAGACCGGGCATAAGTGCCATACTAAAAACAACTCCTGATAAGGGTAATTTTGTTTAAACGGAAATTTGGATTCGTAAAACAAATTTTTATAGATATAATAATCTAAAAAAATAAGAAAGGTAATCTAAAAGCACTTACAAGCGTGTATTTATTTACTCTAAGAGCCCTATATTCAAGGCTTTTAAAGTAGAGCTACTGATTTAAGTTCATTTTAGAAAACTTATTCAAAATTTAATAAAAGAGAGGACTCTATGTCGATTAAAGAAGATGCGCATGCAATAGTTGATCAATTACCGAATGATGCCCACTGGGATGAATTAGTTAAGTCACTGTATAAAAACAAGAAAATCACGCTTGGAATGACGGATCTTGAGGTGGCGCAACCGGAGTTAACGGATTCTGACATCAACTCAATCTTAGGTCGCATGGAATCATCAAGCTCTGAACCAACGGATATGAGAAATACTCGAACTTATGAGCCTGGTAACGCATCAACGCTAGGAATGGTTGCTGGCGTAGTTGCGATTTTGTTTAGCTTTGTATTTCCGCCAATCGCCTGGGTAGCCGCTCCTGTAGCGTTAGTTGCAGGTATTATTGGTGTAAAAAATAAAGAGGAAAAGGCGTGGGTACCCATCCTGCTAGCATTGATATCAATCGTGCCGTTGGTTGTTTTGTTTACGAGTGGTTCAGGCCAGTAAATCAATAAGAAGGGGCTCTGTCTGCTTATTCTTTACTCTACCTCTGAATGACCCTTAATCCTATTTGAGACTATTTTTAGGGCTGCCTTAAAAGGGCCGAATCGATTGATTCGGCCCTTTTTTTGTGCCTTATTTCCATGCGGATGCAGACATTCAAGTTTCAAGCTCTATTGTATTTCGATGAGGTCGAATCAAGTTCCTAGGCAAAGAGTAAGTGCATGTAAGTGAATAATTATTATTGGAGCAAATTTCTAATAGGTGGTTAAGCAGTCCGTGCTTAATATAAAATCACTGTTTTAAATTAATCTATGCTGTGATTTGGTCCGTTTAAAAAAAGAGTGTAATTCTACAAAAATAGCGTTCTTTTATATTTTTCAGGCAAGCCTTATTGATAAAGTCATTAAAGCTCTATTTAAAGTAATGTACGTGGTTGTGATTCAACGCATTGATTATTAAGAATAATCCACTAAGTTGTGTGTTGCATAAATCAAAACCCCTTTCAAATAAATACCATATACTATTCGTATAATATATATTATGTTAAATTGGCACTTGTATAGAACAACGTTAATATTGAACTATTGCCCCACTTTTCAAATTTGGATCAAAAACGAAATTCTATACCGCTATGGAATGTTTTTTTGTATGGCGTATCGTGTATTCGTCATTTAGTAAAAAACATGGAGTGTCTTACATGCATTGAAAATGTTTTATAAGATCAGAATATATTTGACCAGGCCTGGTCAAATACAAAATAAGACTGACTTCAGATTGCACCAAAAAAGAACATTTCAATATGGATAATGCGGGCGCTGTATAAGTTATGTTTTGTAGAATTGAGAGTCAGATGTGAATTGTGCTGGACAGCGATATCCAGAAACTCATAAACAGAAAACGACCAGGCCTGGTCGTTATTTTAAAGAACTCTAGAGAGAATTCTATTGGATTGGTGTGAAAGCATTCTAGTCAATTAATGCTTTATCTCAGATTGCATATCGAATGTTATAACCCAACCTGAATTGTGACCTTCACTTCTAGCAGATTTTCAGAATATTTTCTGGTGGTCGTCCGATAATGGCTCTATCACCAACCCTAATAATTGGGCGTTCAATCAACAGAGGATTACTGACTAAGATCTCAAGCCATTCGTCATCACTCTTTTCATCGCTTTGATTTAAGCCAAGTTCTTTGAATAAGCTTTCACCGGTTCGGATGATATCTTTTGGTTTTAAATTCATCATTTGACACAATTCAGCCAGCGTTTCTTTAGAAGGTGGCGTTTCTAAGTAGCGAACCTCTTCAATCTCTACACCCTTTTCCTCAAGCAGTGACAAACTGCTTCTACTTTTAGAGCATCGAGAGTTATGATAAATCGTCGCTTTAGTCATCTGCTTTCTCCGCAGAACTCGGTTTTTCGGCATCTAGTCGATTATTCAGCGCCATTTCAACCGCTTCAATCCTCGACTTACAAAGCTGATAAGCCCTTGTGGCTTCATCTACCATTGGGACCAGCTCATCAATATCAACCTCTGACGTGTCAGACAGTTTTTGGGCAATTTGCTGTAACTTTTTATAATTTTCTTTAAAACTTTCTGATTTTTGGCTCATGTAAGCGCCCTTTTCTACGTTTTATATTAATCTGTTCAATGTTCTTTTCGACTGCTTGCATAGTTTGGTAACTCAAGCTTGCAATCGCATAAGCCATAAAGGCTCTAGTTACTCTTTGAGTATGCCTTTCGACTGGTCAATTTCAGCCAATACCTTACCATCGACGAATTCCAATTGAATGGATTTCGCTTTCAATGCCTGGCTTGCCGTGGTGACTGGTTTTCCAGTATTTGGATCTTTAGCGATACTAAAACCGCGATTTAACTGTGTTTTAGGGCCAGAGCTCAACACCAATGCAATCCATTGCATAATCTGCTGCTGCTTTGTTTGGAGCACCCTTTTAGATTCTTTTTCGGTCGTTTGTTGGTATAAATCTAGATTAGCTTTAACGACTCTAAGGCTGTTTTTAAGCTGAACATCAATTGACTGTCTAAGCTCATTAATACTCACTAAAGCAGACTGTATGCGGTTCTCACTTAAACGTTGAATCTGAAACTGGAGAGGTTCCATAGCTTGCTTCCAGCGATAAATAGCCGCTTGGCTATTATGGGTAATATCTTGATTTAGTTGAGATAAATCCTGTTCCAAATATTGAACCATTAAGCGGCTAGAGTGTTCTATTTTTTGCCAGTCTGACTTTGCTTGCTGCGCCCTTTGGAATATTTCATGACGTATAAAAGCGATTACTTTACTCGGGGTATCAAAACGCTGATTAGAGATTTCATCTAATATGGTTGAGTCACGTTCATGACCTATTCCAGTTAATACCGGCAACTGAGCCATACATAATTGCCTTGCTATTGAGTAGACATTAAGCATATTCAGATCAAGCTTTGCGCCACCACCACGAATAATCACAAGCGCATCAAACGGTTGGCTATGGTGCAGTGCATGAATGGCTTCAATCGCAGAAAGCATTTCTTGCTCAACCGAATCACCCTGAAAAGCACTGTAGAAATATTTAAAATCACAAAGCCCTGCGGCATGAAGGTTATCTGCGTCTGCTCGAAAATCACCCAAACCTGCGGCTTTAGGTGGCGCGATTACGGCCACTCTAAAAAAGTCGCTAGGGAGCGTAAACTGTTTGTTCTGCAAATAAATGCCATCGGTAATCAACTGTTTGCGAATATTGCTCAGGTTCAGTTCAAGCTCGCCAAGGGTATAGCTTGGATCAATATCCTGTACCACCATCGAGAAACCATACTGTTCGTGAAAACTGATTTCAGTTAACAGCAGTACTTTTTGACCGATGGTAAATGGACTACCCGTTTCAGTTTCAAAACGCTGTAATAGCCTTTGAGCTTGGCTTTGCCAAATCATCGCACGACAACTTGCAATCGATTGCCCCTGGGCATTATTTTCAGTTAACTCTAGATAAATGTGGCCACGACTATTGTTCAGATTTGCTATTTCGGCAACCACCCAAGTTGCGCCAGGAAAACTCTGGCGCAAGGCTTGTTGTACTTGACGTAACACGGTAGAAAGTAGAGCGCCCTTTTCAACTTTTTTTGGGTTGTTTTTATCTTGCGTTACCACTGAGTGTGGCATATTTTCAGTGTAAAGATGATGTTGTGTCTGTGTCAGAGTCTGCTGAAGATCGTTATTTAAAACCTGACTTGTATTAGGTGGACTGTTATTAGGCAGCCATTTTTGGAAAGGCTCTAATTGCTCAGAGAGTTCTTGCGGAACATACCACTTTTTACTCACGCCATCCCAGCGCGCACCGAGTCCTTTAGCTTGATCTTTCTCTCTAAACGGGACGTCTAAAAAAATCACTTTTGATCTTCCATTCTTTGAATTTCTTCTGCAACTAAATGATAAGCCTGTTCAACGACCTCGATACCCGCACCTGCTTTAAAAGCATTTTCAGAAAGATAACGACGCCAGATTCGTCCACCTGGTAAACCGTGAAACAAGCCCAGCATATGACGAGTTATATGATTTAACTTACCTTCATTAGAAAGATGCTTTTCAATGTAGGGTTTCATATTTTCCAAAACCTGTGCACGTGAAATAACAGCACGATTCTTACCGTAGAGCTGTTGATCAACTTCTGCTAATAAATAAGGTTGCTCATAAGATGAGCGTCCCAGCATTAAACCATCTACGGCAGGTAAACCTTCATAATTCTGTAGATGTATCTGGCCTTGTTCGAGGGTTTTAATGCCACCATTGATCGCCACGGAAAGTTGAGGGAATTCAGCCTTAATTTGATGCACCCAGGCATAGTTTAAAGGTGGGACATCACGATTTTGTTTGGGAGAGAGTCCTTGTAACCAAGCCTTTCTTGCATGGATAATGACACCGTCTACCCCTGCATTGACCAAGCCATCGACAAATTTATGAAGTGTTTCAAAATCTTCCTGGTCATCAATGCCGATACGAGTCTTAACCGTAACCGGAATATCTACGACGGCTTTCATTGCCGCTACATTCTCTGCAACCAATTCAGGATGCCCCATTAAACAGGCACCAATCATATTGTTTTGCACTCGATCGCTTGGGCAGCCAATATTCAAATTAATTTCTGAATAGCCCCACTCTTCTCCAAGCTTGGCACAAGTGGCCATATCCTTAACACCACTACCGCCCAACTGTAAGACAACAGGAACCTCACATTCGTTGTGCCCTAAAAAACGCTCCAAATTATTGCCATAAATAATGGCACCGGTCGTAACCATTTCAGAGTACAGCCAAGCATTCTGGCTAAGCTGACGATGAAAAAAACGGCAGTGCCTGTTTGTCCAGTCCAACATAGGCGCAACGCTGAATTGGTTGGCGCTGTTTAAGTGCTTGTTTTGTATGGAATTGTTTGTTTTATCAAAGGCTTGTAGTTGTTTAGGCATTGGTTTAATTTTGTCTTATTTATGATTGTTTTCGGCTATTTTAAGTTATTTACGGCAATTTTTGTGAGTTGGTGCCAATATAGTATCAATGAAGAATTATTGATTATTAATCTTTCAAAAAACCAGGCATTGCATCAATAACTCTTTGATGAACTCTATCATGCCAATACTTTCAGATACTTCAAACAAATCTACCTGAGGTTCTCTTCTGACGGCATCTCTTGCTCAAGTGTTTGTTAATAGCAGCTAAATAATGCATATTTTTTATAAACCCTGCTCAAGATGTAAGCGCTCTGTTTTGTAAGGTCATAATCTTGGGCTACTTGAGTCGCGGAACGCCCACACGCTATTATGGTTTAAATAACGTCTACTTTAGGTTTTAGGTCCTATTTTCGAAGGCTCATCTATCTACTCCTTTGGATGCTTATAATTTATCATCGAGGTACTAAGCAGTGTATCCACGTCAAGTTCCACTAGTATCCAGCGTGGTAGCACTCTTTACTATTTTGTCACAATGCATTACCATTCCAGAATGTTGGCTTGTCACTTTTATGTCACTCCATCTAAGGGCGTTTATCACATTAGCTTAGCTGCATATGTCACTTTGTTGTTACCCGTATTGTCACATGACCTATCGGTTTAGTGTCACATAAATTACCTCGCAGATTGTCACTTAAAACGATTGTGTTAGATTCAAGGAAGGCGTTATGGCTACAATAGTTAAAAGAAAAAATCTAGATGGCTCATTCTCATACATGGCTAAGATAAGGATGCGAAATAAAGGTGTATTAATCCATTCAGAAAGTAAAACCTTTTCAGAGGATTCTCTTGCTAAGACGTGGGCAATCGAGCGCGAAAGGGAAATTGAAGAGCAGCCATCGCCTCCCCCAAAAGATAAGACTGTTAATAACAACCAAGATACATCTGATGTAAGTTCAGCAAGCCACTACAAACTTCCCAGCGGTTCAACGGAACTACAGCACCTTATCAGCCACCGTAATATGAACAGTCAAATTGGGGAAGTGTTTCGTGCTTGCTATCGTTACAGCTTGGTTTCACACAGTGATATGTTGAAAGAGGCAAAGAAGATAAAGTTCTACGCACAGGCTGAGATTGAGCGTCTGGAGAAGTTGATATGATCTGTTTTTAAGGATTAACTTACTAAACACCTGTAATATTAGTTCATCTGGCGGCTCTTTAAGCCGCACGATGATGCGATGGTCGCAATGAGCCTGTATGCTGCTAGCAAGTAGAATATAAGAATGACTACATTAAAACAGCCTATTAGAAACTATTAGCGTCTGGTTTTTTATGCCTCTTACATTCAATTATATTTACTGGAAAACAATTCCTTGGATAGGACTTCAAGTGGCTCGCTTAAATAGAAGCCTTGACTGTAGTCAATACCTAAGGCAATGACGTCCTCCAAAATATCTTTATCACTGACATATTCAGCAATGACCTTAATATCAAGAGTGCGAGCGAATAGTAACATTGAAGAAACAACAGAAGAAGCGACCGTGTCTGTACTGAGTTTTTCTATTAAAGAGCCATCAATCTTAATAATGTCTACTTGTAGCTTGGCTAAGTGCTGATAATTTGCAAAACCACTTCCAAAATCATCAATCGCAATCTTTGCACCTAACTTTTTAACTTTAGCGATGAACTTAAAAATCGCGCTGTCTTCTTCAAGCGCCTGATTTTCAAGTATTTCAAACGTAATTTGATTGGCGACGTTATATTGTGCTATTGCATCAAAAAGCATCTTTTGGGTAGATTCATTTAGAATGTCTTCTAACGAAAGATTAACTGAAAAGTTTAATCCCGTATTTTGAAAAGCCTGGCAAGATTTATGGATCATGATTTCTGTCATGATGGGATACATTTGAATCATCTGCGCTACTTCAATAAATACCAAGGGTGAAATCACGACTCCATCAGCATCTTTTAGTCGCGCTAGGCATTCATACTTGTCTAACTCTCCTGTTAGGTTGTTATAAATAGGCTGGAAAACAGGATAGAGTCGATCTTCTAAAATTGAACTTCGAACCCTTTTTGCCAATTCAATTTTTTGTTGTGATTGTTGAAATTGCTTTGCATCAAAACGAACGAAATTTTGTTTTTTTAATCGCGCTTCTTTTCCTGCGAGCTCTGCTTCTACCAGGCCTTTTTCAGAGCCCTCTGTGACACTAAAGACCCATGTTGCCTGAACCAAAATATCGAAACCTAATATTTGATAGGGTTGGTCAAACACCTCGTGATTAATCGCTCTAAGGCCTAGTTGAAGTGCGTCATCATCAAACGTCTGCGATAAAATAGCGTATTCATCCGACGGTAACTTATAGAGCTTGGGTTTAATGAAATAATGCCCATGCCCCGCAATACTTTTTTGTAATTGAAGCGCGACTTTAAGTAAGAGTTCATCGCCTGCATTTAAGCCATAGAAACCATTAATTTTAGAAAAAGCATTGATATTTATGACAATCAATACTTCATCATGAGAGCCTGCTAAATCTCTCAGAAGAGTCTGACGGCTAGGCAGGCCGGTAATGTCATCAATCAATGTTTTTTGAAGAAGCTCTTGAGATTTTTTATCAACCTCATGCTCCAGCATTCCATTAAACACCTCTAAATCATTAGAAACTTTAACCGCGAGATTAGAGACTGCTAGCAAGGTATCTACCTGACCATTTGAGTGTTGTCGAACCGCTCTACTTGTGTCATCTAGAATTTCTAAATAATGATTAGCAGATTCAGAAAGCGATAACATCGTCATGGTTTGGTTTAACAGACTGACTTTTTGCTGGTTATTAGAGTGAAAAAACTCTCCATAGGTATAGAATCCGGCAATACCGGTACAAGCTTTAAAAGGCTCAAGTTCGCTGCCGGCCTGTTCGCCAAGAAAACGTCTTCTAGCCATGCAGGAATAGATAAAAATGCTTTCAATTGGAAAGTGCCTAAGTCGATGTAACGCTTGATAAGAGCTTTGTAGAATATGCTCTTTACTACCAATACCAAATTGAACATAATCGCCATTTTCTAAATTGCCTGCGAAAGCGAGCGCTCCATTCTCCAATTTAGCCACCACAGCACGCCCAACCTGGGTTTTTCCCTCAATTTTAATGAGTGGAAATTCTATTCCTGTTACTGGAAGGTGATTTGCAACTTCCGAGCCTAAATATTTTTCATATACTTTTGCGGCTGGCAGGTGATCAATTTCATATACGACATTTTCTTTAGCCCGCGTGATTTGCATTTTTCGACCGACGGCTTGCCAGTCGAAACTGTAGTGGCTGTGTACAATTAAATCCGGATTATTGAGTGCAACGGCAACGCAGCCATGTCTAGAGCTCTCAGTCAGGTTAAAAACCATAGTCTGTTTCAACAGACCATTGTCCCCCGCCATACCTCCAGCAATTGTTATCGCTGGATTTAGAGATGAGAGTCCATTTAAAAATCCCTCACCATTGGTATTAATGCCATCCGTGAAAGCAATAATGGCCTGGGTATCAAGATGAATGATGGACTCACCAATCAACTGACCTGTTTCAAAGTCTGTCGCTTGTGAAGGAAGTAAGGCTGAAGATAAATTAGTAAATTCAAACTGCGTAAAGGAGATGGTGGTTTGGCCAATTTCGGGCACAACCCCATTAATGATATTGCCATCAGAGCTTGAGCCAATAAGAGTGGCTAGTTTAAAGTGCTTCTGAAATGAGTGTTGCAGTTGCTCAATTTCAATTTGCCCCGTCATCCCCGTAAAAACCTGAATCAATAATCGGGAATTGTCTTCAACCCCCTGTTTTTTTAGGAATTGAGTTAACTGAACTTCAGTACTGTAAGAGTGATTAATTGTCTTCATGCTACGCCAAGTAATTACCTTATTTTAAATGTGGAATAGGATAGCCTTGTTACAATATCTTTGTAAACAAATATATCCAAAAAAATATCAATGTAGGCGATAGTCCTGAAATAAATAGGTTTGCCATTCGAAACTGGCTAAAATAACAAATCTAAAATAAAACGTCCAAAGATGTTGTCACTCTATATATGAAACCTAAAACTCTATGAATACAGTTCAAGATCTATTGCCCCTTATCTTCAAAGTAGAAAAGCTATCACCAGAACAGTTGGTTCGGTGTGAGTTGGCTTGTTCTATGGCAACTGAAGCGCAAAGTCTACCTGAACTCACAGTGGTTCGCAGCTTAGATGTCGCACAAATTCTGGCAAAGCTAAATATTGATGTAGAAACCTTAATAGCAACCCTCGCCAGTGATGGAAACCTGGAAAGTATTTATACCGATGAGATGATTGAAGAGCGTTTTGGTCGAGCTACCGCTGACTTAGTCTCTGGTATCCGTAAACTCAACCAGTTCAAAGAATTTGATATTGTAAGACAGTCCGATGACGTTCAAAATGAACGACTACGTCAAATGTTACTCGCGATGACTTCTGATATTCGTATTATGATTGTTAAGCTTGCCTATCGCGTTGCACGTTTACGACATTTGAAATTTGAAGATGAGCATGTCCGTCATCAGATAGCAGCAGAAACTCAGCTAATATTCTCCCCTCTAGCGAATCGACTGGGCATCGCGCAGTTAAAATGGGAGCTGGAAGATTTGTCTTTTCGCTTCCTACATCCCGATTCTTATCGTGAAATTGCTTCTCAATTAAAACTAAAACGTGCAGACCGTGAAACCTATATCGAAACCGTCTTGGATGTATTAAACACTCTTCTTCAAGAGCACGGGATCAAGGCGAGCATTTCGGGTAGACCGAAGCACATCTATAGCATTTGGAAAAAAATGCAGCGTAAAGATTTACCCATTGAAGAGCTCTATGACTTAAGAGCGGTGCGTATTTACGTTGATTCCGTTAAAGATTGTTATGAAGTGCTTGGCGCGATCCATAGTAAATGGAACTATGTCAAAAAAGAGTTTGATGATTATATTGCGACGCCAAAAGACAATGGTTACCAATCTATTCATACCGTTATTTTGGGGCCTGAAGGTAAAACGGTTGAAGTGCAGATTAGAACGCCTGAAATGCACTACAACTCAGAATATGGTGTTGCCGCTCACTGGCGCTATAAGGAAGGTGGCAAAGGATTTGACGAAAAATTAGAGCGCAGCATCTCTAATGTACGTCAAATGCTTGAAAATACCGATGATCCTGAAATCTTTAAAGAGATTAGTACCGAACTTCAAAGTCAGCATATTTTTGTAATGACCCCTTCTAATGAAATCATCACCCTAAGACAAGGGGCAACGCCGCTCGATTTTGCTTATAACATCCATACCGAGCTAGGTCATCGTTGTCGTGGTGCTAAAGTAAATGGACGTATTAAGACCCTAAGTACAATCCTAAATACCGGAGATAAAGTTGAGGTTTTGACCATTAAAAATGGCCACCCCAATCGAAATTGGCTTAACCCAAACTTAGGTTATCTTACCAGTAGCAGTGCACGTAATAAAGTCAGGAGCTGGTTTAACAAGCAAAACCGAACAGAAAATATTATTGCTGGAGAATCTGTTTTTAACCGTGAAATCAAGCGCTTGCATGCTACATTTATCAAGCCTGAAGAAGTTGTTAAACACTTTAAATATACTGAGAACGATCTGTTTTTTGAGGATATTGGTAAAGGTAGGCTTAATGAACGGCAGATAGCAAATGCATTGCAACGTATTCTTAAACCCAAGCAGAAACTACATGGCGCCCAAAAGTCCTTTGGATTTAATCCCGCTGATGCAGTAGCTTCTGGCGATGAGAGTATTGCATTCGTAGTCGGCGCAGTGCACCTTAAAACGAATCTAGCACCTTGCTGCGAGCCTCAGTCAGGAGATGATATCGTTGGTTATGTCACCAGAGGGCGTGGAATCACCGTGCATAAAAGTGACTGCTCTAATATTCTTAACATGTCACATGAAGAGCTACAGCGATTGATTGAGGTTTCATGGCAAAAAGATCAAGCAGAATCTCCAACCTACCAGGCTGAGCTGCATATTGTGGCGTTTGACAGAAAAGGCTTGTTACGCGATGTTATGAGTATCCTAACGGAATTGGATATTAACTTAATGACGTCGCAAACCGAGACGAATAGCCAGGAGCGCTCGGTAGAAATGGACTTAACGTTAGAGGTCGACTTAAAGATTCACTTAGGCGACTTACTTGATCAGTTAGAAATGATTCAAAACGTTGAATCGGTTTCTATTGAGACGATATAGATTAGTGGCTCGAGTATCGCTCGCCCTCAGTAAACCTATTTTTGTCCACCTTAGTTTCTCTTAACCCTAAAACAACTGCAAGGCAGTTTGACCAGGCCTGGTTGAATGGGTTTTGGCTTTATGCTTTATTTTAGGCATAAAAAAACCCGCAACAAGAAATCTCGTTGCGGGCTTTAGAATGTGGCGTCCCGTAGGGGAGTCGAACCCCTGTTACCGCCGTGAAAGGGCGGTGTCCTAGGCCACTAGACGAACGGGACATTTTTTAGCACTCTCTTGATCTTCTTTATATCTATTTCTTAATGAGTCATTGGTTACATACTTTCATATGCGCCCTACTACCGTTAGAACTAGAAAAATCAGATCAAGCGAGTTGCTAAAAACGGCTTATTTCTAAGCTTGTTCTTAGCATGCTGATTTGTAAAACTGGTTGAATAAACAACTGGTTTTACAGTGTTTGTATCTCAACAAACAGTCGATTGAAAGTCAACGCACGGCCTAGTGTACTCTTTTCAACCTACTTAAATATGGAGCGGGAAACGAGGATCGAACTCGCGACCCCAACCTTGGCAAGGTTGTGCTCTACCGCTGAGCTATTCCCGCAAATTGTGGCGTCCCGTAGGGGAGTCGAACCCCTGTTACCGCCGTGAAAGGGCGGTGTCCTAGGCCACTAGACGAACAGGACGCACATAATGTGATCTTAAATCTATGTAAACATATCATTAAAAATCAATAGTTGTATCAGCTACTTAACAACCCGGCCTAGAGGGTCTTCACTGAGACTACAGTTATCAAACTTGGTGGAGCTAAGCGGGATCGAACCGCTGACCTCAACACTGCCAGTGTTGCGCTCTCCCAGCTGAGCTATAGCCCCTCGAGCTGATGTGGCGTATTATATAGAGTTGGCACTTATCGTCAAGCCTTAATTTGCAAAAAGAAGTGACTTTTTTGTAAAATTTCTTTAAACATTGCTAAGCGATTGATTTTTGGTTTAGGCACTCTCATTAATCCCTTTATTAATGCGAAAAAACCTGCCTTGTTACTTGCCTTTAACAAAAAAAATGCAAAAAAAAGAGTCCAATCAAACGATAGGACTCCCCTTTCCGCACAGTTTTTTTAAATCGTGGCCTCTAACAAGTCGATAGTGATTCTATTTAGCAGACTTTCTGGCTTCAATAAACTCTAACGCCATATTAATACGCGCAATACAACGCGGCTTACCAATTAACTCTGCGGTCGCATCGATTGCTGGCGATTGGCCGCCACCTGTAACGGCAACTCTTAATGGCATGCCTACTTTACCCATTCCAAGTTCAAGAGTCTCTGCCGTTGCATTGATTTCGGCGTGAATTGCTTCTGCTTTCCAATCCGCTAGGCTCTCAAGTCTTTCCAATAGCATTCTCAGAGCGTCTTCAGCCACAGGGCGAAGATGCTTTTTAGCCGCACCCGGTTCAAATACTTCAAAGTCTTGATAGAAATAGACAGAACCTTCAGCCATCTCTATAAGCGTTTTAGCACGATCTCTTAACAAGTTGGCAACGTCAACCAACTCGGGACCTTGCGATAAATCACAGCCCTGTTGTGCGACAAATGGAGCAACATAGCGTGCAAGGTGTTCTGGGCTAGCCACTTTAATATGCTGTTCGTTAACCCATGTTAGTTTGGTGTGGTCAAAGGTAGACGGCGAGCTATTGACGTTATTCAAATCAAAATACTCAACCATTTCATCCATCGTGAAAATCTCTTGGTCGCCATGTGACCAGCCTAAACGTACTAGATAGTTCAATAGCGCTTCAGGTAAGAAACCTTCTTCTTTATACTGTAATACGCTGACGGCGCCATGGCGTTTAGACAAACGGCTGCCATCTTCACCCAATACCATTGGGATATGTGCAAATTTAGGGACTTCTGCACCAATCGCTTTATAAAGATTGATTTGGCGCGGCGTGTTGTTTAGGTGATCGTCTCCACGAATAACTTGGGTCATGCCCATGTCCCAGTCATCAACAACGACAGTAAGGTTATAGGTTGGCGTGCCATCAGAACGGGAGATGACCAAATCGTCTAACTCTTTATTGGCAACCGTGACTTCGCCTTTTACCAAATCATCAATGACCACAACACCATCCAGCGGATTTTTAAAACGGATGACCGGATCAATGCCTGCTGGTGGTTCACCTGTGAAATCACGGTAGCGACCATCATAACGTGGCTTTTCACCTGCAGCCTTTTGAGCTTCACGCATTACATCTAGCTCTTCTGGTGTGGCGTAGCAGTAATAGGCTAAGTTCTTTTTGAATAGATCTTGGATGACTTCTTTATAGCGTTCAAAACGATGTGTCTGATAAATAGGCCCTTGGTCGTAATCTAAACCCAACCAGCTCATGCCCTCTAGAATGGCATTGACAGACTCTTCTGTAGAGCGTTCTAAATCGGTGTCTTCAATACGTAATGTGAACTCTCCGCCTAGTTTTTTGGCATATAACCAAGAATAAAGCGCGGTTCTAACACCACCAATATGTAGATAGCCAGTTGGGCTAGGGGCAAAACGAGTACGAATCACAGGGAACACCATTCAATTAATAAGTAGGATAAAGGCCGTATTATAAACTGTGAAGTGGTTGTTTAGTTGAAAAATAGTGATGAATAAGATGGATTAATCAATCACTTTATTGAAAGCTTGCTTGACGAGCCAGGTTGATAAAAGGCTCGCCAAAATGAGAGTCATTATAAAAATGAAAACACTGGCAACGGTTAACAATGAACTGTTTAACTGCATGGCCATATACTGCGTCGCTAACCCATAAGCGGCCAAAGGATAAACATACGCCCACCCCGCCATCGACAGTCCGCATTGATAAAAGAAACGTCCTAACGTAATCCACAGTGACAACATTAACGTGGCAAAACTATACAAAATCCAGATTAATGGACTAAGACTCTCAGAGATGGCAAGACTGGTTACGCCACTGATCGCGATACTGTCTTCTGTTAACATCAGCGATGCAATGACGGCCAATGAAGGTGGCGCTAAAAAAATAAATAGGCTGGGACGCATATTCTGTTGCAGCGGACTTTCAAAAAACAGGCGGTAAAATAGCGAAACAGTAAAGGTCAACCAGAGTAATAATCCCATGGAGAAAAATAACCATAAGAGTTCATACCAGCCAGGTAAAGCCTGTAAATCAACCAATTGCACACCTGCAATAACCACCATGAAATTTCCAGATAACAGAATAAACCAGGTCGGCTTATGATGTGTGATCTGCAAATCCTCTCGAAACAGCCAGCTATTAACCAGCTGAATATTAAGCAAGAAATGCAAGCCAACAATGACAAAATAAACAGACGTTAACCAGGCCTGGTCAATTTCCAAACGCTGGAAGTAAGGTTGTAAACTTAGGATAAGCAGCAGTAACGTTAAGGTAATCGCTGGAAAGAAGCTACGCGTAAAGGGATGTTGCCACTCTTGCTGTAGGTTTTTGCGCTGACCACCCAGTAAATTCTTTATATAGTGTCCGCCAACAATCGCCAAACTCAACCAGCCATAAAATAACAGCCAAGAGGCGATATCATTATGTAAATCCAGTAGTTCAGACAGATGTTGAGCATTTAATCCAGCACCAATAAGACCCATTGGCATACCAAAATAAAGAATGGAGGGCATATAATGAAGGCGCATAGAAACAGAGATTCAATAAGTAAGTTAATTCATTATAAAAAGCTTTTAAGCAAAAATGAGAGTTTTAAGCCGATTTTATGAATTTATTACTGAAAGCCCCTGTACAACTTACAGACTAAGACTTAATCTGTTCAAGTGTGAATTCTTGAATTCAAGCTTTTAAAGCCAACTTAAAGAAACTAACTTAGAGACCTTTGCACGAGTGGGGCGCGAGAGAAAAATGAGGTCAAAATTGTCTAAATAAGGCGTAAAATGTAGGTAATAGCTGGCTATTGGCAAGTTTTAGAACGAAATTTAGGTGATTTTTAACCATTTTTATTTGTGCAGCCACTCGTGCAAAGGTCTCACTTAGATAAAACAACTCAGAAAAAGGTTACGTATGGACAATACTCTATCGGCAAGACTCTCCTACTTTCCCATTAGCCTATTTGGCGCTATTATGGGATTTAGCGGCCTGACTCTGGGCTTTATCAAAGCACATGAGCTTCTAGGTCTTAGCCCTCTGTTTTATCAGGTTTTAACCTTGTTAACGACGCTGTTTTTCATACTGATTACCCTGACCTACTTAACTAAAGCCTTTAAATATCCAGCAGCCGTTCGTCAAGATCTAAACCACCCAATCGCCTTACACTTTTTCCCAACCTTTAGCATCAGCCTGGTATTACTCAGCCTGCTTTATAAAACATCCATGCCTGAAATGGCGAGTCTATTATGGCACTTGGGCGCGATTATCCAGTTTGGCTTATTACTCTATATAATGAACAACTGGATTCATCACGAAAAATGGCAAATCACTCACATGAACCCTGCTTGGTTTATTCCTGTGGTTGGCAATATTCTTATCCCTTTAGGCGCCCCAGATTTTTCTCATATTGAGCTAGGCTGGTTCTTCTTTAGCATAGGTCTAATTTTCTGGTTGATTTTAAACAGTATCGTCATGTATCGCTTGTTCTTTCATCCTCCACTGGTGAAGATGCTTGAGCCTACTCTGTTTATTTTGATTGCGCCTCCTGCAGTCGGCTTTATCTCCTACATGACGCTAACAGGTCACCAAGGTGTTGATGATTTTGCACGTGTTTTATACTATATTGCGCTGTTTTTAACGATTCTCTTACTCAGTCAAGCGACTCGTTTTATACGCGTTCCTTTTGCCTTGTCATGGTGGGCTTACACCTTTCCATTAGGTGCTATTACGGTGGCGAGTTTCATTATGTATCAACATTTACATTTTATGTTGTTCGCCATTCTCGCCAGTTTCTTTCTATTGCTCGTCTCAGCCTTAGTATTGCACCTTACGATTAAAACTCTAATAGCAATTAAGAACAAACAACTCTGCGTTGCCCACCCAGCACCACCCGCGACCAGCGACGTAACATCAACCCCTGTGTCAGAAAAGTAGTCAGAGCTATTCTTCTCAGATAAGCTCTATCTAAGCCCTGCCTAACGCCTATTGAATCATGACATTAAACTTCCTAACCCTTTATATCTAAAAGGGTTAGGTGTCATTTTAAGCACTTAGCCCGAGCAAACTTTTATCGCTTAGAATCCAAAAGACTCTATAATTCAAATATTGAAATAACCTTATAAAGATAAGCCAAGTGACTACAAAACGAACTAAGCCCGAAATCGCCCATCATTACAGCATTAAGCCCAAAGATCCAAAGGGACACTTATTTGAAGTCACTTTGACGATTGAAGCGCCTATTCAGCCTTATCAGCAAGTCAGCTTACCCAACTGGATTCCCGGAAGTTATTTGATTCGTGATTTCTCAAAACACCTCATTGACTTAAAAGCTACGAATGACAAAAATGAATCCATCGAACTGTCGTTGATTGATAAATCGACATGGCAGTTTGCGGGTAATGGTCAGCCAGTAACCTTACGTTATCAGGTGTATGCTTGGGACCTATCTGTGCGGGGAGCGCATTTTGATGAAAGTCATGCGTTTTTTAATGGCACATCTGTCTTTTTAGCGGTCGATGGTCAACGTGATAAAGCCTGTCGTCTGGAACTTCTTACGACTGATTTCACCAAGGAAAACGGCTGGAAAGTTGCCACGGGTCTTGAAGCGACACACATTGATAAACACGGCTTCGGAAGCTATCAAGCTACAGATTATAATAGTCTAATAGACCACCCTTTTGAACTCGGCACCTACACTGAAATAGAGTTTGAAGCCTGTGGCGTGCCACATAAAGTGGTCTTAACGGGACTGTTTGAATTGGACGCTGAACGGCTGAAAACAGATCTTATTAAGATTTGTGAGTATGAAATAAAGTTGTTCGGAGAACCGGCTCCGATGCAAAACTACCTCTTTCAAGTCATGGTAACTGGCAGTGATTATGGTGGGCTGGAACATAGTAACTCTACCGCGTTAATGTGCAGTCGTGATGACCTACCTTATATAGGCATGGAAAAAGCCAGCGATGGTTATTTACAGTTTTTAGAGCTGTGCAGCCATGAGTATTTCCATACTTGGAACGTCAAACGTATTCAGCCCGAAATCTACCAGAGTGCCGATTTAAAAGAACCTGTGTATACCAATCAGCTTTGGTGGTTTGAAGGCATAACCTCTTATTATGATGGTTTGATTTTAAAACGAGCAGGCCTGGTCGACAGTGAAACCTACCTAAATTTGTTAGCCAAACAGATGACGCGTGTCTATCGCATGCCCGGTCGTTTTCAGCAATCAGTGTCGGAATCTAGTTTACTAACTTGGACAAAATTCTATCAGCAGGATGAGAATGCCCCCAATGCGATTATTAGTTACTACACCAAAGGTAGCCTGATTGCTTTGGGTCTCGACTTAACCATTCGTCAGCAGACCCAAGGACAGAAATCACTGGATGACGTTCTACTGCATTTATGGCAATACTTTGGTAAAACCGGAATTGGTTTGCAAGAAGGTCAGATTGAAGCGCTTTGTTCAGAGGTTTCTGGAATAGATTTAACAGAGTTCTTCAACCGTTATTTGAACGGCACAGAAGACCTGCCATTTGAGGCTTTGTTTAAAGACGTTGGCATTGAGTTCAATTTACGTCAGCCGACAGCTTTAAGCGACCTAGGGGGGGTAATCGGCTCTGAAGATGCTTCTGTTAATTTGCAATTCGGAGCAAATATAGCAGATACCCTTCAACAAACCGTGAAAATCACCCATGTTTGGAATGATAGACCCGCGCATAAAGCAGGCTTGTCAGCCGGTGATGAGTTAATTTCTATTAATGGTGTCAAAATCAGTAATCAATCACAACTTCAACAACGCCTGAAGCGAAGCCCGGAGAATACGCCTTGGCAATGTCATTACTTTAGAAGAGATGAGTTAAGAAGCTGCGCTGTGCATTTAACGCCCGCGCTAGCGGATCGAGTCACACTTATTGAAACAGCAAGCAAGCCTATAAACGACATTAAATGGTTGACCTAAAATGAATTCAAATAAGACAATTACGGAATCTAGCACTCAAGGCAGGCTACAGGCACTCAGCGAGCAGGTTCAGACACTTGAAATAAATCAGACTTTTCAAGAAGACAGTATAGAAGCGATGGAAAAAACCATTGTGCAGCAACATTTGGAGATTCAAAGTCTTCAAAATAAAATGACACTGTTATCAGATTATCTAAAGGCGTTAAGAGCAGAAGCCGGACAAAGCGGCATCAAAAGACCTGAAGATGAAACCCCGCCTCCGCATTATTAATACTCTATAAACTACATATGCGCTTTAAAAAGCCATTAAAATGTCGATTAAGCGCTTTATTATCATTAAAAACAACGCGTTTAATGATAGACTCAATATAATGAAAAGAATCGTACTGCTTATTGTCTTGCTGATTGCTTGGCGACACTTCTATTACATTCCTGATGCCCCTAAACTAGGTGCAGGTGTTTTTGCAGGTGGCTTACCTTCTCAAGAGACTACTTCACTTAGACCTTTTAGAGTTGATGGTTATACACTGACCCCCAGAGCCAGTTTCGATATTACCGCGAAAGTCATCTCTGCTGAACGTTACTACTTTGATTATGAAGCCAGGCTTTCCCCTCTTGACTTTGCATTAGGATGGGGGCCCATGTCGGATGAAAGTATCTTAGAACAAATTGATATTTGGCAAGAAGACCGTTGGTATAAATGGCAAACGGATGACCTGCCTATTAGCAAAGATGAAATCATACTTAATAGCGGTAATATGCATATGATTCCTGAAACGGAAAGCATTGCAGAAGATTTGAAAAGAGTCCGTAACGGCGACTTAGTGTCCATTTCTGGAATATTAGTGGACGTTAAAAGTGGCAGCAGCTGGAAATGGAAGACCTCGACCAGTCGCTCAGATACGGGGCATGGCGCGTGTGAAATTGTCTTTGTTAAATCGATAGAGATTATCGATCCATTTTATTGATAGCTTATTAAAAACTCATCGAAAACACTCAGTTTTTAAATGTGACCAGGCCTGCTCAAACCCAATTAAATCCGATTTTGAAGTACTTTAGCACTCAAAAAGGCTTTGTCTTAAGCCATGTTGAATACTAAATTCGACTTTAAAAAATAGAGTTAACGTCTTCTTTTAAAAGTACCATCACTGAGGTCGTGAATCGTTTTTTGCTTGCGGCTCAACTGTTTATTGGTAGCGGCGGCTTGTCTGACGGTCGTGCGCACACTGCCTTGATTACGCATATCTGGGCGCGCTTCTTCAGGAATATCAACCGATTTTAAAAGTTGATTCACCTGCTTCCAACTCAACTCTTCTGTCTTGCCTTTACGTAGGCTTTTAGGAATCGTGAAACTGCCGTAACGAACACGATGCAGACGACTCACGGGGTGACCTTGAGATTCCCATAAACGGCGAACTTCACGGTATCGACCTTGTTTTAAGGTTACACGAAACCAGTTGTTCTGGCCTTCTTCCTGAGCTTGCATCCTGTGAATATGGGTGAATTTGGCGATTAAACCTGGTTCTAATTCAACCCCTTTCATCATTAACTTAATAGTCGCTTCTGTTACATCACCGAAGACACGTACCGTATATTCACGTTCCATCTCGTAGGATGGATGCATCATGCGGTTGGCCAACTCTCCATTATTGGTCAGAATTAACAGACCACTGGTATTCAAATCCAAACGCCCAATACTAATCCAACGACCATTAAATATACGTGGTAGTTGTGTATAGATGGTCTCTCTGCCTTTATCATCTTCACGACTACAAACACGCCCTTCTGGCTTATTATAGAGAATGACTTGAGTAGGCTGTTTTTCCAAGCGCGACTCTTTTATTAATTGATCCTTAACCTGAATACGATCATTCGCAGCATCCGCTCTATCGCCTAACTTAGCGACACGCCCATTTACTTTGACCGAACCTTCTTCAATCAAAGGCTCTACCGAACGTCTTGAACCGAAGCCTGCTCGTGCTAAGATTTTCTGGAGTTTTTCACCTGGCAGTGGTGTTGATTTTGCTGTGCGCTTTTCAGTTTGCTCAGAGGTTGTCATGTGTTTCTCTTTTATTTTGGGTGACGATGTCACATCGTGATTAATGAATTGTTAAATGCCGACTAACGAAAAGATAGCCGTTTTAAAAAAAGTATAAGGGCCAATCAGTAACGGACTTAACATCCCCGTTACCATCAGGCCAACAAGGATAATAAAACCAAAAGATTCGAAACGGTTGTATTGCCATGCCAGTTTTTTAGGTAAGAAAGCCGATACAACACGACTGCCATCCAACGGCGGGATTGGCAGAAGGTTCAAGACCAATAGAATAAGGTTGATGCTGACGCCAGCAATACCGGTATACACCATAAACTGCCCCACGTCAGGCGTGCTGACTTGAAGCATAAACCCAATTTTAGCAATCACGGCCCAGGCAATCGCCATGATTAAGTTGGCGGCAGGTCCAGCAACGGCAACCCATGCCATATCACGGCTTGGGTTTTTAAAGTTACGAGTGTCGACCGGCACGGCTTTAGCCCAACCAAAGACAAATCCACCAAGCATCAGCAGAGCGACGGGTACAACAATGGTACCAATTGGGTCAATGTGTTTAATCGGGTTTAATGTTAACCGACCCAACATACGTGCCGTTTGGTCACCAAATTTGGAGGCCGCCCAGCCGTGTGCGACTTCATGCAAGGTAATCGCAAAAATAACCGGCATTGCCCAAACCGCAATTTTTTGGATTAAAGTGAGTTCATCAAATCCCATCACGTTAAAAACTCTCCCTGTCCTTGGCGCAACAAGACAGGCTCGTCTTCGGTAAAGTCAATGACTGTTGTCGGTTCAAAACCACTGTAACCGCCATCTAAAACGGCGTCTAAGGTATGCCCTAGCTCTTCCTGAATAGACCAACCATCCGTCATTGGGTGCTCTTCGCCTGGTAAAATCAGGGAGGCCGTAATTAGGGGTTTATCAAAATAGGCCAATAGCGCATTAGTGACTGTATTTGGAGTGACACGCAGCCCGATGGTTTTACGTTTTGGCGTTTGCAAGCGCTTAGGAACTTCTTTACTGGCGGGCAAAATAATAGTATACGGACCTGGTAGATGACTTTTAAGATATCGAAACTGGGCATTGCCAACCTTCGCGTACTCCGATAAGTTGCTTAAATCACGACACATTAAGGTTAATTCATGTTGATCATCTAAGCGGCGAATTTCACGAATCACATCCGCACCCTTTTTGCTGTCCAGCAAGCAGCCTAAAGCATAACCCGACTCGGTCGGGTATGCGATGACACCGCCTTGATTCAGAATATCCACCACTTGTTTTAATAAACGACTTTGTGGATTTTCTTCATGCACGCTAATGTAAAAACAACTTTTGGGTAAAATTTTTGGCACGGATTTTCCTAAATACCTTAACTGTATTGAACTGACAATAATTGATACAAAAAACGATTTCAAACCTACGATTCAAAACCTAAAGAATAAGCCACTTTTATAAGTGGATAGCCTTATAAATCTAGGTTTATATCGCAATTTCTAACATTCGGGAATTATACCTGGTTTACTGGAAGTAATTCCAGAGTTTACAAGCGCTTATCGAGATGATTATAGTCAGTATTAATGGGGCGCTTAAATTTTGCTTTCAAGGCCTTTAATTGGGGTTTTAAATAACTCCCAAATAGGATTTACTTTCTCAGGCAGTGGGGCTAACCAGCCTAAGCCACGCCAAGTGTGTTCTGGACGATGAAAATCCGAACCTAGAGAGGCATATAAACCATGTGCATTGGCTCTATCCGCCATGCCAATAATTTCTGACGAAGCTCTTGGTTGATTGACCACTTCAATCCCTTGACCGCCAGCAGACTTAAAATCAGCAATCAGCATATTGAGTTTTCGACTGGTAAATTTATAGACTTTTGGGTGCGCTATGATGGCGACCCCACCCGCTGCGGTTATCCAACCCACAACCGTCTCAAGTGCTGGCCACTCACTTTTAACGTAGCCAATACGCCCTCTTTTAAGGTATTTATCAAAGGCTTGTGGCGCATTGCTCACCAAGCCCTCCTCAATAAATAACTGCGCAAAATGCCCTCTACCGACAATACCCGGACCGACTCGTTGGCGAATTTTGTCACCTAGATTATTTACATTAAAGTTATGCCGTTGATTGAGTTTGTCGATCATTTGAGTGGCTCTCTCCCAACGCATAGCACGAATCCCTGCAAGACCTGCTTGGAACGCCTTATGCTGAACATCAAAATCCAAACCCACAATGTGAATGGTATGTCCTCGCCAACTGCACGAAGCCTCTACCCCTGCAATTAATTGCACGCCTTGTTGTTCAGCATACTCTAATGCAGACTCATAACCGGCAGTCGTATCATGATCCGTGATTGAAAGACACTCAACATTATATTGCACCGCTAAATCAATGATTTCTGAAGGGCTTAGTGCACCATCTGAGGCCGTGGTATGGCAGTGGAAATCTATTTTCATCTATTATTTATTTATCCATTACTTTTAATCGAGTGTAAACCCATATAGAATCGTGTAAATTAACATAAAACACCAACTATAAGAATCCTAATGAAATTACTATTTGATCTATTCCCCGTCGTTCTCTTCTTTATCGCCTACAAAATGTATGATATTTACACCGCAACGGTCGTCATCATTGTTGCCTCTGTTGCTCAAGTACTCTATTTTTATATGAAACATAAGCGTATTGAGAAGATGCACGTCATTACCTTAGTTCTGATTTTAGTCTTGGGTGGCCTGACGCTTTACTTACAAGATGAAGATTTTATTAAGTGGAAGCCAACAATCGTCAATTGGGGCTTTGCATTAGTCTTTCTAGGCAGTCACTACATTGGTCAGAAGCCGATTATTCAACGTATGATGGATCAGATGATTCAACTGCCAGAATTGGTTTGGGAACGCTTGAGCTGGTTATGGATTGCCTTCTTTATTCTTTCCGGTGCAACCAATCTATACGTTGCCTTTAATTACGACACGGATACTTGGGTGAACTTCAAGCTGTTTGGTCTAATGGGGATGACTTTGGTCTTTATCATTATTCAGGGACTTTATATCAATAAGTATATGCAAGAGTCCGACTCTGAAGCTGAAGGCGAATTACTTTTAGACGGCAATGATATGGATATTGTTGATAACATCAAAGTACAACAAACCGACAGTACGGACACCAAAGAGTCTAAAAATCTTTAGAGACTAAAGTACTTTGTTTTTATAAATTCAAGGAAATTTAAAAATGTTATATTCGATTTTTGCCTATGATGTACCTAACAGCCTACCTTTAAGAGCACAGGCGCGCCCTGCTCATGTCGCGCGTTTAAAAGAACTTAACGAAGGCCATCGTCTGATTCTAGCAGGGCCAAATCCAGCAGTTGATAGTAATGAACCTGGTGAAGCAGGCTTTAGCGGTAGTTTGATTGTTGCTAAGTTTAAATCTCTTAAGTGTGCTGAAGAGTGGGCAGCGGCAGATCCGTACATAGCAGCTGGCGTTTATGAAAGAGTTGAAGTAAAGCCTTTTAAGCAAGTCTTACCCGTTTCTGATAATGTATAAAACAATCACGCTCTTTTAATCCTTCCGAGTCTCTCAATAAGGTCTAAATTATGTCTAATGTTGCTTATTTAATCCCGAAACGTAATCAAAAAGTGCAGCTTCAAACTGCTTACCCGTTAGAAATGATTAATGCTGAGTTTATAGAAATACCTTTATTGGGTTGGACTTCAGCGGGTGAACCGATCCAGATTGAGATGGATTATGACACGATTTCAGTTCCCTCTTGTATGGTCAAAAAGGAGACCTTTGCTTTACGCGTTAAAGGTAACTCGATGATTGAAGAGAATATTGAAGATGGCGATATCGTTATTATTGAACGTCGCAATTCCGCTGAAAATGGCGAGTCTGTGGTAGTACGGATTAATAATGAAGAAGTGACGATGAAAAAGCTTTATATTGAAAAAACGGGCGTCCGTCTGCAACCTGCAAATTCCGATATGCCACCCATTATTCTAAAAAATGAAGATATTGAAATCCTCGGTATTGTCACAGGTATATTAAGACAGCCTTAAAAGAGATAAGGCTTTTGAGCAAGCGTTTGTAATCTTCGATAACCATCCGGACTTTAAACACACAATGTTAACCAGTCAACCACTTCAACTCTTCATTACCGGCGGCACCATTGATAAGCAATATCAAGAGACCACGGGTAATCTTGTTTTTCCTGCAACACACCTACCACAGCTTCTAAAAGAGGCTAACAGCACTCTAGAGATTAATACGCAAGTCTTGATGCAAAAAGACAGTTTAGAGATGACAGAGCAAGATAGAGAGCTGATTAACCAGGCCTGTTCAGATTCAAAATCCTTAAAAATTGTCATCACCCACGGTACAGATACCATGGTGGAAACGGCGTTAATGTTATTAACCTATTTTACCGATGAAAGTTTAGCTCGAAAGACCATCGTATTGACTGGCGCAATGCGCCCCTTTATGCTGCAACACTCTGATGCGAGTTTTAATCTAGGGGCTGCTCTTATGGGAGCACAACTCGCACCTGCCGGGGTTTATATATGCATGAATGGCCAACTTTTTGATGCAGGACAGGTTACCAAAGATAAGCAGCAAGGTTTATTTAAAACGCAATAGTTACAATAGCTTGTAAACTTAACCTCTAGCTCTACTGTAGTTCCAAAACAATTCAAACCCATCGTTTTAACTCCCCACTTACCTCCCTTTTCCCAGGAATTGCATGGCCATTATTTTTGCTTATATTTTTGTCGTCCTTATCTGGACAACAACCCCTTTGGCGATTGTCTGGAGTGGTGAAACTGATTGGTTTTTTGGTGTGGCTGCCCGTACTTTCTTGGGTGCTTTGATTATTCTGCCCTTGCTGTGGTGGCGAAAATCCAAACAAGTTTCTTTTAGATTGGATTTTCAGGCCTTAAAAGTTTATGCGATGGCCGCTTTACCTATTTTTGGTGGTATGACCTTAATGTACTGGTCAGCGCAATATCTACCTTCTGGCTGGATTGCGATTGTTTTTGCCATGACGCCTGTCATGACAGGCATTATTGCCCATTATTTACTGCCTGACAAAAGGTTAACGCCCCGTAAAATTACCGCCATAGGGTTAAGCCTGTTTGGATTATGGATTATTTTTGTCCCCAATTTAGAATCTAAGTTGGCCGGCCTACAAATCATCGCGACCCTAGTGGCTTTAACTTCAGTGGTACTACACTCATTAGGCTCGGTGCTAGTAAAACGCTGTGGCACAAGCTTACCGTCTTTACATGTCGTAATTGGTGCTTTATGGGTGACGGTCATTGGCCATCTGATTATTGAACCGACGGCATTGTTTCACTGGCCTGAACTGCAAGCACGAGAAAGTCTTGCCATTGTCTATGCGGCGACGGTAGGTTCGGTGATTGGATTTTTACTGTATTTCTATTTAATACGTCATGTAGACGCGATGAAAGTCGCTTTGATTCCAGTGATTACACCGGTATTTGCGCTTTTGATTGGGCACTATTTAAACAATGAAGAACTCAGTTTAACGCTTTGGTTTGGGACAGGGATTGTTATCTTAGGATTGGTATTATTTGAGTGGCGATTTAAAGCTCGAAAAACCATTTAAATGAAGAATGACCAGGCCTGGTCATTCTTAAGATAGACTCTATTAAAATCTATTCAAGATCCGTTAAAGCTGTTTAAAGGTACTAACTTACCACTCTAAGCCCTTTAAATACTTGAATAAATCTTTGGCTGATTTAGCAGGTTTATCCTGCGCCAATTCCTTCTGAGCATTACGAATCCATTGGCGTAATTGCTGTCTATCAGCATTGCTGTAATGTGTCATAAATTCACTTAAGACATCATCTCCACCTTCAATCATACGGTCACGCCACTGCTCTAACTTATGGAAGTGTGCGTTCTGTTGTTTGATTTTGCCTTCTGCCACAGCCAACTTCGCCTTAATTTCAATCAGTAAAGGTTCATCTTGACGAAGCATTTTACCAATAAAAAGCTTTTGGCGCTTTAAGGCCGGGCCGTGATCCATCGATTTATACAGAAAAATAGCTTCAGTGAATTTTTCTGGAAAATTTAATTTATTGATTTCATTATCGGTCATCGCCGCAACTCGATCACCCAAATCAGTCACCGCTTGCGCGGCATTTTTTATTTGGGTTCGGCTTTCAAACTCTTCTTGCTCCCAATCACGGACTTCATGCTCTTTTTTGACTCTATTTACATTACGAGGTCTAACCATTTGTCACTCCCGACATTTCAATCCATTCTTGTTCTGATAATACCGCAATCCCTAAAGATTCGGCTTTTGTAAGTTTTGAACCAGCCTTCTCGCCGGCAATGACATAATCTGTTTTTGCAGACACGCTGCCTGTCACCTTAGCACCGAGCCCTTCAAGAATCTGCTTGGCATCTTCTCTTGATATCTGCGTTAAGCTGCCCGTCAACACCACAACTTTGCCCGCAAAAGGAGAATCAAGCACCATTAATGGCGCTTGCGGTGTTGGCCAATGTATTCCAGCCGCTAATAAACCGTTGAGGACTTCCTGGTTATGTGGCTGCTGGAAAAAGGTGACTATATTCTCGGCGACAATTTCGCCAACATCCGCGACTTCAAGTAAAGCAATTTTCTCTGCTGACTGGATATTGTCCAGGGTTCTAAAGTGATTAGCAAGGTGTTTGGCAGTTACTTCACCAACTTCCGGAATGCCTAGGGCATAAATAAAGCGTGCTAAAGTGGTCTCTTTGGATGATTGAATCGCGCTAACCACCTTATCAGCCGACTTTTCAGCCATTCTATCAAGCCCTAATAAGCGTTCAATGGTCAGTGAAAAAAGATCATCGGGATGGCGAACCATATTCAAATCAGTCAGCTGATTGATCAGTTTATCACCCAACCCTTGTATATCAAACGCTTTACGAGAGACAAAATGCTGTAAAGCACGTTTGCGTTGCGCAGGACAAAACAGACCTCCGGTACAACGGTACACGGCTTTATCATGTTCTTTAATAACGGCTGAATCACACTCAGGACAGTGGGTTGGCATGTTGAATTGACGAACCGTTTCTGTACGTTTACTCAGGACAGGCCCGACCACTTCGGGAATCACATCACCAGCGCGACGTACAACAACCGTATCGCCAATACGGACGTCTTTGCGTCCAATTTCATCCAAATTATGTAGCGTTGCGTTGGAAACTATCACCCCACCAACACTGACGGGTTGTAAACGTGCCACGGGGGTTAAAGCGCCGGTGCGCCCGACTTGGATTTCGATGTCGAGCAGTTCTGTCCAAACCTCTTGGGCAGGAAACTTTCTGGCAATTGCCCAGCGTGGTGCTTTAGCGGTAAAGCCCAGTTTGCTGTGGTGCGCCAAAATATCAAGCTTATAAACAATGCCATCAATTTCGTAAGGTAACACCTCACGTTGCGCTTGCAACTGTTCATAATAATCGGCCATTCCGCTTACACCATAGACCACTTTAGCATCTGGGTTGGTTGGCAATCCCCAAGTTTTAAATTGCTCAATGGCTTGATGATACAAAGCAGGTAAAGACCAATCCTCACTGATTTCACCCCAACCATACAGATATAAACTTAATTGCCTTTGCGAAGCAATTTTCGGGTCCAGTTGACGGAGCGTGCCGGCGGCTGCATTACGTGGATTCGCAAACGGTTTCTCACCTTTTTGAAGACTGATTTCATTAAGTTGATTAAACACAGTTTTAGACATAAAGATTTCACCACGAACCTCTAAGACTGTAGGCCACCCCTCTCCTAGTAGCTCTAAAGGTACCGAACGAATGGTACGTATATTATGTGTGACATCTTCTCCAACGGAGCCATCGCCACGCGTTGTAGCTTGTACCAATTTACCGGATTCATAACGGATATTGATTGCCAAACCATCCATTTTCGGTTCTGCTGCATAGGCTATTGAGGGATTTTCTGAAACCGTATCGGTAGTAAGTTTATCCTTAATTTTACGTTCAAAATCCACCAAATTATCTTGATTGAATGCATTTTCAAGCGAAAACATCGGTACTGCGTGTTTGACCGATTGAAAGTGGCCTAAAGGTTGATCGCCAACCCGCTGTGAAGGAGAGTCTCCGGTAATGAGTTCAGGATGCGCCTTCTCTATTTGCAGCAATTGTTGATACAGCAGATCATATTGCGCATCGCTGATTTCAGGGGTATCTAAAACATAATAGGCATAGTTATGCTTTGCCAATGTTTTCTTCAGGTCTTGTAGGGTGTTACGAATGGATTCAATCGACATCATTTAAGGGCTTTTTGTAACTTTTGCGGAGAGGACGTAAGGGATAAAATGGACTTCTAAAAAGCTAAAGTTTAGATAAGCCAAGAAGCATTGCTTTATATCTGAACCATTAAAGTGGTTCAGACTCATAGTCTACGGCAGCATCTCGCATAGACTGTAAATCTGATTCTTTCATAAGATGGCGTTCCATATTGTAAAGTCTGCCCTCTAAGCGTTGAGAGACCTTGCGTGCCATCATTATCAAATCATGCATCGCCGCAGGCGCGCGGACAGTTGAAGGCAGTTCAAGAATCATAGCAACACCAGGTGTGGCATAATTTTCATGATCTTCTTTAGGGAAAAAACCAGGTTCCAAAAGGTTGGCAACCTTAATAATCTCACTGCCCATATTGTCCTGTTTTACGTAAATACCTTGATCTGAATAAACTAAACCAACGCCTAATAGGGCGTGATTCAGAAGAGGCATTGAAAACTCTTGTGCTGGGCTCATTACCAATATAACGAAAACTTCGTATTCCTGTTTTTCACCTGAAGTCACGCCTGGGGATTTGCCTAATTCTTCTTCAGGTACGCCAAATGTTGGCTTTTCATGTTCCGGTGCAGCATAGCGATAATCCTCAGAATTCATGCCCGGATCTTCAACGACTAAGCGGTGGTGCTTCCCTCCGCTTTCATTGGTCCCTAATATGGTAATATCCGATTCAATTTCGCCTGATTTTTTGTCTTGTATATCGGTTGTAGCAGGGGCTGCGATAGGCATATCTTGCTCGGCATTCGCAGCCTGTTGAGAAGGCATTTCATGCGAACCTTCCGGTTTCAGGGAAGATGTCGTTTCGGGTAGATCAAAATCTTCACCAAAGGAAAGACTGCCCTGACTATGATTAAACTCAGTTTGTTGCTCTGTTTCTTTTACGTCATCAATTTTAGTAAAACGGTCACGGGTTAGCTGTGATACGGGGATGTGTGCATTGCCCAAATCATTCAGTGCTTTAGACGCTTGCTGTTGAGACTCCGTTTGTTCCCCTGTCTCAGAATCGGGCGCATTAGAACGGTTCGAGTTGAGCTTATCAGTATAGGTTGATTTATTCTCGGCCGTTGATTTTGCCTTTTTCTTAGAACCTGTTGACCGACTACGACTTAGAAAATACAGCCCGGCAATAACAACGACAGCAAATACAAGTAAAACTTGTTGTAACTCATTCATTTATAATCGCTCCGAAACATGAATGGATTAAACATTTATTTTTAAATAAACTGAATTAATATTCATACTAAAAGGGTTAAAAAAACATTAACAGATTGTACCTTTTATGCGGAGTCTATTTCCAGTCAATTCATGTTTAAATGGCATTGTTTTTAGGGAAATAACATACCGATTATTCTATAATTGTGCTATTGAATTTCCACCCAGCTCCAACACCGCCCTACATTAAATTTATTGAGCAATGATACAAATGTCTGTAGAAAATCTTGAAAACATCCCGGACAGCAAACTGAATATACCCAAAGAACCCTTAGAAGTGGCACTAGACTCAATGATTGTTCTGGGTATTGACGTTGGTACATCTGGTATTAGAGGCTGTATCGTTGAAAAAACATGCCCTACTCAGCTCAATCAACAGAAAGAGTTATTACTACACAGTGACTCAGTCTCGCTGGATTCGCCCGTCATTAATACATCCTCTAAAAGCTCAACGCAAGACCCACAACTCTGGATTAATGGGATGGATCAACTGCTCTTTAAAATATCTGAGGCGTTTGACCTAAGCCGCATTACAGACCTGGTGCTGGATGCCACCTCTTCAACGGTACTGCTTTGTAATCAGCAGGGAGAGCCTTTAACTGAAGCATTGATGTATAACGATCAACAAGCGATTGAGCAAGCAAAATTGATCAACCAGGCGCCTGGTTTTAACCCGAATAGTGGCGCAACAGGCGCTTCAAGTAGTTTGGCAAAGACTCTCTTATTGCTGAAAAGACTAAAACAAAATAAAGGCAGAACCACTCAGCTCACAACAAGCTCTGCCGTTCAAAGTGAACAGCCAATCTATATTTGCCATCAAATTGACTACCTCAACCATTATCTGAGCGGCAGACTGAATACAACAGATGAAAACAACGCCCTTAAACTGGGCTATGACTCCATTAACCAGGCCTGGCCGGATTGGGTTAAGAGGATTTTACAGCTTCAAAATGGCAACTTAAAACTGCCAAATATTGTAAGCCCAGGTGAAAGATTAGGATTTTTAAGCTCCGAGGTTATGGCTCGTTATGGCTTTACAGAATCAACTTTCTTGCATGCCGGCACCACCGACAGCATTGCCGGTTTCTTAGCCTCTGGCGCGAATGAAGTCGGTGATGTAGTGATTTCATTGGGTTCAACATTAGCCATTAAAGTCATTGCAGACAAACCTATTTTTTCAAGCGACTTTGGTGTTTACAGCCATCGATTGAGAAATAACTGGTTAGTCGGCGGCGCTTCTAATGCTGGTGGCGCGGTATTAACTAAAGAGTATTTAATAGCGGAAATAACCGCTTTAATCCGTGCGATTCAAACATCTAAGCTCACCTTACCCGAAGCTGAACAAGCTGCCTACTACCCCCTAACCAAGGTCGGAGAGCGATTTCCTATTGCCGATTCAAATTTACAGCCTAAAATGCCTAGAAAACCGACACAAAAAATGAATTTTCAAGCACCTTCAATTGAACATCAACGCTATTTTCTGGGCTTAATTCACGGGCTTATTCAGATTGAATTACTGGCTTATGAAAAGTTGCAAGCACTAGGTTGTCGCCATCTGAAACAGATTTACGCGGTAGGAGGTGGCGTGCAGAATAAGCTGTGGATGTCACTCAGAGCAGAACGTTTACAAAGCAGTCTTGATTCGGCCTTAAAGCTGAATTATCCAGAGTCACGGGAAGCGGCTTTTGGTGTGACTAGGCTTGTGGAATATAAGCCAAGATAATCATCCGAATCATAATCCACGAACACCAGAAATTTATTGCTGGCTTTCAAATAAACTCATATCTAAGCAAACTAAAAAAAGAGGATATCATGACCAACACCAAGACAACGAGCGAACTCATTGAACAACTCAGAAAAGAACCAGTCGACTTTAATATCGTAATGCAAGTAATTGAAAGTGAATACAACTTTATACCAAGCGAATTCAGGAATGGTCAAGCGATTAATGCTGAAAACACCAATAATGGTTCCTGTAAAATATTTGCTTTCGGCTTGTTGAATGGACTTTCCAAGCAAGAGACATTAAATGCTTTTGGCCGTTTTTACACAGAAGATGTTCTAAAACATCCTGAAAATGAAGACCACCAGAACATTCGTAATTTTATGGAATTTAGTTGGGATGGGATTCACTTTGAAAACACAGCGTTAACATTGAAGTAATTCTAAAGAAGCGCTTTGGTCTAGTCGAACTAGACCGAATATAAGCTATAAAAAAAGCCCGTAAACTGACTAGGTCAGTTTACGGGCTTTTTTATTTTAAACAGCTGGGTTTTCTATACAGACTGCTAAACTCTTAATTAAGCCGCATGTATCTTTTTAACTAACGCTAAGTCCAAATAAGTATGTCCTTGTGCATCACCTTCTAAGACGGTAAATGGATCACTTACTTCACCCATTTGGTTCAAGATTAACTCTGCACTGGTAAAGTCATCTTCTTTGGTGTACTCATTAATCGTAATAATGGTTTTAAGGTTTGCACCTTGTGAAGACTTAAAGCCATTGAAAGAATCTTCAAAAGCAATGGCATCATCCGCCGTTAAGTTCATTTGCTCCAAAGCCCAAATATAGATATCAGGTGCTGGTTTTTTAGCTGGCACAATATCACCCGCAGCAATCACTTCAAACCAACCCTCTGAGTCAGCACCTAATGTGTTAACTAATAAAGCCGTGACATTCGCAGGAGTGGTTGTAGTAACAACCGCCATACGCATACCTTCAGCTCTTGCTTCTGCAATTAGGCGCTCTACACCGGAACGTAAAGGAATCTTACCTTCAGCCATAAGTTCTTTATAGAACTCTGTTTTAGATTCGTGCAAACCTTTCACAAAGCCATCAAAATCATCAGGCTTGATGAAATCAGTATTGAACTTTTCAAGGTAATAACGAATACGCTCTTTACCACCGGTGACTGCAAGCAGTTCAGCATATAGAGATTCATCCCAGTTCCAGTCTAATCCAGCCGCTTCAAAAGCCATATTGAACGCTGGACGGTGTCCATCACGTTCTGTATCCGCTAATGTGCCATCTACATCAAATAAAAGTGCTTGTAATGTCGCCATAAGATTCTCTCTTTTTATTATTACTTTCTTGAGGATTTAACTTGAAAAGGATTTTCCATGATATGCAGATGAATTTCAAGACAAAAATGCTTTTTTAACGCGCGCTATTGTAGGATTAATTACCTGTTTGTGAAAAAAATAGCTTGTCGTATATAGGTAAAACTGCTATAAAAGTGGGTTGCTGGGCACTAAAAATGACTTGCCCTATCATCAATTTTTTCAAAACAAGAAATACAAAATTCGTTAAAACTTGAGTTAAAATAACAAATATAGAGCGTGTACATAATAGAATACGTAGAGATGTACTAGGAGACAGAAGATGGAAACACAAATGGATTTTATTGAAAACTACCCGGCCTATAAGCCTTCTAAAGACGAAGAGTATATGGGTACTGCGATGCTTGAACACTTCAAAAAGAAGTTAAACACTTGGAAAGAGCAGCTCATTGAGGAAGCCAGTGGCACCGTTACTCACTTACAGAAGGACTCTGATACACCAGCTGACCCTAGTGACCGCGCCTCTCAGGAAGAAGAGTTCGCCCTTGTACTTCGTACCCGAGACCGTGAGCGTAAGCTTATTTCTAAGATAGACAAATCATTAAATGACATTCAGAGTGGCGACTTCGGTTTTTGCAAAATGAGTGGCGATGAAATTGGATTAGCGCGTATGGAAGCTCGTCCTACAGCGACACTTACAGTTGAAATGAAGCGCAAGCAAGAGATCCGTGAAAAGCAAGGGGTTGCTTAAGCTATAGGCTCTAAAAGCAATCATTCTGAATTTCTGCACTGCACTTCAGAATCGAGCACTTTTTCAGTTTAAGAAGACTCAGGTGTCGCACTATCATAAACACCTGAATTTCTTGTTAAGAGCTTGCCCAGCACTTTTAAGATTACTTTAAGCCCCCACTCCTAAGCCCCACCGTTAAAAAAACAGTCCGCAAACGCCAAGTTACACTCAGTAGAAGGCTTTATTAGATTGACCTCAGCCGAACTCATTAATGCACTTTGCTTACCGCAAAGTTACCCCCATCCTGTTGACGTTATTACGACGATAGAAACGCACATCTCTATTGTTTTTCTAACGGGTCCTTATGCCTATAAACTCAAGAAAAATGTCAATTTTGGTTTTTTAGATTTTAGTACATTGGAGAATCGTAAAAAATTCTGCGATCTTGAGGTCAAGCTTAATAAACGCTATGCCCCACAACTTTACCTAGATGTACTCGCAATCTATTTAGACCAAAACCAACAAGTGACGCTTGACTCAGATAAAGCGCATTCCGCTCCAATCGATTATTTGGTGAAAATGAATCAGTTTGATCCCAATCAGGTTTTGGGACGGCTTCTACGAAATCAAGGCTTAAGCTCAGTACAAATTGAGGCATTGGCTTTTCAAATTTCAGACTTTCACATAAAGGCTGAAATAGTCGAAAAGAAGAGTCTATTGGGAGAGCCTGAAACCATTTTACAACCCATGCTGGACAATTTTGGAACCCTTTATGATTCTTTGCCAGATGATTCAAAGGCGGGATTAGATGAACTGCATGAATGGACCTTGCAGCAGTTTGAAAAGCTGCGTCCCTTTATTAATCAGCGAAAATCAGATGGCTATGTAAGAGCCTGTCATGGCGACCTACACATAGACAATATCACGCTCATTGATGGACAGCCTGTACTATTTGATGGTATTGAATTTAATGAGCACTTTCGCTGGATAGATGTCATCAGTGACCTGGCTTTTCTCTTGATTGATCTGGACTTTAAAGATCAACAACAACTTAAACGAATAGTTCTGTCACACTATTTAAGTCGAACACATGATTACAGCGCATTGAAATTACTGACTTTCTATCAAGTGTACCGAACTTTAGTCCGTGCAAAAATAACCGCTTTAAGGGCCGCGCAATTACCGGCGGAGAGCCTAGATTTTAAACTTATGATGCAGACGACAACCGACTATATCATTCTTGCTCATCATTATTCACAACGCAATTCAGAGCCTAAGCTTATTCTATTGCAAGGTGTTTCAGGTTCAGGCAAAAGCCATCTCGCCAACGCATTACTAGAGATTGTCGACGCGATTGTTATCAGTTCTGATAGAACCCGAAAACAACTTTATGGAATCGACCCACTCGATAGAGTTCCGGCATCCGAAATAGCTCAGCTTTATGGCGCTTCAATGAGTCAGAAAACTTATCAAACGCTGTTAGAGCAAAGCCAAGAAATTTTATCGCAAGGAATGAATGTCATTGTCGATGCGACGTTTTTAAAGCAAGAGCATCAACAGCCTTTTCTTAATCTAGCAAAAAGCCTTAACTGCCCTTCTTTCATTATTTATATTGAATCTTCCGCTGAAATCAATGAGCATGCGATTAAAAATAGACTGCAATTGAATGACAACCCATCAGATGCAAACCAACAAGTGATGCAACAGCAGCTCAAGGTTATTCAACCCCCAGAACCTGGAAGTAACGTCCTTAAATTAAATGCAAAGTTGCTACGAGTTTTTTTTCCTGCACAGATGATTAAAGAATTTTTAAAACTGCCGATAACATAAGTATCGAAACCCTCGGGTTAAACCCCTAACGAGCTTTAAAGGTTTGGCTTATAAAGTCGTTATTAGGGTCTTTACAAGGATTATTACGCAATCAAGGCGCTATCACGCAAATGAATTTACAGACTCTATTTCATAAAATCGGTCACTATTTAAAGCATTTGAAAAATTCTTGTCTATCAATCCCACAGGGCAATCAAATTTTCCTGACATGCTTATTTCTGGTGTCTTCCATTCAGGCTAGCCAAGCCGAACAGCCGTCTGTAAAACCAATCAGTCAAATTGAATTCTTAGGGCTTGAGCTCATTACCGCGGATCTAAATAAAGTGCGCAGTCACCTTTGGGATATTGGTGGTTTTTTACAGGCTAAAACCACCGTAAGACAGCGAAATTTAGACAAGTTTTTCGCCTGGTCGAATATTGAAGATAGTTATTATGTGCAGTTTCGCTATAACAACTCAGGTAAGGTTACCTCTGTCAAACGTCTCTACCGCCCCTACTCTCAAGAGAGTGCTCACCCTAATAATGAAATCAAAACCCATGATATTGCGCTGCAATTAATCCAAAAGGTAGGACAACCTACATCAATGGTTAAAAAAGGCTGGGGTGGAAGTCACAAATACCCTGCCTACACTTGGCAAGATGATAAGGTGACGATTAAGGTCGATCGCGAAGGCAGTACAAAATTAGGCAATGTCTTTATCGAATATATCATCGATATTAACGACCCTTTTGAAGTGATTGGCAAAAGTAAAGCAGGACAGGTCTAATGGACATTTCGAGTAATTCCGCTTCTCAAATCGCAACACAAGGAATTCAGACTGGATTTGAAAGGCTGGCTGAAAACAGTCAATCTATTATTACGCCCACTCCACTCAAGGCAATGGAAGGTGTTAGTTCACAGACGCCATCAACCAGCTTAGAGACGAGCTTGATTAATAATCAGCAAATTTCAACTCAAATCCAGAGCCTAGCTAAAGTCATTAAAGCGGAAGATAGCTTGATTGGTCAACTGTTTGATGACTGGGCTTAATCACTTCTATACTCAGTAAATTAAAGACGCTCAATAAAATCTTTAATCATCGGCCAAGCATCATCCAAATGCTGAAAGGCATGATCTCCACCTTCAAAAGAATGCACCACAGATTTGCTGCCTAACACGCCTTGATATCGAGCGAGTGCAAAAGGCAAATCAATCACCCCATCACCTTCATCCAATAACAACATCGTTGGAATTTTATTATTTAAAACCGTGCAATCAAATTTTTCTATCCCTTGCAGGTAGGCTTCATCAATCACGAATTTCTCACCGGTACTTGGATTAATACTCGCACCCAAATTCTCCATAAAAATCGGTTTGGGATTTAAAGCGGGGTTAATCATAAGATAGGGTAAGCTGTATTTCTGTCCCAAGAACTGTGCGTAATAACCTCCCATCGAAGACCCCATAAGGACAATAGCATGATTTTTTTCAGCCAATAGATCTTGTAACAAAGTTTCTATTTTTTCTACACTCTTAACCGGACTTGAAATGGGATAAGTTGGCGTAATTATTTCCTTAAAAATAGTCTTTGCAAGACGCTCCGACGTTTCCTGAATCTGCCTATTTTCTTTTGCAACTTGCTCAACAAGCCAACGTCCCTTCTGGCTATTGGCACTGCTTAAAAAGCCGTGTAGATATACGCATATAACTGACTGCATTCTGTTAAAATCCCATGATGATAAAAACACCGAAAATAGTACAACGCCCAGCAAATCCAACCGTTTATGACGCGGCAAAATCTCTAGGTTTATCTGATTTGCAAGCCCAGTTGGTTGCAAATCGAACCGATGATACGACTGATTTAGAGAAAATTGTTTTTCCTAAATTAAAACACATCCAACATCCTCGCGCTTTAAAAAACTCAGAAGAAGCAGCACGCTTAATCGCACAAGCGATTCAAGAGGATGGCGTGATTGTTTTAGCCACCGATTACGATACCGATGGTGTGACCTCTGCGTGGGTTGCGAAAACGGCATTAGTTAACTATTTTGGTGTAGCTGAATCACGCGTGGTGCATATCATAGGTGAACGCAAGTCGGGTTACGGTATCACCGACGAGGTGGTTGAGCGTATATTAGATATTCCGAAACCAATTGCTTTAGTCATTTCCGCGGATCAAGGTTCCAGTGATGAGCCTAGAATTGCCCGTTTAAAGGCTTCTGGCGTTAAGGTTTGCGTAACCGATCACCATCAAATGCCGCTTGAAGGCCCGCCAAAAAGTGCCACCATCACGGTCAATCCCCAACAAGCGGGTTGCGAGTATGATAAAACCGTTGCTGGCTGTTATGTCATCTTTATTGTCATGTCTCAAGTCAGACAGGCACTTATCGATGCGGGTCACTTACCGGCTGACAGTGTCTCTTTAAAAGCCTTAGCCTTAAATGTCGCCCTGGGAACGGTTGCCGACAGTGTCAGCCTAAAAAGCCCTAATAACCGTGCTATTGTTCTATCAGGTTTACAGTTTATTAATCAATTTCAATCCCCTGCTTGGCAAGCGATGCGGCTTTTAAATGATAATCAGGGACAGCCTTATGACGCTGAATTTCTTGGTTTCCAAGTCGCTACACGCATCAATGCCGCCAGTCGAGTCAGCGATGTCACCACCGCGTTTCATTTTTTAACGGCACCGACAGCGCAACAAGCTCAAGTCTATCTTGATCAACTGGATTCAGATAATATCAATCGCCGTGCCCAACAAGAAGGCATGCTCCAACAAGCCAAACAAGTCG
Organism: uncultured Thiomicrorhabdus sp.; assembly: GCA_965602805.1. Taxonomy (GTDB): domain Bacteria; phylum Pseudomonadota; class Gammaproteobacteria; order Thiomicrospirales; family Thiomicrospiraceae; genus Thiomicrorhabdus. The sequence goes on along the minus strand of CBFCZK010000001.1, from coordinate 455,151 downwards.
CCGAATCTTTGTATCACCCTAAAAAATATACCATGACGGTGCGAATGCAAGGCAATGCCGGTATTCAAGGGATTATTGCTTCGCGTATTGGCGAACAATATGGTTTACCCACCATTGCTATGACGGACTTGGAAGATGGCTTTATCGCCGGTAGTGGCCGAGGCATTATTCCGAGTATTGATTTAAGGGATGCTTTTCAATGGATGTCGGAACAGCATGAAGGTTTGTTTGTCTCGATGGGCGGCCATGCAGGTGCCGCAGGCTGCATGATTCCGGTTGAAAATTTTGATGTGTTTACCGAACTGTTTGAACAAGCGATTAAAAACCAATTAGGGGACGAAGCCCCTACTCCGATTATTGAAACCGATGGTCCATTACAAGGCTGGCAGTTAAAACCCGCTTTGATTGAAGAGCTAAAGGCCTTAGAACCTTATGGCAGAGAATGGCCTAACCCGTTGTTTTCAGGACAATTTAGAATCAGTGAAATCAAAGCAGTGGGTCAAGCCAAAACGCATCTCTCATTCAAATTAGTAAGCGATGATAATCAGCGGATTACAGCAATTTATTTTAATGCCAAGGAATCGGATCAAGATTTAGACCCCTTCTCCAAAGGAGACTTGATTGAGTGTGTCTATCAACCTAACTTAAACACCTATTATGGTAGAACGTCATTACAGCTAAGATTGGTGACGGCACAGCGTATTTGATGAACGGTTTGATAAACAGCCAATAGAATAGCAAAGCTGTTTTAAGAGGCTAGAAACAAAACAACCAGGCCTGGTTGTTTAAAACGGCACTGTTATTCAGTTATATTGGGGATTTAAAGCAGAGGTTTAAGTATTTAAGAAGCTTAAAATCTCTTTCTCAATGTCTTGCTTATCAATGACCGTTTTCTGTGCGATCTCTTTATCGAACAGTTCAGAAATTTGTAATGGGATTTGTACGTTGGCTTTCTCGGCAATCATCGCTAAGGCTTCACGGTCATGTTCAACGACTGTGCCTGTTAAGGTGCTGGCAATCACAGGTGAGAATTTAGTCCACTCGGCTGTTGAGTAAGCGATGGTTTTAATCGACTTATCGGTTCTGCAGGTGTCATAAGCTTTGAAACAAGTCGCCGTGTGCGGACACATTAAGTAACCCACCTCAAATGCTTGTTTAATATAAGCCAGGCCTTCCTCATCCGTACAAAAGTCTGCCGCAAAAATCGTCTGCACTTTCGTTAACTCTTCTGCATTCAATTCATAAAACTTATCGTTATCTAATTGCAACATCAGCTCTTTGGTTCTTTCGGCACCCAAAAGATCAAACAAAATACGCTCAATATTGGAAGACTTCAAAATATCCATTGCTGGTGACGTGGTTGGAATAACAGACACATTACGTAAGTCATATTTACCGGTGGTAATAAACTTGGTTAAGACGTTGTTGTTATTCGATGCGATATGAATCTGCTTAACCGGTAAGCCCATTTTATAAGCGTAATAACCGCCTAGTGCATTACCAAAGTTTCCACTCGGGACGTTTAGATAGACTTGATCACCCATTGAAATGGCTTGCTGGCGAACCAACTCTAAATAGCTGTAGACGTGATAAATCGTCTGGAAAATAATACGTCCAAAATTAACAGAGTTCGCCGCGGACAGTGAAATATTTTTTTCCTGCAACGTGTTCGCAAACGCCTTAGACGTTAACAAATCCTTAAGCGCACTTTGTGCATCATCGAAATCACCATGAATACCAATCACCTTTAAGTTTTTAGCATCTTCAGTGACCATCTGTAGACGTTGTACATCCGAGGTTCCACCGTCAGGATACAAACAAACCACTTGTACGTTATCACGGTTTTTAAACGTCTCTAAAGCCGCAGGTCCAGTATCTCCACTGGTGGCCGCTAGAATAAGATATTTTTCATTACGAGCTTGCGCAACCGCAGATAAAACCTTACCAAACGGCTGTAACGCCATATCTTTAAAGGCACGCGTTGGCCCATGATAAAGCTCACTGACATACAGATCGTTATAAACCTTAACCACCGGAACCGGATTGCTTGGATCATCAAAATTGTCGTATAGACTTAGGGCATCATCAATGACGGACTCTGAAATATCGACTTCAAATAAAGCCAATACATCTTTCGCGAGTTTTTTATAACCAGAATTCACATGGCTCGCAAAAAAGTCTGTATCAAATTGCGGCAAACTCTCAGGTGAGTAAACCCCACCAAAAGAGGACATCGGACTTAGGATTGCTTGTGAAAAAGTAATCGAAGTGGGTTTTTGGCCGTCATTGCCGCGCGTTTCAATAAAATTCATGGTGAACCTGTCTGTTAAAAAATTATGTATCAAAATAGTCTGCAAATTATACAGAAATATTCCTATTTATTGGCTTTCAATTAGGTGTAAAGGTCGTACTGAAATAAGTCAGTCCCTAAATTTTTGTCAGCCTGCGATTAAGGCGCCAGAAGCGTCTTAGATGATTGGGCTTAAGGTGGTAGCGAAAACCATTACCAAAATCGAGTAATAGAGAGCCTATCTCTCTATTTTTAAGCGCCTGTAGGAGAGGATTTAACCAATCCTGTTCTAGGGTTTGCAGTGCTGAAACCCACTCTTCTTGTTGCATCGAATTTAGTGAGCTGCTTAAGTCATCCAAACGAATAAAATGCTGTTTGATGCCTGAATTATAATGTTTGAAACCATCTTGATTATCTGACCAGGCCTGGTAGCTTTGTGGAGAAGGCAGTTGTTTGGCTTGTGTAACCTTAGCTAAGCCCTTTAAATAGGTCTCTTCAGAGTAAATAATGGCATTTTCACGTACCACAACAGCCGCCTGATCTAAAAGCCCCTCTCCCCAAACCCAAACACTGTTGATTTCGGGATACCCTTGCTCTCGTCGGATTTCATTTACAGGATCTGTATAGAACAACATTTGAGTTTCATTGAGCAGTTGACGCCAATAAGTCGCCGCATTTCCGGTGGGATAGCGTTCATTTACCGGTTGGTATGCCACCGCTTCAATAGAGTGAGTGTTAATATCCACAGGTTGTTTAATTCTGAGATACCAAGCGGTTGCAGAGGCGTACTCAAGTACAACTTGATCTTGGGAAAAGTGTCGATTAAAGGTTTCCAGCAAGGCTTTCGACTCGACTTCCGTAATGCCTAAATCTGCACTCGGAATCAATACTAGCGAATCACGATCAGCAATCATCTGTACCGGATCAACCCGTAACCAAAAGACGCTTGAATCATAATCGTTAATATCTACAGATGCCATCACCGCGGCTTTTGCAAGCCCTTTAGGCTGATGAAAAAGGTAACTGGCTTGTTCATCCAGCGACTGAGATTTGGCCTCAAAGCGATCTGCTTTAGCCAATAACGTCTGTAAAGCCGGTAACGTTAAGTCGCTTAAATCATCAAACGCCTCTTTGATTCTAAGCGGATTTAATAAATCAGGCACCCATAACGTAACGGCAGGCAAAATTTTGTCCGTGGTGCCTGTTTTAATCGAAGTCGCTTGTGTCACTATTCTCTCCAATCATAGATATCCGACCATAAAAAAATCGGGCAAGCCCGACTTTTATTGTTCTGCAAATTGCTTTGCAAAAGATTTTTGCTGAGTGCGTATTTAAAATCTAGTGCAGCTTAAACCTAACCCTAACCCAACGTTTCAATACGAATTCGCATAATCTCATCATCAATTTCAGGTAACTGAGACAGGGTTAATAAAGCTGAATTCATCTTCGACTCTTTGACCTTATTGGTAATCAGTACCAGCGTTGCATCACTCGACTTTTGAGCAGATGGTTCTTGATGTAGATTCTCGATACTGATATTAGAGTCTGCTAATATGGTTGTAATTTTAGCCAAAACACCCGCATGATCCTGTGCAAAACAACGGACGTAATAGCTGGTTTCAATCTCTTCAATCGAAACTACTGGCACGGACTGCAATTGATCAGATGCAAACCCTAACGCTGGCACTTGATCCGCTTGTGGTTGATCTTTCCAACGAATAACATCAATAATATCAGCAACCACTGAACTCGCCGTTGGCCCAGCACCGGCACCAGGACCGTAATACATGGTTGGACCCACATGATCACCGTAAGCCATAACCGCATTCATAACGCCACTGACATTAGCAATCAATACTGATTTTGGCACTAAAGTCGGGTGCACGCGCAATGAATAACCATTTTCAGTACGGCTCGCCATGCCTAGGTGTTTAATTTCATACCCCAGGTTATCAGCGAAACGAATATCATCCGCAGATACTTTACTGATACCTTCGGTGTAAACCTTGTTGAATTGTAGCTCAATACCAAATGCGATTGAAGCTAGAATCGTTAGTTTATGCGCGGCATCAATACCTTCCACATCAAACGTTGGATCCGCTTCCGCATAACCTAATTCTTGAGCCACTTTAAGAACCTTGGAAAAATCAGCACCAGGCTTTTTCATCTCGGTCAGAATGTAGTTACCCGTGCCATTAATAATTCCGGCAATCCACTCTATCTTATTCGCTGCAAGACCTTCACGAACCGCCTTAATCACAGGAATTCCGCCCGCAACAGCGGCTTCGTAATTAACGATGACGTTATGTTTTTTGGCCAAAGCAAACAAGCTATTACCATGTTCAGCAATCAGTGCTTTATTGGCCGTCACGACATGCTTACCATTATGGATGGCTGTCTCTAACAATTCTTTCGCTAGAGCTGTGCCGCCCATTAATTCAACCACAATATCAACATCAGGATGATTGATGACTTCTGCCGTGTTGTCTGTTAGCTGGATGCCCGTCGTATCAACAGAACGTGGACGATCTAAATCGCGCACAGCAATAATCGCAATTTCGATATTTTGCCCTAAACGGCGTTGAATTTCTGGCATGGTATTGTTGATGATATCGACCGTACCACCACCAACAGTTCCTAATCCTAATAAGCCGATTTTCACTGTTTTCATTTGGGTTTTTCCTAACGTCTACTTACTAGCAACTCGTATGCTAGCAAATTATAATTTTGTTTAATCTTGTTTGATTAAGCCATCTTTTCTAAACATATCTCGAATACCACGTATTGCTTGACGCGTACGATGTTCGTTCTCAATCAAACCAAAGCGCACGTGGTCATCACCGTAATCACCAAATCCAACACCCGGTGAAACCGCAACTTTCGCATCTGTTAATAATTTCTTAGAGAATTCAATCGAGCCCATCGCTTTATATTCTTCAGGGATGGGTGCCCAAACAAACATGGTCGCTTTTGGCGGCACAACTGGCCAACCAATCGTATTAAGACCATCACAAAGCACATCACGGCGAAGTTTATACATGTCACAGATTTCTTGCACACACTCTTGCGGGCCTTCTAAAGCGGTAATAGCCGCCACCTGAATCGGTGTAAAGGTACCGTAATCTAAATACGACTTCATGCGTTTAAGTGCATTGACTAAGACTGGATTACCGACCATGAAACCAACACGCCAACCAGGCATGTTGTAACTTTTAGATAAGGTATAGAACTCAACCGCGATGTCTTTAGCACCTTCCACCTGCATAATAGATGGGGCGACATAACCATCAAACACGATATCCGCATAGGCTAGATCATGAATGACCCAAATATTATGTTCTTTGGCAATGGCAATCACTCTTTCAAAAAACTCTAAATCAACGGTTTGCGTGGTTGGGTTTCCAGGAAAGTTAAGCACTAACATCTTCGGCTTCGGCCATGACTCTTTAATGGCTTTTTCAAGTTCTTCAAAGAAATCGACATCCGGCGTCATCTTAACGTGACGCACATCGGCACCGGCAATCACAAAACCATAAGGGTGAATTGGATAAGCTGGATTAGGCACTAAAACAGTATCACCTCTATCAACCGTCGCCAACGCAAGATGCGCTAAACCTTCTTTAGAACCGATGGTGACAACCGCTTCAGTTTCATAATCGAGTTCAACATCAAACTTGGTTTTATACCAGTTACAGATTGCTTTACGTAAACGAGGAATCCCCTGAGAGACCGAATAACGGTGTGTTCCTTCACGTTGAACGACTTCAATCAACTTATCGACGATGTGTTTAGGCGTATCTTGATCTGGATTTCCCATCCCAAAATCAATGATATCTTCCCCTCTACGACGGGCTTCTGCTTTTAACTCGCCAACAATATTAAACACATAAGGAGGGAGCCTGTTTATTCTTTGAAAATCGTCTGACACGATGGATAGCCTTCAATAATTTTACAGTGCTGCCTTGTTCAGGCTTAGAACCAAACTTAAAGCCTTGAACGTCTAGACAACACGGACATAAGGGGATTTTATTAAAGGAATAATGATACAGCATCATTTTTTTTCGTCAATTGAAAAAGAGGCTAAAAACCGCTTTAATAGCGCGATTAATTTACATTTAGGATTAGGCTCTTTGTTAAGATAGAAGCCTACACAAGGATAAGCTTTCATGAAATTTACAGAACACCGAGATTCAAACGTATTTGCTGTGAAACATTATGAACCAGGCCTGGTCAAAGTAAATAATTTAACCTTTACGGAAAGTTGTTTCATTACTCAATTTACGACTGAAAATGAATGGCCGTGCACTTCTATCGAAACATTGAATACAGAGCATCTTGATCAACTTTTAGCGACAAAATCAGAAGTGATTATTTTAGGAACGGGGGACAAACAAGTGTTTCCAGAACCGAAGATGTTTTCTTATTGCGCATCAAAAGGCGTGGGATTGGAAGTCATGGCGAATGATGCGGCTTGTCGAACCTATAATGTTCTAACCACTGAAGACAGAGATGTTGTTCTTGCGCTGGTAATGTAACCGCAGAATCTTTTTAAGGCTACTGTTTAGTAGCCTGTCTTAGCGTACTAAACCCAAAGAGTTACCCGTAATAATTGCTTAAGGGTTTTTCTGCAACATAATTTTTTTACGATGAACTATTTCTTCAAGACTTTACGAATATCGATTTTTCGACCTTGATAACGCGCTTCTAAATAGAGCTTAGGCTTGTCAGTATTGCCGGTAGCCCCCATAGTCGCTATCTGCTGACCGCGTTTCACCCTATCCCCCTCTTTAACCAGTAAAGCACTGTTATGTGCGTAGATAGACATATAGTCATCATCATGTTTTATCACAATCATCCAACCATAATTAACAATACCATTGCCAGCGTACACCACACTGCCTGGTGCGACGGTTTTGACAGCCTGCCCCGGCAATCCGTAAACTTCTAATACCGATAAACCTACCGAATCCCGAATAAAACGATGTTCGAGCTTGGAGTGCATCGGCCATTGCCATTTATAATCTTTGGTCTTAACTTGAGATTTTGACTGACGGGCTATTCTCTTTGCCGAGCTCACAACAGGAGTTACAGCTTTGACGCTGGATGAAGAAGCTTTAGATGTATTGCGTGGCTGGCTATTTTTTACTGTCTTCTGCTGAGAAGATACGCTTCCATCCTCATAAGGCATAGCCAACTCTTGGTTAACATAAATAAAGTAAGGCGGGAGTAACGCATTGGTTTTCGCTAATGCCCGCATACTGACTTGGCACTGCTCGGCAATGTCACTTAAGGTGTCACCAGAAACCACTTTATAATAAGGTTTACATTGGGAGAAGCGCTTCACAGAAGATGCAGCACTTGTAGAACCTACTGTTGAACCATTTCTTGTTTCGTACTTCACAGGCGAACTACAACTACTTAAAAATAGTCCTACTAAAATCAGTCCGCAGCCCTTAATAAGATGAGCATTCGTCAATAAAGTTAATCTAGGTAAAAAATTCATAGATTCCTTAAGTCGTCCATTAGTGTGCGTAATATTTAGTCAAAAGGTAAACCGTCAATATAAGCACAAAGCCCCAACCTAACCAATCAACCCACTTACGAATAGAGGCTTCCATTTTGGCACCGCCCCACTTCATTAGTCCAGCCACCAAATAGAAACGCGCGCCACGGCCAATGAAAGAAGCAATCACAAATGGCAACAACGCCATACTCGTAGCGCCGGCGGTCACTGTAAATAATTTATAAGGCACTGGACTAAACCCCGCAATGAAGATAATCCAGATACCATATTCCTCGAAGAATTGTTCGACCCGTTCCATTTTATGCATGTAGCCAATTGATTCAATAAAAGGTAGCACGAAGTCAATTGCCCAGTAACCAATGGCGTAACCCAATAGACCACCCAACAATGAAAAAATAGTCGTCAACCAAGCATAATAAAAGGCCTTTTTGGGGGTTGCCAAGCTCATTGGCATTAGCATCACATCCGGCGGAATCGGAAAAAATGAAGATTCTGCAAAACTCATGCCGCTTAAATACCAAGTCGCTTTAGGGTGGCGCGCCCAAGTTAAAGCTTTGTCATAGAGCGTTGTAAATAATTTCAATTTTGAATTCCTTGTTTCATCGGGACAAACATGACCTCCCCTAAGCAGGTCTTAACAACACCTTCTGCAGTCTTTTCAAAACCGAAGAGTAACTGTTTTTCTTCGCCTAGAGGCATCACTAAACGGCCGCCGACTCTTAATTGTTGAAGCAGTTCTTGGGGCAATTCTGCTGGTGATGCCGCAGAGATAATCGCATCAAACTGTGGGGCTTTTGAACGGCTAAAAGTCGCTTGAGACTGGATGCTCGGCCATCCCCAGTGACCATCACTGATTTCATATTGAATATTATCTAACGCAAGTTGGTTTAAAATGCCCTGTGCACGTTGAGACAACGGTGCTATTCTCTCAACGGTAAAAATTTCATTGGCAAGCAGCGCTAGAATGGCCGTTTGATAACCTGAGCCCGTTCCAATTTCGAGTACGGATTTAATCGGCTGTTGAGCGGTATTGGCAAATAACCACTGAGTCATTTTGCCGACAACCCAAGGCTGAGAAATCGTTTGTCCGTAACCTATCGGTAACGCGGTATCTTCATAAGAACGACTGGCCATAGCCTCGTCCAAAAAAAGATGGCGAGGAACGACTCGCATCACATCGAGAACCCTTTGATCTGTAACACCGAGATCAATTAAGCGAGTCACCAAACGATTGCGCGTACGCTGAGACGTCATGCCAACCCCTTGATACTGCTCAAAGGCCGCATTAGGGTAAACCAATGGCGTCTCTTTTTTTCGAAGAACCGTCATAAGGCCTGCTTTCCAATAGGTGTTTTCATAAAAACTCTAATAGTTCTAATAGCTTTCAGCCCAATCAGATAACTGATTCATCATTTCGTAATGGGTTAAATCAATTTTAAGGGGCGTAATAGAGGCATATCCAGATTCGACGGCATGAAAGTCTGTACCTTCTCCTGCATCAGAGGCGTTTCCCGCTGGACCGATCCAATAAATAGGCAAACCACGAGGGTCATTCTGCTTAACGACAGGTTCTGAAACATGGCGCTTGCCTAAACGGGTCACCTTAACGCCCTTTAAGGCCTCTAAAGGAATATCTGGCACATTGATATTAATAATTGTATCTGGACTTAAGGTCATACTTGGCATCTGTTTCAAAAAATTAATCAACACATGTGCCGCAGTGGCAAAGTACTGATCACCACACAAAGAAATCGCGATAGAAGGCTTACCTAAAAAACGTCCCTCCGTTGCAGCAGCAACCGTACCCGAGTAAATGACATCATCTCCCATGTTAGCACCGGCATTAATTCCTGAAAGTACGATATCTGGTTGATAGCCTAACCCACCATTTACACCGAGATGAACACAATCGGTTGGTGTGCCGTTGACACTGAAGACCTGACAATTTGGTGCACAGTTAGCTGCACTGTGAGTATGAACTCTTAGCGGCTCAAGTAACGTTAAGGAGTTACTCGCGGCACTGCGATTACGTTCTGGTGCCATAATGACGAGACTCTTAAACTCAAATTCTCGCTGTAGGCTTTCAAACAACACTTGAATTCCTGGCGAAAAATAACCATCATCATTGGAGAGTAATATTTTCATCATGTAGAATAGAACCTTTAGTGGGCTTTAACGTTACTTATATCATTAATTTATTTGGATATATAAGCGTTAAAGTTTGAATTTAGATAAAAGCTTGAAGAATTATATAGCCTCAAAGATGACAGAAGAAGATAAATCCACATTTCTCACCGCCATGACGGATGTTGCCCCTATAAAAAAAGGCAATGTCACGGCACAGTACAGCCCAAAAAAACTACAGCAACAGGCAAAAGAAACCCTGCAACAGCTGAGAAAACGACAACGTGAACAAACACATCACGCGGCCATTGAAACTCGTCAAACTGACGGTTTTTCAAAACCGGTTGGTGCTTTTGAAAGCCTGCTGTTTCATCAAAAAGGTATTCGCCTACAAGAGCTTTCCAAGCTCAAAAAAGGCGATTTTGAAGTCTCCTCAGAGTTAGACCTTCACGGCATGACACTTGAAGATGCCAAAATTACTCTCCATGACTTTATCAGAGAGGCTTTTCACCTTAAACAACGCTATATCCGTATCATTCATGGCAAAGGCTATAACTCGAAAGAGGAATATCCCCCACTTAAGAACCTTGTAAATCAAGAGTTGAAAACACTTAAAGCTGTGATTGCTTTTAGCAGCGCACCTACGAGAAGTGGCGGAACAGGTGCGGTGAATATTTTTCTTAAAGCACAGTAAGCACCTTTGAAAACCTCTTCACCTAGACTGAACAGACGTTATAAGCATGAAATATCCGCTACGTTTGAATAGATCGATGATCTATTGAGAATCTACCAGGCCTGGTAGATTAACGATTTCATCCGAAACACCTTCCTCTTTGACTGGTTTAAGCTCAATCACATTAATAAACACTTCGTTCTTCTTAATCATGCCAAGCGTTTGCCGAGCGATGGTTTCAATCGAAGCCGTGTCTAACTGTAAATCTTTAACCTGCTGCACCAGCTGAGCATTAACTAAACGTTGCTCTTCAAGTGAAATCTCCAGTGTTTTCAGCTGCTCCTGTAACGCAAAAAGCTCGCCAAGCCCTCCTTCGGAGGACAATAAGCGAGCTTGTAAAATCAGAATAAGAAAAGCCAATCCAAGATAAATCTTTTTCACTGAGCTTTCCTTTTAATCTGCTTCTTCTAATTTACTTTTTCAAGTTATAGAAAGCATCCATTCCTGGATAAACGGCATCTGCACCCAATGCTTCTTCAATACGAATCAATGCATTGTATTTAGCAATACGATCGGTACGAGAAAGTGAACCTGTTTTGATTTGACCAGAACCGGTTGCAACTGCAATATCTGCGATAACCGTATCTTCTGTTTCACCAGAACGGTGAGAGATAACCGCAGTATAACCTGCTTCTTTCGCCATACGAATCGCTTCGAAGGTTTCAGTCAAAGTACCGATTTGGTTGATTTTGATTAAGATAGAGTTACCAATATTCTTATCAATCCCTTCTTTAAGGATTTTTGGGTTCGTTACAAACAAGTCATCACCAACGATCTGTAGACGGTGACCATCTTTTTCAGTTTGGTACTTGAAACCATCCCAATCAGACTCATCTAAACCATCTTCAATTGAGATGATTGGATACTTATCAACCCAGCTAGATAACAGGTCAACCATCTCTTTAGAGGTTAATGTTTTATCTTCAGAACCTAGATAGTACATACCATCTTTATAAAGTTCAGAAGATGCCGCATCCATTGCAATCATAATGTCTTTACCAGCAACATAACCTGCATTTTCAATCGCTTCAAGGATAACGGTAATCGCTTCTTCGTTTGACTTAAGATCCGGTGCAAAACCACCTTCATCACCAACAGCTGTGTTATAACCTTTCTTGCTTAAGACTGACTTAAGTTCGTGGAAGATTTCAGAACCGTAACGAATTGCTTCAGAAATGCTTGGCGCGCCAACAGGAACAATCATGAACTCCTGAAAATCAACTGAGTTATCAGCATGCTCACCACCATTGATGATATTCATCATAGGCACCGGCATTTTGTAGTCATCCGTTTTCAGATATACAAATAATGGAACACCTTTTGATGCCGCAGCTGCTTGAGCCGTTGCAATAGAAACCGCTAGGATTGCGTTAGCACCTAAACGAGCTTTGTTATGAGTACCATCAAGGTCGATCATGATTTGATCGATTGCAGCTTGATTAGTTGCATCTTGACCCACTAAAGCAGCCTTAATGTCATTTTTGATATTATTAACCGCTGTTAAAACACCCTTTCCGCCATAGCGAGACTTATCACCATCACGTAATTCGATTGCTTCACGAGAACCTGTAGAAGCGCCTGATGGAGAAATACCACGGCCAAAAGAACCATCTTCAAGGATTACATCTGCTTCAACTGTTGGATTACCACGAGAGTCGATTACTTCACGTGCTTTAATATCTTTAATTAATGACATATTTGATTTCCTATTACTCTATTAAACTTATATTACTAAAATTTTTAAATTCTGTTTATTCTACTATCAGATTATGACAATGCAGTGACATTAAAGTCAGACACTGCATTGTCATAATCTAGACGTTAATCTTTTAAGGTATCTTCAATAAAACCGTACTGTTTAACCACATCATCTAACGCTTTCATGGTTTCCAGCAAAGGCTTTAAGTTACCTAATGGCCACATATTCGGACCGTCACTCAGTGCTTTTTCAGGATTTGGATGGGTTTCCATAAAGATACCTGAAATGCCTGCTGCAATCGCGGCACGTGCTAAAACAGGTACCATTTCACGTTGACCGCCAGATGTTGTGCCATTACCACCCGGCTGCTGTACCGAATGGGTTGCATCAAAAACAACTGGACAACCCGTGCTACGCATTGAAGCCAGCCCACGCATATCCGAAACCAAAGTGTTATAACCAAATGAAGTACCACGATCACAAACCATGATATCTTCATTACCGACTTCACGTGCTTTGGCAACGACTTGATCCATATCCCAAGGCGCCTGAAACTGTCCCTTTTTGATATTCACAGGAATTCCCTGGCGACAAACGTTTTGAATGAAGTTGGTTTGACGAACTAAAAATGCCGGAGTTTGCATAACATCAACAACGGATGCAACCTCATCTAAAGGTGAATCTTCATGTACGTCGGTTAAAACAGAGACACCAATTTCATCTTTAACTTTTTGCAGGATACGTAAGCCTTCATCAACCCCTAGCCCTCTAAAGCTTGCCGTTGAAGAACGGTTGGCTTTGTCATATGAGGACTTATAGATAAAAGGAATGCCTAATGCATCTGTCATCTCTTTTAATTGACCAGCAGTATCAAGCGCCATCTGCTCTGACTCAATCACACATGGACCCGCTATCAAAAATAACGGTTGATCAATCCCAACATTAAAACCACATAATTTCATTTAATATCCGTTCCTTAATGTTTTTTGTGACGGTTTGCAGCTTCAACAAACGCGGTGAACAATGGGTGTCCGTTACGCGGAGTTGATGTAAATTCAGGGTGGAACTGGCAAGCTACAAACCAAGGATGATCTGCAATCTCGATGGTTTCAACCAGGCTACCATCTTCAGAGTGACCAGAGAAGATTAGACCCGCAGCTTCCAACCTAGCAACATAGCCATTATTAACTTCATAACGGTGGCGATGACGTTCACGAATAACGGTTTCGCCGTAGGCTGCTCTAATTTTAGAGTCCTCGGTTAAAACACAGTTTTGACCGCCTAAACGCATAGTACCGCCTAAGTCAGCACTTTCATCACGTTCGACTTTCTGACCATTTTCATCGGTCCATTCCGTAATCAAAGCGACAACAGGATGCGGAGTATTTGGGTTAAGCTCACTACTATGCGCATCTGTCAGGCCTGCCACATGACGAGCATATTCAACCACAGCCATTTGCATACCTAAACAAATACCTAGGTAAGGAATTTTATTTTCACGTGCATACTGAATCGCGGCAATCTTACCTTCAACACCGCGTTCACCGAAACCACCAGGGACTAAAATGGCATCTTTATTTTCAATCGCGCCTAAACCAGAGGTTTCTAAATCTTCGGAATCAATGTAATCGATATTAACGCGCGTATTGGTATGAATACCAGCATGGATAAGTGATTCAATCAGAGATTTATAAGCCTCTGTTAAATCGACATACTTACCGACCATCGCAATTTCAACTGTTTTTTCAGGATTGAGCTGTGCCTTAACGACCGCATCCCAATCACTTAGATCAATATCTGTGCAGTCTATATTCAGACGCTTAACGACCAGGTCATCCAGGCCTTGTTCATGCAACATGCGTGGCACAGAATAGATGGTATCGGCATCTAAAGAGTTGATAACCGCCTTCTCTTCTACATTGGTGAAAAGTGAAATTTTACGTTTTTCGCTGGATTGCAGGGCTATCTCAGAACGACAAATTAAAATATCTGGCTGAATACCAATCGAACGTAACTCTTTAACAGAGTGTTGCGTTGGTTTCGTTTTAACTTCACCGGCAACTGCAATATATGGCAATAAGGTTAAATGCATGAACAACGAACGATCACGTCCAACTTCTAAACTTAGTTGGCGAATCGCTTCTAGGAAAGGTAAAGACTCGATATCACCGACTGTGCCACCCACTTCGACCATGACCACATCAAAACCAACTGCAGCGTTCAGAATACGGCTTTTAATTTCATCCGTGATATGCGGAATGATTTGAACCGTGCCGCCCAAATAGTCACCACGACGTTCGTTACGAATAACCGTTTCATAGACTTGGCCCGCTGAAAAGCTGTTTCTACGGGTAAAATGACGTTGTACAAAACGCTCATAATGGCCCAAATCCAAATCGGTTTCAGCACCATCATCTGTCACAAATACTTCACCATGCTGAAGCGGGCTCATCGTCCCAGGATCGACGTTAATATACGGATCCATTTTAAGCATACTGACCTTAAGGCCTCTAGCTTCTAGTAGAGCCCCTAAAGAAGCAGCCGCAATACCTTTACCAAGAGAGGAAACTACGCCACCTGTTACAAAAATAAAATTAGTCATTTATCACACTTTATTAAACGTTTAGAAATCGAGGATTTCGAGTAATCAGAATGGGAGGAGATTATAGTCTAAAACCCGCCTATCGGCAATGTAATTTATTCGCCAAATAGCGTCTACATCATGCGATGTAATGCAAGGATTTCAAACTTTATGATTGAATACTTTGCGGTAATAAACACTCTACAAAATTGTGTCAATTAACCAACTGGATTAATTTAAACCCAACAGCTGCCAAAGCAACTGCCTAGGAACTTGGATTTGAACCTGGCCTTTAACTTCTCTAAATGTCTCTTTAGCGGTATCTGCGAGAGGCGTTAAACAGCCAGAACAGCCCAGCACGGCGACCAGCTCCCCTTGTAAGACCATTACTGGCCAAACCTTTCTTTCCCACACGGGTATAGCGTTTTCCTGAAAAAATTGTTTAAGCTTCTTTCTTTTTAAATCATCACCTTGAGAGAGGCTTCTAACTTCAATTAAATGCCTTTTCGCCAGTAACTCCCTACTGACAGCCAAGCTATAACTAGAGCTTATAGCTAAACTTTCTGACGACTTAACCGTCTCTACTCCGCCCTGTTCTTCATAACTCTCTACCGCACTCAAAAACTCATCTAAAGAGCCTTTAAAGGACTTAGGTGACTCAGGTAAATAATAGAGCCTGCACTGATAGAACGCCAACTTTCCATCTGACAACAGGTAAGAGAAAGCATTTTGTCGGCTAATCCCCCTGGCTAATAATGCCGATAGAATCCACTCGTAATGCTTTAGAGTAAGCGGCTGTGACGATGTTTTAGAAAACCAGAAACGAATGACGTTTTTTTTCTCTATCCAATCCAAGCCTTCAAATAGATTTAAATCAAGATAATAACTCGATGGCTTATGTGGTGCTAAAAGGTGGCTTGCCATGCGATCCAATAACAACATGGCTTCAGACATATTCTGAGCGCTGCGAGCAATGGTTGCCTCTACATTCGGCCAATGTGCTTGTAGTGCTGGCAAAACCTCATGGCGCATCACATTTCGCTTAAAATCAAGCGAATCATTCGAAGGGTCCTCAATCCAGCTTAGCTGGAAGTAATCAGCATACGCCACTAGTTTTTCATATTGAATGGTCAGTAAAGGACGGATGTGTCGAATACTTCGAACAGCGCCTGATGCTAAACGAACTTCTTTTTGGTAGGGCATCGCCGACAGACCAGCTACCCCTGCCCCCCTCGCTAGATTAAGCAGTACGGTTTCCGCCTGGTCGCGCTGATGATGCCCTGTAACCAGAATATCATTATCTTTAGGCAATTGAGTGGACAGGGCCTGATAGCGAAGCTTTCTCGCGACAGACTCAACCCCCTTTCTCTGGGTATCGTGGATCTCAATTTCGCTTGATTCGAAAGGTACTTGAAAGGAATTACAGATATTCTGGCAATGAACTTTCCAATCCAGAGAAGCTGCCTGTAAACCGTGTTCTACATAGTGTGCGTAAAGGCGACTCTTTATCGGTCTAGACAATTCATGCTGAGACAATAGGTGTAATAATACAGTGGAATCAAGGCCACCACTGAAGGCAACACTTACAGTGGTTTGAGAATTCAATTCAGCAAGGAAAGTTTTAAGCGCTTCTGTAAAACCGCTTAAGTGTTCAGGCAAAGTCGTTGAGTGAGCTGTCATAAAGTGAAACTAACGATAAGGGGCTCATGAAGCAAACAAGCCATGAACTCCATATTACCCTCTGCAGTATAGAAGCTAAAGGGATCAGCTTTTAGAGCAGAGGCTGTAAAGTGGCAGGGTTGATTAAGAAAGTTCGAAATTTCCGTAATCCATATAACGTTGATAACGAGTTTCTAACAAGGTTTCAACTGGAATATCCTTAAGAGTATTTAGTTGAGCAACAAGAGATGCTTTCAAGTTAGCAGCAGCTAACTTATGATCTCGATGTGCACCGCCTAATGGCTCTGGAATAATTTCATCGACTAAACCTAGTGACTTCAAACGTAAAGCTGTGATACCTAGTGCTTCGGCTGCATCTGCCGCATTTGCAGCATTCTTCCATAAAATAGAAGCACAACCTTCAGGCGAAATAACCGAGTAAGTACCATACTCCATCATCATCATCACATCACCAACGCCAATTGCTAAGGCACCACCAGAACCACCTTCGCCAATCACTGTACAGATAATAGGGACTTTTAACTCAGCCATCTCGATTAAGTTTCTAGCAATGGCTTCACTCTGACCACGTTCTTCTGCATTGATTCCTGGATAAGCACCCGGAGTATCGATAAAAGTGACTACCGGTAAACCAAACCGCTCTGCCATCTTCATTAAGCGTAACGCTTTACGATAGCCTTCTGGGCGTGGCATACCAAAATTACGGCGAATCTTTTCTTTGGTATCACGACCTTTCTCTTGTGTGATAACCATGACCGACTGACCATCTAAACGTGCTAAACCTGCAACAATTGCTTCATCGTCCGCAAAAGCACGATCACCATGCAGCTCTTTAAAATCAGTGAATATTTCTGGAATGTAATCTAATGCATAAGGTCGCTGTGGGTGGCGAGATACCTTTGCAATCTGAACATCGGTAAGCTTTTTAAAAGTCGACTCAGTAAGGTTCTTGCGCTTCTCTTCAAGAGATGCGATTTCCTGCAAAAGATTCATATCACCACCATCTAAATGACGTAATTCATCTATCTTGGCTTCTAATTCCGCAATCGGCTGTTCAAAATCTAAAAAATCAAGTTTCATTCTACTTCCGTCATCCATTGGATTGATTCACAAATTACGTCTATTTTAGCAAACTTGTCTTTATTGTGTGCAAAATGGCATATTTTTTTTCATGGGCTGAGATTTACAGTCCACCCCACTTAAAGAGGCTTGTGGCGACAAAATATCTCCTCATAAACAACACCTGAAGTGCATTAGGCTTGCACTTAAAGAAAAGTACCGTAAACTTCGCGCCCTATTAGATTTCTATGAGCGAGCGTAACAATGGTCCTTCAGTGTCGATAGTGTCTATGATATTTAACCAATAGGCCTAATCACTCTTGCGAATACGAGTCATAAAAACATTCCAAACTATTTTCAAAAGGACATTTATCCCATGCAAAACCATTCGTTATTAAAAGCCCTATCAATTGCGAGTCTTTCACTCGTCACGTTTTCAAGCCAAGCGGCTGAACCAAAGATAGGACTCAATGGTTCTGGCGAACTAGGCTTTACCGACACCACCGGTAACACAACCAGCACAACTTTGTTTGGTGCATTGAAACTGAACTATAACCAAACAAACTATGAGATTAAATCGAAGTTTGAAACCAATTACAAAAGCGAAAATGAAGTCCAAACGGAAGAACGTTACCTTATCGGTATCCAAGGCAACCGTTACTACAATGCAAAGCGCAGTTACTACAGTTTTGTAGGGGCTAAGTTTGAGAAAAACCGTTTCGCGGGCATTGAATTGGATAGCACGCTTTCATTAGGTTTAGGTAAGCAGGCATTTAAAACAGAGCAAACCAAACTATTAGGTCAAGCTGGTTTAGCGCAACAAAATATTGATTACACAAATACAGTAGGTGGAGGCAGTGACAGCCAGTTAGCGGCCAGCTTTAAACTAGACCTGACCCACCAGATTAATGCGCAAGTTGTTTTTCTGCAGGACTTAACATACTTAACTGGCAGCGAGCAGTCTAAATTTGAAAGCAACACCGGTTTTAAGGTTAAGGTTGCTGATGACATGAATCTAAAAGCAAGCTACAAGTATCGTCATAATGACAAACCAGCTGCCGGTGCAAAAGAAGTAGATACGCAAACACTTATCACTTTGATCTATGATTTTTAAATAAGTTTAGAGTCTATTTTAGACATAAAAAAAGCGCTTAGCATTTCAGCTAAGCGCTTTATATAACCCTCTACCAGTAGCGCCCTGCTTACTGGCTAATTTTTTGAGCTTTTACTAATTGGGATTGCTGATAGATATCTAAAAGCGCCTGATGTCTTTGACTGCTTTTAAAGATATCAATACCGAGTGATTCGCCCCAGAAAATTTCTTTACCTTCTATATTTGACCAGGCCTGGTCAGTTACCTTTTCGCCAAATAAACAAACCATTGAATGACGGTTTATAGCATCCTCAATAGTCATTTCTAGTCCAAATTTCAATCCACGGTATGCCAATAACCATGCATTGGTGGGTGAAATAAAATACAATGCATCCTGTAAAGTTTCCAGCGCCTCTTCATAAGATTTAACTGCCAAGTAACACCAAAATTTCAACTCAATGATTTTCATCTCAGCCCAGAAGCTCTTAGGGTCTGGCATTAAACCAATTAAAGAAGCAACGCCCTGATGATCACTAAAGCCAAGCTCTTCAATTAAATCTAAAAGCCCGCTGTAATCTCGAGTCTCAGGCAAGGTAAGCAACAACTCACGCAATAGACGACCCGTATTTTGATTACTCTCAATAAGCTCCTCTGTCGGATAAATTTCTGACATTCCTGGCACTATGATTCGGCAGGCTTCAAAACCATAATGATTATAGTTTGCGACATACACTGAACAGCCTTGCTCGACAACCTTGCCACAAAGCTGCGACCACTGTTCTTCGGTCGAGCCTGAAAAATCCCAATGTACAAAGTCATAATCATAATTATCAGAAACAAAATGAGCATGAATAAGTCCACTTGAATCGATAAAATGGTTTTCGATATTCTCATCTTCGGCAACCACAAACTCATCAAACACGGGCGTTTGAAAACCATCTAGATGGCCTAATTGTCGACCTTGTAGTGATTCTGTCAAGGTACGCTCTAAAGCAACCTCAAACATAGGATGCGCGCCAAAAGAGGCGAAACAATGCCCGGTTTTCTGTTCAAACAAAACGACACTGATAACCGGGAATTCTCCCCCCAAGGAGGCATCTCTAATAGAGACAACAATGCCTTCTTGCTTCATACCTTCAATCATTTTTACGATTGCTGGAAAGCTTTGCACAATACTCTCTGGCACTTCTGGAAGGCAGATGTTTTCGCGCATAATTTTATTCTTAACCCAACGTTCAAAAACTTCCGACAACCCTTGAACTTGCGCTTCAGCCGCTGTATTGCCAGCCGACAAACCGTTGCTTGCATATAAATTGCTAAATAAATTCATCGGAAAATAGACCGATTCATCCGTATGTGCATTCTGCATACGTACTGAACGAACTACATTTTGACTATCGTTAAAGCTCAATAAATCAACAAACTCGATCTCTTCTGTCGAATCATAGAAAGACCATAATTCGGGTGTTAAGGAGTCGCTCAGAGACAGTTCTGAAAATTGTTTCTCATTTGGATAATACAACCAGGTATTTTCAGCCTGATTAACGTCTGATTCCAACCAATAGTCAGAGAAGAAGTAATTCGTAGCCAAACGCTCTAGGTATTCGCCCAAGGCGCTCGCTAAGGTAGACTTACGACTCGTTCCCTTACCGTTGGTAAACAAACCTGGGCAGCGTGCATCATAAATATGCAAAGAGTAAACATTAGTGACAGGATTTAGCCAGGATGCTTCCACAATATCAAACCCCGCAGCTTGTAAAATAGATTGCATATTGGTGATGGAAGCTTCTAAACAAGCATCCTTACCTTTGATATATGTTAATTCACTCATGTTTTAAAACGTCCTGTGTTAAATATTGTTACTTTCTTATATAAATTATTTTATCGAGCCGACATTATTTTTGATGAATGCCCCGATATAAAATCAGTAGAATGCATAGTAGGTTTACCCACTATTATGTATGTTAAGACTATATTAAGGAGACATCATGAAAAAACTGACTTTACCTTTAGCAGCCACGTTACTTCTTACTTCACAATTTGCATTGGCTGAAATTCACCCTGGCGTAGAGCTTCACGAAGCGGGCAATTGTATGAGCTGCCATACAGCAAAGCCATACGAACCAGCAAAAACAGATAGCTTTCCTAAGCTAGTTAAAGCGGTGCAATTCTGCAATGACAACCTCAATACGGGAATGTTTGAGGATGAAATTGAGCAGTTAGCTGACTACCTGAACGAAACCTATTATCATCACGCTAAATAAACGAATAACCTAGACCTTATCTAGCGGATTCGCGAGATTATTGTGTAATCTCGCTTTCAATTCTGCTGAAACAACCCTTATCTTTCTTCCTATCGTCATTCACTCAAGCCTGTTATCAAACAGTTAGATTGAACAGTCTATAGCATTATCGTTTTAGCGATGTATATTCAAACCGGATTTCTTTTCAATTGCGACAAATACAACTTTAGGGTTTCTAAGGCATCTTCACCGGCTTGCTCAACGCCCTCTTGGTACTGCTGCTGTGCTGCGTCTGCCACAACCTTATCAATTGTTTGAACTATGAAATAGACGCGCATATCAGCGGATATTTTCTTCCAACCCCTATTCCGAGACTTCCAGACTCCTTGCAAGTCCTTGTCTCCAGCAAAAATCTCAAGTACTGCTAATAGAGCCTTATTTAAGGGTGCAATGGTTTCAAATGGTTGCATAGGGCGACCATATTCCCCATAAAAACTCGAACGATGTAATTTAACGAGTGCCAGCGCAGGCAACAATGCTTCCATCTGATTGGCGACAGCTTCTTGCTCAGCTCTAATCAATCGGTCAATCGTTAACATAGGGGCATCTGATTTCCAGCGCCCAAAAACAATATAAAGATTATTGCGTTCGATAAAAAAACGTTTGCCGTTACCAAGCTTCATAACATCAGCTTTAGAAACCAAGTAATCCAGCTTCTCTTTTTCTAGGGTTTTTGTATCCTGCCATAGATCCCAACCCAACCCATATTCAGAGACAATGCCTTGTGGGTTCTCTTTTTTAACCATAGGCACACAAGAGACGCCATAATCATGGCCTTCCACAAAATCAAGCACCGAAATCTGATAATCGCCTTTATCGTTAATATCTTGAACCTTGCCGATAATAAAAGCATCGTCCTTAATATTGCCTGATGGATAAGCGACAAATACTGTTTCACCTATTCGAAATGAGTCTGCATAAACCTGACTAGCAAGTGCCAAACTCAGGACCAAAAATGCTTTAAATAAAACTTTAGTCGTGATTAACTGTATATTCAAAAACCTAATCCCTGCTTAATAAAAAACTATTCTAAAACATAATCTTGCCGGTTAACTTTAAACGAATCCTAACCATCCAGTTTAATCGCTAAGACATCACAAGGTGCATTATTGATAACAGAATGGGTCGTAGAGCCGATAATTTTTCTGAACCCGGATAATCCATGAAACCCCATAACAATCAAATCCGCTTGATTAGCATTTGCAATGACCGTTATTTCAGAACTTGCTATGCCTTCAACGGTTTTGTAATCTTCAATACCGTATTCATCCGCAATACGTTTCAACTTTTCCGTCGAAAGCGCCATTAACTTAGTGGCAATTTCGTCATCCCAAAGCCCTGGCATGCCCATGACCGCTAAATCTTCTAATACTGGGTAGATTGGTATATCAACCACATGAATAAGCTCGACCTTAGCCCGTGACTCAGCCGCTAACTGCTGTGCCTTTTTTAAGGCCTTAAAACTGTTCTCTGAAAAATCTATCGCAATCAAAATATGTTTGTAAACAGCCATAATTTCACTCCTAAAATCACTTAGTAATTTGGAATTTTATGCACAAAAGGTGTGGATAAAATTGTGTGTAATAAAAGTTTAACCTAAAAAAAGCTAACAAAGTCTTATGCTTCTCTTACATTGCTTATATTTTAAGCAATTGCTCTAAAATATTTATAACCAATAGAATTTTAAACTTTAGAAGGAAAACCGATAGCCTTACAAAGATTCAATAATTACTTTTAGACGGCGCTATGAATTCTGCTTAAGCTTTCTTTCTGCAATGGTGTCTGCGACATGATTACGTAAATAGATTGGAACAGGTACTTTCTCAGCAAGCGTTTTGGCCTCCGTTTGAGTATCTTTAGCCAATCTTGCAATCGATGCAGCTGAAGGCAATGTATCCGTCCAATCTGAAAACAATCCTACCAGGCCTGGGTACTCTTTTTGTACATCACCCAAGCCAATACATTGGCCACTTAAAGCGACAATTCGTGACTCAGCCACCTCTGGTGAGAGCAACTCAAGAGAATCGGCTTGAAGATAACCTGTCTGAAGATTATAAACACCCGATTGCAGATAAACTTCCTTCATACGAGCATCCATAATGGCACACCAAGTCATCTCTGGTGGCTCAACACTGTCGATCGTATTGTCCACCAAAAAAGCCTGCCGTTTGCTGGACAAGACACCTTCCGCCATCGCCTCTAATGATGAGATTGCTACTACGGGTTTATCCCAACCAAGTGCTAAGCCTTGAATAACGCCTGCGGCAATCCGAATACCAGTAAAGGCTCCAGGGCCTTCTCCATATGCCAACAGATCAATTGAAGAGGCATTAAGTTTCGATTCCTTCATCACCTCACTCACCATCTCCAATAAACGCTGTGCGTGCTTCTGTGGTAACACCTCATATCGTTGATAAAGTTTCGACTGGTAAAGTAAAGCAACCGAGCAGGCTGCAGTAGACGTTTCTACTGCTAAAATCGTTTTTGACATTCTGTTATTCCAATTTTTATCAAAGCGTAGTGTTTTTTATACTACAAAAACTCTTAGAAAAGAGTCACAGTGCATTGATATTATTTATTTTAGTTTTTCTATGGCCGATTCAACATCATACACCCATGGAAAATCGGGCAAACTGTCGCGTATCGTCTTGCCGTAACGTTTAGAAGATAACCGAGGGTCACAGAGCATCAAAACCCCCTTATCTGTTACATCGCGAATCAAACGACCAGAGCCCTGTTTCATTGCCATAACGGCTTCTGGCAGCTGAAAGTGGGCAAATCCATTTAAGCCTTTTTCTTTTAGATACGCTTCTCTAGCCTGAACAATGGGATCATCTGGCGGTGCAAATGGAATGCGATCAATCATCACCAATTTTAAAGCATCCCCCTTGACATCAACCCCCTCCCAAAAGCTACTGGTACCCAATAGAATTGCATTCTCGGTGGTTTTAAAACGTTCCAAAAGCGTTAATTTAGGCAGATCTCCCTGAACTAACAAGCTGCCCTCCCAGTGTCGCTCCATAATCGCACGGGCTTCTTGCAAGGCTCGATGACTGGTAAACAACATGAAGGCACAGCCTTTACTTATTTTTAGAAGAGGCCAGGCCGCACGCAAACAAACTTTAATATAGTCTTCACTACGCGGCTCAGGCAGACCAATAGGGTGATAAACAACCCCTTGCGTTTGATAATCAAAAGGACTCTCCCAGTGACTGGTTTGCGCCTCTCCTAGTCCTAAGCGATTTGCGAAGTAACTAAAATTATTATGCACACTTAAGGTGGCTGAGGTGAATAACCAACTGCCACCGATTAACTCTCTTTGACGACTAAAGGGGGCAGCAACACTTAACGGGGTTAAATTTAATTTAAAACGCGCTTGCGAAGATTCAATCCAACGAATCTTATTCTCTGACTTGCTGTTCAACCAGTCTTTAAACTGCGACTCAAAGTCCTTGGCTCTTTTATAAACCGCTGTTATTTGTTTGCCGCGCTCCGCCACCGCTTTTAAGTTTTCAACCAAAAAGGATAAGCTGTCGAGAAAACGCTTCATCACTAAATGAAAGGCTTTTTCAGTCTCAAGTTGCTCCCAGGTCCAACGTTTTTCCCACTTACCGAGTGATTCATTTAGGAGTTTAATCTGCTCTGCCAGATGAGTCGCTTGCTCTGAAATAGATTTAGATTCAGGCGACTCAATTTTCTGCGCCTGTTTAATATCTCGAACTAACTCATCTAACTGACTGCGTGTAATGGAAAAACCTAAGAACTGCGCCGCAATATCCGGTAACTGGTGTGCTTCATCAAAGATATACACTTCTGCATTTGGCAATAACTCCCCAAAACCTTGTTCACGCAAAGACAGATCCGCACAAAAAAGATGATGATTGACCACCAATACCAGCGCTTCTGAGGCCTGCTGTTTAACCTTTGGATAAAAACAACCCGAATCAGCATTGCAATCCGCCGCCTGACAAAACTCCAGACGCGCACATACTTTTTTCCATATAGGATCATCTTCAGCCACGGCATCTAATTCGGCTTTATCGCCCGTAAGGCTTTTACCCTCAACCCACTCACGAATCAAAGCCAACTTTTTCCAATCTTCCCGACTGTGTTGCTCAGCCGTTTCAGTAATTTCAAGACGTTGTGGACAGACGTAATTATCACGGCCTTTCAAAATTCTGGCCTTGCCTTTTATCCCACAAGCTTTAAAAAGAATCGGTAAATCCTTTTGCACTAATTGTTCTTGTAATGTTTTAGTGGCCGTAGAAACAATGGTCATTTTACCGGACAGTAACGCAGGTACGAGGTAAGCAAATGTTTTACCCGTACCAGTTCCAGCCTCTGCTAATAAGGTGCCCTCTTTTTCGATAAGCTGCTCTATTTCATGAGACATGTCTATTTGGGGCTGCCTTGGTAGGTAACCATCAACTAACTGGGCGAGCTCACCCTCAGCTCCCATCACATCATCGACGGTTAAGCTTGGCACTTTGCTGATTTTAGTGGGTTCGGTGCTTTCTGCCATGATAAAAAAGAAGTCCATTGGTATAAAAAGATTTGAAGCATTATACTTGAATGAAACACAATATCCTGTAGCCGAATGCCTGTTTAAACATAAAAATCACCAAATATGCTAAAACAAGCGTTTTTTTGGCAGACTTGGCTAGACAGTTGATTTGGAAACCTTTATAATCCGCCACTTCAAATTTGAACTTAAGTCGAATTAGTTTTTAATATTCGGCACTATAAAATGGATATATCCAATGAAAATCTTATCATCATTAAAGTCAGCTAAATCACGTCATAAAGATTGTCAAATCGTTAAGCGTCGTGGAAAAGTTTATGTTATCTGTAAAACAAACCCTAAATTCAAAGCGCGTCAGCGTTAATTTAGGCTTGTAGCAGTAACAAAAAAGGCGCCCTGATCAGGCGCCTTTTTTTATGCGTGAAATTTAACAAGATTCTGTTTAATAAAGTCGATTAAGCAACTTGCTCGACCAACCCACTCAAAGCCCTAACATTTCCTTTTCAACCTTTTGAATGGTTTCTACTATCAAATCAGTATCTACCTTACCAATAAAATAATCAGCGCCCATACCCAATACTTCACGACTGTTATTATCACTCGTCATCGAAGTATGCACAATAATCGACATTTTGTTCGTGCGAGGATTTGCGCGTAACTCTTGAATAACTGTATGCCCAGAAGCAACAGGCATTTCTAAATCGGTGAACACCATTGAAATATCATCCAGAGATTCAAGATCAGTGATGTAATCAAGTAACTGACGACCATCATCAAAGCCTTTAAATTTTAAACCAAGCTGGCTAAAGACCATGCCCATATATTTTTGAATCGCTTTACTGTCTTCAGCAAATAAGATGGTTTGTTCATAAATGGCATCACTAAAGACATGCCCATCCTTATCAATATCCTTAGCGGATGCAAAAATCTTTTCTGCAACCGCCGGCATCGCTTCAATTAAAAGCTTCTCAATATCTAGAATAAAGCACAAGGTTTCACTGTTTTCTAAATAGGTATGGTTAACGATTTGATTCGAGTTAACATCCACATTGTAGTTACCTGCGGGGTGAATATCAGACCAGTTTTTTTCTTCTACCCCATGAATATAGGAAACGCGTAAACCAATAAAGTTATGACTGAAGTCAGACACGATGATAATGGACTTTTTACGCTCTTCAGCAGACATTTCAAAGCCCATCCATTTTGGCAGGTCAATGACGGGAAGATAAACTCCACGGAGTTCAATCATCCCCTCAATCAAAGCGTTAGCATCTGGCATCGGAGCGACCTCATAAGCTCGCGCCTCAAGAACTTCACGAACTTTAAACACATTCATCCCATAATAAGGTGGCTGATAACCCTCTTTTGGAAACTGAACTTGAAAAATCATCAAACTCATTTGGTTGTTCTTACTTAACTGTGCGGTTTTTTCAACCTGTTCTAAAGTTGTACTCATCACTATCGCCCTGACTCTTTATCTATCTAATGCGTGAAACCATAAAACCCATTAGGATTTATTTGGATGCTTGATTTTAACTCAAAACAAATCACTTGAGAAACAATCCTTTCATAAAACAATTTGACCAGGCCTGGTCAAATTGTTTTATGAACCTACTTGTAAGATTTGTGTAATGGGCTTAAAGGACTTTCTATAACCCTTTATAAGGCCAAACTCTTGAACTGCTGCTAGATGTTTAGCAGTAGGGTAACCTTTATGCTTATTAAATCCATACTGCGGATAGAGCTCATGTAGCTCTAGCATTTGCTGATCTCTGTATACCTTAGCCAGAATGGACGCTGCGCTTATTTCCATAATCTTGTCATCACCTTTAATGACAGATTCACAATGACCGCTCAATTGCGGGCAACGATTACCATCAACATAGAGATATGAAATCTTGGCATTGTTATCTTGCAATTGCTTCACCGCACGCTGCATGGCTAACATGGTTGCCTGTAAGATATTGATATCATCAATTTCTTGAGGTGTTGCAATCGCTATCGCATAGGCGATAGCCTGCTCTTTTATAAGAATCGCCAAGGCTTCACGCTTAGCTTCTGAGAGTTTTTTTGAATCTCTCAGAGGTAAATTACAACCTGCAGGTAGAATCACCGCAGCGGCAACAACATCACCAATGAGTGGACCCCGCCCTACTTCATCCACGCCAACAGTTTCCCCAGTTAAGGACATGTATTGGGGAATAACGACCTCAGAAAATAAGCTTGTTTGCTTGCTAGCGCTCATTCAATTTCGCCCATTCAGTAATCGCATCGGCCGCTAATTCAGACGCATTTTGTTTAAGCGCAATATATTGCAATTCGAAGGCATCAATTTGGCGCTGCCTAAGCTTATTATCCATAATCAAGCGCCCCATTTGGATTGCAATTTTTTGCGGCGTTGCTTGCTCTTGAATAAGTTCAGAAACCAATGACTCATTGGCTAATATATTTGGCAAACCAATCCACTCAGTCGTGGCCAGACGTTTCATAATCCAATACGAAATGGGGTGAACTTGAATCGCTAACACAAGGGGCTTTTTCATCAATGCCGCCTCTAAGGTGGCCGTGCCGGAAGTCACTAATGCTTGGTCACAAGCCTCTAAAACAAGTCGAGATTGACCATCAACCAAGTCTATATCGACATTCAATCCAAATTGACCTACAGCCTGCTGAATACGTTGACGCGCTTTGTCATTTACACATGGAATCACAAAAGTCATTTTTGGATAAATCTCTGACAGAATCTTTGCCGCTTGAACGTAGATATCCGCCATACGTTCAATCTCGCTCATGCGTGAGCCTGGTAAGATTGCTGTAATGCAATCATTATCGCCTAAACCAAGCGTCTCTCTGGCTTGAAAGGTGTTCGGGGTTTGAGGGAACTGATTGGCGAGAGGATGACCAACAAACTTAACAGGAATCTGATAACGATGATAATAGTCAGGCTCAAATGGAAACAGAACCAATACGCCATCAACCGCATGACGTACTTTTTCAAGACGTTTTTCACGCCAGGCCCAGACTGATGGCCCCACATAATGGACGGTGGTAATATTGTGTTTTTTAAGTTCCGATTCAACTTTAAAGTTAAAATCTGGCGCATCTATGCCAATAAAGACATCTGGCTTAAGAAGAAGTAGTTTTTGAATAAGGGATTTTCGGATTTTGAGCAATTCGAAAAGGTGCTTTAAGACTTCAAAAAAGCCCATCACAGAGAGTTTTTCCATCGCAAACCAACTCTCAAAGCCCAAAGACAGCATCTTAGGACCACCAATACCGACAAATCGAGCATTAGGATAACGCGCTTGCAAACTTAGCATAAGATCCGAACCAAGGGTATCACCGGATGCCTCACCGGCGACCATTGCAATCGTCAGTTTAGCCTGTGAATGTACAGCAACCTTATCTAACAATACCGCGTTCCGAGTTTTTAAGAAATAGATTTAAAGAATCCAAGGTCCCTAAATCATCATTTAACAATTCAAGTTCATGAAGCGCTTGTTCAAGTCTATTACCCGTTCGATACAGAACTCGATAGGCTTTTTTGACCAGGTTAAGTTGATCACGGGTAAAATCACGGCGCTTAAGACCCTCTAGGTTAATCCCTCTTGGGCTGGCCAAGTTACCAGAAACCACCACAAAGTTAGGGACATCTTGATTGATCACACTGCCCATACCACAAAAGCTGTGTTCACCAATTTGGCAGAACTGATGAACTAATGTATAGCCGCCCAGAATTGCCCAGTCGTGAACGATGACATGACCCGCAAGCGCCGTTGCATTCGCTAAAATACAGTGATTACCAACAATACAATCATGCGCAATATGCACGCCTGCCATGATCCAGTTATCATTACCAATAACCGTTTTGCCTATATCCTGAACCGTGCCACGATTAATGGTGACATTTTCTCTAAAGGTATTGTTGTTACCGATAATCAACAGCGTTGGCTCACCGTCATACTTCTTATCTTGAGGTGCCGCACCAATTGAACCAAATTGAAAAAAATTGTTATTTTCGCCAATTACCGTTGGCCCTTGAATAACGACATGCGGCGCGACAGTACACCCGGAACCGATGGTGACATCACCTTCAATGACACAAAAGGCACCGATTTTAACGTCAGCAGCAATTTTAGCATTAGGGTCAATAATGGCAGTAGAGTGAATCAAGATATTATACCTTTCTCTCAGCACACATTAAATCTGCTGAAGCAATGACCTTACCGTCAATCTTAGTGGTACAGGCAAACTTCCAAATCCCGCGTTTATTTCCTAATACAATGACTTCAAAGTCTAGCCGGTCACCTGGCACTGCTGGTTGTCTAAAGCGACAATTATCGACTGCTGCCAAATAATACAGTGAACTACCATCGGGTTTTTCACCTTGACTGCGGAATGCCAAAATCCCGGTACATTGGGCCATGCCTTCTATAATCATAACGCCTGGCATAATTGGATTACCTGGAAAGTGTCCAGTAAACTGAGGTTCATTGAATGTGACGTTTTTAAAGCCTTTTAGCATTTTACCTGATTCAAACTCAGTCACTCTATCTACCAATAAAAAAGGGTAGCGGTGCGGTAAATAATCAAAAATATCTTTAACTTCCATCATCTAGGTTTAATCCAGTTCTTATGTTACTTTTTAATATAATTTTATAGTCTTACGCTACGACTTACTAAGCCATCCATCAGACCAATATAAACAAGTCCAAAGAGAGTTTATATTTTATGTCTCGGAGAGTGCATCCAACTGTTTTTGCAATGCTTTAATCTGTTTAGACATTTTATCTAAATTACGTGCTCTGACGCTGTTTTTCTGCCAGTCTGACGCGGGTATTGCAGGAAAACCCGCGTAAGCTCCAGGCTTGTCTAAATTATGTGTGACACCTGCTTTGGCCAGAAAATGTACATTATCTGCAATATGTAGGTGTCCGGCAAAACCAACTTGACCTGCAACAGTACAATGCGCACCTAAAGAAGTGCTGCCTGCAAAACCAACTTGACCTGCAATCGCGGAGCCTTCACCAATTTTAACGTTATGTGCAATGTGGACAAGGTTATCAATAATGCAATTATCTGCAACAATCGTATCTTCGATGGCACCGCGATCAATACACACATTATTACCAATAGAGACTTGGTGACCAATAATGACCCGACCCACTTGTGGAATCTTAGTCCATTTCCCTTGATGATTAGCCCAACCGAAACCATCTCCACCGATAACCGCTCCCGCTTCAATCGTCACCCCATCACCAATAATGCAATCATGACAGATGACCACATTAGAACCAATACGACAATTTGCTCCAATTTGCACATTGTCCTCGATAACGGCACCACTGCCAATCAAAGAGGATTGACCAATCACGACACCTGATTGCACAACGGCTTGTGCTTTGACACAAGCAGTGTCGGCAATCACCGCTGTGTTGTCTACGGTAGAATCATAGTGAATACCAATCTCAATCACATTGGGGTTGAGGATTTGGGCAACTAACGCGTAAACATAATAAGGATTTTCAACAATTAAGTGTGCCACGGTACAACTATCGCGGTAGGCGGAATTTAAAATTACAACACCTGCTTGAGTGTCCTGCAAGGAGGTAAGGTATTTTTTGTCATTCAAAAATGAGATATTGTTTGACTGGGCATGATCAAGACCAGCAACTTGCTGAATTTCAATCTGTTCAGAACCCACGAAATCAACTTGAACGCCAAAGGACTCAAGTTGATTTATGATATAACTTAATTGCACAGTGATAACTCGTACTATTTATTGAATTCTGAACGTTTCTTGTCACTAACCGTTTCTAGATGTTTAAGTACATCTTCAGTCACATCAATACGAGTATTGGTATAGGCGATTCCTTCATATAGAATCAGGTCAAATCCTTTCTTAATACCAATCGCTTTAATCGCATCATTAACGATGCTCTGTAGCTTAGCTAACTCTTCATTGCGGCGTAAGTTCAGTAACTCCTGAACATCGTTACGGCGACGTTGAATTTCTCTCGTCAACATGCCTATTTCACGTTCTTTAGTGACTTTTTGAGTATCACTCATAACCGATTTATTTTTTTGATAGGTTGACTGCTGCTTTTCAAGTTTACCGGCTAAGCCTTTTAATTCCGCCTGTTGTGGTGCAAACTCATTTTTGAGTTGGGCATCGGCCGTCTTAGCTTGAGGTGCTTTTTCTAAAAGCAATGCGACATTAACAACACCCAGTTTGACAGGCGTTTCAGCCGAAGCATTCATGGCTAAAACTAACATTGCAACCGATAAATAAATCTTAAAAAGTTTTTGCATCAAAATCATCCGTATTATTCTTGAGTTTTCTATTCATTGTTATAAAAAATCACTTTTCAGAATTGTACCCTAAAAAAAGACTACGAGGGAGAAACCCCTAGTTATTCGTCTTAAAGTAACTTTAGAATCCAGCGCCTAAACTGAACTGAAAGCTCTGTGTTTTATCCGTCGAAGTGTAACCAATCGGCTGTGCAAAA
Organism: uncultured Thiomicrorhabdus sp.; assembly: GCA_965602805.1. Lineage (GTDB taxonomy): Bacteria > Pseudomonadota > Gammaproteobacteria > Thiomicrospirales > Thiomicrospiraceae > Thiomicrorhabdus. Next base: position 423,034 of record CBFCZK010000001.1, on the reverse strand, counting down.
CTAAAGCTTAACGGGCCAACCGGGGTTATCCATGAGACCCCAACACCCGTTGCTGAACGTAACTCTCCCAGTTCAACACTATCAATCCCCGTAAATACATTACCGGCATCGACAAATAGACTGATTCGAATATTGCTTGAATCCTCTATAAATGGCACAGGAAGTAGAATTGCTGCAGTGGTGGCAACCTTAACATTGCCGCCCTTAGGTCGATCACTGCCATCCAGACTCAAATCATAATTACCACCCAACGAGTTAGGTTCAAAACCACGTACTGAACCGATACCACCGGCATAAAATCGTTGATAAAAAGGCAATGTTTCTAACTCACCGAATCCGTCTCCATAAGCCATGGAACCTTTGAGTTTCAGACTCAAGTTTTTGCTTAAAGGATAGTACCAAGTTTCATCAGCATAGATTTTGTAATAAGAAACATCAGAAGTTCCTGGGACAACTGTTTCCATCGATAAACGGGATTTTTGCCCCTTAGAAGGGAAATAGAAAGAGTTGGTAGAATTGTAACTCCATCCCATACTAAAGATGGCGGAAGCCGTATTGTTACCAAATTGTTCAACATGATTAGCACACTCACTGAAGATGATTTCACCCGTGTCGGCATTCTCCTGGCAAACTAATTCTTGAGAATCCAGCTTCAAGCCATAATTCAATGAATCGTACTCACTCAGCGGATAACCTAAAGAAGCTCTAACCCCCATATTATTGGTTGTATAGTCAGCGATATCCAATTCATCGGCATTGATTTCACTTAAATAGAAACCTCCACCTAAGCTGACACCGTCATCGGTAAAATAAGGATTCGTAAGACCAATATCAGCCGTTTTACGAGAGGCACTGGTGGCTAAACTCAAATCTAATTTATTACCGCTACCAATAAAGTTTCGTTCCGCGACACCAAGATTAAAGCTCACACCATCTAACTGTGAATAACCAATACCAGCAGTAAAGGAACCGGTTGCTTGCTCTTCTACCTTAACAATCAAGTCAACTTCATCAGCACTGACGCGCTTAGTTTCAATATCAGAGGTTTTAAAGAAGCCTAAACGACTTAAACGTGACTTGGATTGGCGAACCTCTCTTAATGAATAGGGTGCACTTTCAAGTTGACGCATTTCACGGCGAATAACATGGTCACGAGTTCGGGTATTCCCCTCTAAAACGACACGACGGATATAGACACGATTTTTAGGTTCAAATTTAAAATTCAGAACGATGGTTTCGCTCTTTTTATCCAAATCTGTTTCAGGCGTAATTTCGGCAAAGGCATAGCCCTCTTCACTCAAACGATCGCGAATCCCATTTACCGCTGCAATGACTGAACTTCTAGAGAAAACATCTTCCGTTTTGAACTTAAGTAATTTGTGAACTTCAGCCTCAGCAATAATCAGTTCACCGGATAGGTGAATTTCCGCAATGGTATATTGTGGCCCTTCTGTAATATTAATGGTGGTGAAAACTTGAGTTTTATCGGCCGAAATACTAACTTGTGAGGAACGAACCTCAAATTCAGCATAACCACGATCCATATAGTAAGATTTTAAGGTTTCAATGTCCGCTTGCAATTTAGGCTTAGAATAAGCATCCCCTTCCGCCATCTGCATTTTCGACTTTAGACGGTCATCAGAATAGATTTCGTTACCCACTAAAGTGATACGACCGATACTGGCTGGTTCACCTTCAACAATTTTAATTTTTAAGGCAACACGATTACGTGGCAAGTCTTCACTGATGATTTCTACTTCAGCAGCATAATAGCCTTGATTTTGGTAACGTCTTTTCAGATCAACAATGATTCTATCTAACTCAACCTGACTATAGATACGACCCTTTTTAATACCAAGCCCGTCTAATGCATCAGTAAGTACTTCAGTTTCTATTAACTGATTACCTTCGATTTCAACGTCAGAGATTGAAGGGCGTTCAACCACCTTAATCACAAGCGTACCATTGTCTTTTTGATACAAGGCAACGTCTTTAAAGAATCCAGTCTTATACAGTCTCTGGATACTTTCTTGAGTCAAGCGACTGTCCAGAAACTTGCCTTTTGAAATGGAGAGGTAACTATTGATGGTTTCAAAGCCGATACGATTCGCGCCTTCAACTTCAATTTTTTCAACTATAAATGCCTGAGCTAAACCAGGTAATAACATCAAACTAGCAACCGCGCTTGATAAAGCAGCTCTTTTAAATTTTTTCAATTTCATATCAACCATGAGAAATTCTTACTACATCATTAAATAAAGCGACAAACATCAATCCAACAATTAAAACTAATCCAATTGTCTGACCCACTGCCATAACTTGCTCACTCACAGGTGAGCCTTTTACCATTTCGACCAGGTAATATAACAAATGCCCACCATCCAATACAGGAATTGGTAACAAATTTAATAAACCGATACTTAAACTAATTAAACCCAACAAACTTAGAAAAGAAATTAAACCAGTTTGCAGAGCCTTTCCTGAGAATTGAGCAATACTCAATGGGCCCGAAAGATTTTCTAAGCTAACGTCTCCAAAGAACATACGTTGCATCATAACCAAACTAATACCGAATAGGTCTACACTGCGTTGGTAACCGTGCTTCAATGCTTCAACCGGACCATACTGGACGATAGAAGTATACTTTGCAATCATATCTTTAGGCACATCAACCCCAAGGCCCATTCTACCGATGACCCTACCGTCTTGCAAAGATGTCTGTTCAAGTAATATATCGACTGTAAACAGGCCTCCTCCTCTCATGTACAAGGCTTTCACAAGCTCTCCTGGACGAGACTGAACGACCTCAACAAATGCAAGCCAATCGGAAACTGGCTGACCAGCGATTTCTAAAATAGTATCCTTACTTTGCAATCCTGCCTTATCTGCCGGACCGCCAGCAGCAACATGACCTACAACGACAGGCAATGAAGGCTGAAAAGGCTCAAAGCCCAATGTTTGCAACCAATTTTGCTTGGCGGTGTTTAAATCCAAAGCACTGAGAGAAATCTTACTTAACAGAATTTGTTCCTGAGACGTTACATTCTCAATCGTCATATCAACGCTAGATTTTTCCATTACCAGTGCAGACAAAATAGTTTCATGAACCATTTGCCAGCTTGAAACGGGCTGATTATCAATAGTTAACACCGACCAGGCCTGGTCATTAAGGGAGGTTGACACTGGAATAGACAATGCCAATGGGCTCTTCTCAGTGACTTGATTGAAAACGGGCTTAGAACCATTCACGCCAACCATATACATCAAGGCAAAAACAAACCAAGCCAATAGTAAGTTCACGATTGGCCCTGCAGCAACCACAGCGAAACGCCTATAAACGTTTTGGCGGTTAAACGCCCTAGACTGGTCTTCTTCAGCAACAGGACCTTCACGCTCATCAACAAACTTAACGAAACCACCCAATGGAAACATGCCTATCTTAAAACAGGTCTCTTTACCCTGTTTTTGATAAAGAGTCTTACCAAAACCGATGGAAAATGTAAGCACCTTGATATTAAACCAACGTGCAACTTGATAATGCCCCCATTCATGCAGGCTAACAACAACCCCCATGACCACGATAAAACCAAGGATAGACCAGAGGATTGTCATTAAACAACACTCACAAAATGCCATGCAAGATAGAGCATAGGCACCGCGATTAATAAACTATCGATACGATCAAGCACACCACCGTGGCCAGGTAAAATTCGGCCACTGTCTTTTAAATTAACTTGACGCTTAAGGACACTTTCAAACAGGTCACCCAATACGGAAAACATCGCTATCCCAGCTAATATCGCTGCAAACAAAACCATAGAGAAGCTTAATGTCGCAGAAATTAGCCAAAGCCCAATCAGGGCGACTACAAATGCAAGCAGCGTTCCACCCCAAACACCTTCCCATGTTTTGCCGGGGCTAACGTGTACTGCTAACTTGGTTTTACCAAAACGCTTACCGCTAAAGTAAGCGCCCGTATCAATGGCCCAAATAACAAACAGACTCATCAATAAAATTTCTGCCGAAAACTCTTCTCTAAAACGCAGCAAGACAGTCGTAAATAGAACGACCGTTAAAACACCTGCCAACAGCACAAAAACAACGGATCCCGTGCCGATTTGACCTTGCGAGCGCTGGTAACGTGTTACGACAGAGAACAACAACACACTTTCTAACACCGTCAGTAAAGCAATGTGCTGTACGTTAAGCGCTTCAATACTAACGAACCCAATAACACTCGTCAGCACTGCAAACAGTGCTTTCTGCCAGGCCTGCTTGAACCGAGCAAACCCTGCCCACTCCCAAGCGGCAATAAATCCAACACCTAATACAACCCACTGCCAAACTTCTGCCGTTGCTTTAAAAAGCGCCAAACTGGCTAATAAAGCTAATATGATTGCGGTAATCACTCTTTGTTTCAACATTATTTAGTTACCTGCTCACTGGTTTGTCCGAAACGACGTTCACGATGCGCAAAAGAGCCGATCGCTTTATCAAAACTCGACTCATTGAATTCTGGCCAAAGTTCATCGGTGAAATAAAATTCTGCATAGGCCATTTGCCAAATAAGAAAATTGCTGATGCGTTGTTCACCACCGGTACGGATTAAGAGGTCTACCTCAGGCTGATCACTCAGTGAAATAAACTCACTTATATCAGACTCAGCCATCTCTGCGACAGTTCTATCAGGATGGGCTCGCTGCCACTGCTGAACGGCTTGCACGACATCCCAACGTCCACCATAGTTCGCGGCGATGGTCAAAACCAGACCTGTATTTTTTGCTGTAAGAGACTCTGCCAAAGCAATATGCTCTTGCAACTCCTGATTAAAGCCACTGCGGTCCCCAATAATAAGTAACTTCACATTATTCTCATTGAGTTTTGAGACTTCTTTCTGCAACGCTTTGAGAAACAACCCCATCAGTTTATTAACCTCATCTTGAGGACGTCGCCAATTCTCAGTACTAAACGCGAATAAAGTAAGCGCTTTAACACCAATATTTGAACAATGCGCCACTAGGCGTTTAACGGAATTTAAGCCTTTTTGATGACCGACAAAACGGGGTAGGAAACGTTTTTTAGCCCAACGCCCGTTACCATCCATAATAATGGCAACATGTTGTGGCATATTTGCTTGAGGGATTTCTTGTGTCAAAACAAACCTTTAGAAAGTATGCGACCGGTCCTGTTGATGCCTATTAAAGACCAACCAAAACCAAACCTATTTAAATTTAGCTCCAAGCAAAGACAACCTAGAACGCAAAACGGCTCAAGAAGACCACCCTTTTTGAGGGAGAAATCCACCTGAACCGTTTTATTTAAGACCCCATTACCGACAGAAAAAACAGAAGCCTTATAAGATAAAACCCGTCAATTATGCCGTAATTGCGTACAAATAGCGACTTAAAGTTAAGCGCTGACCTTAAGTTTTAGAAGTGACTCTAAAAGTCCAACAAAGTCGCTTCTTTGTCTGCTAACGCTGAGTCTATTTTTTTAACAATCGTATCTGTAAACTTTTGAATCTGCTCTTCAGAATCACGCGCTTCATCTTCAGTAATCTCTTTATCTTTTAATAAAGACTTAATATCACCATTAGCATCACGACGAATATTACGAATAGCAACACGACTATTTTCAGCTTCGCTACGCGCGATTTTAATAAAATCTTTACGACGCTCTTCCGTCAATGCCGGCATAGGAATACGAATCAGATTACCCGTCGTTGCCGGGTTAATACCCAAGTCAGACGTCATAATCGCTTTTTCAACCTTCGCGACCATTGGCTGTTCCCATGGCTGCACTGTTAAGGTACGAGAATCTTCCAAGTTAATATTTGCCACCTGACTGATTGGTACAGGTGAACCATAATAATCAACCATAATAGAGTCTAAGATACTTGGATGGGCACGACCCGTACGAATTTTAGCGAAATTAACCTCTAAATTTTCAAAGGATTTCTGCATTCTCACCTGTGCATCGGTATAAATTTCATTTAACATTTCTATTCTCCTGAGCTCACTAGGGTGCCTTCATCTTCACCCTGAACAATTCTAATGACGGCATTATCTTTAAACATATCAAATACACGAATCGGCATTGAGTGGTCACGACATAATACAAAAGCAGTCATATCCATGACCTGTAAGTTTTTCTGAATGACTTCATTATAAGTCAATGTTTGGAAACGGGTTGCACTTGGGTCCTTAACAGGATCAGCGCTATAGATACCATCTACCTTGGTGGCTTTTAGCACGATTTGAGCATCAATCTCAATACCACGTAGAGCCGCAGCCGTATCCGTTGTAAAGAAAGGACTGCCTGTACCCGCAGCAAAAACCAACACCTCACCATTAGACAGCTGTTTTTTAACCGTATTGGCATTAAACCCACTCGAAACACCTTCAATTGACATGGCTGACAGTACTTGTGACTTCATACCCATACTCTCAATGACATCACGCAAAGCCAATGCATTAATAACGGTTGCCATCATCCCCATGTGATCGCCAGTCGTTCTTTGAATACCAGAACCCTGAATCTGCGCTCCACGAAAAATGTTCCCACCGCCAACAACGATTCCAACCTCAACACCTAAATCACGTAAGGCTTTAACCTGTGAAACCACTGATTTTAGCGTCTCAGCATCCAAACCAAATTCACCAGAACCCATTAGGGCTTCACCACTAAACTTGAGTAGAATACGTTTATATTTAAGTGCCATCTCAGATTTTCCTTATATTTCAAAATTTTACAGCAATAAAGCGCTTTGCAACTAAGTCTAAACAACCTAGTTGCAAAACACTCTGACAAATTTAACTTACAAAAAAGCCATAGCAACTCAACTTAAAAAGTTAAGCATCGCTATGGCTTAATCAGTCAATCAGAAATTAACCCGTTACTGCTTTAGCCGCTAGCGCTACTTCATCAGCAAAGTTAGTTTCTTCAATCTCAATCCCGGCACCCACTTCTAAACGGATAAAAGAAGTCACTGTCGCGCTATTTTCTTTTAAAAGTTTTTCAACGGTAACATCAGGATTCTTAACAAATGCTTGACCGACTAACGTAATGTCAGAAAGATACTTACGCATACGACCTTCAATCATTTTTTCAATGATTTCCATCGGCTTACCAGACTCTTTAGCTTGATCAATCTGGAATGCACGCTCTTTAGCAAGCATTTCTTGATCAACTTGATCCGCAGAGATAGCTGCAGGATTGCTTGCTGCAACATGCATAGCGATATCACGTGCTAACGCATCGTCACCACCGTCAAGCGCAACCACAACACCGATTTTAGCGCCGTGTTGATACTGACCAATCAAACCATTTGATTCCATCTTCTGAACCATACGTAGGCCCATGTTCTCACCGATACGTGCAACCATTTCACGACGAACCGTATCAATAGTCTTACCAGAAGCCATCTCAAGATTCATAATCGCTTCAACATCAGTCGTATCATTTGCTAAAGCAAGTGCTGCGATTTCATCTGCGAAACCTTTGAATTCATCACCCATAGCAACAAAATCAGTTTCACAATTTACTTCAGCAATCATCGCTGTTTTCTTATCGTCAGAAATAGCGATTGCGATAGTACCTTCAGCAGCAACACGACTGGCTTTCTTATCTGCACCAGCCATACCCTTCTTACGAAGAAATTCAATTGCCGCTTCTAAATCACCGTCAACTTCTGACAATGCTTTTTTGCAGTCCATCATCCCTGCGCCAGTAAGCTCACGCAGTTCTTTAACCATAGATGCTGTAATAGCCATTTTTTCATTCCTTATTCTCAATCTATTGTAAAACGAGCCTGGCTTGCACCAGGCCTGGTCAATTACTTAGTAGCTTTTTCTGTAGCTTCTACGAAATCATCACCAGCAACCGCAGTTGTAATAGTCGCTTTACCTTCGATTACTGCATCAGCAGCAGCCTCTAGATACAATGTGATTGCACGAATCGCATCATCGTTACCAGGAATAACATATTCAACACCACGTGGGTCATTATTTGTATCAACCACACCGATAACTGGAATACCTAGAGTTTTTGCTTCTTGGATAGCAATTTTTTCATTACCTGTATCGATGATAAAAATCGCGTCTGGCATAGCACGCATATCTTTAATACCACCTAAAGATAACTCTAATTTAATTTTTTCACGAGTTAGCGTTAACGCTTCTCTTTTCCCGATTTTATCGAAAGTACCGTCTTTTTCCTGAACTTCAAGTTCTTTCAAACGCTTAATAGACTGTTTGATTGTTTTGAAGTTAGTCAACATACCACCTAACCAACGGTAATCAACATAAGGCATACCACAACGCTTAGCTTCTTGAGAAACTAGCTCACGTGCAGCCTTTTTTGTACCAACAAATAAAACACTACCTTTATTCGCAGCAATTTTACCCATCATGTTTAACGCGTCGTTAAACATCGGTAATGTTTTTTCTAGGTTAACGATATGGATTTTGTTACGTGATCCAAAGATGTACTCAGCCATCTTAGGGTTCCAATAACGAGTTTGGTGACCGAAATGTACACCGGCTTCTAGCATTTGACGCATGGTAACTTTTGCCATGATATTCTCCAATTTTGGGGTTAAGCCTCCGTTTACCCCATAAAACGAACCAAAAATTCGGTTTATAACAACCGTTTTTTCAGCACCCCGTTTTATGTGTCGGTAAACGTGCGGATTTTTTGTTAAAATTCCTCTCAACAGAAAGGCGCGGCATTTATACCATAACCACGACTCATTCACAATTTTAATTGGGTAAAAACCTCAATTTTCAGCAAAAGATAATGAAACCATGTCAATAAAGATAAAAAATTCAGAAGAAATTCAAAAAATGCGTGTCGCCGGCAAATTGGCCGCCGATGTACTAGAAATGATTGCACCTCATGTTGTTATAGGTGTTACCACTGGTGAACTTAACCAAATTATGCATGACTATATGGTCAATGAACAAGGCACTATTCCTGCGACCCTGAATTACCACGGCTTTCCAGCTTCAAGCTGTATTTCGATCAACCAAGTCGTTTGTCACGGCATCCCAGATCATGATAAAAAACTTAAGTCAGGTGATATTGTAAATATTGATGTTACCGTGATTAAAGACGGTTATCACGGTGATACTAGCCGCATGTTTGAAATAGGGGATGTTAAACCTTTTGCGAGTCGTTTATGCCAAGTTGCACACGAATGCTTATGGTTAGGTATTGAACAAGTTAAGCCTGATGCTACACTTTATGATATTGCGTTGGCCATTCAAATCCACGCGGAATCCAATAATTACTCCGTCGTCAAAGAGTATTGTGGTCACGGCATTGGTGCCGATTTTCATGAAGAGCCTCAGGTTCTACATTATGCTTCTCCTGAACTTAAACAAATCGTTCTTAAGCCTGGCATGGTTTTCACCATTGAACCGATGATTAACCTAGGTAAAGCCGGTGTTAAGGTATTAGGCGATAACTGGACGGTCGTCACTAAAGACCGTAAGCTTTCTGCGCAGTGGGAACACACTTTAGTCGTCACTGAAACTGGTTATGAAATTTTCACATTAAGAACGGATGAACAGCCGATACTGCCAAAGCCATAATTTAAAGAGAGTTCGCTCTTCACGATGTTATCGTTAGACGCACTTTAAGCACTCTTCCAAAACCACTAACTACAATGAGTTTACATAATGAGTACTGAACAACAAGCTGATTCAACTTACCCGCCTCAATTTTCCGTAGCCCTGATAGATGATGACATATCACATTTAGAGACCTTAAAGCTTGGACGAGGCGCGCTCACACAGTTTTTAAACTACCAGTTTAGAAAGTATGAAGAAGGCGGAGCTGTCTCAGAACTCATTACCGAACGATCTTCTTTTATTGATCAATTTCTCAAAAAGATATGGCATGCCTATATCCCTGAAAATGTCGCCACCCTGGTGGCTGTTGGTGGCTATGGGCGCGGTGAACTTCACCCCTACTCTGACATTGATCTGTTAATTATTTGTGAATCCCTAGAGGAACATAAAGAGGACTTTTCTAAGTTCATTACCTTGTTATGGGATTTGGGCTTTGATGTAGGTTCTTCTGTACGCACGATAAACGACTGCATCACCGCAGGACTTGAAGATGTCACCACCGCGACCAATATTTTAGAATCTCGTTGGATTACCGGTGACTATCACGGATTTGAGCGCCTACAAAACATTTGGAATGAACCTAATTTCTGGGAGAGTAAGGCTTTCTTTCAAAGCAAAATAGATGAACAGAATAACCGCCATAAACGCTTTAATGATACGGTTTATCAACTAGAACCGAACATTAAAGAAAGCCCCGGCGGACTACGTGACATTCAAATGATTTACTGGGTAGCGAAACGTCATTTTAATGCGACCTCCATCAATGAATTAGTGCAACGAAACTTCCTAAGCACTGAAGAATACCTTGAAATTGAAGCGGGCTACAAATTCCTCAATCGCACTCGATTTGCATTACAGCACTTAAAGAAGCGCCGTGAAGATCGCTTGCAGTTTGATAACCAACAATCGATTGCCGAATCTTTTGGTTATATCGATAATGAGAAAAAGATGGCCGTTGAACAGTTCATGAGCAGTTACTACCGCAATGTGCAAACGGTGGTAAAGTTGAATGAAATTTTGTTACAACATTTTCAAGAGGTTTTGTTTCATGACCAAGCGCCAGAAATCGTTTCAATCAACAGTCGCTTTCAATTAGTTAATCAGTATCTCGACATCAAACATCCCAAGATTTTTCAGAAAAACCCGACCACATTATTAGAGACTTTTATCGTCTTAGAAAGCCTGCCTAATGTCAAAGGCTTGCGCTCTAATGCGATTCGAGCGATTCGAGACCACCTCCACCTTATTGATGATGATTTCCGTAACGATCCCATTAACAAAGCGCTCTTCATCGAGGTTTTTCGCCAACCTAAAGGGGTCAATGCTGCTGTCAAACGAATGCATAGCTATGGAATATTAGGCGCTTACCTACCGGTTTTTAAAAAGATTACGGGATTAATGCAGTTTGATATCTTTCATGCCTACACCGTTGATGAGCATACTATTCTCACCATTCGTAATCTGCGTCGATTCTTTGTGGATGCTTATACCTATGAATTTCCAACTGCGCATGAAATTGCCAAACAACTGTGTAAACCAGAAGTGCTATTTTTAGCAGGACTTTTTCATGATATTGCCAAAGGAAGAGGTGGTTCGCATGAGGTGCTTGGAGCGGAAGATGCGCTCGCGTTTGCTGAACATCACAACCTTTCTAAAAAAGATGGGGAACTCATCTCCTGGCTAGTTCGCCGTCATCTGGATTTTTCTGGCATCGCCCAGCGTAAAGACCTAAGCGATCCAGAAGTAATTACCTACTTTGCAAACTTAATGGGCGATCAAGAACATTTAGATTATCTTTACCTGCTGACGGTTGCAGATGTCTGCGCAACCTCAGATAATGTATGGAATGATTGGAAGAACTCGCTATTTTTAGAACTTTACAATCAAACCTCTAATGCACTCGATTTATCAATCAGCGTGCCTAAAGACAAGAGTAAAAAAGCCGTAAAAACACAAGAAAAAGCTAAAGAAACCCTTTCAAAACGTGGCATTGCTTCAACAGAGTATAAAAGTTTTTGGGACAGTTTGGTTAAAAGTGAGTTCTTCAGTCGCCAGAACGCGCAGGAAATCGCCAGAATAACCAAACAACTTTATAGAGCTGACCTGACAGAAACCCACCTTTTCCTTAAGAACCAGAAAGAGCTGGGAGCTTCTGAATTAATGATTTACATGCCGGATAGAGACTATCTGTTTGCGCACATTACCTTAACGCTGGACAAGCTTAATGTAGATGTCGTTGAGGCTCGCATCTACAGCACAACAGATCATATGACATTGGTTATATTTTACCTATTAAGCAATGAAAGCCACTCCTATATAGAAGAGACTCGACACACCGAAATACTCCACAAAATGCATGAACAACTGGCTCTGCCAGACATGAACATTGAAGATATAAACCTACCGCGCGAGGCGCGTAGAGTGCGTTATTTTGAAACGCCAACAGAGATTCACTTCAATAAAATAGACAATCACCGCACTGAACTCAGCATCCATACTAAAGACATACCAGGCCTGTTATCTAAAATAGGCTGTAGCTTAAAATCTTGTAATATCCGTTTACATGATGCCAAAATCCATACTGTGGGCGAGAAAGCAGAAGATGTGTTTTTAATCAGTGACACTCAGAACAGAGCCATTGCAGACAAAACCCAGAAACAGGCATTTATCGAAGCCTTTTTTGACATGCTTGAATAGACAGACTTTTTAAAGGATTGGATAGCCTACCTTACCCGATGCATTCCATTCATTATTATTCAATACGCCATTTTAAACTGACCAGGCCTGGTCAGTTTAAAATGGCATTGAATTAAGCCTCAACCAACACCTCCTATTCAGTCCAAAATCAGCTCAAACTCACCAACACACGAATAACTGCTAAAAAACCCACATATCTAACCACTTGAATACTCAAACAGTTCAAAGGCGTTGTTATCCAAATCTTTAACAAATAGCGCATTTCGTCCAGATTTGCTCGCCGTATAAACAACACCTAATTGCGCTAGCTTATCGGCATACCCCTCGATCGAATCCACTCGTAAAGCAAAATGATAGTCTCGCCCGCCATGTAAAGGACGAACGGTGTCCGCATTAGGATTATCTAACTGCATGATATGCAAACTTTGTCCGACGTACAAATCTACCCAATACCCAGGAAACCCTAAATCAGGTCGATCTAATAACGAAACATCCAATAACTGCTGATAAAACTCAAGAGACGCCTTAGCATCTTTCACAATAATACTGACATGATCAAAGCCTAAGACCTTCGCCATCAAAACTCCCCCAACCTTAAAAAATTCAAAAATAAATTATACCAACAATTGCAATCCACCCGAAAATAAACGAATTCAAAAAGCTAGCGCTTTAAAGCAGACAGAAGTCATCAACAAATAACATAATTTGTGTAAATGAGGGAATGGAGAATGTAATAAGTACTGATAAGCCAAGCTGGCGGTAAACAAGGGAAGAATTACTCAGCCAGAACAGCTGAGCAATTTAGATGTTTTTTAGGTAAATTAACCCAAAAATTAATCGTTGCTATGAAGTGCGCTGTTTAAGCCACCCCACAAAGAACCGTCGGTTACGATTGCTTCAACCGCACCCGTTTGGCTGTGGCGTCTGAACAACATTTTAGACTCTCCAGACAAGTTACGCGCAGAGACGATAGAACCATCCGGCATTTTTACCTTTGTACCTGCTGTTAAGTATAGGCCAGACTCAACAATACAATCATCGCCTAAAGAAATACCTAGCCCAGCATTGGCACCCAACAAGTTTCTTTTACCCATTGAGATAACCTGCTTACCACCACCAGAAAGCGTCCCCATAATAGAAGCGCCACCACCAATATCCGTGTTCTCACCTACGACAACACTCGCACTGATACGACCTTCAACCATTGAGTTACCCAGAGTACCAGCATTAAAGTTGACAAATCCTTCATGCATAATCGTGGTACCTGCTGCCAAATGCGCTCCAAGTCTTACTCGGTCAGCATTACCAATACGAACGCCTTCAGGAATAACATAATCCGTCATGCGCGGGAACTTATCAATACAAGTCACATTAAACTGATGCACTTCACCGGCAATCGCTTCACGCAGGTTTTCAACGTCTGTTGGTAAAACAGGACCAGCACTTGTCCAAGCAACATTCGTTAATAAGCCAAATACACCGTCTAAATTAATTTCATTTGGCTTAACGACACATTCAGACAACAAGTGCAAGCGAAGGTAGGCTTCTTCAGCAGACTTTGGCGCATCATCAACCGAATTTATTTCGACCGTAACAAAATCACTTTTAATCAAACCTGCCTGTAAAGCCAAACAGTTACGGGCTATCTCTTTGTTAGAACGTGGAAACCACACATCTAGGGTAACGCCAGTTTTAGTATCGCTATAACGGTGTCCGATTCGTTTGATTGTCATAATGCTATTCTCTTTGATAAAAGTTAAAAATAAATTAAAAAGAAGTATACCGATTCTTTAAATAAAACTCAGAAAAAATCACACCCGAAACCAAATGAACACCATAAAACAATCTTAACCAAGCGGGCATTTCCACAGAATTATTAACAGGCTCAAGTTATTCCTGATAAATGGCTTTGACCCCTTTTTTTTGAGTTAGTAAGTTACATTAAAACGCCCTATTTATTAGGGCGTCTTTGTATCAAAAATTAAACGAGTAAATAAAAAAAATGTATCACATACCAAGTAACCTGACCAAACCAGTAGGATTATTGCACTTTTCCTTGTTATGCTTTAAAGCTTCAATTTCAACCCATTAAAACCTCATTCGTTTCAGCATGCTTTATTAACAAGCAATACTTATCATTCATTGGTCTTTTTGCCCTTTTTCTCAGCGCGCTTTTCTTTTAAGGTTTTTTCAGATTTCTTTTTAACTGCTTTTTTTGCATCTTGACCTTTAGCCATAAATCTCTCCATTTATTCTTGTTAGTTATATTTACAATATATCAATTAAGTTCCGTAAGTCTTGTGATTCAAACCTTAACTTTAAGAGTATTCACAGAACAACCATACCATTTAGTCGTGTCCAATATCGTCTACTTAGCCGGAATTAAGGAACCTTATTACAATATCACTTTCTGTGAGTTCTGAAGGCAACAAATTAATAAATTCTTCTGAAACAGGTCATTTAGATAAGGCATCACAAAAGTTTACTGACTAATGCCTTCTAAAATGTACCAGGCCTGGTAGATTTAGAATATTAATTAATATTTAGACTGCTTTTTAAACAAAAAATTTATGTTTATCTTTATAATTAAACAACCTTGAATAACCGAGTTTTATCTTATGATTTTATATGGCATACCAAATTGCGACACCGTTCGTAAAGCGCGTAAGTTTTTAGAAGCAAGCAATATTCAATTCACTTTTCACAACTTTAGAAAAGACGGGTTGGCGATATCCACCATTGAACATTGGCTAGAAAGCCAGCCGATTGACGTTTTAGTGAATAAGCGGAGTACTGGCTGGAAACAGATAACAGATGAACAAAAAGAGCAGTTAATGTCTGGGAAAGCTTTGTCTATTCTGACGGAACTACCAACCTTGATTAAACGCCCTATCTTAGAAACGGATACTCAGATAATGGTTGGTTTTAAAGCTTCTGATTATGAATCTTTAGTCTAAATTGGCCTAAAGTAGCCTAAGTTTTGTCTATTTTAGACTAATGCCCTTTAACCCCTTCTCAAACCTAGCACAAACACCTAGAATAACTCTTTCACAGACTTAATAGAGTGCGACACCGCCATGACCGAAACCATTCAACTTGCACAACAACTCATCCAAATTGATTCAGTCACCCCTGATGACAAAGGCTGTCAAAAAATAATTGCCGACTATTTAGAACCGCTTGGGTTTGCTATTGAAAACATGCGTTTTGGTGAAGTCGATAATATCTGGGCTCGTAAAGGCTCGGCAAGCCCTTGCTTAGTGTTTGCCGGACATACTGATGTCGTGCCAACAGGACCTGCGTCAGAGTGGACTCATCCGCCTTTCTCAGCGCATATTGAAGGCGATATCATGTTTGGGCGTGGCACGGCGGATATGAAAAGTAGCATTGCTTGTTTTATGGCGGCAACCGCTCGTTTTGTCAGTAGTTACCCAGAGCATAAAGGTTCCATTGCTTTCCTTATTACCAGTGATGAAGAAGGCCCAGCTTTAGATGGCACTGTTAAAGTCATTGAAACCTTAGAGACCAGAGATGAGAAGTTTGAATATTGCTTGGTGGGTGAACCTTCCAGTTCGACAAAACTAGCCGATTCAATCAAAAATGGTCGCCGTGGCTCTCTAAGCGGGTCTTTAACCATCAAAGGCATTCAAGGTCATATCGCCTACCCTGAACTGGCCGATAACCCAATCCATGCGTTTGCACCTGCTTTAGAGCAGCTGATTCAAGTTCAGTGGGATCACGGTAATGAGTATTTTCCACCGACCTCTTTCCAAATCTCAAACATCAACAGTGGTACGGGTGCCACAAACGTTATTCCTGGTAAAACAGAAATCTTATTTAACTTCCGTTTCTCAACAGAGCATACGCCAGAGTCTCTACAAGAAAGTGTACATGCTATTTTAGACCACCATAATTTAGACTATGATCTAGTGTGGAATCTTTCAGGCCTGCCCTTTATCACGCCGTCTAATGGCGCGCTGATTCAAGCCGTAAAACAAGCTTCACACTCGATACTGGGCTATGAGCCACAACTTTCAACTGGGGGTGGCACTTCTGATGGACGCTTCATCGCTCCGACAGGTGCTCAAGTAATTGAATTGGGGCCACTCAATGCCACAATCCATAAAATTGATGAACAAGTCAGCGTCAGTGATTTAAATAAGTTGACGGATATTTACTACCAAACATTGATTAACTTGCTTGGTAAGTAGCTAAAAACTAGGTATCCATTAAAGATGAGTCATTTAAGATGATCACAGAAACCGATTTACCCGACTACATTCAATACATGCTCATCGCCGTGCAATTGTTCGCGGTGGGTCTATTTATCTATTTAGTATGGCCGTATATTCGCCAGGAAAAATGGCGTGAAAAGTTCATTGAAAATAAAACGGCGCGTTCTATCATCATCGTATTCGTATTGATTTTTATATTCCTGTACGGCATGGGCTTTATTTTTGATACTTTCTATCCCATCGAGCGTTTGGATCAAGTCGGATAAACCGATCGCCACACGCTATCAGTCCTCGGTTAAACCGCAATGATAAGCCCCATGCCTTTGTTGGAATCCGATCCCCCGCATCAATATAAGTCATGACTTATATTTGCCTAGTATTTCTACTATTGGGCGGGTAAAATGAATTCAACACTATTTAGCAACTTACACACACTCAAAAGGAATCGCATGCCAACAGCACAGTTAATCGCCAACACCGTATTAGGACAAGATTTAACCTCAGAAGAGTGCGAATTACTGGTTAAAATCATTACTCAGAAAAGTTTAACAAAGGATGAAATTCTTTTTAAGGAAGGTACGACTGATGAAACGTTGTACATATTAATCTCAGGTAAACTTGAAGTCCTTAAAATGATTGGCTCTGAAAACTCAATCTCGATCGATACCCTAAAACCAGGTTCGATGACGGGTGAATTAAGTTTTGTCGATAATGAAGCACACACCATGCGCTTGGTTTCAAAAACAGAATCCCAAGTCTTAATGTTACAGAAAAGTGCTTTTGAAGGGCTTGTAGAGCAACACCCGCTTTTAACCTATCACGTGATGCGCTCTATCCTACGCTACTCTCACCAAATCCAACGTAAGATTAATAATAAGTATTTGGAAATGCACCGTTTGGTTCAGAACCAATATACGGCCACTTATTAAATTCAACCTACCCTCTCAACTCATTTACAAAGCTTACCTAAAATGCGTTGAGACATCTCCTATCTAGTCCTAGACACCCCCTAAAAAAACAATGAAATCAAGATCGATAACTGCTAAAGTTAGAAAATCTTTAAATCTGTATGGGTACATTTAAAATGCTGACTAAAAACTTAATTTTCTCTTTATCTGAAAAAGAACATTTTGAACACGCTATCCACTCACTATTAGAGACCCATTCATATAAATCAGTCTTAGTACAAGTCTTCATCGGCAGTGATGATGTCGACGCTATTCACAAGACCATCGATTGCATTAACAATATATTTCCAAAAGAAGCGGTCATTATAGGCTGCACCACTGCGGGCGAAATACTTGACGGTAAGATGTATGACAACGCCACCGTCGTTGCAACCACCCTCTTTGAAAAAAGCACGCTAAAAAACGCTTATTTGTCAGGCTATGAGAATCACTTTGAGATGGGGCAAGAGATTGCTCGACATGTTATTGAAGACGATACTCAAGCAGCGATTATATTTGCGGATGGCCTCACCATCAATGGTGAGCTCTTGATAAAAGGCTTCTCGACAATACCACAATCCAATCCGCTATTAGCGGGTGGAATGGCAGCTGATGACAACCGCTTCCAAAGGACATGGCAGTTCCATCAGAATCATGTATTCAATAACGGCGTTGTGGCTGTCTCACTGAATGGCACTGAGCTCAGAGCTTTTAATAGTTACAACCTCAGCTGGCAAGAACTTGGGCCAACATTAGAAATTACGCGCTCTGAGCATGGTCGAGTGTATGAAATCAATCACCTTCCTATTAAAGATGTTTATGAACAATATCTAGGCAAAAATGTAGTAGACCACATGCCTGATAGTACCATTGAGTTCCCACTTATCATTCAAGGCTATGAAATCCCCGTTGCCCGCTCAATGATTTATGATTATGTAGATGGTTCAATCCAATTTGCAGGTAACATCGAAAAGGGTGAATTGGTACGCTTTGCTGTCGCCAATACAAACAGCCTCATTGCGGCAAGAAGTGATATGAAAAAAACGATGCAAGCACAAGGTGCAGAGTCAATCTTCCTCTATTCATGTACCGCTCGAAAGGCATTCTTAGGTAAACAATTAGAAGATGAATTTACGCCTATTAATGAGATCACCAGTGTCTCTGGATTTTTCACCTATGGCGAAGTCTACCACTTCAATAACAGCAATCAGCACTCATGCAATAACACCCTACTCAATGTCACCAGTACGGTTCTGGGGCTATCAGAATCCCCGTTTTCAGACAATAGCAAAGTGACGGCAGAATTAGCTCCCTCTCCTGAAACCTTGCGAAAGAATATCTCTAACGATACGCTTATCCACTTGGTTAATGTCACTAGCCAAGAGCTAGAGCTTCAAATCAAAGAAAATCTGAAGACCCTTAGGATTCATAAGCAGTACGATGCCGCCATCAGTAAAGCATTTATCATGTCTAAAACAGATCCCTACGGCAACATCACTTTTGTGAATGAAAATTTCGAAAACATCAGTGGTTATAGCGCAGATGAACTCATCGGTAACAATCATAATCTGGTTCGACATCCAGACACCCCAGAAAGTATATTTAAAGATCTATGGAGCACTATTCAGTCAAATAAAATATGGACAGGGACGATTCAAAACCGTGCCAAAAATGGTGATACCTATATCGTCAACACCACCATTGCACCCATTGCCAATATTGATGGTCAAGTAACTGAATACCTAAGTCTTCGTCAAGACATTACTGAGCAAGAGCGCCAAAAACAAGTCATTATCAATGAACAATCTAAAACTCGACTTATTCTAGATAACCAAAAAAGCCTCGTGCTTATGACAAATAAACTTAGCAGAAAAGTCGTTGATGCCAATCACTCGTCTTTAGAGTTTTTAGGCTGTAAAACCCTTGGTGAATTTCATGCTCGGTATGGCACTATTTCTAACACATTTCAACCAGGCGAGGCGTTTTTACAAAAAACGATGAATGGTATTCCGTGGTTTCAATATGCCTTAGAGAACCCAGAGGCAGAGCATAAAGTGCTTATGCCTTCGGCAGCGGGTGAACTGCACACATTTGCAGTTTATATATCAACTCTTTCTGATAATTCGGTTTTTTTCGTCAGTAATTTCGTTGATATCACAACCTTAGAGGAAGCCCGTAATAAGGCTTTAAAAGCAGAAAAAATTCAAGCAGATTTCTTAGCGAATATGAGCCATGAATTGAGAACACCTTTGAATGGTATCCTTGGTTTTACATCCCTTCTGGCCTCAACGGAGTTACAACCCAAACAGCAGAAATACGTTGATGTACTTGAATCGAGTACTCAGCACCTACTTGCCGTGGTGAATGATATTTTAGATATCTCTAAAATACAGCGTGGTGAAGTTATTTTAGTTAACCAAGCCAATATAATAAGGAGTGATTTGGATTCAGTTCTCCAGATATTTATCCCATCAGCCAATAACAAAGAAATTAACTTTATCATTGAATTATCTCCGAAACTGCCCGACTGTTTAAGCTATGATCGTCTACGTTTACACCAGGTTTTAACCAACTTAATTTCAAATGCCATAAAGTTTACGCCAAACGCAGGTCAGGTTAGAGTCAGTGTTTATCCAACGTCGATAACTGAAATAAACGCTCATATTTGTTTTTCTATACAAGATACGGGAATAGGCATCCCAGCAGACAAGCAAGGACTTATTTTCGAAAGTTTTAAACAGGCCAGCTCATCAACCACACGAGATTATGGTGGCACCGGTTTAGGCCTAAGCATTGCATCACAACTGGTCAATAGCATGGGGGGCAATCAAATTGAACTACAATCCGAAGAGAATAAGGGGTCAAACTTTTTCTTTGTCCTGCCGTTAGAAATCTGTCAACCTGAGAAAACCTTAGCAGAGGCGCTTCGTTCGTTAAGAGTAGGCATATTTAACACTTCCACAACTCAAACCCCAGAATTATTTAGCTTTTTACACCGGTACGGAGTGCCTTTTGAAGCTTACAAAACCTGTGAGTCTGAGTGTTCGACAGCCGTGGGCACCTATGACATAATCTTTGTTTGCTCTATCGATACTTTTAATCAAGTCGCTCATACATTTGACCCTTCGACCTTATATATCTTTTTCACACCAGCCCCTACCGCACTGCGATCCAAACCAAATGTGGAGGAGATACTCAACGTTACACAAAATCCATCTTTGGTTTATAACTTATTAGTCGAATATATTGTAAGTCACTCCAAAGCGAGCATTACACAGGGTGATGAAAGCTTTAATGGTAAAGTACTTATAGTTGAAGATAACGAAGTCAACCAAATACTGATGACTGAAGTTTTTAATGGCCTTGATATTAACTTTGATATTGCCAATAATGGCCTAGAAGCCATTGAGAAATTCAAAAACAGTCACTACGATGTGGTCCTCATGGACATCAATATGCCAAAAATGGGTGGCGAGGAAGCAATTACCCATATACAGTCCTATGAAAGAGAGAAAAACCTTAAGCCATGCCCTATTATTGCGCTCACCGCCAATGTACTGCCTGACCAAATAATCAAGTATAAAACCTTGGGGTTTATTGATCACTTAGCTAAACCACTCGAAATTAGTAAGCTAGAGTTCATGCTACGAACACTGGCCAAGCCAAGTCGAAACATGCCAGTAGTCATGACTCCACTCGTTAGCTTTGATCAATATTCTGCTGCTAAAGCTTTAGGGCTGCCAGATCAGATTTACACAAAATTATTGGTGAAAATGGTTGGGCAGATGGATTCTAAAGCACCATTAATTGAGCAAGCCCTTGAAGACTCAGATTTTGCTGCACTTCATAAGTTAAGTCATGACCTATATGGCGCTTTATCCAACCTAAGGATTGAAAACATTGCAGATTCGATTAGAGTAATAGAACACTTATCTGCAGTTGAATCTTCAATTGAAGATATTAAAGTCCAGTACCAATCGTATAGTAGACTGTGCAAACAATTCAAAACGACCCTTGGTTAATATCAGTAAAGGAAACTCCATGAAAGTAATCGCTGTTGATGATAATGAAATAAACCTGGCGCTACTCGAAGCGATTCTAGAAGATATGGAGTCGGAATTTTTAACCTTTCTAGACCCCTTAGTGGCGTTAGAACATGCTAAAGAAACACCTGATATCGATGTATTACTGGTGGATTACATGATGCCAAAAATGGATGGTATTGAATTCATCGAGCATTTTCATACTCTACACCCTTCTGCCATCATTATTATGATAACCGCTGCTGCAGATACTCAGGGCATCAAAATAAAAGCCTTACAAGCCGGTGCCACTGAATTTTTGCCAAAACCGATTGAACCAATTGAGTTAAAAAACCGTTTACGCAATCTATATAAATTAAAACAAACGCAAAATGCATTAAAAACGTACAACATTTCATTGCAAAAAGACATTAGCCACGCTGCCCAATCTTTACAACAAAGAGAGTATGAAACCCTCAGCGTGTTATCAAACCTTGCAGAATACAAAGACCCTGAGACCGGTAGCCACATCAATCGAGTTGCACATTACTCTAAAATGCTGGCCTATAAATTAGGTTTAAGCCCCGAAGAGTCTGATGTTATCTTCTATGCGTCACCTTTACACGACATGGGTAAAGTCGGTATCCCTGATTCTATTTTATTAAAACCAGGTAAATTAACAGATGATGAGTTTAACATTATGAAAACGCATGCTGAGATTGGTTATCAGATACTCTGCAAAGCTGAAAACCCCTATTTAAAAGCTGGCGCCATTATCTGTATATCACACCATGAAAAATATAATGGAAAGGGCTATCCTGCGGGAATTTCGGGAAAAGACATTCCACTTTATGGCCGAATTACTGCGATTGCAGATGTTTTTGATGCCTTAACGTCTTCTAGACCCTATAAAAGAGCTTGGACGTTTGATGAAGCTATGACCTTAATCGAGCAAGAAAAAAACCAACACTTCGATCCTGAACTTGCACAAATATTTATTGATAATAGAGATGCGGTCAAAACAATTTTCACCAAATTTGAAGAAGATAACGAGCAATCTTAATAGGATTGTTCCATCGAATGTCGCACAATTAAGCACCTTCAAGAACGTCTCAATTGATGTCTTCTCCTGCTAATCCCGAAAACAACTCCCGACACCAATCATAGGATAAGCTTCCATTACAGCTTTTGCGTTTTTCTCTGTACGTTCCAGACATAAATCACATATAGCGCTAAGGTTATCCCAATCATCACCAAAACATTGTCAACCGCGACCAAATTAGAGGCAAACACCACCATCACGGCCACTGGCGCTACCCAACGTAGATCAAACACAAAATAACGCATCCAATTATCTGACAACTCGATTTCACTCTCTCGGGTTTCCTTATTCATCACCCAACCGACAAAGACGGTCATTAACAGCCCGCCTAATGGCAACATAATATTCGTCGTGAGAAAGTCGATAGAATCAAAGAAGGTACGCTCACCTAAAAAGTGAATATCTTTCCACTCATTAAACGACAAGACCGTACCAATCCCAACGAACCAAATAATAAAGCCTAAAATCCAAGCCGCTTTTTCTCTTTTAATGCCCCAGTTTTGATCAAACCAACTAACAACAGGTTCTATTAAAGAAATAGCAGAGCTTAAGGCGGCCATCACCACCAATGCAAAGAAGAGCGTACCAAAGAACCACCCTGCCGTCATTTGACCAAATGCGATAGGCAACGTTTGAAACAACAAGCCTGGACCAGAACCCGCTTCTAAGCCATTGGCAAACACAATCGAGAAAATGACCAGGCCTGCTAACAGTGCAACGGCGGTATCTGCAAAGACAATCCAAAGACTCGCCTTCACAATGGAATACTTTTTGGGTAGATAAGAGCCATACACCATCATCGTGCCCAAGCCGATGCTTAGGGTGAAAAATGCATGCCCCATGGCGGCTAATACAGACTCCCAGGTCAATTTAGAAAAGTCGGCCGAAAACAAAAAATTAAAACTTTGTCCAAAAGAACCGGTTGTAGTCGCATAGCCAAGTAAAACCAATAGAATCAACAGCAGTCCGGGCATCATAAAATTAACCGCTTTTTCTAAACCACCCTTCACGCCCTTAGAGACAATCACTATAGTCACTACTGCCATAACTGTATGCCAAAACAGCAACTCATAAGGATTCGCCAGCAAACCATCAAAATGCACTCCAACTTCAACAGCCGTTATATTGTTAAAAGCCCCGAATAAACTCTGAAAGAAGTAAGCAATCGCCCAACCAGCAATCACGGTATAGAAAGAGAGAATCAATGCACCTGCTAAAACCCCATTAAAGCCTAACAAGGCCCACAACTTACTGGCCCCGTTTTCACGGGCTAAGTTTGCCATCGCTTGCACAGGGTTGGCTTTTCCAGAGCGACCTAAAGCAATCTCAGACATCAGTACAGGCAGGCCAATTAATAAAATACACGCTAGGTAAACCAACACAAACGCCCCACCACCATTTTCACCGGTGATGTAAGGAAACTTCCATATATTCCCTAACCCAACCGCAGAACCGACGGCTGCGAGAATAAAAACAGTCTGAGAAGACCATGAATCTTTAGAAAGTTTTAGTTGGCTCATCCATCTTCCTTTATAATAAAAAATACAAATTTAATTATACACAAGACACCTATGCACATTCAGGCCAACTACTCTTTACAGCCCCACAATACTTTCAATATTGATGTTAAAACCCAATATTATGTTGAGATTAATCGACAAAGTGATATTTTGATTTTACGTACGGATATGAAACTCGCATCTCTCCCTTGGAAAATAATGGGGGACGGCAGTAACTTATTGTTTACTAATGACATTGAAGGCGTGATTATTCGTTGTACTTTCAAACAGATAAAAGTCATGAAAGAGGATCAAGATGAAATTTGGCTTTCGGTTGGTGCTGGTGTTGAGTGGCATGATTTGGTTAAGTACACCGTAGACAATAACTGGTGGGGTTTAGAGAATTTGGCTTTGATTCCTGGCACAGTGGGTGCCGCTCCTGTGCAAAATATTGGCGCTTATGGTTCTGAAGCACGGGATTGCATTACACGTGTACAGACATTGAATATTTATGATGGTCAACGTACCGAGTTTAGAAATTCAGAATGTAATTTCGGCTATCGAACCAGTATTTTTAAACAAGAATACATCAATAAGCTATTAGTTCATCGTGTCACTTTTAGACTTAGAAAAAAGCACGCCGGCAATGCCAATCTAGTCTATGCACCTCTAAAAGAAGCCTTAAAAGACACCCCCAAGAAGAAACTAACACCCAAAATAGTCTTTGATGCGGTTGTGGCGATTAGACAATCAAAAATCCCCAACCCACAGCATCAAGGAAATGCAGGCAGCTTCTTTAAAAACCCGGTGATCGATGAGGCCTACTTTGAAGAACTTCAGGGCGAATATCCAGAGATCCCTAATCACAAAATGCTCGATGGTTCTTTTAAAATTCCCGCCGCATGGTTAATTGAACAGTGTGACTGGAAAGGCAAAGCACACGGCCAAGCAGGAATTTCTGATAAACACGCTTTGTTTCTTATTAACCTAGGCAATGCCGTAGGCAGAGAAATCCAAGAGCTTTCACACCTAGTACAAGATGATGTAAACCATAAATTTGGTATTCATTTAGAGCCCGAAGTCATTATTCTTTAAGGCTATTCATTTATCAGAGTGCACAAAAAAAGGCCTATCAGAAAATCTGACAGGCCTTTTTTTGTATTCTCATCTTCAGTAAGTCTGGCGTCAAAAAACCGATTAACGCTTAGCTTAGCTGGTTTAACTAACCTAACTAACTTAACTCGCTGAATTGGCTTTTTGAGCGACAATCAATTCATTCAAAGCCTCAGAGTCCGGCGCTGTACTTTCAATATGTAACGTACGTGTCGGAAAGGCCATCTCTGCACCTTGAGCTTCAACAATCTCAATGACTTTTAGCAAGACATCCTGTTTGATCTCATGAAATCGAATCCAGTTCGTAGTTTTAGTGAAGGTATAGATAAAGAAATCCAGTGACGAAGGTCCAAACTGATTAAAGTTCACAATCAATGTTTGATTATTATCAATCTCAGGATGTTCTCTTAACATCGCTTTAACCGCGATGATAATGTCCCCCATTTTATTGACATCGTCATAACGAATACCCATGGTCTCTTTAATACGTCGATTAGTCATACGCGAAGGGTTTTCAATCGAAATATTGGCAAAAATACCATTTGGGATATACAACGGTCGTTTATCAAAGGTGCGTACCGTGGTCATACGCCAACCTATTTTCTCAACCGTGCCCTCAATCTCCTTATCCGGAGAGCGAATCCACTCACCCACGGTAAAAGGTTTATCCATATAGAGCATCAAACCGCCAAATACATTGCCTAAAAGGTCTTTCGCGGCAAAACCAATCGCAATACCACCGACACCCCCAAATGCCATCAAGCCCGTTAGACTGACGCCAAAAGAACTTAAGAAGAATAGACCCGTTAGAATAAACGCTAATAACTTAATGATTTTAGCCAGCGCTTCAACCGTCACTTCATCTAAGCGGTCATCCTCTCGCGCAAACTCCTTTAAGTGCAACTCAAGACGTTGCACTAAACGGATGACAAACCAACCAAAAGAGAGTGTCAAAATAGTTGATTTGAAATTATTAATGTAGACAATCAGCTCTACATAAAGACTTACTTGCGTCATCATTGTTGTTAACGCTAATACCGTACCCGTTACCCAGATGAAGAACGAAGCCGGAGACTTCGCCGCATCGGTAAAACTATGCGACCAAACACGGGCTTTCTTCTCAAACTGAACACAAGCCACCCGTAACACTCGGCGCTGAATGACATCAATAATCGCTGTCAATGTTAGGATGGAGACCACCCATAAAATCCAGGCATGACCGCCAAAAAGGGTGACTAAATAGTTCCAGTATTCAGAGACTAACTCCATTAAATTAACTCCTGCTGATCATTCACTTGATTCAATTGATTAACGACCGTTACGGCGGCTTGCCAAAGTGGATCGTATTGTAATTTTTGATAGTCGAATTTACCGTGCGCGTGCAAACGAATCAGGCGCGCATGTGACAAAGCATTGGCATGCCAGTTAACCTTACTCAGTACTTCATCCGCGGCCATAGGGTCATTACATACCAAGACTAAGTCACAACCCGCTTGCAGAGCCTTTAAAACTCGTTGCGACGCACTGCCGAATTCAGTGGCGGCTTTCATGCTCATATCATCACTGATAATCGCCCCCTCAAAATGACACTGCTTGCGTAAGACTACTTGTAACCATACTTCAGAGAAACCTGCCGGCAAGGAGTCCATACGTGGATAGATAACATGCGCTGGCATGACGGCATCCAAACCATTTTCAATGAGACGTAAAAAAGGTTGCAGATCGTGCTGCTGAATCTCGGCAAAAGGTCTTTCATCCACAGCGACTTCAAGGTGGGTGTCGGCTTCAATAAAACCGTGACCTGGGAAATGTTTCGCCACTGACGCCATGCCTGCTTTACGCATGCCCAACATCAAATGGAATGACAAGTTACCCACTGCAATCGGGTTGCTATGAAACGCACGATCGCCAATGACTTTACTGCCGCCGTAATCCAAGTCAACCACTGGCGCAAAGCTAAAATCAATGCCAACCGACAACAGTTCAGCGGCCAATAACCAACCCAATTTCTCGGCGACGGCATAACTGTGCTTTTCATCTTTTTCGTACAACTCACCCAATACTCTCATGGGAGGGATATGCGTAAAACCTTCACGAAAACGTTGTACACGTCCGCCTTCGTGATCTACGCCAATGAGCAGTTTAGGGTGACGTAAGTCATGAATCGATCTGGTCAACTTCTGAATCTGCTCAATCGATTTAAAGTTTCGACTGAAAAGAATTACGCCAGCCACCAATGGATCCATTAAACGCTCTATATCGACTGGTTGAAGATGAGTTCCTTCAATATCCACCATTACAGACCCTAAAGACATCGCCTGACCATCTATTTTTTGCATTTCAATTCCTTAACGTTCAAGACAACAACCAAAGCATTCTGGTGCCGCTGTTTAATGACCGTATCATACCAAAAACCAACGATTTACCAAGCCTATAGGCGATTTTATCTCACCCAATACATTTAACATCTACTGTAAATTTAATATAACTGTCATATTAAAACGTTATGCTGTTTGCACTGAAAACAACCTACTTCTTAGAAGAGTACTGTTTAGAATAAATAATAGGAATTTTAATATGGCTAAATTAATTGGTATTGCCACCCATCCAGCCTCTAAAGGCAGCATCACAACACATCAACAGATAGCCGTCACGATCGAGGCCGGGCTGGAGAATGACTATCAAGGGCAAAAACGCCAGAAAACCCAAGTGACGCTTCTCTCTAAAAAAAGCTGGGATCAGGCTAACGCAGAAGTAGGAGTCGAACTGGATTGGACAGAGAGACGTGCGAACCTACTGATTGATGATTTTGAATTCAATGAAGCGATGATTGGTCAGCAAGTTCAAATTGGTAGCGTGTTACTAGAAATCACCCGTGAAACCGACCCTTGTCAGCGTATGGATGATTTACAGCCAGGCTTAAAAGCCGCTTTAACACCCAATTGGCGTGGCGGTGCACGTTGTATGGTATTGAGACCAGGCGTGATTAAAATTGGAGACAGTGTTCATTTATTGAAACGTGTCTAAAGTAGAAGGTTCAGGGGTAAAACCTCAATAGATAAAACGTAAATTAAGGTATTTTCAAACCGACCAGGCCTGGTCAACGCAAAACAGATCAAACTTCAGCCTTCCTTATAGTCCATTCAATCTTTTCTTCGTACCTTCGAGTCTTCGTGGTTCAAACCGGTATAGCTTTAAACGCAAATTAAGGAATTTCCAAACTGACCAGGCCTGGTCAAACCAAATCAGGTGAAACGTCAGCCTTATTTCTAGCCTGTGAACTCTTTTCTTCGTGCCTTCGAGTCTTCGTGGCTCATCTATCTGTAATATAAACCAACGTTACGTTAACCCTAAAGATTAACGATTAGATTTACGAGAACGCACATCCAAATGATCACGCCATTGATCGCCAACCAAGTTGACCGCCAAGACCACTAACATCAAAGCGATACCAGGTGCCAGCACCAAGTGTGGTGCAACCAATAGGTAACGTGTGCCCTCTTTAATCATACTGCCCCATGAAGCATCCGGTGGTTGCACACCTAAGCCTAGAAAAGAGAGCCCGGCTTCTGAAATCACCGCACCGGCCACACCAAAAGTGGCTTCGACCCCTAAAGGCGCCAGGATGAGTGGTAAGACATGACGCCACAATATCCACGGCATCGGCACGGCGAGTGAACGTGCCGCGAGAATGTGTTCACGATGACGAAGGCTTAAGGTTTGCGCTCTTGCTAAACGGGCATAACCGACCCAACCGACGACAACTAAAGCGAATACCACGTTTTCAATTCCTGGCCCGAGAATCGCCGCTAAAGCGATGGCCAACAGTAAACCTGGAAAAGCTAAAAAGACATCAATGATTTTGGTGATAATGCGATCCGTCCAGCCGCCCATATAACCACTATAGATACCAATGGTGGTACCGATAATGGCTGAAAAGAAGACTACACCCAAGGCGACAAACAACGAAGTTTGTGCGCCTAATATAAGACGTTCCAATACTGGACGACCTAACTCATCGGACCCTAACCAGGCCTGGTCATTCGGTCCAGTCAAAAACTGTGACAGAACCACTTGATTAGCACCTTCACCAATGACAAAGCCTAAAGCCGCCATCAACAGCCAGACGATAACGATGCTATAACTTAAATAACGTAACATTAATCAAAAACCCTATCTTTCATCTTAGGTTGCCACCCTTATTCTCGGGTCTAACCAAGCGTAGACTAATTCCGTTAAGCCATTAATCGTAATATACGCCACACTGATGACTAAGATACAGCCTTGCACAACTGGATAATCACGGCGCTGAATGGACTCCACCAAGAGTTGCCCCAGGCCTGGCCAATCAAATACCACTTCGGTAATAACCGCGCCGCCTAATAGAGTTCCAAGCTGTAAGCCTAAGATGGTGACCACGGGCAATAAAGCGTTCATTAGCGCGTGTTTGCCATAAACCAATCGCCCTGGTAATCCTTTGGCTTGTGCCGTACGGATATAGTCTTCATGCAACACTTCTAACAACGAAGCTCTTAACATACGCGCTAAAATCGCCGCTAATGCCGTCCCTAAAGTAATGGCAGGTAGTATCCAAGAAAACGGTTGTTCTGCACCACTTACGGGTAACCAAGCTAACCATAAAGAGAAGAAGAGAATGAGCATTGGCCCTAACCAAAAGTTAGGAATTGAGACACCTACCAAAGAGACGGTCATCGAAAGGTGATCCGGCCACTTACCCGCTCTTAACGCCGCCCATAGTCCCAATGGAAAAGCAATTATGGCCGCGACCAATAACGCCATAACCGCTAACTGCAAAGTCATTGGAAAACGTTCGGCAATCAACTCAGAGACAGGCTGTTGAAAAAACAGCGACTGGCCTAAATCAAACTGGATTACGCCGGATATAAAATGCCAGTACTGTGTCAAGATTGGCAGATGCAAGCCTAACTGCTCGCGTAATACCGTTTCATCAGCTGGACTCGCCCAATCACCTAACATGACA
This sequence comes from uncultured Thiomicrorhabdus sp., assembly GCA_965602805.1. Taxonomy (GTDB): domain Bacteria; phylum Pseudomonadota; class Gammaproteobacteria; order Thiomicrospirales; family Thiomicrospiraceae; genus Thiomicrorhabdus. Next base: position 392,785 of record CBFCZK010000001.1, on the reverse strand, counting down.
GCTACTGGATCACCGGGTACTAAATGGATTAAGAAGAAGACCAAGGTGCCGACAATCCAAGAAACAAACAGCACCGAGCCTAATAAGCGGAAGAAATAACTAATCACAAAAGAGCCTCATACTTGATGGCATTGTTGATTGCATACTTGATTACAGATTCGGTTGCCGATTGTAATGTGTTCACCTTAAAGCTTCTCATTCAGTAATCATGACCTCGGTACCGGATTCTATCAAATCAAACAACTCAATTAAGTCTTCATTGCGCATGCGAATACAGCCATGTGATAAAGGCTTACCCATCGGTTCGCTGTCTGGTGTGCCATGTATATAGATATAACGCTGCATACTGTCAACATTACCGAGCCGATTGGTACCAACTTCTTTACCAGAGAGCCATAGAATGCGACTCAGTATCCAATCTCGCTGCGGATACTTAACCGCCAAGCTTTCATCAAAAATCTCACCAGTGGCTCTACGACCAACAAAAACAGTATTGATAGGTGCATTATGACCAATCTTAGCGCGCAGTTGATGTAACCCTAACGGCGTCTTACCTGAATCCTTGTCACAGCCCGCCCCCTTTAAGCCAGTACTCACAGAGTAACAGCGAACTGGAACAGCACTATTCTCAACGTCTGAAAAAACCGACAATGTCTGCTGCGAAATAGAAATCAAAATAGAGTAAGACAATGTAACCTACTGTAGAGCTATAAATAATTGAGGCTATTTTAACGTTGATTAGTCCGCCTTGGAGAAGCTTTGCAGACTATTTTTCATTAAAATGGAACTAAACACCCCATCAGCAAAATTCAACTTAGATTTTCAAGACTTTGCATAAATTAATCAGGCCAAATAAACACTCGGAAAAACTCATTAGAATTACAAATAAAAGCCCATAAAAAACTTAATCTCTAAAAATGTAAATATCACCCATTCGGGTGTAGACCCGACATCAATAGGTTTTATAGAATAGCGCACAAGACGAATAGAACGGTTTTCAAAGCGACTCTATTACGTATTGATTTATTATTTGTTGTGCCAAACTTGTTGTGAAGCAAGGACGGAAAGCCAAGGGTCTTATTGAAAGAAACCTCTGCACGAGTTGATTGCCGACTCATGCAGAGGTCACTTAAAGACAGCCAGCTGCCAAATAAAGAACAGTCCTGATCCCACAGGACGATTCTTCATTTAGTCCTCTCCCGCATTTTTGCGTTCAATTTTAATTTTCAGATTTAATCTGGTTTCCCCGAGACTCACTGTTAGCTTATGTTGTTAACTTAAGCCAACAGAACTCCGGACATTCCAAAATACTCGAATATTAGAAGGAAGCTAAAATGAAAAACACTCTATTAAAAAGTTCAATCTTAACCCTTGCCATTTTAGGCATTAGCTCGGCCTATGCCGCGGGTGGAAAGAACAGTCAAGCGACGCAAACATCACAAACCAGCAGCGAAACTCAGACGGTTTCACCACTGAGCAGTTTTGAATCCAGTAGTTTGAAATTTATGCGCGAAGAAGAAAAACTGGCGCGTGATGTTTACCTGACGCTCTACGCGACCTGGGGTATTCCAATTTTCCAAAACATTGCGGATTCTGAACAGACGCACACTGACAAAGTTGCAGCCTTGCTGGTCAAATACAATGTAGAAGATCCCGTTAAGTCAGATGAGATTGGCGTATTCACGGATCCTGCGTTTACTGAGTTATATGCAGAGTTGGTAAAAATAGGGGCTGAAAGCTATGAAGGTGCTTTAAGAGTCGGTATGGAAATTGAAGAGCTCGATATTGCAGATATCCAAGAGCAGATTAACCTGATTAACAAAGCCGATATCATCAATACCTATAACAACCTATTAAAGGGTTCAAGAAACCACCTTAGAAGCTTTTATAGTTTGATTGAGCAAGGTGGCTTTGAATATACCCCGACCCATATCTCTCAAGAAGCGTTTGATGCGATTGTGAATTCAGAAGCCGAAACGGGCAATACAAATACCACAACAACGACCCAAACAAATGGTGGTCGTGGCGGTAGACGTTAACTCAAAGACATTTAAATCGATTAAAAACGGCCAATAATATTGGTCGTTTTTGTTAAGTCTGTCAGTTCATCAGTTCGTCAACCTCAAACACCAACGAGTAACATCCTCTAAAAAATACCCATACTCTATTTAGATGGTATTTTCTTCTGTACCTGTAACAAGCCATCCAAACGACCATCCGCATAGAGTGCATAACCACTCATATTAGAACGCATCACCGAATACTGATCCTCATACCAAAGTGGTATCACAGCCAAGGTATCTTGCAAATGACGCTGTAATTCTTGGTAAAGCACCGCTTGCTCTGCTAACGATTGAGTTTGCCCTGCCTGACGAATCAGTTGATCGGCTGTCGCGTCTCGATACCGTCCTCGATTGGCACCACTGGGTGGAATGGCATCCGAGTCAAATGCATATTGAAAAATATCTGGACTCTTCACGCCGACCCACGCCAAGCTATATAACTGAAAACGTCCCTTTTTAATGTCGCTGTAAAAGGTACCCCAGTCATAGCTTTGAATATTCAGATGAATACCTATTTCTCTGAGTTGCGACTGGTAGATGGTCGCCAAACGTATGCGCGTCGGATCATTAGATGTTTTATAACTTAACTCAATAACAGATTGATTATTGGAATCTTTTTTGACCTGGCCTGGTGGAACAACAACTTGTTTTAATAAAGCTTTGGCTTTCTCAGGTTGGTAGTCATAACCGTGAAGACCCTGTACGCCACTCCAATGTTCTGGCACCAATAAGCCCCCCGCTAAACGGGCTCGACCAGTAAACATCGCATCGATTATGGCTTGACGGTTTATACCGTAAGCCAAGGCTTGGCGCATGGCTGGTTGTGCCAGCAGTTCATCTTCAAAATTAAAACCGATATAACCAAAGTTAGTCCCACTGTGCCATTCAACCTTAAGACCACTTTGTTTGGCACAATAGCTCACTAACTCAGGAGACAGGTCATTTTGAATAATGTCCAACTCACCCTTTTCTAGCTTCAACACTCGAACGGTTGCATCCTTGACCGGTACAAAAACAAGTTCCGCGTCATCGGCTAAACGTTTCAACACCAGCTTTTGCTCTGATAAAGAGACAAACTGGCAAGCGCCGGACCCTACTGGAGTTTCATGAAAGAGATGATTTTTATCAATCAAATCCTTTGGCAAGATACCAATCACCAAACGACCCACAAACAGTGCATCTGCTTTATCGAGAATGAAATCAACTTGCTGTGCATTCACAGCGATGATCTCTTTAATACCCTTTAACGAACCACGGTGTGCAGACCCTAAGTCTGGATTCAAGACACTTTGGTAAGTCGCCACGACATCTTCTGCAGTCAGTTTCTTACCATGATGAAATGGTAGCGAATCATTCAGCGTAAAACGATAGTGGGTATTAGAGAGTTGCTGCCAACTGGCTAAATCTGGAATGGCTTGAAAGCTTTCGTCAAAATCAATCAGCTGACGGTAAATCAGGCGATTCACACGACTGGATAAAGCATCTGTAGCTTTACGAGGATCCAACATGCGTGGGCGAGAGGTAATGCCCACGCGAATAGAAGCTTCATTCTGCGGGCTTTGACAACCCGATAGACCCAAAAAACTCAGGCCCGGTAAACCTACCAGGCCTGCTTGAATAAAATCGCGTCGCTTCAAGTTAAACTCCTTAAAGACGACACGTTACATTCTTTATAAATGCTATGTATTTGAACCATTAAATTACGCTTTTGGTTTGGCCGTTGTAACAGGCTCTTGTAATAGCTTATCAAACACCATTAAATCTTCCGTGGTTAAGTCGCCTAAACTAGACTCTAAACGCAGATTATTAAGCACTTGATTATGAATGGCCGCGACTAGGTTTTTACGTGCCGCGTACTGATTAGAGCGCGCGGTTAACACTTCAAGCAAGCTTTTCAAGCCAACTTGATAACCCTCTTCTGCCGCTTCTAAAAACGCATCATTCGACTTAACCGCTTCACGTAACGCAGAGATTAAAGATTCACCTGCTTCTAAGGTACGTGCTTGAATTCGAACATTAAGACGTGCCTGCTCTTTACTGTCTCTCAAGGCTTGTTTAGCAGCCGTTGCTTGGTAACGCGCCGCACTGACTTGTGAGTCTGTACCGCCACCAGAATAAAGAGGCATTGAGACGGTTACACCGAGAGAGGTTTTTTGAGCATCTGTATTAAACGTAGAGCTTGTGCTGTAGTCAGAATAAGATGAATCGGTGTATTTAGCTTGGAAATTAACCGAAGGCCAATAACCACCCTTTTTAACGTTGATCTCTTGCTCTGCAGTCAGCACTTGAGAAGCCGCTTGTTTAACCGCTAAGTTTTGCACTTCTACTTTAGCTTCTAAATCAACCGTGTTGCGATTTGCTTTTGGTAAAGCGACCTGCATAGACAGACCTTTCAAAGTTCTAATCGACTTACCTGTTAACTTAGCCAACTCTTCTAAGCTGATATCCAGACTGTTTTCACCCGTAATACGGTCTGATCTTGATAAATCGTAACTCGACTTAGCTTGCAGTACATCCACTCGGCTTGCCAATCCAACTTCCGAAGAAGCTTTCGCGCGCTCTAGCTGAGTCTTATCTGCCTTTTCCTTAGCTTTAAAGAGCTGTACATCTTGCTGTGCTAATAAAACATTAAAGTAAGCTTCAGTGACTCGTAGAATAAGGTCTTGTTCAGCCGTTTGCACAACATACTTAGACGTTTCTAAGCTCTGCTTAACTTGCTCATAACCTGCCCAAGTCTCATGCTGATAAAGTGATTGGTTCAAGGTTAAAGACACATCTCGTGAAGTGACATCGCTGTAATCATTACTGCTATCGTTAACAAAATAACTGCCGTCGGCCTGAATTTGTGGCAATAAATACGATTTAGCCGTCGTTAAACCCTGCTGATCTGCTTGGTATTGCGCACGTGCCTGTGATAATTTTGCGTCATGCATAGAAGCCATTTGATAAACATCCATCAAACCTGCTGTTGCAGAAGCTTGAACACTCGTGACACTCGCTAAACCTAAAACACTGCTGGAAACCACAAGTCCTAGACGAGACATGCGGGCTAAACGGGACAAAGAACCATTAAACTTTTTCATTTACACTCCATAAACTAAAGGGAACCTTACTCAGGCTAACATTATAATATCGCGATATATTGGTCACTTCCTTAGCGGACCAAATGGGTATTTCTATTTGTTCGTCTTCTGAGTCCATTTCGACCTCAGCGACCACTAACCCAAGGTTAGCACCGAGAAATTCATCAATCTCCCAGGTATGCTGCCCGACTTTCACCAGGTAGCGAATCTTTTCAATCACAGGCCCTGCAGCCAAAGTTTGCAGGATTTTATGACCATCTTCTAATGGGATTTCGTACTCGTACTCATCTCTGCTTAAACCGATTTCCAGGCTCTTGATATTCATATTGGCTTTTTCGCCTTCAATACGCACACGTACAGAACTCTTGGCACTGGCTTCTGAAATATCGTTTAAATAGCCCTGTGCAAAGTGCGTCTGCTTAAAGGCCAAAGCCTTCCAATCATCATTCTTTACTAAAAACTTTCTTTCAATCTCTCTTGCCATGCTATTTACCCGTAAACGCCTGTTGAAAGATAGCGATCTCCTCGATCACAAATAATGGTGACAATCACCGCATCGTGCACTTCACTGGCCACTTGCAATGCCGCAGCGACTGCACCGCCAGAAGAAACACCCCCAAAGATACCTTCCACTTTGGCTAATTGACGCATAGTGTCTTCGGCACGTGATTGATCCATATCAATGGTTCTATCCACTCGAGTCGATTCATAAATCTTGGGCATGTATTCTGCAGGCCAACGGCGAATACCTGGAATCGCTGCACCCTCTTCAGGTTGCACACCGATTATTTGGACTTGTGGATTCTGTTCTTTAAGATACATCGAGGTACCCATTATCGTACCGGTCGTGCCCATGGCGCTGACAAAATGGGTAACCGTGCCTTCGGTATCTCGCCAAATCTCTGGCCCAGTAGAGTGATAGTGCGATAGCGGATTATCTGGGTTCGCAAACTGGTCCAAGACAAAACCTTGCCCTTCCGCTTTCATTCTATCTGCCAAGTCACGAGCGCCTTCCATACCTTGCTCTTTACTGACTTCAATCAGTTCGGCACCATAGGCGGCCATGGAGGCTTTACGTTCCATACTCATATTATTCGGCATCACTAGCTTCATCTTATAACCCATCATAGAAGCCGCCATGGCTAAAGCAATTCCAGTATTGCCACTGGTCGCTTCAATTAAGGTATCGCCAGGCTTAATCTCTCCGCGTAACTCGGCTTGTTGAACCATATACAAAGCGGGTCTATCTTTAACAGAGCCCGCTGGATTATTACCTTCCAACTTGACCAGAACCACACTGTTCGTCACAGGATTAACCAGACGTTGCAGTCGCACCAATGGCGTATTACCGACAAAATCCATTAGGGTTTTAAATTGCATAACAGTCCTTTTAGAATTCAATGGATATTTCTATCAACATCCAGCATTTGAGATAATTTCAATCATTTAATAAACAAGGACTCAATAAGATTAGCCCCAAAATAGCCCTGCTGCAATCAGCATAGGCGTTAAAAGATTGATTATGACATTCATCCCTAAAGCGGGCATTAATTTATCGACATTTTCACCAGATTGCAAAACGATTTTACTCATAGGTAGCCCAAGTAAAATTCCTAAGAAGCCCAGCCAGACCAGACTCGGAAGATTAAAAAGGATGCTTGTCACAAATAAAGAGATGAATGCCAAGAGCACAAAAGTCACAAAAATCAACAACCCACGTTTAAGCCCGACTTTCATAAGAATATTAAAGCGCCCTACTGCTCTATCTGCTTGCAGATCGGGCACTTGATTTAAAAGTAATAAATTATTCACTAAAAAAAATGGGACTAAAGAGAGTGCTAACGCCAAAGTTGAGAAAGAGCCCGTCCAAACGAAATACGTTCCTAACACCATCAAAGGCCCAAACGCCAAACCAGGTGAGATTAAACACACCCAAGGGAGTCGAGTAATTTTTGAGGTGTAAGTTAGTATCACCAATAAACCCGCCACTCCTAAAGGCAAAATCTCCCACCCTTTTAGGGCGATAAAATAGCTGCCCAGCATAACTAATAGACCTAAAACGCCCAATAATGCCTTGAATACCAAAGGTGCTGCTTGAGGATTTTCCGGTAAAGCCCCACTGCCGCCACTAAAAGGCGTTCTAACCGTCACCTCATCCAAGCCTGAATAGTAGTCCTGGTATTCATTAAGCATATTGACAGCGGCGTGTGAGAGCACCGCACCAAAGCTAATCAGTACAAAAAGTGACGTTGACCACTCAGCCCCCTGATAAAGCGCAATCGCAGAACCGAGTAGTACAACAGAAAGGCTAAGCAGCAAAAATTGAGGACGACTGGTTAACAACAGTGTTTTTAGCATATTAAGATGTCTTATTTTGTGTCTTACAAAGATTATAGGTCAAAACCTACGCCGCATTACGCACTTCATTGCATTATTTAGACTCTATCAACCATAAACAGTGCATGCTAAACTTCATTTGCTTTAATCTAACACTCTAATAGCGATTAGAGTATGCCATTAACAGAACCTGTTCAATCTTATCAACGACACAGATTCACCGTTAGCGATACAGCTTAGATTTATTGTGTGCTTATTAGATTTATTGTGTGCTTAGAATTTTGTACAATAAAACATCTCGAATTACAGAGTAAATTTACAAAAAAAGGAATCTCAAATGCTAGCCAACTTATCACTCAGAGCAAAAGTTTTGTCTATTGCCATACTGGTTGGATTAACGGTATCCGTTATTGTCGGTGCCGTTATCTATCAAACTTCAGTAGCGCCCGTCAAAGGGAAAGTTGAGCAACAGATGCTTGAAGAGATGAGCGCCTATATCGACTCCCAAATAAACCTGAAAATTCAAGGTGGGATTATCGGATCTACAGCGCTCTCTTTGCAGTCTCAAGTTGCATCAGCACTTGAGGTTGAGGAAAGAGAAGAGCTCTTACCTATTTTTGCAGGCATTAGGGACAGCTTTCGCAACCAGACTAACTATAAGAACATTGCAACACAGCTTATTACGGAAGACGGTCGCGCGCTAATTAAATCCTGGAATTTAGATAGCTATGGTCAGAACCTTGCAAACAGTCCATTAATTAAACGTGCTATGCAAGAAAAACAGGCATTTGGTTCCTTAGCCTTAGGGGCTCGTGGTGTTTCCGTCATCGGCATTTCTCCTGTCATTAATAATGGCGAATTTTTAGGCATGATTTCCATGATTCAAGGACTTGCTTCCGTTCGTAAAAACTTTACCGCACAAAAGCATGGTGAATGGGTCTTATTAATCGATAAACGTTATGTTGCCGATAAATATGGCGAAATGCCAATTATTGCAAAAAACACACCTTTTGATGAAAACTATCTATTAGCCAATAATAAGTGGTTTAAGGAAGATGTTGTCGAGTTTGCCAAACAAGCATACCAACCGATTGATGGTGAAAAAAACCATATTTATCTCCATCAGGATAAAGTACTGATGGATATCCCTGCCTATGATGAAGAACATAAAATTATGGGACGTCACCTACTTATTCTCGATGAAGCCATCCACCAAGCTCCTATAGAACAAGCAATGGCGACGGCATGGATTTCACTTGCTGGAATTTTAATTGGCATTTTATTATTGACTATGATTATTGTGCTTGCGGTTAATCGAATGGTCATTACACCACTGCTGAACATGCAACGCACGACAACCAATATTTTAAACACCGGTAATTTCTCTATTCGCAATGAGATCAATTCAAAGGATGAAGTCGGTCAAACGGCACAGGCGATTAATGAGTTGTTAGAACAAATTGGGTTGGCCTTACAAGAGGCTAACGGCACCGTTAAAGCGATTTCTGAAGGTGATTTCAGCCAACGTATGACTGGAGATTATCAAGGGGATTTAAATCTTCTAAAATCAGGTATCAACCAAAGCACAGATAATATTGCCAGCGTGATGAATGAACTTTCTAAAGTGATGAAAGCCATGAAGGATGGTATTTATGATATTGAGATTGAGAGTCATAATGCCTCTGGACGCTATGCAACAATGATTGTTGATGCACAACAAGCAATGACTGAAACCAATCAGGTCATTACTGAAATTAACAATGTCATGATGGATATGCAACAAGGTGTCTTCCAATCACGTGTGGAAATTGAAGCGCAAGGTGAGTTAAACACCCTTAAGCAGCGTATCAACGATTCTATGATGGCTTTAGATAAGGCCATTACCGACATCACGCATGTGGTCACCGCTCAAAGTGAAGGGGATTTAACGCAAACTATTTCGAATACCTATCAAGGTGACTTATTACAACTAACAAATGCCATTAACCAATCCATTGAAAAGCTGGCATTCACAGTTTCACAGGCGGTACAGTCTGCGAATATTGTTCAGTCTGAAGCGCTTGGTTTGTCTAAAGATGCGACTCACCTAAGTTCCCAGGTACAACAACAGGCTGCTGCTATTGAAGAAACCTCAGCCACCATGGAAGAGATGAATTCAGCAGTACAAAACAATACTGAAAATGCGAAACAAGCTTCACAAGTCGTTGAGAAGGTTCAAACCGAAGCGTTGCAAGCGGGTAATGTAATGAAGCGTACCATTGAAGCAATGGACAGCATTCAAACCTCTAGCCACCAAATTGCCAGCATTGTTAGCTTAATCGACGGCATTGCCTTCCAAACCAACCTACTGGCATTGAATGCAGCAGTTGAAGCTGCTCGTGCGGGTGAGCATGGTCGAGGATTTGCCGTGGTCGCAGGAGAAGTTCGAAACCTGGCTCAGAAATCCGCAGATGCCGCTAAAGACATTAAAAACCTGATTGATTCAAGCGTACAGCGTATTGAGCAAGGCACCCAGCTAGCGGGTGAGTCTGGAGCGGTTATTCATGAAATTACTGCGTCTATTGACCAAGTAACGCAAATGATTCATCACATCGCCAACGCTTCTACAGAGCAGTCGGAAGGCGTGCATCAAGTGCACCTTGCAATCAGTGATATTGATGCAACGACCCAAGAGAATGCCGCGCTGGTAGAAAGAACTTCTGCTGTCGCTGACAGCATGAATCAACAAGCGACCGCATTAAGTGACAATATGGCCTTCTTTAGAACCAATCATGCCGTGACAGCGATTGCTTCGTCCACGAGTCCGGCACTGAGCCGTCCTCAGACACCAGTGGCCACTAAAGCAGCAGCGGCTCCAGCCAAAGTAACTACCACTCAAACCCGCGTGGTGAAACCAGCTCCAGTAGCCGCCGCTAAAATGCCTAAACCTCATGACAGTAATGAGTGGTCTGATTTTTAAGGCCAGACTTCCTCCCTACTTTCAGTAGCTCAATAAAAAAGGCCATCAATTCAGATTGATGGCCTTTTTTTATACATGATTTATTTTATCTGATCAAACGTGCCAGTAATACACCCATTTATTTTAAGTATTGGCCTAAACGACTTTCCCAACCCTTTAACCAACGACTTTCATTGCGTTGCGGGGGCGCTAACTGAACACGTAATTGCAGGCGTTTTTTTGCGGCTATAACAAATTGCGCTAAATACTCATCTTGCGTACTGTTTCCTGCAATATCCATCGATTTCAAAACAGACGCTAACCCCCAGGACTCGCCCTGATACTGCTCTTTTTGATTAACACCAATGCCTTTAAAGTTGAAATAATCGATAACGGCGAACAAACCTTTCTTAAAACCCATCATTCTATTTAAGCGCTGTTGAATGACAGCTTGCTGTTCTATCGAAAGTGATTGAGTTTCGCTTAACCAGCGTTTTTGAAAGGCTAACACAATAAACTGAGCTTGTTGAGATTGCGTGGCTAACAGCCACTCTCTGAGTTGTTGCATTTGAGAATCTGACCAGGCCTGGTCAAATGTTTTTTTGGACGGCCAAGGCGCTCCAAATTCAGCTTGTTTAGACAGTTCCGCTAACCAATCAGGCGCTCTCTTAGTTTTAGAGACAAACTGAACCATGGCTGGAAAGGTTTGCGTAAACTTATGATCTCGACCGCTTTGGATAACTTTAGGATGCCAAATAAAATGCCCTATCCCAAAGGAAGGAAAACCTTCCCCCTTTCCCCAATACGTTAAATATTTAGGGTTACCAGCACATTCGTTTTGATAGATTTTCTGTCCAATCCACTGATAGTCCGCTTGCGTTAAAGATTTTAGCTCAGCAAAGGACTTATGGATGAGAGAAGGCGACATGGCATACGAGTCTGACTTTGCCACTGGACTCATCGCCAAGCCCAACACTAAAAGCAATGGGAAAGGCTTTAAACATAAACCCCTAAAAAACACTGGAGAGTGCACTAAACTCTAATCAAGCAGTTTAGTGGCTAAGAAACCATCCATATGCTTCATCATACCCTTGTACATCATTGGTAATTCAGGCACGACAGAAGCTTGCACGAAATCGAGTGCTAATAAGTTTTCAGCCCACATTGCCAATTTTGGAGCGTTTTCCAATAGATCAATACCGGTATGCTGTTTAATAAAACTCATGCGCATCAACATCGGTGCATAAGCCGCATCAATCATACTGAAGGCTTCGCCATTGAAATAGCTCTGGCCTGAATGTACCGCTTCCAGTTGCGCTACTTTCTGCAGGATAATCGCTCTCTTTTCATTAGAAACCGACTCCTCTTTAGAAGTCACCATCGGATGCATCGCAAATAAAATGTCACTGCCAAAACTAATCCATGCACGGTTTTTTGCTTTGATTAACGGATCTTCAGGCTGAAGACTTGGTGGCGTAATTTCATCAACATACTCTTGAATCACTGACGATTCAAATAACACCTCATCACCTACTTTTAAAACCGGCACCTGGCCTAATGGAGAGATGGCTTTGAACCACTCTGGCGGATTAGACAGGTCAATATAAGTAATATCAAAATCTATGTTCTTTTTCTTTAAAACAATCACTGCACGTTGTACAAATGGGCAAAGTTTAAAGCTAATCAGTTCTAGTTTTTGTGACATGTTCTAGGTCTCTTAAGTCATTAAATAAGTAATAAGCATCATACATTTTAGTACTGACAAGGTAAAGCCGGCTGGCGGGATAAAAGCCTAAAATAGTGGCTTTAAAAATCGCGTATAATTAAAAAATAAGACCAAGAACCTTACTCTTTACCCTAGTCTAAAAAGAGCTAAGTTCTCATTAAACATCACAAAGTAGGTATCAATGTTTTTTCCGTATATCAAAGAAATTGCCACCACTGATTTAATTAAAATCCCTATGGAACACACGATTGGTCAAGCCATTCAACGCATGATAGAGTCTAAACACCGTAGCCTTATTGTGGAGGACGGCCATTTCTATTACATATTATTGGCACAAGATATTTTAACTTTGAATCATGCCGAACTGGACTTAACCCTCCCCATCTCTAAAGCGGTACTTCATCGTTTGCCAAAAATAGACCAAGATAAAAATCTATTAGAAGCCATCTCCTACTTACAGGAGTCTGTTGAATATATTGCGGCCACTGATGAGAGCGGAGCGATGGTCGGTTTAGTCAGCCACAGCGACATTATCGATTGCACAGATCCTGAAATATTAATGGAAAATTACTCCATCGGAGAGATTGTAAAGAACCAGAAAAATGACATTTGGGTCAGCCCAGAAGACTCTACTGATGAGGTACTGCATAAGATGAAGGTCGCTCACAATGATTGCGTAACCATCATTCAAGATGGAAAACCCATTGGCATATTCACCATTAAAGATGTTTTGGCTTTATATCGAGATAAAAAAACCGCCTTCAAACCTATTTCAGACTACATGACCCAACCTGTTCAATCTATTAATGCGAGTTTCTCTATTAAACAGGCCTTAGAATTCATCAAATCCAAACCTTTTAAGCGGCTAGTCGTCGTCAATTCCGAGCATAAAATGGTCGGTATGATTATGCAAAAAGAGTTAATTTCGCTCGCCTATAATAGTTGGTCAGCTTTAATGAAACAGCATCAAGCTGAGTTGTATGAATTAAACGGTCTATTATCAGAACAAGCTGACCGTTATAAACATCTTGCGGCATTTGACCCTTTAACGAATCTCTACAACCGATACAAGTTTATAGAGCTCTACACGACTGAATTCATTGCCATGCAACAACGTAATCACAGCATGTCGCTCATAATGCTGGATGTCGATTATTTTAAAAAAATCAATGATGAATATGGCCACAACGTGGGAGATGATGTGCTTAGAGAAATCGCTCAAACTCTACCGTTACCAGTTCGCAATATAGACATCGTCTGTCGTTGGGGTGGTGAAGAGTTTATCTTATTACTACCTACCGTAGACAAAGCACAAGCATTAATTATTGCCGAAAAAATACGCCATATCATCAGCGAAATCGAGTTTAAAGAAGGATTTCAAATTACGGCTAGTTTAGGGATTACGGACGTACGTAGTGATGATGTTTTGGAAGAGGTTATTTATCGTGCTGATACAGCGCTTTATCAAGCGAAACAACAAGGCCGTAATAGAACGGTTATTTTTGAGGAATAAAAGCTTTTAGTGGCAGAAAATATTATTAGAACCTGGCTTAACTTATGAGCCAGGTTTTAAATTACATCGAAAATCACATCAAATAGCATCTGAAGACAGGCTTTAGATGTTGTCCTTAAATCTTATCCTCCCGAACCAACTGCTCGAACTTCTGATAAAGCGTCTCTTTATCTTCCACACGCTCAGGGTCGGTAATAATGCAATCTATCGGACAAACACTGATACAGGTTGGATTGTCGTAAAAACCAACGCACTCGGTGCATAAATCGGGGTCTATTTCATAGATTTTATCGCCCAAATAAATCGCTTTATTCGGGCACTCAGGCTCACACATATCGCAATTGATACAGCCTTTAATGATTTTCAAAGCCATAAAAGACTACCTAGAGACCTTCGCCGATGCGCGGGCAACCAAGTCTTTAGCATCCTGCTCATCTTTGACCTTACGCGCTGCTGAGTCACGCTTAACATCACCACCCCATGACTCATTACGCATGACCAAACAGAACTTAAGAATCTCTTCAGAGACGTCTTTAAATGGGTTCGGAATACGCACGACCCAACCAGAACCCAAAGCACACTCTACTGGCTCATCATGATGGTTGCGTAAGCTTGGTAGTACCATGGATACATTGCCTACAGGGCTCATTATTTCCAATGAATCACCGACACAGAATTTGTTTTTAACATCAACTTCTAAATAGCTTTCGCCATCTTTCTCACCAACACAAGTCACTTCACCGACAAAACGCTGACGATCGGATTTAGAGACACCGTATTCGTAGTTTTGGTATTCAGAATGAACATGGCGACGTAAGAAGCCTTCTGTATAACCACGACTCGCTAGACTCTCTAAATCTGTCATTAAACTGGTGTCAAACGGCTTACCAGCTAAGGCATCATCAATCGCCTTACGGTAGACCTGAGCGGTACGCGCCACATAGTAGTGAGACTTAGTACGACCTTCAATTTTCAAAGAGTGAACACCGATATTGACCATCTCTGGAATCAACTCAACGGCACGCAAATCTTTTGAGTTCATAATGTAAGTACCATGCTCATCTTCAAAGGCCGGCATAAACTCACCAGGACGCCCTTCTTCTTCAAGTAGCATCATCTTCTCAGTGGTTTCACCTTCGCCTAAGGTAGGTGCATGGCTTTCAACGGCTTGCTCAACATCCGGATTGACATAAGAGTCAACACTCGGCACATTAGTTTCAACGGTCAAGTCTGTGATGTTATCGATATTGGCAATTTCAATTTTCGGTACACCGACTGCATCGCCCGTGACATCTTCTTTGGCTTCATAGGTATTGTAGTTCCAACGACAAGCGTTGGTGCAAGTGCCCTGGTTCGCATCACGTTTATTGATGTAACCTGACAACAAACAACGGCCTGAATAAGCGATACATAACGCACCGTGAACAAAGACTTCCAACTCCATCTCTGGCACTTTTTCATGGATTTCACGAATTTCTTGCATAGAAAGTTCACGTGAAAGCACCACTCGGCGTACACCGTTTTGATACCAAAACTTAACTGTCGCCCAGTTCACTGCATTCGATTGCACAGAAAGGTGAATCTCCTGCTCTGGATATTGCTCATGCACCATGGAAATCAATCCAGGGTCAGACATAATCAAAGCATCTGGCTTCATGGCAATGACCGGGCCGATGTCTTTCATATAGGTGTTTACTTTTGAGTTATGTGCGGCGATATTGCTCACCACATAAAACTTCTTACCTAAAGAGTGTGCACGGTCGATACCCTTTTTCAAATTCTCTTCATCAAACTCATTATTACGCACTCGTAAGCTATAACGTGGCTGCCCTGCATAGACGGCATCTGCACCATAAGCAAAAGCATATTCCATGTTTTTAAGCGTGCCCGCAGGCGAGAGTAATTCAGATGTATAAGTGTGTTCAAGGTTGTCTGCTTTCAAGGCAAATCTCCTAATAATGAGTGATGAATCAGCTGCTGAATAGATAGAACATTCAGTTCTGGAATTTAGCTGGGTATTCTACAACAAATCAGATAATTTTTCTTGCCATAACAACTGCTTATCTTCAAGTGTTATTGCGGCATAGGCTGGACTGGTGGAAGGCAGCGTGATAAAGACCAACTCTTTTGCTAGGTTTTGTTTTTTAAGTACTTCTTTTTTAAATAACTTCTCGGCAGCTTGACCATTAAACGCGATGGTTTTTAGCAATGGGTAGGCTTGTAACAGCGCTGAAAAATCATTGGCTTCGGGTTGCTGTATGGCACTGTCCAAACTGCCAGGTCGTTGGCAACTTTGCAACACATCCCACAAAAGAATCCCCTTCTCCTCACAAGCCTGTTTTTTATCCTCGATAGAATGCAAACTTCTTGAAACCATTGATGCAATGATTGGCCAAAATACATTACGCGGATGCGCATAATAAAACGCCTTATCAATAGAGACCACACTGGGCATCGTCCCTAAAATAAGTATTTTAGGGACACTTGGGATAATGGGCTCAAAGCCGCGACAATAACTCATAACAAATAGTTTGTTCCTTTTCCAAAATAGAATTCCTACCAGGCCTGGTCAAATAAAAACTCAAGCACTATGCCAATAGTTTCCACTATTATTAACCAAATAATATCATTAAATTAATAGCTTACAGTGCACAGTTAAATACAAATACAAATACAACATAAGTCGCCATTCAAAACACCATCTCGGCAAGTTTACTTAGCTTACTATATTGTATTTAAAGGGGTTTTAACTTTGCCTAAGCGACACAAAAATGAAAATACATTTAAATACTGTTAAGTAATTCATATTCACAATACTTAGTAAGCAATTAAATTTACTAGGGTTTAAATAACTTTCAGAACACTAATTCCATGCTATTATCATGATAATAAAACATCTAATACTTGTATTCAATTCACCCTCGTTTAAATTGCTAGGTATGCATGAAAAATTTTTTACAAAACTTCTATTTATGGCTATTAGTCGGAAATCTTCCTTTTACAGACCATCATGCATACCGAAAAATTTGCCTTGTTAATGCTTTGCTACTCATTACCAGTATTACCTTATTATCATTCTCTTTCCTAAATGTTTTTATCTTTGACAACTCCGTTATAGGCTTTATAGACCTTATCGCAGGATGCCTAGCACTTTACGCATTTATTGACTTAAGGATCAGCCAAAATATTGAAAAATCCATCAATATTGGCACTGTTACTTTATTTATTTTCTTCCTCAGCCTGGCATACACACATCAAAATAAAGACTTTATTTTGATATGGACCATCTTCTTTCCTATTTATGTCATGACTTTAAAAGGCCATAAAAAAGGCCTGTTTATCACGCTATTTTTCTATACTTTACTGTTTATTATTGCTTATCTAGGCATAGGAACCTGGCAAGATGGCGTATGGAGCTTCCAAAGCTTTATTCGCTTTACCATTGCATCGATGGTTTTAACCTACATCCTATATGTCAAAGAATCCGCCTTAAACCACCTTATAGAAAAAGAAAAATCCGCATTGCACGAACTTAAACGACTTTCCATTACAGACTCCCTTACTGGACTATTTAATCGTCGTTATATTAATAGCAAATTAGAAGAAGAGATCGTGCAGGCAAGATTGCACAAAGCGCCACTCTCTCTAGCCATTTTGGACATTGATAACTTCAAGCAAATCAATGATCAATTTGGCCATAATCACGGCGATTATGTACTGCAAGAAGTTTCAGACTTACTGCGCAGTCAACTGCCCAAAGAGGAATACTTAGCACGCTGGGGAGGTGAAGAATTTTTAATTATTTTCCCCAACCTTACTGCTTCTGTCGCTGCTAAACTGTGCGATGATTTGCGCCAAAAAATAATCCATCATGAATGTGATACCCCGATTGATATCACCGTTAGCTTTGGCGTTGCTGAATATCAACCAGGCTGCGAACATAACACCTTCATTGCGCGGGCCGACAGCGCACTATACCTGGCTAAAGATGCTGGAAGAAATAGAGTAATTCAGCATCAAAACTCTTCTCAAGAACGGCTCTTTGCGGATTAAATCACTCACTGGCTAGGAATCGTTCCGACTACACAATGTGTGCCATATCAGACCGCAATTTTAGCTTTAAATGGGGATACTCATTCCACACGCTGTTTATAGAGTTTCATAAATCAACATAAAAACCATGTAACACTTTTCCAGCTTACCAAAGGGAGACAACATGACCTCTTCAACAGAACAGTTTGAATTTATAAAGTTTTTCAATCAAATCGGCATAGAGGACATTCCCATTGTCGGTGGCAAAAATGCCTCCCTCGGAGAGATGTATCAAGCTCTAACGCCACAAGGAATCTTAGTACCGAATGGTTTTGCTGTGACCGCGCAGGCTTATCGGGCTCTGTTAACAGAGAACAACCTTTGGGATGAATTACACCAAATCATTGACCCGCTGGATGAGAGCGATATGGCAGACTTGGCCAATCGAGGGAATCTTGCCAGAGCGTTGGTTTTTAACGCCCCTTTCCCTAAGCAGCTAGAAACAGAAATCCTCCAGGCATACGCCCTACTGAAAGCCGAATTCGCAGATGAAATCAGCTTGGCCATTCGCAGTTCCGCCACGGCGGAGGATTTGCCGACCGCAAGCTTTGCAGGCCAGCAAGATACCTATCTGAATGTCACGGGTGAACAAGCCCTATTAAATGCCTGTAAACGTTGTTTTGCCAGCCTGTTTACCGACCGTGCGATTCACTATCGTATCGATAATGGCTTTGATCACTTTAGCGTTGGTCTTTCCATTGGGGTACAGAAAATGGTCCGCTCCGATTTATCCGCTTCTGGCGTCATGTTCTCAATCGATACGGAAACGGGCTTTAAAGATGCCGCGTTTATTACCGGTGCTTATGGCTTAGGCGAAAATGTCGTGCAAGGTGCTGTCGAACCTGATGAGTTTTACGTGCATAAACCCACCTTTGACTTAGGTTTTCGCTGCATTCTTAAACGCCACCTCGGCGGTAAAAAAATCAAAATGGTGTATGCGACAGACACCACTAAAAGTCCAGTTTTAAACATACCGACGCCTATCAAAGAGCAGTCAAAGTTCTGTATTACCGATGAAGAAGCCCTACAGTTAGCCGACTACGCGATTCGAATTGAAAAATATTACTCTGAACATGCCGGTTATCACAAGCCAATGGACATTGAATGGGCCAAAGATGGCATCGATGGCAAATTGTATATTGTGCAAGCCAGACCTGAAACCGTGACCTCACAAGCCAGTGACACCACACTTAAAACCTATGAAATTGAAGTGCCAGAATCCACAGAGATTTTAATAGAAGGTCGTTCGGTCGGTCAAAAAGTCGCTCAAGGCCAAATTCACGTCATTGAAAACGTCAATAACATTGACCAGTTCAAAGCCGGCGAAGTCTTAGTCTCAGACATCACTACGCCCGACTGGGAACCGATTATGAAATTGGCCTCAGCGATTGTCACCAATCGTGGCGGGCGAACCTGTCATGCGGCCATTATTGCGCGTGAGTTGGGCATACCCGCGATTGTCGGTTGTGGCAATGCCACAGAACTTTTGCAGCACAACCCTTTCGTCACGGTCTCTTGTGCGCAAGGTGAGATTGGTACCGTCTATTCTGGCAAAATCCCTTATCGAATTATTGAGACAGATCTTAGCCAACAAGCCTCACCGAAAACAGAGATGATGCTTAATTTGGGTAATCCAGACTTGGCTTTTCAAACCAGTTTCTTACCCAATAAGGGGGTTGGCTTGGCGCGAATGGAATTTATTATCAACCAATCCATTCAAGCTCACCCTTTGGCTTTAATTCATCCGGACCGCGTTAAAGACCCTATTGCAAAAAGTCGTATTCTTGAACTGATTCAAAACCATGATTCTGGTGTAGATTTCTTTATTGAAAAACTCTCAGAAGGCATTGGTACTTTAACCGCAGCCTTCTATCCAAAGCCTGTTGTCATCCGCCTATCTGATTTTAAATCCAATGAATACGCCAGTTTATTAGGTGGCCAGCAATTTGAACCCAAAGAAGAGAATCCGATGCTGGGCTTTCGAGGTGCATCACGCTACAGCTCAAAATCATTTGAACCGGCTTTTGAGATGGAATGTCTGGCGATTAAAAGAGTGCGTGAGCAGATGGGGCTTACTAATTTAATCATTATGGTGCCTTTTGTAAGACGCGTCGCCGAAGCCAAGCAGGTTGTGAACACCCTCGCCAAATACGGCTTGCGCCGCGGTGAGAACGATTTGAAACTGTACATGATGTGTGAAATCCCCAATAACGTTTTAGAGATTGATCATTTTGCCCCCTACTTTGATGGCATTTCAATTGGTACCAATGATTTAACGCAGTTGGTACTGGGTGTCGATCGAGATTCGGAACTGGTCGCTTATAATTATGATGAACGCGATAACGGCGTTAAGAAAATGATTCAATGGGCGATTGAAGGCGCTAAAAGAAATGATTTACACAGTGGTGTTTGCGGACAAGCACCCTCGGACTATCCAGATATGGCGCAGTTTCTGGTAGGACTCGGGGTGGATTCATTAAGCCTCAACCCGGATAGCCTACTAAAAACTAGTCAAGTCGTTTTAGATTTTGAGAAATCAATGCCAACTGCGACACCTTAAATTCGTTCTGATTAAATCGATTAGTCGTTCCCCGGCTGAACCGGGGAACAGAGCTTAAAAAATTAGAGTTGATTAAGCCAATGAGCGCTTACAACCTACCAAAACTTCAACGTACGTTTTATGAAACAGATCAATTAACCAGGCCTGGTCAAATATTCATGTACATTCAGCAATTTTCTTGAAATATCCCATTCAAGTATCCAGATCGAGTGTTTATTTACCCTATATACTTTCCTCCAGATGCTCAATGCTATTCACTCATAATTCCCACAGCCCATCACTCTAAAAACCTTAATTATCGTTACCATAAAAAAGCTATGAGCATGCTACAATACGCCACCAAAATAACATTAGATGTGCAGTGGCATGACAAAAATACACCAATTTCTCTCAACTTCATGGCTGTCATTTATATTTTTTATTTTTCTGGGTTTTGTATCTCAGGCAAATGCTAATGTTGATTTTGATTTTAAATCACCAAACTCAAACCACTCACATATTCAACAGGAAAATACTCATCTAACAATAGGGATTCTGTCCTTTAGGCCAAAAGCCATGGCTAGAGCGCAGTGGCAACCGTTAGTGGATTACCTCAATCAATCGTTACCCAAAGCCCAGATTAGTTTAGAGGCGTTTACATTCTCTGAATTACAACAAGCGATTGAAAATAAAACCATTGATTTTTTGCTCACTAATTCGGCAAATTATGTACAACTCACGCATAGACATGGACTATCCGCACCATTGGCCAGTTTAATTAATGACTCAAATGGCTCCCCCCTATTTGGTTTTGGCGGAGCCATTATCGTCCACAAAGACAATCTATCCATCAATAAACTCATCGACTTAAAGGGTAAACGTATAGCCACACCCAGCCTTCAATCTTTTGGGGGTTATATGATGCAAGCCTATGAACTTCAACAAGCTGGATTCAATATTAAGAAAGACGTACAGTTTCTAGAAACAGGGATGCCACACGATACCGCAATTACCGCCCTATTAAACAAACAGGTTGATGCCGCATTCGTTCGCACGGGGGTTTTAGAGTCTCTACGTGAAGAATTCTCCTCGGTATTTAATCAGTTGCAAGTCACTAGTCTATCGTTCGCACCACTCCCATTTAAGCTGTCAACGAAGCTTTATCCTGAATGGCCTTTTGCCGCGCTTCCCCACGTAAATACAATGATAGCGGGGCAAATAGCTGGTTTGCTATTGACACTTGAACATGGCGGCCTAACCGCCCAGAAAATAGGGATTCACGGCTTTAGCATTCCTGCCGATTATGAACCTATAAGAGAAGTTTTACGCTCTTTAAGAGCCTACCCATACGAAGCGGCTCCACAATTTACTTATCAAGATATCTGGGCTCAATACACATCAGAAATCATTGGCGTTTCATTAGTGGTTATCATTATTATTCTGCTCAGTATCAATCTAATTTCAGCCAATAACCGACTAAAATCACACCAACAAATACTTAAAGAGCAAGCCACTTCGTTAGCCATTGCAGCCGTTGCCTTCAATACAGAACAAGCCATTTTGATTACCACGCCAGATAAAAAAATTATTCGTGTAAATCAGGCATTTTCAGATATTACCGGCTATCAGCCCAATGATGTGATTGGGAATACACCCAGCATGTTCAAGTCCGGTTATCATCCTATTGAGTTTTACGACCATATTTGGAAAATGCTTAAAAATGAAGGTTTCTGGCAGGGAGAAATATGGAATCGTCGTAAGTCAGGTGAGATTTATCCGGTTGGCCAATCGATTAAAACCATTACCTCTGAACAAGGTCAAATCAGCCACTATCTATCGACTTTTACGGATATCACTCTACATAAAGAAAATGAAAATAAAATCCAAAAACTTGCATTTTATGACCCATTGACACACTTAGCCAATCGTCGCTTGTTAAAGGATCATTTAATGCAAATCATGGCAACCAGTGAATATGATAATTTTTATTTTGCTATGATTTTTATCGATTTAGATAACTTTAAAACCTTAAATGATACGTTAGGTCATCACTATGGCGACCTGTTACTACAACAGCTGGCTAAACGCTTAACAGCTTGTGTTCGAGAGGGCGATACAGTCTCTCGCCCAGGAGGAGATGAATTTATTCTGCTTCTTCCCAATATTTCGACTCAGCATCAAACGGCGATTTATGAATCACAACATATTGCCGAAAAAATATTAACTGAAATCGCTAAACCCTATGACTTAAATGGCACCCAGTACACCATTAGTGCAAGCTTAGGGATTACTATTTGTAATGGCCACCAAAGAACTGCCGAAGAGTTAATGAGGCACTCGGATTTAGCGATGTATCAATCCAAAAACTCTGGTAAAAATACCATTACTTTTTTTGACCCCGAGATGCAAGCGGCTGTTGAAAAGCGTAGCGCCCTCGAAAGTGATTTACGCACAGCGATTGCTGAACAACAATTTAAACTCTTTTATCAACCCAAACTTTCATCGACCAGCAACTTAATCGGTTATGAAGCGCTGATTAGGTGGCAACATCCTGAGAAAGGTTTAATCCCACCCAATGATTTTATCCCGGTTGCAGAAGAAACTGGATTAATTTTAGAGATTGGTCAGTGGGTGCTTGAAACCGCTTGCCATCAACTGAAGTTGTGGTCAAATAACAGCAAAACACAAGAATTGACCATCGCTATTAATGTCAGTGAACGCCAGTTAAAGCAAGTTAACTTTGTTGAACAAACTTTACAAAGTATCGACCAATTTGACATTAACCTAGCGCAGCTTGAATTTGAAATAACAGAAAGTCAGCTGATGGAAAATATTACCGACAGTGTCCAAAAAATGAAAGCCTTACAAGAAAGCGGCATTACATTTTCACTGGATGACTTTGGAACAGGCTACTCCTCTTTGGTCTATTTAAAAACCCTACCGATTACTACCTTAAAAATCGATCAGTCCTTTGTCAGAGATATGTTGGATAATTCCGAAAGTAGTGCAATTGTACAAACCATTATTTCATTAGCGCAAACACTAGGATTAAAATTGGTTGCCGAGGGGGTTGAGACTGAAGAACAGAAAGCGTTTTTAATTGAAGCGGGATGTCATTATTTACAGGGCTATCTTCTTGGTCGACCAAAACCAATCGAAGTAATAACCTTCTCATAAAATGTGAATACATTCAATGTGGTTGATTTAATTTTATAGAGCAGATTAAACACTCCCTGAACGCTGCTGTAGACAGAAATAGATTAGGCTTAAGCTGTCCAACAACAGCCCACAGCCTAATTGTTTTAAGTTCAATCAGATTAGAAACTAACCTAATTCAATAAAAGAAGTTTCCTGTTCGACAAACTCTGTAACCGGACGTGCCCACAGATCATACTCATCTGCGGCCACAATCTCTACCGTGACGAATTGACCTGGTTGCAGATGGAAGCCGTCTTCAATAAAGACTAGACCATCAATCTCAGGTGCATCCGCTGGTGAACGCGCAATCGCCCCCTCATCATCAATCTCATCAACCAAGACCTGCATTATCTTACCGACCTTGGCTTGCATTTTAGCGGTACTGATGACTTGTTGGGTTTGCATAAAACGATCATAACGTTCTTGCTTAATCTTATCCGGAATCGCTTCAGCAATTTCATTAGCGACCGCCCCCGTTACCGGAGAGTATTGGAAACAACCGACACGATCTAACTGCGCTTCTTCTAAGAAATCCAACAGGTCTTGAAACTCTTCTTCTGTTTCGCCAGGAAAACCAACAATGAAAGTAGAGCGAATCGTCAAATCAGGTACCGCTTCTCGCCATTTTTTAATACGTTCTAGTGTTTTTTCAACATTACCTGGGCGTTTCATGGCTTTTAAGACACGCGCATTGGCATGTTGCAAAGGCATATCCAAGTAAGGCAGAATTTTACCTTCCGCCATCAAGGGAATAACCTCTTCGACATTCGGATATGGATAAACATAATGCAAGCGTACCCAGAATTCACCAACGCCACCCAATTCACCCAAAGCTTCAGACAAACCAGTCATAGAAGTTTTCGTCGGACGACCTTCTGCAAATTCTGTTTTATATTTAACATCGACACCGTAAGCGGCGGTATCTTGAGAAACCACCAATAGCTCTTTAACACCCGCCTCTTTCAAACGCTTGGCTTCATTGAGTACATCGGACACTGGACGACTCACTAGATCGCCACGCATAGAAGGAATAATGCAGAAGGTACAACGATGGTTACAGCCTTCCGATATTTTTAAGTAGGCGTAATGTTTTGGCGTCAGCTTAATGCCTTGTGGTGGCACTAAATCTACAAACGGGTTATGCGCAGGCGGCGCAATCACATCATGCACGGCGGAAACCACCTCTTCATAAGCCGCAGGGCCAGAAACCGCCAACACCTTTGGATGCACCGCAGTAATCTCTTCGGCTCTTGCGCCCAAGCAACCAGTGACAATGACTTTGCCATTCTCAGCAAGCGCTTCACCAATGGTATCTAATGATTCCTGAACCGCACTATCAATAAACCCACAGGTATTCACGATGACCGTATCCGCATCTTCATAGCTGTTGGTTAACTGATAACCTTCGGTTCTAAGTTGCGTCAAAATCCGCTCTGTGTCCACTGTTGCTTTTGGACAGCCTAAGCTGATGACACCGACCGTTGGTTGTTGTTTAGACATGATGTTTCTCTCGTTCATTTTAATTGCGTGTATTTTAACTGATGTGAGGAACTTCTCACACTATTTAACGCAGATGATCAAGTAAGGTGTTGTCAGTAGGGCCAAAGACCTGTAAACCCTGCATTCCAACAACTCAGCTCTAGCCAAATAAATAAACATCTGCACGACACCTTCAAATCTAAATAAAAGTAATTAACATTTAGATTTGACTTGCGACGCCAATTACAATACCATCCTCAATGCGAATCATTAGTATTTAGATTCCCCCTGTTAAAACAATGCGTAGCACCCCATTTTTATAAATTGAATCCGTGAGAGAAACTTATGTCTTTTAAATCCACCGCCAACTTGAAACACAATCTTGCAACCCGTCTTGTAGACGCAATCAAACCTACACACTCCAGCATGAATCCTCACAAAATGGCTTTGAGTAGCGCAATCTCTATCGCCCTATTCGCTGGTTCAGCCAATGCCGCGACCATGCCGGAATTACAATCTCAGATTAAGATACTACAAACTCAAATGAATGCGCTAGCAGACCAACTGGAGACTCAAGCAGCAAACGAAACAAAAGTCGGTTCAGAAAACTCTTCTCACTCATCATTTGCTTCTAAAACCCACATCGGTGGTTATGGTGAACTGCATTACAACAACATTGAAGGTAAAACACCTGAAATCGATTTTCACCGTTTTGTCCTTTTCTTTAGCCATGATTTTAATGAAAAAATCCGTTTCTTTTCAGAATTTGAATTAGAGCACAGTATTGCTGGAGAGGGCAAAAATGGTGAAATTGAGCTTGAACAAGCTTATATTGAGATGGATTTAACGCAACAGTTGAAAACCAGAGCAGGTATTACATTAGTACCCGTGGGAATCCTCAACGAAACCCATGAACCGAATACATTTTATGGGACTGAGCGTAACCCGGTTGAAAAGGACATTATTCCAGCCACTTGGTGGAATGCAGGCGCATCCCTAAATGGCACTACAGATTCAGGATTAAGTTATGACTTAATGATTTCAGAAGGCCTAAATACACCTGATGGTTACAGCATCCGCAGTGGTCGCCAAAAAACCAGTAAAGCCGTGGCTTCAGACTTGGCTTATACTGGACGCATTAAATACACTGGCACTCCAGGTTTAGAACTCGCAGCAACAGCACGTCATGAAAGCAATATTAGTCAAGGTCTGGTTGCCGATGCAGGTGCCGCCACACTATTGGAAACACACATCGTCTATTCAAAAGCGAACTTCACCGCTAAAGCGCTTTATGCACAATGGAATATAGAAGGCAATGCCGCTAAGTCTAATAATGCCGATAAGCAATACGGTTTTTACCTAGAACCAAGCTATAAAATATCTGAAAACTGGGGGCTGTTTGGACGCTATAATGAGTGGAATAAAACAACCGTTGATGCGAACAAAAAAATCCAAACAGACTTTGGGGTGAACTATTGGCCACATAAACAAGTCGTCTTTAAAGCGGATTACCAGCTTAAAAAGGATGGAAATACCGAAGCAAATGGCTTTAACTTAGGAGTTGGTTATAGTTTCTAATGAATAATTTAGCACCCTTTTTGGTATCAGCTAAACAAATATTATCTAAGCCTATCAGAGCTATCCTATTGATTAGCTTGGTTAATTTTAGCGCACAAATTCATGCCGCTGCACTCTCACAAGAGGGTGCGGCTTTTTTAGCTTCTCAACTACAGACCAATCCTAGCAAACAGTATCTGTGGTTAACTGGCGAGGTAAAAAAACAGACTATTCGTATACTTGACCACCCCTACCCAAAATTAAGAGTTCCTTATTGGCAGAGTGGCCGCACTGACAACCTTAAGACCCTATGGATTCTAGAGGAAATTGGTAAACACAAACCGATTACCGTCGGTATTGTCATAGTCAATCAACAAATTCAATCGCTTAGAATCCTAAAGTTTAGAGAGAGTCGTGGTTGGGAAGTAAAGCTACCGAGTTTTACTCGGCAATTTGATGGGATCGCTTTAAGCCCCCCCCATGATCTTAATAACACCCAATTAACATCGCATATTGATGGCATCAGTGGCGCAACCTTGTCGGTACGGGCAGTGACTAAACTGTCTAAGCTCGCCCTATTACTGCAACAACATATAGATGCAAAACAAGCACGTTCTAAAAAGCCATTACCAAACCTCCCTATTACTCAGCCTAGCATAAACAATTCAGGCCAAAATAATGAATAAATCTAGCGCACGTAAATTACACCGTTCACTGGCGTGGGTAATGGCTTTTGGCTTGGTGTATCTCACGCTTAGCGGGATATTACTCAATCATAGTAAAGCACTTGACTTACACAATATCCAAATTAAAAACCCTTTATTATTAAAGTGGTACAAACAAGAAGTTCCAGTAATTTCACAAGCTTTTTCAATCAATCAACACTGGCTTACTCGCGTCAATCAGAACCTTTATTGGGATGACTTGCTCCTCCCATTACAAGGAGAAATTCACCAAATACTTTCCCATGAATCGTTTCTGTTTATCAGACAAGCAAAACAAGTTGCTTTCTTGAGCGATGCAGGAGAATTTATTGATTTAATTGCCTTGCCTGAAGAAATCGAAAAACCGAATGAGTCTCGACTTCTTGAGAATCAGCAACAAGTTCATCTCTTGAATAATCAACAGGTCTGGTCATTAAATGCAGAATACACCGAGTTTGTATTCAACCCAGATTATCAAGTTTCACTCCTTAAGACTGAAATACCTGAGACGACTGATAAGGCCTTACCCGAAACCTTAAAAACTAGCCTGCTGACCTTATCTCCATCCAACTTGACGTTGGAAAAAGTGGTTCTAGAACTGCATAACGGCTACTTTTTGGGCCCGATTGGCCCGTGGTTATTGGATCTATTTGCCCTACTGATTCTAATTACGATCATCACAGGGTTCCGTTTACACCAAAAAAAATAGTCACCAGGCCTGGTGACTTCACCGATTTATTGATTTCTACTTTATTTTAAAAAATTAAGTATGCACCTTGCATTACAGAAACTTATTAAAGCAATTAAAGACAAGCTAAAACGGTATTCGAAAGGCAACTGCGTGACAATCCCCTACATAACCCCTTACAATCTACCCGTAAAAAGTTCGCTATAGTGATTTACTTGCCTACAGCAATCCGATTATCATTTCTTGTCTTTATAGATTAAATCCACGGAACCTCTAAAGTGAATATTAAAAAACCCTTTTCACCCTCAAGTGAGGAAAATAAACAGGTCATTTTAGGCATCCTAAAACCGCTGTTGACGCAGCATAAAGAGATTCTAGAAATCGCCAGTGGCACAGGACAACATGCCGTCCATTTTACAGAGAACATGCCTCACTTAAACTGGCAAACCTCTGATTTAATTGAAAACCACTCAGGTATCCGTCAATGGATTGCAGAATCATCATTAAGCAATGTTCAAATGCCACTCGCACTTAACGTCTCTGTTGACCCTTGGCCACAACAGACTTATGATGCCGTTTATAGCGCCAATAGTTTTCACATTATGAACCTGCAAAATGTAATTGATTTATTTGGGAATATTGGATCGTCAATCCAACCTTACGGTTTGATTATCATCTATGGTCCCTTTAATTATCATGGCGACTTTACCAGCGAGAGTAATGCCCGTTTTGATGCCATGCTCCGTGCGAGAAACTCGGGTAGTTGTATTAAAGACTTTGAGTGGTGTAATCAACTCGCGGAAAGTGCGGGATTCACTCTGATTGAAGATTTTGAAATGCCGCAAAATAATCGCATTATTGTCTGGCAGAAAAAAGACTGATTGGATTAAACGCTATGACAACAACTCAATTCTCTATGCACACCATTGGACTCATTCACAGCCCCTTTATCGAGAAGTTTGGTGTCCCAAGACAACCAGGCCTGGTCGAAGGCAATATTGGTCAAATAGAACTACTGGCACCTTGGAATCGTGAAGAAGCCCTGCAAGGCTTAGAGGGCTTTAGTCATATTTGGGCCGTGTTTATCTTTCATCAAGCCATTAAACCCGTTGAAGCCTGGCGTCCAACCGTGCGTCCTCCCAGAGAAGGTGCTAAACGCCAAGGTGTATTTGCTACACGCTCACCCTATCGTCCTAATCCGATTGGCATGTCGGTATTGGGCTATCACGGCTGGGAGAAGAAAAACGGCAAACTGTTTTTGAATGTTTCAGGCTTAGACTTGATAAATGGCACGCCGATTATCGATATCAAACCCTATCTGCCTTACGCAGACAATTTGCCAGAAGCCGTCGGTGGATTCGCCCACAGCGCCCCTGAAAATAGTGAAACACAAGTGCTGTTTACGACGACCGCAAGCGAACAGATTCAACAGGTTATTAAAGAGTATCCGAATTTAACTCAACTGATTTCGAGCACCCTACAACACAATCCAAGACCGGTGCATTTTGGCAATATCGATAAACGCAAAACCTTTGGCCTTAAACTGTATGAGTTTAATGTCAAATGGCAATTGGAAAATGATTGCATCACAGTCTTATCACTTAAATCAACACCTTAAAATTACACTTAACCATCCTTAGTAAAATAAGCTATTAGAACTTAACGGCGTTGCATATAAATCTCTGAACTTTGTAAACTATTCCAAAAACCCCAGTACGTATTAGAGCTCATTAAACAGCCTTTTTGAGGCTATTATGGGTCTTTGTTAAGACTGTATTGAGGTTTTGTTAAACCTTGAACACTCTCATCGAAAACTTCTTGGAAACAAATTCCATTGCACTTTTATTTATATATAATCAGTGCATATTTTTTAAAACAAGATTCATAACACATGCATGCAAACGACCTAAATGCGAGTCGCATTCTCTATCTGTCAAAAATGACCCTCACCGCTGTCATTGCCCAGATTGTATTTGCCTTTTTACTCGCAACGCTTCTCATCCTATCGGGTATAGAAGAAAACCTAGTGCTTTTATGGTTAGCAATCGTTTACGGCATTCTAGGCATTCGCTACTATTCTGCAAGACAAACCATCAAGCAAGACCGACTCGCTTTTAAACCTGATAACGCTTTTATCCGGATTCAAATACGCAGCCAATCGCTTATCCTTTTTGCCTTAAGCATCGCTTGGTCGCTTTCCTTTGTTTTTCTGTTTATGATCGAGACCACAGAGAATCAAGCCGGCTATCACATGATTGCCGCTATTTTCACAGTCGGTTTAATTGCGGGCGGCATCATCTCTCTTGGCACTGTCCGCCCTGTTCAGTTTGCTTTCGCTATTCCAATGACTACCACAGTGACATATTTATTCTTCAATCAAGGTGATCTATTTCACGTGATGTCCGCCATTGCGATTATTGCCGGAATTTCATTCCTGGTGATTTCCAGTATTTTATTTAGCAACCAATTTGATAAAACCGTTCAGCAAACTCAAGAAATTAAAGATAATGAATTGGAAATCATTACCCGTTTAGCGAAAGCGTCTGAATTTAGGGATGAGGAGACTGGAAATCACATTCTAAGAATGAGTTATAACTGTTATTTATTGTCATTGGAGTACGGTTTTGATAAAGAGCGCGCAGAGCTCATGCTTTACGCAAGTTCTCTGCATGACGTCGGAAAAATAGGCATTTCTGATACGATTCTGCTCAAACCTGGCAAGTTCACCGCAGAAGAAAGACTCATTATGAACAAACACCCTCTGATTGGCGCCAAGATCTTAGGCAACTCTAATTCAGAACTCATCAAGCTCGCCAGAACCATTGCCGTATATCATCATGAGAAAATAGATGGTACAGGTTACCCGTATGGCCTCAAAGGCGACAATATCCCGATTGAAGCACGTATTGCGGCTATCTGTGATGTCTATGATGCGTTGACCTCAGTACGCCCCTATAAAAAAGCTTGGTCAAATGAACAAGCCTTGGAGTTTATTGTTGAAAATTCGGGCAGCCACTTTGATGCAGACCTGGTACAAAAATTCCAAAATATTTACCCGCAAATACTCGAATATGCACAAACCCATTCTGACTGTTAACCCACATTTCTCAGCCGAAAATCCTGACATCGAAATTAAGCGGGCTTTTGGCTTTAAGGGCTAATTTAGCACCCGTTAGACACAATCTACAACCCCCTATGTATACTTTTAACAGTCTTGTCCTTCAAGAACATCTCTAGCAGGCCTGGTCAATTGTCACTAGAATACGCGTACTCCATTTAAAGCCTATAAATAAAGGACAAGAGAGTACTATGTCCACTCCACTCTATAAAATTTGCGACCTTGGCAATGGCGCACTATTTGTCATGCCAAAGCCATCTAGTCAAACCTTACACGATGATATCGGCTATTACAAAACTCAAGGTGTTAGCAAGGTCATTAGTCTATTGCACGCTCAAGAGATTGAAACACTCGGCATGATAATGGAACCCCATGCTTGTGAAGACCACGGTCTGAAATTCGAAAACTTCCCGATTAGCGATATGAGTGTGCCTGACACCGATCGCCTTATCGAACTGCAACAGCGTTTAAAACAAGAGATTGCCAATGGCGAAAGCATTGCGATTCACTGTCACGGTGGACGTGGGCGCGCAGGCATTGTTGCAATAACATTAATGGTCGAACATGGAATTGATGCCGATAGAGCAATCGAAATGGCGTCAAACGCACGTGGCGATAGAATGCCTGTGAATGACTTACAGACCGCGTTCGTTAAAGGCTATAAACCCTAAATAGGATTTCAAAGATACCAGGCCTGGTCATTCTATAAATCAACTTACCTCGGACACAAAAAAACCGCTTTTTAGCGGTTTTTCTTTAAAGTTTAGCTAAGATTTAGTTAACGCTTAACTTACCAAGCTTTATAACCTAAAAACTTACCATTCATAGTGACGACCACACGGTCTCCTGCAGGGTTTTCTTCTTTATCAATGTGCATTGAAAAATCGATGGCGCTCATAATACCATCGCCAAATTTTTCATGAATTAGCTCTTTCATCGTCGGGCCGTAAACACCCACAATTTCATATAAACGATAGATCAGCGGATCGGTAGGCACGGCTTTGTCCCACGTTTTATGCGGATACATTTGCAAAGCAGCCGATACACTAGAATCTAATCCAAGAAAGGCACATAATGCATCTGCCGCTTCGGCCTCTAAATGGTTCATCCCCAAACAAGCTGAGGTAGTGTAAACCTCACTTAAACCAGCCGTATCTGCAATTTCAACCCAGCCGACCTGCTTTTGCGATTTCGCTAGAATAATGGCTTCTGTCATCTCAATTTTAGTCATCATGTCATTCACTCTCTATTGGTTAAATTTAAAATCGTGTATACATTAATTACTAGCAACCTGCTTCAATAGCCGGCTCAGAACCTCTTTAAATACAGGTTAATCCTCTATCTTTTTATGTAACTTATCTTTCTCAACTTACTTCGCTAATAGAAAAACAATAATCAGCAACAAACCGAACGAGACACCTTTCCAAAACAGTAACGGATTACGATCAATTAAAGGTGCGCGTGTTTGATTCAAAAAGGTGCTGTTTGGATGGCGTAAATCGTAAATAAACTCCGATATTTCGCTATAGCGTTTCATTGGATTAGGATGAACCGCTTTTTTGATTGTCCAATCCACCCAAGCTGGAATGGCCTGTTCATCATTCAACACAGTTTGATAACGCAGGTTTCTCTGCGCAGATCGGGTGGTTGCTTTGGCGACTTGTGTTCCGTATGGCAATTGACCTGACAGCATTTGATAGGTAATCACCCCTAAAGAAAATAGGTCAGATTGCGGAGTGCCCGCCTCCCCTAAAAAGTATTCAGGCGCGGTAAATTGCGCTGTTCCCAGGTTTTCTTCGCGATGAAATGGGCTCTCTATTTCAGCCAAACCTGCAACACGAGTCGCACCAAAATCAATAATTTTAACGGTACCACTTTGGTCAATCATGATGTTATTGGGGCGTAAATCCTGGTGTAACATCTCTTGACGATGAAAAGCACGCAGCCCTTTTGCCACTTGCTCTACAATGCCGCGAACTGTTTCAACATCCGGTGCTGGATTGTCATTCATCCATTGCGCTAAAGTCTGACCTTCAATGTACTCAGTCACGGTATATAAAAAATTGCGTTTGCGTGTCTGTAAACAAGGTTTTAAGACATTTTCGTGGTTGATTCGCCGTGCAATCCACTCCTCCATTAAAAAACGCTCTAAATAAACCGTGTCATCGCGTAAATCAACCGAGGGTGTTTTAATAATCACTTGCACATCGGTTTCCATATCGCGCGCTAAATAGACATGACTGCGACTGGTAATATGAACCTCCCTCAGAATTTCATAGCCATCAAATAGCATTCTGGTACGGAGTTTGGGGGCGAATGGCAAGACTGTGAGCTGTTGGTGAATCTCCTTTTCATTAAACTTAGGTAGCTGATCAACACTGACAATCTGTAGCGTTAAGTTATCATCACTGCCTTGGGCTAAAGCTTCCTCTAAAATGATTTGAGCGGCATGATCTAAGTCTTGTAAATGTGCATGAATGCTTTCCACCATAAACTTATCAGAGACAAATTCATAAATACCATCCGTGGCCAGTAAGAACAGATCGCCTTGCTCTAAAGGCCGTGTTTGGTAATCTATTTCCAGCTGATCATTCACGCCTAAGGCACGACTTAAGTAGCTCTTGTCACTCGATATCCAAACCCTATGGTCTTCTGTGAGTTTTTCAAGCTGATTACCTTGTAAACGATAAACACGACTGTCCCCCGCATGAAAGATATGCGCCGTAGTCGACTTTAGAATTAAGGCACTAAACGTGCAGACATAGCCTTTATCTTTGTTATAACGATATTCGCTATTTCGGGTTTGCGAATATAACCAGGAGTTAGTCGCCAACAAGACACTTTTCGCTGACTTTTTGATAGACCAAGACTCTGAAGTGCAGTAATAATCATCCAGAAAGCCTTTTACCGCCGTTTCACTGGCAATCTGGCTGACTTGACTACTGCTGATACCATCCGCCAAAGCGATGCAAATCCCTTTAGAAGTCAGGAGCGGTTCTTCAGGAATATATACTCCATGAAAATCCTGATTTAGCTCTTTACGACCCTTATCAGTTTGCTGTCCAATGGAAACTTGTAATGTATTCGCCATGTAATTCCTATGTAATTCCTATGTAATGACTGTGCAACTCTGAAACAAAAAAGTCTCTGTACCAGATAGTACAGAGACTCTATTAATTAAATAAAAGTGGGTTAACTTCTATTATCCTTTAGCACGCTCAGCACTTGTTTTAACATGCGTATAGTACAAAGGTATACCCACGAACAAGAACCCACCCACTAAGTTACCTAATACTGTTGGTAATTCATTCCAAAGAAGGTAGTCCGTTACAGCAAAATCACCGCCCATAATCATAGAGAAAGGGAATAAGAACATATTAACAATAGAGTGTTCAAAACCCATGAAGAAGAACAACATAACCGGCATCCACATTGCCATAATCTTACCCGTAGCCGAAGTAGAAACCATCGCACCCACAACACCCATAGACACCATCCAGTTACACATCATTCCGCGCATAAAAACGGTCAACCAACCTTCTAATCCATGCTCTTTATAACCTAATGTTCTGGATTCACCAATACTCGCAACTTTGGCTCCAATCACACCTGGATCAACGTTATAACCATAGGTCAATATGAACGACATCATAAAGGCCACGGTCAAGGCACCTATAAGATTCCCTAGGAACACCAAGCCCCAATTACGCATCATGCCATTAAACGTTACACCCGGTCTTTTATCTAAAAGCGCCAAAGGCACCAGCATAAACACACCGGTTAACAAATCAAACTTCATTAAGTACAACATAATGAAGCCAACAGGGAAAAGCAACGCTCCGACCAGTGGCGATCCTGTTTTAACGGCAACCGTGATTGCAAACATCGCTGCAAGCCCTAAAATCGCACCCGCCATAATCGCTCGAATGATGGTATCTTTTGTCGACATGAAAACTTTTGATTCACCCGAATCAACCATTTTGGTGACGAACTCACTGGGTTCTAAATATGACATATTGCCTACCTCTGTTTGTATCAATAAATAAAATTAAACGTTACATAAGCCAGATTAGATCTCAATGTCACTAAATCCTGCTCATTCAATTCCAGACATTAATTTAAAGAATATTGCCTTTTAAGGATTTTGCTTTAAGCAAACCGTTCAATAAAAGCAAAAAAATATCTCACAAAATAAGACCCTCAAACTTGCTGACCTTCTTTTGTGAGCATCATCATTCAAAACTAATTAGAAATACTAAGGAAAAACCATGCCTATAAAAGCAATTCCTTTTTTATCAACAACATAACCAAAAACATGCAACTTTAACAAAATACACAACTTATCTAGCGCACCACTATTGAATAAATATGCACCACATGCAGACATTTACATTAATCCTTTACACGACCAAACCTAAAACAACGAAGCATTAGAAGGAGTTTAAATGCCGCATAGCGTCAGTGCTATTTTCACGATTAGCAGTCGCTGACGAGAAGCGCTGATTAATATAAGTATCTTAAAAATTGATTTGCAACCAACCAGGCCTGGTAATTTCTTTTGAATTCAATCAATCACCTGTTTAAACGCCATAAAAAACCCGCTTAACACGACGTTTAAGCGGGTTTATTTATAACAACCAGGCCTGGTTAAATTAATTCAACCCTAAATCTGACGGTTATTTTAAGAACTCATAATTAAGGCGTAGGTTTCTTTTAGGCCGATATAAAGCTCATCACCAGAGAAGTCAGACATGGTTGCGATGATTTCAAACATCACCACATTATCTTCTTTACCATTCCACTCTTTAATATAAGTCCCCTCTTTATAACCGTGATCCTGTCTGAACTTGTTTAAAACGTTTTTCGCCATATAGATTTGATACATCTGCTCAAAACTCAATTCCGCAACCTTACAGGCATTGAAAAAACTGCTCGACAAACGGGATAGATATTCTTCAGTCACCTCACTTGGTTCCAATGCAATTCTCATCATCGTCTCATGTACCGCTACCTGCCCGATGACCGTCATCTCACTGCCAATAACATTGGCCTGGGCATTATTTGAAGCTAACGCTTTATCTAATAACTTCGCCGCCTTTTCAAGCTCAAACTGCTCAAGCGCCAGACTTAAAAGAAAATGCCAAATATCCACCAGTTCTACCCGAACATTCTCAATATCAGTGACCGCATCCACACTCTTCCAATGCTTCCAAGGATAGCTATCAACCAACTCCGAGGTTTCCATCACAATACAGCGCTTCCAATCAATTATTTTGCCTAACTGAGTTACACCGCTTTTCCAATCAGACCCATTGGTCATTTCATTTAAAGTGTTCTGCATAACAAGCATTTCATTAATGGACGTGATTGAGTGTGAATTTTGCATAATAATCTCTTTATTAGGTTGGCAGTGACAGCGGAAATTTGATTAGGATAATAGCATAAAATCAATCTCATTCAGCCTTAACAACATACTTAAAATTAGCATGTTTAATGAAGTAATCTACCAGGACGAGTTAGTTGAATGAGAAATACAATGAAATATTTTTCTTGATGGTTTCAGATTAGTAATCGCCTCTAGCGCCATCTCTTCCACAAAACACACAGCAAAATTATTGTTTACGATTTATACCGTTTGGGCTAGTATTATCTCGTAAATATAAAAAGCATGTAAACCGACCATAAACGTTTACTACGCCTTATTTCAATATCATCTGCACAAGATCAGATCCAAATTCACATCTCAAGGATGCTCACTTAATCATGTCAATCAAACTTAATAAAGCAACACAGCGCTGGGTGTTGGTATTCAGTACTTTAACACTGCTAGCATCCACTTCAGTCCAAGCACAGACATATACTAAAGATTCTATATTAGGTGTTTGGGAAGTTTCATCCTTAAAATTGAACGGCTCTCCCAGCTTTGGTAAAGAAGTCAGCCAAAAACGCGGTGAAGCTTACCGCTTACTGTTTTCAAAAAACAATAAAGTGAAAAATCAAAATACGGGTACGATTTACAACTATGAAGTATTGAATGGTGAGCTTAAAATTTACCAGCTTTCAAAATATGGCAATAATTACCAACATAAAAACCCAAATCGCTATGATTTATGGAAGTTTGCTGGTGACTTTGAAAATTGCACAAAATCAAAAGTTATTTCCAAAAAGATTCCTGGCTATTACCGCAAAGAAGGCTATAAGTGGTGCAAGGTCGAAGATTACCCTCAAATCACGAAAACGACAGAGTCTGATTACAACTTTTAAAGGCTCGGCCTAACCCCCTTATGCAACAATTGTTGGATAAAAAAGGGCACCGCAGTGCCCTTTTCTTTAAACCCGCTTAGCCACTTTTCAGATATAGTATTGTATTGCCTGTTTTAAATAGACTGAATTTGGACCCCTTAAGAAATGAATGAACTCTTTAGTAATGATCTTGTTAATTTAATGGTTTTATCAATATTAATGACCATTATGATCTTAAGCTTTAAATTAAAAGACTGTGTTTTCCGCAACAAATTTATCCCGTTCTATAAATATGACTTTTTAACAGGATTAGAGTTACGACAAGATTTTGATAAAAAAGTATCTTTGCTAATGGATCAAGGCACCCCTTTTTACATTAGCCTAATTGATATAAACGACTTACATTCAATTAACAAAACGCAAGGCTATCGTGCTGGCGACAACGTCATTAAAGAGACCGCAGATGAGATTTCTAATCTGTTAAAAACGAGTTCTAATCTTAATATTTATCGTATTGGTGGTGATGAATTTATCGTCATTTCAGCAAGCAATGTCGACAACTTATTGGATAACCTGCAAAACGCCTCTTATTGCACCGCATTCTTTAATAACGACAAAGATTACAACAACTTATTTGATGAGGTTGATCAAGGACTGATCCAAATTAAAAAACAGAAAATTCTCAAGGGTGAATTTCAGGATCGTCG
Organism: uncultured Thiomicrorhabdus sp.; assembly: GCA_965602805.1. Classification (GTDB taxonomy): domain Bacteria; phylum Pseudomonadota; class Gammaproteobacteria; order Thiomicrospirales; family Thiomicrospiraceae; genus Thiomicrorhabdus. The sequence goes on along the minus strand of CBFCZK010000001.1, from coordinate 354,800 downwards.
CCAGCATTAAAGGCGAGTTGCGAACTAGATAACTTATTCTTAAATTCCAAATATAAAAACCGAGCAGGCCTGGTCGGTTTTAAACAAAGTAAGCTGCTCTTACACTGACCGCGCACTCTTTAAGGGAGGCGTGTTAGCATGGAATTACAACTTAGAACAAATAACGACATAACGCATTTCCAGCCAAATCGACTTTGCCAGCAGAGCGAATTCATCTACCTTTAGTAAAACCATATTTAGCAAACCTTAGGAAACAACATGACCCCCTCTTATCCGCATTTATTCTCTCCCCTTAACCTAGGTTCAATCCAACTGCCTAATCGTATTGTTATGGCGCCGTTAACCCGTGCAAGAACCGAAGTCGATCACATCCCTAACGACTTAATGGCCGAGCATTATGCGCAACGCGCCAGTGGCGGTTTGATTATTGCCGAAGCCACCATGGCGATGGAAGGCTGTAGTGCTTTCTGGAAAGAACCTGGTATTTATTCAAAAGAACAGATTGCTGGCTGGAAAAAAGTGACCGATGCCGTACATGCCAAAGGTGGCCGCATTGTCCTACAAATTTGGCACGGTGGTCGTGCCTGTCATCCTTATTTAAACGCTGGCAAAGTGCCTGTGGCAGCAAGCGCATTGGCGATCACCAACGGTAAGTTACATACACCTGATGGCGAAATAGACTACACCGTGCCACACGCTTTAACCTTAGAGGAAATCCCAGCGATTATCCAAGGCTTTAAGCAAGCGGCGATGAATGCCAAAACGGCTGGTTTTGATGGCGTGGAAGTTCACGGAGCGAATGGTTATTTATTAGACCAGTTTTTACGTGATGGTATGAATCAACGTACTGACAGCTATGGCGGTTCTATCGAGAATCGTGCTCGTTTATTATTAGAAGTGCTTTCTACGGTGTGTGACGTTTGGGGCAGTGATCGAGTTGGCCTGAGAATCTCCCCCGTCAACAGTTACAACAGTGCAATAGACAGCGATCCAATCGCTTTAACAAAATGGTTAAGTGAAAAACTCAATGAATTTGATTTGGCGTATTTACATGTGATGCGCAGTGACTTCTTTGGCATCCAAAAAGATGAAGTACTCTGCGTTGCAGAACAGCATTACCAAGGCAATATTATCGGCAATATGGGCTACGAAGCAACAGAAGCAGAAGCTGTGATTGCCAAAGGTGATTTAGAAGCCGTGGCATTTGGCGTAAGCTATTTGGCCAATCCAGATTTACCCGAGCGTTTTAAAGCTGGCGTTGAACTCAATCAGGCTAACCCAGATACCTTCTACACCTCAGGTGCCGAAGGTTACACCGACTATCTTTTTATGAACGCCTAAGTTAATAATCCCCTAAAAATACAATCCATAAAAAACCCGCTATATGCGGGTTTTTTATGGATTAAAACTTACCAGGCCTGGTCAAATCAATTTGATTATACGTTGAGTCTAAAGCAGCTAGCTTCCCAATAAACGTATAGCAATGTCTTTGTATATTTAACTCATAGTAGAAGGTGAAGTAACTCTATTCTCCGTACGCGTGCGAATACAACTTATGAGTCAGTAACCATTCTACGTTATTGTCTGAGCAGTTAAATTAAGATATAAGTGGAGGATTCACTTGGTTGCTTCTCCTTTAATCAAAGGCATTAATTCAGAACCGTAGACGCTGCTAAGCCTGGTAGTAATCTACAAATTGTACTTTTTTTGAATGTTTACCGGTAAAAAATGGGGGCTTCACTCTGCCCTATTTTATTACAGAGAGTACACCTTAAATATCAATCGACTTCATTGTACTCTGACGTGATAACTTTACATCCTCGCTATAAAACACAAAGGGGAGTTTATGCTCCTTAGCATAATACATGGCCATATCTGCACACTGCATTAATTGACTACATCTGTTTGCATCTTGCGGATAACGTGCAATGCCGATACTCATGCCAACATATAGTTCGTGGCCATCAATAATAAAAACTTGATTCATCTGTTGCGTGATTTTCTCGGCAACTGATTCAGCCACTGCTATATCACTAACAGAATACATAAGCATTGCAAATTCATCACCACCCAATCGGGCGACGGTGTCCGAGCTGCGTAATGTTTTATTGAGCCTTTGTGCAACCGACTGCAATAGCTGGTCGCCTATATGATGTCCAAAGCCATCATTGACCGCTTTAAAATTATTCATATCCATCATCATGAGAATAAACTCTCCCTGCACATCATCACGATTGGCAAATTCCATGATCTGATTCAAGCGGTCAAACAGTAAAGCTCGATTAGGCATACCAGTTAAGTCATCGGTAAAAGCCATGACTTCCATTTCATAGTAAAGCCGGTGTAACTCAGTGCTCATTTCGTTTAGGTCGCTGGCTAGCTCTTCCAGTTCCGTCGTTCCATGGATGATTATTTTTTCTTTGAGGTGGTTATTATCTTTTCGAATTAAGCTCAAGTGCGTGGATATTTTTGATAGCGGCTTTATGATCATGCGATTTAACAGACCCAAAGCGATGAACACAGCCAGTGCTGTAATTAACAGTGCCGCCATGATAATCATGTAACGAGTCTGATTGAGTTGATCTCTTAAAGCGGTTACATCTGAAACGAAACGGAATTCTGCAACGGGTTCCGGGTTGCCTGCATGAAGGATATAGCTCACCACCAAGGACTCTTTTATGATATCTTCAGCTGGCCAGTCTGTAGAACGTAACATGTTTTTGCCATTAAGACTATTAATGGATAGCGGTATACCCAAGCCTTTCTCCGCATCAGCAAGCATTTTCACAGGATCTACCACAACGGAGAGATAACCATTCACACGCAGGCCACCTAATGGCATCACTACAACAAGCCTTAATCCATCATTAAATGCACAGAGCTGGCTGGTCGTTTGCAAACGTTCCGCACCTTTACGTTGCGCAATCGTTTCAAAAAAACCGGGACATTCATTAGCATCTCGTGGATTACCCTCTGTTGAAGTCCAGAGTAGCTTCATGCTCTTATCATAGATACTAATTTTTTTAAGATCCAGCAGACCTAGCGTGACATAACCGCGGTGAAAATGCTCATTCAGGGCATTCACAATTTTCTGCTCATCCCGCTCCTGGAAAAGCTTTCTGGGTTGCAAATCCTGGCGAATCGATAACCCCATTTCTATTGAATCATCACGCACCTTATCCAATCGGTGATGAACCTCCAATTCTGCCAACTCTTTAAATATAACAGCTCTATTTTCCAAGCTTAACTTGGTGTACATTTCTCCAGCGACAAGTGTAAAACCTACGACTAACAGTCCCATCAGGCAGATGGTAACGGCAAGGCTATTACGCATTGTTATCTTCATTAGGTGTTAGTCCAACACATAAGGATAAGAGCGGTTTATCCAGTCTTCAAACCCTGCTCGATACCAATACAAGTCTTTATAACCACACTTACGAGCGATCGTTATGGCTACGCCGCTGCGTCCACAAAGCACACCATTGCAGTAGAAAGCGATTGGGGTATTTTTTGAAGGGATAATCTTATTCAAACTCTGACAATTAGTGTTTGTATCCAGCAGGCTAATCGAGGTTTCAATATAGCCTTTATGTCGGTCGCCAGGGATGCGTGAGTCAATCAATACAAGGTCGGGGTTTTCCGCAACCAATCCAATTAATTCGGCTGCGGAAATACGTTGGGTGCCTTCTATATGCTCCGGTGTTTTTTTAGCTGTTTCGGCAAGAACAAGGCTGGTAGCAGCTCCATAAATGAAAAGGCATATAAAAATGTGCTGTATCTTAATATTTTGCAAAATAATTTCCCTATCAGCTTTTCTTCAATTTACATTAGACATTTCATTATGAAAATATGAGCTTAGTTAGATTCATGCAACGAATGTACATTATCCATTTAAAAAATACAACACATTAAAAACCCTTCAAAATAGTCGGGGTTTAAAAGACAATAAATGCATTAACTTCTGTTTTCAGCTGACATCACACCAATGATTCTGCCTTCTTCCATCCCTGTTACAAAACAGAAGGTATATGACGCACAATAGAGTGTTCTTACTCTGGCCCCGAACGATTACTTCAAAGGCAATATCACAACCATCTCCTTGCCGCCATACTCATGCACAGAATCAGAAGCACGAACAGTCACTGATTTAATGTGCATGGGAATTTCCACATCCGAAAGACTACGTGTAAACGGCTGCTCATTAACATGTGGATGATAAAGAGTTCGAGTCGCTAACACCTTGCCGTGGTTATCTGAGACATCCCACTTGTTGGCATAGTGCTGCCAGCCGCTATCTTTATGAAAGACCGTCACCTCAAAATCATAAAGATACTCCCCTGTTTTCTGCACTGAAACACCCGTAACGTCAGCCTCACCCGCCAAGCTGACCGTGCCAAAAAAACAGCACAAAGTTGCGCCTAAAATTTTAGTCGCTTTACGAGAGAATAGGTGTCTTGTTTGAGCGCTATTGGTTTGTTGGGAAAACATGGTTTTTCCTTATCAGGTTTAAAGCCGTCGTTTGAGAAAGTGTTGACACTCCAATTAGCTCTGATAGTTTAATCTGATTTTAGACAACTAAGTCTAAGGAGAATGTAATGCCTGAAACGATTAAAATAATGAATGATTTAATTGATTTTCAAGACAGTATCTGACCCCAATTATTTCAAAAAAAACAGAACGACTAATTTAACTTATCATCTTTCCAAAACTTGGTGCCTTTAACCGTTGCTTGTAGTGCCAAGCCGCTTTCAGTAATCTGATAAATCGTCATATTATCTACCGTCAATTCACCACCAACTGCGGCTCCCTTACTGCCAGCTTTAGCCGCTGCATCAGCCTGCCCACCAAACGCCCAGCCCTTTTCTACAAATTGATCCATGGCTGCTTTAGAGTGAAAAACAAATATGATCCTAAAATCCTTTACGCCTAAGCCAATACCGACGCCCACCTCACCCATTTTCATATAGGTATGCTTGCCGCTATTGATGTTCTTTACCACGCCGTAACCACCACCAAAACTGGCAAATAACAAATTCACATTAGCGTTACTAAACACGGCATAGCCGACTGCTTTAGAGATCTGCGACTTTACATCGGGTTTCAGTTTATAAAGTTTCTGTAGCGTCTCGTTTTTCATCGCCAAAATCGATTGACGCTGCTCCCCTACAGAACTACCACCCGTAGTGGCACAGCCCGCCACAAACAAACTAGAAAATGTAATAACTAAAATAATTAAACGACTCATAATCACAGACTCCTTAGATAGATAAAAGGCAAAAGCAAACACGACTCTTGTATTGACCTGCCTTGATATAGACGCAAACTCTTAATAGATTAGTTTACGTTATTTTACTCAAATAAGAAATAAAGTCCCAGCAACATACAACGACTAGCCCTTTATAAAAACCAATCTTTTAGAAGATTAAATCAAAATAGAGGAACTACCCCCGCATTCAAAAAAATTTCGCCAAAAAAAACAGCTAAAACAAACGTTCTCGCGGGATTTCGTTTCAAGTTCTGAAATACATGAAAGTTAATATAGAAAATGATCGTCTAATCTTTTTTTGAACGGTAGACTTTCAAAAAATATTCAATAATCATCTAATATGTCTGGCTCGGTCTCTAGCGGATCTACCCTTTCCATTAGCATGTAGTTAGACACAGGGTGTTCGCAAATGGCGCAGTGATTTTTTGGTAATTCGGTAAGCGTTGAGCCACAGATCTGACAGACATGGTAATCCACAGGATCACCTTCAATGACATCTACCAGAAAGCTGAACCAAACCTTTTTAGTGCCCTTCAGCATCTTTTTAATCAACTCTCTGTGTTGCTTTTCTGCTTTCCAGGCATACTCGATACTTTGCATGGCCCCCTTATGATTCTCCTGAGAAATCCTTTTCAAGATGGCAGGATATTCATGGTCGATCTCCTGAGCCTCGACTTCCACCGCGTTTTTTAGATTTTGTCGTGTATCCAGCACTTTAATATCAGTCGATACCTTCGCTCTGGACTCTTCACCAAGCGCCTTCAGAAGGTTTTTGAAATTATTGGCGTGTACAGCCTCGGATGCCGCCAGGGAGCGAAATAGATGTGCGATATTAGGATAACCATCAGCGCGAGCCTGGTCTGCATAGGCCTGATAGGTATGTAGCGCTATGATTTCATCCTGATGGCGCTCATGCAAGGCCTCAATAGTAAACGGATAGGCATCTGCACCCGCTGCCACAGCGGTATTGAACTGAGAGAAAAAAGAGAGTAAAAGACAAGTACACAGCCAGCGTACAGAGCGCTTCAGTTTATTATGGTCATTCATTTGATTCAAGCCTATCGTAAATTGTTTCGATATGTGGACTGCCTCACACTAAACCTACATTCATAGTATCAAAAACCAGAATAACTCACTTGATATCGATCACTTTCTCTACCAATAAAGCATTAAAAAAGCGTCACTGTTTTTTGTAACCTAGCAGGCCTGGTCATTTTAAATGACAAGGTAAGCATCACTTTTATCTTTTATTTCTCATTAGGGCGCTTCTTTCTTAGCCTTCCAGTCCTGCAATTTCATAATAACCGGCTCTTTGCCATTATCCCTAAACCAGGAATCAATGGCGTAGAGTTGGTTACTTTGTTTATCCTTAATAACGGCAGTCCAATGGATATCAAAGAAGAAATGACTGCGCTGCACTCTATCTTCTACTTGATGCCATTTGATCCAGCCTTTATTTTCAAAGAGCCTAATGTAGGCTGTTGTGTTTTTAGATTCATCTATGCAGTCCATTTGACCAGGTTCACCTGTGCCTGAATTTCTGGCTTTATCATTCGAAGTTCCCACAATTTTTCCGGTGAGTAGTTCCATCAGGGCGATCGCTTTGGCAATCATTTGACGTTCTTCTTGAGATGTTTGAGCCTTGCCTCCGAATAATTTAGTGATTCTATCCCATTCTGGGCCTATGAGTTCTACTCGGCTCAAGCGGTTGCAACTGTAATCGTAGCAAACGGATATTTGGTTTTGTGTGCTCGATTCTTCACTTAGCGCTCTGCCCTGGTTCACAGGAATACCACTGCAACTGCTTAAAAAAAGTAGTGCCGAAAGTGATAATATCTGGAGTGACAATCTAGTTGGCTGGGTAGAGAGTCTCATCTTCTTAGCCTTAATTTAACGCATCATATTCATTTTAAGATTATACACAGCGAAATACAGCCTAAACATTGAATAAATTCAACTTAACCAGCTGGAATGTAAGGGAAAATCTGGCATTTACGTTTGCCTTCTATGAATAAATAAGAGACTTACCAGGCCTGGTAAGAATTTAAAAGATTATGAAATTGCTAATCTGAAGTCCGGAACGGGCGTAGAAAACGACCCCCCTTTGTAAGAAATCATTATTTCATTTAGCGCAGGGAGCGATTAAGCGTTTGTGCTGTTTGAGTACCCAAGGGCATTTGCTACGCGTTTACGAGTGAGCTCACAAACTTGAGTGCACAAAGAGAAATGGATTTAGCCATCGAAATCCGGGTGAACAAGCGCGTTTGCACGGGCTGCTCTTTCCTTATTCCAGCTATAGTGAAATGAACCTAAAAATGCGACTAACGGAAACATAAAACTAAACCAGGGGACTGGCAGAGCCCAACGTCCATACGAACGGGGAACTTTCTTGGTTTTTAGAGAGGCATCCAATTCAATTTCAGCCAATGCGATACCTTCATTCGCTTGCAACTGACTAAGCACCTCACCGTGAGCATTTGCAATCGTGGAAAGACCAGGAAAAACCGTGTCTTGAAATGGCATCCCAAAAGGCATCGGTGTAACCAATGGGCCGCATTTGTTAGCCATCACTACCGGAATGCCTAAAGCGCGTGCATGATGCACCGCCAAACCACGAAGTAACTCATCATAAACAACGGTATCTTTCTTGCGCATTGGAAATTTAGGGGCTGGCGTTCCGGCCGACATAGGGATTAGGAGCAGGTCAACTTTATTCTGATGATGCTCAAGCAAATACTGGTACAAAAGTGCTTCATAACAGATACAAACGCCAATACGACCCATTTCAGTATCAATGTAATGCACATCCTCACCTGCACGGTAAAAATAGGCTTCAGCAGAAGCAGGCGGGTTTTTGCGAACACGTCCAGCAATGTCACCCTTAGGAGTTGCAAGCACAAAAGAATTGTAGAAATTCGCACCCTCTGCTTCCAGGTAACTCATCCCAAGATACACACCTTGGCGTTTGGCGGTCGCTTTAAGCCAATGCACGCTTTTACCGTTCTTGGTTTCAGCAGAATCCCAAATTTCTGGCGTAAGCAAATAACCACCTGGCGTCAGTTCAGGCAATAGAATGAGCTGCGCGCCTTGAGAAGCTGCTTGTTCAACCAACCTCTCTACACGGAATAAATTGCCCTCAATATCTCCTGCTTCTGCATGAAATTGAATGGCAGCACAATGGATAGATAGAGAACTGATAATGACCTCCAATGACCAATATTTAAGCGCCTCAGTTTTGAAATAAATTCAACGAGACGCTAGTAACTAAACTTATTCAGGATTGTCTTACTACTTCGCCAATCAGCGCCTTTCACCCGTTTATTTAGTACTAATTGTATACAAGGATACGCAATAAAACCAATAAAAAACCCGTATAAAAGCGGGTTCGTTTTGATTCGACCAGGCCTGGTCAGAACTGTTTAATTTAACTCTGACCCCAATTATGCAAGGCATCATGATAACGAAACATTGATTTAGTGCGCTATAGCCTGTTTTTTCTCAATGGATTTGATGTTAATTAACATTGCGATGGCGATAATTAATGCAATAACAAAGAACCCTGAAAACACATACAATGTATCAGCATAAGAACCGGTTGCATCTTTGACCATCGAAATAATAAGCGGCCCCACCAAACCTGCCGCAGCCCAAGCTGTTAGGATATAGCCATGAATCGCGCCCAGCTCTTTGGTGCCAAAGATATCTCCGATATACGCTGGAATTGACGCAAATCCCCCGCCATAACAAGACATAATGAAATATAAAATAAATTGAAAAATGATAATTTCAGTAATCGATGGCAACACGTAAAACGCGACCGCTTGTGTCGCAAAGAAAATGATATAGACAATCGGTCTCGTTAAATAATCCGATAACGAGGCCCAGAAAATTCTACCTGCACCATTAAAAATCCCCATTAAACCGACGGCTGCAGCGGCTGCAATTGCAGATAGTCCAAGCACCTCTTGTAACAGGGGAGAAGCCACACCAATAATCGCGATACCGCACGTTACGTTAATAAAGAGCATTAACCATAAACCGTAGAACCGGGGTGTTTTGACGGCTTCATCACGTCCAAGCATGGCAAGGTCTTGTTTGATTGTCTTATGACCCGCTTCAACCTTTTTCTTGAATCCTTCAGGCAAATATCCCTCTTCCGGTTTTTGTAAATAAAGTGCCGAAGCAAACATGATGACAAAATAAGTCGCACCCAAAACGATAAACGTTGAAGATAACCCAATTGAAGAGATTAACACTTTAATGGTTGGCCCCCATATGGCGGATGCAAACCCAAACCCCATAATCGCTAAACCGGTCGCCAAACCTCTTTTATCGGGGAACCATTTTACCAATGTGGAAACGGGCGCAATATATCCAATTCCCAGTCCACATCCGCCTACCACTCCGTAAAAGAAGTATAAAAGTAATTTAGATTCCATCAAGATGGCAAGACCAGATCCCGCTGTACCTATACCAAATAAGACCGCAGCAATAATAGCCGCTACTTTTGGACCATTCTTCTCAACGAACTTACCCATTAAGGCCGCGGATAAACCTAAGAAGAAAATCCCGATACTAAATGCGATAGTGACATCGGTTAAAGTCCAATTCATCTCTTCTTTAATCGGATTAACGTACACACTCCACGCGTATACAGAACCGATACAAATATGAACCCCAACTGCTGCTAAGGCCATAAGCCATCTATTTTTTTGCATATGAAAATCTCTCCAAAAATTTATCGCGCGTTATATCTAAATTAAGCTAAGCCAATATCCTGGAAAATCGACAACATGTCTATATATAACCCCAGTTTTAAAACTAAAAATACTTACACCCCTATAAAAATTACAATCAGGCAATATTTCAAACACGATAAATCATTGTAATAATTGGGGTCAGAGTAAAATTAAAATCACTCTAATACGAATGAATCATTCATACACAAAAACCAATAAAAAACCCGCTTAACAATTTTTGCTAAGCGGGTTCTTTGTTTTATAAAATAACCAGGCCTGGTAACTTTGAAATCAAAGGGTAACGTTTCCTTTTTCACGTGCTTTTTGCGGGTTATTTTTAATTATCTTATTAGGCGATGTGCTTGGCGACAGATTCTGATAGCTCCGATAACATTTCACTGTCAATGCCTCCTAGCTTCGGTATCGCATCCATCGGAACCCAGTAAAGTTCGAAAAGGATAGGAACAGTTCCATCATGTGGATCTAATTCAGTATGCCTCCACCTTTGTGGGGTTGAATCCGCCGCCTCTAAATGAAAGAACCAAGCTTTGATGGTCTCATCTCTCCCAATAGTCCGTAAATCCCTATTGAACGAACCCAAAAAAGAAACAAATTTTAGGTCGATGAGGCCAGTTTCCTCTTCAGCCTCACGGAGTGCAGCTTCTTCTGGAGACTCTCCTGGCTCAATCGTCCCACCAGGAATTTGAGGTTCAAGATAAGAATGATCGACGTAATCAAGAACAAGAAGCTTTGATCCCTGAGTGATATATGTGAATACACGATTACGCATCTAGTTTATGTCTGTCGCTTAACGTTGTTACTAATGTGTACAAAGCCCCTGATAGACCAGTATGAATTTTTCATTATTTGTTCAAATCTTTTGGCTAGCTCTAACGTCATGTGTAACCCTATTAACTTAAATATGAAAAAAGTAAACGTCCAAGGCTCAATAGGATCAGACTCGATTGATTCCCTTCTTAAGGCATAAAGGAGCATAAAGGGCTCAACTTAATGGCATTGACTCCGACCCCAATTATTGTCTACGTCTCCGAGCTGGTTTACCTCGACGTCGGGATTTGGGTTTAAGCTGAGGCTTAGAATCTGGCTCAAAATTTCCGTACTCGTCATCATCAAATTTGCTTGTTGGAGCCTTCTCAGTAGGCATAAAACCACGGATAATCTTACGCTCAAACTGAAACCCAATGACCCGTTCAATTGCCGCTAACTGTTTATATTCATCCTCACTGACCAATGAAACCGCTAAACCAAAGGTGCCAGCACGACCCGTACGACCAATGCGATGCACATAGTCTTCTGCTACATAAGGAAGATCAAAGTTAACCACGCAAGGCAGTTGACTAACATCAAGACCCCGAGCGGCAATATCAGTGGCGACCAATGCCACAACCTGACCACTTCTAAAATCCTCTAAGGCATGGGTACGTGCGTACTGGGTTCTATTCGCATGGATTGATGCCGCACTAATGCCAGCACTTTCCAGTTCGCTTACCAAACTATCCGCCCCTTTCTTGGTACGACTAAAGACCAAAACTTGATGCCATTTGTTCCTTTTAATCAGGTTAATCAACAGCTCGCTCTTACGATCTTTATCAACAGGATGAATGACCTGCTTAATCGTAGGGGCAGTGCTGTTCTCGGCAGCCACTTCAATCAAAAGTGGATTATTGAACATCCCTTCAGAAAGCAATTTGACCTCTGTAGAAAACGTCGCTGAAAACATCAAGGTTTGACGTTTGGCAGGCAGCAGCGTTTGGATGCGACGGATATCGTCGATAAACCCCATATCCAACATGCGATCAGCCTCATCCAAGACCAATATCTCAAGCTGATCAAAGTTAATCGCCTCTTGACTATAAAGATCAAGCAAACGACCAGGCGTAGCAACCAGCACATCCACCCCTTCTTGCAGCGCGGCTATCTGCGGCTCAATCCTTACACCGCCAAACACCGCGGCAGAGCGAATATTCATATGGCGGCTATAGTTCTGAACACTCTCGGTAACCTGAGCAGCAAGCTCGCGGGTCGGCGTAATCACTAACGCACGCACATGCAGAGCCTGAGGACTAGCACCACCAGACAAAAGCTGCACCACAGGCAGCGTAAAGCTAGCCGTTTTGCCCGTACCAGTATGTGCCGCCGCCATCACATCACGCCGACTAAGCACCGCAGGAATCGCTTCAAGCTGTATCGCTGTTGGCGTTGTATAGCCTTGTTCTGCAACCGCTTTCAACAGCTCATCACACAAGCATAAAGAGGCAAATGACATAAAAAACATTCCTTGGATTGATTAATAGAGACCTCTGCACGAGATCATAAACGGATAAAAATGGCTAAAATAGAAAATGGATCGGAAAATGTGCGCGAAGTAAGATTTTTTCAACGTTATGGTAACGCAGTTGATTAGGGTCAGCTCTTGCGTATTGCTGATGTGCGTTGAATGGCCTTGGGGTCAAATCAGTTCAATTTGGAGGGAACTTCATAGCCCCCTTTACCAAAGAAGGCCCACACGACTTAATTATAAAAGGCTTCAACCGTTCCCTTCAGCTTGACCAAAAGCGGCTGTCCTCTACGGTCCAACCCTTTAGGAGAGGCTATTTTCACCCAACCTTCACTGATGCAATATTCCTCGACATCGGTACGCTCTTTTCCGTTCAGCAGAATACCAATGTCGTGCTCAAAAATTTCTGCCACATGATGTGGGCTGCTGGGATTACCCGCAAGGCGATCTGGCAAAGTTGGTAGCGAATTAGTATCGTTCATGTTGGTGACCTGAATTAAATAAAAAGTACGCTATTGTAGACAATATAGACTTGATGCTCAAGAACTGCAGTAGCAGTTTAAAAGCATTGTTTAATGATTTGTGAATTTAGGCTAATTTACTAGTCGCTCCTAAGGTCTCTAAAGCTACCAGGCCTGGTAACTCTTAAATATAAGGATAAAATCTCCTTTTATTCTCTTTTATTGGGCCAAATATAATCTGATACGTTATCGATCCTCTTTACCCGCGCAGGATTTTGTCCAACCTATCGAATAACATTAAGTGAAAGAACAGCCCATTGCTGTCAGTCTAAATGATAATTTATCATGGTAGAATAAGCTTAAAAAGCGCTGCTATCAGGGTGGCGACCAGGGTCAAATCAAAATATTAATTTTTAAGGAGTTGATGATGAAATCTATCCAAAACATTAAAAAAAGTCTCTTAGTGTTACTGACTGCATTTTGGTCTGTGGCAGCAATTGCTAATCAAGAAAACTCAAAAATCATGGTCAGCGATGTCGGTTTTGCAACGCCAGAATCGGTCGAATATTATGCCGCTAAAGATCTTTATTTGGTCACTAATATTAACGGCAGTCCATTCGAAGAAGACGACAATGGTTTTATCTCAAAACTGAGTCCTGACGGCAAAGTCATTGACCTAAAATGGATTGATGGCGCAAGTGACAAAGTGCAATTACACGCCCCTAAAGGCATGACGATTATTGACAATAAACTGTTTGTTGCCGACATTACTCAATTACGTGTATTTGAACTGCCAAGTGGAAAGCAACTCCCTTCTATTAACGTTGAGGGTAGCAGCTTTTTAAATGGTATTACGGCTGGCAATGGCGATTATGTCTATGTAACGGATACTGGCATGAAACCAGGGTTCGAATCTTCTGGTACCGATGCGATCTATAAAGTATGGGCAAATGGTAAAGTTGAGACGATTTTGAAAGACCCCAACATGGGAAGACCAAACGGCATTCTGAATGATAATGGCGATATTTACGTGGTATTTTTTAGCACCGCAAAAATGATTAAAATGGATGATAAAGGCAATATCACGGAAATGCCTAAACCATTCGCCGCAAGATTAGACGGCCTAGTGAAATTAAAGGATGGTAGCCTTGCTATGTCAAGCTGGGAAAGCTCGTCCATTGATGTCTATAAAAACGGTGAATATGAAACCATTGCCGAGTTCCTTAACTCACCTGCCGATATGGGTGTCGACACAAAACGTAACCGTTTACTGATTCCACTTTTTAATGAAGATAAAGTGTTGATTTTACCGCTCTAAAATTTGTTAAATTTAAAGCGTTAATCGAAAAAAGGGACGTACTATTCAGCCACTTCTTCAAAAAAAGTAGCGTCCCCCTTTTCAAAAACCTATGCGCTTTGAAAGCCTTTTAGGTGAATTCAAGCTGACCCCTTTAATAGACCACTATATCCCACAGGCTCTCCTTAAAATATAACGCCAAGCTAACCTGCGGCATGCTAGCGCAGTTTTTTACGGAAAATAGGCAAAGCCCTTAATGCCATTATCTGCACATTGCATGAACGAATGCTAAGGCTTTTTAGCAAGGAAAATAATATGCCGACTCCCTTTACCAGGCCTCGCTCTTACCATTTTATCGGTCACTTTGAACCCGGCTTTTTTTAGTTGAATAATGAACATCGAATCGGGCCCTGCAGACCACACTGCAAGCACCCCTTTAGAGCGTAGACTGTTATATAAGGCACTTAAGCCAGCGGAAGAATAAAGCCAATTGTTATCATTATTCGTAATGCCTTCTGGACCATTATCAACATCGAGTAAAATGGCGTCAAAATCTGGCTTCTGTTGTTTGATTAATTCGGCGATATCGCCTAATCGTACATGGCTGCGTTCATCTTCTAATGGCTTGCCTGAACATTCACCTAGCGAGCCGCGGTTCCATTCAACCACTTCTGGAATAAGTTCTGCCACAGTGACCCTTGAACTAGCAGTCACGCACTCCAACGCGGTCGCCAAGGTATAACCCATACCCAAACCGCCCACTAAAACGTCTGTACTCTCTTTGTTTTTAATATGCGCACAGCCAAGTTTAGCCAACTCCTGCTCGGAGTTATAAACCCGGCTATTCATCAATACTCCGCGTGAACCAGAAAGCTTTATAGTAAATTCATCTTCACGCTGTAATAAAACCAACTCACCGCCGTTGTTGGGAATAATCGCTGTCGCGAGTTTATTTAATTGCTTCATATTATCTCGTAGTGGTTGTGTGTGTTTTTACAAAAAATATTAGAACAGAAAACAGGTAGAAAGTATTTACCCTACTCCTAATCAATGATGATAATGACAGGAAATAATCGTCATTTAAAGAGGTCAAAGCCAATGAGTGTTAACAAGTGTTAATCTAAACCTCTTAAAGGCCTACCTTTAGACAAATGGCCAATTTTCCGACCCACTACGGACTCTATCTTTTCCTTGAAACGACTCGAACCAATCGGAGTGCCAGAGGAACAACCCAAACGAACCTCATTCAAGTCATCTTGACTGATCGCCTCACCAAACAACAAACGATAAAATTCATGTTGTTTAGCTTTATCCTGACTTAATTGAGTAAACAGGATGTGTGGCGATACAATCAAACCATCTAAACCCAAAGCGTTTACATGATAACTTGAATACAAATAGTCTTCAGGACTAGAAACCATATCCGCTCGTACTGGATTCTGTTCAATATAGCGCATGCAACTAAACAGATAACGCTCACTTTCGATCAAATTACTTTTGAAACGCCCTTCCCAAATACTACCCGAAAAACCATATTTATTATTCACATACGGCACGTAAAAACGCCCTATATACTGCATGACTTGGCTAATGCCTATTTCATCTTTAGCCGTCATTAACAAGTGAATATGATTCGTCATCAGTACATAGCTATGTAAAGAAACATCATATTTCAATAACGCTTCTCGTAATTTTTCTAAATAAAAGTAGTAGTCGGCGGGTTCAAAAAAGACAGGTTCACGACTACGACCACGCTGAACAACATGGCTAGGAACGTTCGGCAAAAAGAAGCGAGGTTTTCTAGGCATGAAAACAGCGTAACAACAACTTATGAAATAAACAAGTTATGCACATTAAATGGCTCTGACCCCTTTAATTTTTTCCCAGAATAAAAGGGTAGCGTCCCCTTTTCCTCTTACAAATCATTTATCATTGTCATACATTTTTAAATCATATGTACACAACAGCCTTCTGTAAGAAGAAGATTTTTTATCTTCGTACCTAATAAGATACTCTTGCGTTTCATCTAGTGGTAAGTTCCCGGCATAAGTTGACACTATTATTGCATTTACTTTCTGAGGGCTTGTTATAGAGTCATCAGCCATTATCTCAGAAATCGCTCTGTGTTCAGTTTTAACATTCGCAGTAAGTTTAGATACATACGACTCAACTTTCTCTTTTTGCTGTATTTTTAATACTTCAATATTTGCAAGGTCTGGACAAATTTTACTGAAAGCAAATATTGGAAAATATTGCGCACTTTGTATTTTCTGTTTGTTAATTAATCTTAACAACTGAGCATTAGATTCTTCAATGATTCTAAAGTAATTAACCATCATTTCTGAAATTGTTTGATATTGATATTGAACTGTTTTAAAAGAACCAATGGCAATAATTTTGTCACTATTGTCTAATGAATCTAAGTCTTCTGTAATATTTACATTAATACTACCACCAGCATATATTTCTTTAACGATACCTTGAACTTTCCTGATATCCATCGCTGAAACTGGTAATGCTAAATTTGATAAAGACTTATATATTGCAGAAAAATCATTTGTTTTTAGTTTATTGATTCTAATTGTTTGAAAACCTTCAATATCAATATCATGCTCTGTTATCTCCTGAGAACAAGAACCCACTTCCCGCTCGACCAATAGAAAATTTTCTCTAATTTTTTCGGCTTCTGGAGAAGCTGGGTTTACATATGTAAAAATTGTTTTAAGTAGACTTTTTATATTTTCATCACCAATTTTATAGCCTAAAAAAATAATAGGGTTATGAATGAAAATTGAAAGTAACTGGGCTCTAATAAGTTCATACTTCTCATCGAATTTTTCATAATCTTTCTCAGTTAAAATTATTTTTGAGGGCTGAGTAATGCAGCCATGAATTTTGTATACAGAACCATATGGGTTACTTAATAAAATATCATTGCCAATCAATGCTTCAAATTCAAAAACATCCTCTATAAAACAATCATAATTAGTTGTAATTATTGATCCTATATTTTTTCTTATTTTTTTAAATTCAGAGATTTCTTCATCTAATTCATGGTTAATTGAATAGTTTTCTAAAATTTTGGAGATATAAATTTTTAATCTACTAATATTGTTTGAATTAGCCATTCCCTCATAAAAAATATCATTAATTTCTTTAAATTTGCCATCCCTATCACTCAAAAGAATTTGATTAAATTCTTCCTCTAATAAAGTCGCAACTTTATCAAATTCATATACTCCTTCATTTTCGCATTGAGACTTAATATCAAAATAAAACTCATCATTTCCTTTCAAATCAAAAGATATTTTTTTAAGTAAACCATCCCATGTATAAGAATTTTCAAGATACCTAAGGCTTATGCCTGCTCCTATGAATAGAACAGGATGGTTACGATAGTTAGAAATAAACTCCTGAACGGTCATTAAACTCTCTCTTGCTTATGAATTTTAAAATGAGTAAATTCTTCTACTCTAAGAAATTAACTATGATACATAAAAACTACGTAACAAAACCAATAAAAAACCCGCATAAAGCGGGCTTAATTAAAACCACCAGGCCTGGTGAGTTTTGGAAAAGCAGCCTATTCTTACACTGACCCCGAACTCATTTCAACACTCAGCGCTCGTCCATTCGCTGAAACAACTTACTACAGTCCTCGTTAGAAAGATCCGGAAATAACTCTTTACTATATTGAGTGCTTGCTTCAAATCCATCAGAAAAATCCTTTCCCCCAACAGTAGTTATGTATGACTGAAATTTTCCGAGCGCTTTATCTAAAGTTAGAAACTTTATCTTTGTTTTTTCATTACATTTGGCCGATTTGATATACAACATAGCAAGATTAGAAATAATCATTAGGTCATTTCTAGCATTATAAGGACAATAATTATCGTTCTTTGGTTTAATTATCTTTCGTGCATAGTCAAAACCGTACAGTGCCGATAAACAACATATTACGACCGGATGAAAAAGTGGAACTTCATACTTTTCTGCAATATCAATGATTGTGTCGCTCACACTTTCTTTTCTATGCTTTGGAAGCTTATTAACAATTAAAAGCTGCGCTTCAGAAAGGAATTGATCATACTTTTCATGATATTCAATACTACTATCTATAAAGATATGAGAAGTTTCTCTAGCAGTCTGTATTAAAAACTCACTATCAGCTTTAGCGTTCTTAAAAAACTTTGCAACTTGTACAGCTTCCTTGTTAACTGTTTCCTCTTTTTCATCGACACTCTCTGGCCGCCCTTTCTGCCCTTCAAAAATTGAAAACAAAGGCGTTATAGAATTACCTTTTAGATCCAACACCTTAAGATCAGCTAGCATCTGAACCTTCAATTCATCTGTTAGATTTTTTCCACTATTGTATTCTTTGATTAGTGAAATAACATTTCTATCTAAAACAATTATATTATCCATACTTACCTTTCACCGACTATATTGTATTGAAATCATTGCTATCACTTTAATTATCAATAACAAAAAAACCGCCAAAAGGCGGTTTCCTCAGATTAAGAATAGAGTTAGTTGGGAGATAAAACGTTTGAGCTCAAGGCAGTTAAATGGGAACTTACTGTAGTAAGTGACTATTTAACTAACGCAGAAATCGAGCGTTTTAGCCCCAAATAAACTACTTCTTCTTTTTTGGTGGCATTAAGTCTGTAATTGTCCCTTCCGCCATCTCTGCTGCGAAGCAAAGCGTTTCAGACAAAGTAGGATGCGGATGAATCGTCAAGGCTAAATCTTGCATATCTGCACCCATCTCAATCGCTAACATCGCTTCGGCAATTAACTCACCGGCATTAGGCCCGACAATACCGCAACCCAGTAGTCTATGCGTTTTTGCACAGAACATGGCTTTGGTAAGCCCTTCGTCACGTCCTAGACTTAAGCTACGTCCAGAAGCTGCCCATGGGAATGCGCCCTTCTCGTACTCAATGCCTTCGGCTTTAAGTTCGTCTTCCGTTTTACCCGCCCAAGCAACTTCAGGGTCCGTGTAGGCCACTGACGGAATGCTCATTGGCGTGAATGCGCTTGGCATACCGCTGATGACTTCTGCTGCTACTTTACCTTCGTGTACCGCTTTGTGCGCTAACATTGGTTGACCGACAATATCACCGATTGCATAGATATTACCGACATTGGTTTCTTGACGTTCGTTGACTTCAATGAAGCCCCAATCGTTAACCGCAACACCGGCTTTTTCAGCATCAATCAGTTTACCGTTGGCGGCACGACCGACGGCAACCAAGACGCGATCAAACGTATCGGTTTCAGGACAGCCTTTACCTTCAAAGGTAACGACCAGGCCTGCATCAGTGGCTTCAACGTTAGTGACCTTAGATTTAAGGAAAACGTTTTCGTACTGTTTTTTGATTTTCTTAAGCAGTGGCTTAGAGATGTCTTTATCGGCACCTGGGATAATGGTATCGCCCAGCTCAACCACGGTAATGCTTGAACCTAAAGAGTCATAAACCTGCGCCATCTCTAGACCGATAATACCGCCACCGATAACCAATAAACGCTTAGGAATCTCTTCAAGTGCTAAGGCACCGGTTGAGTCCATAACACGTGGGTCATCATGTGGAATGAACGGTAATTTAACAACACGTGAACCCGCCGCGATAATCGCTTTTTCAAACGCTATCGTTTTGATGGTGCCATCATCTGCTTCTACAGAAACGGTATTCGCAGAGGTGAATTTACCGTAACCGGTAACCACTTCAACTTTACGTGCTTTGGCCAGGCCTGATAGACCACCCGTCAGCTTAGTGATAACACCGTCTTTAAAGGCACGAATCTTATCAATATCAATTTCTGGCTCGGCAAACGTAATACCGTGTGCGCCCATCTCTTTGGTTTCATTTAAAACCACTGACATGTGCAATAGGGCTTTAGAAGGAATACAACCAACGTTTAGGCAAACACCACCGATATTGCTATAACGCTCGACCATAACGACTTTTTTGCCAAGGTCAGAGGCACGGAAAGCCGCGGTGTAACCACCAGGGCCAGACCCTAATACCAAGACTTCACATTGAATATCTGCATCCGGTAAGTCTGCTGCGTTAACCGCTTGTGGTGCTTCAGCTTTAGGGGCTTCATTTACAGGTGCTGCCACTGTAGCAGCAACCGAAGTTTCAACATTGGCAGCCACGGTTTCATTGTTGGCAATCTCAATCGACCCAATAATGGAACCTTCTTTAACTTTGTCGCCAATCTCCGCTGTAAAGGAGATGATTTTACCGGCAAACGGCGCTGGAATTTCCATGGTCGCTTTGTCAGACTCTAAGGTTAATAAAGAGTCATCTTGAGCGACTTCGTCACCCGCAGCAACCAATACTTCAATCACGTCTACTTCGGCAAAGTCACCAATATCTGGAACAATAATATCTACAATTTGAGTCATCTTAATCCCCTACTACAGAATCAGCTGACGTAAGTCAGATAGGTAGTTGCCAACCGTGGTCGTGAAACGAACGCCTTCCGCACCATCCAAAGCACGGTGATCGTAAGAGACACTGAAAGGCATCACCAAACGTGGAATGAATTCTGAACCGTTCCATACTGGCTGCATTTTGGCTTTAGAAAGTCCCATAATCGCGACTTCTGGTGCATTAACGATTGGCGTGAACTGAGTTCCACCAATGCCGCCTAAGCTAGAAATCGTGAAAGTACCACCCGACATATCTGCTGGTCCAAGCTTACCATCACGTGCTTTCGCTGAGATTTCCATCAGGTCACGAGAAAGCTCATAGATGCCTTTCTTATCAACGTCTTTAACGACTGGAACCATCAAACCGTTCGGCGTATCAACTGCGATACCGATATTATAGTAATGCTTTTTAATAATCGACTGACCGTCTGCCGATAATGATGCATTAACGCTTGGGAAATCTTGCAACGCTTTAACAACCGCTTTCATAACGAAAACCAATGGCGTTAGCTTGATACCTTGCTTTTCAGCAGAGGCTTTTTGATCCTTACGGAACTGATCCATTTCGGTAATGTCACACTCATCAAACTGAGTGACATGCGGTACGTTCAACCAACTTGCATGTAGGAACTTACCTGAAATCTTTTTGATACGACCTAATTCTTCAGTCGTGGTTTCACCAAACTTGCTGAAATCAACCGCTGGAATTGGCGGGATACCTGTTCCACCGCTTGCTTGTCCTGGTGCAGCTGACTGACCTGACATAACGGCTTTAATAGCGGCTTCAATATCGGTCTGCTGGATACGGCCTTTAGGCCCTGTTCCAGAAACTTTATCAATCTCAACACCCAGTTTACGAGCAAAAGCACGCACTGAAGGTGACGCATGTGAAGCCGCACCCATGGTTTGAGAATTGATTGGTTTAGAAGCAGCGGCTAATGCCACCGGAGAACTTTGTACAACCGGCGCTGCAGGTTTTGCTACTTCGGCAACGGGTGCAGCGGCAGCCGCTTGTGCTTGTACTGCTGCTGGAGCAGGTTTTTCAACAACGGGTGCTGCTGCATCACCTGAAACTTCGATATCAAAGACGTAATCGCCTTCTTTAACATCGTCGCCAACGGCAACGCTAATGTTCGTTACTTTTCCAGCCACTGGAGAAGGAATCTCCATCGTAGCTTTATCTGACTCTAAGGTTAATAGAGAGTCATCGATGGCGACCATGTCACCTACTGAAACTAAGACCTCAATGACTTCGACTGAATCAAAATCACCAATATCAGGAATATTAATTTGCTGTGTAGCCATAATATCTTCTTCCTAAAAAATTCTGTAAAAACGCATAAAAAAGCCGCTCTAAAAAAAGCGGCTTTAACAAGACTAGGCGTGAACTGGGTAAGTTTTTTCGCTATCAATGCCATATTTCTCAATGGCTTGCGCGACAACTTCCGCTTTAATCGTACCCGCATCAGCCAAAGACTTAAGCGCTGAGACAACAACATATTCTGCGTTGACTTCAAAGAAGGCACGTAATTGCTCACGCGTATCTGAACGGCCGAAACCATCGGTTCCTAATACATAGTAGTCACCTGGAACATACTGACGAATACGCTCAGCGTAATCGCGGATGTAATCGGTTGCAGCAATGAACGGCCCTTCTGCACCAGTAAGCATTTCAGTAACGAAAGGTACTTTAGGTGCATCAGTTGGGTGCATTGTGTTCCAACGCGTTGTTTCAATACCGTCACGACGTAACAAGTTGAAACTTGGTACACCCCAGATATCCGCAGAAACATTCCAGTCATTCTCTAGCATTTCAGCCGCAGCAATGACTTCACGGAAAATTGTTCCAGAACCCATTAACTGTACTTTGTTTTTATGCTTAGCAGTAGAAGTCTTAAACTTGTACAGACCTTTCAGAATATCTTCTTCAGAACCTTCAGGCATCGCAGGATGCGTATAGTTTTCGTTCATCGCTGTGATGTAGTAGAAGACATCTTCTTTTTCATTAAACATGCGTTTAATACCGTCACGAATAATCACGGCCATTTCGAATGCAAACGTAGGATCATAAGTCATACAGTTAGGAATGTGATCATACTGAATTAAGTTGTGACCATCCTGATGCTGAAGACCTTCACCTTCAAGCGTTGTACGACCCGCAGTACCACCGATTAGGAACCCACGTGCACGTGAATCACCAGCAGCCCATGCTAAATCACCAATACGTTGGAAACCAAACATTGAGTAGTAGATATAGAATGGAATCATGCTTACGCCATAGTTTGCGTAGGCAGTCGAAGCGGCAACCCAGTTAGACATTGCGCCAGCTTCGTTGATACCCTCTTCAAAAACTTGTCCTTCTGAAGATTCTTTGTACCACATCAACTGGTCGTTATCCATTGGCTCATATAACTGGCCAGCAGGATCGTAAATACCGACCTGACGGAATAGACCTTCCATACCGAAAGTACGCGCTTCATCTGGGATGATTGGTACGATACGTGGCCCTAGAACCTTATCGCGCAACAAGATAGAGATGATACGTACGAAAGCCATAGTGGTCGACATTTCACGATCACCGGTACCATCAGTCAACATTTTGAAGGTTGCTAACGCAGGTACTGGTAAAGGTTCTGCGTTATCTTGACGTACTGGCAGTGAACCCCCTAATGCTTCACGACGCTCTTTCATGTAGTTCATAACATCAGAATTTTCTTCTGGAACGTAGAACGGGACTTGCTTCGCGAGATCTTCATCAGAGAAAGGAATCGCGAAACGATCACGGAAGTATTTATAACCTTCATAATCTAATTTTTTCTGTTGGTGCGCATTATTAGCAGACTCACCATAAGGCCCCATGCCGTAACCTTTAACCGTCTTAGCAAGGATAACCGTCGGCTGACCAACGGTCTCTTCGGCACGTTTATAGGCGTTATAAACCTTACGTGGAGAGTGACCACCACGGGTTAGCTTAAAGATTTGGTCGTCGGTCATATCAGCAACTAATGCTGCTGTTTCTGGGTATTTACCAAAGAAGTGTTCACGAACGAAAGCACCATCTTTTGCTTTATAGGCCTGGTATTCACCATCAACTACTTCACCCATACGTTCGATCAGCTTACCAGACACATCTTTTTGTAAAAGACGATCCCAACCAGAACCCCAGATGACTTTAGTCACTGCCCAACCTGCTCCACGGAACACGCCTTCAAGTTCTTGAATGATGCTGTCATTACCACGAACCGGCCCATCTAAACGCTGTAAGTTACAGTTAATGACGAAGACTAGGTTATCTAGTTTTTCGCGCTTAGCTAACTGTAACGCACCACGTGATTCCGGCTCATCCATCTCACCATCCCCAAGGAATGCCCAGACTTTACGACCTGTTGTTTTCGCTAAACCACGTGCATGCATATACTTCATGAAACGTGCTTGGTAGATTGCCATCAATGGACCAAGACCCATAGAAACTGTCGGGAACTGCCAGTAATCACTCATTAACCACGGATGCGGATAAGAAGATAAACCGTTACCACCTACTTCTTGGCGATAGTTTCTAAGTTGCTCTTCATTCAAACGCCCTTCCATAAAAGAGCGTGCGTACATACCAGGCGCTGTGTGCCCCTGGAAGAAAATCATATCTGCGCCAAGCTCATGCTTAGGCCCTTTAAAGAAGTGGTTCATTCCGACTTCATATAAAGTACAACTCGAAGCGTAAGAAGCGATGTGGCCACCAACACTGGTATTTTTATTCGCACCTGAAACGATTGCCATCGCATTCCAACGTAAAATCGAGCGCATCTTCTGCTCTAGACCGACGTTTCCTGGGTAATGCGCTTGGTTTTCTTCAGAAATAGTATTGCAATAAGGCGTATTCGCCGCATAAGGAATGTCAATTCCGTGGACACGTGCTTTTTCAATCAGTGTCGCAATAATATGTTGTGCTTTATCAGATCCTTCAAAAGAGACGATGGCTTCTAATGCATCTAGCCATTCTTGGGTGCCTTGTGGATCTTGGTCGATAAACTGTTCGCTCATTAAAGAGTTCCTTATATAAAGTTGGATCAATATTCCTTTAGGACTGGGTATGCCTAAAGTAAGCCAGAAACGATAGGTCTTATCATTTCTGCCAACAAATCTTCATTTTGAATGACGGCTACTTAGTCATTCAAGACGTTTCGCTTTTTAGTGAATGGCGCAAATGATTGTTTTCAGTATTTCAAATACCGAGAATCTACCACCGCTAAAAAGGCAAATAAAGTTGTGGAATAATAACATGTTTTACTTAAAAAAACCCTGAAAGCATTACTGCGTATATGCCGGCAAAGCAGATGAATCGTAAGTTATTGAATCAAAAAATAAAAGACGATAGGAGCGGTCTATAATGCGGCAAATACTCCACATTTACAGGGGTTTTAAAAATCAGTATATTGGTAATTCTTGATGATATTCACGGTAATTTATTGAGAACTATTAAGCGTGAAACCTACAACTTCAAAGCTAGTAACGTAGCAAATCGAAACCCTTAAACGCAAAAAGTACCGCTTAACACTCAGGTTAAGCGGTACTTTATTTTAGGATTAAGCCAACGTAAACGCTAGACTTAACGTTTAGGGCAAATATTTATGAAACCAGAACTTCTCTAAGGTGTTTTCCAACTCCGTTAAAGCCTGGTGATAAACAGCCTGTTTAAAATTAACGACCTCTTGAACAGGCTGCCAATACTCAACCCAATCCCAGCCTTCAAACTCAGGGGCATCATGAGAGTTTAGATTAATCTGACTCTCTTCACTTTCAAGCCCTAACATAAACCAAATCTGCTTCTGGCCGACGCAGATGGGATGACTATAGTGACGAATTAAGTGTTTAGGTAGGTCATAACTTATCCAATCTTCTGTTCGACCAAGGATACGAACATCAGAAGGATCAAGCCCCACCTCCTCTTTTAACTCTCTAAAAACGGCTTGCTGTGGGGTTTCATTTTCACGAATCCCGCCCTGCGGAAATTGCCACGCATCCTGTTGAATTCGTTTCCCCCAGAACAGCTTGCCTTCTTTATTGACGATAATAATACCGACGTTGGGCCGATAGCCTTCTGAATCGATCATGGAAACCTTAAATTCTTTAAATATTAATTATTGGTTAATAGTGCCTAAATTTGATGCATTTTTCAATCCAAATTTTAAGCTTTTTACATAAACGGTTGTTATAACACTATTTTTTAAAAAACAATCTTGTCGAATCCACTGGTTTAGTTTAGGATGTGGCCAAAATCAAATTGGAAAACATTATGGCACTTGTAATTTTTGACCTCGATAACACCTTAATCGGTGGCGACAGCGACTACTTATGGGGTGAATTTTTAGTTCAAAACAAATATGTTGATGCGACTGAATTTGCGGCGCAAAATGCGCAGTTCTATGAGGACTATAAAGCCGGAACATTAGATATTATGGCCTACCAGCGCTTTGCCCTTAAACCGCTCAGTGAACAAAAAATGGAAACCCTTAATAAATGGCATGCACAATTCATGCAAACCTTCGTAGAACAGATTGTTCTGCCAAAGGCCCAAGCACTGGTGGATGAGCATAAAGCAAAAGGCGATCGCGTGATTATCATTACAGCGACCAACACGTTTATTACTAGACGTATCGGTTTACGTTATGGCATCGCTGAATTACTCGGCACGAATGGCGAAATAGTCGACAATCGTTATACCGGAGAGATAAAAGGCGTTCCGACCTTTCAAGAAGGAAAAGTGACTCGATTAAAAGAATGGCTAAAACGTGAAAATGAAAGCCTAGAGGGAAGCTTTTTCTATTCTGACTCGTTTAATGATTTGCCTTTACTCGAGATTGTGGAAAATCCAATTATTGTCGATGGCGATGATAAATTGCTTGAAATCGCTCGAACACGCCAATGGCCAATCATGAGTTTGCGATAAGTTAATCGATTAAGACTCTTTTAAGGTATGGAATCGTATTAAAACTAACCTAACAGGCCTGGCAGGCTTGTTAGTTTTATGCAAAGTTAAAGCCAATAGTTTCTGAGATATATTTAATTTTACTCTGTTCCCAATTATTCTTGCATTGCTATGCGTTCAAAGCCTAAGGGATTGGGGCATGCTTTAGCCAATACGGAGCAGTAAAACCTAGAACCCCTCCAATGACTGCAATGCTTACTGAGGTTTCTATTGTTGCATTTAATGCAACACCGCCTAAAAACCCTGCAATACACCCAACTGAAATCTGATACAGAGTTGGATATTTACAACATTTGGAATTTAACTCTGGAAACGCTAAGGCACCAACAAACAGGCCCGTTAAGAAAACAAATACAAACCTTATCCAATCACCAAAGTAGAAAATCAAAGAGAATAAACTAAATAAAATTGCAAACCCAATTGAGATGAGAATTGCTTCTTTCATTTTATTTAAGTTACTAATCTCCAATATATCTTCCCTCTTTATATATCACTTATTTAATCTGAAAAACATTACTCAGATGATTTTAGACACATAACTATCATCAGCCATCCTAAATGAGTTAAAGCACGTATGTCAACCATGCCTAAAATTCCGTTTTATAACGTTACTTATCGCTAACAAACTTAGCAGGCCTGGTAACTTTCAAATCCTAGAAACACAAAAGCCGCTTATCTCGCAATGGAAATCAACGGCTTTTTAAAGAAGAAACAGATGTATTAAATTAAAACTCCATCTCTTCTTTGATTTGCTCAACCCAGTCATTAATACGACCGTCTGTCATTTCTGGCTGTTGATCTTCATCAATACCTAAACCTACAAAAAACTCTTCGTCTTCTGTCACGGCTTTAGATTCATCGAATTCAAAACCATCGGTTGATGTATAACCTGCAGGCGTTGCGCCACCTTCTACAGCAATATCATGCATCAAACCCATTGCATCTAAAAAGTATTCAGAATAATCAGCTTGATCACCTAAGCCAAAACAAGCGACTGTTTTACCTGTGAAATCAATCCCTTTAAAATCTTCCCAAAAGTCATCCCAGCTACTTTGTAGTTCACCATAATACCAAGTTGGCTGCCCTAAGATAATCTTGTCATATTTTGCAAAATCTTCTGCGCTGGCAGTTGAAATGTCGTGCATATCGACAATGTCTGCACCAATTTTATCTTTAATAATATCTGCAACACGTTCAGTATTACCAGTATCCGTTCCGTAGAATAGGCCAACTTTACTCATTTTTTTTAAACCTTTTAAATCTGATGATGAATCTTGTAAAATATGACTTGGTACTTCAATTGCTGAACCAAGGCTTGGTATATACTTGTCAATGTTAACGGCAAAAGATAATAGCACAACTATATTATTTCGGAATTCACTAATTTCTATACTTAAACATGAAAAAAACTAATCCTCCTATCGACTGTTTTCAATGTCAGCACTTTTTTGTCACTTGGGATGCCAAAAATCCTAGAGGCTGTAAAGCTTTTGGTTTTAAAACGGCTAAACTACCTAGTATCGTTGTTTTTGAGAACTCGGGTGAAACCTGTTTAAAATTCAGCCCCAAAGCGACCCCGCCAAAGCCCAATAAAAAAACGGGCTGGGTTGCTTAAAAACAGTATCATTAACACACCACGTTACTGCTCAACCAGGCCTGGTTAGCTTTCTAACAACCGACTCAGCGCATCCCATTGAAAGTAAGGCCCTGGATCTGTTTTACGACCAGGCGCTATGTCATTATGCCCCACTACGTGATGAGCTTGTAAACTCGGATAAGTCATCCACAATGTTTTAATGAGTTGCGCTAAAGCGGCATATTGACGAGCGGTATAGCACGTCTCATCTGTACCTTCCACCTCAATTCCGATTGAAAAATCATTACAAGCACTGCGCCCGGCAAACTCTGACACCCCTGCGTGCCAAGCCTTATCATGAAAAGGTACATACTGTACTACCTCACCATCTCGACGAATAAGTGCATGTGCAGACACTCTTAAGCCTTTAATTTTCTCGAAATATGGATCTGATTGTGGATCGAGTTGATTGGTGAATAGTTGGCTAATCGCCTCACCGCCAAATTTATTGGGTGGCAAGCTAATACCATGAACCACAATTAACTCAGGTAACACCCCTGCTGCTCGACACTCAAAATTAGGACTGGCCATAAAGGTAACACCTTGCATAATTCCAGACTCTATTTCAATAGGGCAGCCCTCAATAGAGTGATTTTCCTGATTCGAATCCGCCTTGTTTGTTTCTGGGCTGACTAAGGTATTCGTTTTTGGCATAAATTCCTGCATTTTTAGTAACTTTTAAAATGACCGATGATTTCATTCTAATCGCGCTTAGTATACGACAATAAGCACTCATTTTATTCGGTATAATACTCAGAATTACGTCAAAAACAGATACTCACTTTACGCTATGAATGATATTAATTATTTTGAAAACCTCGAAAGCAGTGTGTCCATTGCACTTTTAGAAGATATTAAATCCGGTGATTTAACCGCCGGTTTAATTCCTGAACAGACTCAAGCAGAAGCCAATATTATCTGTCGCGAAAAAGCGATTGTATGCGGTCGTCCCTGGTTTGATGAGGTCTTCCGTCAAGTCGATCCTGAAATCCAAATCGATTGGATTTGTGAAGAAGGTGAGTCCGTTGAAGCCAATCAAAATCTATGTGTTATTAGAGGTTCCGCCAAAAACATTTTAACGGCTGAAAGAACTGCGCTTAACTTTTTACAGACGCTATCAGCAACGGCAACGGTCACTGCTCAGTATGTGGCACAACTCCAAGGTTCTCGCACGCAATTATTAGACACTCGCAAAACCATACCCGGACTGCGTTTGGCGCAAAAATATGCGGTTGCTTGCGGTGGCGGTAGTAATCATCGTATCGGTTTGTACGACGCTATCCTTATTAAAGAAAACCACATTATGGCAGCGGGCGGCATTCAACAAGCGGTTAACACGGCAAAACAGATGCATCCCGACATTACAGTGGAAGTTGAAACTGAAAACTTGAATGAAGTGCAACAAGCGTTAGAGGCTGGAGCAGACATCATTATGTTGGACAACTTCACTTTAGAGATGATGTCTCAGGCTGTAAAGCGAGTCAATCGCAAAGCCAAACTCGAAGTTTCAGGTAATGTAGAGCTAAAACATATCGCTCAGTTAGTTGAAACTCAGGTGGATTTTATTTCGACTGGCGCCATTACAAAACACATCCAAGCGATTGATCTTTCAATGCGCTTTAACATGTCAACGGACTCGGTAGGTAACTGATATGAGCGAACATCTTCTTCTGCATATCGTTTTATTACTGGGCATCGCCGTGCTTACGGTGTCTGCTTCTAGACGTTTGCACTTCCCCCCGATTCTCGGCTATATCATCGTCGGCATCATTGTTGGGCCGAGTGGTTTTGGATGGATTGAAAAAGAAGAGAACATCTCATTACTGGCTGAATTCGGCATTGTATTTTTGCTGTTTGCCATTGGACTCGAATTCTCTTTAGCGCAAATGATGTCCATGCGTAAACAAGTATTTGGACTGGGAACGGCTCAAGTACTCACAACCGCAAGTGTGATTTATCTGATTGGTTGGTTAGCTGGACTCGATACCAATACCAATATCGTCATCGCAGGTGCATTTGCCCTATCCTCTACTGCCATTGTAATTAAGCAACTGACCGAACAATCTGAGATTCAATCACGCCATGGCCGCTCTACCGTCGGTATCTTAATCTTCCAAGATATCATGGCCATTCCCCTGCTGATTTTAATTCCAGCATTAGCGATGAGTCAAGCTGGCGAAAACGCACTCGCCATCACACTTGGAATCTCATTTTTAAAAGGGATTTTAGTGGTTGTCATTATGCATATGATTGGTCGATATTTACTTCGCCCACTCTTCCATGAAGTCGCCTCCGCTAAATCTCAAGAGTTATTCACCTTAACCGTTTTAACCGTCGCTTTAGGGGCTGCTGCCTTTACTGAAGAGATGGGACTGTCTATGACGTTAGGTGCATTTCTGGCGGGAATGATGCTCAGTGAAACAGAATATCGCCACCAAATAGAGTCCGATATCCGCCCTTTCCAGGATATCTTGCTCGGTCTGTTTTTTGTCACCGTCGGCATGCTGATCTCCATCGATGTTCTGATCGAACACTTCTGGCTTGTGATTTTAATCACCTTAGCCATTTTTGTCGTTAAAGGCATGATCCTCTATTTTATTTCACGACTCTTTGGTAAAACACCTGGTGTCTCTGCACGTATCTCTCTCTCGCTCTCTCAAGTAGGCGAATTTGGTTTAGTACTCATTACTTTAGCCTTTACCTACAATTTACTGCCAGAAGAAACCGGCAATATACTCTTAACCGCTGCGGTATTAAGCATGTCGATGGCACCGTTTTTAGTTAAATTCAACGGTAAAATTGCCAAATCATTGCACAAGACCACCTATAAAAATAATCATAGTGAAATCGAGCTAACCATTGAGCAAGACAATAAGCTCATTAGTAATCACGTAATCTTGTGTGGTTTCGGGCGTGTAGGCCAAACAGTGAGTCGTTTCCTACACAGTTCAAACGAGGCTTTTGTCGGCTTGGATATGGACATACGACGTGTTAATGAAGCGCGAGCTGCGGGAGAAAGCGTCTATTATGGAGATGCTTCCAAGCAGACTATTCTGCATGCGGCGGCCATCGAACGCGCTAAAATTGTCATTATTACGTTCAGTGATTTTCACGCCACCTTAAAAATTCTTAAAACCATTAGGCAGCACCATCCTGATATTCCTATATTGGTTAGAACCCTAGATGACCAACACCTTAATGAGCTGACCGCCGCAGGGGCAAACGAGGTCGTTCCTGACACCTTTGAATCTAGCATCATGCTGGCATCACACCTATTGCTGATGATTGGCAAACCTCCTAGAAAAGTCCTAAAACAGACGCGTGAGGCTCGTAAGGATCGTTATCGTCTATTGGAGAATTTCTACCCTGGCGAAGACACTAATCAACTAAAGCAGCATCAGATCATGAAGAAAATCATTCATTCTGTATTACTTGATGAATCCGCTTATGCGGTTGGCAGACAGCTCAAAGAGTTCCCGGTGGATGAGTTAAAGATTCAGGTAGATGCGATTAAACGTGAAAACGTCAGAGGGGAACACCCTACGGGCGAGACTTTACTAAAAGAACGCGATTCTATCGTTATCAGCGGACTTCCTGAAGATATTGAAAAAGCGGAGAACTATTTCAAAACCGGTAAATAGGCACTCTTTAATTCAGGACGATAAATAATCAGTCAAACGACTCTTTTCGAGATATTCTCTATTTCTACCGTGTCGATTAATAACCTTTAAAACAATATTAACACTGCCTTAAAGCCTGCTTAAATATTAATTTTAGCGGGCTTTTTTTAAGCTACCTTTCAGAAACAGGCGCGCGTTGACGCTGTCTTTCTGACTGTTCTTTCAACTCCTCGACCTGATGTTCGATGCCAACGGCATCTTCAACAGCTATTTGAATCGCAATACCTGAGCCGGGTTTATGCGCGAACTCCCCCACCTCTGCAATACTTTCTAAAATAATTCGACTCAACTCCTTTTTCACCAGAAACAGAACGACATCACGCTGCGTCTCCAGCGTTAAACCAAAGAAGGTTGTTGGAGTATTCACCCCTTCACCGCGTGCATTATTAATAATGGTTGCACCCAGTGCGCCTGTATCACGTGCCGCTTTAATAACGGCCTCTGTTTTCGACTCATCGAGAAAGGCAATAATCAATTTAAACTTCACTTTAACTTCTCCTCAGAAAGATCTGTACTCATTTCATCCAACCTGTTTTCTGCTTGGATTCTCTGGCGACGTAACGATTTATACTCGGATATTTGAGCATAGGCCATCACCGACATAATTGGAAATAGACTGGCGAAGGCAATCAAGCCGAAACCATCAATCAAAGCACTTCTGCCGGGTACCGTTTCAGCCAAACCTAAACCTAAAGCGGCGACTAATGGTACCGTGACCGTAGAGGTCGTAACCCCGCCAGAGTCGTAAGCCAACGGTACAATCATTTTCGGTGCGTAGAAGGTCTGAATCACCACAAAGATATAACCGGCAATGATAAACCAATGAATAGGATAACCCGTCACGATACGGAAGGTACCAAGAGAAATCCCAATGGCAACTCCGAATGCGACCGCAATACGCAGCCCCCAAATACT
The DNA here is from genome assembly GCA_965602805.1 of uncultured Thiomicrorhabdus sp. Lineage (GTDB taxonomy): Bacteria > Pseudomonadota > Gammaproteobacteria > Thiomicrospirales > Thiomicrospiraceae > Thiomicrorhabdus. The sequence goes on along the minus strand of CBFCZK010000001.1, from coordinate 322,082 downwards.
GATAGCGCCACCGGAAACTTGCTCGGCTTTGATGGCGACCGCGAGTAAAGATGGCTCGGCAATTGTGGTGCTAAAACCGATGGCAAAGGCAAAGATATACACCCAGTAATAGTCCCGCCAACTAAACTCAAAATTAGCCACCATCTCATGCCCAAAGATAAAACTTGGATTGGTCAACTGCTCAGCCATTAATCGGCCAATCGGAAACAGTGTCTGTTCAAGACCTTGCAAAAAGAAAGCCAAACCAATCAACACAAAGAAAAAACCGAAAGCAACTCGCTTTAAGTTTGGAATTTTCTCGCGCAGCACAAATAATTGGAAACCAACCAATATCGCTAGAATGGGGATTACATCATCTATGGTATGAGTGAGAATGGCAATAAAGCGGTCTATATAGCCGACAATTAAAGATGCAAATTCCATTAAATCATCATCCCATAGACCATCACAAAAATCATCGGTGTCAGTGAGGCAAACGCAATTAATCCAAAGCCGTCAATCATTGGGTTTCTACCCTTAATGGACGAGGCTAAACCAACCCCTAATGCGGTGACCAAAGGTACCGTAATGGTTGATGTGGTCACGCCACCGGAATCATAAGCGATACCAATAATTTCAGCGGGTGCAAAACTGGTCATAATAACGACCAATAGATAACCAGCAATGATAAACCAATGAATTGGCCAGCCTTTAATAATGCGAATGACACCCAGTACGATTGCAAAACCGACTGACAAGGCAACTGTTAAACGTAGACCATCTGCATATTGTTTCATAGAGTCTAAACTATTGACAATCACACCCGCTGTCGCAGCGACTTTAGCGGCTTCGCCAGCAACGGCAATTAAAGCTGGCTCGGCAATGGTTGTGCCAAATCCTAATGAGAAGGCAAACAGGACTAACCAAAATAGCGAGCCTTTTTTAGCAAAAGAAAACGCCATACTTTCACCAATCGGAAACAACCCCATTTCTAAACCATAAACAAAAAACGTCAGCCCCAATACTACAAAAAATGTGCCTACTAATAGATCGATGATATTAGGCAGGGGTTGTTGTAATACCGCTAATTGGAAAAAAGCGATGACGACAATAATCGGCAATAAATCCCGAAGTGATCCAAGCATCGCTTTAAACAATAGATTAAGGGAGTGCATTACAGCGTCACAGCCAAAGAATAATTCAATAGAAATTGAACTCTACTAGCCTCAATCATAGAGACTCAATCCAAATCAAACACGCCATCCGCCCTGTTTTACCTGAACGACGATAGGAAAAAAAATCTTTTTCTTCTCCAAAAGAGCATAAATCGCCACCATAGACGTTTGAAACGCCTAAATCATGCAACTCTTTTCTGACCAGGCCTGGTAGGTCTGCTAAATACTTTTGTGATGTTTTTGAACATGAGCCCACATTGCATGGCTTACTCTGAAAAAAGATTGAGTTGCTCATATTCTGATTCACGAAAATATCATAGACATCCTGACCGACTTCAAAGTGTTCTGCACTGATCGCTGGACCAATCCAGGCCAAGAGTCTGTCTGGACTGTTTTTAATCTCATCGGGAAATTCTGCAATCGTTGTGCTGACGATGCCTTGTGCGAGCCCTTTCCAACCAGCGTGTATTGCAGAAACAATTGTCCCCGCTTGATTGGTGATTAAAATAGGTAAGCAATCCGCCGTCATCACGACTGAAACCAGGCCTGGGCATTGTGTCCAAGAAGCGTCTGCAATAGGTGTTTGAATTGGTGGTGTAACTGAATTAGAGTCTTGAGTATGAAGATTGGATGGGGGAAGCTGTATTGCAATGTCCGTGTGTTGCTGATCTAACCAGATGGGTTCGGAAGGTAGACAGGCCTGCTCAAAGAGTTGCTGACGATTGGCAAGAACATCCCCTAAAACATCCCCCACATGTGTGGCGAGATTAAAGGTGTTAAAAGGCGCTTTGCTAATACCACCCTCGCGAGTGGTATAAATAGATTTAACAGTGTGAGGCGCAGGCCAGTCAGGCGTGATAAACATAGTGATAATTATTAATCCTGCGCTGGTTAAGGCTTAAATATTTCAATTAATCAGGAATGTCTTCATCGGTCACATAAGCGACTTCGACGCCGTAATCATAATCAAAGCCATCATCACCTTTCATTTTAGACTCAAAGACTTCGACATCTTCACGTAAAACATCAATCAACTCAAATAAATCTTCTGGTATTTCGGCCTTCCATTTCATTTTCTTACTGGTAACAGGATGTGTAAAACTTAGTGCTCCAGCATGTAACGCTTGGCGTTTAAATCCACGTAAATATGTGACAAATTCCTCAATCATTTTTTTAGGAATTTTAAAACGTTTACCGTATACCTGATCACCGACTAATGGAAAACCTAAAGAAGCCATGTGTACACGAATTTGGTGAGTTCGACCGGTTTCAAGTTTAACGCGAATACGCGTATGTTCTCTAAAACGCTCTAGCACTCGATAGTGTGAAACCGCCTCTTTACCACCAAAGCTGCTGATGGCCATTTTAGTACGGTCCTTAGGACTACGGCCAATCGGCGCGTCGACTGTGCCGCCTACTTTCATCTGCCCAACCACCACCGCGTCATAAATACGCTCAACATCATGGCGTTGTAACTGGTCGACTAAATGCGTTTGTGCAGGGATGGTTTTAGCAACCACCATCAAACCTGAGGTATCTTTATCCAATCGGTGAACAATCCCGGCACGGGGAACGTCACGCAACTTTGGATTATAGTGCAGCAAAGCATTCATCAAAGTTCCATCAGGATTGCCTGCGCCAGGATGTACCACTAAACCGACTGGTTTATTAATAATCATCACAGCATCATCTTCATAGATAATATCCATTGGAATGTCTTGGGCGATGGCATTTAAATCGCTATTGATTTCAACAACCAACTCAACCGCTTCACCACCTAAAACAGGCTGCTTCGGTTTGGTCCAAGCCTTGCCATCGACCATGACGTTACCATCTTTAATCCACTGCTGAATTCGACTTCTTGAGTATTCGCTAAAAAGAGGCACAATCGCAATATCTAAACGCTCACCAAGGGCACTGTGGGGAATCGTTGCTGTTAATAGTTCTTTATTCAATTTATGACCTTGCTCTCTTTTCAGCTAACCGATTATTAAATGGCGATAATGCGCATTTTATATAATGGAGAGGTGATTTGATAATATTTAAGTATGATACAATCAGTATCAATTTTATTAACGCCTATTGTACCTAAAAATATGAAAAAAACGCTGTTATCCACTCTGTTACTTGCAACCTTTACATTACAAGGCTGTTCTACACTCTCCAACTTGATTGAGAAGCCTGATTCCGAGAAGTCTGTTGATGAATTCTATGAGGCTGCCACTGAAGCTTTTCAAGAGGGTCAATGGGATACGGCGATTCAAAGTTATGAAAAGCTTAAATCTTTTTATCCTTATGGCGCTTATGCAGAACAGTCCTATACAGAGTTAGCCTACGCTTATTATCGCTATGATGAACCGGAATCAGCGATTCGTGAATTAGAAGAGTTTATTCGCCTCTTTCCAAAACATCCTGAAATCGCGTACTCATTCTATTTAAGAGCGCTTGCTGCTGATTCCGTCAATCGTAGCTGGTTAGATCAATATCTGACCGACCCGGCTTCTCGTGATAGCAAGTCAACTTTAAGAGCTTATCGCTATTACAGTGAGCTGCTTAATAAGTTCCCTGAAAGCCGCTATGCCGCAACCGCCAGTAAACGTTTAATTGTACTGCGTAACCAAATGGCGCGTCACGAACTTCAGGTTGCACAATTTTACTTCAATAAACAAGCCTATTTAGCGGCTGCTAATCGCGCGAAATACGTTATTGAAAACTACCCTAGAGCGGCTGTGACATTAGAGTCATTAGCCATGCTAGAACAAGCCTATGATAAGCTTGGAATGAGTGAAAACTTAGCGGATGTTAAGCGCGTCTATGAATTGAACCAGGAAATTGAAGTGACAAATGTCATGCCACCACAAGAGGGCAGTGTTCCACAAGGTAATTCAGCAGATGACTCAGCAAACAAACCCGAAAATAAGCCAGAAGATAAAAGCTGGTGGTCGAAAGTCAGTGACAGTGTTGGCAGTCTATTTGACTAAGCTTTCACTCCAAGCCTGAAAACCAAAAAGCCTTGTCTTATCGCAAGGCTTTTTTTATGGCTCAGGGGAATGAATACACTAATGGCTATTAAAATCCCGAAAGCAAACCGACAATCCAAATTACTGGACGTAACCCTCTAAATCTTTCGCCAACATCTCCAGCGTTTTTAACACTAAGTTTTTAGGCTTTGGTTTAGAAAATAAGTAACCCTGCAACAGTTCAACCCCCTGCTGCTCTAATATTTTACGATGTTCAACTGTCTCGACACCTTCTGCAACCACCTCTAAACCCAAGGCATGCCCCAAAGCAACCACAGCACTGACAATGGCACGATCACTGTTATCAGCGGCGATATCCCGAACTAAAGACTGATCTATTTTAAGTTTATGAATAGGAAAACGCTTTAGGTAAGAAAGTGATGAATAGCCCGTACCAAAATCATCCACTGCGAGGGTTATGCCCGTTGCACGAATTGATTCAAGCAAGGTCAGAACGGTTTCAGCATGGCTCATCAAGTAGCTTTCAGTTAACTCAAATTCGATTTGTTGCGTACGTTCAGCGGCCAAGATGGGTCTCAAAAGAGACTGAATCTGTGCCTCATTAAAGTCACGTCCCGACAGGTTAATAGAAACTTTTAAGGTATCGGAACCTTGTTTCTCCCACTCTGATAAATCTTTGAGAACCGATTCAAGGACAATTTCTGTTAACTCATGAATCATGCCCATCTCTTCCATCAAAGTAATGAAAGCAAAAGGAGAAATAACGCCCTTAACAGGGTGGTTCCAGCGTATTAAAGCTTCTAAATTAGAAAACTTCTGGGTTTGCGTATTAAGAATAGGTTGATAGTAGACTTCAAACTCATGGTTTTTCAAAGCCTTATGAATATCACCTTCCAACGCTAAGGAATCTTGTACTTTGACGGCCATCTCTGCTTCAAAACGAACAATCTTCTTACCGCCTTGGCGTTTGGCTTCATACATGGCCATATCGGCCTGTTTAAGCAATGTATACAGACTGGTCGGCTCTTCTGGATTAAAGCTTGAAACTCCCATAGAACCAGAGAGATAGAACTGCCATTCATTGATTTGAACAGGCGTTTGGTACAGCGTCTTTAATTGCGAGCAGATACCATCAACATTCAGTTCTACTGCGGATTTCTGAACCAGCAAAACAAACTCATCTCCGCTAATACGAAACAGTCGAATATCTTCAGACAAGATCGACTTAAGAAGATTCGCACTGGCCACCAATACTTTATCGCCTATATCATGGCCGTGGGTATCATTAATAATTTTAAAACGATCTAAGCCGAACATCACCAGCGAAAAACTCTCATTATCAGAAATTAAGTTTTCAATGGCTATTTGTAAATTACTTCGATTTGGCAACCCAGTCAAAACATCATGATAAGCAAGGTGCTCTAATTTTGACTCTGATTGGTGGCGTCGAATGACAATACTGACAATATAAGCACACGTATCCAGTAAACGACGCTGGAATACCGTAGGACTACTCGGCTCGAAACGGGTTAAGGCAAAGGTGCCTATAATTTCTTCTTCTGAAACTCGGACTGGCATTGACCAACAAGCACCCAATCCAAAAGATTCTGCCAGCGCACGTAGGTATTGCCACTTCTCATCCGTTAAAACATTACTCACAAAGGTGGGCTTTTTGCGGTACACGGTGTTTCCACACGAACCACCATATGGCCCAGGAACGAGGCCATTAAGGGCATCAACACCCTCTTTTGGGATAGAAGGCGCAACCAAAACATTCAACAAACCATTGTCATCCAGTAGCATAATAGACGCTAAAGAATTAGGCACCATCTCTTCAGCCATGTGACAAAGTTTAATTAGAACAGACTTGTAGCCCTTTTTTAAGGCCACATCTTCCAGGATATTACGTTGCAGTTGATACAGAAGTTCTAGCTGAGCAAACGAAACAGAATCGTCCGGCGAGATGGGACAATTAGGATCATCCTGATACTGTTCTAAACTCGCAGCCATAGAGCCCTCTCTTAATTCCATTTAACGAAATACTTTAACCGTTCTTAGAGCCATTAAAACAATAAATAGGCCTACTGACAAGATAGCAACTTTCTGTAGGCACCCTCTATTTTACTCACTATAAAGACTAGTAATAGGATAGCGGCGGTCCCTGCCAAATGCACGGTGCGTTATCTTAATGCCCGGTGCAGCCTGACGGCGTTTGTATTCATTACGGTTAATCATGTTAATGACACGACGCACATCATATTCAGGATAGCCCATGTCAACGATTTGTTCAGGCGTTTTATCTTGATTAACGTAAGCCTCAATAATCGTATCTAAGACTTCATACTCAGGTAAAGAGTCTTGATCAACTTGATCTGGACGCAACTCGGCGGAAGGCGCCCGCGTAATAACACGCTCTGGAATAACCAACGACAAACTATTACGATATTCTGCCAAACGATATACTAGTGTTTTCGGTACATCTTTTAAGGGCGAGAAGCCGCCAACCATATCGCCATATAACGTCGAATAGCCAACTGCAACTTCACTTTTATTACTGGTGGCGAGCACCATTTTTCCGATTTTATTGGAGATGGCCATTAAAATAGTGCCACGAATACGCGCTTGCAAATTCTCTTCGGTTAAATCGGCTTCCATACCGGAAAAGATGTCTGCTAATGCAGATTCTAAAGCAAGATAACTCTCCTCAATCGGAATGGATTGATAATTCACGCCCATTATTTCCGCTTGTTTCGCAGCGTCTTCTTTACTGATTTCGGCTGTATAACGAAATGGCATCATCACCGCTTCGATATTCTCTGCACCTAATGCATCAACTGCCACAGCGAGGGTTAAGGCAGAATCAATCCCACCAGATAAGCCTAATAAAACACCTGGAAAACCATTTTTATGCACATAGTCTTTAACGCCCATTATCAAGGCCTGATAAATACGCGCCTCATCTTCAAATAAATCGGCTTTCTCGCCAGCCAACATAACAACTGAATCGACTTGTTTGAGGAGCTGTACTGGCGATAAACAGCTTTGAAACTCAGGACTCTGCACACAGACTTCACCATCTGCACTGATGGCAAATGAACCACCATCAAAGACCAATTCATCTTGCCCACCGACTTGGTTGACATAAATAACAGGCTTTTTAATTTCTTCAACACGGCGTAAAACCGTATCTAAACGATCCTGGTGTTTTTCCGCTGAGAAAGGCGATGCATTCAGGGTAAGAATAACATCCGCCCCCGCATCTTTCGCTTGTGTGCTCGGTGAAATTTTCCAAATATCTTCACAGATCAGTAAGCCAAAACGAATGCCATTGAACTCCATTACACAAGGCTGATTGCCAACACTGAAATAACGTTGCTCATCAAACACGCTGTAGTTCGGCAAGTGTTGCTTCATATAGCTGGCCTGAATGATGCCACCCTCTATCCAAGCCGCCATATTAAAACGTTCACCCAACTCATCCATCATCGGGTATCCAATCACGCAAACCACATCTAATACTTGTTCACCAATTTTAGATAAGGCTTGATGGATTTGCGGGTAAAGCCCGTCTCTGAGTAATAAGTCCTCAGGCGGATAACCAGTGATGGTCATTTCAGGAAAAACCACGATATCCGCTGAATACTCTTTTTTCGCCTGACGTGCAGCATCGATAATACGCTTTACATTACCTGAAATATCTCCAACGACCGGATCAATCTGAGCCATGACGACTGTTACATTCTGTGTCATATAGACATAATCTCTATTGGATGTATTTCACAAACCAATCCATTTAATGCCATGGATTGGCTGCTTTCTATTTAAAATGAGTGCTTTAAATAGAGACCTTTGCACGAGTGGCTGCACAAATAAAAATGGTTAAAAATCGCCTAAATTTCGTTCTAAAACTTGCCAATAGCCAGCTATTACCTACGTTTCACGCCTTATTTAGACAATTTTTACCTCATTTTTCTCTCGCGCCCAACTCGTGCAAAGGTCTCAAATAAACTTAAACTGAAAGTGCGTTCAGCATGGCGTCACCTAATTCAGCAGGTGAACGCACGATGGTGACATTGGCCGATTCTAACGCGGAAAATTTAGCTTCTGCCGTGCCTTTTCCACCACTGACTATTGCACCGGCATGCCCCATACGTTTACCAGCAGGCGCTGTAACACCTGCAATATACGCAACCACAGGTTTCGTCACATTAGCCTTAATGAATTCAGCGGCATCTTCTTCAGCTTGTCCACCAATCTCACCAACCATGATAATACCTTCGGTTAACGGATCTTCTTGGAACAACTTTAAACAATCAATAAAGTTCATGCCCTGAATCGGATCTCCGCCAATACCGACACAAGTCGACTGTCCTAATCCATTTTGAGTGGTTTGATGAACGGCTTCATAAGTCAATGTTCCTGAACGTGAAACCACGCCGACTTTACCTGGCAGATGGATGTGCCCAGGCATAATACCAATTTTACAACCTGTACCATTATCGCCAGGGGTAATCAGGCCTGGGCAGTTAGGCCCAATTAGATAGGCGTCTGACTTTTCCAAAACAGCGCGTACTTTCAACATGTCCGCCACCGGAATACCTTCGGTAATACAGGTAATGACTTTAATACCCGCTGCGATGGCTTCAATAATCGAGTCCGCTGCAAACGCAGGCGGTACATAAATCATCGATGCTTCTGCACCAGCTAATTCAACGGCTTCTTTAACCGTATTAAATACTGGCAGACCCAAATGCGTTTGTCCGCCTTTACCTGGAGTGACGCCACCGACCATATTCGTACCATAGGCAATCGCTTGCTCAGAATGGAATGAGCCTTGTTTTCCAGTAAATCCTTGGCAGATTACTTTGGTGTTGTTTTCAATTAAAATGCTCATTCTGTTATTTCCCTGCTGCTTCGACGACTTTACTAGCCGCATCTGCCAAACCATCTGCTGTGATAATACTTAAGCCACTTTTTGCGAGTATTTCACGCCCTAATTCCACATTAGTGCCTTCTAAACGTACCACAACTGGAATCGTCAAACCGACCTCTTGAACCGCTTGAATAATCCCTTCAGCGATTAGGTCACAACGGACAATGCCCCCAAAGATATTAACCAGAATAGATTTGACTTCAGATGAAGATAAAATCAACTTAAACGCTTCTGAAACGCGTTCAGGGGTTGCTCCCCCACCAACATCTAAAAAGTTAGCCGGTTCGCCGCCGTTGAGCTTGATTAAATCCATGGTCGCCATTGCTAAACCCGCACCATTGACCATGCAACCAATATCACCGTCTAAAGCGATATAGTTCAATTCATGTTCAGAGGCTTTCGCCTCACGTTCATCTTCTTGAGAGAAGTCACGCAATTCGACCAGGCCTGGTTGTCTGTAGAGTGCATTTGAATCGATATTCACCTTAGCATCTAACGCAATCAAATTATTGCCTGATGTACGCACTAACGGGTTGATTTCAAGCTGTGAAACATCCTTATCCAAGGTTAATTGATAAAACTGCTTCATCAACTGACCCAACTGTTTAAAAGCTTCAGCCTTCAAACCCAATGCAAAACCGATTTCACGGCACTGATAAGGCATCACGCCCACCGTCGGGTCAATATGCACCGATAATATTTTTTCAGGCATCGCTTCCGCCACCGCTTCAATGTCCATTCCACCCGCAGCAGAAATAACAAACGTATGAGTACGCGTCACACGATCAACCACTAAACTCAGATAGAGCTCTTCTTCAATGGCAAGCGTTTCTTCGATTAACAGGCTGTTAATTGGCAATTCTTTACCCGCCGTTTGAACCGTGGCTAAAGCACTGCCCAACAACTCCGCTGAAACTTGCAGGGCTTCTTGACGACTGGTCACCAACTTTACGCCACCGGCTTTACCACGTGCGCCCGCATGAATTTGAGCTTTAACGACCCAGCCTTTACTGTCGATGGAATCTAATGCATCATCGAGTTGCTCAAGTTTGGTGATCAAGCGACCTTTAGGAATGCCAATGCCGTATTCGGCAAAAAGGGCTTTAGACTGATATTCATGTAAATTCATGTAAAGAAACGTCTCCAACGTCCACTGCTTAAAATATTTATAATCGATTTTTACTCGATTTTAAGCAGGATTTTTTAAGATAATTTAAAAGATAAAAATTGCTTTTATTGTATGATTTTTAGACAATGATTGCATTAACAATTCCATTCATTCCTCGCGAGAACCCCATGAGAGCCATTGTCTTTTTACTATTTATTGTTTTAGTCTTCTTTATTATTCGATTTATCCTGAATCGAGTCATTCAGATTCGCGAGCAAAATAAAAAACAAGCTGAGCATGAGGCTGATAACGCTGAGGGAAAAACCGCTGAAGCGATGGTACGTTGTGCGTTGTGTGGCGTACACTTACCGCAGTCTGATGCTTATTATGATGGTAAAGACACATTTTGCAGTGAAGGCCATATGCAAACTTTTCATGAGGAAAAGCGCGCTAACTCAGCAGAAGATTAAGCAACTTCATTTAAAGCTTAGACGAAGTTCTATCTACACCTTGTAGCTCACTGCTCACCAAAAAAACAAAGAATGCTTTAAACAGCGCTTATCAGTGGATTGCTTTAATGGTTGCCGTAAACACAATCGTAGCATCCGCTAAGGGGTGATTAAAATCAATAATCACCGAATCGCCATCAACCTCATGCACCGTTCCCGGAATTTCTTCACCTGTCGGGGTATTAAAGCCAATCACATGCCCTGGATTCAAATCGATATCTGCTGAAAAATCACTGCGTGCCATCGTTTGAAAATTACCAGGATCAGATAAACCAAAGGCGCGTTCAGCCCCCAGCGTGAACTTCGCTGTAGTACCTAACTCCAAACCCACTAACATCTCTTCAATTCGGTTCAAAAAAGTACCATCGCCAATGGTAAATCTAAGCGTCTCACCTTCTTGCGTCGCTTCTACAATGGTTTTATCCACCAAGGCTAATTGGAACTCGATTTCAATATCACTGTTCTCTTCAACAATTGGCAGTGGACTTTGTGTTGCCATGATTTTTTCCTTATTTCTGCTGCCTTACGGCAGTATTACACTTTGATTTTTTTTCGTACGGAGTTCGCTACTTGCTTTTCGTTTTCGCTTTGGCTTTTGCAGCAGGTTTTCTATCGGTCTTACCAGCTGACTTAGGAGAGCTTGCTTTAACCGCCTTGGGAGGAGAAAGGCTTTCAACGACTCTATTACGCCCCGCTTTCTTAGCCTTATATAAACCTTCATCTGCAAATTTCAATACGGCTTCTGGTTGTTTATGGTCTTTATCATTTTCAGCAACACCAATACTTATCTTAACTTGAGTTTGCACTGTTTTTCCTTTAACGACAAATTCCAAGCTCTCGCCAGCAATTTCAGCCCGCAGACGTTCAAGCTCAGGTAACACCTCTGCCGTGGTTTTTCCTGAAAACACTAAAGCGAACTCTTCACCCCCATAGCGATAGGCTTTACCTCCTGAGACGGTATCGAGAATAGAGGCGACCACACGCAGAACTTCATCTCCCACATCATGCCCATAGGTATCATTAAAATTTTTGAAGTGATCTATATCGACCATGGCGATACTGTATTTACGTCCTAAACCAAGAAAAGCCTCATACAACGCACGACGCCCTAGTATGCCAGTCAACTCATCTGTATAGGCGATATGATGCGAATCAAAGATAACAGAGAGAATGATAATCGCTGCCGAAATCAATGAGAACCAAGCTAAGACACCCGGTTGAAAAAATTCATTCAAGCCATAAGCCATTAACAACAGAACCACGACAACCGCATGATATAGAACCTTAAAACGCTGATAACGCAGTTTAAACGAGAGCACAAAGCCGGCTAGCAAAAACATTAAGCCACCGGCAAACGGCAGTTGGAGTACCTGCGAACCTTCGACAATGCGCATACTTAACGGCTCAATCCACTTCAAAGACAAGTCCGTCATCAACCAGTAAATAGCAATTGCTTGAATAACAAACACGGACAAAACAGCGACATCAAAACGTTTATTACAGACACCTTTTTCGGGTAATAAAATCCATAGCAATAAATTAAGGGGTAATAAAAAAGATAACACGGGAAACAGAACAGCAGCCGCTAAATTCATCTCCGAGGGCACTGAAAAATAACTCAATAAGACATTCAATAAGCCTATCGACATTAACACTAGAAAAGGTTGAATCCGATTCAACCATAGACTAATAAAAATTCCGATTGCGACGACAATATAAAGTGCATAGTTTAAGAGTGAGTGCCATGCATTTGGCCAAAGTGTAATCTGCGTTGATTGCCAAATGGCAAACACGACAATACTAAACAACCAAATATAATGTTTTATCACCATAGACTAAGACCTCTCTTCTCTGTTTATTACCGATAGATGCTTTCAAATTCGAATACAAAAAAGCCACATTGCATAAGATGTGGCTTTTATAAATGACTTACGTTTATCAAGTCTGATTTTTACAACACAGAGCAGTTAACGTTAAGTTTTTCCAAACAGGGTAAAGGGTTCATAAGGAACCTCTTCACATTTTATATTCCACTCTAAAGTATAACCACACGCATTTCCGCCGACACACTGTTCATGTCCATAAGCAAACTCGCCTGTCTTTTTAGCCTGACGCGACTGGTAAGTATAACCTTTAGGACAAGCTTCTCTGGCTTTGGCACGCATAGCAATACTATCAAAACTGGTTACCGGCTCATAGAATAGCTCTGATAATTTAAAGTTCTCTTCATCTATTTTTTCAACCTGAACGTGACCGATCACTGACTGCAATTTATCGCCTATACTGACAATGCCTTGGCCAACCGCATCCACGCTACCCGTTACGCTAGAACATCCCGCCAACAGCGTTAAACTGATTGCTAACAATGATGTTTTAACAGGTGTTTGCAGAAAGGACTCTTTGAATTTAACCATCTTCATTGTTACTTTTCGCTCGACTTTTAGAATGAAAGAATCATATCAAAATTACACCACTCATAGGTGACTTTATTGCATTGCAATCGACACTAAGGTATTCAGTGAGATGACGATACATGACTACTTTGAAACCGCCCCCTGAATGTGCTCTTCCTTGATACCAATTTCAGAAATCACAAAACACAAATTCGTATTCAGTTTTTTACCGTCAATCAAGATAGAGGTACCATCGAGGTCTTCAGGGTTAATTCTGACATCGCCCTGATAAACCTTAATCAATTTACCCGTCATACAGCTGTATAACTCAACCGTTCTATCCAAACCAACCCAATCAGACTGTAAATTTTTTGCGCTGTTCGCGACTTTATCACAGCCCGTCAACAAACTCGTACCTAACAGCATACTCAGTGATAGCCATATCATTTTTTGCATTGTCTTCTACCTTTAAAATTTTATTATACTTAACGTTTAATTAGACCGAGCTATTCCTTTGGAAGACCGTTTTCATCATCGTCTGGTGCTGAAGGATTTTTCGCACTCTCTTTAATGCCTTCCCAGGCCTGAATATAAGTTTCCTTATCACCCAGCTTTTTCACTTCCTCAATCGGTCCAGCGCTTGACTCGGTGACGGACTCTTTTACATCGCTCGCTTCATCGGAAACTGACTCCCACGCAGAAGCGCTCTTTTCTTTGGTTTTATCCCAAACAGAAGAAGCCGTTTCCTTAGTGTCATCCCAAGCATCACTCCACCAGCCTGCTTGGACATTCAAAGAGACAGAACTGATTAAAATCGTTCCTAAAGTGATGAGTATCTGTTTTTTCATAACGTTTAACCTATTTTCTCATTAAGACTCGCTTACAAAGCGGTCTACTTTACTGCATGGATTGTGAGTGTACTTACCTATTAATATGGACATTACTATAACATTCCAAGCCCTTAACCGCTTTTTGTTTATCACTTATTAACGTTCCTTTCAGAATAATCTGCGGAATAGTTACCAGGCCTGGTAGAAGCCATTTAAAATAGCCTTATTCGAAATAAATACAAACTTTAACAGAGCAAATTCCAGCAAAACATTATGCCGACTAAAACATCCTCTAAAACACTCTTAATCATTGGTTATGTCTGGCCTGAGCCTAACTCCTCTGCCGCTGGCACTCGCATGATGCAGTTGATACAGCTTTTTAAAACACAGGGCTGGTCTATTACCTTTGCCAGTCCTTCCAACCTTGGCGAACATAGAGCTGATTTATCTGCTTTAGGAATAAATGAGCAATTGATTGAATTGAACAGTGAAAGCTTTGATCTGTTCATTCAACAACTTCAACCAGGCCTGGTCATTTTTGATCGCTTTATGATGGAGGAACAGTTTGGCTGGCGTGTTGAGAAACAAGCACCTCAGGCGATTAGAATTCTCAACACTGAGGACTTACACAGCCTAAGATCGGTTCGTCATCAGATGGTTAAGGATTATCTCAATAGCCAACCTGAGACAATTGATTTACAACAGATTCCACTGCACGATCAACAGACTCTTTTTGAAAATATGGCCGCTTCGGATTTGGCCAAACGCGAAATCGCCTCCATCTATCGCTGTGATTTAACCCTGATGATTTCTGAATTTGAAATGGCATTGTTGCAACAGCAGTTTCAAGTGCCAAGTCGGCAATTAATCTACCTGCCTTTTTTATATGAAGGCTTACCGACAAGCCCAGCTAAAACATTTACAGAGCGTCAAAATTTCATTGCCATAGGCAATTTTAGACATGAACCGAACTGGGACGCGGTACTCTGGCTCAAGCAAGAAATCTGGCCAGAAATTCGCCAACAACTGCCTCAAGCCGAACTGCATATTTATGGCGCCTATCCACCCAAAAAAGCCACTCAATTACACAACCCAAAACAAGGGTTCAAAGTCATGGGCTGGGCTGAAAACGCATTTGACGTTCTCTCGCAAGCCAGAGTGTGTTTGGCACCCTTACGCTTTGGAGCGGGCATTAAAGGCAAACTTGCTGAAGCCATGCTGTGCGGAACGCCAAATATAACAACTTCCATTGGGAGTGAGTCCATGCAAATGGCAAACTCGGAAGCTTGGGGCGGTCTCATTACCAACCAATCTCATGATTTTGCTAAACAGGCGGTATCCTTATACCAAGAACCCGAATTATGGCAAAAGGCTCAACAACAAGGTTATGACATCGTCAGGCATCGCTATTTACAAAGCCCAAGCAGTACACAGCCATTACTGGACAAAATCGATGAATTAACGACAGACTTGGTAAAACACAGAACGGCCAACTTTATGGGTGCGATGCTCAACCACCATCATCACAAAAGTACACAATATATGGCACAATGGATAGAAGCTAAAAATAGACTAGAATAACGTCAACTTTCACTCAAGCAGATACGGATCAAACACAGAATGGATAAAATAACAGAAAAATCAGATTTAACGCCTGAAGTTCAAGAAAGAAGCCACCCAAAAGACCCTTTACACGGCCTCTCATTAAAAACGATTGTGACAAGCCTTGAAGCGCATTATGGATGGGACAAACTCGCTACATTGATCCCTATCAACTGTTTTAAAAGTGATCCAAGTATCAAATCTAGCCTGACCTTTTTGAGAAAAACCCCCTGGGCAAGAACCAAGGTAGAAGAACTCTATTTAAAATCGAGTAAAAACTGGGGTAAATACAGCAAATCTGTCGCAGAAAAGCCATAAACCACAACTTCGAAGAGATGTTACTATTTTAAAGTGGTGATAAATTCAGAGACTGAATCAATCCCTTGTTCACTAAGAACTTCGGCCATTGGAATCATTAAGCCAGCATTAACACCTCGCGGCTGACCACTTTTATAGAGATTCAGTTTTGCAATCAACTCTTCTTTAGTTTGATTGTTAATCTGCGGACCAATTCCACCATCGCCTTTCACACCATGACAACCCAAACAAGTAACATACAATCTCTCCCCAGGATTAATCGCACTGACTGATAGTTTTGAGGCTTGTGGAATCTCAAATTCTTCAGTTGTTGAATTTTGCTCAGAACAACCTGAGAGCACGAAAAAGCTACTCGCCAAAAGCAGAGCCAACGCCTGCTGTATATGTTTTGCAGACAAGCTTAAGAGCAACGATTTTGATGCCGGTGTAGATTGATTATGAAAATTCATAGTGCACCTCTAAAACGCATTGTTAAATACAAAAAAGGGCTCTAAAGAAACCCGTTAAGATCACCTTAGAACCCTTATTGATAGAGAACAATCGACTTATTTTAAAGTAATGACATATTCAGCAATTGCTTTCATATCATCCGTAGACAAGCCAGCTGCCATCGGCGCCATCATTCCCGTCATCGGACCTAATTGCTCACCCGCTTTATACTTTTCGAGCTTAGCAACAATGTCTTCAGGCGTTTGATTATTCAAACGTGGACCTACACCGCCATCCGCTTTAACACCATGACAACCAACACAAGTTGCATAGGCTTTTTCACCGCTTGGAGCGGCAACCACGGCTGCGACTTTCTCAGCAACAACTTCCTTTACGACTTCTGTAGCCGCTTCTATTTTTTCTTCAACAACCGCAACTGGCGCTGGTGCAGGTTGAAGCGCTACCTTAGGAACATCAACAACCGTAGGCTGTTTAACATCCATGGTATTTTGTTGTTCTGCAACTGTTTCTGCGGGTTGAGCCTCTTCAGTGTCACCAGAACAACTCACACTCAGTACAACTGCACTGCTTAATAGCGCATAAGAAACTAATCGTGAAGCCTTAGTATTTAAAATTCTTTGCATTACATAACCCTCTAATTTTGACTGTCTTTATTATCTATTCAACTCACATACTAGAGCGCACATGGAGACTGTAAACAGATCTAAAACCTTATTAAATACTCTAAATGAGTACTTTACTTACTCACAGTGTATAAAGCTTTAAGAAACTTCTCAAGGTAAACTTGTCATTAAGTATATTTTTTTAAAATATACAATTAGTTACGCTGAAATTAACATTCCCCGACTTGCCGATTGATTAAGCGTATTCAACGCTTCATCCAAATCATGGGTCACCGTCACGAAACAATCAAGCAATCTATCTTTTTCTCTAAGCATTCCAAAAGACATTGATGTTTTAGATGCCTTAATCAACATAATCTCTTCAATTAGCTGATGCTGCCTAACATGCAATTCCTCTACTTTAATAAACTCTGGCAACCTCTTAATTGAAGGCTCTGCTTGAATTAACTGCGCTAATACCTTAGCAACACCACCTTTTATAGGATCTATAGCAGCTTCCATGTCGACGACTACATTAATGCCATTCAAATAGGATTGAACATTGGTACGCCAAATACGCATCGATTGCCTAACGTCTGACATTCTAATGCCGAATAAAGGCGGGGTCGTCTGCGTTAAACGCTGTGCCTTAACATCATCTATTTGGAATTTACTGGTTTCACTGCTCAAAAGACTTGCTTGTTGCTTCAATGATTCTGCAGCGGCTGAGGTTTCTTCAACCAAAGTAGCATTACTTTGAATATTACTGTCTAAATGACTTATTGCTTGTGCAATTTCAGCCACTGAACGTTGCTGCTCGCCGATAGAGAGCACAACCGAACTGAGCGCTGAACCAATATGTGTCACACTCTCATTCACCACTTCAAAAGCTTGATTTGTCTCCTGAACTTTATTCACCCCTTCCTGCACCTTAACAACGGATGAATCAATAAGTTTCTTAATGTCTTGTGCGGCATCAGCAGACTTCTGAGCAAGTGAACGTACTTCTCCAGCAACCACGGCAAAACCACGTCCATGCTCACCCGCTCTAGCCGCCTCAACCGCCGCATTCAATGCCAATAAATTTGTCTGGAATGCAATACCGTCAATAATACTAATAATATTTGCAATTTTCTCAGAGGTACCCTGAATTTCTTCAATGGCTTTGACCGTCGCATCTAAAGCCACTTTCGCACTGTTATTTTCAGAGATTGTACGACTAGTTAAACCATTAACCGTATTTAACTCTGCTGTATTTTCTTGCTGCAAACTATGCACCGTTTGCATGGAGGCATTTATTTGCTCTAAACTAGCCGCTGCCTGCTGGGTTCTGTCAGATAAATCCAAAGCCGCGTTTGATGATTCATTTGCCGCCGTTTTAACCGTATCAGTTGCTTGCTTTATATACCAAACAATCGTACTCAAGTTGTCTAACGAGACATTGGTAGCACCTTTCATCGCAGCTAAAGACCCCTGCAAGTCTTTATCAACCCTGCCACGTAAATCACCTGTTGCCAACTTTGTCATAACAAAAACCGTGTTTTCGATAATGGCATTAAACTCCGCCAACAATAAATTTATATTGTTTGAAGTATCTAAAAAGAACCCACTTAGATGGCCTGTTTCTATATGTAAATCAGTATGTCCAATAGAAGCTAACTCCAAAGTTGATTTAAGATTCTCTTCAATACTTCTCTGCTGAGTCAGATCTTGCCATTCAATGACAGTACCAATTTTTTCATTCAGCTCGTTTACAACAGGTTTAATTTTTAGATATACAGTTAAATCCCCGAAATCTTCTTCAAGATTCAGCGTCTTATCTAACTGATTAAAGCAGGCTTTATGAAAGACCTCTGTTAATGGAATACCTACTATATTTTCGATTGAAAAACTGTCTAAGTTGCTAGGAAATACCTTTTCTTGTTCAAAAAACAGTGTTTGCAATGCATTATTTAAATAAATAACCACACCAGACTTATCGACCATCATGACATTTGCCGTGGCACTGTCTAGCGCAGATTTTAGACGCGTACTACGGTTCAATTTGGACTGTGAATCATCATACATTGCACCCAATTGTACCTGCATCATTTTCACAGCAGAGACCAATTTACTTAACGAATGATTACCATAAAAATTGACCTGTCCATCAAAATCACCTTCACGCATTTTGTCCATCAACAGCTTAGCTTTACCTAAACGGTTAAAAACGTATTTTTTACCCGCCCAAGCATAAACATAAAAACCAACCGCAACGATTCCGACCCATTCAACGGGTAAACTCACCAGGCCTGCTTGAATTAAAACCGCAAGACTTCCTAATAGAGCAATCATCAGTAGCATGAGGTTAATTGGATGAAAATGATTAAACAAACAAAACTTTTGCAAACTGTTAATAGCGTAGCCATTTGAAATGGATTTTTTTCCACTTTCAATATCTTTATACAACTGTGTTGCCAACGTTTTAGTTTGAGAATCTATTGCCCTCCTTACAGCTAAATACCCGACAACAGAACCCGCATCCAGGATTGGCGTTACATTAGCCTCAACCCAATAAAAATTGCCATCTTTACGCTTGTTTTTGACCACCTGAACCCAAGGTTTACCAGACTGCAATGTACGCCAAAAATCTTGAAACACCGCTTTGGGTACATCAGGATGACGAAGAATATTGTGTGGCTGTCCAATTAATTCATTTCTGCTATAACCGCTAGCTTCAACAAAAGCATCATTTACTTCGAGAATAATGCCATTTAAATCTGTTTTTGAGACAATAGAACCCAATGCCTGAATATCTATTTCCATATTTTCCATCATTATTTTCTTCCTTGAATATCATTCTTACACGCTAATCTGAACCGTTTCCGCTGACTTATCGTGATAAGCCACATCGAAACAAACAACAACGATTTCGCCATTAACCGGTACGACTTTAGAAACGGTTAAACACAGTTGCATATCAATCAAAGATCGATAGGGTTTTGAAACAAATATTTTCTCGGGTTGCTGCATTGCCTTAATGAAATAGCGACGATTTTTCCAACAAAGCCCTTTGCCTTTTTGTAAAACCTCCATTCGCCCACTGACCTTAATGGAGTTGGCTTCATCACTAATTTGATAACCAAACTCATCCAGCACAAAATGTCGTTTTACAAACGACAAAGATCCAACCTTGGTCATTTCTTCATCAAGGATTACTTGGCTTTCAAGACCTTGAAAGGCTCCAAAAAGTGCTTCATAACCTTTTTTTTGCATATTACGTACAAACGTTTTCTCTTTCATATAGGCGGGATAAGATTCAATGATATCTTGGACAA
Organism: uncultured Thiomicrorhabdus sp.; assembly: GCA_965602805.1. GTDB lineage: Bacteria > Pseudomonadota > Gammaproteobacteria > Thiomicrospirales > Thiomicrospiraceae > Thiomicrorhabdus. The sequence continues at coordinate 301,885 of CBFCZK010000001.1, read as the reverse complement.
GCTCTTGCACCTCCAACACCTTGTCAAACGTTTTACGGGGGCGGGCGAAATAAAACCCTTGCACTAAGTCCACGCCCACATCCATTGCTAACAATGCCTGCTCTTTAGTTTCAATCCCCTCTAACAAACAAACACTACCAACTTCTTTAATTAACTTGGTTAGATTACGCAACACACTTTGACTACGCAGACTTTTAGTGGCCTCTAATAAGACCCCGCGGTCTAACTTAACGATATCCGGTTGCGCCTTCCAAATCCGATCCACATTAGAGTGCCCAGCGCCAAAATCATCTAGTGCAATCAGACAGCCCAGCTGCCTAAGTTCATAAATAATCTCTTCAAACAAAGCTTCATCGACGATTTCACTCTCAACCACTTCAATGACAATTTCATGACCTTTCATCTTAAATTTAGAAATCAAATCACCAATACAAATGTCACCTAAGTTGGTCACTCCCTGAAAATCCAAATTTAGGAATAACCAGTTGTTTGACATTTGGGAGGTTTTCCAGCTTTGTAAATGAAGGGTGTTCAGCTGTAGGCTAAATTCTGCACTAGACAGTGTTTCAGGAACGCTCAAACATTCATAAACCGGTACTTGAAATCCTGTTTCAAGGGAATTACCTCGCACTAATGCTTCAGCACCAATACAAGCTTGATTAGAAAAACTATAAATCGGTTGAAATACTGAATACAGCTCTTTTCCATCGACTTCCATGTCATTTATCCGTATTTTAATGGCTTGTTTTTGTTCTATTTCTTGCGTCGAGCCATTCATACTAAAAACCTAAGCCTATTTATTTAATATAGATCACAAATAATGATCCATTCAATTTTGTTATTTTCTTTTAGTCCGTTGCACAAAAATCCGACTAAAAAACTATTTTTCGTTAATCACGAATTTACTGTAAACAGAAAGTGACAAGATGATTAAAGAGACGCCAATGATCAGATAAAGTGCATAAACCATTTGAGTTGGATCATCCAGAGCAATCTTAAACACCACCATCAATGCTTCAATCGAGAGCGCAATAATAATCGCGGTTAAAAACTTGAGCAGCAACCTACTTTCGTCCTTCTTATCTGAATAGGCCTTAAAAAACACTTCTCGTTCTAACAACGTTTTAGCAAGATCAAAAATTGCCAAACCCATCGTCAGGGCAATAATTGGTTTAAAAACACTTTCCAAACTGTAGTTTTCGGGCGTAAAGAGTTGATGTACCAAATATTCATAAAAGGCATAACCAATCGACATTAAAGAGAAGAACATGAGTGAAACACCAATGACTAAATAAAAATATTTAGTCACGCTGTTAAAAAGGTGGTGGCGTTCAAGCAAACCAAACAGGGTCAGTAAAACAGTGATATTGAAATCAAAGAAGAAGTACTGATTGTCGCTGGAATACATCAAGGTAACACAAGGCTTACCTGTGGCAGAACTAAGATAAGGTGTACTTATGCCTACGTGCTCATCTTTAGCTTCAACCTTAGAGATTAGGTAAGTTCTATTTTTTCCGATTGAGCTTTCATCAATGGCATTTCTTTTAAAATTTGGAGAAATTTGAATAAAAGACTTATCCGCAACATAGACCAGCTCTAAACTGGAGAAAATAGAAAAGAATTGCTGCATTTCCACCAATTCGCAATGCATGATATGGCCATTATTGCGAATGGTTTCAATTAAAAACTTCTCTATTTCAGACTTATTCTGGTTATAGAGCGTAATCATCTCTTGCATAACAATTCCTTTCTATTAATTGAACGTTCAGGGTGCTTTAAGGTAAACACCCAAATAAACCACTTTTATTAATGCTCAACCTTTCTTTGTTTTTCGTATAAAAAGCGAAGCACTTCCGAACGATAGTGGTTATAAGTTGGATCATCTGCAAGCGCCAAACGATCTCTTGGATCTGGTAAATCTATTTTTAGAATTTCACCAATGGATGCATTCGGCCCATTAGTCATCATCACAATTCGATCTGATAATAAAACGGCTTCATCGACATCATGGGTAATCATAATGACCGTGTTGTTTAACTCTTTTTGTATCTCCATTAAGGAATCTTGCAAATGCGCTCTTGTCAAAGCATCTAATGCCCCAAAAGGCTCATCCATCAACATGATTTTTGGCTGCATCGCTAGAGCTCTAGCAATACCAACACGCTGTTTCATACCGCCTGAAATTTCATCAGGGCGTTTATCCATTGCATGATCCATGTGAACGAGTTTCAAGTTGTACTCAATCCACTCCTTTTTTTCAGCCGCACTTTTACTCTTTTTAAAAACTTGATCAACCGCGAGTTCGACGTTTTCATAAGCACTCAACCAAGGTAGTAAAGAGTGGTTCTGAAAAACAACGGCTCTTTCTGGACCAGGAGAGTTCACTTCTCGGCCATCTAAGAGTACGCCACCTTCAGTCGCTTCATAAAGACCGGCAACAATGTTTAATACGGTTGATTTACCACAACCTGAGTGGCCAATCAAAGAGACAAACTCTCCTTGATCAATCTTTAAATTAATATCTCTAAGAGCTCTAAAAGGCCCTCTTGGGGTTGGAAATTCAATTCCAACATTGGTTAATTCTAAGTGGACTTCTGACATTTAAATTCTCCTAACTCTACTGACTTTACTAGCGTAATGTTGCTGATTTGTCCCAAGATACTGCTTGCTGAATCATCAACATGCCTCGGTCTAAAATAAATCCAACAATACCGATTACAACCACTGCAACCATAATACGTCCTAAAGAATCAGAACTTCCATTTTGGAACTCGTCCCAAACAAACTTACCTAAACCAGGGTTTTGGGCCAACATTTCAGCTGCAATCAATACCATCCAAGCAATACCAAAAGAGATACGTAGACCTGTGAACATCATAGGAATTGAACAAGGCAGTACAATTTTACGAACATGTGTCCACCAATTTAGACTCAGTACCTGGCTGACATTCTTAAGGTCTTGAGTGACCGTCGCAACACCCGCAGCCGTGTTAATAATGGTGGGCCATAAACAACACAGCAGAACCGTGAACATCGAGTTTAAGAAAGCCTTATCAAACATTGGGTCATCCGTGACATAGACTGCCGAGACCACCATGGTGACTAAGGGCAACCAAGCTAACGGAGAGACCGGTTTAAAGATTTGAATAATCGGGTTAAAAGCCGCGTAAGCGTTACTGCTCAAACCAATCACAATACCAATCGGTACCGCAATCAAAGACGCCAGTAAAAAACCACTGATAACGGTTACTAAACTACGACCAATTTGATCAAAGAACGTTGGTGGACCAGTGTAGTCACGTATTTTTACTTCGGCATCTGGATTAGCTTCCAGCTTTTTCTCATTACGTAGCTCTTGTCTTTCATAGAATTTCTCTTCTTTGATAGCGGCTGCCTCAGCTTCGTCTACTAAAGAAACGAACTGTTCAAACGTCTGTTGAGGACCAGGAAATTGCCCTAAAGAAGTATTGATATGCGATGCGGCACCCTGCCATATGACCAAGAAGATAAAAATACCGGCTAAAGGCAGACCGACCATCTTAACAATCGCGTTAAGCTGGCCTCTACGATCTTCACCAATCGCCAGTTTATAAAAGGGCTCAATTGTTGGCCACTTTAAAGGATTCATAAAATTTACCTTTGAATATGTTGTACTAAAAAGCCTTCTATCAGCCCCCGACTAGCGGTACTGATAGAAGGCCTTGTTATTTAATTAAAGTTTCGTTGAACCTTTAAGACCGATTGTCATGCTGTCAATATAAGCATTAGGCTTAGAACCATCATATGGAACACCGTCCATAAAGTCGTTTTGAACACCACGGAAACCGTCTGACCCAGAGACACCAGGGAAGTCAGATGTTTTAAACTTGCCGTCAGCAATCAACTCATTAACCGCTTGCTTATAAATATCTGGACGATAGACTTTTTTAGCCATATCTTTGTACCAAGAATCTGTTTGCTGTTCAGAGATTTGTCCCCAACGACGCATTTGAGTCATGTACCAGATTGCATCTGAATAATAAGGATAGGTCGCGTTATAACGGAAGAACACGTTGAAATCTGGCTCAGAACGCTTATCGCCCTTCTCATATTCAAACGTCCCCGTCATTGAGTTAGCGATAACTTTGTAATCCGCTCCAACATAGTTAGGTTGAGATAAAATTTTCACTGCTGCTGGACGGTTTTTATTGTTTTCAGCATCTAACCAATGCGCTGCACGAATCATCGCTTTTACAACACGAATGGTTGTGTTTGGATATTTATCATAAAAGTCTTCACGCAAACCGAATACTTTTTCTGGATTGTTCTTTTGGATTGAATTATCGGAGATAACCGGAACACCGATACCTTTGAATACAGCCTGTTGATTCCAAGGTTCACCAACACAGTAACCTTCAATGGTTCCCGCTTCCATAGTCGCAGGCATTTGCGGAGGAGGTGTAACAGAAAGTAAAACATCTGCATCTAGCGTACCGGCAGAGTTACCTTTATGTGGCGCATAATAACCAGGATTTAAACCACCTGCCGCTAGCCAATAACGTAGTTCATAGTTATGTGTTGAAACTGGGAATACCATCCCCATTTTGAAAGGCTTGCCGGCCTCTTTATAAGATTCAACAACTGGTTTTAGAGCGGATGCGCTGATTGGATGTACTGGTTTGTCACCGTCCATTTTGACGTGTGGCTTCATCGCAGCCCAAGTCTTATTGGAAACCGTAATGGCGTTACCGTTTAAATCCATTGAGATAGGCGTAATAATAGCAGCCTTAGTTCCGTAACCCATTGTCGCCGCAATCGGTTGACCCGCCAACATGTGTGCGCCATCTAACTGACCATCAATAACTCGATCTAACAGTACTTTCCAGTTCGCTTGTGCTTCTAACTGAACGTATAGACCTTCATCTTCAAAATAACCATTCTCAGCAGCAATGGCTAAAGGAGCCATATCCGTTAGCTTGATGAAACCAAATTTTAACTCTTCTTTTTCAGCTTCGCCTAAAGCGTAGGCACTAGAAACATAAGCACCCGATGAAAGTGCGATGGCAGTACTCACTGCAAGGACGGTTTTCTTTAGGAAATAACGACGAGATGATTTTAATGTAGACATGGCATAACCCTTTCTTTATTTAAATGTATTTGATAAAACTTATAAATTACTAAGAATTACAAACCTTTAAATAGAAGGGATACGATTGCTCTACACCCTCCTATTCAATAGGAAGAATTCTAGAGCAACATTACTCGATTAATTTTTCTTATATAAAGCACCAATAGCGCCAGAAATATAAATATACATTAACTTCAAATAGTTAACGATAAGAAACAAATAACTACATACTTTTACAGACGGACAAACACCACATTAGTGCGTTAAACTAACTTCTTGGTGCGCTACTAACTATAAGTACTTACATACACACCCTAGAAGAGGCATAAGGGATCGATAACGACAATATTAGAAAGGAAACAGCGAGACAAACTTAAATAAAGAGATCTGCTCCCAACAAATACCCTTCACTCATCCAAGGAGCCGAATGCTCCCCCTCAGACTTCACATTACTACTCGGCACAGAAACACCATGCCCTGCTAACACCTGACGATACAAATCGGTTTTATAAGTTGCCGTAACGAGTGATTTAATATCAAGACCACTAGAAACCTGACCTAAAGCCTGCATTTGCTGCAAAATCCATTCCGCATGAGATTGCCAAGGGAGGTTTGCTTGAAATTTAAACGGCAGTGAAAAACTTGGAATACTACGAGGTGTATTACAAGCAGGATTGCAAACTTGGCCATTAAGAGAATTTTCAATACTTGAAACAGGTGCATTGACATATTCTGCCATCGTAAGATAAGAGACTAGAGCAGGACGATTGTCTTTTTGATCAATCCACAGACTTGCTTGATAGAGCGCCCAAATCATTCGCTCATGAACATCTGAATTATTTTTCGCCCACTCTTCAGTCACCGCCAACACCTTTTCAGGCGCATTATTCCAGATTTCATAACCCGTAATAATCGTCACACCTACCTGACGCTTGACCGCATGAGTATTCCAAGGCTCACCAACGCAATAGCCATCAATCAAACCTTCCTCCATCGCTTGCACAACACGCGAAGGCGGCACTACCAAAACCTCAACATCCTCGTTAAGATCTATGCCAGCCGTTTGCAACCAGTGATTCAACAAGTAGTAATGCATTGAAAATGGAAACACGACTGCAAAACGCAATTTAGCAACCGCTTGCTCTTTACGTGCCGTAACCACTTGCTTCAACACCATAGCGGTTTTCCCTGGATAACGAATCAATTCTGATTCATAAGTAATCATCGACTCATACAGCTCATTCGAGACACTGATGGCATTACCATTCAGCCCAAAAGAATATGCAGTGACTAATGGCTTCTTAAAACCACCCAATCCCAACGTTGTCGCCATCAACATCGGCGCCAACATATGGGCAGCATCATACTCTCCGAATACCAACTTATCTCTAATATTTGACCATGAAACCTCTTTACAAAGCGTGACATCCAACCCCTGCTGTGCAAAAAAACCTTCTTCTTTAGCCACAATCAAAGGCGCACTGTCCGTTAATGGACTAAATCCAACTTTCAACTTATCCAACATGCAAACAACACCTCAAATTTCCATCCTCAACACACTAATAATATTCTGCGCAACGTCGGCTAACGATTTGTTCTGGTCCATTGACATCTTAACAACGGCCTGATGCGCCTCTTGCTCAGAGGCGCCTTTATGCTCAACCAACAATGCCTTCGCTTTCTGCACTAACTTATTCGTCTGCAACTCACTCTTGGTTTGTAACAACTCATCCTTTAAGGCTTGATACTCTCTAAACCTTGCAATCGCTACCCGCATAATTGAGCGCACTCTTTCGGGATCCGTATTACGTGCAATATAGCCACTAACGCCCGAACGAATCGCTTCTCGCACAACCGTATCATTATCCTCATTTGCAAACATCACCACAGGCAACGGATTGTGCTCACTTAACAAAGAGACACTTTCCAGCATATCCCGATCCGGTGAATCCGTATCAATCACAATCATGTCCGGCATAATTCTGGCAATCTGCGCCAGCAAGCTTGGTCCTGGGCTTAAGCGCTCGACCACTTCATACCCCTGATCCTGAAGCGCCTGCCCCAACAGTGCCGAACGAGCCGTATCCGTATCCACTAAGACAACTCTTAAAAACTCATCCGAGACCTTATCCACCGAAACCACTCTTTCTATAAAACATTATAAATAGCACTGGCATCATGCAGACAAAGCCGCAATAACATCACATATTTCATGCGCAACAATTGAGATTTTCTTACCCTGATCCATCGCCATCTTACGCATAGTTTGATAGGCCAAATCTTCCGTCATTTGCTTGTGCTCAATTAACAAACCTTTAGCCTTTTCAATGATCGCGCGTTCAGACAATTTACCCTTAACCTGAGCCAACTCTTTGCGCACCGCAAAGCATTCATTAAAACGTGCCATTGCAACATCAATAATAGGCCTAATTCGACTCACGTCCTTACCATCGACAATATAGGCCGTAACGCCCGCCTTGACAGATTTAGCAATCACTTTTGAATCACGCTCATTACTAAAACAAACCACTGGCAGTGGGCAAAACTCATGCACAATAGCGAATTGCTCAAACAGTGCAGTAGAAGGCTTTTTAACATCCAATACAATCAAATCAGCAGAAATTTCATTAAGCGCACTTAATACATTGGATTCAGTCGAAATTATTTTAACCTGAGTAATTCCCGACTCCTTCAAGCCGGCTTCAATCTCATGCGTATTAGCAACTTCGTCGCTTACTAGTAACACTTTAAAATCCGTCTTCACAACATCAACCCATTCCATTCCATTAACAATCTATACTTAATAGCTTATACCAGCCCAAAAAAATTAAACTATTAAAATACAAACACTTAACTAAAAGTTAAGCACTTTAATATCATTAACCTTCTTCACTTTGTACTATAAACTCACACAACTGCATTATTGTGGTGCGTAGACTCGTAGCTTTGCCCTCAAAACTCCCTAATACACCAAACAACAGGGCATACCGCAGGCTATTTACCTAACAATAACACGCTCATTAAAAGTGACCAGGCCTGGTTATTTATGAAATTCCCTCTTTTATTCTGCGTAATTACCTGTAGAATCAATATTAAGTTTGCAGCGTCGCAAACACCTAAATAATGGCTAAAAGTCGCCATACAACTTCCAAAGTGAATGTTGTGAAATCTGACAAGCCATGCAATCCAAACACATTACACACACCTTACAGACACACATTTTTCACATTGAAATAATGAATACACTCGAGTAAAAATTAAGGAGAGTTACATGAAGTTAGCAATGATTGGCCTAGGTAGAATGGGAGCTAATATGGTTAGACGTCTTGCAAGAGATAATCACCATATCGTGGGCTATAATCGTTCAGAGCAAGTGGCGATTGACCTGGCTAAAGAACATGAAAATATACAAGCCGTCACCTCATTTAAGGCGGTTATTGACAACTTAACCGCTCCTCGTGTTATTTGGTTAATGGTGCCGCATGAACATGTAGATGCAACCATTGAAACCATCATTGAAGCCGGCTTGGAACAGGGTGATTTAATCATTGATGGCGGCAACTCCAACTATAAACAATCTGAAAGACGCGAGTTAGAACTTGAAGCTAGAGGCTATCGCTTTATGGACAGCGGTACCTCTGGCGGTGTTTGGGGCTTAGAAAATGGTTACAGCCTAATGGTCGGCGGCAAAAAAGAGACCGTTGCACTGGTTGAACCTGCCCTAAAATCGCTTGCTCCTTCATACGATACTGGCTGGGGACACGTTGGACCTGCTGGCGCTGGTCACTACGTCAAGATGGTTCATAACGGCATTGAATACGGCATGATGCAAGCGTTTGCAGAAGGCTTTGAACTCATGGAAGACAAGCCGGGCATGGATTTAGACATGACACAAATCTCGCAAATCTGGCAGCATGGCAGCGTGGTTCGTTCTTGGTTACTTGATTTAATTGCCGATGCTATGAAACAAGATGTCGCCTTAAGCAGTTTAAGTGATTACGTTGATGACTCTGGCGAAGGCCGCTGGACAATTGAAGCCTCTATAGAGCAAGCTATTCCTGCTCCAGTACTCAGCTTGGCACTGCAAATGCGCTTCCGTAGCCGTCAAGAAAACACCTACTCAGGTAAAGTACTGAATGCGATGCGTGCAGGTTTTGGTGGCCACGCAATTAAACCGGCAGAAAACAAATAACCAAACGGGCAGGTTTGATCATGACAAAACAAACAGCAATTAAACAACCCATTGTGGGCGACACAAACACGATGAACGCTGAAGAGGCTGACCCATCAAACATTGTTATATTTGGCGCAACGGGGGATTTGACCAAACGTAAGCTTATCCCCTCTCTCATCCGTATGATGGACTGCGGCCTCGTCCATAAAGACAGCCGCATCATTGGACTAGTGAATAAGCGTAGCAAAGAAGAGTGGATTCAAATCCTCTTTGATGGTCTGACTGAAATATGTCACGACATCACTAAAGACCCTAAAAAATGGACTGCGTTTACCGAAAAACTGATTTTAGTGCCTGGTGACTTAGGCAATGGCGAAAGCTACTCTCTCTTAGCCGAAGCCATCCACCCCCTTGGCAACTGCGAACAAAAAAATGCCATGTTTTACTGCGCGATTCCGCCAGATTGGTATGGCAAAGTTGCTCAAGGTTTAGACAAAGCAGGCCTCGTTTCAGAAGCTGAAGGCTACCGAAGAATTGTCATTGAAAAACCCTTTGGCATGAACCTGGAAACTTCTCTAGCACTGAACGCTGAGCTACAAGCCGTTTTTAATGAAAAGCAGATTTATCGAATAGACCATTACCTGGGTAAAGAAAGTGTCCAAAACCTATTAGTCTATCGCTTTGCCAACGGCATTATGGAACCGCTATGGAACCGAAATTATATTGATAATGTGCAAATCAATGTCTCAGAAACATTAGGCATTGAATACCGCGCACAATATTATGAAAAAGCCGGTGCCCTGCGTGACATGATACAAAGCCACCTTATGCAAGTCATGACCTTGGTTGCTATGGAACCACCTGTTGAATTCACCGCGGATGCGGTTCGCGATGAGAAAATCAAAGTGCTTCGCGCCGTACGACGCTTTAAACCCGAAGACGTAGACTCGCTGACCGTCGCCGCGCAATATGCAAAAGGCATTATTCGTGATGAAATTAAGCCCGCTTATGTGACTGAAGAAGGCGTCTCTCCTGACTCGGTAACTGAAACGTTTGCGGCTGTGCGCTTTAATATAGACAACTGGCGTTGGCAAGGCGTCCCCTTCATTCTAACCTCCGGTAAACGCCTGCCAAGTCGCGTTTCAGAAGTGATTATTCGCTTCAAAAAACCACCTTTCAATCTGTTTAATGAGCACGCTTCTCTACCAACCTCTAACGCTTTAATATTCAGATTACAGCCAGACAGTGGCATTGTTTTAAGAATCAATGCTAAAAAACCTGGCCCAACCACTGACAATGAAGTTATGGAGATGCACGCCCCTTATGCCAATACGGATGCTGTGGCTGATGCTTATGAGGTCCTGATGCATGATGTATTAATGGGCGATGGCACCCTATTTTCACGTGCCGATGAGGTCAATGAGTCATGGGCGATTGTGGAGCCCATTTTGAATGCTTGGAAAGACCGAGTTTCTATTGATTGCTATCCTGCCGGAAGTTGTGACATTCCCGCGATGGATGAACTAACAAAAGACTGTTTGTGCGGCTGGTATCGCCCCGGCAAAAACCATAGTGATGATGAATAATGCCAACAGACCAATACCATATATATGACAATACTGAGCAACTAGCGGAAGCTGCTGCCAACTTTATCGCCTTAAAGATTACGGATTGTTTACGCCACCAATCTCGATGTCGTATTGCGCTACCAGGAGGCAACACGCCTGCAGCCTGTCTACAGGCGCTTTCTAAACATGCGCTGCCATGGTGCCAAATAGATTGGTACATGGGCGACGAACGCTGCTTACCAATCGATGATGCCGAACGTAATGATTCCATGGTTTCTAAAACACTTTTTAACGGACAAGGCCCTTCAAAGAAACACTTCTTTCCAATGAAAGCGGAATTAGGTGCCGACAAAGCAGCTGAAGATTATCGTACGCTAATCGATACTTTTGAAGCGCTGGATATTGTTATTTTAGGCATGGGAGAAGATGGTCACACAGCCAGCCTATTCCCCAACAACAATGCCCTAACAAAACAAGATTCTGTCGTAGCGGTCTTCAATGCACCAAAACCCCCTTCAGAACGGGTCTCTTTAAGTCTAAACAGCCTACTCAAGGCAAAACATCGCATTGTATTAGCACCGGGAGCAGGTAAAAAAGAAGCCTTAAAAAAACTGACGATGGGCGAAGCACTGCCGATTGGCCTCATTGGCCCTAAGCAATGGTTCTTAGATCACGAAGCCACTGCCGATTAAGGTTTTTTTCACTCGACCACTTCCACTCTAGTAAATAAGCCATTAACAGTGGCTTAACGACCTCCAGCCTCAAAAAAACCATCACTTTATCTGAACTCAAAACAAACTCATCATCACAGATAAAATAATACGACACAGGGTTACTGTGCTGTGTTTTTTATAGCGCCTTTCAATAGAATGACTAAAATTCAGGCATAAAAAAAGCCAGCTTAATAAATTAAGCTGGCTTTAAGAATATGGTGCCCAGGGCCGGACTCGAACCGGCACGGTGTTACCACCGAGGGATTTTAAGTCCCTTGCGTCTACCAATTTCGCCACCTGGGCAGATAGCTAACCTTTAAAAGGCTAAATCAAAACTTATCAAATTTCCAAATGTAAATGGAGGCGGAACCCGGAGTCGAACCGAGGTAGATGGATTTGCAATCCACTGCATAGCCACTTTGCTATTCCGCCAATATTTGGAGCGGGAAACGAGGATCGAACTCGCGACCCCAACCTTGGCAAGGTTGTGCTCTACCGCTGAGCTATTCCCGCTTGATGTGGCGTATTATAGGGAATCGTCTTTAAACGTCAAGCAATTTTTAGTAATAAATCGAAAAGAAAGTTCTGTTCATTTGGCTTAATTGCCTAAAACAAAACTATCTCTATGATTTTGTTGAACGAATGATTTCAGGCAGTGCAGCTTTGGTATATTGAATCCAAGTAATCACTGTCAGGGTTGCTGCAAAGTACAGCATTGGGAAACCAAGCTCTCCCCAATTTACGCCCCATAACTCTCCGCCATACAATAACCAAGTCAAAGCCGCCAATTGCGATGCCGTCTTAATTTTACCTAAGTTAGAAACCGCGACCACGTCTCTGGCATTATTCTCTGCCATCCATTCACGCAAGGCTGATATACCTATTTCGCGCATCATAATCAGCACAGCTGAAATAATCACATAAATATTGTCGTGGTATTCTGCGGCGACCACGATTAAAGCCGCAGCCACAATCAACTTATCGGCAACCGGATCGAGAAAAGCCCCTAGTTTACTATCCACGCCTAATTTTCTGGCTAAATAGCCATCAAACCAATCGGTAATGGCAGCAATCATAAACGCTAGACCCGCCCAAAAACGAGCATCTTCTATCGGCGCGTAGTACAAAATTAAAAATACTGGAATTAATACAACGCGTGACCAGGTCATCATCATTGGGAGTGAATTTATGTTCATAAGTTTTCTTTTATTGGTGTGATTTTATAAAAATTTATATTGTGAATACTATCATAAGCTAAGCAATTCTAAGGTGATTCACCGCAACTTTTTATAAACTTCCGTGAAAAAAGTCATAGATTCGTTGTGCTTTGTCCTGACTGACGCCTTTGACTTTGCTTAATTCTGAGATAGAGGCCTGCTTAACTTCGGTTAAACCACCAAAATGTAACAACAAAACCTTTCGAGTTTTCGGACCGATGCCTTCAATGGATTCTAAATTAGATTGCGTCTGTGCTTTGGTACGTTTAGCTCGATGCGCGGTTATCGCAAAACGATGTGCTTCATCGCGAATATGATTGATTAGATGCAACGCAATATCATCCGATTCTAAATCGATACCTTGCATATTATACGGCGTATAGAGTACCTCTAAACCCGCTTTACGGCCTTCACCTTTAGCAACCGACACCAAAGGAACATTATCCAACTCCAAGCCCTTAAGCACCTCTATCGCCTGGTTTAACTGCCCCTTACCACCATCCACAACAATTAAATCTGGCAATTGGGCCGATTCTGTCTTTAAACGACTGTAACGGCGCTCTAAAACTTGATGCATGGCAGCATAATCATCGCCCCCGGTAATACCTGAAATATTGAATTTTCGATATGCCTGGGTGTTGGGAATACCTTCTGCGAAAACGACACAACTGGCAATCGTCAGTTCGCCCATCGTATGACTAATATCAAAACACTCCATATAGTTCGGAGGATTGACCAAACCCAAAACCTCTTGCAATGCTTTAACGCGCTGCACTTGAGTCGCTTTCTGGGTCACGTGTTGCTTTAAACCCGCATTAGCATTGGTTTGCGCTAACTTAATTAAGCCTTTTGCAGTCTGTTGGACAGGCTGTTTAATTTTGACCAGGCCTGGTCGTTTGCTTTTTAACCACTGTTCCAAACCTGCTTGCTCCGTTAATTTAATCGGCAATAAGATTTCAGCTGGAATCGGATGAGATTGATAGTGCTGGGCGACAAACGCTGCTAGAACGTCTTGCTCTTCTGCTGAATCAATATATTTAGGATAAAAATGCTCACTGCCCCAAAGGTTGCCCCCGCGATACATCATTAAACAGACACAGACTTGATTGGCTTGTTCAGCGGTGACGATCACGTCCATATCTTTAGCGCCGGGCTGGTTAATAAGGTGCTGACTCTGTATCGCTCTTAAAGCGGCGACCTTATCTCGATATGAAGCCGCCTGTTCGAACTCTAGAGACTCAGAGGCGCGTTCCATTTTCTCACCCAGTGTTTCAATGACCCTAAAACTTTTACCTTGCAGAAACATCAGGGTATGCTCAACATCCTCTTGATAGGCTTCTTTCGTCACTAAGCCTTCCACACATGGGCCAGAACAGCGTTTTATTTGGTATTGCAGACACGGTCGGGAGCGATGGTTAAACACACTTTCAGCACACTGCCTGACTGGAAAAATCTTTTGTAAGGCCTGTAAAGTCTGGTGAACCGCTGAAGTGTTGGGAAAAGGCCCAAAGTACTCCCCTACTCGGCGTTTCGCACCACGGTGATAACTTAATGCTGGATATTCTTTGCTACTAGAGACGTAAATAGAGGGATAGGATTTATCATCCCTAAACAGAATATTGTATTTAGGCTTATGCCGTTTGATTAGGGTGTTTTCGAGAATCAACGCTTCGCTTTCTGTATCGGTCACCGTCACTTCTACTTTAGCGACCTGCTCAACCATAGAAGCCGTTTTAATCTCATCATGCTTTTTCTTAAAATAACTGCTGACGCGCCGCTTTAAGTTTTTGGCCTTACCGACATAGATAATCACACCCTTTTTATTGAGCATTCGGTAGACACCTGGTCTCTGAGTTAACTGCTTTAAGAAAGCCTCTATATCAAATTCAGTGATGGAGTTGGCGGTGCTGTTTGCAGACACGCTATCACCTTCCACCTCAATATTGGATTGAATAGCTTCCGGTTGACAATTGTCAGCAGAATCCGATTTTTTAAGATTAGGTGTATTTTCTTGGGTCATAGACTCGAACAGGGTAGAATTACGAAACTTGAAATTATTATAAGGCATTCAAAATGGAACAAGAGTCTCAAAAATCAGAAAATAACTTTAATCGACTGGCCAGTGCCGTTGAGTCTCTGGTTAAACAAGAGCGCTGGACACGCCGTTTTGCCAATTTTTTAAAGTTAGCGGTTGCCGGTTACATCATCTTTTTTATCTACTTAGCAATACAAAGCATGGGTGTTTTAGATGATACGGACGGAGTTTCTGCTAATAAAGACCATGTTGCTGTCGTCAGAATTGAAGGCCCAATCATGCCGGGCAGTAAAATCAGTGCTGAAAAACTCTATCCACTGTTAGCGGATGCTTTTAGTAACAAACACAGTAAAGCGGTCATTATTAAAGCCAACTCTCCAGGTGGTAGCCCAGTTCAGTCTGCCTTAATCAATGATGAAATTACCCGTTTGAAGAAACTACATGACAAGCCGATTTATGTCGTTGTTGAAGACCTATGTGCTTCTGGCTGTTATTACATTGCGGTGGCGGCAGATAAAATCTACGCTAATAAAGGTTCTATGATTGGTTCTATCGGGGTACGTATGGATTCTTTCGGTTTTACGGACTTAATGGAAAAAGTCGGTGTTGAAAACCGCTCAATGCATGCCGGTGAGCATAAAACCTTCATTGACCCTTTCAGCCCGAAAGATGAAGCGGGTCGTGCCTTTTTCCAAGAAAAAGTACTTGAGAAAACCCACCAACTGTTTATTTCAGCGGTTCGTGACGGTCGTGGAGATCGCATTAAAGAAACGAACGACACTTACACTGGTTTAGTTTGGTTAGGAGAAGATGCGATGGCTAGCGGTATGATTGATGGCCTAAGTGATTTAAACAGCGTAGCACGTGATATCGTCGGCGTTAAAAACCTGCGTTATTACGAAGGTGAGAAAAGTATTATTGAAGAACTAATGGGGGATATTACTTCTGAAACATCCAGTAAATTATCACTCTACTTCAGCACAATGCATTAACAGTCTATAGAGAGTAACCCCACCCTGGTTTATATAAACAACTAGGCCTGGTTACTTTTTCTTAGCTACAAAAAAGCCTGAATTAATCAGGCTTTTTTGTGTCAAATTTAATGGTTTAACCACTCTATCTAAAGTAAACCCAAGTTCCTTAAAGATTCTAAGGTCCATTCAACCCTTGAAGCACCGTAAGCCAAACCATTGTCTTTTTGATAGCTTAGCATCGCTAATTGAGTTCTTTCATCCCAAAGACCATTCAGTAAGCTTACTCTATCCACTTCTTGTGACGTTAAATAGCCTTTGTCACGCAAACTGGCTTGCACCTTAATAATATTTTCAACCGTAAAATTCTCTTTACAAATCACCGTACGATAACTCAATCTCTGTTTAGAAATCTGTACCTTCGTATCAGATGACAAATACTGAGCAGGAATCATTACGCGTACGACACAGCTCCCCGCTAACTCCGGTAAACTCATCTTTTTTAAATTAGCAAAGACACTCGCCGTTAATGCTTGTTGCGCATATTCCGCTTGCACTCGGACACGCTCTTCAGTCTTGGCTTTTTCAATCATTAAATCAATATCCGCTGGCAATAGGCCAACGTTTTGATTGACCGATACAGAAGGCTTAACCACTGTTTCAGAGCAACCTATTAAACTTAGAGAAGAAATAGTCAAAAGTGTTATCGCAGAGAGTCTAAATATGGACATGTGTGACCTTTTTAAGCGTTATCAATCATTATCGTTAAAACAGGAACATTTTAACGTATTATTTTCTGTAACACAGACTGTTAATATTATGAATTTCAGGCATAAAAAAACCGCTTAAGACCTAAGTCAGAAGCGGTTTTTATTCAGCGGTAATTGACAGTAGAATTAACGGCGTAATTATCCTACGGCAACCCCGATTTCAGCCAATGTTTTTGGTGACTTTATTTCATAGTCCGCCATCTCATCAAACTGTAGGTAACGGTAAACATCGTCACCCATGGTATCCAACATCGCCACTTCTTTTAGGTATTCTGCAGGAGTTGGCAACTTACCAACAGATGCACAAACCGCTGCTAATTCAGCAGAACCAAGATACACATTGGCGCCATTTCCTAAACGGTTAGGGAAGTTACGGGTAGAGGTTGAGAATACGGTTGCACCATCGGCAACACGTGCTTGGTTACCCATACACAATGAACAACCTGGCATTTCAGTACGTGCACCAACACGGCCGTAAATACTGTAGTAACCCTCTTCGATTAACTGACGCTCATCCATTTTAGTAGGTGGCGCAATCCACAGACGCGTTGGCACATTGCCCATGCTTTCCAGTACTTTACCAGCGGCACGGTAGTGACCGATATTGGTCATACAAGAACCAATGAAGACTTCATCAATTTTAGTACCCGCCACATCCGACAACAACTTAACGTCATCAGGGTCATTCGGACAAGCAACGATAGGCTCTTTGATGTCATTTAAATCAATTTCAATCACCGCAGCATAGTCCGCATCAGCATCTGCAGACAATAGTTCAGGACTATCAATCCAAGCCTGCATCTCATCACGACGACGTAACAAAGTACGCGCATCGGCATAACCGTTCTCAACCATCCAGTCGATTAACGCCATGTTTGATTTTAAGAAATCAATAATCGGTTGTTCAGACAACTTAACCACACAACCGTTAGCAGAACGCTCAGCAGAGGCATCAGACAGTTCAAACGCTTGCTCTACCGCTAGGTGCTCAAGCCCTTCAATCTCTAATACACGACCGTTAAAGACGTTTTTCTTACCTTTCTTCTCAACCGTCAAAGACCCTTCTTGAATCGCTTGATAAGGAATCGCGTTAACCAAGTCACGTAAGGTGATACCTGGCTGCATTTCACCCTTAAAACGAACCAAAACAGATTCAGGCATATTCAAAGGCATAACACCTAGAGTCGCTCCAAATGCAACCAAACCAGAACCCGCAGGGAAAGAGATTCCGATTGGGAAACGTGTATGTGAATCACCACCAGTACCAACCGTATCTGGCAATAATAGACGGTTCAACCAAGAGTGAATAACGCCGTCACCTGGACGTAACGCTACCCCACCACGACTGGTCATAAAGTCAGGTAACGAGTGCTGTAAAGTAATATCAACTGGCTTTGGATACGCCGCGGTGTGACAGAAAGACTGCATGACTAAATCAGCAGAGAACCCTAAACAAGCTAACTCTTTCATCTCATCACGCGTCATCGCACCCGTAGTATCTTGAGAACCCACGGTTGTCATGTGTGGTTCACAGTACATACCAGGACGTACACCCGCAATACCGCAAGCTTTACCGACCATTTTCTGAGCCAGCGTATAACCATGGTTTGCTTGAGACTTATCCGACGGACGGATAAAGATTTCAGATGGTCCCATACCCAGCGCAGTACGCGCCTTATCCGTTAGACCACGACCGATAATTAACGGCACACGTCCACCGGCACGCACTTCATCCGGCATGGTCTCAGGTGCAATCTCAAAAGTAGAGATGGTCTCGCCTGCTTCATTCGTGACTTTACCGGCGTATGGATGAATCGTAATCACGTCACCCATATTCATTGAGTCAACATCACACTCAATCGGTAATGAACCTGAATCTTCAGCCGTGTTGAAGAAAATCGGCGCGATCTTGCCACCTAATACCACACCACCTTGGCGCTTATTCGGGACATAATTAATGTCTTCACCAAAGAACCACATAACAGAGTTCATCGCAGATTTACGTGAAGAACCCGTTCCAACCACGTCACCGACATAAGCAACCGTGTGACCTTTGGCTTTCAAGTTATCCATTACATCGCCAACATTCTCAATACGCGCCGCTAACATCTCTTTAGCGTGTAGTGGAATATCAGGACGAGACCAAGCGGCCGTCGCAGGAGAAAGATCATCCGTATTGGTTTCACCTTCAACCTTGAAAACCGTCACAGTAATTTCTTCTGGCATCTTAGGCTTATTGGTAAACCATTCCGCATTTGCCCACGACTGCATTACCTGCATCGCGTAATCATTGGTTTTAGATTTCTCAACCACATCATGATACGCATCGTAAACCAATAGCGTTTTAGACAAAGCCACAACCGCTGATTCTGCAACACTTGCTTTAGAACTGTCTAGCAAGCTAATCAAAGGCTGAACGTTATAACCACCCAGCATTGTGCCTAATAAAAACGTCGCTTGTTCCTCAGAGATTAAGTCATTAGCAATCGTGCCATTCGCCACGTCCGTTAAGAAACCAGCCTTAACATAAGAAGCTTCATCCACCCCTGGCGGTACGCGATTCGTTAACAAGTCCACAACAAAGGATTCTTCACCTGCTGGCGGGTTTTTAATCAACTCAACCAATAAAGCAGTTTGTTCCGCGGTTAACGGTAACGGTGGAAGACCTTGTTCTGAACGTTCTGCAACGTGACTACGGTAGGCATCTAACATGATGAGACTTCTCCTGGAAATTAAAATTTTGAATTGACGTATTTTATCACAGTAAAAACGCGATGGTTTCTGGATTACGAGGGGTTTTTCGAGGGATTAGACTGACCAGGCCTGGTCATGTTATTTTGGAGTAGTTTTGAGTTCAAGCTGAAGGTTGTTAAGGAGAACCAGGGCTATAGAAGTTAGTTTTGATCTAAACCCAGTGCTTATCCACATAAAATGGCTTTGCCCCTTTTTATTCCATGCTCAGCGATGCGCGCATTTGCCGCGTCCGCTGGAGCTAATGGTTAGCATGAATTTCAAATCTATTTCGACCATTTGTCTTTGCTTGGTACAGTGCTTGATCTGCATGATTTAATAGTTCATCAATCCCTGTATCTGTCGAAGCCATACCTATACTCACTGTCAATAGTTTATTAATTGCTGAATGCGAATGTTCAATATTCAAACTGATTATGCCCTGAAGAACCTTCTCTGCAATCAATGTTGCGCTTTCTATCGATGTATACGGCAAAATGGCAACGAACTCCTCACCACCATAACGTGCAACAAAATCAGTTTTTCTTGGCAAGAGCTTACTGATTTGTTTTGCAACTCTAAATAAAGCTATATCGCCATTTTCGTGACCATAGGTATCGTTGTATTGTTTAAAATAGTCGATATCAATCATCAGAAAAGAGAGTGGCTCTCCCGATCTCTTTGTAGCCTCTAGTTCACTAGTGATTTTTTCTTCGTAAGCTCTTCGGTTTGGTATATTGGTTAGCGAATCAAGGTAGCTTAATTGAAGCAATTTCTTGTTCGATTGCTCCAACTCAAATGTCAGCACTTTGAGTTTTTTCTCACTGGCTTGGATTTCCGTCACATCCCTTGCCAGAGCGATAGAACCAATAGAATCACCATTCTCATCTTTCATGTCATGTGTGTTCCAGGACAGAATTCGATTGCCACCGTCTTTACAGAGGATAACTGTTTGAAAATCCGTCAGCTCCTTTCCTTGACTAATCACTTCAAGTGCTTCGTTATAGATAGAGGTGCGATACGCTTCATCTGGGTAGAGTAATCCCCATATATCACTGTTCCCCAGTACTTCTTCCTGGCTATAACCACTGATTTTCTCTGCCGCCTTATTCCACATAATCACATTGGCATCTTTATCCAACATATTCAGCCACATGGCGGTATTATTTAATAGAATGCGATGGAACTCTTCATTTATTAATGCATATAATGCTTTATCTAACATACGCCCATCTCAATTTCTATTTCCATAAAGGGTCGTTGGTAATGCGTTTCTCAAGAAAAAGATGAGATTGAATAAAGCAATAAAACCATCCCCTCTTGCAAGCTAACACCGAACTAAGCGGCTGCGCTTTAGCGCAGGCGGCTTGAGTGATTTTTTAGACAAACCTTGAGCTATTGCGCTAATTTTGCGACCAAAGTACGATATTTTATCGTTGTTTGATTGTACAGAGAAGTGCTGTTTTTGCAAATAGGACGTTTTACTAAACTGACCAGGCCTGGCGAGTTTGGATTGGACATATTTAACGGGAGATTAATATTGATAGTTTTGTTAGAAATTCGAATGATAAAGACAACATCGTTCACTCAATAAGTCAATCGAGTCTGCCCACAATTATTCTATTAATTTGACCCATTGATGACTAATGAGTACGTTTTCGCTAAGAATCGTGGGCTGACCCAGTAATGAGTGACAAGTCACTTTCACAGCCCGCCTCTGGTTGCGTCAATCAGCATTCTCTGATTCTCGAGTTCCTCATTGCGCTTTTTAACTTGCAGCTCACGATGCTCATCAATCAATTTCATTATATGTGCGAGTTCCGCCTCGCGTTCATTCAATAGCTCTTGAGCCTTTTGCTCCCATAAAGTAATCATCTCCTTAGCAACTAGTATAGACTCCCGCAGCTTTTCACATACCTCTGAAAACTTTTCCTCCCACCGTCCTATCATCACATCACACCAAGCTATGTGACCTCTATGATGTTTTTCGGAACTTGGAGAGAGCTTTTTAGTCAGCGCGACTTTAGACTTTTCTTGGGATTCAAGAAGCTTAACTTTACTATATCCCCATTCCCCCGTTACGGGTGCTCTGGAGATAGATAAAGTATTTGACGGACCAGACTTGATAATCTTCGCTAGCTTAGCTTCCCAGGCTGTTATCATCCTCTCATACTGTTTTTTTGATTTGGGATAATTAGATCCCGGCGGCACCTCTCCATGAAAATAGAGCTCTCCACGCGCGATTTTAGCTTTGAGGCTTTCTATGCTTTTTTCCTTACTTTCAAGACTCCGCATCAATGTGCTCAATCGGTAGGTTTTACCGTTCGATAGTTCATAGCCCTTATTTAGCTCAAGAACACCTCCGTTAACATCAAAACCATACCAGTCGCCCTCAATGAATATCCCGCCTCTCTCGGTGAGCTTTAAAATGGAAACCAAATAGGACTTAACCTGATCAATCGTCACATCTTCTCGGGATGCGGTAATACGTCCGTTTTTATTCCCAAACAAAACGGCTCCCAGACGCTTGACAAAATTGGTCCCCTTCTCAGAAGCTAGAGGCGAGCAATTTATCAACAGAATGTCACCATTGTCTTCCATAGCACCCTTAAACTCTGTGAGAAAGGTCAACTTCTTCTCAAGGGATTCAATATCATGTTTTAGCTCGCTCAATTTCTTTTCATAGCGCTTTGGATCGCTGGCTGACTTCAAGGCATATTTATTCATATGCCCGCGCAAAACCTTCAACTTCTCTTTTAATACATCCGCATCTAAATCATCGGCAATCAATGTATCAGCTCCAAACTGGATACTGGGATCTCCTCCAGATCCATGACCGGCAATCACCAATTTGCCAATTTTAAAACCTCCTTCCCGATATTTTTTCAATGCATCCATAAACGCTTCATAGGTTGCAGGGGTGATTACATGTGTAATATCCTCGCGCTGTCCGACATATTGCGACATCGTATTTTCTACAGCATCCCCTTCACCAGAAACATGCGGTACGACCCCGATATTTATCGTCTTAGCTGAAACAGCCGACGCCAGTAAAAAAAACGAAACACCAAGAAACACAACAAATATATTCTTACTCATCAGACATCCTTCTATTGTAAAAATCCGCATAGCAGGTGGAAACAGGGGGTTCTCATTTATCTACAAACCCCAACTTCTGACATAACCGGAGACATAAAATTGCATAGCAAGATACGAGAGGCGCAACTTTTTGGGCGCACTAAGATTATTGCTTTGCATGCCGAGTGGTTTTGTTATTCGTTACAAGATTAGTATCACCTTTATCCATAGACTTTTGATTGATCTAAGATAAGTTAACAAGATTTATTGAAAGAGTTTAAACGATTGATTTTGCGAACTGACCAGGCCTGGTTACTTTGGAAATGAACATATTTGGCGGGATATTAATATTGATAGCGCAAGTTGAGATTAAAGGGTAGCGCCCTCTTTTCCCGATCTAATTCCCTCTCTCTTATCTAACCACCAGGTTGCAAACATCGCAACAATAGAGCCAACAAAAGCTAGAGAAGAATCCTTCTGCGCATCCCACACGTCGCCCTGAGTGCCCAGATACGCCATGCCCAGTTCGGGGCTAACCATCATCGCCACCGCACTTTCCAGCACTTCATAAAAGCTACTGAAAGCCATAACTACGCATACAGCAAGAAAATAGGAATAAGCCGGTTTAACCTGCGCCTTGCGTAACAGAATTTCCCGAAACGGATAGGCAATCAGCAAACCAAAACAGAAGTGCACCAGCCTGTCATAATGATTGCGCTCGAGCTCAAACAACGATTGTACCCAGAAACCGAACGGCACTTCAGAATAGGTGTAATGCGCACCGATTAAATGCAGACTAAGAAACAGTGTAAACAGTGCATAAGACAGGTTGGAAAAAGTAAAGCGGCGGTAACTGGCAATCAGCATCGTGGCATAAATAAACACCAGCAGATTTTCAATCAACCAGTCGTGGGGATACAGAGGATTGATGGCGGTGACTATCCATAGTCCAACTAGCCAGATTAGCATGGCTTGTAATGGACTATTACAACTAAAGGTTTGGGATGTCATAAGGTTACCGTCATTGTTCAGGGCTAGGGTGATTAAATCGTGATAGTGCTTTCTGATGAGGGTAAAAAAGTTCGCTTTGACACCTATTCTAAAAGGGGAAGCATTATAAATGCTTGAGTTTAGACACTTTCTAGACTCTCAAAATAACATCTTTTATACTCAGTCGGTCAAATTAATTTAATTTTACTCTGACCCCAATTATTATTTCTTGCGGTTTTTTTTGATTTTAGAACTTATTAAAACGTTAAGAAAAAAAGATGAGTCGTTTTTAGAGTATGAAATTAAAGGTAGCGCTCCCTTTTCTTAGGCCATATGGTGAATTCTCATTCCCACTCAAAATGACTACTGTCATTGTCACTGCGATCGGAAGGTAGAGAATTTACTACCAAAGGACGGAGATTATTAATCACAATATCAATCATCTCCTCTTTATACATACGTGAATAATGGCTTCCCATAATTAACTTTTTAATGTCATCCCTAGCCGATGGAGCATCTAGGCCGTGTTTGGATATTTCAAGAAATGCTTTATGCATCAGCATGAGTTTCTCATGGAAATCAGGCTCTCCATATCCTCTGACCGCGCATCCTTCTTTGAAACCCACTGCTACTCCCATTGTCCGGAATGGCAGCCTCCATACCACAATCTCATCGATACCTGCCTTATATAGAGATTCACGACTTTTATTAATCAACTCGATAAAATGTTCATCCCGATAATGATCCCCATAATCGTATTCAGGCGCTGAAAAGGCTGGATCGAGGGCAATGAACAATATCGCATTATCACCTTTGATGTGGGCAGTTCGATTTAGTTGGCCGTTATTAAGGTCCTCTATATATTGAGCAGATTGGCAATCGGGTTGAGACATTGCTTGCGGGGAAAATACGGATACACAACAAAGAAATAAGAGCGAAAATATCAATCTGTTCGTATTCACGATGAGAGCTCCTCTTTGATTCATTCCCTATAGGCCTAACGACGCAAATCAACGGCGAGCGGTAGCGACTCCGCCTGAATTTGCATTGTTATGCGTATTTTCAATGCTGTCTTAAAGCTACTACACGTACTTTACTGCTCTTCAATTGCATCCGCCGAACGGAAGATGCCCACCAGGATTAACAGGATCTCTTCTCGGATCTTGTATTGGTCTATAGGCGGCTGGATTTGCCTTGTATGATTCATACGTTCGCCTAGCATGTTGGTAGTCATTGAAAGTCAGGGCAATACCACCGTTCCAGGTAAGCCCCCATGGTGCTCCAGATCCCTGTTTCGAAGCTACGAGACACACTATCCCATCGACTATCCTGATATTTGGGTAATCCTTCTGAAGGATTACTGATTGCGTGTATTTGTTTACGCTTTCTAAGAATTGCTGCCAAGTAAGCATTGTCAATGTTTCTCGGCTAGAAACCTTCAGTCTTATCTTCTCGAATTGTTCCTTATCGATATCCTCAGGGATACCTGTGAATACGATAAATGCCGGTTCGCTCTGATCGACAACAACAAACTTCGATGCTGAATCAATATCCACGTCAGATCGCGGAATTACGGTATCTACATCAGAAGGCTTGCTGGTGTTCGCCCCACAACCAATAAGGGACACTAAAATCAACGCAAATAAAGATATATACGCTTTAGAAATAATTTTCATTTTACATCTCCTTTAGACTCTTGCTTTCTTCTCGCATAACGCTTTAATAAGCGGCGCGCTATTTATCGCGTCCGCTTGATTTATTTGTTAGATTTTTCATCTTCGGATGAATATGTGAATTCTTCTTCATAAAATGACTTGTACTTAATAATGAGGTCTGCTCGATTAAAAGTGTGCTCGATAGTTTCTTGGTTAAGTGACGTAGATTCTGTGAACTGAATAGCTAAAATAGTGCACTTTTCTTTTGCGGACATGGAATACCCCTTAGCCATATACGCCTGATGAGATTGGTACTGTGTATTCGGAAGCAGTATCTTTAAGCCTTTTTCAATCGGCTCTGTTCCTTCACCAGAGATGACCTTTCCATCAATTTTTACTGTAAAGCTTTCTATTATGGCTGGACCCAAACCATTATTCATTAGCTCTACGGCATATACGCCTTTATCCGAATATTGGTGAGACCATGAAGTTAAGTGCGGCCTAAACGAAAGCTTATTATGTCGTTGAGCCTGTTTACCTTGCCACACTGCATAAGCAAGAGCACATAGAGCTATAGATACACTTGATATCCGGTTATTACTTCCCAACTCAACTATTTCTCTCCTAAAAATATAACTATAATTAGACATCCTAAACTAGTTAGACTACGTATGTCAATCATACCTAAAAATGCCGTTTTATAATTTTATCTAGTGTTTCTAACTAAGCTAACTTAATGTTATTATTAAGATAATTGTTTTCGTGAAGTTATTTAGGAGGCATATATCATGGTTAATAAACCTCGTTTTTTGGACTTAGTGCGTGAGCGTATTCGAGTTAAGCATTATTCTATACGAACCGAAGAGGCTTACGTAGGCTGGATTAAGCGTTTTATCTTCTTCCATAATAAGCGCCATCCCAAGGATATGGGCAAGGTCGAAATGGAACAGTTCTTAACCCATTTAGCAGTTGATAAACAGGTGGCGGCCTCTACTCAAAATCAAGCGCTGGCTGCTTTATTGTTTATGTATCGTGAGGTGTTGCAAATTGAACCTCCCTGGGTTGAAAATGTCACCCGTGCAAAAAAACCGATACGCTTGCCGGTTGTTTTGACTAAAAGTGAAGTGAAGCGTTTATTTGAGTACATCCCTATTTCGCATCAACTACACGTTAAGTTGTTATATGGCTGCGGATTACGTTTAATGGAGCTGGTCAGGTTACGGGTTCAAGATATTGATTTCGGCTATAACACCATTACGGTTCGATCTGGTAAAGGCGATAAGGATCGCCGAGTGATGTTGCCAGAAAGCACGGCTTCTTTGTTAAAGGATCAGCTTAATGAAGCACACCGAATTCATTCTACCGATTTAGAAAATGGCTACGGAGAAGTGTATCTTCCAAATGCGTTAGCTCGGAAATACTCGAATGCTAATAAAGCCTTTGCTTGGCAGTTTGTGTTTCCGAGTAGATCTATTGCAACTGACCCTAGAACAGGTGCTAAACGTCGTCACCACATGCATGAGCAGAGTTTGCAAAGAGCCATTAAACAAGCCGCTTTTAAGGCGGAAATTCATAAGAAAGTCACTCCACACACTCTACGCCATAGCTTTGCAACCCACTTGCTAGAGTCAGGGTACGATATTCGCACGATTCAGGAGTTATTGGGTCATAAAAATGTAGAGACAACCATGATTTACACCCATGTTCTTAATCAAGGTGGTCGGGGGGTTATCAGTCCTTTAGAGGATTTGTAGTTACATGGCGTGTGCGCTAGCCCATCTTCTGCTCTAATTGTATTCGACTACATCAAACCGACTATAATATTGTTAACTTGACTCATTAGAGCCCTTTTAACTTACGTCTAAAGGGCAAAGCTGAACACACCTTACTCCCTCCCCCTATTCATGCAAATGTCTCATAAAGCGTGAAGGTTTTTACATTAGATTTACGTTATAATAAGCGCCATTAAATTTACTGCACTTTATCACTAAAGGAACTTCACCTATGCAACTTTCAGAATTAACCGCAATCTCTCCTGTGGATGGTCGTTATGGCCCACGTTTAGACAATCTTAAAGCCATCTTCAGTGAATTTGGTTTGATTAAAAACCGCGTTAAGGTGGAAGTTTTTTGGTTGCGTATGTTGGCGAACCACCCTGGTTTTCCAGAAATCCCTAAGTTAAGTTCAGAAGCTGAACAGCATTTGTTTAAGTTGGTTGATGAGTTCACGTTAGAGATGGCGCAGCGCGTTAAAGAGATTGAGCGTACGACTAACCACGATGTGAAAGCGGTTGAATACCTAATTAAAGAGCATTTTACGGGTAACGAAGAACTGCTTGCGATTGCTGAGTTTGTTCATTTTGCTTGTACTTCTGAAGATATCAATAACTTGGCTTATGCGTTAATGCTTAAAGATGCACGTGAGTTTGTCATTATTCCTGAGATGGATAAACTGATTGACCGTGTTGTTGAGATGAGTGTTGAGATGGCAGACATTTCAATGATGGCACGTACTCACGGTCAGCCTGCTTCTCCAACGACGGCGGGTAAAGAGTGGGCCAACGTTGCTTACCGTTTACAGCGTCAAGCTAAGCAGTTAATGAATGTGCAGATCATGGGTAAAATCAATGGTGCGACGGGTAACTATAATGCTCACCTGGCCTCTTACCCTGATGTTAACTGGTATGAGTTATCAGAAACATTTGTACAGAGCTTAGGGCTGCTTTGGAACCCATATACCACTCAGATTGAACCACATGATTACATCGCTGAGTACTTCCACGCTATGTCACGTTTCAATACGATCGTCATCGATTTTGACCGTGATGTTTGGAGCTATATCTCTGTTGGTTTCTTCAAGCAAAAAACCATTGCGGGTGAAATCGGTTCTTCGGCGATGCCGCATAAGGTTAACCCGATTGATTTCGAAAACTCTGAAGGTAACTTGGGTATGGCGAACGCCATCTTTGAACACCTTGCGATGAAATTACCTATCTCTCGTTGGCAGCGTGACTTAACGGATTCAACCGTGTTACGTAACCTAGGCGTGGGTGTTGCACATACAATTATCTCTTTACAGTCGACTATGAAAGGTTTGAGCAAGTTAGAAGTGAACGCGCAAGCGATGGCAGATGACTTGGACAGAAACTGGGAAGTATTGGCAGAAGCGATTCAAACAGTGATGCGTCGTTACGGGTTTGATAAGCCATATGAAAAGCTAAAAGATTTAACCCGTGGTCAGCGCGTTAATCAAGAGATCATGCAGAACTTTGTCGATAGCCTAGAAGGTCTTCCAGAAGAAGCGAAGCAAGAGTTGCGTGACATGACGCCTGGTTCTTATATTGGTAATGCCGCTTCTCAAGCTAAAAACATAGAGTTAGCAATCACCATGCTAAAAGGTCGTTAATAGCAATCAGCTCACGCCTTAAATGGGCGACTTCTTCGTTAGGAACGGTTGCGTACACTTGTACGCGCCCTTTTCTTGCCTTGAATTCACACCATTTCAAGCGCAATCTGAAGCGCTATTAATATCCTAGTTTAAAAGATTTTAAAACCCACCAGGCCTGGTCAAATAGGTTTGGTGGGTTTTTTATTTGTTTTATCAACACACCATTTGAATGAGAAATCCTGATGATTCAATTTAATGACACTGATTTAAAAACCTTTTTGAATGAATTCTGGCAGAAGAAGCCATTAGTCATTCGTAACGCCCTGCCTGATTTTGAGTCGCCAGTATCTGCCGAAGAACTGGGTGGTTTGTCTTTAGAGGAAGAAGTTGAAAGCCGCATTGTGATTCAGAATGGCGAAAAGGATTATCAGCTTTTAAAAGGTCCGTTTACCGAAGAGACTTATCAAGGTCTGCCGGACAGTAACTGGACACTATTGATTCAAGGTATGGATCGTTTAGTGCCAGAAGTCACTGATATTTTGAATGACTTTGATTTTTTACCGCGCTGGCGTATTGACGACATTATGATCAGTTACGCCACCAAAGGCGGTAATGTCGGCCCACATTTCGATCATTACGATGTGTTTTTATTGCAAGCTGCGGGTAAACGTCAATGGACCTTAACCTCTCAAGACTGCACTGTCGATAACTATATTCAAGGCGTTGATTTACGTCTGATGGAAACCTTTAAAATTGAAGATGACTTTGTCTTTGAAAAAGGCGATATCCTGTATATTCCGCCTAAATGGGGACATCACGGAGTGGCGCTGGATGACGAGTGCATGACCTATTCGATTGGTTACCGTACTTATCGCGGGCAAGAGCTTTGGGATAGCTTTGGCGACCACCTATCTGAGATGGGCAGTTTTAAAGATCTGTATATCGACCCGACTTGGACGGAAGGTTTAAACCCAGGTGAAATTACCGATGCGGCCAGTGAACAGGCTCAAGCCTTACTGAAAAGTGTCTTGGACGATAAAGACTTGATGAAAACTTGGTTTGGCCGTTTTGCGACTCAACTCGACTCAGTGGCGGCACAACAGCTACCAGAACCTCTGACCGAAGAAGAAACGCCTGATATTGAAGATTTCATGGGCGCGATGCAAGTTGAACCAGGCCTGGTCAAAGACCCGGTTTGTCGTTTTGCTTACACTCAAGTCAATGACAATACTTTGCTGTATATCAATGGCGCGATTTGGGACACTTTTGGGGCGAGCAATGACTTTATCGCGAAGTTAGCCAACCAATCTTACCTAACGCAAGATGAGCTGATGTTATCGGGCGACAATGAAGGGAATATCAAACTATTGTTTGATTTGTGGAAGTTACAGTACTTGGTCTTTATTGAGTAATTTATTGAGTAAAGAGCAGACATAAAAAAGGGGAATATAGTTCCCCTTTTTACTTTGGACGATTTGGCGAACTGACCGAATCTCGAATTAAATTTCAGCCTCAAAACCCCCGCCTTAAATAGACAACACTTTTTTAGAATAACTCATTTCATCCATCTCAACCACTTCTACCGTAATCACGACTGCTTCGCTTAAACCGTTTTGTAATGAGACCAATAAACTCTGGCTAAGTAACAGTTTTTGAACATCCATTTTACCAGAGTGAATTCGGCACATCACGTGTATAAAACCAGAATTAGGCAAACCCAAACGATAATCCATCACCGGATGCGCGCGCACCTTGATATTGTCTGTATTAAACAAACCCGTTGCTTTAACCGCTTCAAATGCCCCATCCACCCAACTTTTCAGTTTGGTCGATGGAAGGCTGTCTTGGCTGTATTCAATAATGATATGAGGCATGTTTTATCCGTTATTAAGACAGCAAAAATTAAAGCGTAATGATTTCAAAATCAGTGTCTGCCAATAACTCAGCACCACCGGCATTCGTTAAGACTACCGAAGAAGCATTATCGCTACTTAGATAACGATCTGCCACAACACGTAAGTCATCTAGCGTCGTTGAAATCACACCATGACGGTAAGCCATACGCACGTCTAAAGTACGGCCATACAAACCTTGGTAGAAGGCCTTTTTGACTTCACCTGACGGTGAACCTGGCTTATCCATGGCACTGATAACATTCAGAATCGCTTCATCGACTTTCGCTTGCGTCGCTTCTGAACTCATTAACCAATCTTTCGCCAGTTTGAAATCTTCATAGGTTTCTAATAGGCGTGGATCACGGTAAGAGTAGAAGACAAACGCGCTGGCTTCGGAGTTATAGCTTGCACCACCACCGTAAGCGCCACCCTTCTCACGAATAATGGAGTGCAAGAAACCATTACGTAAACAGGCACCTAATACGGCCAGTTTAGGGGCATCTTCATGGTCGGCCATGACGGCTGGATAAGCCATAGCGCAGAAGTTCACTTGCGTGCTGGTGACCCAGGCCTGATTGATTGGTTGTTGCGTCGCTTTAATGGCAAGCTGCGTATCTTCGGTGCTCGACATGCTCAGCGCTGGCCACTGTTTTTCTAAACCACTGAAAGCACTCGATAGACCGGCTTCATCACTAATCACCAAGGCTTGCTTAGGGGCTTTGCAAAGCTTGGTTTTAATGTCATCTAAACCCTCTGCAAAGCTTTCAAGTGCTTCATCTGATGCCTGTAAATCATCATTTAAGGTTTTGATGTACTGAATACCCGCGAAACCAGAACGTTGGAAGTTCCATTGTGCCGCTGGGGTAAAGTTTTGCGTCGCCGCCATCATAGCTAAACCATGACCATTACCAGTAATGCCATGATCGACAGAAGCGCGGATTTGACCGATTAAATCTTTTAGACGCGCCGTTTCATCAAAACGCGCGGTATACAGCGTTTCTTCAATCAATCCCGCCATTGCGGCCTGATTGCTGTTCAATGCCTTAGAAGACAAGATAAAGTGGCTGTGACAGCTATCAGGTGCTTGTAACTTAGAGTGCACGGATGAACGCGCCGAGATGCCACCAGAAATTTCAGCATGATGCGACTGGGTTTCAAGATAGTCACGACCGCCACTGCCGACTTCTGTGAAACAGCTATTGAATAAAGGCATTAAGGCTTTTTCAGAATCGGTCAAAGCCGGTAGATCAATAATCACCTGCTCATAGGTAATGCCGTTACTGCCGCACTCATAACTGGTCACTGGCACTGCGCCGACCATTGAATGTTCAGCTTTATAACTTTTAATGGTTTCTGGAATATCGTCCTTAGTCACTTCTGGCAAAATATCAGGGTCATCAATCTCTGCCTGACGTTTGTCTAACGCCACCGCTTGATCAATAATGGCCTGTTTTTCGGCATCGGTTAATTTGGCTTGAATGGCGGCTAATTTATCTTTTTCTGCTTGGTCTTTTTTGGCCGATAACTCGGTATCTGGCTGCATGGTTAAACGCACTCGATGCGGATTATCCAATAACAGTGACTTGACCAGGCCTGGTATAAACTGCGGGTCTTTAACTTCTGCTTCTAATGTCTTAAGCGCTTGATCCGTGTCTAATAATGCAATCGGATCACCTTCATGCAGTGCGCCAGGCAAAGAGTGCAGAATCAACTGCAAGCCATACGGATAGCTATCACCACCAACTTCACGTTGAGAAAGCTCTAGTTGATGTAACATCGCATCCACTTGCGATTGCTCAACACCCTCATCGATAATGCGTTGCAGTTCATTCAAAATCAAATCTTCTACGGCTTGCGCATGTTCGGTTTCCGAACCTTGTACACCAACGACAAATGCCATCTCTTTATTCGACTCTTCAAAACCACACAATGGCGAAGGCGCTGTCGAAAATTCACAGTCCTCTAATGCCATACGTAATGGCGAGGCACTGTTATCCAGTAACACCGCAGACAACAAGTGACCTTTTAAGACTTCAATAGGATCTTTGTTCTCACCGAGTAACCAACCCAAGACAATGTGCGTTTTGCTTTGAACGTCTTCTTCATCTAACGCATAAGAGGCATTGACGATTTTAGGTTGAGTCATGCGTTGCTCAATACCCACATGCACTTGCTTAACCGTGTCTTTAAAAGAAGCCAATGCCAAGGTTTCAAAATCAGTCTGATGTTGCAGAGCCGGAATATCGCCGTAAGTCATAAAGACTGAATTTGATGGATGATAATGATTTTTGTGGAAATCAACCAACTGCTGATGCGTTAAATCAGGAATGTCTTCCGGCTCACCACCACTGTTATAGTGATAGGTATTGGTTGGATATAACTCCGCCGAAAAAGCCTGCCACAAAGTCGAGATAGGCGAACTCATCGCGCCCTTCATCTCATTAAAAACCACTCCTTTATAAGTTAAAGGCGATTCTGAATTGGTCATCTCTTCAAATTCAAAACGGTGACCTTCTTGCGCGAAGTCTAAAACATCTAGTTTCGGGAAAAATACTGCATCCATATAGACTTGCAATAGATTTTTAAAGTCCTTTCTATTCTCAGTCGCAAACGGATAAGCCGTCCAATCACTGGAGGTAAACGCATTCATAAAGGTGTTTAGAGAACGACGAATCATCATAAAGAACGGGTCACGCACAGGATATTTCTCACTGCCACACAACGTAGTATGCTCTAAGATATGCGCCACACCTGTTGAGTCCATTGGTACGGTTCTTAGGGCCACTAAAAAGACATTCTGTGGATCATCTGCCGCCAAGTGATAGTGCGTTGCACCCGTCACTTTATGCTGATAATGCTCTACCGTTAGATTCAAAGAATCGATTGTATGTTGACCAATGTATTCAAATGCTGGATGCGCTTTAGACATGTATTCTTCCAATTTTAGTAAGACGGTTGCAGAGTGCTTTGCGTATTAATTCAGCTTTAGAATTGAATTCCTAAGTAAAATTTTTATGCAAAAAACTCTGTAAAGAATTTAGATTATCTTTAATTAATGGGTGTAAAAATTAATAATTCAACTATAAAAAAGGCCATTATTAAATGGCCTCATCATCGCTTTTTAGCGATTCAGATTGCCTCTAAAACAGTTCAGTTCAAGGCGAAAAATGAGAGTGTAAATTGTACACGTCCATTTTTTAACGCAGAAATGGGCTGTTTGAAAGGTGATATGAACGCTAAAAATTATTTATCTGCTTCTTTCATTGAAAGTTTGACTCGTCCTTGCTTATCAACTTCCGTTAGCTTAACGCGAATCTCTTGACCTTCTTTCAGGTAATCTTCAACGTTTTCTACACGCTCATCAGCAATCTGAGAAACGTGAACTAGGCCTTCACGACCAGGCATATAGGCAACAAATGCACCGAAATCAACAATCTTCTTAACAACTGCATCGTAGGTTGCGCCGATTTCAGGCTCAACCGTAAGTTCAGCGATACGCGCTTTAGCGGCATTAGCAGATTCATCATCTTTTGCAGCAATTTTAACGTTACCTTCGTCATCAATTTCAATGACACAACCGGTTTCTTCGGTAATCGAACGAATCGTCGCGCCACCTTTACCAATGATTTCACGTACTTTCTCAGGCTTAACTTTCACCATAAAGAAACGAGGCGCTGTGGTTGCAACACCTGTATTAGAAGTACTAATCGCTTCAGCCATAGACTCTAAGATCGTCAAACGACCTGCTTTAGCTTGATCTAATGCGAGATGCATAATCTCTTCAGTGATACCGGTGATTTTGATATCCATCTGTAAAGCCGTAACACCTTGCTCTGTACCAGCCACTTTAAAGTCCATGTCGCCTAGGTAATCTTCGTCACCTAAGATATCAGACAATACTGCAAAACCAGCCTCTTCTTTAATCAGACCCATCGCAATACCCGCGATAGGCGCTGCAATTGGCACACCTGCGTGCATCAATGACATTGAAGTACCACAAACCGATGCCATTGAACTTGAACCGTTAGATTCAGTGATTTCAGATACGACACGAATGGTGTACGGGAACTCTTCAGCGGTTGGTAGTAAAGCAGCAACACCACGACGAGCCAACATACCATGACCAATCTCACGACGACCAGGCATACCAACACGACCACACTCACCTACTGAGAACGGAGGAAAGTTATAGTGCAACATGAAACGATCTTGGTAAGAACCGGCTAGATCATCAACAATCTTAGCGTCTCTTTCCGTTCCAAGCGTAGTGACAACCAATGCTTGCGTTTCACCACGAGTGAATAGCGCTGAACCATGCACCTGAGGCAGTACACCGACACGACAAGTAACTTGACGAACGGTTTTGGTATCACGACCATCAATACGCGGCTCACCAGCAATAACACGACCACGAACAATCTCTTTTTGAAGTTTACCAAAGGCGTTATGAATGTCTTTCGCTGCGAAGCCAGTTGGATTGCTTTCAGAATCCGTTAAGACTTCCATCGCTCTGGCTTTAGCGGCATCTAATACAGTATTACGATCCATTTTGTCCGCAGTGCTATAAGCGACTTCTACTTCAGGACGTACTAAATCGTATACAGCAGACTCCAAATCAACATTGGTTGCTTGCGCTTGCCAATCCCACACTGGTTTACCGACTTCAGCAGCAAATTCGGCAATTGCACTAATCGCAACTTGCATCTGCGCATGACCAAACATGACTGCACCTAACATGATCTCTTCAGAAAGCTCTGCCGCTTCCGACTCAACCATTAGAACCGCATCCGCCGTACCGGCAACACTTAATTCTAAGTCAGATATTTGAAGGTTTTCTGGTGACGGGTTCAATAAATACTCATCATTACGGTAACCGACAATCGCAGCACCTAGTGGACCTGCAAAAGGAACACCAGAGACGGCTAATGCCGCAGACGTTCCTAGCATCGCAGCAACTTCAGTTCCTACTTCAGGGTCTAAGGCAACCACTTGCGCAATAACCTGCACTTCGTTTTTGAATCCCTTAGGGAACAAAGGACGAATAGGACGGTCAATCAAACGCGACGTTAACGTTTCCTTGTCAGAAGGACGCGCTTCACGCTTTAAGAAACCACCCGGAATTTTCCCTGCCGAATAGGCTTTCTCTTGATAGTTAACCGTCAAAGGGAAGAACTCTTGACCTTCTTTGGCTGTTTTAACAGCTACAACAGTCACTAGAATTCGGGTATTTCCCATTCCGATCATAACTGCACCGTCTGCTTGACGAGCGATTTCACCAGTTTCTAGTGTAACTTCATGGTTTCCGTACTGGAATGACTTGGTAATCTTAGCCATGGATATTCCTTTAATTTTTTATCGGTTTCATTTATTCAATCGACTATTTACAACTGATTGACTGAAACCTGAATCCCTAAATTAATCAAATTGAGTCACCGCTGGTTTTGACCAGGCCTGGTTAACTTAGGGATTCAGGTTCAATTGGTTTGCAGACAAAAATAATATGCGTAAATAGCCGTTAATTCATTGCTGAATTTAACTTAACAGCCTATCGGGCTTAAAGTGAAATTGGCTGCAAAAGCGTCTGAGCGGTGCAGATTTCATTGATTCTTTGAGCAATAGTTCACTATTACCCTACAAAACCACTAAACTCTACCCTCGCCCAGTCACCTTTTCGCTTCAATTTTTTAAGTCCAAAAGACTGCTAGCCATTCTACTCTTTATTGTTAAATCTTCTAGGTCATTTGAGCAGTTTTTGATGAAATTTGGGCACAAAAAAACCCTCTTTCGAGGGCTTTTTTTAATCCAACCGTTTTGATTACTTACGTAAACCAAGACGCTTAAGGATTTCTAAATAACGCTGACCGTCTTTTCTATGGATATAATCCAAAAGCTTACGACGACGACTAACTAAACGTAATAAACCAGTACGAGAATGGTTATCATGTATGTGAGTCTTGAAATGCTCAGTTAGGTACTTGATACGTGCAGTCAAAAGTGCAATTTGAACTTCTGGTGAACCTGTATCGCCTTCTTTAGTCTTAAATTCTTCAACGATTTTTGCTTTAACTTCTGCGTTAAACATACTACTTTCTCCATATCGGTTTTAAATAAAGTTCGTTTCCACAACCGATGATAGGAACGAACCCACGTATTATACTGATTTTAACCACAAACACAAACGCCTTTCATCAGAAACCAATGAAAGGCGTTTTTAGAACTTATGCATAATCGTATTTTCAGTTCAGATCGCCGCTAAAATCGAGTCAGTTCAAGGCAGGAACAAGGCGCTTACAAACGTAAGCAACGACTTCCCAACGCAGAGATGGCCGAAACATTAAAATCGATTCCGATTGGACCTAAAGTAAATCAGGTCAAGGCAGATAAATGTGAGTTTACAAGTGTAAACGTCCATTTATCAACGCAGAGATGGCTACTTTAGGGTCAATCTGAACGATTTTTTAGCGCTTTCCGAAACCGTGTACGTAATGCCCTAGGGCTGATATGTCGTCACCCATATGGCGAACAAGGTGATCCAAACTAACAATCGCATTCTCAAGGATATTCACCGCGATATACGGCTCTTCTACTTTTAGACGATCATACATAGCACGCGTCAGCACTAAAAACTGTGCACCTTTTTTGCTCGCACTCATTCTTAAATTGCGTGGCTTACGGTCAAAGAAAGACATTTCACCGATTAGATTACCTACCGTTTGTTTACCGACGGCATTGTCAGGTTCATCGGCCGCTGTAAACTGAACCTTACCGGCGATAATAAAACCAAGCGCTTCACCAATCTCGCCTGCATCAGAAATAACCTCACCACCTTCATAAGACTTCTCTTGCAAGTAAGCCATTAACTTGTCAATCTCTGTTAGAGTAAGCGACTCACAGATTGAGTGTGTTTGAAAAAAGTTAAATAACTCTTTGTCTGTCATTGAAATCATTTTATCTCCTTAAAAAAACAGCGTTAGGTGTTATTCACTATCCGCTTGTTTTTGAGCTATAAAGGACGCTATTGGGCGACCATCTTCTAATCTGTCTATTCTATCAACAATAATTCGATAACCGGCAAAAACTTCACTCAACTCACCTTCTTGCAATATAAAATTAGGGTTCTTAGGTGAACCAAAGACTTCTGCACCACTACTAAAGGTTTGATAGACAATGTAACCGCCTGGTTTTATAGCGGTCTTAATCTGAGTGAATAAATCTCGATTTAAATATCGAACGACAGTGACCAAGTCAAACTGAGTTTCTGGAAAGCAGCCGTCTTTCTTTAAATCACAACACTTAAACTTAACGGATGCACCTGATTTATTGGCAAGCTGCTTTGCGCGCTTCAAAACACGTGCTTCTTGATCGATACCAGTGACTTGCCAACCCAAAGACGCTAAAAACACAGAATCGCGACCACCACCACAGCCTAAATCTAAGGCGTTAGGACGAGGTTTCAATGTTTTAGGGGCAAAATCAAGCTGCTCCATGAACTCTTTAACTAAAGGGCTTGGCGACCATAAGTTTTTAGACTCTTTGCCAGAAACGACCAGGCCTGGTAATTGTGTAGCCCAGCCTAACATGGCATCTGGACTCTCAATCACTAAAGAGCCATTAACCTCGTAGCCTTTAGAGTCGAGAAAAACACTGGCGGCTTCAATCTCTGCTTTATCACCTACCAGAAATAGTTTGGCAGGTGATTCAGAAAATGTAGCCGGTAACGCATTTAAGCAATCAGGCAGGTCTAACCAAGTTAACCAAGTAGAATCTTTAAGATGTCCTGCCTGGTAATCCTCGGCAGAGCGTAAATCCAAGATACCATCCGCTTGCTGAAAACGCATTAAGAGCTTTCCTTTATGACAGCCTGCTTGGTGTCGATTATTTCGGCGTTTAAAGCTTCCAGTGCATCGAGTTGTTGTTGCTCTTTCGCCAGGTGTAAATTAAAAACCCGCTTGGCTTTAAGCATCTGTTTCTTATCTGACCACTCACCAACCGCAAAGCATTCACTGTTATCATATAAACGAACCAACTCGCCTTCTGGTTTTGGATAAGCCAACATTTGACCATGTTGAATCAAATCTACTTCCTCAGAATTTAAGTCCATTCGTTGTAAATGCGTTAATGCAATATCAATCGGGTTAATACAGGCCTTCTGCTGAATTTCAATCTCTTCAAAGGTCAACATATCGTCGCCCTTTAGGTCACCAGTTTGGGTACGATGCAAGGCAATCAAATGCCCAACGGTTCCCATCGCTAATGCAATATCTTCGCCTAAAGTTCTGACGTAAGTGCCTTTGGTACACAGCACATCGAACACGACTTCATTTTCAGTAAAAGAGATAAGATTCAACTCTTTTATCGTAATTGGACGCGCAGGACGTTCAATTTCAATGCCTTGGCGAGCATAAAAATACAATGGCTTACCTTGATGTTTTAAGGCGGAATACATTGGCGGAACCTGTTCAATAGCACCTTTAAATTGCTCAAAAACAGTCTCGATAAATTCACTTGTTAAAGCGGGCACAGCCAACTCTTTAATGATTTCACCTTCAGTATCACCGGTATCACTTTGCTGACCAAGTTTTAGTGTTGCTGTATAACGCTTATCCGAGTCTAACAGCAACCCAGAAATCTTGGTTGCTTCCCCCAAACAGATTGGTAACAGTCCGGTCGCAAAAGGATCTAAAGCCCCGGTATGCCCGCCTTTCTTGGCTCTAAAAATACGCATCACACGCTGTAGAATGCCATTTGAAGAGACACCAACCGGCTTATTTAGTAAAACGATACCGTTGATGTGTTTTTTAGGAGGATGTTTGAACTGAGCCATTTACGAATTCAGAGCCTTTTTAATTAATTCTTCCATATGCTGAGCATGCTCAGGAACAGAGTCATAAAAGAATCGAACATCCGGCACGATACGTAAACGTAACCTTTTACCTAATTCACTTCTAAAGAAGCCTTTGGCTTTTTCTAATGCATCTAAAGTGTCTTTGACTTCAGGATCGGCTTCATTAAAGCCAATCAATGCAAAATGGACACGCACGATACTTAAATCTTTACTGATTTTACAATCAGTAATATTGATTCTTTGAAAGCGTGGATCTTTCACTTCACGCACTA
This sequence comes from uncultured Thiomicrorhabdus sp., assembly GCA_965602805.1. GTDB lineage: Bacteria > Pseudomonadota > Gammaproteobacteria > Thiomicrospirales > Thiomicrospiraceae > Thiomicrorhabdus. Next base: position 262,478 of record CBFCZK010000001.1, on the reverse strand, counting down.
ATAACTGCGATAAAGTTCGTCTGATTTCTTGAGCGACCCTAGTAGGACGACTCACTGCTTGATTACTCATATTTGATTCTCTTTAAAATACAAAATGCCCCAAGTGGGGCATTTTTGATGCCAGCCAACTAAAAGTAACCAGGCCTTTATACCCCCTTGCGGGGTGTGGTCACTTTGAATAGGCTGATAGTGAGGATGATTAAGCTAAAGTACGCTTAACTTCAACACGTTCGAAACACTCAATCTGATCACCAACTTGAACGTCGTTGTAATCTTTAACACCGATACCACATTCCATACCTTTGTTAACTTCTTGAGCATCATCCTTAAAGCGACGTAGCGACTCCAGATTACCTTCATAGATAACCACGTTTTCACGTAGTACACGAATTGGGTTGTTACGTTTAACCGTACCTTCTGTAATCATACAACCAGCGATTAAGCCAATTTTTGGTGCTTTAAAGACTTCACGAACATCTGCAATACCGACGATATTCTCGCGGATTTCAGGGGCTAATTTACCTTCAACAACACTTCTCACATCATCAACGATTTCATAAATAATGCTGTAGTATTTTAGGCCAATACCTTCGCTATCAATGATTCGCTTAGAAGCCACATCAGCACGCACGTTGAAACCAAAGATAAGCGCTTCTGAAGCAATCGCCAAGTTCGCATCCGTTTCAGAGATTCCACCAACACCAGATGAGATTACATTTACCTTAATTTCATCATTTGAAAGCTTAACAAGTGCATCCGTAATCGCCTGGATAGAACCTTGTACATCCGCTTTAAGGATGATATTAACGTGCTGCATATCGCCTTCAGCCATCTTGTTGAACATATTTTCCAACTTAGACTTTTGCTGACGAGCGATTTTCAACTCTTTGAACTTACCTTGACGGAATGAAGCTGCTTCACGTGCTTTACGCTCGTTTTCTACGGTAATCATTTCGTCACCGGCAACTGGTACACCAGAAAGACCTAGTAGCTCAACCGGAATAGAAGGTCCTGCTTCCAATACTGTCTTACCAGAATCGTTAATCAAAGCACGAACACGTCCGTACTCCATACCACAAAGAACGATATCACCTTTTTTAACAGTACCTGACTGAACTAAAATCGTTGCAACCGTACCACGTCCTTTCTCAAGACGCGATTCTACAACCACACCCTTAGCAGGACCTTCAATTGGCGCTTCAAGTTCCAGCATTTCAGACTGTAAAGAGATTGCATCTAATAGTTCATCAATCCCTAACCCAGTCTTAGCCGAAACAGGTATAAACTGGACGTCACCACCCCATGATTCAGGAATGACTTCTTCAGCCACTAACTCTTGCATGACGCGATCCATATTGGCCGCTTCTTTATCCATCTTATTGACGGCAATTACCATTCCAACACCAGATGCTTTAGCGTGTTGAATTGCTTCACGCGTCTGAGGCATAACACCATCATCCGCAGCAACCACGATAACAACAACATCCGTGATGTCCGCACCACGAGCACGCATTGCCGTAAAGGCTGCGTGACCCGGAGTATCGATAAAGGTAACACCACCCTTATCTGTATCTACATGGTATGCACCGATATGCTGAGTAATACCACCCGCTTCACCGTGTGCAACTTTTGCTTTACGAATGTAATCCAGTAGTGACGTTTTACCGTGATCAACGTGACCCATAATTGTAACAACAGGAGAACGCTTAACCGTTGCACCATGATACTCTTGGTTAACAACTTCATCTTCAACAGTTACTTCGTTAAATGCGAACGCTTTATGACCCATTTCTTCAACAATCAACATTGCTGTTTCTTGATCTAAGATCTGGTTGATGGTGGCCATTGTGCCAAGCTCCATCATCATGAATTTAATGACTTCACCGGTTTTAATCGACATTTTTTCAGCTAATGCTGACAAAGAGATACTTTCTGGAACCTGTACATCTCTAATAATGACTTCAGTAGGCTGTTGGAAACCATGTTCGTTATCCATCTGCAACGGAGCACGCTGTGCTTTACGTCCGCCTTTACGGCCACCACGTTGCGGACGACGATTACCTCCACCTGGAGGCCCACCGCGACCAGCAGGTGCACGATTAGCTGGAGCGCCACGACCAGTAGGCGCACCACGACCAGGTGGCTTTTTAACCGTTGCTTTCGGAGCATCAGCGCCATCATTTACTTTACGTGTTTCGTTATGTTTTTGATCTTGAGCTGTTTTAGCCGGAGGCGCTTTCGCAACGACCACAGGTCTTGAAGGCATTCTAACTGGCTGTGGCTTAGCACCAGATTTAGGTGCTGATGACGCTTCTGTCACTTTAGTTTCTACTGCTGCTTCAACCTTCGTTTCAACAACGGTCTCAACCTTAGTCTCAACAGTCGCTTCAACCGGAGCAGTAACCTCTTCAACAACAGGCACTTCTGCCGAGTCTTCTTTTTTAACGTAAGTGCGTTTTTTACGAACTTCAACTTTAACATTACGTTTATCACGTCCTGAACCAGCCGAAAGGTTCATTGTCTGCGTACGACGTAACGTCACCTTCTTAGGAGCTTCGCCCTCTTCGCCGTGCAACCCTTTTAGATAACCTAAAAGTTGAACTTTTTCATCATCATTGATTGAATCGCCAGCTTTTTTGCCTTTGATTCCTGAAGCGTCTATCTGTGTTAATAACTTATCTACAGAAAGGTCGAGTTTTTCCGAAAATTCTTTTATTGATACATCTTTCATTGAGTCTCTCCCTTTTATTCTTCGAACCATGGAGCACGTGCTTTAAGAATTAATTCTCCAGCCGTTGCTTCATCTAGTTCTAAGAACTCAAGCACTTCATCGGTGCCTAATTCTGCTAAATCTTCTTGTGTAATGATACCGTTACTGGCTAATTGCTTAGCCATATCTTCGGTCATGCCTTCTAAACTAAGAAGGTCTTCTGCTGGCTCAGCTAATGCGATTTTTTCTTCATCAGCAATCGCTTTCGTTAACAAGGCATCTTTTGCACGCTGTTTAAGCTCTGCAACGATATCTTCATCAAAACCATCAATTTGTAGCATTTCATTCGCAGGAACGTAAGCTATTTCTTCAAGCGTTGCAAAACCTTCGCCAACTAAGACGTCCGCCATTTCTTCATCAATATCTAATGCATTAACAAAAATTTCAATCTGATCTTTAGATTCAACATCATGTTTCTCATTCATCTCTGTTTGAGTCATGACGTTCAATTCCCAGCCTGTCAATTCACTGGCTAAACGGATGTTTTGGCCATTTTTACCAATCGCTTGAGAAAGCTGTTCATCATCTACTGAAAGATCCATGGTGTGCTTATCTTCATCAACCATAATCGATAATACTTCAGCTGGCGCCATCGCGTTAATAACATACTGTGCATCATTAGGATCCCAAAGGATAATATCGATACGCTCACCAGCAATCTCATTAGTAACGGATTGAACACGTGAACCACGCATACCAACACAAGCTCCAATCGGATCTAAACGTGGGTCATTTGCACGCACAGAAACTTTAGCACGGAATCCAACATCACGAGCACAACCCATGATATCAATCAGATCGTCACCAATTTCAGGCACCTCAATCTTGAACAACTCTGTCAACATCTCTTTACAAGCACGGGACATAATTAACTGTGGGCCACGAGGACGGAAGCTTACTTCTTGCAAGTAAGCACGAACACGATCACCCATACGAAAGTTTTCACGAGCAATCAGTTGATTACGTGGAATCACGGCATCAACGTTATCACCTAAATCTAAAATAACATCGCCACGTTCAATACGCTTAACCTGACCTGTAATAATTTCACCGATACGCTTCGAATAAACTTCTACAACCTTCTTACGCTCTGCTTCACGAATTTTTTGAATAATCACTTGCTTGGCCGTTTGCGCACCAATACGTCCAAACTCAATAGATTCCATTGACTCTTCGATAAATTCACCGATTTGGATGTTAGGATCTTCATCAATCGCATCCATTTCACGAATATACCAGCCCACATTATCTTCAATTGCCGTGGCATCTTCAATCACTTCCCAACGACGGAATGTTGAGTAATCACCCGTAATACGGTCAATTTCAACGCGAGCATCAATCTCATCGTCATTGCTTCTGCGTGTTGCGGTTGCTAAAGCGGTTTCGATTGCGTCAAAAATAATTTCTTTATCAACGCCTTTTTCATTCGCCATGATTTCTACGACGGCTAAAACTTCTTTACTCATCTGTCAACGTCCTAATATTTCTATAAACTGATTTTTATAAACTATTACAAACCGAATTCGAATTAACGAATCCGCTTAAAATTCTGCGACCACACTGGCCTTATCAATGATGTCGTAAGTGATTTCATATAACTCACCATCAATCTCAATACCAATCATCGTATCGTTTACCAATACTAAAGGGCCTTTAAACTTTCTGCGACCCAGTACACCGACTGCGGTTCTGACCTGAATCGGCTTATTCAGATAAAGTTCATACTGCTCTGGCTTAAATAATAAGCGATCCATTCCTGGAGAAGAGACCTCAAGCATATAAGCACTGCTAATTGGGTCTTCAACATCCATAATAGCACTAACTTGACGACTTACCGCCGCACAATCATCTACCGTAATACCCATATCTGGCTTTTCGACAAAGATTCTTAAAATCGAATGACGACCGGCAGGCAGGTATTCAAAGCCCCACAATTCAAAGCCCATTGATTCAATCGTAGGCTTTAACAAGTTTTCTAATTTTTCTTCTAAATTCAAAAGGTTACTTCCACTGCATTTCCAGAAAACATTCCCTGGATTCAAATAACAAAAAACCCCGTAAAGACGGGGTTTTTTTAAAATTTGAGCCGCGGTTCCTTCGTTCAAAACCGCGCTCAATAATTTTTTTTAAAAAAGCTGCGTGAATTATACCTAAAACCAACGTTTTGTCAATGCTCTCACCTTTAATTTATTATTAGATGGCTGGCACTATTAAATGCTATCTTGTTGTAATTTAACAAAAATCAAAGCCGTCATCAGAGCATCACTAAATGCGTCATGCTGACCGATGTTAGGTAAATTGAGTTTATGCAAAATTTTATCAAAGGTTAAATCAATATTAGACTGCTGGAGACCTTGCTGACCCGAACGCTTGGCAAGCCGCACAACCCAATCATAATAAAGCTCCGAGACTTCAATTTGCTTATTCGGCAATCGAACGCCCAACCAAGGTTTAATCACTTGATTAACCATAGCGACATCAAACTCTAAATAGTAACCTACTAGCGTCGATCCCTGTATAAAGCGTAAAAAGGTTTCTACAGCCTGTTTTTCAGTCATTAACATCACGGAACTCGTCTCACGCTCAACTACATCAACATTGCGGATATGGTGTACGACAATACTATCGGGCGCTATCAGAGAATTTTGCTCAATGAGTAAATTTAAACTTAAACTGGTTAGGATTTGATTACCTTTGATTTTAATCGCGCTCAACGACACAATCTTATCTTTTTTAGGATCTAACCCGGTGGTCTCACAATCAAAACAGACATAACAGCCAGGCTCTTCCTGTTTGAATATAAAATCAAACTCGGGCCGTTTTAACTTACGCTTTTGGTGGTTAGTCAGCCACAGTTTTATCCCCGTTAACACTTACAACACCTCATGTAACTTAAAGTGCTGCATGACCCGTTTTTTAAAGCTTTCAACGACATTCAAGGATTGTTTTAATAAATCTTGCTGTAAATGTGACAAACTGCCAACATCAACATAATTATCCGGCACTGCAGGTGACGTAGTATTCGTACTATCATCATCACTATTAATATGAGTTACTTGTCTCAACATAGATTCCAAACGCAGTGTATTTAAAAAATTCAGAGTTTCACCCAGCTCTATGCCAAAGCTTTCCTCAAACACACCTAAATCCATCAACGCCTTAATTCGCCAATGTGTATTAGTGGGTTGAATATTTTTTTCCAATGCGTAACAACGTACACCATGGACGATTGGAAAAATACCGCCTTTTTTAATCTCTATGCACTCTGTGCCTGACGATTTCTCAGTGCGTAAACCGCCAAAAAAGCTCACCGGAGTCTCAAACTGAAGTACCGCCTTAGCGAAATGTCTTAAAAAAATAGGATTATCGGCCATGCGTTGTTGTAACTTATGCTTGATAGTGAACAACCAATCCGCATTGCCGTGAATCATCTCGGCATCAAATAAAATAGCTATATACATAAAACTGTCGTGCGTTGGCTGATCAAACCAGAGACGAAGCTGTTCTGAAAACTGACTCACCGATTGACGCCACATTGGGTTGGAAAGCATGATGTTACCCGGACAAGCAGGAAAACCAATGGTAATCATCGCCTGCGTAAAATCCTTGGCAAACTCAGCCAACGCTTGTTGCGCCTGTTCTGACAAATCATCCGCAAACATTAAAGCATTATCCTGATCTGTTCGCAGCACTTGCTCTGAACGCCCTTCACTGCCCATCACCAACAAACAGACTTGGGATTGCAATGCTTCTGGCAGCAACAAGGTCAATAACTTTTGAATCATTTTTCGATGTAATTCATTGACCAACTTGGCAATATAATGGGTTTTAATGCCTTTACGATTCAAGTTCTCAACTAACTGATCGACTTGCAACGCCACCGCTTGTAAATCATTGACTGATTCGGCCTGATCCACCTTCAACAAAGCCAAGCCCGATTGATTCGCAAACAGACTCATCAAATCTTTTAGGTGCAAAAAACCGACCAGGCCTGCATCACTTCTAACCACCAAACGATCTATCTGAAAACGGGTCATTTTCAATAAAGCATTAAAGAGATAATCAAACTCATGCACGGTCTGTAAAGGAGAATTAGTGAGCCCAGAATCGTTCAAGGATTGGTGCAACAATTCAGTTTGGTTTGCGGCAATCAATCTAAGAATATCGGTTGAGGTAATAATTCCATAGTCAGGTTTTTTGGCCTGAGGACTAATAGACTCAATAAGTTCCAACGTAGTTGAGCTTAAAGCCACGATACAAGCATCGGTTTTATTTTCAACCATCTTCTGAATAGCGTCCTGTAAGGTCTGTTGACCCGAAACCATAACCAATGGCTGAACTGGTGCAGAACAGACTGTATCCATCATCACTTCAGTCGAGGTTGTCGTTTGTACCGTATTATGTAAAGCGTTTAATTTTTCGACAATACTGGCATTAAAGTGCTGTTTAAAATCCTCATTGCCATCAAGCAACTCCAAAAACACATTGGCGGGCATACGATATAAGATTGCCTCTTCTAAGACCCTAAAGACGGAATCTGTCGAATTTGTTTTATTGTGTGGTGGTGCTGCTGGTACTGATGAAACTTGCTGAGTTAAGAGTATATTTCGCTCACCAAAATAACCTCGAACACTGTATCGACCAACCACCAACTCTTTCGACTCTTCGGCGACGACCCCCTTAATAACAAAGTAGAGAGCTGATAGCTTATCGCCCTGGTGAATCGACTCACTAGCTTCTTGCAGTGGCACGAATTCACCTGCCTGAAAATAGACCACATCCATACTCAATGCCGCCTGCCGAAGCACCTTAGAATCAATTAATTCGAAAGGCGGAATCTGTTGTAAAAACTCTGCTTGCTGTTCTAGCGCCATAAACTCCACTCATTTATTGGGAAATGAATCATTCATTTATTTTACACATAAAAAAAGGGACGGTTACAAAGTAACCGTCCCTTTTTATTTGAATCGCTTTGTCAGCGATTTAGGCTTAAGAATGAAACATCACTCTTAATGAATCACAGCGTATTAATGCTCTGATGCACCTTCAGCGCCAATACCCGTTTGAGAACGGATAAACTGAGCTTCAAAACCTTCTTTATCTTCAGCAGCACGCGCTGATTTATCTGTAATTGAGAAGAACCAAATACCGATAAATGCAATCGTTACTGTGAATAAAGCTGGGAACTTATAAGGTACGATCGCTTCACCCATTTCTAGGATTTGCGTCCATACTACAGGTCCTAACAACACCATAATAACCGCTGAGCTTAGACCTAACCAACCCCCAATAACCGCACCACGTGTGGTCATATTTTTCCAGTACATTGACATTATCAAGACTGGGAAGTTAGCAGAAGCAGCAATCGTAAATGCCAAGGCAACTACGAACGCGATGTTCTGATCTTTAAAACCAATACCGAAGATAATGGCTAAAGCACCGATTACGATTGTTGCGTAACGTGCCACTTTAGTTTCTTGCTCTTCTGTTGCTTCTTTATTGATAACATTCGCATAGATATCATGAGAAATTGCTGATGCACCCGCTAGGGTTAAACCAGAAACAACCGCTAAAATCGTTGCAAACGCGACCGCAGAGATAAATCCTAGGAAGTAATCACCACCAATCACATTTGATAAGTGAATCGCAGCCATGTTATTACCACCGATCAACTTACCATCTGCAAAGAACTCTCCACCGATGATTAAAGCAACTGCTCCAAAACCGATAATGAACGCTAGGATATAGAAGTAACCGATAAAACCAGTTGCATAGAATACTGACTTACGAGCTTCTTTAGCATCCGGAACCGTAAAGAATCGCATTAGGATATGCGGTAGACCGGCTGTACCAAACATCAGAGCAATACCTAAAGAGATTGCGTTGATAGGATCAGAAACAAACCCACCAGAAAAGAGGATACTCATATCACCGTCACGGTTATCAACCGCTGTCTTAAACAACGTATCGAAGCTGAAGTCCATCTGATACATAACGGCAACAGCAATAAAGGTCGCACCAGAAAGCAATAGAATTGCTTTAACGATTTGTACCCAAGTCGTTGCCAACATACCACCAAAAGAGACGTAAGCGATAATCAACACACCAACCATCACAACCGCATAGTCAAAGTCTAAACCGAATAGTAGTTCGATTAACTTACCAGCACCTACCATCTGAGCAATCAGGTAAAGTAGAACCACGGCAATACTGCCGAAAGCCGCTAATACACGGATAGGCGTTTGCTTGAAACGGTACGCAGCAACATCGGTAAAAGTATACTTACCTAAGTTACGTAGACGTTCTGACATCAAGAACAAGATAATCGGCCAACCTACCAAGAAACCAATGGCAAAAATCAAACCATCGTAACCCTTAAGGTAAACCATACCTGTAATACCCAAGAACGATGCTGCTGACATATAGTCACCGGCAATCGCTAGACCGTTTTGCAAACCGGTAATACCACCACCCGCTGCATAAAAATCTTTAGCCGACTTAGTGCGTTTAGCCGCCCAATAAGTGATGTAGATAGTTAAACCAACAAATGCGACAAACATCGAAATTGCAGGCCAGTTGGTATCTACTTTAGTACCATCAGAATCGATTGTACCTGAAGCCATTGCAACCATTGGCAATAGTGCCAAAAGCATAAAGCTAAATAATGCTTTAAATAGTGAGTTCATTATTCAACCTCTTTCTTAATTTTAGCAGTCAAATCGTCAAAATCATCATTTGCTTTCTTAACGTAATAACCCGTTAATAAAAAAGAAAATATAATAATGGCAACTCCAATCGGGAAACCGATTGAAACATACTCTCCACTGACAATCGTCGTGAAGAACTCTGGGTTAAATGCTAATAGCATAATGTACCCGTAATAAACCACCAGTACGGCAAGTGACAACTTCCAGGCTAAGCCTGTACGTTCCTTTACCAACTGCTGATATTCTGGAAGACTTTTAATCTTCTCTATCTTGGCTTGATCCAATGTATCTCTCCTCGGTTTGAGATAGTATGAAATAAACATTTCCGACTCTAGCCACTAAGAATCAAAACGAGTCTTAACGCACTACAGGTCTGCAAAATGCCCTTCTTTTTTATGCTTTTAACAGCAATAACATCTGATATTATCATGGTTTACCCCATTCATTAACACCAAGTATTACTTATCCAACCACACAATTACTTATGCCTAATATTATCTGGTTACTCTTAATATTTTACCTCTAATTTTCAACAGCTTATAAAGTGCAAATACGCTCGCCTCCAAAAAATAAAATAATAAAACTGCGATATTTTTTTCAAAAAAAAGCCCGAATGTACCAGGCCTAGTACATTCGGGCTTTTTGAACTCAATATCTGCGCCTAATTAAGAAATCGTTTAGTATGATTTCTTTACACTTTAATTAAGAACATTAACGCTACTTTTGAACCTCAAAATCACTTCTGATTTTGAAATTGATCCAAAATAGCGGGATCTTCAAGCGTTGAGGTATCCTGAGTAATCTCATCGCCTTTGGCAATTGTTTTCAATAAACGTCGCATAATTTTGCCCGAACGGGTTTTTGGTAAATTCGTTCCAAAACGAATTTCATCCGGCTTAGCAATTGGGCCAATCTCTTTAGACACCCAGTTACGTAATTCTTGAACCAAAGCTTCACGCTCACTACCTTCAGGAATATCGACATTTAAAACAACAAAGGCTGAAACTGCTTCACCTTTAATGTCATGCGGACGTCCGACAATCGCCGCTTCCGCCACAGAAGGGTGAGAAACCAAAGCCGATTCAATTTCCATAGTCCCTAAACGATGCCCTGAAACATTCAAAACATCATCAATACGCCCTAGAATCCAGAAATAACCATCCTTATCTTTATAAGCACTGTCACCAACGACATAATAATTCTTACTTTCGCCTTCTAATGGAAAGTAAGTCTCTTTATAGCGTTGATCATTATTCCAAACATTACGAATCATCGATGGCCAAGGCTTCTTGATAACCAACAAGCCCCCTTCGCCAGTGCTTAACTCATTACCTTCTTCATCTAAAATGGCCGCATCAATCCCCGGTAGAGGTTTAGTACAAGACCCTGGCTTCAGAGGCGTCACCGGGAAAGGTGCAATCATATGCGCACCGGTTTCCGTCTGCCACCAAGTATCAATAATAGGACAACGACTGCCACCAATGACTTCGTAATACCACATCCAGGCTTCCGGATTGATTGGTTCTCCAACCGTACCTAAGATACGTAATTTAGAAAGGTCATATTGATTAGGCAAGTCTGCGCCAAACTTCATCAATGCACGAATCGCTGTTGGAGCCGTATAGAAAATCGTCACCGCATGATCCTGACAAACCTGCCAAAAACGACCCGCATCTGGATAGGTCGGTACGCCTTCAAACATCAACATCGTTGCGCCGACTGACAGAGGTCCATAAGCAACATAAGTGTGCCCAGTAATCCAACCTACATCCGCGGTACACCAGAAGACATCACTCTCTTTTAGATCAAACATCCACTCATTGGTAAGATGTGCATTCAATAAATAACCACCACTACTATGCTGAACCCCTTTTGGCTTACCCGTTGAACCAGATGTATACAGTAAAAACAGAGGGTGTTCTGATTCGACCATGACCGGTTCATGATAGTTGCTCATGCCGGCTTCCGCCTCGAACCAATCAATATCACGACCGGCTTTCATGGTCACTTCATCATCGGTACGTTTATAGACAATGACGGTTTTAACGTGATCGCCACCTTTCTCCAGGGCTTCATCAACCGCTTTCTTAAGCGGAATTGATTTACCACCACGACGACTGCCATTCGCTGTAATAACGAGTTTTGCACCCGCATCTTCAATTCGGTCACGTAACGCTTCAGCAGAAAAACCACCAAATACAATCGAGTGAATAGCACCAACACGCGCACAGGCTTGCATGGCAATCACTGCTTGCGGAATCATCGGCATATAGATAATAACGCGATCACCTTTTGTGATACCTTGTGCCGTCAGCGTATTCGCAAAACGACAAACATGATCGTGTAACTCTTTATAGGTATAACGCTCAATATCGCCCTGATCACCTTCAAAGATAATCGCTAACTTGTCACTTTTGGTTTCTAAGTGGCGATCGATACAGTTATAAGAAACGTTTAATTCACCATCGGTAAACCACTGGTAATGTGGCGCGTTTGATTCATCTAGGCCGACCGTAAAGGGTTTTGACCAAGAAAGCTTTTCACGGGCTAAGTCAGACCAAAAACCAACATTGTCCTTTTCAGCAGCAGCGTACATTACATCTAGCTTATCCTGTGAAATTGCAACACTGGCCAATGTGTCGGCAGAAGGTTCAAATACACGAGTTTCTGTTAGGATGGATTCAATTTTAGACATGGAAACACTCTCTGTGATTTTTCAAGAATTGATGGCAGCGCCATTTCGTAATAATTATCAGAGAAGTTTACATCGCTCCTCTTAAAAGTTAAAGCTCTCTCGTAAAGTTTATAATAATAAAACCTGATAACGTAACCTCGGTCATTTAAAGTTTTAATGAATGTGTTGTATTCAGATTAAAGTTCTATATTAAAATGAAGCTTCAAATTCCGTTAAGGTTGACTTAAGTGTTAAGCAGAAACCGTTCAGCGTTACTCTCAAGGAAGTTACAATGCGTGCCTTTATTGCTATTCCCATAGATCAAAAAACCACTCAGGACTTAAACAAGCAGATCCAAATTTTGAAAAGTACGCAATGGGGAAAGGAAATCATTTGGTTCCCTGCAGGCAACTACCACTTAACCCTAAAATTTTTGGGTGGTAAACTTGATCCGCAGAAAGTTAATGATATTGCGGTGAGCATGGCCAACTGGTTTGCGGAAGGCATGAGCTTCTTTGAGGCTGAAATCGAAGGTATTAAACTCTTTCCAAGCCCGAGAATGCCACATACTATTGTTGCCAGCTTACAGAGAACGCTATTATTACAATATTTAGTCCGAGAGGTAGAAGAGCAACTCAAACCATTCGGCCTAAACCCTTCTAAACAAGCCTTTAGACCCCACATTAGTTTAGGTAAAATACCTAAAACGCTTAACCCCGAAACAATCCTCATCCCGGGCGAACTACAAAAACGACAAGAAACCCAAGGCATAAGCTTGCAGGTAGACCAATTCACACTCTATCAAAGTGATCTGACCAACAGCTTTCCCTGCTATACGGCACTGCAAACTAAGTGGCTAGAACGTTATGATTAGATCATAATAATTAAATACCAAATATTAAGCACAAAGGATTCAAGTAAATGAACGTCACACAGGCCATTAAACAACGTCACTCAACACGTGCTTATTTAGATAAAGCGGTGAGCCAACAACAGGTACAGGATATTTTAGAGGTGGCGCGCTTTGCCCCTTCTGGTGTGAATATGCAACCCTGGCAGGTTGCGGTCATCAGCGGCCAAAGTAAGTTATCGCTGCAACAACAGATGCAGACCGCCTTTGGAAAGGGTGAAAAAGAGTCTATGGATTATCACTACTACCCAACCCAATGGGTAGAACCTTATAAAGGCCGCCGAGTGGCAACCGGCACAGAGCTCTATAACGCCTTGAGCATTACTCGAGAGGATAAGGAAAGACGTTTACAACAATGGCAAGCGAATTACAGGGCTTTTGATGCCCCAGTTATGCTGTTGTTTTTTATGAATCCAACGTTAGAAACCGGCTCGTATTTAGACTACGGCATGTTTCTGCAGAACATTATGTTACTGGCCGAAGAGCAGGGTTTAGCCACTTGTCCTCAGGGTGCGTTAGGCGAGTTCCCTAAATTGATTAAAAACTTTCTCAACTATGATGAATCGCTGATTTTATTAGGCGGGATGGCATTAGGTTATGAAAATAAGGAAGATCCAGTCAATCAATATCGTACCACTCGTGTGGAAGTAACGGAGTTTAGCGAATTTTTTGAGTGAGATTTTTAAGTTAGATTTTTAAGTTAGATTTTAAAAAGCGGTTTCAAATCATCTTATTTAATTTGAGAGCTTTGCCAAGTTTTTAGAAGTGACCAGGCCTGGTCACTTCTAAAAATAGTATGAATAATTTGTTATAAAACGACTTCTGGTTGCCAACCTTGTGCCATAAGCGCTTCTAATAAATCGTCTTCAGGCAGATATAAAACACCGTCATTGCTCTTCATCTGTACGTTGGCAACTTTATTGGTGTAATCAATCACTACTGGCAAACCGACTTCAGCACTGTAAGCGCCCAATAAAACTTTTAAATCGTTGATTTTATTAGGTTGCACCGTGACCTGATTCACCGATAGTTTGATCGCTCTGGCCTTTTCAACACGTGCTTCAGCCAAAGTGACAATCTGTTCAGCATCCAGCTTGATACCGCCATTAAAGGTATCTTCGGCGACCTCGCCATAAGCCAACACCACCATATCCACTTTAACCGTGTCTTTAATCGCTTCATAAACCGCTGGGCGCATGACCACTTCAAGGCGGGCAGTTTTATCATCTAAAGCCGCAAAGCCCATTCGCTGACCGTTACGTGTGGTTTTATTGCGTAACTCCATGACCAAACCAGCGACCCAGACTTTCCTCCACTTCTCAGGACGTAAGCTAGACAATTTACCGTTCACTAAAGTCGACAGCTCTTTTTGGTACATATCAATCGGATGGCCTGTCATATAAAGACCAAGCGTCACCTTCTCGCCTTTCAAACGCAGTTTTTCAGACATCTCAGGCACATTTAATAGCTGAGAATCACCACTTTCTTCAACCGATAAGACTTCACCAAACAGATCATTTTGCCCAAACTCATCATTTTTAAGTTGCTGCTGTGCCTGTTTGAGCGCCATTGGAATACTCTCCAATACCGACTGACGATTGTCATGCAAACTATCAAAAGCGCCCGCGCGTACCAGCGCTTCTAAAACACGACGATTGACCTTTTTACCAACACGCAAACAGAAATCGAATAAATCCTTAAAATCACCATTTGCAGTTCGCTCGGCAATCATGCCTTCCAGAGCCGCTTCACCCGCGCCTTTAATACCCCCTAAACCGTAATTTACGGTTCTCTCAGCATAAGGCTTAAAGTGCACCTGACCGGTATTGATATCGGGCTGTAACACCGTCAATCCCATGGAATAACATTCGTTCACCATGTGGACGACTTTCTCAGTGTTATCCATATCAGACGAGATCTGAGCCGCCATAAACTCCGCTGGATAGTGGGTTTTTAACCAGGCCGACTGATAAGAAACTAACGCATAAGCGGCCGAGTGGGATTTGTTAAAACCATAACCCGCGAACTTCTCAACCAAATCGAAGATCTTCATCGCCAGCTGGCCGTCAACGCCATTGGCTATCGCGCCTTCCTCAAACCCCGCACGTTGTTTGGCCATCTCTTCGGGTTTCTTTTTACCCATGGCGCGACGTAACATATCCGCACCACCTAGAGAATAGCCCGCCAATATCTGAGCAATCTGCATAACTTGCTCTTGATAAAGAATAACCCCGTAGGTTGGCTCTAGAGTCTCTTTCAGGCTCTCATGCTGATACTGAGCATCTGGGTAAGAGACTTTCTCTTTACCGTGTTTACGCGCGATAAAGTTATCAACCATGCCGGATTCAAGCGGGCCTGGTCGGAATAAGGCAACCAAGGCGATGATATCTTCAAAGCAATCGGGCTTTAGACGCACAATCAAACTCTGCATCCCACTCGATTCCAGCTGGAAAACACCAGTGGTTTTACCAGTTTTAATCATTTCAATGGTTGGCTGATCCGCTAAAGGGATACGCGCGATATCGACAAAACCTTCATCGCCGACGTTCTTATTGACGTTAATCGACTGCAACGCCCAATCAATGATGGTCAGGGTTCTTAACCCCAAGAAATCGAATTTAACCAGACCTGCGGTTTCAACATCGTTTTTGTCCAGTTGTGTCACCACACTTCCGCCATCTGGATCACACAAAACTGGACAGAAATTATCTAAAGGTTTAGGCCCAATGACCACCCCCCCAGCATGTTTACCGGTGTTACGCACGGTGCCTTCTAGCTTCAGGGCAAACTCAAGTAACTGACGGGCATCATCATCATTATCATATTTATTTTGCAGCTCCTCTTCTTGTTCTAATGCGCCGGCAAGTTTGATGCCTAATTCATTCGGAATCAGTTTGGCAATGCCATCAACGACGCCATAACCTAAACCAAGCACTCGCCCAACATCACGTACCACCGCTTTGGCCGCCATGGTCCCGAAGGTGACAATCTGTGACACATGGTCACGACCATAATGTTGCGCCACATAATCAATCACCTCATCACGGCGATCCATACAGAAATCGATATCGAAATCGGGCATGGAAACACGTTCTGGGTTCAAGAAACGCTCAAACAGCAAATCATATTCAATCGGATCTAAATCGGTAATTTTTAAGGAGTACGCGACCAAAGACCCGGCACCCGAACCACGACCAGGGCCTACTGGAATCAGTTGATTTTTACCCCATTGGATAAAGTCGGCAACGATAAGGAAGTAACCCGGAAATCCCATTTCTAGGATAACGTCTAACTCGAATTTAATGCGGTCGTAATATTCAACCCGCTTGACTTCATAAGCCTCTGCATCCAGGTGACCAAATAAAAATGCTAACCGCTCTTCTAGCCCTTTATGACTTTCGGCAATAAAGAACTCATCCATCGTCATACCTTCCGGTACGGGAAAGTCAGGTAGGAAATATTCATCTAAAGTGAGCTTTAAACTACAGCGTTTGGCGATTTCAACGGTATTAGTAATGGCCTCTGGAATATCGGCAAACAGCTCCACCATCTCTTCGCTACTTCTAAAGTACTGCTCTTCAGAATAGAGTTTAGGACGATTTTGATCATCCAGAATATACCCGGCACCAATACAGGTGCGGACTTCATGGGCTTCAAAATCTTCGGGTTTAGCAAAACGCACATCATTGGTGGCGACCACAGGTAAGTCATAACGCAGCGCAACATCAATCGCCATTGCCAAATAAGCTTCTTCTTGTGGGCGGCCTGTGCGAATCAACTCCAGGTAAAAACGATCAGGAAAATGCGTTTGCCACCATTTGACACGACTGGCCGCTAGATTCGGTTTTTCAGCTAATAAAGCGACCCCAACATCCCCTAAACGACCACCCGAAAGGACAATTAAACCTTCGTTAAACTCTTCTAACCACTGGCGTTTCATCAAACCGAGCATATTATTTTGATAAAGCTTTTGGTTCTTGAGATAACTCTGCGAGATCAGATGCGATAGATTTAAATAGCCGGCTTCATTCTGAACCAGTAAGACCACCTTAAAAACGTCACCATTTTCATCTTCAATAAAGACTTCCGAACCGATAATCGGTTTGATGCCCGCGCCCATTGCGGCCTTATAGAATTTAACCAAAGCAAACAGGTTATTCTGATCCGTCAATGC
The DNA here is from genome assembly GCA_965602805.1 of uncultured Thiomicrorhabdus sp. Taxonomy (GTDB): domain Bacteria; phylum Pseudomonadota; class Gammaproteobacteria; order Thiomicrospirales; family Thiomicrospiraceae; genus Thiomicrorhabdus. Next base: position 245,243 of record CBFCZK010000001.1, on the reverse strand, counting down.
CATCGCCGGTTGCTCGCAACCTTGCACCAATGCCATTAATGGCTTAATACCTAAGGTACTGTCGACAACGGAATATTCTGAATGGACGTGAAGATGAACAAATTGAGTCATAATAATAGGGAGTTCGCTACTGGGATTTGTACTGATTTACGCACTTAAACAAGCGCTATAAAATAGGGTTAATATTACGGGGGTGAAGCAAGGGGGGGATTAAGCCTTGAAACAAGCCATAAATAATTTAAGTTATTCTAACGGTTTATGGGCTCGTTAGTGCTAAAATTGTAGGATATTTATTGTTTAAAAACACTGTTCAGCATTACAAGTTTTCCATTAATCTACATCAAACGACATCAAACGAATTATGCCACTAAGAGATTATGCTAAAGCACCATGACAGATATGCCCATTAACGTCCCTTTCTGGCTAGAACCCAAACCGGTAATGTTCCCGCCGACCAATTTGGCTTTAACAGAACCTGATGGCTTGCTCGCTGTTGGCGGTGATTTAACGCCAGAATGGTTACTGCAAGCCTACAGTAATGGCATATTCCCTTGGTTTAATCCTGGTGAACCGATTCTTTGGTGGACACCTACTCCACGTAGCGTACTGTTTATTGATGATCTTAAAATCAAACGCAGTCTGCGTAAAACCATCCAAAAACTGGAATGGGATGAAACCCTCACAGTGACCTTGGATCAAAACTTTACCGATGTTATGCAAGCCTGCGCCAGCGTGCCCCGTGAAGGTCAAGACGGCACTTGGATATCGCCTGAAATGTTAACCGCGTATGACTCTCTCCATCAATCTGGTCACGCCCATTCGGTTGAAGTTTGGCAGGAGGGAAAATTAGTCGGAGGCTTGTATGGCATTGCCATTGGCAAGATGTTTTTTGGTGAGTCGATGTTTGCTAAAGTCTCTGACAGTTCCAAAATTGCCTTAGTCGCTCTAGCGATGCAGTTGAAGGCATGGGGCTTTGAACTCATTGACACCCAAGTTGAAACGCCTCACTTAAATAGCTTGGGCGCTTGTGCAATATCAAGAGTAGAGTTTGAAAGATTGATTCATCAGCAAATCAGTCAGCCTTTTAAACCGCAAAAATGGCAACTCTCAATAGATTGGGCGGATGCGGCTTATGGACACAGCCAGACGCAAAACAGACCTGCTTAGTTTTGATTTGACCAGGCCTGGTCAAATCAAAACCACTCTCCTCTAACACTGCTTAAAAGTGCTTTTATAAATCCTACAAAGCGATTTTAATGCTATTTTGAGCCTATTTAAAAACCAGCTTAATTATTCGTACAATTCTTCCCATCTCATTTAAATTCGCAGTAGAATGGATTAATTGAATAATTTAAATAATGACTCGTAAGAGGCTAGCAGACTGTTTTATGTATTCGTTTCCAGGCAATCGTCCCCGCTTTCTAAAATTGAGTTCTATCCATTTCCCAATCAATGCGCTGCTCTCTGGAGCACATCGTCTGACCGGATTGGCGCTGGTCATCAGCCTGATCGGTTACCTAGCACTGGCCAACCTGATTCTGATTAATCCCAATGTTAGCCTTATCTCAATCTCCGAGCATTGGATTCTGCTTTGCCTGCATACCGCTTTCTGGATGGCTCTGAGTTTTCACTGGCTCAGTGGCTTGCGTCACCTGCTAGCCGAACACTTTTTGGCCCCCAAAGCCTATCAAATGATTAACAGTGGTTTCGTCAGTATATTGCTCATCACCCTTTGGATTTTTATGAGCCTTTTCATAAGCTACCAGGCCTGGTCATGATTGAATTTAACGTTAAACTTACAAACCTCTCTGGTAAGAAAGCCCACCTATGGCAAAGAATCAGTGCTTTCTATCTCTTGCTGTACACCCCATTCCTTGCCTGGACAGTCGTGCAACAACCTAATTTTCATACCCTGTACGCTTTGGCACATAATCTAGCCACCCCCCTTTTCAGCCTAGCCAGTTTAATCGCTCTCGGGCTGGTCTTGGTACACGCCTGGGTGGGTGTTCGCGATATCATGATTGACTATTTACCTCGCAAAAACTTAGCGCTCTGGTTAACGATTTATCACAGTTTACTGGCGCTATTATTGATTAATAGTTTATGGTTGGTGGTCACACTTTTTGGCAGCATTTAATAAAAAGCCAACGAATCATCCTATAAAAATCACTACCAAGACATTTCAATTCAAGCCGGTATTAAACGATAAAAACACTTTACGAATACGTTACAAACACCTGACAAACTCACTAGGAACGCTATGAACCTGACCGAAAACTTTCCAATCGAATTCTATGATGCCTTGGTGATTGGTGCAGGTGGTGCAGGTATGCGTTGTGCACTCAAGTTGACCGAAGAGGGTCACAAGGTAGCGATGGTTTCTAAGGTCTTTCCAACCCGCTCACATACGGTGGCCGCGCAAGGTGGAATCAATGCCGCACTCGGTAATGTCACCCCAGACAAATGGCAGTGGCATATGTACGACACTATTAAAGGCAGTGACTATTTAGGCGACCAAGATGCGATTGAGTTCATGTGTCAAGAAGCCGCAGAGATTGTCCGTGAGTTGGAGCATTTTGGTGTCCCCTTTTCGCGCTTAGAAAACGGCAAAATCTATCAGCGTGCATTTGGTGGACAAAGCCAGAATTTTGGTGAAGAACAGGCGCATCGAACCTGTGCCGCAGCCGATCGCACCGGCCATGCTATTTTGCAATCGCTTTACCAACAGAACATCCGCTTAGGCACCACCATTTACGATGAATATTACGCCCTGGATCTGTTAAAAACACCCAACGGTGAAATTGGTGGCATTTTAGTCATGAACATTCACGACGGTGCTTTTAAAATCTTACAGAGCCCCCACACCTTATTAGCCACTGGTGGTGCTGGGCAAGTGTTTCGCAACAACACCAATGCCAGCATCAATACCGGTGATGGCTTGGGCATGGTGTTACGGGCTGGCCTACCGTTGCAGGATATGGAGTTCTGGCAATTTCATCCTACCGGCGTAGCCGGTAAAGGCATGCTAATTTCTGAAGCAGTACGCGGTGAAGGCGGTAAGTTACGCAACGCGCTTGGTGAAGCTTTTATGGAAAAATATGCGCCTAAAGTGAAGGATTTAGCCTCTCGTGACGTAGTCTCTCGTGCCATTGCGAATGAAGTCAAAGAGGGTCGTGGCTGTGGCCCTGATAAAGATTATGTGCTGTTAGATATCAGCCATATTCCAGAAGAAGTCATTACCGAACGCCTACCCGGCATTCGCGATATCAGCCAAACCTTTTTAGGCATTGATCCGGTCAAAGAACCGATTCATGTCTTTCCAACCTGTCATTACATGATGGGCGGCATTCCGACCAATATACAAGGCCAAGTTGTGTCGCAAGATGACCTGGGTAATCCAAAAATCATCAATGGGCTTTATGCCATCGGAGAATGCGCTTGCGTGTCAGTACACGGCGCGAATCGCTTAGGTGGTAATTCACTATTGGATATTGTGGTCTTTGGCCGTAAAGCCGCACTGACCATTAGTGATGCCCTAAAACAGCAAAGCTCAAATCTTACCAATACCGATTTAAACCTGCATAGCGTTAGACAACGCCTACAACGGTGGCAAAAACGTAATGAAGATGCTTACGAATTATCCGTTCAAGTCGATAGTGTCATTCAAATCAAAAAATCGCTACAACAAATTATGGACATTGGGTGCGGGGTGTTTAGAGACCAACAAACCATGCAGCAGGCGTTAGATGAATTACAGGGTATCCAGTCACGTTTGGATAATGTCTGTTTAACCGACTTTAACGATGTCTTTAATATAGAACGTCTGGCAAGTTTTGAGTTGGAGAATTTAGTGGCGATCGCATTTGCGACGGTGACTTCTGCCCTCGCACGTACTGAAAGCCGAGGGGCACATTCTCGCGTCGACTTTACTGAACGTGATGACCAGGCCTGGTTGAAACATACATTTTATTTTCAAGAGAGCCATCGACTGGAGTACAAGGCCGTTAACTTGCAACCAAAACATCATGCGGCATTTGAACCGAAACCCCGTGTTTATTAGTCTCAACTTATTTAACTTCGCGCCTAAAACCAGCTTAACGCTACCAGTGTTTGCTGTAAGGAACTGCCATGCAATTTATTATTAGTCGTTATAACCCTCAAATCGATAAAGCCCCTTACGACCAAACCTTTGAATTAGATAATCAACTTGTCTCTGCAGACAGCATGTTGCTAGATGCCTTGCACCTATTACGCGAGCAAGACCCAAGTTTAGCCTATCGCTCCTCCTGCCAAGAAGGCGTTTGCGGCTCTGACGGCATGAACGTCAATGGTAGCAATCGACTGAGTTGCATCACGCCCTTGTCTGGTTTACCGCAAAAAGTCGTCATCAAACCCATGCCTGGGCTGCCGATTATTAAAGATCTGATTATTGATATGGACTTGTTCTACAAGCAATACCAAGGTGTCGATCCATTTTTACAAAGTGAGCCACTTAATTTAGAACATGAACACTTACAGTCGCCAGAAGATCGCGCCAAACTCGATGGCTCTTATGAATGTATTTTGTGTGGTTGTTGCTCAACCAGTTGCCCTTCTTTCTGGTGGAATCCAGATCAATTCGCAGGCCCTGCGGCCTTACTCGCGGCCAATCGTTTTGTCATTGATTCACGCGATATTCAACGAATTGAACGTTTAAAATCACTCGATAGCCCAACGCAAACTTTTCGTTGTCGCCATATTCAAAACTGTACCGCCGCTTGCCCTAAAGGCCTTAATCCAAGTCGTGCGATTCAAGAGTTGAAATCAATTATGGTTAAAGAAATCTAATGCCGCTAAATCTCGAATTAAATACCTTACAAAAGACGAAACCTTTAACTGAGTTTGAAGCCAAGCGTAGAAAGTTACTGTTTTTATGTAAGCGTGGCAACTTAGAAAGCGAGTTGCTATTAATCGCTTTCATTGAAACACTCGACTTGAAAACTTCCCCTGAAAAAAACCGACTTTTGGAAAGCCTTTTAGACGAAAACGATCAAAACTTACTTTGCTGGCTGCTGAAACACAATCCACAAGCCCCCACCGAAAAAGTCAGCATTCCCAGTGAATACCAAGCCCTTATTGAAGAAATACGCCTTAATTACCTCAAATAGCCCTTTATTAACCGATAATTAATTGAATTTAAACAACTAACTTGGTATAATCCGCGCAAATTTATTACAAGGGTTTATATAAAACTTATGGCTAAGCAAGACGTTATTGAATTCGACGGTGTCGTTTTAGAAACATTACCAAATACACTTTTTAAAGTAGAACTAGAAAATGGGCACAAAATTTTGGCGCACATTTCTGGTCGCATGCGTAAAAACTACATTCGAATCCTAGCAGGTGATGCCGTTAAGGTTGAACTAACGCCATACGATTTGACGAAAGGTCGTATCACTTACCGCGGTAAGTAATTCCAGTTAAGCTTTGCTGAACTTTATGTTTATCGAAGCCGAAAACCTCTGGAATCCATAGAACGTCTCAAGCCCTGAAAAGCCTCTTAATGCAATTTCATTAAGGGGCTTTTTGCTTTCTGGCAGTTTGATTTTCTCATATCCCGAGGTCAAAAATCGATCACCTTATCTACAGACATAAAAAAACCCAGTCATGAAATCATGACTGGGTTTATATTGGCTTAAGCGCTTTACTTAGTTAGCTAAGATAACTAAGCAAAGCATGTGTTAAATTGAAGACTAAGGCTTATTAAAGGTTAAGATATCCTCTTCACAATCCACTACGATATCACCGCCCTTCTGCAAATCACCAAACAGTAATTTATCTGCTAAAGGCTGCTTCACCTTCTCTTGAATCAAGCGTGCCATTGGCCTTGCGCCCATCAATGGATCATAGCCATTTTTAGCCAACCAAGAACGCGCGCGGTCCGTGACTTTCAAGGTCACTTTTTTGTCTGCTAATGCACTCTCAAGTCCATAAATAAACTTATTAACCACCGATTCCATCGATGCTTCAGTCAGGCGATTGAACTGCACAACAGCATCTAAACGGTTACGGAACTCAGGCGTAAAGACTTTTTTCAACTCAGAATCAAAATCCATCGTATGGTCTTGTACCGAAAAGCCCATGCTTGAACGTGCCATCTGCTCGGCGCCGACATTGGAGGTCATGATTAAGATGACATTTCTAAAGTCCGCTTTACGGCCATTGTTATCCGTTAAGGTTCCGTGATCCATCACTTGCAGTAATATATTGAACACATCTGGATGGGCTTTTTCAATCTCATCCAACAGCACCACCGCATGTGGATGCTTACTGACCGCTTCGGTTAATAAACCACCTTGGTCATAGCCAACATATCCCGGAGGCGCACCAATCAAGCGTGAGACCGTATGGCGCTCCATATACTCAGACATATCGAAACGCAGCATCTCCACTCCAAGATGGTTCGCTAACTGTTGTGTCAACTCGGTTTTACCCACCCCGGTCGGCCCTGAAAACAGGAATGAGCCCGTCGGCTTATTGGGATCTGATAGTCCTGAACGTGACAATCGAATCGCAGAAGTTAGTTGATCAACCGCATGATCCTGGCCGAAGACAACGCGCTTAAGGTTATCGCCTAGATCATGTAGTTTATCTTTCTCTTTCTGGGTAATCTGCGCCACCGGAATCCGTGCAATACTCGCAATAACTTGCTGTATTTCAGGGACACCAATCTGCTTTTTACGTTTACTCGCAATCGCTAAGGCCTGTTTAGCACCCGCTTCATCAATCACATCAATCGCTTTATCCGGTAGATGTCTATCGGTTAAATAACGCGCTGACAAAGCGACTGCTTCTTTAAGCGCTGGCAAGGTATATTTAACCTGATGATGCTCTTCGTACTTAGTTTTTAAGCCCTTTAGAATATCAAAGGTCTCTTGAATAGACGGCTCTTTCACATCGACCTTTTGGAAACGACGAGCTAGAGCACGATCTTTCTCAAAAACGCCTCTAAACTCTTCATAGGTCGTAGCACCCATGCAACGAATCTTTCCGGATGATAAAGCTGGCTTCATCAAGTTAGAAGCATCCATCGCCCCACCTTGAACCGCGCCGGCACCAATCACAGTATGAATTTCATCGATAAACAAAATCGCATGTGGCTGCTCTTCTAAATCGTTTAAAAGTGCTTTAAAACGCTTTTCAAAATCGCCACGGTAACGTGTACCGGCTAATAACGCGCCCATATCTAGACTATAGACAACCGCATCACTTAATAAATCCGGCACTTGACTGTGCACAATTTGAAAAGCTAAACCTTCGGCAACCGCGGTTTTTCCAACTCCTGGTTCACCGACTAATAACGGATTGTTTTTACGACGACGACTCAAAATTTCTAAAGTTCGATTCAGCTCCCATTCACGGCCGATAATCGGATCAATTCGACCCAACTCAACTTCGGAATTTAGATTTGTCGTGTAAGCTTCTAATGGTGATTTTTTAGGCTCTGAATCTTCACCAAGCTGTTCGCCACCTTCAGAATCAGGCGTTGCGGGTAAGAAATCATCGGCTTCAGAAGCCGTTACGCCATGTGACAAATAGCTCAATACATCAACACGCTCAACACCATTCGTTTCCAAAAGATAGACCGCTTGCGAATCTTGTTCCGCATACAGAGAGGCTAGCACGTGAACGGGAGACACTTCAGGGTAACCATTTGATTGCACCAGATAAATTGCCCGCTCAATGACGCGCTGAAAACTCATGGTTGGCTGAAGCTCATCCGGTTTACGGCTGATCATTTCTGATTCTAGAAAGCGCTCAAGCCCCTCTTCAATCAAAGAGATTTCAGCCCCACAAGCGACAATCACCTCTTGTACCGAAGGCACACCTAACAACTCTAATAAAAGATGCTCTAGAGTGACAAATTCATGTTCATACTCATGCGCAACACTGAATGCATTACTCAATGTCATTTGTAGTTCTTTACTCAACATATTTAAGCGACCTCCAACTGACACATCAAGGGATGTTTATTTTCACGTGAATAACTGTTTACTTGTTGTACTTTCATCTCTGCAATTTCGCGGCTAAAAACCCCGCAAACACCTTTACCATCGCGATGCACCGCCATCATAATCATGCTGGCTTTTTGCTCATCCAATCCAAAGAAACGCTGCAATACATCGACGACAAAATCCATAGGCGTGTAATCGTCATTTAATAAAACCACTTGATAGCGCTTCGGGCGCTCTACTTTGGGTTTAGCTGTCTCTAACAGTAAATTACCGTCATCATATTCATGTGAATGGGGCATTCAAAACCTTTTCTATTTTTATTATTTCATGGATAAGTGTCGTTGCACTATCTTACATCAAGAAACCCGCCTAACACGGCATGCAAAATACACCTGTCGGTAGAGTACAACCATGTCGGTATCGATTTTCTTAAGGCTTTTTACGATTCAAGCATTCTTTATAATCGGTTAGCCGTTTTCTCTGAATTTGACTCATATACAGCTTTCAAACAGTTTACCTATTTATGGAGCCGAATTGAGGGTTTTCAAGCATATTATCCGATTCAAATTCTATAGCGACTGACTTAACGACAGAGTTAATGCTCTTAAATGCAAAACCTTAATTTCCATTTTCAAACCTGCCACCAGACCCAATTTAAGAAAGTAAGCCAGAGGACTCAATCAACCACTTACGCCATAACCAATCGAGCATAGAAATCACCTGCTAATAGTTGTTCATCAGCAGGTAATCCCTTCGCATGGACTTTAATATAGTCATTCGGAGAGTACCCCATAGGTATCGTAAAATTTAAACGCCCACTTGGAGACTCCAGCTCAAGCATTTTACCCTGTTGTAAAAGGACAGAAGGCACTGAAAATACTCCATAAATATCGGCACCTTCAAGCTGGAATTTAACACTGTCCAATTGGATATTAAAACGTACTAAAAAGTCCCCTTTTTTACCACCAAACAAACCACTGTAACCTTTACCTTCTAAGCGGAATGTCTTGCCTTCGAACGCCTCTCGAGTGAATTTCATTTTAACTTTCAAACCCGGGATATAAAAAGAGCCCAGTCTGAGTAAACGAATGGCATAACGCAAGGTCAGCGGATAGGTAATGACTCTGTGCTTTCCATCGATTGGTTTTTGAGCACGATAAGTGTACTTTGAATAACGCTGTGAATCGTGTTCTGACTGTTGACGACCTTCAGAATTAGATTCAGATTGGGCTTCTGATTCACTTTTCGGCGCGGAATGTTTTTCGTGTTTTTGAGAGGCGTGTGTTCGTGAGTTTGCGCGACTACGATACTGCGACGTCGTCTTTTTATGGCGTTCATGATCTCGACAATAAGCATCACGATGTTTCTTCAAAATTTCATACGCGACTGAAATATCCTGAAACTTCTTTTGCGCATCATGAATTGTCGACACATCAGGATGGTAACGTCGCGCCATCTTGCGATACATCATCTTCACCGTTTTTTCACAAGCGCCATAATGCACACCAAGAATGGCAAAGTAATCTACAGAAACATCGTATGTACTATTCAATATGAAACAACCATCATCCACGAACCATTTAAGGCGTCTAAATTTCTATTTCAAATTTTAACCGCTGAGAAGACAAAACAAAAGCCAAAACCAGGTAAAAACAGTGCAAGACACTCTAAATAAATCTACCAGGCCTGCTCAGTTTAAAAACACTTTGAAAATTGCTCCTAAAGCAGAGAAAACCTCCATAAGATACTCAATAATAACCGCCCTATTGCTGCTTTTTGTCTCCAACAAGGGCATAATATGTACACAAAATTTAACGTCTTATGCAAAACTTTACAAAAGTTCAAACTTAGACCATCAACCAGATTAAAAGCGAGTGAATAATTATGAGCATTGAACAAACGTTAAAAGAGCGTAGTGGTAACAAATGTGAACTTTGTGGCGCAGAAGACGATTTAAGCGTTATGGAGGTAACACCTTCTGATGGATCCGCTGACCAAGCGATTCTCGTATGTTCGAGCTGCAAAAGCCAAATTGAAGATCCATCAACAATGGATTTCAACCACTGGCGTTGTTTGAATGACAGCATGTGGTCTACAGTTCCTGCCGTGCAAGTCATGTCATACCGCTTACTGCACAGTTTACGTGGTGAGGGTTGGCCGCAAGACCTGCTAGATATGATGTATTTGGACGATGAAACCAAAGTTTGGGCAGATGCAGGGTTAGCGACAGAATCAGATGATGACAGCGCACCTACTAAAGACAGTAACGGTGCAATTCTTCAAGAAGGTGACAACGTTACTTTGATTAAAGATTTAGTCGTCAAAGGCGCTAACTTTACCGCTAAACGCGGCACAGTCGTTAGAGGTATTCACCTAAGTGACAATCCTTTACACATTGAAGGAAAAGTCAATGGTACTCAAATCGTACTGATTGCCGCTTTTCTTAAGAAAGCCTAAGTTAACAGAGCTTAAGCCTTTTAAACAGACTTAAAAATAAGCCTTGCTTAAAACGAAAAAACCGCTGGTAAAACAGCGGTTTTTTTATGCCTGATTTTAAATCTTAATAATCAGCGTTACACGAAATCAGTAAGCATGACTATAGGGCTAATGACTGCGGTAAATAAGTCCTAATCTCTTCTGGTGACATCGTTACAATGTTTTTACCCAAACTAAAAGCCACATGCTTTTCAACTTGGGTTGAAATGGCGTTACGTAAATCGCCCAAAAAAGCCGGGGCTGCAATCATATAAAGTCTCTCATATTTATTTTGATTTAATTCATCACATAAATGCTGAGCAACACGGATGGAAAAATTAATTTCTTCTTGTTCTTTCGGAGAGTTTTCATCGCTATAAGCATGCCCACCAGAACCGTGAGAGCCACTATTTTTCCCTGGTAAATCGCTGTCCATCTCCTGCTCATGCAATCGAGCTTCCGAATGAGATAGAGTTTCAATTTCAACTAAATCTGCCTGAGAACTTTCAGCGCTAAAAATACGTGCACGACTACTATCTGCAACAAGAATCCATACTGATTTCATAATTTATTCTCCATACAATCATTTATTCAACTCGCTATCAATTGCTTGACAACCAAAAATATAACGTTAAAGATAATTTAAATATCCAAATTTCATTGTACGCTTTTCAGTAAAAAGTGATAGGACTGGAGAAAACCAAATTCCTATAAAGAACGTGATTTTCAAAAAAACTTACGTTAAATCAACAAACAGGTAATTACACAGATAGCCATAACCAGCCATACCGCGCTCTGTTATACTTTTAATTGAGGTAGATGATAAATGAATGATACTCAAGAAATACTTGATTCAGACCTGAATCAACGGCTAATTAAAGACGTTGTTTTTCATGTTAGTGGCGTGACTAAAACCTATCAAATGGGTGAAGTAGCTGTGCATGCTCTTCGAGGGGTTGATTTAGACCTTTACCGTGGTGAATTCACGGTTTTATTGGGTGTTTCTGGCAGCGGTAAATCGACTTTATTGAATATTCTCGGCGGCTTGGATACGCCAACCACGGGGCAAGTTCTTTATGGCAAGCAGGATTTAACAGATGCTAATGAACACGCTTTAACGGAATATCGTCGTTATCACGTGGGGTTTGTTTTTCAGTTTTACAATCTCATCCCTAGCCTAACCGCACGTGAAAATGTCGCCGTTGTCACCGAGATTGCCAAGTCTCCCATGACGCCTGAGGAGGCTTTAGACTTAGTCGGTTTAGGTAATCGTTTGGATCACTTCCCTGCTCAGCTATCAGGCGGTGAACAGCAACGTGTCGCAATTGCGCGTGCCATCGCTAAAAACCCAGATGTATTGTTATGCGATGAACCGACTGGAGCTCTGGATTCTCAAACCGGCATTATGGTGCTGGAAGCGCTCAAACGCGTGAATGAAACACTAGGAACCACAACGGCTGTCATCACCCACAATGCTGACATTGCTCAAATGGCGAATCGCGTTATTCACTTAACCGACGGTTTGATTAGTGATATTCACGTTAATGAAAAACGTGTCGAACCCAATCAATTGAGCTGGTAATGAATGCTCTAGACAAAAAACTCTGGCGAGAACTCTGGGCGATGCGTTTGCAGGCCTTGGCCATTGCTATGGTCATTGTCAGTGGCATCGGTATTTTTATTATGTCACTGAGCACATTAGATTCCCTCACTGAAACCCGTGACAGTTACTATCGAGACAATCACTTCGCAGATGTCTTCGCCTCCCTCAAGCGTGCCCCCCTATCATTGGTTCAGCGTATTCAACAAGTCCCAGGCGTTGATAAGGTCGAAACGCGCGTACTTGCCTATGTCAATTTAGAGGTTGCTGACTTTAATGATCCGATTAGTGGCCATTTAATCTCTTTACCCGATAACAGTCGTGGCCTGCTCAATCAAGTTCATCTGCGCAGTGGTCGCTTATTTGAATCCGGTAGAGATGATGAGGTTTTGCTGACGGAAGAGTTTGCTAATGCCCATGGTTTAAAAACGGGCGATAAAATATCCGCCACCATCAATGGCCGCAGTAAAGCACTCACACTGGTGGGCACCGCCCTCTCACCTGAGTATATTTATCAAATTGCACCAGGCGCCATGTTCCCTGATTTTCAACGCTACGGCGTTCTGTGGATGGCACGTAGTCCACTGGCAAGTGCCTACGATATGCAAGGCGCATTTAATAATGTCACGCTCACACTGAGTAAAGGCGCAAATTCACAAGATGTGATTGACCGTCTGAATGACATACTCAGACCTTATGGTGGCATTGGTGCCATCGCCCGTAAAGACCAGCTTTCAAATCGTTTTTTGACAGAAGAGCTTAAACAACAAAAAACCATCGCAACGGTCTTTCCCATTATATTTTTCAGTGTTGCGGCCTTCTTATTAAATGTCGTCATTAGTCGTCTTATTAGCCTGGAGCGCGAACAAATTTCGACTTTAAAGGCTTTTGGATACAGCAACTTAGCCGTTGGATTACATTACATTAAGCTGATTTTAATGATTGTCTCAATCGGCATTATCATTGGTATCGCTGTAGGTATCTGGATGGGCGTAGGCATGAGTAATATCTATATGCATTTTTATAGTTTGCCCTATATGATTTACACACTCAAACCGCAGGTGATTGTCTCCGCCGTGTTAATCACGGTTTTGGTGGCTCTATTCGGGACTGTATTTGCGGTCTACAAAGCCGCTAAACTTCCCCCTGCACAAGGCATGCGTGCCGAACAACCCACTGTTTATCATACGACACTGGTTGAACGGTTCGGTCTACAACGTTTTTTTGCGCAGCCCTCTCGGATGATTTTGCGGCATATTGAACGCCGTCCATTTAAATCCCTGCTGACAACACTCGGCATTAGTATGGCTTGTAGCATTATGATGGTCGGCGGTTTTCAAGAAGGCGCCATTAACCATATGGTCGATGTGCAATACAATATGAGTCAACGTGAGGACATCATCGCGCTTTATGGTGAACCGGCCTCTGAAAAGTCGCTCTATTCATTGCGTAATTTACAGGGAGTGGAATATGTTGAAGGTTTTCGTAATGTATCGGCTAAATTAAGCTTTGAACATCGGACTTACCGAACCTCAGTGAATGGCATACCTGAAAACAGTCAACTCATGCGTTTACTCGACACCGAGCTGAAGGAAATAGACCTACCCGAAGAAGGCGCCATTTTAACGGACTATCTGGCAGAACTTTTGCACATAAAGCCAGGCGACATGCTCACCATTGAAGTTCTTGAAGGTCAACGCGCCACCTTGCAAGTCCCTGTTATCGGTACCGCAAAACAATATCTAGGTGCCAATGTTTATTTACAACAAAAAGCCCTTAACCGTCTTTTAAAAGAAGGTAATATTATTTCAGCTGCTTTAATAAAAGTCGATGAACGTGATCAAAACCTCGTCTATAAAAAGCTTAAAGAGATGCCCAGAATTGCTGGCGTGGTTGAGCAACGCTCTGCCATTAAAGGCTTTTACGAAACTATGAATGAAACCATACTCTTCTTTACCTTTATAAGCACCCTGCTCGGTGCTAGCATTGCTTTTGGGGTGGTTTACAATAGTATGCGCATCGCCCTCTCAGAGCGTAATAGAGAATTAGCCAGTCTTCGGGTACTCGGCTTCCATCGCGGTGAAATCGCCTATATATTATTAGGCGAACAACTGCTGTTGACGTTGATTGCAATCCCTCTAGGTTTCCTGATTGGTTACGGCTTATGTGCCTATTTAGCATCACAATTTGATTCTGACTTATACCGAATTCCGCTGGTATTAGGCTCGCAGGTTTATGCCTTTGCCGCTTTAGTCGTCATCGGTTCTTCACTCATTTCAGCCATTATGATTTGGCGTAACTTGGCACACCTTGATATGGTCGCCGCCCTTAAAGCAAAGGAATAAATTAATGCTGTTTCAATTACGAAATCATCCGGGCGTTATCGTTAGTGGTCTACTGATGATTGCATTATTGGTCTGGGGATTTTGGCCACAGCCAATCCTCGTTGAGTCTGCCGTGACGAAACACGCCCCCTTGACCATCACCATTGAAGAAGAAGGTCGAACCCGAATCATTGATCATTACATCATTTCTGCCCCCGTGAATGGCATGACTTGCCGTATGCATCTGAAAGTCGGTGATGCCGTTGAAAAAGGCCAAACATTATTAAGCATTACGCCACTTGCCTCTCAAGTACTCGACCCGCGTAGTCGTGCTCAAGCAGAAGCTCAAGTCGCGGTCGCAGAATCTGCTTTACGTGCGGCTCAAGAACAAGCCCTTGCAGCAACAGTTGCGGCACAGCTTGCGAACACTGAACTCAAACGCTATCGCCCCCTACTCGAAAAAGGCCTTATTTCTCAAGGCCAGTTCGACACCACCTCCACCCAAGCGCAAAGTTTATCGGCCAGTAAACGCTCCGCTGACTTCGGCGTTGAAGTCGCGCGCCATGAGTTAGAATCTGCAAAAACCACGCTCGCCTATTCAGGTGCTTCTGCAACCGATGACATTGATTCCGCTGTAGAACGGATACCAGTACGCTCTCCCATTAATGGCAAGATTCTTAAAGTGGCACGCAGTTGTGAAGGCCCTGTCAGCACAGGCGAAGCTTTATTAGAAGTCGGTGACCCTAGCTCATTGGAAATTGAAGTGGATGTTTTGTCCGCCGATGCCGTTAGAATTAAACAAGGCATGAAAGTTTTATTCAATCGCTGGGGAGGACCACAGGCATTAGAAGGCCAAGTGAGGGTGATAGAGCCAGTTGGTTTCACTAAAATTTCTGCCTTGGGTGTTGAAGAACAGCGAGTGCTGATTATCTCTGACTTCACCACGCCTGCCGAACAATGGCAACGTTTAGGAGATGGCTATCGAGTTGAAGCCAGCTTTGTACTTTGGCATAAAGAGGATGTCTTGCAAGTGCCCGCCAGCAGCCTATTTCGCTACAATAATGGCTGGGGCGTTTTTGTGATTGAAGGCGGTGTTGCGAAACGACGATTGGTTACGGTCGGACAACGCAATGGTCTTCAGGCTCAGATTTTAGAAGGCATTACTGCTGGTGAATTGATTATCAACCATCCAAGCGAAGCGGTTGAAGACAATATCTCCATTGAACAGCGTGTCGAATAAGTGACCAGGCCTGGTCAACCTTAAAACATACGGAATTTCAACAACATAACATTTGTTACAGACATAAAAAAACCGAGCCAGACTCGGTTTTTTTATGTCATGTTATTAAGGCCTTTCACAGACTCTATAACAAATAAGAACTAGATCGCTTGAAACGCTTTGAACTTAGAAATCAAGACTTCAGGACGTTTTTTCTTAGTCGCTTTTGTCAAAGCATAAACCACTGTTTCACCCTTAGGACCCGCACCGATATCCGTTAGACGGAATGGTACTTCACCAACAGACATAAACATCTGGAAAAGCTTCCAATCACTAAAGACATTGATACGACCTTCAGAAACGATCTCACCGTAAAAATCATCCGCGCCTTGTAAACGACCTTCCATCATTTCAATCGAAGGAATGCCCGTCAGTTTTTTCTTATCCGCTTTAGTCAAACCATACATAAGCGTTTCACCTTTAGGCCCCGCGCCAATCAACGTTTTACGGTAAGCAGACTCACCGACCTGAAGAAATTGCTTATAAAGGCCAGCATCATAAAAAATATTCATTCGGCCATCATGATAAACCACGAACAAATCTTCGTTATTCAAACTTGGCGCTACCGCCATTTTTTCAACTACTTTTGTTTCAACTTGAGCAGAGTTGCTCTCTGGTGCAGTAGAACAACCCGTCATCAAACCAGAAACAGCTAAAGCGACTAATAATTTTTTCATTTCTTTTACCTTTTAAAATCATATTGAATACAGACCAACGTAGTTTAAAAGGCATTGATAACCGTGGGATGACGGCTTTATGACAAAAATATTAAATCACTTAAATAATGACTTTAACCCGCTTCCATTTTTAGAATTTCAGGCACATTAATGGCGTCTTGATAACAGTTGAACTTAGTATCTTTGACTTTAATGGCCAAAATAGACATGCGATCCGCTAATTCATTGCCTTCCACACCGACGTGACCGTTGACATGTAAAACTTGCACCTTGTCTTTCAAAAGTTGATGCAAAGCAAACATCTCTTTAATCAATTCTAAATTCTTGATTTCCCCGCCGGCCTTTTTCCAGCCCTTTTTCTGCCAGTTAATCGCCCATTGCGTCACGCACTGAATCGAATACTTTGAGTCGCAAAAAATCGCGACCGACTTTTCATTATTACTCTCAATTTGAGCCAGCATCAGCGCTTGATGTAACGCATTCAACTCGGCGGTATTATTGGTACCCATTGGGTTATACAAACCATACCAAAGCTCGGCAACTTGTTCATTACGATACACCGCCATTCCAGAACCCGCCTTGCCTGGATTGGGATCGCAACCGCCATCGGTATAAATTTTGACCTCTATCGGCATGGTGGCGATTTCAGCCGCGGTATACGTTTTGACCGTAGCGGCTTTAGAAGGTGCTTTCTTTTTAACCGCCGTTGATTTTGAAGTGCTCGATTTCGAACTCGTGGTTGCATGCGTTCCAATATAGGCCTGCTCGGCTTCTGCTAACGTTGGAAACGACTTATATTTGGCTCCAGCAAACTTATCAACCTGACTTTTACAGCTGTTCCAATCGGTGTAAATGCCTGGCACTTTACCTTGCCAAACCACATAAAACTTTTTAGCCATTAATGCTCACCCTTGTTATTGATATTGTTATTTCAGTATTGTTATTTCAGTATTGTTATTTAAGTATTTTTATTTGGTTACATCTTGGGTTTCAACCTGAATTTAAAACCGACGAGTGGTTTATAAAGTCTATCGATATTTATCAGACCTGAATTTCTCTGCTAATGCCGTCCATCCAAAAAACACTATCAAAAACACTATAATAATGAGCAAATGAAACCCACTCATCGACGCTAACCAGAAGGCTATTTCCTGTTGACCGTCAAAGGTCTCACTGTAAAGTACCGCAATACTGCTCACTAAGCCGATTAGATAAACAAGCGGAACGGACAATAACAGTAACTGTAAAAGTGTCGTCCCAAAACCACCTCTTCCAGAATCATTCGCCATAGCGCCCGCGAGCCCTAAAGGTAGGCTGACTAGCAACACTATAATACCAAAAGCAACGTTCAATGAGGTTACCGAAAGCGAGTTCATCCAAGCATTCAGCAGGCCGTAGCCGAAATAAGCCACTAAGCTAAATATCGCCAAGGTGTAAATTTTAAAAAATATCTTATTAGAAAACATTTTCATAAAGGTTTCTCATAATTAAGGACTAAAGGCGCGTGAATCGCTTCCTGGTTTTAAAATCTAGCGCTATACATCAAAACCCAGTTTTTCTGCTAACAGCCACAAACCGAAAAACATGATAATAGCGATCAAGTGAAACCCACTCAGAGAGGCTAACCAGAAGGCTGTTTCCTGCTGACCTTCAAATTCTTCAACGTAAAGTACCGAAATACTGGAAACTAATCCGATGAGATAAACAAGCGGAATGGAGAGTAACAGGAACTGCAAAAGCCCCATAACAAAGCCACCCTTTCCAGAGTCATTCGCCATCACGCCAGCAATTCCCAATGGTAGGCTTAACACAAGCGTAATAATCCCAAAAGTCACATTTAATGAGGTTACCGAAATAGAGTCCATCCAAATAGTTAGAACGCCGTAGAAGATAAAACCGGCCAAGGAAAACCCCACAACACGTTGTAGGATAATAGAAATTTTTCCCGAAACTTTGCTCATATTTACTTCTTCTAATTAAAGGTTAAAAAGAACGTGAATGATCCTATCTGATTAAATACCTGATTCCGAACTAGAGTTAATATCAGCCACTATGATACACGCGCTCTTGAGGGCTTTAAAGCTTAGAAGCATCATTCCTCTTGCAACATGACTCTAACGTTTAAATCTTGGCGACAACTGCGCCTGAATAATGCTGCTTTAATCGAGTAAAAAGCTGTTTTCATGCTACAGTAACTTGAGATATATCATCAAAGTGGTGACTTATTAAGTCCCTCTATATTTATACCTTTAAGCGGATTCAACTAACCATATGACGACTCACAATCCTGACATGATCAATCAATACAGGACTCACCTTGTTTTCGCTGACCGTGAAATGGCGCCCAACTTAGGCCCTATATTAGATGAAAGGCTTGTCGTTAAAAAGGTCTTAATTGCCTACACGCCAAACCTTGTTGAAAACGCTAAGCGCCTCAAGACCATCTACAAAGCACACAAAATTGATGCGCAACTCCTGCCAATTGAACCCGCTTTTGAGATGAGTGATATTGTTAGAGACCTGAAAAACCTAGTAAAAGAGATAGCTTACGAACAGCTTGCCATTAATATTAGCTGCGCGAGTAAAATGTATACGCTCAGTGCTTTCAAAGCCTTTGAAAACACCCCCGTAGGACTCTACTATCTTCTGCCTAATGATCAAGTCAAATGGATTCAACCCAGTGGCCTGCCAGAGTTTAATATTGATGAAAACATTCAACTTGCAGAGTTTTTAAGTGCGCACGGCATTGAACACACCGATGCGGTTAAGTTAACACCCAGCAAAGCCAACTTTGCGAATGGCTTGGTGAACGCTATCCAAAAAATAATTCTTCCACAGCATGCATTACCGACCTATCAACTTTTTTCAACGCGCTTTGCGCGAGGGAAATCTTTAAACCTCATCCTACACAATGAGCAATATTATTTAAACGAGATAAATCCCCACTCACGAATCAAAGCCAATTTATTAGTAGGATTCCTGCGTAAACTTCATAATCAAAACATTGTTTGCTTAAAAGTTCATGAAAATAAAATCAGCCCAATACCCGAGAAAGATGGCTGGAAACGCACCTTTTTTGAGGGCGGTTGGTTGGAATACTTAACCTATCGTGCGGTATTAGAGCTAAAATCAGAAATCCCCAAGCTAAAAGATGTCGCTTTTGGGGTTAAGTTACAGCGTCAAAACGCCTATGACGAAGCCGACGTGCTGTTTATCGCCAACAATCAACTGTTCGTGGTGGAGTGTAAAACAGGGGCGAACGTCAATGTAAACTTACATTTGCAACGGTTAGACAGTTTAAAAAATAGACTGGGAGGTATTACGGCACATGGACTTTTAGTGACTACGGAAGACATTGGTGCCAATTTACATAAAGCTAATCTGCTTAATGTCGGCGTCATCGATGGCAGTCAATTAAAGGATTTAAAAAGCCATCTCAAAAACTGGATTCTTAATGAAATCAGTCATACACCGCAACCCAATGGACACGCTTAATAAGTCTGTTAAACTCGTGTAAGACGCTATTTTAATCCCAACGATTTCTATTTGACCAGGCCTGGTCAGTTTATTTTTGAACAATTCTGAAGCTCTATTTCTTCAATCTAAAAGGCTCTTAGCTTATTTTGCTATAATTCTACCTCACTCAAAATCAAGCAAGATTATCAAGCGAAACTATGCAACCTCAAGCTGACCCATTTATTGTCCCTGTCTGTCATGAAGAAATCGAGATTCTTTATCAAGACGAATACCTACTATTAATTAATAAACCTACCCGACTCTTAAGCCTGTCGAGTAAACCGCCGCATAATCAAGACTCGGTACACTCACGTTTGGTTAAAGACTTCCCAACGGCAACATTGATTCACCGCCTGGATTTTGGGACGTCTGGCATTATGATTGTGGCTTTGAGTAAAGCCATTAATGCCGCTATTGGCAATCAGTTTCAGGATCGCACCGTCACTAAAACCTATACCGCTATTTTGCATGGTCACTTGCAAGAAGAGTCGGGCAGCATGGATTTCCCGATTGGCAAAGGTGAGTTTCCATTACAGAAGGTCTGTTATGAAACCGGTAAACAATCCTTAACAGATTATAGAGTGATGGAACGCAATGAAGATAAAGAGGAGCTGACAACCCGAGTCGAGTTCAATCCTATGACGGGACGAACCCATCAATTACGCGTGCATAGCGAAGCTTTCGGCCACCCTATTTTGGGGTGTGATTTGTATGCTTCTGATGAGGCGTTCTTTATGGCCAAACGTTTAATGTTACACGCCACGACCATTGAGTTTGACCACCCAATTACCGGTGAAAGAATTTACGGCCTGAGCCCCTGCCCTTTTTAAAAGGCTCTCGATTTTAAGGCAAAAAAAAACACTTAAATAAGTGTTTTTTTTCGGCTAACAATCTTACTAAGACCGTTTATCTAATCCTAATTTACTGCTCAACTTTCGCCATCAAACGTTGATAAGCTTCGTCAAGTGTCTTCATTTCTGCTTGGTTCGAGCTTTGATCTTTTAACACCTGATTAAACTGGCTATATGGGTACTTCATCAACACATAAGCCTTGTATTTACCGTCTACAGGATCTACGACCTGTTTAACCAGTTCGGCACCAGAAAGATTGACCTTATCCACAAAATTGTTAATCACATAGCGGTACTCACCTTCACCCGAACCCGTCATAGTATCTTCACCTGACAACTCTGACTTCATGGTTTGGGCTAATTCATAAGAAGCTTGAAGCTTCGCTTTTCGCATGGAATTAAGTAAATCCAAGTCCGACGCTAACCCTACACCATAGAAACCAGTGCTATCTGCTTTAGGAGGTTCAATCACCCATGAAGGCAGAGATTCCATCTCTTTTTGCATCATGGCCTGATTGCGCTCATTTTGCTCTTCTTGTGCTTCCGCTCTAATTTCGGCAATCTCTGCTTGTTCTTCTGCAATATCTGCAGCCGTCGGAGCACTTGAACAAGCGGTGAGCCCTGCTAGTGCGGTTGTTGCTAAAAGAGTAAACAATATGTTTTTATAATTAAATTCCATTTCAATGACCTCTGCGTTTAAATAATTTCATTATTAATATAACCTATGTAACACTATAAAAATAATGAATATATAATGAATTTGTAACAATGCTTATCTACTTGTTAATAAAACTCGCTATGATATTACCAAAGACACCTTTCGTTCGGTTTGTCGCCACTCAATACGTAATCACTTAATTCTGAAAATAGGTACATTATGAATTTCAAAATCACCGCACTGCTTTCAATAACCGCCCTACTTACAGCTTGCTCGACAAGCACTAAGATTCAATATTTAGAACCTGCTGAAATATCCCAAGCTGCCAAATTGAAACAAATAGCCGTCAATGATTTTAAATATGACACCATTGGCCTAACCGGCACAATTGAAGCTAAACTGAACCAAACGACTCTTGATAACAAGCCTTACTTTACCGTCCTCGACCGTAAAAATATTCAACAGCTACTTAATGAGCAGAAGTTTCAACAGTCAGGCCTGACGAATGAACAAAAATCCGTTCAACTCGGCGAATTAATTGGTGCTCAGGCGTTTGTCACCGGAGAAGTCACGTCACAAACGTATCAAGATAAGTGGTTCAGAAAAAAACGAAGTGAGTGCATTGATAAAAAATGTAAAGAACTTAGATACTACCATGTACGCTGTAAGAACCGCACTATTTCATTGAGTGCTAATATTCAAATGGTGTCAGTAGAATCCTCTAAGATTATCTACAGCGGTAACCTTAGTCGTTCCAATAGCTGGGATCGTTGTCCTGATAGAAGCTATCAACTGCCATCAACCTCGGCCACTTGGCAATCCTATGCAGATAGTATTGCCAGTGAATTCGTCAATAAAATATCCCCTAGCTATGTATATCGAAGCATAAAATTGATAGATGAACCCGATATCCGCTATACCGACCTCCAGGAAAAAACCCTAGAGAACGGCATTGATTTTGTAGAATCAGGCCGTATGGATAAAGCCGAAGCACTGTTTAGCCAATTGGTATTTGATACCCAATCACTCTCCTACGCGGCAAGCTATAACCTAGGGGTTGTAAAAGAAGCTCAAGGTGAATATCAAGAAGCTAAAAGATTATATTTATTGTCTGACCAACTACAGAAAGAACCGGTTGCGGCAATCAATCAAGCAATGCTTCGAATTGACCAAGCGATTCTGAAACACCAGCAGGCAATGACCGAAATTGAAAAATAACAAACGTCATTTTTGCACCGCCTGTAAATCATTGGCAATGGGTTTGGTTGTTGTCTATAGCAGCCTATTTATGACGGGTTGCCAACAAAGCAACCCCGTCGTAAAACAAACAGAAAGCCTGCCGGCTTGGTTTATATCCCCTCCACAGGATAATCAAGCCACTCTATTTGGCGTGGGGGATGGCAAAACTAAAGACGATGCGATTCAGTCCGCCTTAAGTAATCTTGCGGGCAAGTTGGGAACTGAAATACAGGCCAATTCGAAATTAACCAAAACGCAATACACCTCCGCCTATCGCTATAACGAAGAAGTTAATCAGCACACCATAGAATCAACCATTCACAAAATAACGCTGAATCAGTACCAGGTTGTTGAATTAAAACATTTTGGTTATCAGCAGTTTTTAGCCATGGTGAGTTCTAATAAATTACTGCTGATTAAATCTTTACAGCAAAGCCTTAATCAACAGATAGCGGATTATGCAACGGCAAAAATGGCACTGCCTAACAGCGCCGGCTTTAGTCGCTTTCAGTTTTTTGCAAAGCAACAACAAAACTTAGAGGAATTTAATAACAACCTCTCTGCCTTGTTAACGTTACGCAGTTCAAGTCATCTTCAACAATACCAAGCCTACCAAAACTATCTGCATGACGTGCAATCTAACGTTGCCAAGTCACAACAACAAACTGTTTTTTACATCAATCATCAAGCAACTGCTGAACATGTTCAAAAGGCCATGAGTGATAAATTATTACAAGCAGGATTAAAAATCACGCAGGATGTTACTCAAGCCACCAATGTCATTGAAATAGTCACAAGTTTAAAACAGACGAATGCTTATGAATTTGTCATTTTACGTGAGAGTCTTGAACTGAAAACCACTGAGGCAAACCAATCCACTGGTGGCAATCAATTTGCATTGAAAGGTCAAGGTCTAAACCTACAACAAGCGCAACAACAGCTGGCCATTAATTTAAAAAGCCAGCTACAGCACTCTAACCTAGAAACCATCTTAGGCATTAATCAAGAGTAATTGCTATTCGATTGAAGTCTTCTGTCTTATCTAGAGAACCTATTTATTTGGTTATATCCTACCCAAAAAAAAGCCCGCAAGAACTGACCAGGCCTTTATACCCCCTAGCGGGGTATGGTCACTTCTTGCGGGCTTTTGTATTAAACTGAGAACAATCTTAATGTGCGACCTTTTAAGGTACTAATCTAAAACGTTTTCACAAACAGCATCCAACAGCGTTGGCGTTTCATCGGCGCATTGATTGGACTGATTTAAAGACCTTATTTACTTGCCTTCATTAATCGCCAACGCCATCGCTTCTGCGACTTTAATCCCATCAATCGCTGCAGACATAATGCCGCCTGCATAACCTGCTCCTTCGCCCGCAGGATAGAGTCCCTTGGTATTGACGCTTTGATAATCCGCACCACGTTTAATACTCACCGGTGATGAGGTACGCGTTTCAACACCCGTCAATAATGCATCCCTCATCGCAAAACCACGGATTTTTTTGTTAAACGCCGGAATCGCTTCTTGCAGCGCAACACGACAGTATTCAGGCAATATATCAGTCAAATCCGTTAGCTTGATCCCGGGTTTATAAGATGGCTCAACCTTACCCAGTTGCTCAGAAGATTGGCTTTTCAAATAATCCCCCACCAACTGTGCTGGGGCATCATAATTTTCACCGCCCAACAGATAAGCCGCGCTCTCTAATTGACGCTGAAATTCAATTCCGGCTAATGGACCACCAGGATAATCACTCGGTTCAATCCCGACAACAATCGCACTGTTGGCATTGCGTTCATTACGTGAGTATTGGCTCATGCCATTGGTGACTACACGATTCTCTTCAGAAGTTGCTGCCACCACCGTACCGCCTGGGCACATACAAAAACTATACACCGAACGACCATTTTTACAGTGATGCACTAACTTGTAATCTGCGGCACCCAATATCGGATTGCCGGCATTTTTGCCGAATAAAACCTCATCAATGGCCGATTGATTATGCTCGATACGGAAACCAATCGAAAACGATTTCGCCTCAAGATAAACGCCTTTTGCATGCAACATTTCAAAGGTATCACGCGCACTGTGCCCTGTGGCTAAAGCGATGTGTTTCGATTTAATTTGCTGGCCATCCGCTAAGGTCAGACCTGTGATTTGACCGTCTTCAATGTGCAGATCATCCACTCGTGAGCTAAAACGGATTTCACCGCCCAGTTCAACGATTTTAGCGCGCATCTTTTCAACCATACCCACCAATTTAAAGGTACCGATATGCGGTTTACTCACAAATAAAATTTCATCTGGCGCACCGGCATCGACAAAATCACTGAGCACTTTGCGGCCATAATGTTTTTTATCCTTAACCTGAGTCCACAGCTTACCGTCAGAGAATGTACCCGCGCCGCCTTCACCAAACTGCACATTAGATTCGGTATTTAACGTTCTATTTCGCCAAAAACCAAAGGTATCTTTAGTGCGTTCACGTACCTCTTTACCACGATCTAGAATAATCGGCTTATAGCCCATCTCCGCCAACACCAGGCCAACAAAAATTCCGCAAGGACCAAAGCCAATCACCACGGGACGTTCCGCTAAATCTTCAGGCGCTTGCGCAACATACTGATAGGTCATATCAGGCGAGAGCCTAACATCTGGATTATCGTAGTTGTCTTCTATCACTGCTTTATCGTTGTCGGTTGACACATCAATGGTGTACAACAAGTTTATCTGGTGTTTGCTGCGGGCATCAAAGCCACGTCTAAAAACAGTGAAATCGACCAGCTGATTTTCTTTGATAAAAAGCATCGATAAAACCGCTTTTTTAAGCTGGGCTTCGTTATGTTCTAGAGGGAGTTTTACATTGGTGATACGAATCATGAGATATCCAAAATTTATGTTACTTGGTTATATAGAGACCTCTGTACGAGATCATTAACGTATAAAATAATTTACATTCAGTGCTAAGAACGAGGTTGCCACAGCGGGATTTAATCTTGCAATCCACACTTCAATCAGTAGTATACTCAGTAAGAAACAGGCGCTTAAACGTTAGATGATAATTTAGATTTTTAATCACGAAATTTTAGCAGAATTTGACTCAGCATGGCGAAGAAAGAATATGGCATTTGTAGTTACCGAAAATTGCATTAAATGTAAATACACCGATTGCGTGGCGGTATGCCCGGTCGATGCCTTTCATGAAGGGCCAAACTTTTTAGCGATTAATCCTGAGGTGTGTATTGATTGTGATTTATGCACGCCAGAATGCCCTGTCGAAGCCATCTTTCAAGAAGACGCTTTGCCTGAAGGTATGCAGCACTTTCGTGAATTAAATATTGACCTTGCACAGCTATGGCCAGTCATTACCGAGGTCATCCCAGCGCCTGCAGATGCTGATGAATGGGATGGTGTACCTGACAAAGAACAATATCTGATTATCGAATAATCCATCCTGATGCCCCTCTTTACATCGTTTACCAAAAGCTTCGGCTTTATAAATCAATAACTACATTCCATAACAATCGTTCTTAATCTATCTATTGCTTTATAATTCACTCTTATTCTGCCCCCATTTTTGACGCCCATTTTAATGAGTAGTCCGTTGATTATTCATAAACACAAATAACCACAAAGGTTTTATATGTCATTTTCAAAACTTGGATTAAGCGATCCTATTTTAAAAGCCGTCTCTGATGCAGGCTATAAAACTCCTACGGACATTCAGAAACAGGCCATCCCGATCATACTATCGGGCAAAGACCTTATCGCCGCCGCACAAACCGGTACCGGTAAAACCGCCAGTTTTGTGCTGCCTATGTTGCACAAACTGGATAGCACCGAAGGTGAGTTACGCAGTAAATCTATCCGTGCGCTGATCCTCACACCCACACGAGAACTTGCCGTACAGGTTGAGGCCAATGTAAAGGAGTACGCCAAGTATCTAAACCTGACTTCACTAGCTGTGTATGGTGGTGTGGATTCCGAGGCTCAAAAAGATCGCTTGGAAGAAGGCATCGATATTCTGGTGGCCACACCCGGTAGATTGTTGGATATGGCTTATCAACGTGCGTTGTATTTTGATGATCTAGAGTTTTTTGTATTAGACGAAGCCGACCGCATGCTGGATATGGGCTTTATTGAAGACATCAATAAAGTCATTGACCGTTTACCAAGTGAACGTCAAAGTTTGCTGTTCTCAGCCACTCTAACGGAGCAAGTGCGTTATTTAGCCGACACCGTTTATGATGACGCCGCCGAAATTTCGGTCTCTCCAAAGAAGAAAGCCGCCCCTAAAATTGACCAGTGGTTGATTACCGTAGACAAAGATAATAAGTCTGCGTTATTAAGCCATTTGATTAACGATTCACAGTGGGATCAGGCACTAATTTTTGTAGAGAAAAAACACTCTGCCGCAAAGTTGGTCGAACAGCTTGGCAAACGTGGCATTACAGCCGATTCCATTCACAGTGGTAGAAGTCAGGCGGTGCGTGAACAAATCTTGGCCGATTTCAAATCCGGTAAATTAAAGTTTTTAGTCGCCACAGGCATCGCCTCTCGCGGTATTGATATCGATGATTTGAGTCGTGTCGTCAATTACGACCTGCCTTACCCAAGTGAAGATTATATTCACCGCATCGGTCGTACCGGTCGTGCAGGCGCTTCGGGTGAAGCCATCTCGTTTGTCTCAAAAGACGACTTTAAAAACCTGTGTTCAATCGAAAGCCTGTTGGGGCATACCATTAAACGCAAAGAGATCGAAGGCTTTCCAGTTAAAAAGGTCGTGCCGATTTCTATTCTGAATTATTTGCCTAAGAGAAGGTAAAGCAAAGAGTAGTACATTCTATAACCCACACAAAAGCCCGCAAGAACTGACCAGGCCTGGTCAGTTCTTGCGGGCTTTTTTATTTAGAATCCGCTGAGCCGTTAAACAACAAGACGAATCGTTTTTATAGTTGGAAATTAAAGGCTTGAAACCTACCAGGCCTGGTCAAATTAATACAATTAATTTTTAAGACAGCATCTGACCACTATTTCGGTTAGTGACTCTAAATTCAAGCAAGTTACTCACATTAAATGGCTCTTCCCTTTCATTAGACCCTTTAATTAAAAGAAAAATTAAGCGTTCAATTGGCTCAGTAGCTTTTCTGCCACTAATTCTGAACTTTGTGGGTTTTGTCCTGAAATGATCAGTCCATCTTGAACAGCAAAGGCATGCCAATCATCGACTTTTTGATAGTCTCCACCGCGTTTGATCAATTCATCTTCAAGTAAAAAAGGCACGATATCGGTTAATTGCACCGCTGCTTCTTCGCCGTTAGTGAAGCCCGTAATCGCTTTACCTTTAATGGCATACTCACCAGCACTGTCTTTAACATTTAACAAGACCGCAGGCGCGTGACATACCGCAGCGACAGGCTTATTCGCAGCAAGAAAATCTTCGATCAATTGAATAGAATCGCTATTGTCAGTTAAATCCCATAAAGGACCATGTCCACCTGGATAGAAAACAGCATCAAAGTCTTCAACATTGGCTTCCGTTAAAACAAGCGTATTAGCGACCACGCTTTGCGTATCAGTGTCAGCGTAATAGCGAGCTGTTGCAGGGGTTTGAAAATCCTCCAATTCACTCTTAGGGTCGATTGGCGCTTGACCACCTGATGGTGAAGCCAATACGACCTCTACGCCTGCATCTTTAAACGCATAATATGGCGAAGCGAACTCCTCTATCCAAAAACCCGTTTTTTCACCTGTATTGCCTAATTCAGCATGCGACGTTAACACCATTAATATTTTTTGAGTATTCATTTTAGACCTTATTAGTTTTAAGTTTTACGGTTGATTTCATCTTAGATAAGATTCTAACCAAATTAAACCAATCAAACAATGCAGACAAAATAGACCTCTTTGTATTAACAATTGATACAATTACCTGAATTCATCATTAAACAGTGAAACCAACTTATGGATATGCCATTTGAACAATTGAAAAGTATGGTGGTTTTTGCTCAAGTCATTGAGCAGGGAACATTAAGCGGTGCTGCAAAGCATATCGGGTTATCTCGTGCCGTCGTCAGTTACCATATCAAAAAGCTTGAAGCACACTTAGAGATAAAATTACTCAATCGCTCAACAAGGACCATTTCACTCACCGAAGCGGGCCGAGCGTATTATCAACATTGTCGCGTGATCGCAGAGCAAGCATCTGCCGCGAACCAGAAGATTGAAAACCTCAAGCATGATCCTACTGGCTTGCTAAAAATCACTTGCCCAGTCAATGTCGGCCTTCAACTCATTGTGCCCGCCCTCAACGAATTTCGCGCGATCTATCCAAAAATTGAACTCGATGTCACCTTTACCGATGAAGTCGTCGATATCATGAAAGAAGGCATTGATTTAGCGATACGTGGCGCATCCTTACCTGACTCAGGACTACAAGCAACCAAACTCTCCACACTAGAAACCTGCCTTTGCGGTTCGCCTAGCTACTTCGAAAAATTCGGTCTCCCAACAAAACCATCTGAACTCAATAAACATCAGTGGGTAATCTATAAATTGACCTCGAATAATCTGGAGTTAACAAAAGGCACTCGCACTTACACGATTGAAAGGAAAGGCACCATCAAAACCAATAATGCCGCCGCGAGAACCGCTTTTGTCGAAGGCGGTCACGGTTTAGCCCAAATCCCAATTTATGATGCGAAACCCAAAATTAAACAAGGTACTTTGATATCTGTACTGGATGACTACGCCCTGAAAGACATTAATGTCTATGGTGTCTTCCCGCCTGGGAATTCAGAGTCGAAAAAACTACGCTTACTGATAGATTATTTGAAGGGATATTTCTTGAAGCTATAAGCCTTCAAGAAGTGACCAGGCCTGGTTAAGTTAATACAATTTCGGTTAGTGATTCTAAATTCAAGCAACTTAGTCACATTACACCACCTTTGCCCTCCCTTTTCCCTAATAAGTCATTTACTTATTAGACGATGACGGCCAGACCATCCAAACAACCCAAGCCACCATCTCATTTTTACAACGTTTTTAAACTCTGGAGCAAAACGTCTTTGGCATCACAAATCTGCCTAAAAACCTGAGGATCACCTCCCTTATCGGGATGGTGTTTCTGACACAAAGAACGAAACTGTAGTTTTACGCTCTGCATAGATAATATCTGATCTTCCAAACCGAGTGTTTGCTGTGATTTCAATATGACGTCCTGGCCAATGGCGTGAATAGGATAACCTGCCATCCTTCGCCAAAAATCGTCTAATAAGCTCAGTACGTCATCTTCTTGGGTGTTTAAAAACTCACTATAATCCAGATAATAAGATTTCAGCGGATAATCTTCAAGTAGGTCTTGTCGCGAGCCCTCTGCAGAGTTCGCAACAAACTCCATTTCCAGTAGATGAATATCTGTCGTATGAATGCTAAGCCAACCGCGACTTTCAAAAAACCATCTGTCTTGCAAACGATAAAGTAGATGAAATAGTAAAAAGTGGGCGCGAAACAGGGTTAATGAATCCAGGTCAGGTTTGAATTCAGGTAACCCTTCATCTGATAAATATCGCATTAACTGATATTCACTGATGCTTGGCCGTTCATTTAAAACTTCCCATATCAGAGATTCAAAACGCTCTGGCAACGGTGGCAAGTCAGGAATATCTCTCATGTTTTAAACTTCACCCTCTGCTCATTTTTGTCGGTTTGAACAAGGGGTTAGAGCCCTTTTATGTGGATAAACAGCAAGCTTACCAGGCCTGGTCACTTCTTGCGGGCTTTTGATTTTAGAACCTATTGAAACGTTAAGAGAAGAAGACAAGTCGTTTTTAGAATTTGAAAGTAAAGGGTAGCGTCCCGTTTTCCCAAATAATTGAGTGGTTGCAATTAGAGATTAAATACGCCTAACGCTTCGCATAACTCATAGCCTAAGCCGTATTGAGAAGCGGTGCAAGTTTAGGCTGTCCAAGTTCACGAGATTGTTAGGCGATTTACTCAAATGGCTTTGGTCGGGGAGTTTTGTCCGTTGATGGTGGCAGTATAGGTAAAGCGAATGAAGGTTGATCACCAGTAAGCGTCTTAAGAAAGGCTACAATGCTTGCATTCTCATCATCTGTAAATTTTTTACCCAACTGAATACGCCCCATAACATTAACAGCCTCGGTTAGAGTCTCCGCTTCGCCATCATGGAAATAAGGATAAGTCATCTCTACATTCCGTAGCGTCGGCACTTTGAACTTGAAGCGGTCAGCGTCTTTACCAGTAACAGAAATTCGTCCTTTAGCTGGATTAATGGCTTTGTATGGTTCGAGAACACCCATCTTTTGGAAGGAGCTGCCTCCTACTGCTTCGCCATAATGACAAGTGGTGCAGCCGCTGGTTTTAAATAGCTTGTAACCCGCTATTTCTTTAGGGGTGAGGGCATCTTTATTACCCAGCAGCCATTGATCAAAGCGGGAATTAGGCGTTACAAGCGTATTCTCAAATTCAGCAATCGCTTGAGTGACTAAATCAATACTGATTTTTTCTACTCCAAAAACCTGCTTAAATTCCGTAACATATGCAGGAATTGATTCCAGCACACTTATGGCTAAAGTATGCGTGAATGCCATTTCACCCGGATTATCAATAGGACCGCCCGCTTGAGCCTTAAGATCTGCGGCACGACCGTCCCAGAACTGTGCTAGATTCAAACTGGAATTTAGTACAGTGGGCGAATTAATGGGACCCTGTTGCCAATTGTGGCCGATAGATGTTTTCAAATTATCCGTTCCGCCCATACTCAGATTGTGACAGGAGTTACAGGAAATAAACCCAGATTTTGACAAGCGGGGATCAAAATAAAGTTTCTTGCCCAATTCAACCTGAGCCAAATTGATTTCCTTTACTGGAGAAATGGGTTGAATGGGTTCTTGTGACGCTGCAATACTCGTAACCGCCAGCATTCCTAACGAAGCCATCAAGGCTATATATGATTTGATTTTCATAAAATACACCTACCTAAGAATTTACGTAATTTCCTGTTCCTAACACCCGAACTAAGCGGTTGCGCTTTAGTGCAGTCGGCTTGACTGATTTGTTAGACAAACTCTCCAGAACGAATGCGGTAATTTTGTGACCAAAGTTCGATGTTTTATTGTTTGTTAATTGGAGATTAATTGTACAGATAAGTGCGTAACTTGCAAAGAGGGTGTTTTTTAAACTGACCAGGCCTGGTGGCTTTATGGTTAGACTTTAAACCAAATACATAGGCATAAAAAAGCCCGCAAGAAGTTACCAGGCCTGGTAACTTCTTGCGGGCTTTTAATTTAAACCCCAGTTAAAGTCTTATTAACGGGTTTTAAAGCGCTTTATATTACGTTTTAAATACGAATTAAACTGATTCAATAATCGCGTTTAAAGTGTCACTTGGACGCATGGCTTTAGCCGCTAGTTCTGGGTTCAGTTGGTAATAACCACCCAAATCTACGGCTCTGCCTTGTGCGCCGTTTAACTCTGCCACAATGGTCGCTTCATTATCGGCTAAGTCTTTTGCCACGGGTGCAAAACGCGCTTTCAGCTCTGCATCATCTGTTTGCGCTGCTAGGGCTTCTGCCCAATACATGGCTAAATAGAAGTGGCTTCCACGGTTATCTAATTCACCGACTCTACGTGAAGGTGATTTATCGTTGTCTAGGAACTTAGCGGTACCTGCATCTAAGGCTGTTGCTAATACTTGCGCTTTCGGCATTTTAAACGTGGCTGATAGATGCTCTAGTGATACCGCTAACGCTAGGAATTCACCTAATGAATCCCAACGTAAATGGTTTTCGGATTGTAGTTGCTGAACGTGTTTCGGCGCTGAACCACCTGCACCCGTCTCAAACAATCCACCACCATTCATTAATGGCACAATAGAGAGCATTTTCGCAGACGTTCCTAATTCTAAAATTGGGAACAGATCCGTTAGGTAATCACGTAATACATTACCCGTCACCGAAATCACATCTTTACCTTCTTTAACATGACGTAACGTGAAACGAGTGGCTTCTTCTGGTGACATAATGTGAATTTCTAGACCCGTAACATCGTGGTGACTTAGGTAATGATTTACCTTCTCGATAATTTGATGATCGTGTGCACGGTTAGTATCTAACCAGAATACGGTTGGTAGACCCGTTGCACGGGCACGATTAACGGCTAATTTAACCCAGTCCTGAATCGGTGCATCTTTGACCTGACACATGCGGAAGATATCGCCGGCTTCAACCGACTGTTCTAGTAAAATATCACCACCAGTTGCCACAACACGTACCGTTCCTGCGGCTGTCATTTGGAAGGTTTTATCATGCGAACCATACTCTTCGGCTTTTTGCGCCATTAGACCGACGTTAGGCACAGAACCCATTGTGGTTGGATCAAATGCGCCGTAATGCTTACAGAAATTGATGGTCTCTTGGAACACACCTGCATAACAACGATCAGGAATCACACAAAGCGTATCTTGTTGCTTGCCGTCTTTATTCCACATTTGACCCGACGCACGAATCATCGCTGGCATAGAAGCATCGATAATCACATCACTTGGTACATTTAGGTTGGTGATGCCTTTATCGGAATCGACCATTGCCACATCCGGTTGCGCTGCGTAAACCGCTTGAATATCCGCTTCGATTTCCGCTTTAAGCTCGGCATCTAAAGTTTCGATTTTGTTTAAAACATCGCCTAAACCGTTATTGGCGTTCACACCTAAGTTGGCAAACGTAGTCGCATGTTTTTCAAAGACGTCTTTAAAAAACACCATGACCGCTTGACCAAAGATAATTGGGTCAGAGACTTTCATCATGGTGGCTTTCATGTGAATTGAGAATAGGATGTCCTGAGTGTTGGCTTCATTAATCGCCGTGTCTAAAAAGCTTGTTAAAGCAGACTGACTCATCACCGAAGTATCAATGACTTCACCGGCTAATAACGGCGCTGAACCTTTAAGCTCTTCGCTTGAACCATCTGCACCAACAAACTCAATGGTGAACGCGGTTGCATCGGTCATAGTGACTGACTTTTCAGAACCGTAGAAATCGCCTTCTGTCATGCTTGCAACAGTGGTACGTGAATCTGCACTCCAAGCGCCCATTGAGTGTGGGTTTTTACGCGCGTAGCCTTTCACCGAAGGCGGAGCACGACGATCTGAGTTACCTTCACGTAATACTGGATTTACGGCACTTCCCAAGACTTTAGAGAAAGCGGTTTTCTGGGCTTTTTCTTCATCCGTTGCAGGATTAGCAGGATAGTTAGGAATGTCATAACCGTGGGCTTGTAGTTCTGCAATGGCCGCTTCTAGTTGTGGAATAGACGCACTGACGTTTGGCAATTTAACAATATTGGCTTCTGGGGTTGTCGCAATCTCACCCAACTCGGTTAACGCATCGCCGATTTTCTGTTCTGCCGTTAGTCTCTCTGGAAAGTTAGCGATAATGCGCCCAGCTAAAGAGATATCACGTGTTTCAACTGCAACATCTGCCGCTGCAGTAAAGACTTCAACAATCGGTAATAAAGAGTAAGTCGCCAATGCTGGCGCTTCATCCGTTAGGGTATAAATAATCTTAGATTTTTGAGTCATCGAAATTCCTATTGAGATTGTTGACTGCAACCCGTTTAATTCACACGGAGGCAGCATCGTAAAAGTTTAAAATGTTAGAATGAGAGCCATTTTACAGCACTGACACACAAAATATAAGAGAGCGACTGCTTTCAACAGGCCACAAATTTATGAGCGATTTAATTTTATTCAATAAGCCCTTTAATGTGCTTTGCCAATTTACCGATGAAAGTGAGCAATCAGGCGAGCGCGAAACCCTTGCCAGCTATATCGAGCATAAAGGATTTTATGCCGCAGGTCGCTTAGATCGCGACAGTGAAGGCCTGTTACTGTTGACCAATGACGGCAAGTTACAAAATAAAATTGCAGATCCTGAGCACAAAATGCCTAAAACCTATTGGGCTCAAGTTGAGGGCGATGTCACTAAGGAGGCGATTAAACAACTGCAAGCCGGCGTCAAACTCAAAGATGGCATGACCCGGCCTGCTCAGTGTAAAAAGATGAGCCACTCCATGCGCCTGTGGGACAGAAACCCGCCGATTCGTCAACGCCAAAACATTCCGACCAGTTGGATCGAATTGACCATTACCGAAGGTAAGAACCGTCAGGTACGTCGCATGACCGCTGCGGTGGGCTTTCCGACATTACGTTTGATTCGTGTCCGTATTGGAAAATGGAAACTGGGCAACCTGCAACCGGGTGAATCCTCCTTATTACATGACCAGTAACAAGACACTTGAAATCATGGCAATTTATCCCTATTAATCGTTTTAGTTTCAAGTGATAAACTCAACACCAGTAACAAACCCAATAGCAGAACGAGATTATTACAGGTTGTTTTTAAAGCCTCTGTTAAAATAATCTGATTCTCATTCTAACCAACAATTCAGGCTCTCTCTCCATTATGGACAACATCGATAACTCAAAAATTAAAGTCATTGTCGGCCTTTCAGGCGGCGTAGATTCTTCAGTTGCAGCCCTTTTGCTCAAGCAACAAGGTTACGATGTTGAAGGCCTGTTTATGAAAAACTGGGAAGGCGATGACACCGATGATTATTGCCCTGCTGCCGAAGATTTGAAAGATGCCATGATGGTGGCTGAAAAGCTGGATATTCCGGTGCACATAGAAAACTTCTCGGGCGAATATTGGGACAATGTTTTTGAGCATTTCTTAGCGGAATACAAAACTGGCAGAACGCCTAACCCGGACATATTGTGCAATAAAGAAGTGAAGTTTAAGGCCTTTTTACAGCATGCAATGGAGTTGGGCGCGGACTATATCGCCACAGGGCATTATGCACGTATTGGCCGTGATGCAGATGGCCGTTGTCACCTACTCAAAGGTTTAGACAATAACAAAGACCAGAGTTACTTTTTATATACTTTACAGCAACATCAATTACAAAAATCTCTGTTCCCTGTCGGGGAGTTAGAGAAACCTTTGGTTCGCCAAATGGCAGAAGATGCTGGCTTGATTACGCATGATAAAAAAGACAGTACCGGGATTTGTTTTATTGGTGAACGTAAATTTAAAGACTTTTTGCAAAAGTTCCTACCTGCCCAACCTGGCGACATTGTCGATGACCAAGGCAATGTGATTGGTAAACATGACGGTTTGATGTACCACACCCTTGGGCAGCGTAAAGGGCTCGGTGTCGGCGGTGGTCATGGCCAGGGTAATGATCCTTGGTATGCGGCTGACAAGGATTTAATAAACAATCGCCTGGTGGCCGTACAAGGCAGTCAGCACCCTTTATTACTCCACCCTCTTTTGATTGCGGATACATTGGACTGGGTTTCGGGTGAATGCCCTGCATTAAACACCCCGCTGAAAGCCAAGATTCGCTATCGTCAGGCAGAACAACCTTGTCAGATTATTGAGAACCAAGATGGCAAAATTGTGGTCTTATTTGATGAACCACAATCTGCGGTTGCCCCAGGACAATCTGTGGTGTTTTATCAAGGCGATGACTGCCTAGGCGGCGGCATTATTGACCAACGCTTACACACGCTTGAAGAACGCCAATAATTGGCGTTTAGCAAACAGCTATTAAAACATAAAATCAAAACATAATATTTAAATTCAAAGGCGTTTAGACAGCATGTCGGAATACACTCAAAAAGATCGCACCTTGGCACTTATTGGTATCTACCAAGCATCACAACTGGTTTACGATCTCGCAACGACCGGTAAAGCCGACGAGACCGCTTATCATACTTGTATACAGTCCCTATTCTGTAGCAATCCAAAAAACACCTTGGAAGTCTACGGTGGTGATGTCGCCAATATTCAAGTCGGCGTTAAGACGCTGTTAGCACAAATGACTTCTGAGCAGGCACTGCAAGCACGTAATGTTGAAATTACCCGTTATGTTTTAAGTCTCATTATTTTGCAAAAGAAACTGTTGGAACTCGGCGAACCTTTAGAGAAAGTCGCAAATATTCTTGAAACGGCTGAAAGCCAACAAGCCCATTTTGGTGAAGAGCACGATAACGTTATCGCGGCGATTGCCCGCGCCTACAGTGAAAATGTCAGCCCGGTTCGTCCTAAAGTCATGGTCAATGGTCAACACGGCCATTTACAAAATCCAAGAGTCGCTAATAAAATTCGTGCCCTGCTTTTGGCTGGAATTCGCAGTGCCCTACTGTGGAATCAAGTGGGTGGTTCTCGCTGGGGACTTATTTGGTCACGCAAAAAGTATTTGCACGATGCATTAGCGCTGCAACAAAAAAACAGCGATACGGATGACAGCGACGGTACAGCGAATCGCAAAGATAACGAACCGATTAGCTTATTTAAAAAAGACTAATATCTAAAATGCCGCACTCATTGAGAAACCCATTATGCAGATTATTGTAGAATCAAATCCTTCACAACAGATCTTAGAAAACTTAGGCACAGCCGACTGGCCTATTTGGGAGAAAGAGAACTCTGACTTCCCTTGGACCTATGATATGGAAGAAGTCTGCTATATTCTTGAAGGTGCTGTGATTGTGACTCCTAAGGGTGGCGAGCCAGTGAGTATTAAAGCCGGTGATTTAGTGACCTTCCCACAAGGCATGTCTTGTTATTGGGAGATTTCCAGTCCGATTCGCAAGCACTACCTGTTTAGATAACGCACTGTTAACATCGAGATAACTCTAGAACTCATCTAAATAACGCTCACACGACTTCTCAGCGGCCTTTTACATTATTCTATGCAATAAAAAACCCGATTGACCAGGCCTGGTCAATCGGGTTTTTTGTGGGTTTAAAACAATCGTTTCAAAACAACCTTTAACAACAACCCCCTGGCGATTACAAAAGAAACCGCCTAGAAAAGTTATTAAGGTAAATTATTTAATTGTTTCATACTCCGGCTTTTTAATCACTTCTGCTTTCGCAACAAGTGCTTTCAAATGCGCTGCATTTTGAGCATTTGCAAACAACTCACTGAAAGCCGCTTTAAGCGGTGCTTTCTGCGCATCATCTAAGGCCGCAACACGTACGCCGGAAACTCGGAGTAATACAGAGTCACCAGTCGATAACTGAAATGAACCCCAAGCGTCTTTACCTTCAGCAGGTTTGGTCACTTTGAATACTTCCGTTACCATTTGTGGCAGTAAAGTTTGTGCATTACGCGCAACCCAACCCGCAGTGTTCCACTCGACGCCATCTTGCATCAATGACTCTGGATTCTCTCCGGCTTGAACTTTAGCCATTAAAGAATCGCCTAAAGCCGCTGCTTCTTTAATCGCGGCTTCACGTACCAACTGCTCTTTAATGCCAGCTGAAACTTCATCTAATGATTTCTGACGCGTTTCTTGATGCTGATTGACTCGAATCACCACCGAACGATTGGCAGATAATTCAATAGAAGCACTGTTTAGGTGTTCTTTTAAAAGGTCTTGAGAGAAGGCCGCCAATTGTACTTTACCATTGGATGAAATATCGTCAGGCCCACCATCACGACTGAACATTTCAGATGTTTGAACTTTAAATCCAATCGCATCTGCGACGGGTTCTAAACTGTCCGTTTGCTCATAGGCAACGGTATTAAGTTGCTCTAACAGATCAAAATACTGACGTTCCGCTTCTTGCATCTTATATTGCTGAGTCACTTCCGCTTTCACCAACTCCAACGCCTGAGCTTGTTTCGCATCAATGCCTTCCAGTTTAATCAAATGATAACCGAAGTCAGTTTTAACAGGCTCACTGACTTGACCGATTTCCATAGAGAAAACCGCTTCATCAAATTCAGGAACCATCATGCCTTGTTCAAATGAACCTAAATCACCACCTGAAGGCGCAGAACCAGGATCTTTTGAATAGGTTTTAGCCAACTCGTCAAATGCTTCACCAGCCGCAATTTTAGCTTGAACTTCCTTCAAAATAGCTTGCGCTGCGGTTTCTGCTTCGGCCGTATCTGCTTCTACAGAGATCAATATATGTTTTGCATGACGTTTCTCAGGCAAGGTAAACATTGACTTATTTTCATCATAATACGCGGCAATGATTTCATCATTCACCGTGATGCTCTTGGCAATTTCCGCTTGAGACAAATCAATGTAATCTACAGATACTTTTTCTGCCTCAACGTAGTCCGTCAAATTAGCTTTATAGACAGTGTGGACTTGCTCATCTGATACTTGAACTGTTTTTAAGAATGGGCGCTGATCAATACGTAAATAGCTGACGTCACGTTCTTGCCCTTGTAACTCGGCAAGCTGATTGACTTCATAAGCCGTTGCAAAACTAGAACCGTCAATCAATGCACGGAACTGGTTTTCTAGAAGAAATTGACGCTGTTCGTATTCAAAACGGGCGATATTCAATCCATTACGCATTAAGACTTCTTCGTAAACCTT
Organism: uncultured Thiomicrorhabdus sp.; assembly: GCA_965602805.1. Taxonomy (GTDB): domain Bacteria; phylum Pseudomonadota; class Gammaproteobacteria; order Thiomicrospirales; family Thiomicrospiraceae; genus Thiomicrorhabdus. The sequence continues at coordinate 206,203 of CBFCZK010000001.1, read as the reverse complement.
TTCTGAAAACTCACCATCTTGCTGAAAAACACTGGCTGAATGAATCGCAGAAGCCAACTGTTGATTGCTGATCATCATGCCACTGTCATTTGCCCACTGGCGCATCACTTCTGACTCAACTAAAGATTCTAAAACCTGTTCACGCAACTCTTCATCTTTAACCACTTGATCATACAGATCACCAAACTGCTCTTGCAGACGCGTTTTTTGGCGATTGTATAGGGTTAAAAAAGCATTACCTGTAATGTTTTCGCCATTCACTTCGGCCACGACAACAACCTTATCGCCACGAGCGTACTGATCAATACCAAATAACGCGAAGGTTAAGATAATCAATCCGACAATCACCCAAGCAATCCACCCCTGAGCGTGATTACGAATACTTTGCAACATGATGAATCCTTTGTTCTTATTAACTGTAAAAAATAGAGCCTATGATACCAATGTCAGCGCCTTCTTTCACCTATTTCATCCAATTCAAGCACTTTAGGCACGCTTTATTCGATTTAATCGCTGATAAGTAAATATATATAAACTTATATAGAAAGTTTTACAAAATTTACGCTAGAATTTAAACCTAGTTTGAGTGTTAAAGGCTGTTGGTCTAATGAAAAAAGTACTCTATGTTGATGATGCGCCATCCATTCGTAAATTAGTGTATTTAGTGCTGCATGAACAGTTTGACTTAACCTTGGCAGAGAATGGTCAAGAGGGGCTGGATGCAATTGAAAAACAGCCATTCGATGTGATTATTTCTGACGTGACGATGCCTGTCATGGATGGTTTAGAGTTTTTACAAAAACTTCGCCAACATAAAAACTCAAAAGAGACACCAACATTGATGTTGATAACCGAATCCGATCCAGAACTTAAAGAGCAAGCCAAAGCACTCGGCGCGAACGGCTGGATTGTTAAACCTTTTGACCCCATAAAGTTAATCCACACTCTACAGCAACTTACACTCTAAGCATTCAGAGCAACTAACCTGAATGGATAATAAGCCTCGAGTGAATATCATTTCCACTGTAAATAATCCCGTTTTAGTGGCACTCTAAATTCCAGACATAAAAAAACCGAGTTTTTACACTCGGTTTTTTTTATGTCAATCAATTCAGTTTGAACTAAACAAACGGATCAGAAATCACTAGAGTTTCAGAACGATCTGGTCCCGTTGATAGAATTGAAACCGGCACGCCGACTTCTTTTTCTAGGAAGCGAATGTACTCTTTTGCTTCGATTGGCAATCCATCAAAAGAATCCGTACCAACCGTAGAGGTATTCCAACCAGGCATGGTGACATAGTTAGGAGTACAAAGCTCATACTCGTCAGCACTCGCAGGTGGTAACATGATAATTTTGCCATTTTGAGTGTAAGAGACACAAATCTTAATCTCTGTTAACTCATCCATGACATCTAACTTAGTCAGACACATACCACTCAGACCATTGATTTGAGATGAACGACGTAAAGCCACCGCATCAAACCAACCACAGCGGCGTTGACGCCCTGTTGTCGCACCAAACTCATGGCCACGGTTGCCCAATTGTTTACCAATTGGATCACCAACATCCGTATCACAGTTATAATCTAATTCCGTTGGAAATGGACCAGAACCAACACGCGTGGCGTAAGCTTTAGTAATCCCAAGAATATAATCTAATTTATTTGGACCAATACCTGCACCACCTGAAGCACCACCCGCTGTGGTATTTGAAGACGTTACATAAGGATATGTACCGTGGTCAATATCCAGCAAGGCACCTTGAGCACCTTCAAACATTAGGTTTTTACCTTCGGCATTGTAGGTATCAATCAAACTAGGAATATCCGCTAACATCGGGACAATCATCTTGCTATAACGTTCACACTTTTCCCAAAGCACATCGAATGAAACCGGCTCTGCTTTGTAGTAATGTTCAATCATGAAGTTGTGGTAAGCCAATGTCTCAGCCAGCTTTTCCTTGAACTGAACCATGTTTTTAAAGTCACCCGCACGTAAACCGCGGCGCGCTACTTTGTCTTCGTAAGCAGGACCAATACCACGTCCTGTGGTACCGATTGCTTTATTACCACGCGCTAATTCACGAGCAACATCTAATGCAACGTGATAATCCAAGATTAAAGGGCAAGCGTCACTGATTTTAAGACGCTGTTGAACTTTTAATCCAGTAGTTTCAAGTTGAGTCATCTCTTTTTCAAGTGCGTCTGGCGCTAAAACAACGCCATTACCAATAAAACATTCAACTTCTTCACGCAAGATACCAGAAGGAATCAAATGCAAAACGGTCTTTTTGCCATCAATGACTAAAGTATGACCTGCATTGTGCCCACCTTGAAAACGAACAACCGCTGCGACTCTGTCTGTTAACAGATCCACAATCTTACCTTTACCTTCGTCACCCCATTGAGTGCCGACAACTACAATATTTCGTTTTGTCATAAAGCTACTTCTTAACCACTTCTTAAAATTTTAATGAGTTTTGTATCACAAGAGCAAACGCGATTAAACGCGCTCAACAGTCCATTTACTTGAGGCATTGGATAACCACTGGTCACCATCTTGTAGCTCGGTTAAGTCGTATGATTTAACCACTTTAATGCCCTGCGCTTTCAAGTCTGAAATTTTATTTTGCAGCGCTTGATCTGCCTGATAAGGTGCGTAAACAGTACCTTTATCAAAATCTTCAATAGGCGACAATAAGTCTAAAGCAGCACGCAAATCCAGACTGAAACCTGTCGCAGGCAATGCTAATCCAAAATCGGAACCGATATTATCATAACGTCCACCTTTCGCAATCGGCAGAAGTTTTCCACCTGCCGCATAACAGGCAAAAGTAACGCCTGTATGGTATTGGTAGCCACGAATATCTGCTAAATCTAAATGTATAGCAGCGCTATGCACTGTTTTCAAATAATCGATTATGGTCGCCAGTCTGCTCAAAGCATCGCTTAAAACAGATGACAAAGGAGACAGTTGCGTTTGCGCAGCCGCAATAACCGTTTCAGCATCGCCACAATAGGTTAGTAAAATCTTAAAGGCATCCTCTACCTTGCTTTGTACAGGCGTATTGGCAATAAAGATCTCGTACTCTGGAATGGCTTTGCGTTCTAGGATATCAATCAATTCACCGGCTTGTTTTTCATCTAATTCGGCTAATGAGATTAACTCATCGACAATACCGACATGACCCAAACTCAACTTTATGTCATTCAGATTCATAACCTGCATGCTTTCAAGCATTAGCTCGATTATTTCAATGTCGCTTTCGACACCCGAATGACCGAACAGCTCAGCACCGACTTGAATCGGGCTACGTGAACCTTTAGCTTTGTTGTTACGGGTTTTTAGAACTTCACCGGCATAACATAAGCGTGAGATACCATCTGAAGCTTTCAAACGGTTACTGACAATACGTGCCACCTGAGGCGTCATATCTGCACGAACGCCCATCATTCTACCGCTTTCCTGATCGGTAAAACGACAAGTATCAACCGCCATATGGCGTGCTGTTCCAGTCAAAAGTGAATCCGTGAATTCAGCAATTGGCGGCAACACCAAGTCATAACCAGACAGGTGAAAGCCATCAATTAACTGACGTCGATAAGATTCTAATTTTTGGGTCTGCGGAGGTAGAAGATCTTCTAAACCTTCAGGTGTAAACCAAGTCGATTGCTGCATTTTAAAAACTTCTTTCTAATCACTTAAATTTGGATGAAACATGTCGAGTGGATTAATCGTTAAATCAATCATTTCTGAACATGTTTCAATCGTTCGTATCTGACACGGTAGGTTAAAGGAGAACTTCCTTATCAACTGTTCAAATACGTTGGAAGAACTATGCGGTAAAAAACATTAAAATAGCAAGGCCGATTGAGATAGAGGCCAAGCCCATTAACCGTAATTGTTTTTCGGTTAATAAAGTAGCCTCAGACATCATCTTTTGCCAAAACCGTGGAAACATAAAAGGCAATATACCTTCGATGATTAACACCAAAGCAAGGGCTGAAATTAAGGCTGTTTCTAACATAGTCCCACAAAAAAGGTGGGTTACCCCACCTTCCTTTTATTGAGTTAACTTACTTCGTTGACTGATTAAAGTACTTGAAGAAATCAGACTTTGGATCTACTAGCATGATATCTGACTTATCGTTAAACGAATTTTTGTAAGCGTTGATACTGTGGTAGAAAGAGTAGAACTCTGCATCAAGATTATAAGCCGTTGCATAAATCTCTGCAGCGGTCGCATCACCTTTACCACGTAAAATTTCAGCTTCACTATAAGCATCGGCTAAGATAACAACTCGTTGGCGATCCGCATCGGCTTTAATCTTCTCTGCAGACTCAGACCCTTTCGATCTTAAATCTTTAGCAACTCGATTACGCTCTGCTTCCATTCGACGATAAACTGATTCACTGATATCTTTGGCTAAATCAATTCGTTTAATACGAATATCTTCAATCTCGATACCAAATGAAGCTGCTGCACTTGCAGTTGTCAGTTTAATTTTTTGTGCAATCTCGACACGTTCACCAGAGATAACTTCTTTAACAGAACGATTACCAAACTCTGCACGTAAGCCATCTTTAACAATCTGACCGAGTTTCATACCCGCCTGACGGTTGTCACCGTTCATGGTGGTATAGAACTTCTCGACATCTTTAATACGCCACTTAACAAACGAATCAACTTCTAAGTTCTTCTTTTCGCTGGTTAGGTAACGCTCAGGTGCTGAGTCTAATGTCTGTAAACGAGAATCAAATTTACGTACGTTGTTGATAAAAGGTGTTTTGAAGTGTAATCCTGGTTCAACGTCGGCTTCAACGATTTCACCTAATCGAAGTACAACACCGGTTTCCCACTGATTAACAACATAAACTGAACTACTGGCTACAAATAAGATTGCAGCTACTAATATTGAAAAGACCGATTTCATTAACGTAGCTCCCTATTTTTTAGGTAATCACGAATATTGGTTTTTTGACCCGAATTATTCATGTTACTGTTTTGATTAGTATTCGTTGAAGTAGCTGCTGGAGCCATCTGCTGAGGCGCTTGAAACGGTACAGATGAACCTTGGCTTACCATTTTATCTAATGGCAGATACAACAGGTTGTTGCTGCTATCTGAGCCAATAAAAACCTTACTTGTATTGCTTAACACTTGAGAAACCGCATCAATGTATAGACGATTACGGGTTACTTCTGGTGCTTTCTTATACTCTTTAACAATACTGGTAAAACGTGACGCTTCACCCGTTGCCTGAGCAATCACACGATCGTGGTAAGCACTGGCTTCTTCTAGCTCACGTGCCGCTTGACCACGAGATTTAGGTAAGATGTCGTTTGAATAGGTTTCAGCTTCATTGATAACACGCTCTCTATCTTCACGCGCCTTAACAACATCGGCAAATGCCGACTGTACTTGCTCAGGCGGTTGTGCATCTTGTAAGTTAACACTGGTAACGATTAAGCCTGTCTTATAAGCCGTCAAACGCTCTTGCGTTAAGGTTTGTACACGAGAGACCACTTCGTTACGACCTTCCGTCAAAACGAAATCCATTGTATTTTGACCAACGACTTCACGCAGAGTACTTTCTACTACGGCACGTAACGTTAAATCAGGATCTGCTACATCAAATAAATATTGATTCGCGCTTTCAACTTGATATTGAACCGCGATTTTCAGATCAACGATATTCTCATCCTTGGTCAGCATCAATGATTCAGTTGGTACATTACCACTTCGATTGTTGTCTGAACGGTAACCGATTTCAGCCGTTCTGATTTGATCGACGTTGACAATACGTACCGCTTCAATCGGATATGGAATATGCCAATGAGGACCCGCAGTAGTTTCTTCAACAAAAGAACCAAACTGCGTCACAACACCACGTTCTGCTGGATCTACAATGTAGATACCTGAAAGAAGCCAGACAACCCCAACGACACCTGCAATGACAGAACCGCCGATACCGCCGATACCACCGCCACTATTATTGCCGAATTTTTTACTCGCGCCACCAAAGACACTTTGAGCTTTTTTCAACAAGACATCGATATCGTCATTATTCTGTTTTTTAGGTGGTTTTTTATCACCGCCTCCGCCATTGTTTCCTGAGTTTCCCCAAGGATCTTGTCCGGACTTACCTGGTTCATTCCAAGCCATTCAAACATCTCCATGCTCTAACAAATAATTTTAAAAATTAATTTTGTTATGCGTTATAAATAAAAACTTGTCTATCTTTTCAATTCAAACCTAAACCAAGATTTGAATTGAAAATTTTGCAGACACAATTTGAATATTCTAGTTAGGTTCATGCTAAAAGTCACCTATTAAAATAACTTATAGACAATATAGTTCTATGAATCCGTGCTATTACCCACTTATTAAAATTTTTCTAAACCAAGACTTCTGCCTTAAGCAGTTCTGGCCACTCTTTGACCGCGTTCCATTCTTGATGCGTTAATGACATTTTAAACAGACTGTTACCGTCTTCATCAAAACCTTCTTCTAAGATGGTGCCGAGCGAATAGAGATCTGCTCTCTTTTTACCCGCCTCAACTTTTAGCACTAATGAAACCGTTAAAAACGCACCTTTAAAGAATGAAGCCACCGCTTCGAGCAATAAATCAATACCCTGACCATCTTTTGCCGAGACCCAGACACGTTGCGGAATACCGGCTTCATTGCGGTCAATTTTCGGCATCACAACAGGTTCTAGACGATCAATTTTGTTAAAAACTAATAACTGGGGCACAGATTCTGCACCGACCTCTGCAATAACATCATGCACATCGCTGATTTTTTCATCTCTATGCGGATCTGCCGCATCCACTAAATGTATTAATAGATCCGCTTCTCGCGTCTCTTCTAACGTTGAGCGAAATGCCGTGACTAAATCATGCGGAATGTGGCGGATAAACCCTACGGTATCTGCAAAAATAACCTTGCCTGCTCCCGGAAGATGGACACGGCGTAGAGTCGAATCCAAGGTTGCAAACAGACGATCCTCAGCATAAACATCCGCTGTGGTCATTTGATTAAACAGCGTCGACTTTCCAGCATTGGTATAACCAACAATGGTAATAATAGGGATTTCTGAACGTTTACGCGCCTGCTGACCCAGTCCACGTTGTTTACGAACTTTCTCAATTTTAGCTTCTAGAGACCTAATCCGTACTTGAACCAAACGTCTATCCGATTCAAGCTGAGTTTCACCCGGTCCACGAGCGCCAATACCACCCTGTCTATCCAAATGCGTCCATCCCTTTACTAAACGGGTGGACATTCGTTTCATCTGCGCCAACTCAACCTGAAGTTTACCTTCGTGGGAACGAGCACGTTGCGCAAATATATCTAAAATTAGACCGACACGATCTAATACTTGGCAATCAAATAGGGTTGATAAGTTACGTTCTTGCGCGGGACTTAAGGCGTGATTGAAAATAACCACATCCGCTTCATAGAGTTCTACGGCCGCTTGAATTTCTTCAGCTTTACCTTTACCTACAAAATATTTGGAATCGGGTCTTTGGCGTTTGGTGGTTATGAGGGTGCAAACTTCAGCACCGGCAGAATCGACAAGTTCATAAAACTCATCAAGATCTTCGCGGTCAGACTCATGATAGAAATCAACGTGCACCAGGACGGCACGTTCTAATTCACGTCGTTGAAGACGATCAAATAATTCCATATAGGCGTTTTCTCTTTTAGAACTTAACTCAGGAAGTCATATAGTACCCTAAATTAGCACTCTAAATCGACGATGAACCGATTTAAAGTCGACTTCTAGGCGGACATCAATTTCACTTTAATAGGCGTGAATTTATAAGCTAATCAGAAAACGCTTTAAACTTTTTACTGGCAAGCGGTTACTCACCTGCTTCTGAGTGCTCGCGATCTTCAGCTGAAGATTCATAAGGCTTAGGATCACGCATCGGCACAATCGTAGAAATGGCATGTTTATATACCATCTGCGTCACACTGCTTCTTAACAAGACGACAAATTGATCAAATGAATCGACTTTACCTTGCAGCTTTACGCCATTAACTAGGTACACAGAGACGCTAATACGCTCTTTACGTAAAGCGTTTAAATACGGGTCTTGAATTGGAAGGGCTTTAGCCGGTTTCTTGCTGTCCATAATAATTCCTATTTTTTTTATTCTTATTATTGTTATTTTTATTATTATTTTTTAGGTTTTCGCGCCAGTTCCGCTCTAAGTTTGTAGAAAGCTACTTAGCCTTGCATCTAGCGAAAAGCATACCATAGCGACTTCATTTCTTTTAATCAAGCCATTTTATTAAGCAAACGCCTTACCCCTAAGCTTGATTTAATAAAGCCAACAATGTCTGTAAGCGCTCTTCCGCCGTGGTTTTGTAAGGATCTATCACCGTTAAATCCGTCTCTTTTCTGAGCCAAGTTAACTGTCTTTTGGCTAATTGACGGGTGGCGACCAAACCTTTATAGACAAAGGTTTCATAATCGTACTCACCTGCTAGAAACAACCAAGCCTGGCGATAACCAACAGAACGCATCGAAGTCATATCGCCATCCATATCATCTCGCTCGTAAAGCGCTTTCACTTCTTGTAAAAAACCGGACTGCAACATTGTGTCAAAACGCTGTCCAATTTGCTTATGTAATCTGGCGCGGTCTTCTGGAATCAAAGCCACTTTAATCAATTTAAATGCGGTCAAATTAGGCCGAGGTTCATCACGCAGTTCCGTTAAGGTTTTTCCGGAAATCTCAAAGACTTCCAAAGCTCGAATCACACGTTGCGGATCATTTGGATGAATTCGTAACGCTGACACAGGATCAATCTCAGTTAATCGTTCATGCAGTGCTTCTGGATTATCTTGCCAAATAGCTTGTAAAGAGGCCCTAATCGCTTCATTCGCAGGTGGCAGATCATTCATTCCCTGCTGTAAAGCATTGTAGTACATCATAGTACCGCCGACTAATACTGGCAAACGTCCGCGTGCAAAAATAGCTTCGACCAATTGATGCGCATCTTCAACAAACTCAGAAGCCGAATAAGCCTCGACAGGATCATGCGTATTAATCAGATGATGCGGCACAGCCAACATCTCTTCGGCACTCGGTTTGGCCGTACCAATATCCATCTGACGATAGATTAAGGCCGAATCGACACTGATAATCTCTATCGGCAACACTTTGGCTAAATCCATAGACAACTGGCTTTTACCCGAGGCGGTCGGCCCCATCAACGCCAGGCACTGTTTTTGTGCGATTAACTTTTTGACTAATTCAATCATCTTTATTTAACTTTTTACTCGTTTAAGCGGTTCTATTTTGTGAATTACCAGGTGAACGGCTATGTGACTTTAAAGGGTTATATCTGTTATTGCCCGCGCATAAACAAACTATCCAGCTGATCCATCGACATCTGCACCCACGTCGGACGACCATGATTACATTGGTCTGAACGCTCCGTTACTTCCATCTCTCTTAACAGGGCGTTCATTTCAGGAATCGTTAATTGACGATTTGCTCTAACCGAACCATGACACGCCATGGTCGACAGCATTTCATTAATACGCTCTTCTACCTGCTGGGTTTGTCCAGCAATCGCTAAGTCGGCAATCATATCGTTCAATAAACCGACCACATCACTTTTAACCAACAGTGCTGGTACAGCGGTGATCTTTAATTGCTCAGGCCCTAACAGCTCAATCTCAAAGCCCAGTTTACTGAATCCAGCTTCATTGATTTGCCATACGCTAACTTGAGATTCATCCATCGCCATGGCAATCGGCACTAAGAGTGGCTGACTGACCAAACGATCTGTCGCCCACTGTTTTTTAAAACGCTCATAGACCACCCGTTCATGCGCAGCGTGCATATCCACTAACACCAAACCGTGCTGATTCTCAGACAGAATATAAACCCCGTGAATTTGCGCTTTAGCAAAACCGAGTCTAGGCATGCCTTGATGAATTTCGTAGTCGGATGAAGTCTCGTTAATCTCACCAGGCCTGGTCGTTTGGCGGCGCTGATTAATAATATCCTGTAGATTACGATTAAAGCTATTACCCCCCGACAAAACAGCTTGATATTGTGCGCTTTGCAGTGACTCTTGACTTAAACCCTGGCTTTGACTCACACCTTCGGCACCCTCATAAGGCTGTTGAAACGCAATCGCCGTTTGCACATCAACTTGTGAAAGACCGGTTGGCGAAAACGCCGCCCCAAATGCATTTTCTCCAGTAAGACCATTTGCCGACAGATTCATTGAACCCTCTAGCTGGACACCGCTACCGGTTTCAGCCGCAATGGGACGAGCGACAGACTCGCGAACTGAACGGCGTAAAAAATCATACACCCAACGACCATTCGCAAAACGCACTTCGTATTTTGATGGATGCACATTAACATCCACCAACTCATGTGGAATTTCTAAAAACAATAAATAGGCGGGATGTCGACCGTTGTACAGCACATCAGCATAGGCCTGCTTAACTGCATAAGAGAGTAAACGGTCACGAACAATTCTGCCGTTTACAAACAGATACTGCATATCCGTTTGACTGCGATTAAAGGTCGGCTGACCGACCCAGCCCGACAGTTTAATATCTTGCGCCTCAAAGTTAATCTCTAAAGACTGCTGCACAAAAGGAGCACCCATCAATTGCGCTAAACGTTTTTTAAGACTCAACTCATCGGTCACCGCAATGACATGCCGTGTGACTTTTTGATTATGAGTGAGCTTGAAACTGACCTCAGGACGACTTAACATCACGCGCTTAACCAATTGCTCAATTTGCATAAACTCGGCACGCGCGGTTCTCAAAAACTTCTTTCGAGCCGGAGTATTGAAAAATAGGTCGACCACACTGACTCTAGTACCGACCGTACCCGCCGCAGGTTTTAATTCGCTCCAACGGCCTTCGCCTTCAGAATTAAGTTGCCATGCGGCCTTCTCTGATTCATGGCGACTGCTCATCTCAAATCGAGAAACCGAACTGATACTCGCCAGCGCCTCACCTCTAAATCCAAGCGTCGCCACCGCCGCCAAGTCCTCACCGGTTTTGATTTTACTGGTCGCGTGGCGGCTCACCGCTAATAACAACTCTTGCTTCGGAATACCACTGCCGTTATCGGTCACCACAATGGATTTCTCGCCACCCTCTTCAACCATAATATCGATCTGGGTTGCTCCAGAATCCAAGGCATTTTCAAGCAACTCCTTGACTACCGAACCTGGTCGTTCAACCACTTCACCGGCGGCAATCTGATCTGCTAAATAAGAAGGAAGTTGTTCAATGTTTTGTCGAGTGGCTGTATTCATTTAAATGCGTTCATATTGTTTTTAAATTCGTTTTCGAAATTGGTTTTATAAATTCGTTTCTTGAATTTGCTCTGTATAGATTTTGTACAAAACAGAAGAAAACTGCTTAATTAAGCCGAGAAGTATACCATCAAACAGAAATAAATCTCGCGGACTAGATTCTGTAAACTGACCAGGCCTGGTCACTCTAAAAAGCCAATTAAATAAGACTTTAAAGTGTTAATTCAGCCGTTAAACAAGCTTTGTAAAACCTTTCAAAGAGTCTGTTTTTTAAACCTTAAGATACCTGTTAAAATACCCCACATTATTTACAAAGCCAACGTGTACTCCAACACCTGGCAATCAAAAGGAATTTAGATGGGATTATTTAACAAGTTATTTGGCAATGGTATCTCTGAAACATTGCAAAAAGAGATTGAGCTGCAATTAAAAGCCTGCATCGACCCTACCAGCCAAAAAGACTTGCTGACCATTAAGGCCGTTTCGGACCTACAGCTTAAAAAAGGCATTTTAAGCCTGACCGTCGCCATGCCCTACCCATGTAAAAGCCTATGGCCAAGCATTGAACAATCTTTAAAACATCACTTAGGGCAAGTTGATGGAATTGAATCCGTCACACCCAGCTTTACAACAACCATCGTCAGCCACGATGCTCAAAAAGGTGTTGCGCCACTTCCCGGCATTAAAAACATCATCGCTATCGCATCAGGAAAAGGTGGTGTCGGTAAATCCACCACCAGTGTCAACCTCGCTTTAGCATTACAGCAAGAGGGTGCCAAAGTCGGCATTTTAGATGCAGACATCTATGGTCCAAGCATCCCGACCATGCTAAACCTTAAGGAAAAACCGCAGTCTAAAGATGGTAAAAGTATGCAACCGCTGAACGCGTACGGTTTGCAGGTCATGTCGATTGGTGTATTGATTGAAGAAGATTCTCCAATGATTTGGCGTGGACCGATTGTCACGCAAACGTTAACCCAACTGCTCAAAGAGACCACCTGGGAAGATTTGGATTATCTCGTCATAGATTTACCACCTGGCACAGGCGATGTGCAACTGACCTTAGCACAACAAATCCCGGTCACCGGAGCGGTCATTGTCACCACACCACAACAGGTTTCATTAATCGATGCTAAAAAAGGTCTGAAAATGTTTGAGAAAGTGGAGATTCCGGTGATTGGCATTATCGAGAATATGAGCACGCACATTTGCAGTAACTGCGGTCATGAAGAGGCTATTTTCGGTGAGAATGGCGGTGAACAGATGGCGAAACAATATTCAGTCGATTTCTTAGGCTCGCTGCCTTTAGACAAAAGAATTCGTGAAGAAGCGGATCAAGGCCAACCCACAGTAACCGCTGACCCAAGCAGTGAGATTGCTCAAAAATATCGTACCATGGCACACAAAATCAGTGGCACGATTGGCATCCAAAAACGTAACTATGCCAACCTATTTCCAAACATTGTGATTCAAAACACCTAGAAAAGAACTCAAAGCATCCCTAACACTCTAAATAAAGGGATGCTTTGTTATTCAATTAACAGACAGGTATCGCCATTCATACATTGAATCCGACTGATCAAAAATCGCTTATTGCGGTCTCTGGATATCAAACAACTGTTGAAACTGGGCGATTTCTAAAATACTAAAGACACTTTCATTCACATTAATCAATTTAACGCGGGCTTTGTCACCACAGGTTTTTTCACGCAATAAAAGCAACATCCCCAACGCCGAACTATCCATATAGGTGGCTTTACTCATGTCAATTACAAACTGAGATGTATCGGTTAAGTGAGCAAGGCAAGCCTCTTTAAACTGTTCATACAGACTGACATCAAAACTTCCTACAATAGTGATGGTCACAACATCCCCATTTACAACGGTTTTCAGACTCATGTTTTTACCTTATATAGTGCTTTTTCAATCATGTAGATTACTCTTATCCTTCCATCATAAAGTAGAGTCCCAACCGACACAATGCGTTAAATGACTAAAGACGCTTCAAACCATTGCTTACCCAGCATCCATTGAGTTCAATCATTAGAAACCAGAGCAAATGCTTATCTGCTTTTCTTCACTATTAAGAGAGTCACATTTTAGTCACAAAACGACTATAATACCGGGTTAAATTAAGTATCTTACAGCTAAGATACTTACAAGAAAATCCCTACGAATAAAGTGGAAAACAGATGTCAGATACCGCCTCAACCCCTAGAAAAATTTTGATTACCAGCGCCCTACCTTACGCAAACGGCCCGATTCATTTGGGACATTTGGTGGAGTATATTCAAACTGACATCTGGTCGCGTTTTCAAAAAATGCGTGGCAACACATGCACTTACGTTTGCGCGGATGACGCACACGGCACGCCAATCATGCTGCGCGCTCAAGCGGAAGGCATTACACCAGAAACATTGATTGCTAAATCATCTGAAGAACATCAAGCGGATTTTGCAGGTTTTAATGTTGAATTTGACCATTACCACAGCACCAACTCTATTGAAAACAAAGAACTTGCAGAGCACATCTACCTGCGTTTAAAAGATAAGGGCTATATTTCACGTAAAACCATCTCGCAGTATTACGACCCTGAAAAAGAGATGTTCTTACCAGATCGTTTTGTCAAAGGCACCTGCCCGAAATGTAAAGCGGTAGACCAATACGGTGATAACTGTGAGGTGTGTGGTGCGACTTATAGCCCAACCGATTTAATTGACCCAAAATCTGCCGTATCTGGCGCGACGCCTGTTGAAAAAGATACTGACCACCTATTCTTTGAACTCAGCCAGTTCGAAGATATGTTAAAAACTTGGACACGTGAAGGACACTTACAGGATCAAATCGCCAACAAACTGGATGAATGGCTTGAAAGTGGTCTGCGTGGTTGGGATATTTCGCGTGATGCACCCTATTTTGGGTTTGAAATTCCAGGTGAAACCGGTAAATACTTCTACGTTTGGTTAGATGCACCGATTGGTTACATGTCGAGTTTTAAAGCTTACTGTGACAAATCAGGTCTGGATTTTGATGAATACTGGCAAGAAGATTCTACCGCTGAGTTGTACCACTTTATTGGCAAAGACATTATCAACTTCCACGCTCTATTCTGGCCTGCCATGTTGTCAGGTGCCAATTACAGAACCCCAACGGCGATCTTTGCACACGGATTCTTAACGGTTGATGGTCAAAAGATGTCTAAATCTCGTGGCACTTTCATTATGGCAAAAACCTATTTAGAGCATCTCAATCCAGAGTATTTACGTTATTACTATGCAGCTAAATTAACCAGTCGTATTGATGATATCGATTTGAACTTGGAAGATTTCGCCCAGCGCGTCAACTCCGATTTAGTCGGTAAAGTCGTCAATATCGCCAGCCGTAGCGCCGGTTTTGTGATGAAGAAATTTGATGGTAAGCTGAATGACCAATGGTCTACAGAAACAACCGCTTTATATCAAAGTTTTATCGATAAGTCTGAGGAAATCGCTGGCTTATATGAGTCACGTGATTATGGCCATGCTATGCGTGAAATCATGACACTCGCGGATAAGGCCAATGAATACATTGCTGAAGCCGCACCCTGGGTATTGGCAAAAACAGAAGGCAAAGAAGCTGAACTGCATGAATGCGTCAGTGTCAGCCTGAATCTATTCCGTGTTTTAATGAGTTACTTATCACCGGTAATACCGGTCACGGTAGAGAAGTCTAATGCCTTTTTAAATCTGCAAAACTGCCAGTGGGGTGATATTCAAACCCCATTAATGAATCATCAGATTAATAAGTTCAAAGCCTTATTAACGCGTTTAGAGATGGAGCCTATCCAAAAAATGGTAGACGCATCTGCCTCTTCGCTGAGTGCAATCAGCACAACTCCAGATGGTAAAAAAGGCGATAAAAAAGCCAAGTCTGCAAAGGCTGTTGCAGAAAAACCAGAATTTGATGCGCTTGCCGAAGAGATTAGTATTGATGACTTTGCCAAGATTGATCTGCGTATCGCAAAAATTATCAACGCCGAAGCCGTACCAGAAGCGAAAAAATTACTTAAACTGACATTAGATATCGGCTTTGAACAACGCCAAGTTTTTGCGGGCATTAAATCCGCCTACGAGCCTGAAGAGCTCATCGGTAAGTTAACGGTGATGGTTGCCAACCTAGCACCGCGTAAAATGCGTTTTGGGATGTCGGAAGGTATGGTTTTAGCCGCAGGCCCTGGTGGCAGTGATTTGTACATTCTGTCACCGGACGAGGGTGCAACACCGGGTATGCGTGTTAAATAACAGGCTTTGAAGCACACTTACGATTGCGACAATAACGATTCTATAACGGTTTATAAGCCGTCTATAAGAGGATAACAACCTATGCAAGATTACGTTTTGATATTGATTAGCACCGTGCTCGTCAATAACTTCGTATTGGTTAAGTTCTTAGGGCTTTGTCCTTTTATGGGTGTGTCTAAAAAAACCGATGCCGCTTTGGGTATGGGCTTAGCGACCACTTTTGTACTGACCCTTTCATCGGTTTTAAGCTACATCATCTACACCTATCTATTGCAACCTTTCGGTTTGGAATATCTACAAACCATCGCCTTTATTCTTGCGATTGCCGCTGTGGTCGGCTTTACCGAAATGGCGATTCATAAAACCAGTCCAGCGCTTTATCAAGTACTGGGCATCTACTTACCGTTAATCACCACCAACTGTGCTGTACTCGGTGTGGCGTTATTAAATGTCGGTGAGAAAAACGACTTTATTGAATCGGCCGTATTCGGTTTCGGCGCTGCAGTTGGTTTTACCTTAGTCATGGTTTTATTTGCCTCTATCCGTGAACGTATCGATGTCGCCGATGTGCCAGGCCCTTTTAAAGGTGCGCCGATTGCATTGATTACCGCAGGACTCATGTCCATGGCCTTTATGGGCTTTGGCGGATTGGTATAGGCAGGCCTGGTAGACTTTATGATTGAAGCAATAGTTATCTTTATCGGTTTGGCGCTGTTATTTGGTTTACTCCTTGGTTATGCGGCTATCCGCTTTAAGGTTGAAGGTAATCCGCTATCAGAACAAATTGATAAGGTTCTGCCGCAAACCCAATGCGGTCAATGTGGTTTTCCCGGTTGTAAACCTTATGCGGATGCGTTGGCTGAGGGTGAAACAGAGGTTAATCTCTGTGTTCCTGGCGGCAATGAAGTGATGATTCTTATCTCTGAGATTACTGGCCTTGAGCCTAAAGAGATGGATGCCGCCGATGAAAGCGTCAAGATTAAAGAGACCGCTTTTATCGATGAAGACATCTGTATCGGCTGTGTTTTATGTATTAAAGCCTGCCCTGTGGATGCCATTTTAGGGGCGACCAAATTAATGCATACCGTGATTCAAGCAGAGTGTACTGGCTGTGATTTGTGTGCACCAGTTTGTCCAGTGGATTGCATTGAAATGCGTCCCGCTGAAATCACCACTACCAATTGGAAGTGGCCTGACCCTGCGGTCAGTGCGATTGTAGAGATTAAGGGGAGTAAAAAATGAGTACTTCTCTAAGCCACTTTCTCATCCAAAAACTCGCCCTAATTTATCCCGTTGCCAAACGCTGGTTACACCGTTTTCATGGTGGTGTTTTTCCACAATATAATAAATCGTTGTCTTTACGCCAACCTATTCGTCCAGCGATTATTCCAGAGCGTTTAATCCTACCATTGCAACAACAAGTCGGTCAGCCGGCTGAACTATTGGTTGAAGTTGGCAACTATGTTAAAAAGAATCAACTGATTGCACAATCGCATAAAGATGCCAATAAAGCATTGGTGGTGCCCGTTCACGCGCCAACTTCAGGATATATTGAAGCGATAGAACCCTATGCTTTACCACATGCATCAGGCCTTAAAGCGATGTCCATTGTCATTAAACCTGATTACAAAGACATCGCTATCGACAATGTCTTAAAAGTTACTGGCAAGGCACCGCCCACCCCTCAAGGCATTAAAGATATTCTTTTCCATGCAGGCATTATCGGTATGGGTGGCGCAGGCTTTCCCACCTATGCCAAACTACCTAAAGAAAAAGGCAAGGTGCATACACTACTGATTAATGGTGCCGAATGTGAGCCGTTTATCACCTGTGATGATTTACTGATGCAGACCAAAGCATCTGAGATTATTCAAGGCGCGGTCATGGTTGCCGAAGCATTAGGTGCGAATAAAGTCCTTTGTGGAATCGAATCGAATAAGCCAGAAGCCATTCAAGCCATGCAACTTGCCGCCGATGGCACACTGGTGGAAATTCATAATGTTGAAACCGTTTATCCTATGGGGGGTCAAAAACAACTGATTCAAGAGTTGACCGGCATCGAGATGCCTATAAAGTTGCATGCCGTAGATTTAGGGTTGTTAATGATGAATGTCGCCACCTATGCTGCCATTTATCGTGCCATCACTTTAGGTGAACCCCTCACCTCACGACTGGTGACGGTTTCTGGCTTAGGTTTAAATTCGCCGTTTAACATCCAAGCATTAATCGGCACGCCTTTTGCCGTACTCGCAAATGCCGCTCAGCCTAAAACGGAAATTAATTATCCATTGGTAATGGGTGGACCGATGATGGGCTTTCAAGTCCAAGACAATCAAGTCCCTGTCATTAAAACCACCAACTGTATTTTGGCCAATCCGCCGGAACCCGTCGAAATGCAAATGCCTTGTATTCGTTGCGGTGAATGCATGGATGCTTGCCCTGTGAATTTACTGCCACAACAGATGTATTGGCATAGCCAAGCGCATGAGTTTGATAAGGTTGAAAAGCTTAATGTCGCTGACTGTATCGAGTGTGGTTGTTGCAGTTATGTTTGCCCAAGCCATATTCCGTTGGTGCAATACTACCGCCATGCAAAGTCCGAGATTAAAGTTATTCACGCCGAAGTCAAAGGGATTCAAGTCGCCAAACAACGTCATGATTTTAGATTGGCACGTATTGAGCGTGAAAAACTTGAGCGTGAAACACGCCTGCAAGCCAAAAAAGATGCGGTTAAAAAGCAAGCTGCGGATAAGTTAGCCGCGTCAGGTGACTCTTCTGCGACACCTTCCACAACCGTTAAAAAGCCAAGTGCAGCGGCGGCCGCAGCTCGTGCAGCTGCAGCCAAACGTGCAGCACAGTCGAAAGGCAAATCACCCAGTGACAATACGCCAGCTTCGACACAGGACTCTACAGTTTCAACAGCCGACACCTCTACTCAGGAAAAAATACCTGCTGCGCGTAGAAAAGCCATCGAAGCCGCTCAAAAAGCCAGTGAAGCGGCTGGTTCTGAAAAAAGCCCAAAGACCGCCGCTAAAAATGCGGCAATGGCCGCCGCTAAAAAACGTGCCTTAGAGAAAAAAGCACAAAAATCTGCAAATAATGTCGAGCAAGATAGTACTAAACCGCTTGACGAAACCACAACGCCCACCAAAATTTCAGACCCAAAAGCCGCCGCAAAACAAGCCGCTATGGCCGCGGCAAAAAAACGGGTGCTTGCGAAGAAAGCGGAAAATACGCCACAGACCGAGCATGAAATAACAACCACAGTGAACACTGACACTCCGAGCGAATCCATATCTGCACAAGTAGTCGATTTAACCCAAAATACAACCGTCTCTTCTGCTGCAACTGAAAAAGAAGCGGCTCGTAAAGCCGAAATTAGTAATGAAAGAGCTGCTGTAAAAGAACGCCGTGTGCAAGAAGCATCGAAGCCGACGGATGATGCTACCCAAGACAAACGTAAAAAAGCCATGCAAGCCGCACGTAAACGAGCTGCCGAGCTTAAAGCTAGGAAAGCAGAACAAGCTGAACAAGCCAAACAACAGGAGACGAACTAAGTGAGTCAACCGACACTCTCATCCTCACCCTACGCACATAACAATCAAAATGTCCGTAAGTTGATGCTTCAAGTTCAGATTGCCGCTTTTCCTGCGTTGCTCGTACATATCTACCTTTTTGGCTTTGGGGTTGTCGTCCAGTGGTTGTTAGCAGTGGCGACAATGTTACTGGTTGAATATGTCATGCTTAAACTTCGTGGCCGTCCAGTCATGCCTTTTATTACCGACATGAGCGCTTTAATCACCATTACCGGCCTGGTCTTTTGCATTCCACCTGGCGCACCTTGGTGGGTGATTGTCAGTGGTAGTGCCTTTGCACTGATTTTCGGCAAACACCTTTATGGCGGATTGGGTTACAACCCTTTTAATCCCGCCATGCTCGGTTATGCTTTTTTGCTAATTTCCTTCCCGATTCAAATGACCCAGTGGATTGCTCCTTCCGAAATCACGGGCTACTACATGGGCTTTATGGATGCGCTGCATTTGGTCTTCACCGGGCAAATCCCTGGTATCTCAATGGATGCCATTACCGGTGCAACGCCTCTAAATGAAGTCCGTGTCGGACTTTCTCAAGGTGTGACGGTCGCAGACACTCTTACCCCACTAATAAGTGCAGAAGAGAAAACCTCGCACTTTTTATTTGGATTGAGTAGCTGGGCCTGGGTCAATATCGCCTTTATGCTCGGTGGACTGTGGATGCTGTATAGCCGTACTATTCGCTGGCAGTTTCCGGTTGGATTTTTAGGCAGTTTGGCTTTGATGGGTTTTATCTTTCATAGCATTGATCCCAACACCTATCCGCCACTCGACTTCGTCTTGCTTTCGGGCGGCACCATGTTAGCGGCTTTCTTTATTATCACCGACCCTGTCACCGCCAGCACCACTCCTAAAGGCCGCTTTATTTATGCCTGCGGAATTGGCGTATTGGTCTATGTGATTCGTAGCTGGGGTGCCTTTCCTGATGGTATCGCGTTTGCGATTATCCTAATGAATATTGCCGTGCCTTTAATTGACCAGTACACGCAACCCCGTGTATTCGGCCATAAACACTAGGATGATGACGGATGGATAAGCCTATTAACTCGCCCAAAACGACATTCAATACTTTAATTAAAAGCATGTTTGGTTCAGCCTTTAAGTTGAGCCTATTTGTCTTAATCAGTATTCTCCTTTTATTGCTGGTTCGTTATTTCACCTCTCCCCTGATTGCTCAGGCTGAAAAAGAGACTTTACTCAACACCTTTAACCAGGTATTGCCCGTTGCTTTATACGACAATGACCCACTTACAGATACGCTGAAAATATCAAATCCAGAAGCTTTAGCACTATTGGGCACAGAGTACCCTGTTACCTTTTATAGAGCACGCAAAAATCAGAAACCTGCCGGCCTTATCTTTACCGCCACCGCACCCAACGGTTATAGTGGTGATATCACTCTGTTAATCGGCGTCCTGCCTGATAATCGAGTTTCCGGTGTGCGGGTTTTAAAACATAAGGAAACGCCTGGATTAGGCGATAAAATCGAGATTCATAAAAACTCTTGGATACTTGAATTTAATGGTCGTAATGTCCGGGATGATAATGACCCACGCTGGGCAGTCAAAAAAGATGGCGGCGATTTTGATCAATTTACCGGCGCGACGATTACACCACGCGCGGTCGTCGGCGCGGTCAAAAATGCCCTAATGTTCATCAATGAACACGGAGAGAGTTTATATGAGTAATGCATCGGTTAATTCATCCAATAGTGATGTCATAACGGATTCGAGCCCCCTTATCCCTGACAACACAGACAACACTAACAAAAAATCACGCTGGCAAGATTACAAGCTGATTATGGATAACGGCCTGTGGAAAAACAACCAGGCACTGGTCGCTTTATTGGGATTATGCCCATTGCTGGCGGTCTCCAACAATACCGTTAATGGCTTGGGTTTAGGACTGGCAACGCTGTTTGTTTTGCTGATGTCGAATGTACTCGTATCTCTGATTCGTAACCATGTTTCCGATGAAATTCGCATTCCGGTCTTTATCGCCATTATCGCCACTGCCGTGACCATTATCGATCTATTAATGAACGCCTACTTCCATACCCTGCACGGAATTTTAGGTATCTTCATTCCGCTGATTGTGACCAACTGTGCCATCTTGGGTCGTGCTGAAGCCTATGCGTCCAAAAACACCGTTGATAAAGCCATTGTCGATGGTTTCTTTATGGGCATTGGATTCTTGTTCGTGCTGGTTTTTTTGGGCGCATTACGAGAGATGATTGGTAGTGGTACCCTTTTTGACCAGGCCTACCTGATGTTCGGTGAAGGTGCTCGTGATTGGACGTTACATTTTAGCGATGATTACCAAGGCGTGTTACTTGCGGTTCTACCGCCGGGGGCCTTTATTGGCTTAGGGTTGTTGATTGCGCTTAAAAACTATATGGATACTAAAAAAATTGCTAAACAACAAAACCCTTTTGGTAACGACATCGGCATTCAAGTTTCGGTGACCTCCCCCATTAAAGTCAGTCAATAAATGTCTATAAAAAACAGTTGGCAGAAGCCCTTATGAATAAACAGATACGCCTCGAAATTTTTGAGCGCTTAAGCGCGGCCATTCCCAATCCAGAAACTGAGCTGAACTACAGTACTCCGTTCGAGTTGCTGATTGCCGTAATTTTATCGGCACAAGCCACGGATAAAGGCGTCAATATTGCCACAGATAAACTGTTTCCCGTTGCGAATACACCTGAAGCCATCTATGCCTTAGGCCTAGACGGGTTAAAAGCCTACATCAAAACCATTGGCCTGTTTAATACCAAAGCCGCAAATGTCATTAAGACCTGCAAAATGCTGGTAGAACTGCATAATTCCGTGGTGCCGGATAATCGTGAGGATTTAGAAGCCCTGCCAGGTGTTGGCCGAAAAACCGCTAATGTCGTCTTAAATACCGCCTATGGTCAGCCTACTATGGCCGTCGACACGCATATCTTTAGAGTCTCAAATCGCACCAAACTGGCACCGGGTAAAAACGTTTTAGAAGTTGAACTCAAACTCCTTAAAAATATCCCCAAGCAATACCTCATTCCAGCACACCATTTAATGATTTTGCACGGCCGCTATACCTGTGTTGCACGTAAACCGCGTTGTGGCGCCTGTTGTATTTATGATTTATGTGAATATAAAGACAAGGTCGATGTTTAGCTTTTAAACAACGTCGTTCAAGACAATAGATATGATGAGTATCGAAACGAATCAGAAGCTACCAGGCCTGGCATGTCCTGCGACTTTACAAAACCATGTGAGCGTAGGGTCAGTTTATTTTTTAGTGAAATTTAAAGAACCAAATTATGTTTTATACCTCTGAAAGAGACAAATTGCGCCAGTTTTATGTTGATACTTGGCAGAAATCCCGTTTTAGCTTACCAATGGATGCCATGGAGCAGATGGTTGCTCGGGTCATTGAACTGCATCCTGAATACCAGACAATGCTGACCAATGAAAAACATCTGGGTAATGAATATAAACCCGAAGATGGTGAAACCAATCCCTTTCTCCACATGGGCATGCACTTAGGACTGCAAGAGCAAGTTTCTATGGATCGTCCAGCAGGGATTCAAGCCGTTTACCAGCAACTCGGTGAAAAACTGCGTGACGTCCATGATACCGAACACGCTATGATGGAATGCTTAGGCGAGTCACTGTGGATTGCACAACGTGATCAAGTCGAACCGGATGAGCAAGAATATTTACGCAATTTACAACAATTGCTCCTTAAATAAAGAGATGAGAATCCATATGAGAATTAACCTGATAATTAACAGACCAATCAGACACCCTCAGTTACTCTCAATTTTTGCACTCGCCTTGTTTAGCAGCTTTTTCTTGACCGCTAACGCTTCCCCTCTAGCCAACCCAACTAAGAGTACCCATTCCATTTTTGTCACCCCTGAGTGGGCACAACAGAATCAGCAAGACCTGCTATTTATTGATTTAAGTTCACAGGCCAGCTATCAAAAATTTCATATCGAAAATGCCCTTTGGATGAATTACGACTGGTTAATCAAACCACAAAATGGTCTGGCCTTAAGTGGCGGCGTAACTTTTATGAGTAAAGTGCTGTCGCAACTGGGCATTACCCCTGCCACCCATATCGTACTCTATGATGACATGGGCAATATGGATGCCAGCCGGCTCTATTGGGAGTTAAAGAAGCTAAATCATAAGCGAGTGAGTATTTTAGATGGCGGCACGATTGCTTGGGTTCTAAAGGGGTTTAAAGTTACTCAAGCCTTACCTAAGCGCCCTGTCAAAACGCTTTACCCAGAACCAACAACCCACCGCACAGATGTCTTGACGGCTGACAAGTCTGATATTCTTAAGGCGCTCAAAGATCCATCGACCCTATTAATTGATACTCGTTCCCGTGGCGAATATCTCGGTAATCCAAAACAGAAGCGTTCAGGCCATATCCCGGGTGCTATTTTCTTTGAATGGTCTTTGGCAGTCGATACCCAAAATGGCTTCCGCCAAGTCGAATCCGCTAAATTATTAAGCTATTTAAAAACACTGGGAATCGAAGATAGGAATCAACCTATTATTGCCTACTGTAATTCAGCGCATCGTGCCTCACGCACGATTTCAATGCTCGACAGCCTAGGCTTTACTCAAGTTAAACTTTACGATGGTTCCATGCAAGAATATGCGATTGATAATAGCCTACCACTCATCGTTGGAGACAATCATTAATGGAGGAGTTTTGCAGCCTAGAGTCGAGCGATACATCACCGTTAAACATTGAAATCTATACCGACGGTGGTTATTTTGAGAAATTGGATGTCGGAGGTTGGGGTTCCGTAATTTTTAAGCAGAAGAGAGAAATTGAACGGGTTTCCGATTGGCAGAAGCAGACTTCTAGTTTAGAAATGGAACTTAAGGCGGCTGTCAGTGCACTCGATATATTGCATCACAAAATCAAGCCATCGCATCCCAACTACCAAGTTACACTCTACACTGACTCACGGATTTTGATAGAAGGTCTTACTCAAAAAATCCACTTGTGGCGTCAAAACCACTGGGTACATAAATCCGGTAACCCGGTAAAATATCAATCCCTCTGGGAGAAACTAGAGCAGCTAACCCATCAATACCAAGTAGTATGGCAGTGGGTCAAAGGGCACAATGGCAATGAAGGCAATACCATTGCCGATGGGCTGGCACGTGAAGCGGTCATGAACCGTTTAAATAACAGCCATCATAACGAGCACTTTAACGAGAATTAAAGCGAAACCATACTTCGATTTTTAAATACTAACTGTTTAGGGTATTTGCAACTGCATTAAGGTCACATCATCTGCAAAGTCTAACGTCTCTGCATAGCTTTCCAGCACATGTAACACACGATTTAACGGCAACTTGCCCTCCAAAATCGTCTGCAGTAATTCTCGAACACGAACATCTCCAAAGCGTTCATTACCTTTAGAGAGTACATCCTGAACGCCATCGGAGTAGCCAAAAAAAGTATCACCTGAGCAGTGTTCAATCACTTCAGGTCCAAAACCTCCATAAAAACAGTCGACTATACCTAAAGCTAATCCATTAGATTTAAGGTCTTGTAAATAGGTTCCATTGCGATAGTGTAGCAAGGGTGGCATGCCGCAATTCCAAACATTTAATTGATTCGATTCTAAATCCCAATCAATCAGAATCGCCGCCATAAACACCTCAGGTGGTAACATCTGACACAGTTCATGATTGATTAACGCGGCCGTATCACCTAAAGAAAATCCCTGTTCGGCCTGAGAGTAAAACAGCGAACTGACTAAAGGGCCTGCAACCGCAGCAGAGAGACCGTGACCCGTAAAATCACCTAATAAGATGTGCCTATGACCATTTTGAGCGCACGCCGACAACACCAAATCACCATTACTTTTTTCAACTGGCGCGACTAAAGTCGTCAACTTATCAGCTTTATAGCGGCGATCATCTCGCATCGATAAGATAATATATTCGACATAATCACGCTCTTTTTTCAATTTGGCGTGACTTTTTTCGAGTAATTTCTGAGTCTGAGATAAACTCAAATGGGTTTTCATACGCGCTAATAAAATACTTTCAGAAAACGGTTTTGTAATGTAATCAACCGCCCCTAACTCCAGGCCTAAACGCTCATCACTCATAGCGATTTTAGCCGTTAAAAACATAACAGGGATATCCGCCGTGTGCGGATTTGACTTCAACTGCCGACAGAGGTCAAACCCATTGATACCCGGCATATTCACATCCAATAAAATCAATTCTGGACAGCGTTCGGCAATACTTTCAAAACAAGTCTCGCCATTTTCCAGCAAAGCTAAGTCATAATCATCTTCTAACAAATCTTCCAACACTAAGCGGTTAATAAACTCATCATCAATTGCTAAAATATAAGGTTTATTGTTTGATGGTTCGGTCATTTTCATACATCATCCTTAGATTCTACAACGCCACTATTTATCCAATCCTCTTTATGGATAGGTAAGATAAACTTAAAGTCAGCGCCTAATATTTCCCCCAAAGCCATTCTGTTTTCTGCCCAAACATGCCCGTGATGTGCTGAAATTATTTCACGACTAATGGCTAAACCTAAACCGGTGCCACCCGTGTTCAATTCTTGCTTACTACTCTGAACAAACTGGTTAAAAATCCCCTTCAATTCATCTTCTAAAATCCCAGGCCCTTCATCTGAAACCGTTACCAGAGCTTGTTTTGAATCAAGGCGTTCAATTTTTACTATGATGCGTTTGTTTGGTCCTGTCAGACGGATTGCATTACTCAATAAATTACACAGGACTTGAGCCACTCTTGAGCCATCAAAATACGCCATTTGTGCATGTCCGATCAAAACAAGTTCAATCTGTTTATTTCCGGCTAAAACCGCCTGTTCCTGAACACAGTTTTTAATAATTGGTCTAAGATCCTGGTAGACAAAATCAAAACGCATCACGCCCGCTTCTAATTTGGAGACGTCAAACAGATCATCAAACAGTAGCACCAGCTTTTGAGCACTGCTATCTATATTGGTAAAATAACGTTTGATTTTATCAGCATCTACCTTATCAAAGCGGGTCATTCCCATCTGTGTATAACTTAAGATACCGTGTAGAGGGGTGCGTATTTCATGTGACATTTTCGCCAGAAATTCAACTTTAGATTGATTGGCTTGCAAAGCCGTCTCTTTGGCCGCAAACATTTCAGACTCTAACAGCTTTCTTTGTGAAATATCGCGGAATGCGATATGAATCACAGGACGGCCATAATGTTCAATTCGAGTCAAAACAACATCAGACCAAAACTCTTCACCGTTGACTCTTTTATTAACCCACTCATAGCGATGACGACCCTTTGTCATACAGAGTTGCAACATTGCAAATCCCTTACGATGAGAGCTTTGTCCATCGGGTTGAAATTTCGGCGCAAACATATGATTAGGCGTACGTAGTAAGGTCTCTTTGGATGAAAAACCAAATAAACGAACCGTCGCTTCATTACAGTCAATAACGTGACGCCCTTCTGAGATAAAGATTCCATCTGCTGACTTTTCAAAAACCATTTCAAATGCCGACTTCTGTTCGGCTAAGTCATACATGGATTTCTCTAATACTTTATGCAGCTCACTATTATCTATGCTGAGCGCTTTCTGCGAGACTCGATCGGTTATGTCACGCGCAAAAGCACTGCTCACCTCTTCATCTCCCAACATAAACTTAGAAACACTGATTTCCACCGGAAAAATCGTACCATCTTTGCGTTTGTGATGACTTTCAAAAAGTCGATTATCACCATTTTTAATGCCGATACAGATATCGTGCATTTCATCCGGTGTAAAGTCAGTATCAATCTGGTTGATATTCATGCTGAGTAATTTACTTTTTGAATAGCCAAGACTTTTAATTGCTTGTGAATTGACCTTAAGTAAATCACCTGTGCAATTCAATAGATAAAAAGCGTCTAAGCCTTGTTCTATCAACTCTTCATAGCGAACATCAAGTTCTTTAAGGTGCTGTTTATCTGAGATTTTCTCCAAACTAAACCGCAAGAAAACATAAGTAAAAAGTGCAAGCAGTAAACTCAAGGCCAAACCAATCCAAACAGACTTATTACGACCAAACAATTGATGCTCTGCATACTCTGGAAGCTGACTTAGATCCGCTTCAGAGGTAAATGTCCAAGTTCGCCCTGGTGCTTCTATATCAAACGATAACGTGCGCATATTAGAGGGGTGACTTGAACTAAAGTTGTTACCTAATACCGCAAAAGGTTGTTCGCTATATTGTAAATCGTACAAACGATAATTTAGGATGGCTTCTAAAGTTGAATTCTTACGCACAAAGCTCAGAAATTTATGCATGTTTAAAATTAGGGTGACATAGCCCTTGATGGAACCATTTACGCCATAAACAGGATGGTAAAAAAGAATTGAACTGCCAGACTGCGGGGCTTCTACCAATTTAAAAGGTCTGGATGCAACGATCTCCTTAAAGTAGTCTACCAAAGCGATAGCCGAATTTGAAACTTCAGCAGAATATACGTTTAAACCTAACACAACTGAATTTTCTTCGAAGGGATAGATATGCTTAATCACCGCATAACTTGATGCATCTGCCGACCTCACGAGCGTGCCATTTATCAAATCCCGAAACTCAAAATCATAGCCATCAAAACTCAACGATTTTTCAAAAGCTTCTCGATTCTTATGCTCAACGAGCTCAACCCACTCTAGAACATGTACCCCATTATCTGCCGCCAGCAATACTCTGGCATGTTGTTCAAACGCCTCTCGCGAAACATCATTAGAGAGATTAAAAACCATCGCCAGACTTTGTAAACGCTGCAATTCTCGCTGGATAGCACGCTGTAAAGAAAGATGGGCATTGCTGGAATATTCTTGAAAATGCTTTTCCAGCGCTTGAAGATTTATATCAGTTTGCGCTTGGTACCGTAACCCTGTCAGAATAAGACCCACAGTGAACACCAGAAAACTGATTAGAATAATTTTTCTAAGATTTAATAACGCTAGCATTAACAATTTCTCACAGCCGATTGAACGGCGAATTATGGACATAAAAGCAATCATTAATTCTACCGTAAGCTTCAATCTCACAGGCTCAATTTAGTGTTTAAATAGCTGATTATTTACAAATATAGGTGTGTTTAGCTTACTTTTCTAAACTCCCTTACAAGCTTTATGGAAGAAATTTGCCGTCAGTTTGTTTATGATGCTCTTACAATTCAACCATTATTCTCAAGCAAGGACTTTATCATGTTAGAAAAAAACCAAGTTGCACCTGAATTTAACAGCCCAAATCAAAACAATGAAACGGTTTCATTGGCTCAGTTTAAAGACCAAAAAAACGTGGTCCTTTATTTCTATCCCAAGGACGACACTCCAGGTTGTACCATTGAAGCGAACGACTTCACCACTTTAGCGTCTGAGTTTGCCGCTGCCGATTCTGTTGTGATTGGTGTCAGCAAAGATTCCTGCGCAAGTCATCAAGCGTTTATAGATAAGTTTGGTTTAAAGGTCGATTTGCTGGCAGACACATCCGGACAAGTGTGTGCCGATTATGATGTTTGGCAAGAGAAAGAAAAAAATGGTGTGAAAAAGATGGGTATTGTGCGCTCGACGTTCATTATCAATAAAGCCGGTGTTTTAGAAGCCGCATTGTATGGTGTAAAACCCGATGGACACGCTCAAGCGATGTTGGATTTGGTTAAAACGCTAGACTAAAGAAAATTTACCACGAAGGCACGAAGACACGAAGTTTTAAAAGACTGATAAGTGAAGTGCAGACTCTTAAATAAGCCCTAAGTTTCTATTTAACCTTAGGCTCTTAATTTTCATCCTTTTGTTTTTCCTTCGTGACTTCGTGGTAATCCGTCCTTTAAGAAATGAGACGCCCGACCTTAAATTTACGGCCTTTAATTTTACCTTGGTTCATTTTGCTGACCGCTTCTTGTGCAAATTCAGGCTCAATCGCCACATAAGTTGAATGCTCAACCACATCGATTTTTCCGATATGCTTACCTTCAATGCCAGCGCCCTGAGTAATCGCACCTAAGACATCGCCACGACGAACCTTATCTTTACGACCACCAGAAATATACAACGTCACATACTTAGGCTGCACACGCTTACCACGCGTGCTCGGAATCAGATCAATCGACTCATAAGACAACGCATGACCTTGATGCTCACCTAAACGTGCCAGTTTATAACTCTCTTTTTCAGTAAACAAGGTAATCGCAATACCTTCCAGACCCGCACGCCCTGTACGTCCAATACGGTGAACATAGGTGTCTTTTTCATACGGTAGCTCATAGTTAATCACCACTGGCAAGGCTTCTATATCCAAGCCACGTGCCGCGACATCCGTAGCCACCAATAAGTTAGCACTGTGATGTTTAAACTGAATCAACACCTGCTCACGTTCACGCTGCTCCATATCACCGTGTAAAGCCAATGCACTGAAACCACGATCTTCAAGATAGTCGCTGACCTCTTGTACCAATTTTTTGGTATTGCAGAAAATAATACCGTGCTCAAAAGCGTTAAAGCTTAATACCTTCACCAAACCTTCCAGCTTCTCTTTATGATGACAAATATAAAACTGCTGATCAATGGTCGCCATATCGTGATGTGATTCCACCGCAATCTGCATTGGGTTCTTCTGGAAACGACGACTCAAACCGGCAATGTCTTCTGGAAAAGTTGCTGAGAACAGTAAGGTTTGACGGCTCTCTGGGGTAAAGCCCAGAATATGAATCATCTCGTTAACAAAACCCATCTCCAACATACGATCCGCTTCATCCAATACTACGGTGTGCACTTGACTTAAATCTAGATTGCCTTTCTCGATATGATCACGCAATCGACCTGGCGTACCGACCGCCACATGTGCTCCATGTTCTAACGAGTTTACTTGCGGGCGCATAGGCACGCCACCGCATAAGGTTACAACCTTAAGGTTCGCTTGAAAACGAGCCAAACGTCTTAACTCGTCCGCCACCTGGTTACTCAATTCTCGGGTTGGCGAAATCACTAATACTTGAACCGCAAAGTTGCTGACATCTACTTTATTCAAAGCTGGAATACCGAACGCCGCCGTTTTACCACTGCCGGTTTTAGCTTGGGCAATCAAATCTTTACCGCCTAACCCCAACGGTAAAGCCGCGGCTTGAATCGGTGTCATGCTGGTATAACCTAACGACTCTAAATTATTCAGTTGCGATAATGGCAGATCCAAATGCGCAAAAGAGTCGTTCGATGGAATATCCGCTAAAGGCTTAGAAGGTTTGTTGTCAGTATTAGACATAAGGTTCTCAATATGCAATATGTAGAGACCGTTGCACGAGATCATTAACGGATAAAAATGGCTAAAATGTCACTGCTTTACGTTGTACCCCAAGGGCACTTCCGAGGGCGACAACTTGTCAATAGCTAGCTATTAACTACGTTTCCCGCCTTAATCAGTAAAATTTTATACCCTCAAGGGGTACTTTCGTCTATTTTTATCTCGCCCCTGACTCGTGCAAAGGTCTCAAATGGGGTTAAAAAAAGGCGCTGTAGAGCACCCTTCTATTTAATCGTTTAAGCAAAAATCGCTTATTACCAAACGTGGTTACCTGCAAAGTACGCAAATGCAGTTGTATAAGACGGCTCTTGAAACTTCTTCAAGCCTGTTTCAGCAAAGGTAATCGGCATTGGATAGTGCTTCAAATGCTGTTTCTGAATGGTTGGGTTCATTAAAACCACATCCAAACCCGGTGCAACTTGTAAAACGGCTTCTAGCTTAAAGCCATTGGCACCGCCGGCAAACTTGCCTTTTTTCTGGCGCTCACGAATGACCACATGATCAATTTTGTAATCTTCTGCCAGTTTCATAAACGTCTTTTGAAAATACTTCAATTCGCTGACACTGTCTGGATCTTTACACGCAATGCGCGTCACTCGGCATTCTGGCAAATAGAACATCTCGTCTTCCAATAATAAAATCGTAATAATGGCTTCATTGCTTACGATTTCGACCCCACAAACTCTTTCCGCTTTACTCTCAATCATTTTGTTCCCCAAGTATCTCTAAGAGCAACGGTACGGTTATAAACCTGCACATCACCCGATTGGTTGTCTCGACAGAAATAGCCTTCACGTTCAAATTGATACGCTTTCTCTGGTTCTGAATTGGCCAGGCCTGGTTCTACAAACCCCTGTTTTACTGCTAACGAATCGGCATTTAAAACCGATTCAAAATCCTCTGATTTCACGGGGTTTTCCACGCTAAACAGACGATCATAAATTCTAAATACAGCCGGTAAAGCTTTACTGGCTTCTACAAAGTGAATCACGCCCTTCACCTTACGACCATCCGCAGGGTTTTTACCCAAGGTCGCAGGGTCATAAGTACAGTAAATCGTGGTGAAGTTACCGTCGGCATCTTTATCAGCGCGTACCCCTTTGACGATATAGGCATTACGCAGACGCACTTCTTTGTCTAAGGCTAAACGCTGAAACTTACCATTCGGCGCGACTTCTGTAAAATCAGCACGATCGATATACAACTCTTTACCGAAGAAAATCTCACGTTTACCCATGGCTTCGTTCTGCGGGTGAATCGGTGCTTGGATAGACTCACAATCCCCCTCGTAGTTTTCAATCACGACTTTAATCGGATCTAAAACCGCCATGCTACGCGGAGCAATCTTGTTTAAGTCATCGCGAATCGAGGCTTCTAAAATATCCATGCCCGTCATGCTATCCACTTTAGAGATACCAATGCGTTCAGCAAAGTCACGCAAAGATGTTGCGGTATAACCACGGCGGCGCAAACCAGAAATAGTCGGCATACGCGGATCATCCCAACCGGAGACCAAGTTATCATCGACTAACTGATGTAATTTACGTTTCGACATCACAGTATATTCTAGGTTCAAACGCGAGAACTCATACTGATGTGGACGGTCTGGTTTATCAAAATCGTTTAGGTGTTCCAACACCCAGTCATACAAACGACGGTTATCTTGAAACTCTAAAGTACATAAAGAATGGGTAATGCCTTCAATCGCATCCGAGATACAGTGTGCAAAGTCATACATCGGATAGATGCACCACTTGTCACCCGTTTGGTGATGAGTTTCAAAACGCACACGATATAGCGTTGGATCACGCATACACATGAACGAAGAGGCCATATCAATCTTAGCGCGTAAAACACACTGACCCTCTTTCATCTCGCCATTTTTCATCTTGGCAAACAGTTCAAGGTTTTCAGCGACTGAAGCCTCACGGTACGGACTGTTTTTACCCGGCTCTTTCAAATTACCACGGTACTCACGCGACTCATCGGCGTTTAAGAAACAGACATACGCTAAGCCTTTTTCGATAAGTTCACTTGCATAGGCATAAAACTGATCGAAATAGTTAGACGAATAACAGATATCCCCCGCCCACTCAAAGCCTAACCAAGCGACATCTTTCTTGATGGAATCAACGTACTCGATATCTTCTTTACTTGGGTTGGTATCATCAAAACGCAAGTTACACTGGCCTTGATAATCGGCCGCTGTGCCAAAGTTTAAACAGATGGATTTCGCGTGCCCAATATGCAGATAACCATTCGGTTCTGGCGGAAAACGGGTATGCACCATTTCGTGTTTATGGTTCGCCAAATCATCATTAATGATATTACGAATAAAATTGGCTGGACGTTCGACCACTTCGACTTTGCTCATGCTTTAAAAAACCTATACCTATAAAATATGCTGTGAAATTAACCGATAAAACCTGAGCAAAAAGCGACCAGGCCTGGTCAAAATAAATAGCGCAAATTATAGCATTAATTAAGGGGGTTCATTAAGGGGGTTCAGAATGAGAGATTAAGGGATTTGCAAACGCTTTGCCAGCCTGCTTTAAAACCGACTCAATTTCAGATGACCAGGCCTGGTCACTTTAAAATTAACGTGCTTAATTCTTTCCAATTTTATTCGTAAATCAATCCACACGTCTCCTTCCTCTTTGAAAGCAACGATGCACAGGTCTTAACAAAATGAACGTTCAAAAGCCCTGGTGTTAGAGAGTGCGCCAAGGGCATTTTCTTCGATTGCATTTAGCGTGTTCTGAGATTTAAAATACATACCTCGATGGAATGGCAAAGCGCTCATTTATAGAAGTTTGATTACTGTATTTAATATTAGCTACAACCAATAATATAGTTTTTTCAAGGGGCAGACCATTCGCTTCTATGTGGTTCAAATAAGCGTATTAATCAATGAAAACTTCCGTTAAACTGATGAAATAACACATAACAAATAGATCGGATTTAATGCTGTCAATTCTAAATACTTTTCTTTTTTTGTCAGGAGCCAGCCATGTTTGAAAGTGCGTTTTTGGAATTTAGCATGCTCTTGGGAATATCCGCAGTAGCAGGTTTTATTGCCGTTCAGTTACGCCAGCCCTTGATTGTTGCCTTTATCGCTGTTGGCATCTTAGCGGGGCCTGCCGGTTTCAGCTTGATTGCTAGTTTCGAACAGATTGCCTTATTGTCGCATTTAGGCATAGCACTCCTGCTGTTTGTGGTGGGACTCAAGCTGGATTTACATATTATCCGCACGCTGGGACCGGTGGCACTTTTTACAGGTTTAGGGCAAGTTGTTTTCACTTCAGTGATTGGGTTTTTAATCGGTCTAGCACTCGGATTTTCGGTTATTGGATCGATTTATGTGGCTGTGGCGCTGACTTTTTCTAGCACGATTATTATCGTGAAACTGCTCTCTGATAAAGGCGAACTTGATTCATTACATGGTCGCATTGCCATTGGTTTCTTAATTGTGCAGGACATTGTTGTGGTTTTAGTCATGATTGGTCTGACCGCATTAGGGCAAGCAGATGAGGCTAGCAATTTAGGTTTTGAAGCCTTGATGGTGTTGATCAAAGGGATTTTAATGCTACTGGTTGTCGCGTTGTTAATGCGTTACGTCATTCCTGGCTTATTGCGCCGCCTAGCTTACTCATCTGAATTACTGATTTTGTTTGCCATTGCTTGGGCGGTACTGGGGGCGTCAGCAGGTTATATTTTGGGCTTTAGCCAGGAAGTCGGTGCGTTTTTAGCGGGTATTTCTTTGGCATCTACCCATTATCGTGAGTTGATTGCTGCCAGGCTGGTGAGTTTGCGTGACTTTTTATTACTGTTCTTTTTTATCAGTTTAGGCGCGAGCCTAGATGTGAGCACTTTGAGTTCACAAGTGGAACCTGCGTTGATTCTTTCGCTGTTTGTACTTATCGGCAACCCATTAATTGTGATTATCATTATGGGTTATATGGGCTATCGCAAGCGCACAGGATTTTTGGCAGGTCTGACCGTGGCGCAAATTAGTGAGTTTTCACTGATTCTTGCGGCCTTGGGCTTTAACCTAGGACATATTAGCCAAGAAACCGTGGGGTTAATCACTTTAGTCGGCCTAATTTCCATTTCTGTCTCCTCCTATATGATTCTCTACTCGCAACCTTTGTACGTAAAACTAGCGCCTTTTATGAAGATGTTTGAACGTAAGAATCCTTACCGAGAAGTGGCAATGGATCAGCAACCTTTGGCTAAGTCGACCGATATCATCGTATTTGGTCTTGGACGTTTTGGGATGGTGATAGCACAGGCATTACAAAAACGTGGGCTGAATGTGTTAGCCGTGGATTTCAATCCTGCACTCGTAGAAGACAGTGTCATGCATGGTGTATCTACTCGATATGGCGATGCCGAAGACCCAGAATTTATCAATAGCTTGCCACTCATGGAGGCCAAATGGGTTATCGGTACTTTAAGAGACCGTCATATTAGCCTAGCATTGTTAAAATCCCTTAAAGAGGCGCATTATTCAGGTAAAGTCGCTTTAGCTGGCCACAATCAATCTGATAGTGATCACTTTAAAGCCTTGGGTGCCGACCTGGTACTCATACCTTATCACGATGCCGCTTTACAATCTGTTGAACGGATTTTGAATGACTGACAATAAAGGTGAATTGAATATGCAATCTATTCAAACCATTCTGTTTGTTTCGCAAGATGACTCTATAGCCGAACAGACCTTGTTTTCCTGGGCTTTACACTTGGCCGAACAAAATCAGGCACATTTAAAGGTACTGCGTGTTTTGCCAGAAATGTCACCAGGCCTGGCTGCTTGGTTAAATAATGCCGCGCCACTGACGCTGATGGAACAGCAGAAACAAATCCAACTGCTGCAATTACAACCTTTGCAGCAGCAAGCACAAGAGACTAACGTCAGTTTTAGTGTGGAGGTGGTATTTGGTAAGGTTTTCTACAAAATCATCCAGCAGGTACTGAAAATACAAGCCGACCTGGTTATTAAGTTAGTGGACACTCCTTGCGAAAATAATAGCCGCTCTCTGTTTGGTAGCAATGACATGCACCTTTTGCGCAAATGCCCTTGCGCCTTGTTGTTACACAAACCACAAAGCAAGCTGCCGTTTGTGAAAGTTATCGCCAGTATTGATGTGGATATTGACAACGAGCAAGCCTTAAAGGCAGGCGACCTTAATACGCGCATTATGGATTGGACGGTTAAACTGCATCAACCACAGAGTGCGCCACTAGAGGTGGTACACGTCTGGCAATCCGAAGCGGAAAACCTTGCCTCTCACTGGAATACAGATTGGTCTGACAAAGATTTACTCTTATTTAACGAGCAGGCGCATCAATGTCATAAAATTGCGCTAGAAAGCGCGTTACAGCCCTACCGGCTGCCTGGCACGGAACTTCAAACCTACCTACCCAAAGGTGAACCTGAAATAGCCATTGCACAACTGCTGAAAAATCATGGCAACGATTTACTGGTAATGGGCACAATTGCCAGAACTGGGATTTCAGGCCTCATCATTGGCAATACGGCCGAGAACATACTTGAGCAGGTAAATTGTTCCGTGTTGGCTGTGAAGCCCAAAGGTTTTGAATCTCCAATTAAGCTGGAAACACTTTTTTAAGAATCATCTCTATCGTTAATGTTGCTACGTAGTCTTTGGAAATTGGAGTCAGAGTAACCAGACCTGGTGACTTTAAAGTTCGCGCTAAAAAAAACTACGATAAATACGTTATTATAAAAGCCGATTAACACACTTAACTACATATAAAATTTAACATCCACTTCTACTTTTGAGGTTTTCATGCACGACGAATCAATCATTGATATTAAGCAGACCCTAAAGGCGCGCCAACTTTTGGAACGTTTTGACCTTAATCTAACACGTTTAAATGAGAGTGGTCTATATCCAGATGAAATTGAGGTCGACACACTAGAAATGCTGTCTAGCTGTTTGGAGGAAGCTCTTGAGAACGGCATGGAAGTTCAAGGCTTACAGACACACGCCAATGATTTGGCGCGCTACGCCCTGACGCATGGCTATGCTGAACATGAAGTTGAAAATCTATTAACCATGCGCCCGAATCCTAATGGAAAACGTTTACCGAACCATTAAAACCGTTTTTATGACCCACCAAATCCGCTTACTGAGAAAAATACATGCTGCATCCTGACTCTCGTGCCAAGGCACATCACATTTTACTGGCCAGTGAAGCTGAGTGTTTAGCCCTCATGCCTAAAATCAATCTTCTTAAAGATTTTCAGAGCATGGCCAAAACGCATTCTATCTGCCCTTCGGCCAAAATCGGTGGCGACCTGGGTTTAACCAAACCCGGCGTTGTCGTGACGGAATTAGAACAGGCTATTTTTGAAGAACCACTCGACACCTTAGTTGGACCAATTAAAACCGTGCACGGCTATCACCTTCTGTGGATTAAAAAACGCAATTTAATAAATTAACTCTTCCCAAGTTTATTTTATGCTTACCCATTTTTAATCCATCACTACGACAAATCAGCACGCTATAATCATTACACTTCAATCTAAGTGTCTGTAAAACAAATGAATGCAATTTTACTTTTTCTAACACGGCCTTTTGTGACCTCTTTGTTATGGCTCAGCCTTGCACTATCCATCGCACATACATTAACGCCCATTTTCCCCGTTGCATTTTTCGAGAACTTAATACCTTCAATGCAATCCATAGCCTGGTCCTCATTGCATTTTATCGGCCTATTTTTTGCCCTTCTATGGGGGATATCCCTGATCGGTCCACGACTGAACCTTAGGCTTCAAGCAGAACTTAAACAACAGACTTTACACAACAAAAAAAACCTAAACATTCTTAAACAGCAGCACGATGCCGAAAACAGTCAAATCCAGACATTAATGGATAATGAGCAATTTGCCTTCTGGGAATGGAATATCAAAACCAAAAAAGCCAAATTCTCACCTCAATGGAAAAAAATGATTGGCCTGTCAGATGATGACTTACTCACCAACCTAAGTGACCTGCAAAAACGTATCCACCCACGAGATCAGGAAACCGTTCAACAACAGTTTTTAAAAATTTTAAGCGGTCAACAGAAACTATTTGAATGTACCCATCGAGTTCAACATGTAGACGGTCATTACATTTGGGTACACGACAAAGGACAGGTTTTTCTTGGAGATGATGGTCGAATTGAGAAGGTTTTCGCCATCCGTTTAGATGTCAGTGAACAAAAATGGATTGAAGATGAACTGGAGGTCGATTCAATCATTATCGAACACGCTTCAGAAGGTATCGCCATTATGGATGCCGAGATGAAGATACAACGATGCAATCAGGCGCTTTGCAAGACGCTACAACAAAGCAACGCTGAATTGGAAAACTCAGATTTCCCAACGCTGCTTAATAACTTGCAAACCAAGATTGATGATTCCATCTTAGAAAACCTTGAAACAGACGGCGCTTGGCGCGGTGAATTGAACCTGTTTGATGAAAAAAATGAGATTCGCCTAGCCAGTCGAATCAGCATTCAAAAGATCTTTCACGATACCACGCAAAGGATGCATTACAGTTTTATTCACTCTGACATTACAGACCTAAAGAAAACTCAAACCGCATTGGATAACCTTGCCAATGTGGACAGTGTGACTGGCTTAGCGAATCGCCACAAACTCTACAATATCTTAGAAATGGCCTTAAAATCTAAACACGAAGTCACTCTAATGTTCTTAGATTTAGATAACTTCAAAAACGTTAATGACACACTCGGCCATGACGTTGGTGATCTATTATTGAAAGCGGTCGGTGAAGAGATTAGCAAACTCATTCCTAATAATTCCGTATTAGCGCGTGTGGGAGGGGATGAGTTTGTGTTCTATTATGAACAGGGATTAAGCCCACTGTCTTCTTCAGAGATTGCCCAAAAGATTACCGATAAACTCAAACAGCCGTTTGAAATAAACGGTCATGAAGTCAGAATTGGCTCAAGTATCGGTATTGCACACTACCCACAGCAATCCTTTGATCGCCAGTCACTTCTTAAAGCCTCTGACCTTGCCATGTACCAAGCGAAACGCGACGGTAAAGGTCAATTTCGAGAGTTTTCAGAACAGTTGGAAATGGATATAGGTGAATAATCAACCTCTATTTTTGAGTTGTATACCGAATTAAAGTAAAAAATAATAGGCGTTGTGACACGCTTCTGGCACCGACGAATGACGATAACAGGTTAAGCTTGCGAAATACGATTACCAATTTAATATAAACCTAACCTGACACAATTAATTGAGTGCTTGAGTCCAGGCCTGATTACTTCATGGGTCTTAAGTTATTAAGCTCCGTATCTAAAAACAGTCTAGAAAGCGTCATAAACCTTAAACCTAGCGGAATTTCGAGTGAAAAACTGGCACCACGACCTTCTGTAACATCAATTGTAAGGTGTGTATTTTTCCAAAATTCAAACTGATCTGCCGCCATGTAAAACTCACATCCGTGTATTTCACCAAGCATCACATCACGAGAGCCCACCATAAAGTCCCCCACAACAAAGCACATAGGGGCAGAACCATCACAGCAGCCGCCGCTTTGATGAAACATTAACTCACCATGTTTATCTCTTAATTGATCAATGATCGCTTTGGCCTTATCTGTCACAGCAATACGTTCACTCAGTTTTTCACAGCTCATAATTTGATTCTCTTAAAGGTATAATGCAAAATGCCGCAGCATAACGGCTACGGCAATTTAAATTTTTCGTTAAACAAAATGAGACCTATTAGAGGCCTCAAAATTTAACTTAACATTGATTCGCTTAGAAAAAACCTAATGCATTTTTGTCATAAGACGTGAGTATGTTTTTAGTTTTACGGTAATGATTTAACATCATCTTGTGCGTTTCACGGCCAATACCTGATTTCTTGTGACCACCAAAAGAGGCGTGGGCAGGATAAGCATGGTAACAATTAGCCCAAACACGCCCCGCTTCAATACCACGTGTCATCGTTTGCATTTGATGGACATCTCTTGTCCAAACACCCGCGCCTAAACCATACATCGTATCGTTAGCGATTTGTAACGCCTCTGCCTCGTCTTTAAAGGTTGTCACGCATAAAACCGGACCAAAAATCTCTTCTTGGAAAACTCGCATGCTGTTATTGCCTTTTAACAAGGTCGGTTGAATGTAGTAACCATTCGGGAAAGTTTCATTGTCGAAAGCACCCCCTCCACATAAAACCTCTGCACCTTCTGCCTTACCGATTTCGATATAGTTTAGGATTTTTTCAAATTGGTCATTTGAAGCTTGAGCACCCATCATGGTACTAGCATCAAGCGTGTCACCCATTTTAATGGCGCTAATTCTTTCAAGGCAACGTGCCATAAACGGCTCGTAAATGCTTTCTTGAATCAGTGCACGTGATGGACAAGTACACACTTCACCCTGGTTAAAGGCAAATAACACCAAACCTTCGATGGCTTTGTCAAAAAAGGCATCGTCTTCTTGCATAATGCTTTCAAAGAAAACATTTGGTGATTTACCCCCTAGCTCTAAGGTAACCGGCACAATGTTTTCAGACGCATACTGCATGATTAATCGACCAGTTGTTGTTTCACCAGTGAATGCAACTTTACGAATATCTGGATGAGTCGCCAGAGGTTTACCTGCTTCCAGTCCAAAACCATTCACTACGTTTAAAACACCAGCCGGGATTAAATCTTGAATAATCTCCATCATCACAAGAATAGATGCTGGTGTTTGTTCTGCAGGTTTAAGTACCACGCAGTTACCGGCCGCTAAAGCAGGCGCAATTTTCCAACAGGCCATTAAAATCGGAAAGTTCCACGGGATGATTTGGCCGACAACACCTAATGGCTCATGTACTTCCATAGAAACGGTATTCGCATCCAAATCAGAAATATCGCCTGATTCTCCACGAATAACGCCTGCAAAATATCTAAAATGATCAATCGACAATGGAATATCGGCCGCCATAGTTTCTCTGATCGCTTTACCATTATCCCAAGTTTCTGCATTGGCAATTAAGGCTAAGTTTTTCTCCATCGCGTCTGCAATTTTAAGCAACATATTGCTTCTTTCTGTCACCGAGGTTTTACCCCACGCCGCAGATGCTTCTGTTGCAACCGCCATAGCCAAGTCAATATCTGCGCTAGAAGAACGTGGAACTCTATTCAGAAACTCACCTGAAACGGGAGAAATATTATCGAAATACTCGCCTTCTACTGGCGGAACCCATTTCCCACCGATGAAATTCTCATACTGTTCTTTAAAGCCGTGTGCATTATTGGACATCGTTGTCTTCCTCTAGTAACCATCGAAAATTGAATATTTAGCCTATATCCAGGTCTATTTGAATTAACCTAAATGGCAAGCACCTCGTACATTTTTATTGCCTGTATTAAGCTTTCATGTACTATAATCCATCAACTGTCACTCGTAATTGTACGAGAATCCAAATCAATTATCCCTCAGTCCAAACGATCAATTATTCAGAGTGAACACACAATAATGGAAACGCTTAAAAAAATACGTGCACCAAAAGTATTGGTCGAAAACAAGGTAAGTTTTGCGGCTCCCGAATCAGAAGTCAGCATTTACGATACGTACGAGCAAGCTCAACGTGTGCCCCTATCTGCGGATGAATTATTATTGTGTGGCATGGTTACGGGTAAAAAGATAATGCACACTGAAAGTGTCGCAAGAGTGCTCGATGAACAACTGTTCTTGCCACATGAAAGTTTCATTATGGCGCCAGGACAAAGTGTTGAAATTGATTTTCCTGATGCAACGTTTAACACTCCTACAACGTGTTTAACAGTTGAAATTGCAAAAGAAAAGGTCATTCAAATTCATGAAAGAATGTATGACAACTTGCCAGACATTTCAGGGGATGAGTTTTGGCAACCTGGCAGATCATTCCCTGTATTACATACTCATCACACAAATGAAACACAAATACTTTTGAATAGATTAACGGCCTTATTTATTGAAAACCACCCTGATAGAACATTGTTAATTGATTTAAATATTTCAGAATTGATTGTGCGGATGTTGCGCCATTCAACCAGAGAGTTTTTATTACGTAATTGCAATAGAGATCCCGAAGCGAATAGCCTGATGGCGGCACTTTATTGGATTAACAAAAACTTAACGAAACCTCTCGATATTCAAGCATTATGTAAACACTGTTGCATGAGCAGAAGCAGTCTGTATGAAGTTTTTAGAAAACAAATAGGCTGTTCGCCCGTTGAGTGGCAACAACAAACGCGTTTAACTTTAGCGGCAGAAAGAATTAGAAACGGGGAGTCAATCACGGAGGTTAGTTATGACTTAGGCTTTAGTGCCCCCAGTCATTTTTGTCATCGCTTTAAAAACTTGTTTGGCTGTAGCGCGTCAGAATACAAATCGAATTTTTAATACAAAACACAAAGAGATCTTCTTAAAACAAAATTGCTGGGATGAGTCTTTTATGCCAAGAAACCTTCTAGAAAAATTCGAGCTCTTTTAGGTAAGGTTTATAGAGTGACCCTACGCTCACATGGTTTTGTAAAGCCGCAGGACATGCCAGGCCTGGTCAACTCATAGAATTATCGGCTTAATTAAAAGCCATCACGCTATATTAAACATGGCTTTATACAGCCCTTCAATACTCGACTTTTCTTTGTAATCAATTAAATCGCCAATCACAACATTGATGGTTTGATGGGTTTCGTCAGCGGATGACTTTTGCAAAGCCTTGCCAAGGGCTTTATCGGTATGAGTTTCGATATAGATAGGTAAGATGGGCAGTCTGTTTTTTAACGCAATAATGCGAAAACCTTCTTTGAAGTCTATCAGGGAATTTTCACTTTTATTGCGTGTGCCTTCGGGGAAAATCAGAATTGAATTGCCTTCTTTAACCGCACTTTTAATCTCACTAAAAAAGCCCGCCATTTGACTCTGTTCTCTGTCCAGCAATATCGCCCCAGCGTTGCGCACAAACATGCCAAAAAATGGTGAGTTATACAGCTCTTTTTTAGCAATCCATAACCCGAAAAGTCCACTTTCAGCCAGAGCAAGTTCAACAATTACCGGATCAATAATGCCACGATGGTTCGACAGCACAAGAAACTTCCCTTCTGCCGGTATTTTCTCTGGGTTTTGAACTTGAATGGTGATATTTAATTTAGCCATCAGTTGTTGCGCATACTGAATACGAACCTGCTTTTTTTCCCGTGGCGCTTTAATCGATTTTAATTTAAAGCCGTACCAGTTGGTTAAAAGCAGTGAATAGATCGCGAGTTGTATTTTTTTAAAGTTCATCTGTATCCCTAAATTATGCGCAATAGTATATAACTAAAAGCACAAACACTATAATAACTCTCTCAATACCCCTATTAAAGAGTCAATAACCAATGGCAACAGCGTGTGCACGACATATCTTGGTGAAAACCAAAGAAGAAGCAGAGATGCTCAAAAAAAAATTAGCCGGTGGTGCTGATTTTGCGAGCCTAGCTAAAAAGCATTCGACCTGTAGCTCAGCCAAAAAAGGCGGCAACCTCGGTGAATTTGGCCCAGGTAAGATGCTTAAAGCGTTTGATAATGTGGTTTTCAAACTTGCCGTGCTGAAGGTACATGGCCCAATTAAAACCAAATTTGGCTTTCATTTGATTGAAACGATTTATCGCAGCTAGCCAATTCTATTGCATTTCAGTGTGGCCAGGCCTGGTCACTCTGTATTTATGCGTTGAGATGATTGATAAACAACTTAATCCTTCACGGCATATTTGCAATCGTACGACTCCCGAAACGAAAATACCTTATAATTCTTTTATTACAATCCCCTTGCCTAATTTGAGAGCAACATGAAAAAAATATTTAAACTAACCCACGAAAAAATCAAACCTGCTCGCCTTGCAGACTCTATTAAAGGTGAAGTTAAAAAATACATCAAGAGAGAGCGTAAAAGAGCCGTACCTCAAGATGCAGATTTTTGGGACTTTGCTTGTCGTTTTGGAAATGACGCTGAATCGAGTGAAGTCATTCACCTCGCAGAAGTGAACAAACATATTGATAAAGCCGAAGCAGATCAGTTGGAGTCTTTTTACTTGGAAATCATCGCAAGACCTGCGGTTAGAACCCAAAAACCAGCAAGCGTTAAATCAGCTGAGTCAAAGAAGAATAATGATGAGTATGAAGATATCTATGACGAAGATGAAGACTAACCCTACGGTCAAGATACTCTAATCAAAATCAGACCTTATGACGGTGCTTATAATGATGCGTTTTCTCGATGACTTATAAGTCCTGGTTCATAACTTCAATTTAGATCCTCCTCGTTAAAAAGCTATTACTATGTCATCACCAAACCAGAAAACCCAAATCGAAAAAACCCAGGCACAACTTTTAAAACATCATGGCGGCAATGGCTATCAAGCCAGCTTAATGATTGCCAACAGTTACGATGCGCGTCACGACCGTGCTTTTTGGCAGTTTTGGGATGAAACCGTGGCATGTCATTATCAAGCAGGTGATGGTGTACTGGATTTAGGCGCGGGCATTGGTCAGTTTGTTCGTGATTGCGCCAACCGTTATCCTGAGTCGTCTATCTATGGCATTGATGCGGCAACCTATATGGTGAATGATGCAGTGATTTTGCCGGATAATGCACAAATAGTGCTGGATGATTTGAATTTACCGCAAGCGCCAATTGCTGACAACAGTTTAGCGATGGTCATGGCCAATAATATGGTGCATGAACTGACGCAACCCATCAAGA
The DNA here is from genome assembly GCA_965602805.1 of uncultured Thiomicrorhabdus sp. GTDB lineage: Bacteria > Pseudomonadota > Gammaproteobacteria > Thiomicrospirales > Thiomicrospiraceae > Thiomicrorhabdus. The sequence goes on along the minus strand of CBFCZK010000001.1, from coordinate 161,894 downwards.
TGTTTAAAGCGACTTATCAATGGTTAAAACCCGGCGGACGTTTCTGCATTATTGATCCGATTCGCCAGCCGTTACAGCAACAATTGGATAAACTCTATACCCAGCAGCAACTTTGGGGAGATGATACCTCGGTTGAATCCCTAGAGAGCGCCTTTGAGTACTTTTTAGAGCACAATCGCTACCATGCGGAAGACCTGGTGTATCTACTAGAGTCTGCTGGTTTTAAGGTGGTTGATAACAGCACCCTACTCAACGGTAAATTCATTCGTTTGGTCGTTGAAAAGTAACTCGTAATAACGTTACAGGCTCATCATTTTTTAGGAACCGCTCTTTGCATACTCTCAAGCAGCTTCAATCAGGTGTGCTTAAAAACGCCAGCCATATCAAAATCGCTGAGGGTTTAGACGAATTTCCTGTTGAACTTTATGATCTCGCGGATACCTTAGAAATACTGGATTTATCCGCGAATAACCTCACCTCTTTGCCCGATGACTTTAATCGACTGCATCAGCTTAAAATATTTTTTGCCTCCGACAATCCGTTTGACCATCTGCCTGAAGTGTTGGGATTATGCCCAAATCTTGAGATGATCGGTTTTAAAGCCAATCAAATTGCGAGAATTTCTGAAAATTCCCTGCCTAAAAAAACTCGCTGGTTGATTTTAACGGACAATAAGTTAACGACTTTACCGAACAGCCTTGGCGACTTGACCTCTCTGCAAAAACTAATGTTAGCCGGCAATCAGATTCAAGCTCTGCCCGACAGCATGGCGCAATGCGAAAACCTGCAACTGGTGCGACTTTCAGCGAACCAACTGACGGCACTGCCTGATTGGTTGCTTACTCTACCCAAACTATCGTGGTTGGCGTTCTCGGGCAATCCTTTATGTGATGTTTTACAAAGCAAATCCGCCCCCGACGCCTCCACTTCTTCAAAACTTGAACAATCTTTAGTTCAAGTAGCGTTAGAAGATTTTGAACTGGGTGAATTATTAGGTCAAGGCGCTTCAGGACTCATCTATAAAGCTAGAATGAATGACAATCTCATTGAAAATGTTGAGGTTAATTCTGACGTAGCGGTCAAATTATTTAAAGGTGCTGTCACCAGTGATGGTTATCCACAGGACGAACTCAACGCCTGTATTACCGCAGGCAACCATCCTAACTTAGTGAACATGCTGGCGGAAGTCAATGGTGTGAACCAACAAAATGAGTCACAACAAGGCCTGATGATGCAGTTGATTCCGCAAGACTTCTTCAATCTCGGGCAACCACCAACATTAGAAAGTTGTACCCGTGACCATTTTGATAGTGAATTGAATTTATCTTTAAAACAGCTTGTTCAAATCATGCTTCAAGTAACCGACGCCCTGCAACACCTGCATGAAAAACAACTCTGTCATGGTGACTTATATGCCCACAATATTCTGATAAATCATACCGCCTCTGTTTTACTCAGTGATTTTGGTGCTGCTTCTCACTTTAGTCATCTTGCTGGGCATCAACAAACCGCGCTGCAGATTATTGAAAAACGTGCTTTAGGGCATTTACTCGAAGACTTATTAAATATCTGTAACGATAATGATGCTGATTTCAATCATTCTAATATTATCGAAAACCTTCGAACAACACAGCTTCAATTGATTAACAAAAACCACCCAAGCAATCATAAATTGAATCTTGCTGACTTTAAGTCCCAACTCACCGACATTTTAACAATATTGGCGTTGCCGTCATAAACGAACAAGATTCATCAAGCAATAACATGCTCGCCTTTACATTCTGTCAAAGCGTTTATAAAATTGATTCTCTTCTCAATTTAATCATCAACCTGACTCTGACGTCTGCCACCTATGCGCTATCTCTTCGGCAAGTAGTTCAAACGAGGCGCGTAACCAGTGGGCTGCACTGTTCTAACTTTAGATTTAACGTGGGCAGATAACCATGGGTGAATTCACTGAATACTTAAAAGAGATATTTGAGCCGTTTGGAACGATTCAGGCTTGTAGGATGTTCGGGGGTTACGGAATCTACCACGAGGGTCTAATGTTTGCTCTGCTAGCCGATGATATGTTGTATTTGAAAACCGATGCCAGTACGATTGAATTCTTTGCAGAAAAGAGCCTAACCCCATTTGAATATCATAGAGCCGGTAAAACAATCAGAATGTCTTATTACCAAGCACCCGAAGAGATTTTTGAGGATTCACAAGTCGCTTGCCTTTGGGCAACTAGCGCTTATGAAGCCGCGCTTAGAGCTAAATCTCTCACCAAAAGCAAGCCCAGAAATAATAGTGGGCCCTTTTGATAAAGGCCTTTGCATGAATAATGCACCTTTTATCAAAACTAAAACGACCAGGCCTGGTCATTTCAATTCAATGGCATTTAATGCTTGCCATTTCACCTCAACTCAGTAGAATTATCGCCTTTCAGGTGCTTTGATCTCTTTTAGACATTTTTAAAAGAGTGAGAAGTTAAACGGGAAGTTTGGTAGGAAGACGATTAATGTCTGCAAATCCAACGCTGCCCCCGCAACGGTGATAGAGAAAATCAAGCAAGAAAGCCATTGGAACTTTGTTCTGAGAAGGCGTTTGTGAATTGCTCTTAAGCCCGGATACCGGCCTGAAAAGTTTGAGTGAGTGTTTATCAGAAACACCGCTCGCGACCGATTACGGTGGGTAATACGGAAGATAAATCTCAAATTTTATCTTTGCTTGAATGTTCCTGTGTCAAACACAATCGTCCTCAAGCCCGTCTTGCCTTTGTAATGTACTTAAATTACGAAGGAAAAAAATGAAACTTTCAAAACTCTCTACCGCTTTATTGCTGGCCTCTGCTGGTTCGACACAATCTGTGCTGGCAACCGATCTCGACAACATTATTGTTTCTGCCAACCATACGTCCATGAGTCAACATGCCGTTACCGCTGATTCTACCGTTATCACGGCTGAAGATATTGCTGAAAACCATTACCGTACCTTGGACGATGCCATTAAACACATTCCTGGCATTCAAGTGATTCGTAATGGCGGAATAGGCAACGTCACTTCCATCATCATGCGCGGTCAATCTAACAAAAATACTTTAGTGCTCGTCAATGGCGTAGAAATGAACAACACAATGGGCACTGGTGGTGCAATTATCAGTAACTTACTCTTGGCAGATGTTGAGCGCATCGAAGTTATCAAAGGGGCTCAATCTGGAATTTGGGGCGCAAATGCCTCTGCGGGTGTCATCAATATCATTACCAAAAAAGCTAAACAAGGGACTCAAGGCAGCGTTAATGTTGAAATGGGCAGTAACAACCATAAAAAATTATCCGCGAGCCTCTCCTCTGCGACTGATGAAGGTGATTTTTCATTAACCTTTTCAAACGTAAATACAGATGGTTTCAGTGCGGTAAAAGTCTATAAAACCGATGTCAATGATTATGAAGATGATGCTTTCTCGCAAACTGATTTTGCATTAGACATGGGCATTAACCTGACTCAATCGCAACGTATTGAAGTATTGGTCAAAAATGCCAGCAGCACCGCCAATTACGATTATGCATCAAACCCAGACCAATCATTATTTGCGAGTGTGGATTATAAAAACAGTTTAAAGAGACTGCAGTATCTTTATAACAACGAAGCTTTAAGCAGCCAGCTATTTTTATCGCAAAATGAGATATCGCAATATAATGATGCGGTGATTAATAGTGTGGGGGTTAAGGGCGGTTACCATTACCAAGCAGATCAATCTTTAGCGTTTATCGCCAGTAACAGCCAGTATCAAAACCTCGGCACAGGTGAGAGTTTTTATAATACCGGTTTAGGCTTAACCAATACCAATCAGTTTAATGACAATCAACTGATTATCACCGAGTCTTTACGCAGCGATCAATTCAACAAGTTTGAAGATAAAGTAACGGGTAAATTAGGCATCAAAAACTACTTCACAAAAGATCTATCTATCAGTGCTAATTATGGAACGGCCTACAATGCACCGACACTCTTCCAATTAACGTATGGCGCGACTGGTGATTTAAACCCTGAGGAAACACAGTCTTTTGATCTTAACCTCGGGCTTTATGGCTTAGCGGTCACCTACTATAAAACCGAAACAAAAAACCTAATTGACTATGGCGGTGCCTGGCCTTCTGATTATTATTACAACTTAACGGGCACTTCTACCTTTGAAGGTTTTGATGCTTCATATCAACGTTTTGTTGAAGTCATTGATACTCAAATTGGTGTAACTTATTCACAAGGTTCGGCTAAGGATGATAACCAAGAATGGTTAGCGCGCAGAGCAGAACAAACGGTTGCTTTAAACCTAAGTTATGAAGGTTTTAATAACCTTACCCTGGTTGCAGATACCCGTTATATTGGTAAAACGTATGATAAAGCCAATCAACAAGGAGCTCAAATTGGTGAATATTTTGTCACCGACTTATCCGTGAATTACCAGGCAACAGCAAATTTAACCGTGTATGCCAATGTCTTAAATGCCTTTGATGAAGACTATACTCAGGCGGTTGCAACTTATGAAATTGATGGCCTGACGCCACAAAACGTCTATTCAAATGGCGGTCGTCAGTTCTTTGTGGGTATTCAAGGTAAGTTATAAGCATGAATCAAGATACACCCTACTGCCTAATGGTCCAAGGTTGCACTTCGGATGCAGGCAAGACCACCTTGGTGGCAGGATTGTGTCGTCTATTGCAACGGCGTGGACTTTCGGTCGCTCCGTTTAAACCTCAAAACATGGCGCTCAATAGCGCTGTGACGGATGATGGCGGCGAAATTGGACGTGCACAAGCACTGCAAGCCAAAGCCGCCAAAGTTCCTCTTTCTGTGCATATGAATCCAGTATTACTCAAACCTAGCAGTGATACTGGTGCACAAGTTATTCTTCAAGGCCATAGCATCGGCAATATTAATGCTATGGACTATCACCACTACAAACCCAAAGCAGCTAAGGCCGTTTTTGAATCCTTCGAGATTTTATCGAAGACCTATCCCATCATTATCGTTGAAGGCGCTGGTAGCCCTGCCGAAATTAATCTTCGCCAAGGCGATATTGCCAATATGGGTTTTGCAGAAGAAGTCGACTGCCCAGTCATTCTGATTGCGGATATTGATAAGGGCGGTGTCTTTGCGCATGTTGTCGGCACACTCTCCTGCCTTTCTGAATCAGAACAAGCCCGTATTAAAGGCTTTGTCATTAACCGTTTTCGCGGCGATATCAAGCTTTTAGAAGATGGTTTAGAGTGGTTAGAATTGCAAACGGGTAAGCCCGTTTTAGGTGTATTGCCTTACCTGCATGGTTTACACCTAGATGCAGAAGATGCCATTAGCTCAACTAAAGCTACCAGGCCTGGTCAATTTAAAGTCATTTGTCCGCTGTTACCGCATATCTCTAACCATACCGACTTAGATCCACTACTATTGCATCCCGATATCGATTTTGAATTCATTAAACATGACTGCCAAATTCCGCCTGCAGATTTAGTGATTTTACCGGGCAGTAAAAGTGTGGCGTTTGATTTGCAATGGTTAAAAGAGCAAGGCTGGCAAAGCTACCTCAATAAACATCTTCGCTATGGCGGTAAAATCATCGGAATTTGTGGTGGATTACAAATGCTCGGCCAGTGGATATTTGACCCTCAAGGTATCGAATCTACCCATCCAAAACAAGCAGGTCTGGGGCTATTGGATTACAGCACGACGTTGCAAGCAGAAAAACAGCTTATCAATCGTATCGGGACTTTCAATTTCGATAACCCTGCAATAATGAAAGGCTATGAAATACACCAAGGCGTGACAAATTTGAGCGCCTATAAGCCTGCAATTATATTCGATACAAGTGGCACAGGCGACATAAAAGCCACTGGCAACAGCGATAACAGGGTAAAAACCGATGGTGCGATCTCTGATGACAATCAAATCCTAGTCAGTTATTGTCACGGTTTATTTGATGAAACACCGGCTTTACAGGCCTTGCTACAATGGGCAAATAACACCACCGCTTTACCGTTTGATTTAGCTGAACATAGAGAACAGCAAATAAATCGTTTAGCGGACACTTTAGAGCAACATCTTGATCTAGAAGAAATTAACCAAATTTTAGGGTTTTAATATGAACACTGTTGATAAAAAAGAGCATTACCATAAAGTCCGAATGGAACGCAAAAAGGCGCAAATAGATGCCTCCATTGAAAAAGCCGCTGATGAAAAAGGTTTGTTACTGGTCATTACCGGCAATGGTAAAGGCAAATCAACCTCGGCTTTCGGCATGATTGCCCGCGCCTTAGGGCATGGAATGAAGGTTGGCGTTTGTCAGTTTATAAAAAGTCGTACCGACACTGGTGAAGAGGCCTTTTTCAGTGAACATGAAGGCGTTGAATGGCATGTCTTGGGCGATGGTTTTACCTGGGATACCCAAGACAGAACTCAGGATATAGCGACCTCTGAGAAAGGCTGGAAAATCGCGCAAAAAATTCTTGCGGATGATTCCTATGATTTGGTGGTGTTAGACGAACTGACCTACTTACTGAGTTATGACTATCTGGATAAAGCAATGGTGTTAAAGGATCTACAAACCCGCCCAGCCACGCAACATGTCGTGGTCACCGGACGTTCTGCTTTAGCGGAATTGAGAGAGATTGCTGATACCGTTTCTGAAATTAAAGATGAAAAGCACGCTTATAGCAGCGGTATTAAAGCCCAAATTGGCATCGATTTATAATCGTACGATTGAATTAACAGAAGCGAATATTCTTATGTCATTCCTCTTTAAAAAAAAACTACCAGGCCTGGTTAAACGACTTAAACAGCCTACTCTGTTTAGCCTGTTTATTTTAATGGTTTTTCCTTTTAACCAGGCCTGGTCATCTGCTGAAAAGATAGGTTTACTGAGTTTAGAAACACAAGTAGCACCTGCTCAACGTATTATCTCTTTAGCGCCACACATCACCGAAATGCTCTTTTCTGCTGGAGCGGGACATAAGGTCGTAGGCGTCGTGGATTATTCAGACTTTCCTAAAGCGGCTTTAGATCTGCCTGTGATTGGTAGCTACAATGCCATTAATTTAGAGCGTATTATCGAACTTAATCCCGATCTTATTTTAGGATGGCACTCTGGCAACCGTCTACAGGACATTGAACGCCTAAAAGAACTCGGTTTTAAGGTGGTACAAAGTGACGTCACAATAATCGATGACATTCCGAATGAGATTGAACTTTTCGGTCAATTGTCTGGCACGCAAGCCCATGCGCTTAAAGAGGCCAATTCATTACGTCAAAGCCTGTCTAAAATTCGTCAACAATATCAAAACGCCCAACCCATATCGAGCTTTTACGAAATTTGGAACCAACCCATTATCACCATGAATGGCACACAGTTTATCAGCCAAGCGTTAAATACCTGTGGCGCAACCAATGCGTTTTCTGACTTAAAACCGCTCACAGCAGAGGTAAGTTTAGAAAGTATCTTTGAACGTAACCCGCAAGTTTTTTTTCTGGGCGGCCAGCAAGCCTTTCAAAAAGATTGGTTAACATTCTGGCAAAAATATCCCAGCCTGCAAGCTGTGAAACATCAACAAATCTATCTACTCGACAACAATTTATACCAGAGACCGACTGCCAGACTCATCAATGCTTTGGATGACTTATGCGAAAAAGTAGAAACCGCTAGGCAGCACTATCAAACGTTAGAGAACAAATAGGTTTTAAGAGCATATAAAGAGGGTGAGTTTAGGGAGCATAGTCCCCATGTTTCTAAGCGAATTCATCCGCCCAAAAGCAGGTTCTGTTCAAGGCAAGGGTGTGTACGAACAGTACTCGACCGATTTTAACGCCGGAATAGCTCAACTCAGGGAATAGAACCTCCAAGTCTCTAAGCGAATTCATCCGCCCGAAAGCAGATTCAGTTCAAGGCAAAACAAGGGAGTGTACGAACAGTACTCGACTGATTTTAACGCAGAAATGAACCTGCTTACGGGATGGATGAATCGCTTAGAAGGAAATAGATTAGATAGCCTCCATACATCACGACCATGACGATGGACATTAAAGTGATTGGACGCAAGCCTTTCTGCTCAACAACAACACCTTGTTGCGCTAACTTACGATTACGAAGCTTTTGCTTAATCAACCAGTAAAAGAAGTAGATTACCGCAAGCAGCGTTAGGTACTTTAACATCTAACCGAACCTAACCTGCCGACAAGAGCTGACGAACGCGCGCCAAATCTTCTGGGGTATCAACACCCACGCCAGCATCACACAGTGCATCTAACACTAGAATTTTTTCGCCATGCCATAACACTCTTAACTGCTCGAGTTTTTCGACATGCTCTAAATCGCATGCAGGCCAGGCCACATACTGTTTTACAAAACCGCAACGATAAGCGTACAACCCAATATGGCGTTTATACGCCCAGTTCTCAGGCAGGGTTTGACTGTTTGCTAGAAAGGTATCTCGAGACCAAGGTAACGGCGCTCGACTGAAATTAATCGCACAATTATTAACATCTCTGCTAACTTTAACGGCATGGGCATCAAATACAGTTTCAACGTCATCGATCGGTTCGCATAGCGTCGCCATTTGAATATGCGGATGTGCTTCTAAACCTTCCGCAACTTGGTGAATCAGCTCCGGTGGTAACATAGGTTCGTCACCTTGCACATTGACAATAATCTCATCATCCTGCAAGCCAGACAGTTCAATCACCTCTGCAATCCGCTCAGTACCCGACTGATGATGTTCTGCTGTTAGGCAAACCTCAGCACCAAAGGCTTCACAAGCGGCTTTAACCTCCAAAGACTCGGTGGCGATAATAATACGGCTCGCTCCCGATTTTTTGGCTTGTAACCAAGTCCACTGAATCATAGGTTTGCCATGAATATCCATCAGTGGCTTGCCAGGCAAACGACTGGATTCAAAACGGGCTGGAATGATGACGGTAAATGACATAATGGGCTAACTTCTCTTGCAAACGTTTGGTTTTAGTTTTAATTTCGATTTTACGTTTATGACTTCTGCTTACGGTAAGCTTCAACTTCTTCTGCTGGTAAAATACGTGCTTCATCTTCAAGCAAAATAGGAATGCCATCTCTAACTGGATAGGCTAAATTAGCGGCGGTAGAAATTAATTCTTGGCTGTTTTTATCGTAAATCAACTTCGTTTTACTCACTGGGCAAACTAGAATTTCTAATAACTTAGGATCCATGTAATTCTCTTTTTTGATCTTGTTTTGTTGGGCTTAGTTGTTCTATTGAACTTATTTTATTGAGCTTATTTAAGTCGTAATCTTAACGACCATCAGGCTCTGCAGTTAGCTGACTCATTATCTGTTTTAACAGCACATTGTTGCCTTCATCACAAATGGACGCAACTTCTAAATACCACCAGTTGGTTTTTTGATGGGTTTTGGCAATTTCGCTACATTTTACCGCATCTTTCTCTGTCATAAGTAAGGGTTTTTCATCATCAAAGCCTTCAAAATCTGCTAAACGATAAGCGTAGTGATCGGCAAAGGGTTTTGCGGTGATTAAAACATCTAACGCTTTTAATGTTTCAAAAAATCGTTGTGGGTTACCAATCCCCGCAATGGCATAAGCTGATTGGCCATTAAAGCTTTCTACTGAACGGGTTTCATCGGCATTCATTACTTGTCGGAAACAGAGCGGAGACAGGTTCATTTTGAACTGGGCCGGTTTTGTAACGGACTCTAAAGATGATATAGGATAATCTTGCTCTGCCTTTAAACCATTCCAAATACAAAAATCGACTTGCTCCAATCGGCTCATCGGCTCTCTTAAAGGGCCCGCAGGCAGACACAATTTATTGCCAAACTGACGCTGGGCATCAATCAACACGATTTCAATATCACGCGCCATGGCGTAATGCTGTAATCCATCGTCACTGATAATGACATCTAAATCCGTTTGTTGGTTGAGCAACTCAATCGCCTGAGGACGTTTTGGCGAAACAGCAATAAGACAACCCAACTGTTTGGCTAATAACACAGGTTCATCACCCACCAATTTAGGATCACTTTCTGGTGTAACGAGTAATGGCCAGCTTTTAGATTGCCCGCCATAACCTCGACTGATAATGCCTACTTTTAACCCCTGGTTTTGCAGTTGCTGAGTCAGCCAAATAATAAACGGCGTTTTTCCACTGCCGCCGACCACTATATTACCGACCACAATCACTTTCGCTTGGGTTTGCGCAGCAGGTGGTCGCTCTTGGAATTTCTGCAAGCGCCGTGTCGCTTCCCAGCAGACTAGTTTTGCCAGCGGTGAAAGCAGCTTAGTCTGCCAAGTATTGTGTGTCCAAAAGGCTGGCCAGCTCATTGAAATAGTTGTCCTTGCTGAGAGTTTAAACAGGCATGATGATACCATTTACGCTGGCTTTTGCGGGTTTCTTGCTGCAAATTAATCCCCGAATTCGTTACCTTAAATTGCAGTGCGCCGGAGCAAGCGGTGTTCCACCAAGAAATCGGTTTTGTTTCTAACGGATTTCCGTGCTGATTTGCGCGGTGATTTTCGCTCTGAGTTTGTATACGTTGCAAGACGGCTTTATTTGGAAAGTGATAACGATTTAAATAACCTGCCGAAAACACGACTTTGTTCGGTGCAACTTGTTTTAACCAGGCCTGGCCAGTAGAGGATTTACTGCCGTGATGTCCGGCAATCAATAAATCACTCTTTAATGACTGCGGTTTTTTGGCGAACTGCTCCATTAACAGCATTTCACCGCGTTGGCTTAAATCCCCTGTCATTAAAACCGATTGCTGACCGGCAGTGATTTTTAAGACGCATGACAAATCATTGTCTGAAGTTAAGCGCTGGCCTATTTCAGTCACGGATGGCGACAACATTTCAAATAAAACACCATCGACTTGCCAAGACTGCCCGGCCTGACATAATACGAAAATGGGTATATCGGTTGGTTGCTTGATATTCAAAGATTCATTTTTAACTCGTAAACGTCGGTTCATAATGTCGGGCTGACCACTGAAAGCTTGTTTTACGGGCAAACCATCTATAAGCATTAAGGTGCCACCAGCATGATCTGAATCGCTGTGGCTAATAACTAAAGTATCAACCTTACGCCAACCCTGAGATTTTAAATAAGGTAAAACCGCCAACTTAGCGCCATCCATGCTTGACCCCATTTTCGCGCCGGTATCGTAAACTAAAACACTGTTTTTCGTTTCGACCACAATGGCTTGTCCTTGACCCACATCTAAGACTGTTAACCAGGCCTGGTCGCTTTGTGGGCGACTGTTTTCAGGTAACCCTAAGCTTATCACCGCCAATAAAATCCCTGCCAAAGCCACTTTCTTGTGTAGACGGGACTTTAAGATGAGTACCGCAAACATAAAGACGTACATGGAGAGAAACCAAACTAAAGAAGTGCTTGAAAATCCAACGGTACTCTCTGGCAACTCATTTACCCACTGTAGGTATTGCCAAAAAATAGCCCACAATTCATCGAGCCACTCAATCATAAGGAGTCCCCATTCAATGGAGATCATGCCGATGAGTGAACTCAAAAACAGCAACGGTAACCCAAGCAAACTGATAAAAGGCACTGCAATCAAATTGGCGATAAAACTATAGAGAGGTAAGCTATGGAACGCCCAAATCAAAAAAGGCGCTAACCCCAAGGTGAGCAAAGCTTGCAGCATCAACAGCTGTTGCCATTTTGAACGATTACGCAGATAAGGCATGGCCGCAAAAATTAGAGCAACCGCAATAAACGATAACCAAAAACCTAAACTCAAGACCGAACGGCTGTCCCACAGGACAATTAACAGCGCTGCAAAACCCAATGCTGACCAAGGTTGGAAGGTTCGCCTAATGAGAACAAACCCTAATACCGCGACCACCATTAACCACGCTCTTTGCGTTGGAATCGAAAAACCAGATAGGGTTAAATAAAGCGTTGCAAACAACAGAGCGCCCAAGGCTGCAAAACCGGGCAAATTAATCCTTTCAATTCGGTACACTCCAAGCCACCACAAGACTTTGAAAAACAGATAACCTAAAGTGGCGACAATCCCCATGTGCAAACCTGAAATGGCCAACAAGTGAATCGTGCCGGTGTTCTGTAATAGAGACCAATCCTCTGTCGAAACGGCCGATTTATCGCCTAGCGTTAAGGCCTGATAGAAATGACTAAACTCACTTTCTTTAAAAACCTGTTTTAAACGCGCGGTTGCCAGTTTTTGCCACGCATAAAAACCGAAGACAGAATCCTCCGCTAACCTTTCCAATAAAAGAGAGTTAGGCCTTACGTTTGAAACAGCTTGGTTTTTAGACTTATTTTTTCCATACCTTTTTACATAGCCCTTGGCCGAAATATGTTGCTGAAACAACCAGGCCTCATAATCCAAGCCTCCCGGATTCATAGAGTAATGATTGGCTTTAAGCTTAACGCGCATTTGCCACACTTCTCCTAATTCAGGTAGAGCACCAAACTCTGAGCGCTGTGATTCAGAAAGGTACCAATTAATAGAGACAATTGGTTTTGACCAGGCCTGGTAAGTTAGCTTATTTTCTTGCTCAGCCAGTATCGAATCACTCATTGAATCGTCTTGAATACTGTCGACTTGAATTTGGTATGTGTATCGTGTCTTTTGCGCAAAGGAGGGTTGCGATGAGGATTGAATAATTTGGCCAGAAAGCCATACAGGTTGATTTAAAAGGCTCTCAGGGATAACTGGCATAAAAAAAGAGTGCCAAAACACCCAACTGAAGCCTATAATAATCCCGAATAGAATATTTAATACGGTATGCACAGACTGTTGAAAGCCTCTGTTTTTCTGACTTAAGCTCTTTAAAAAAGAGCTAAAGCGCACTATCAAGGCCATCGCTATCGCCAAACACACGGCGACAATCCCACACCATAAAGGTGGAAACGCAGCGAGCTGATAGAAGATCAACACGGTAAACAGAAATGCCAAAACAAAACGAAGAAACATGCCTAAAAAACTCATTAAACGTTACATTCCCACACCAGATAAAATCAAAAACATGAAAGCTTTAGGCTTTCTGGGGACTTGGTTACACGATCCAAATATTTGGCACCTACACCGCCACTCAGTCTCTAAAGCATTTGTCATCGGACTTTTTTTCATGGCAATCCCCATCCCGGGTCAAATGCTTGCTGCAGCACTGTTTGCCATATTATTTAGAGCAAACTTACCGTTAAGTGTCGTTTTATGTTGGATTAGTAACCCGCTCACCATGGGGCCTATTTTCTATTTCAATTATCTTGTGGGTACGTACATATTAGGACAAGATGCGACTGAAGATCTAACTTTCGAACTGAGCTGGCATTGGATGACCAATGTTCTAGGCGATTTATGGCAACCACTCTATTTAGGAAGTATTGTGACAGGCCTTTCACTTGGGGCTATCGCCTATTTTGTGATTCATGTACTTTGGCGCCGACATGTCATTAAACACTGGCAAGAACGCTGTGAAATCAGAAAAAATCGGAAAAAGCAGTCAACAAAATAAGTCGTTTCTTCTGTTAGCCGAACATTGAAGTGACCTTAAAATGATATTGAATTGACCTGACACTGTCATTAGAGCGTCTGTTAACGTCCAGACCTTCAATACTAAGAGTCATTAAAATTCGACTTAATCAACCATAACCGATCAGGCCTGCTTACTCTATGGATTTTCTGACATTCAAACGTTTTATCAGTATTGAAGCCCTTATTGTCTTTTATTATATGGGTGCGGTCGTGATGCCTATCGGCCTGCTCTTGTCATTGAATTGGTTTATCCAAAAAGTCAGCCTGGTTAAGAGTGGGCTTGAACAAGGCAAACAACAACTGTGGAGTAAATTGACACCTGCGCAGAAATTTAAAATCATGCTATTTTTGACCGTGTTTTTCCTATTTATGGAACTTTTTTGGCGGATGTTATTTGAATTTTTAATTGCTTATATACAAATTAGAAACGCTCTCGTACTCTCTCCCTGAAATAATAATCAGACAAAACAGTACACTCATTCAATTAACGACTATTCGAAACGATACTTTCGATCTCTACTCGTAAAGATTTATTATCAGACTTATTACATTAAATACCCAAAACAGGCTGTTTAAACCTTATAGAGCACTTTATTGAACTTAATTACAAATATAGTTTGACAAAACAATGTTAAAGGGTATACTCATTCGTAGCTTGAAAGTTCGTTTTATCTTTATGCACAATGTCGAAGCCTAGTAATAGTTTTCGTCCTGTTCTTCATTAAGTAATCGCAACAAATTTCAGCCCAATTTGTACTCTTAATAATAAGAGTGCAGTTAATTACAAATGAAAATAGGATACACAAATATGTCTACTACTACTGGTACAGTAAAATGGTTTAACGAGTCTAAAGGTTTTGGTTTCATCGAGCAAGAGTCTGGTCCTGATGTTTTTGCACATTTCAGCGCTATTCAAGGCGGTGGTTTCAAGACTTTAGTTGAAGGTCAAAAAGTTGAGTTCACAGTAACTCAAGGTCAAAAAGGACCTCAGGCAGAAAACATCGTAGCTCTTTAATTAGACTCGATATGGTTTGTTAACTCAAACCATTGCCTCTTCTCTCTTTGAGAGTTGAAACTAAAAAGGGCAAGTCCAAATGGACTTGCCCTTTTTTATTGCCTCTATAAAACCAAAAACAGAATCATAAGGAGTTCTAAAACAATTATTCTTTATTGAACACCTATAACATTAAAACTATTCAACCTGAAAAGCGTTCACTACCTGCAACGCCCTCCACACCAAACCATCTAACACTAACTATCTTTAGCTATTCAGCTTTCTCATTCATAGCCTCTAAAGCCTCGATCACCTTCTGATTGACCTCTCCTGATGGTAACTCGGTTAACAGCGCTAAAGCCTCATCAATATGACTTATGGTATAAACATGGAATTGATCTTGCTCAACCGCCGCCCTGACTTCTGCATTCAACATTAAGTGACTGGCATTTGCCTGTGGGATAATCACGCCTTGCTTACCTGTCAAACCACGTGCATTACAAATCTTATAATAGCCTTCAATCTTTTCATTCACGCCACCGATTGGCTGAATTTCACCAAACTGGTTTATCGAACCAGTAATCGCCAAATCCTGACGCATTGGAACGTGCGCAAGAGAAGATAACAATGCCAATAACTCTGCAGAGGATGCGGAATCTCCCTCAACACCACTATAAGATTGCTCCATAACAATAGAGCCACTGAACCCCAGTGCTTTCTGCTTCATATAACGGCCACGAATGTAACCAGAAAGTATCAACATACCCTTAGAGTGAATCGGCCCAGCCATATCGACTTCGCGCTCAATATCCAACACACCTTCATCCCCCGCAGAGGCTTGCGCGGTGATACGCACGGGCTGACCAAAGGACTGACGTCCTACTGTAAGAACCGTCAGGCCATTTACCATACCGACATGTACACCATCGGTCGAAATCAACACCTGCTGTTCTGTAATCGCTCGATGGTAATACTCTTCCATCAAGCCCGTATGGAAATCACGCTGCAGAATGGTGGACTCAATGGTTTCTCGGTTGACACTTTCTTGACCGTTCGCGCGCGAAAATGCATTTGATTCAGCCAAAACATCTCTTAGAATGGCCTTATTGGTATAGAGGCGACTTTCATCCTCCACCATCCGTGATGCGTATTCAATCAGACGCTCGAACGCTGAGATCTCCACCGGAAGATCGTCCCAATCAGAAATTTCTGCTGACAACTGCTTTGCCAAAGTCATTTCATGCTCAGGCGTACGTGACAACTCAATCTCAAACTCAACCTGCACCTTGAACAAACGATCAAACTGAGCGTCAATTTCTTGTAAAGCGTAAAAATGCGATGATTGCCCGACCAGAATGAGCGTTAGACTCAGTGGAAAGTCCGGTAAATGATAAGGCACCACACTACTCGAGGATGGCACTTCAAAACTGAGTTTTTTACTCATTAAAGCGGCTTTTAAATTAGACCAAATTTCGGGATCTTTCAACAAGGCCTGAATATTGATAATCAGATAACCGCCATTCGCCTGCTGTAACAGCCCGGCCTGGTGGTTCATTGCCAAGCTGACGGTATCAACCGTATTGGCGGCCGCAGAGTTAATGGTGTAACCAAATAACTTAGGCGTCGTGGTATTTTGCTCATAGATAATAGGCGCATGTTGCAAACCACGATGATCAACCAATAGATTTACTTCAAAAATGGCTAAACCTTGCTGTTCTGACAACAACTCCTCCATACTGGATTGTGTGCCAGCCGTGACTTGATCACCTGTTTGATCCCAAAACAAATGCAATTTTGAAACCACTGCGCCCTGCATTGCATTCAAGTACTTACTGATTTCAGTCGTTTTACCAAACTTTTCTTTTAACGCTTGCACCAACGGCTCAAGATGCTCATTTGCCACCTCTGTATTAAGCTGTTTACCTGCATCCAAATATTCATGCTGTAAAAAAGGGAAATGTGTCAAACCTTTGTTTAAGGCAGATTCCACCTGATCAAAAGCATCCATAAACTGTTGTTGAATGGCTTCATCAAACGCTTTCAGATCAATTGCACGATATTGCTTACCTTCAATAACGGCCGTTAAAATAAAACTATTCTCACTTTGCGCAATATCAATACTCAGACTTTCCGCCAAACTGTAAGCGGGCTGCAAGATGCGCTCTTGTTTAATCACGAGATCATTTTCCAACTGCTGACTTTTAAGCTGATAAGCATGACCATCAAACAGAACGGGTAACTGAGTCTTAATCTGCGTCACAAATATTTCTAAGGCACTTTTAAACTGATACCCCTGACCTGCATCAAAATACAAATACTGAGTTTTATTCGCTTCTGTAAAATCCGAGACTAAAACCACATCCGAAGGCAGTGGCATTTTACTCGCCGATCTTTTCAGCATGGCCTTGGTCATACCAATTCGTCCTACACCAGGCTCACCCATTATGAAGATATGGTTATGGTTACGCTTTAAGTGCAATCCAAAATTAAGCGACTGATAGGCTCTTGGGTGAAAATGTTGCATAAAATCTAAAACTTCAGAGTCTTTAGACTTTGCTTTCGCGGCGTTAAAAGAGGCCGAGTCTAATGTTGTAAAACGGTATAACTGCGAGGCGGATAGCTTTTCCATAGGGGGATTTTCTACTCTTTAAGTGTGACTTGGACATTCTATTTATTAAGAGAGACCTTTGCACGAGTGGGGTTCGAGATAGAAATGAGGTTAAATTTTTCTAATTGAGGCGGAATACGCAGTGAATAGCCAGCTATTCACAAGCTTTTCAACGAAAAGTAGAACAATTTTAGCCATTTATATCCGAACAGCCACTCCTGAAAAGGTCTCTAAGCATCCACTATAACAAAAAAACCCGCTATTTAGAGCGGGCTTTTATTGAGAATAGTGCTTTGTAACGGACTTTAAAATTAATAGTCGTCGCGTGGTGGGTTCGCATGTATTTTATGGAAGGTTAAATCCGCACCTTGATACTGCTCTTCATCACTCATGCGAATACCAGAGATCTTATTCACAATAAGATAAACAATATAACCACCGACAAATGCAATGGTAATACCAATGCCTGTACCGATGATTTGTGACATTAACGAAACACCACCTAAGCCACCTAAAGCTGTTGAACCAAAGATACCTACAGCAATCGCTCCCCACATACCACACAGGCCATGCAGCGGCCAAACACCTAACACGTCATCGACTTTTAGATTTTTCTGAGTCCAAGTAAAGGCCTTAACAAACAAAGCACCTGCCACTAAACCTATCACAAGTGCACCTAAAGGACTCACCACATCAGAACCTGCACATATTGCTACCAACCCCGCTAAAGGGCCGTTATGCACAAAACCGGGATCTTTATTACCGACAAAAGTGGCTGCTAAAATACCGCCGACCATCGCCATCAATGAGTTCATAGCAACTAGACCCTGTATGCCACCTACTTGCTGTGCCGACATGACATTAAAACCAAACCAACCAACGGTCAGAATCCACGCGCCTAATGCTAAAAAAGGAATACTTGAAGGTGGATGTACATGCTTGATTCTGCCATTTTTATCATAACGACCAGTACGTGCACCTAATACCAAGATAGCGGCTAAAGCAATCCAACCACCTACAGCATGTACGACAATAGAACCTGCAAAGTCATGAAACCCTGCGCCAAACTCAGTTTCTAACCACGCCTGAACACCAAAATTACCATTCCAAGCCAACCCCTCAAAGAAAGGGTAGATGAACGCCACGATTAAGAAGGTTGACATTAATACAGGATAAAAACGCGCTCTTTCAGCAATTCCGCCCGAAACAATCGCGGGGATGGCGGCGGCGAAAGTCATTAAGAAGAAGAATTTAACCAAATCATAGCCAGACTTTTCGGTCATCGCTTGAGTCAATTGTCCATCAATGTTAAAGCCTAAGAAAACCCCATAAGCCACACCATAACCGACAAAGAAGTAAGCCACGGTGGATACCCCCAAATCACTCATGATTTTAACGAGCGCATTTACCTGGTTTTTATGCTGAACCGTTCCAACTTCTAAAAAAGCAAAACCCGCATGCATAAAGAGGACTAAAATAGCCCCTAGTAATATAAACAAGACATCTAAACTGGTTGTTAGCTGTTCCATTGTGCTCCCCTAATGAATCTAATATTTTTTACTAATCGCTAAACATAAACAATTATATTTTGGAAAATTGTACCAGAATGAAAACCACAATTTCTGTAAAAACCACGCAAATGACTCAACTTTTATCCCCCCTATTTGAAGAACAGCAAATAGAAGTGTGGATGAAACGTGAGGAGATGAACCATCCAACGGTGCAAGGTAATAAGTGGCACAAACTTAAGCTTAATCTTGAAGAGGCCATTCAACAGCAGAAAACCTCTCTACTCACCTTTGGAGGCGCTTATTCAAATCACATTGCGGCCAGCGCAGCGGCGGCCAAACAAGCTGGACTGAAAAGCATTGGTTTTATCAGAGGTGAAGAACTCGCATTAAATCCCGATAAATGGAGCCCTACACTTAAATTAGCCCACCAAAACAGCATGGAACTGCATTTTATAAGTCGTACAAATTACCGTGAAAAAAACCACCCCGACACTCTAAAGAAACTGCAACAGGAATTCCCCCTGGCTTACATCATTCCTGAAGGAGGTTCCAATATTTTAGCAGTACAAGGCTTTGAACCCCTAATGAGCGACATTGAAATTCAATGTCCTGACTGGACACACCTATATACTGCCGTTGGCACTGGCGGCACTTTAGCAGGCCTGGTAAGTTTTGCAAAACCCAATCTAAACCGGACTATTTTAGGCGTTGCCGCTTTAAAAAAAGCAGACTATTTAAACCCCATTATTGAGCAATGGATTCAACAAGTGACAGACTATAATCCAGTTATTCACTGGCAACTTTTAACACAATATCATACAGGTGGATATGCAAAAAAAACAGCTGAATTGATGCAACAGATGCAGGCATTCGAAAAGGAATTCATGATTACTTTAGAACCGATTTACACCGCCAAAATGGTGGCCGCTTTTTATGATCAACTGCAGAAAAACCTAATAAAACCTGGCTCAAAAGTAGTGCTCTTACATACTGGAGGGTTACAGGGGAATGCCAAAAAACCCTAAGAGCTTCATCTTATTCAAATAACAGACACACTCTTAAAGTAAATTATTACAGTTACTAAGAAGTGATCTTTTATTGCTATACCTAACATTACAAGTAACTCATATCCAATTGTATTTAAACACTTTAAACCTTACACCACTAACTTAAAGTAACTTATCAAAATAGTAGCTCCGCCCTCCAGAAACACGAATACCATTACCCTTAATAGTAACTTCTAGGTTAGCCACTATCAGACCTATTGTCATAAAATAGTTCCAAACGCATCCAATTCCAACCGCGTGAAAACCCGACTAGAAATACACCATCAACACAAACACAAAGACAACCAATCGTCACTGTAAAAACTCATAAGCAAATAAGGTGTTTATTTTGACGAACCACACCTCTGCCACAATCCAATCTACTGTGAACTTTCAGACACTGGAACGATGCATAAAAACCACCAGGCCTAATCTTTAATCACAATAGAAAGCCCTGCTTGTTTAAGAGTAACGCCACCTAGCAAAACGGGAAGATAACGACACTAAATCCCAGCAATTTATTTACCTATACACAATGAATAAATCTAAATTAAGCTCGCTATTTTGACCTAGCGATAAGTTATTTTTGTTATGATTCATAGATAAAATTGAGATGCTTTTATCATAAACATCTCTTATACTAGCCCAAATCAGTTTAATGATTGTTTTATTGAGTACTCGTTATGAACATTACTATCCTAGGCACTGGTTTTGCCGCTTTAACCGCCGTAAAACAAACTCGCAAAAGTTCGCCAAAAGCGACTATTACTGTCATCTCTCCTAAAGAAGAGATGCTCTACTATCCTAGCCTTATCTGGATTCCGTCCGGTTTGCGAAAAGGAGATGATTTACGTGTTAACTTGCACAAC
Organism: uncultured Thiomicrorhabdus sp.; assembly: GCA_965602805.1. Lineage (GTDB taxonomy): Bacteria > Pseudomonadota > Gammaproteobacteria > Thiomicrospirales > Thiomicrospiraceae > Thiomicrorhabdus. The sequence continues at coordinate 141,326 of CBFCZK010000001.1, read as the reverse complement.
TTCTTTAACCGTCAGAACGTTCAATTTATTGAAGGTACCGTGCAAAACGTCATCAATGCTGGTCGTACTGTCGTAACGGAAAATGGCGAATACCAAAATGACGGGCTGATCATTGCCACCGGCGGGCGTTTTATTAAAAAACTACCGGGTATTGAACATGCAATCACCCCTTGTGAAGGGATTCCGGCTGCGGAGAAAATCCGTGACCGTCTAGACAGCATGAGTGGCGGTACCATTGCCATCGGTTTTGGTGGCAATCCAAACGAACCTTCTGCGATGCGTGGCGGCCCGATGTTTGAATTCCTCTTTGGAATTGACAACCTGCTACGTAAGCAAGGCCGTCGTGATAAGTTCAAAATCGTGTTTTTCAATCCTGCACCACAACCGGGTAAACGTTTAGGTGCTAAAGTTCCGGCGCGTTTAACCGCAATGATGACTAAGAAAGGTATTGAAACGCACTTAGGTCACAAAATGGTCGGCTTTGAAGAGAAGCTTGTCAAAACCGAAGGTGGAGAGCTTGCAGCCGATTTAATTCTCTTCATGCCGGGGATGACAGGACCTTTATGGTTAGCAAATTCTGATTTTCCTAAATCTGCTGGTGGAATGATTCCAGCTGATATGCACGCCAAAGTCGAAGGTTACGACAATGTCTATGTAGCTGGTGATGCAGGATCATTCCCAGGCCCAGACTGGCAGGCAAAGCAAGCGCATGCTGCAGATTTACAAGCTGCTGCCGCTTCGAAAAACTTAATTAAATCTCTAAACGGTCAATCCGATTTTGAACCGTTCAAACACGAACTCATCTGTATTGTCGACACGCTTAAGCATGGCATATTGATTAAACGCACTGAAAAAGGCACTACTTTATTACCACCTTGTCGTTTACTGCATATTGCTAAACGTGCTTTTGAGTGGCTGTATTTACGTCAATACAAATAACCACCGCTAACAGTGTCTTAAGGCACTCCATAAAGGAAAATGCACCATGCAACAAAAGATGTTTAAAGATAAGTATCCTATTTTTTCACTCGATATCACTAAAGATGAGTCAAAATTTGCGACCGTCCCAGCGATTCTTGAATATCTGCATGTGCTCGTTGAAGCGGATCCAAAAGCCGTTAACATTGCTGTTTTTGACCACTATACTCATACCAAAAGTGTCGATGGCGTCATTAATCCAGAAATTATAGATGCACAAAACATCATCCTTTGTTTTGGATGGGAATTGCCTTCAGCTGATCCGGTTGCTGTTCGTCCACGTTCAATTGGGGTGACAGAATTCAACGACAAATTCATCGTTAACTTTATGGAAGCGCCGAATCCTGTCGCAAATGCAACGATGGTGACTTGGGTTAAAAGCTTGGTTAAATAAGATTCTTAGAGACCTTCGCACGAACCTGAATTGATTAAACCCTTCACGACTTAGGCAGTGAAGGGTTTTTTTATGCCTTATTTTAAAGATATCTGACCAACAACCCTCAAATCCTTCTGCCTTTTTCTAGCCATTGATTTAAACTATCAATATGAGACCTTTGCACGAGTGAGGTTTGAGATAGAAATGAGATAAAAATTTTCTAATTGAGGCGGAATACGCAGTGAATAGCTAGCTATTCACAAGTGTTTCAACTAAAAGTAGGGCAATTTTAGCCATTTATATCCGAGCAGCCACTCGTGCAAAGGTCTCAATATATCATTAAGCTAACATTTAGGCTTTCTGTTCAAATTCAAAGCCCACAAAGGAAATTGCATGCCTAATCAGCTCACAGCCTCTCGAAGCATTTCAGCCGCTACTGCGATTGTTTTAAGCATTATGCTGACATTATTTCAGCCAGTACAAGCTGCTGAGGAAACACTGCTGATCAGCCCTGAACTGCAAGTCCATATAGATTTAATCGACTCCGCCCTGCAGACCGATGCCTACAATAAACGCTGCCGTGGTGTGAGTATGGCCAAAACTCTTAATTTGGTAAATCGTCTGTATGTCACCAAATACAGCCTAACGGCCAATAACTTTATCAAACACTATATTCACGAAGATGTTAAAGCCCTTAAAATAGCCCGTCAAGTAAGCTTTAACAAACAGCTTGCGAAAATTGGCGGCTGTCAAGAAGCCAAAGCGCAAGGTTGGGTCAGCCAACTCAAAAGTGATTTTAAAAACCAGTATGAACAAGCAGAGCTATCGACTTGGTATCCTGAGTAAACGACTGACACAGAATTTTTGACTAATAAACGATACAATCAATGACGAAACGCACAAAAAATGACTAGCCGAGCCAATTTAATTACCCGTGAAGGTCGTACCAAACTCGAAAAAGAACTCGATTATCTTTGGCGAGTCGAACGCCGCGAAACCACCGTTGCCGTCACCGAAGCCGCCGCGCATGGCGATCGTTCTGAAAATGCAGAATATAAAGAGGGTAAACGCCGTTTGCGAGAGATTGATCGACGTATCCGTTTTTTGAGAAAACGCCTGGATGTATTGCATATCGTAGAATACTCGTCGCAACAAGATGGCAAAGTCTTTTTTGGCGCTTGGGTAGAGTTAGAAAATGAGGATGGAAAAGTGGTTCAGTACCGAATTGTCGGGGCCGATGAATTTGATCCGCAGATAAATGCCATTAGCGTCAATTCACCTATGGCACGTGCGCTGATTGGTAAAGCAATCGATGACGATGTGACGGTTGAAACACCGATTGGTAAACAAGACTGGTTCATTAACGCCATTCAATATAAACCCTTTGAAAACATCTGATTTATAAACTTACCCTGCGCTCACATGGTTTTGTAAAGCCGCAGGACATGCCAGGCCTACTCAAACACTCTAACGATTCATTTTGAGAAGACTCATAAAGCAGTCACTCAAACCCAAACACTCGCTTTTGATTTAACCCGTTTAGCGGTAAAATCATGGGCAACTTAATCTCTTCTCTTTTAAAGGTAACGCATGGATATTTGGTCAAAACTGTTTCTTTACTCAAGTGCCGCTATCGGCGCCGTTGTTTTACTGGTTGGGCTGATTGTTTTATCAAATGCTGAAGATGGCATGTTAACGGTCGAAGGCCTGCAACACCTTGAACAACCTTTGACGTCGTTTTACGAAATGATGCTGTTCTTTATCTACCCTTGGATGGCTTTATCACTGTTTATCTTTGGCCGATTTTTATACCGTACCTTTTTCCAAAGGTAATCCGCATTTTTAACATTGGTTAGAGGATAGGTTGGAGTAAAGAATTACAGCAAAAGTTCCGGTAAAGCACCAGTATTATGTAAAGCCTCATAAATAGCTTCAGCCAAGGTTTGATAGCCCAATGCATTAAAATGTACAAAATCAGACTTCATCGAAGGCCGACTCAATAAGTTTCCTACGATATCCCCCTCCAGTGGAATCTTATACAACTCGGCTAAGTCTTCATACAGTGGTTGAGTATCACCGAATAACTTCTTCTCTGGCACACCAATGAGTAAAACCGAAACCTGCTTAGATTGCGCCAATTCAATCATCAGTGCCAAGTTCCGCTGAATGTTTTCTGACGGAACTTTTTGCAAAAAGTCATTACCCCCTTCCAATAGAATCAAAAGCTGCGGTTGATATTGTTTCAGTGCCGCCTCCAAACGATTCAAACCTAAAGCCGTAGTTTCACCGGACACACCTGCATTAATGACTTTAAAACCACTCAATTTTGCCAGTACCGACGGATAACTTTGATTTTTGTTGACGCCATAACCGACCGTCAGACTGTCGCCAAACGCCAGAATCACCCCATCCTGCTTAAGCTCAGGCAATTCATGCTGTTGGCAACCACTTACTAATAGAACCGCTAATAATCCTAAAATTAAGTGCGACCATTGACTATAAAACAATGCTTGCATCTCAGACTCCTTTAGAAATCCTAAAAATAAATTAGTTGCAACCAAACTCAAGACACTAATGCCTCAATTTATTACATCACTTGCCGTTAACTATTTTATACACCTTCAAGCATGACTATTCCATAAAATGCGTTCAATATAGGACGACTGCTTGAAGTGACACAAGGGACTTTGTTTTATTAAAAGGAGTCCAACATGAGAATCGTTGACCAGAATATCTCATTATCTGCCCAGCACCAGAGTGCCTTTAGTCACCAAAAATCTGAGCAGACACAACATTTTATCGGTGGGCAATTAGTCCAACAACAAAACAAACAACTTGAAGTCAGTCGCTTTCAATCCGAAAGTTTTGGCCTGCAAGAATCAGCCGTTCATCTTTCGGAGGAGACCTTGCAGAAAAATGCCATTCATAATCATTCAACGCAAAGCAATAGCTCTGCACTTGCAGGGGCAGATGAAGCTGCTCGATTACGCTTGGAATCAGGGACTGACAATCAACCTCTCTTCTCTGAATCCTCTATAGACCCCATTCTAGCTAATGACGATGAAGTTGAGGCAGAGCGACTATTACCAGAAAACTTACGGCGTATGATTGAAGCGGTTGAAGCGATGATTGAACAGATGACGGGCAAAAAAACCACGCTTGAAGTCTATGGTTATCAGTCCACTTCCAAATCCGACTCAGAGCAAAGTCCCACCGGAACAACCCCGTTTAATGGAAGAGAGCTGCCACCCATAAATAGCATTCAAATACCTACTGATCAAATGAACCTGCAAGGGTCACGAGAACATATTTTTGAACGTTATCATGAAAGCGAGCAGACGCGCTTTAATGCCCAAGGCTCTGTAACCACGGCCGATGGTCGAACCATTGATTTTAAAATGACAAGTCAAATTCAGCGCGAGTTTTACAGTGAAAGCCAGTTACAAATTGAAAAGGGATTTATTCTCCAAGATCCAATGGTGGTTAATTTTGGCGGTGAGCCAGCGACCTTAACCATTGATAAAGTGGCCTTCGATTTAAATTCAGACGGTCAAACAGAGGACATCTCATTTGTTGGCGCCGGTTCAGGATTTTTAGCTTTGGATAAAAACCAAGATGGTCTGGTTAATGATGGGAATGAGCTATTTGGCACTTTAAGCGGTAATGGCTTTGCTGATCTCAGCCTGTATGATGAAGATAACAATGGCTGGGTTGATGAGAATGATGCTGTGTTTTCACAACTAAAAGTCTGGCATAAAACCCCTCAAGGCTTAGACGAACTGTCAGGTTTATTAAGTCTGAATATTGGAGCAATCTCACTGCAACACATTGAAACGCCCTTCTCTGTAAAAACTGAGAGGAATCAAACGCTCGGCCAGGTAGTTTCTAGCGGAGTGTTTCTCTCAGAGGATGGTAAAGTCGGTACGGTTCAGCAAATAGATTTAGCAATCTGAATTATAGGCGTGAATTGAAAGTAAGCCCTAGCCAATGAATTAGTCGTATGAAAGCTAGGTCTCAATAGGATAAATCTCCTATAATCAATTTATCAAATTGAATTGAGAGTTTCAGGCATGACCACACGTTCACCATCTACAACAAGCGTCCTGATTACAGGTTGTTCTACCGGCATGGGTTATCATTGTGCCAAACACCTGCAATCGATGGGTTATCAGGTGATTGCTACCTGTCGCAAGCTGGAAGATGTCCGACGTTTAAATGATGAAGGCCTGACCTGCTTTAAACTCGATTTGGCAGATAGCCAATCAATTAACATCGGTTTAAATCAAGTTCTGTTAAAAACCCAAGGTAAAATCGACCTGTTATTTAACAATGGTGCATTTGGTCTGCCCGGTGCTGTCGAGGATTTAAGTCGTGAAGCGATGGAGTATCAGTTTCAAACCAATGTGTTTGGTACTCAGGAATTGACCAATTTGGTTGTGCCGATTATGCGCAAGCAAGGCGGTGGCAAAATCATCTATAACAGCTCTATTTTAGGCTTTGCAGCCATGCAGTATCGTGGCGCATACAATGCTAGCAAATTTGCGATTGAAGGCTTTGCGGACACCTTACGACTCGAAGTCAAAAAAGATAATATTCAGGTGAGTTTGATTGAACCAGGGCCGATTACTTCTGATTTCAGAAAAAATGCTTTCGAGCAGTTTAAGCGTTGGATTCCTCAGCAAGGCAGCGCCCATCAGACCAGCTATGAAGCCATGCTGGCGCGCTTAGAGACCGTTGGGCCGAGCGCACCATTTACCCTTGGGCCTGAAGCGGTAACAAAATGTGTACTACACGTTTTGAACAATCCAAAACCTAAAATTCGCTATCGTGTTACGGTACCGACCATCGCTTTTGCCATTTTAAAACGACTGTTACCGAACCGATTTTTAGATATCCTGCTGATTAAAGCAGGCGGAGATGGTAAACGTTAGTCTGCAAAAACCATTGAATAAGGACGTGCGATATCCTGAATGACTTTCTGTAAGCTGAAGGTGCGCACCTCTTCAATAAAACGCTGTCCAGTGAAAAACACTTGTAAGGTCGGTAGAGACAGAACACCATTTTGTGAACAGACATCTGTCACCACGTGACAATCTACATAAACCATTTTGATTTTCGGATAGCTTTCCGTCACCATTTCCAGAAATTTCGGTTTAATCGTATGGCAGACATTACAATTTTTACCGCCAAACAGAATCAATAAAGCATCCTCTGACTGTTTTAAGTTTTCCAGCTCTTCTAATGTTTCGATGTTTTGCATGTTATTCCCATTTAAATCCGCATAAATTTTGTGACTTAGCATACTGTGCAAATCCAGTAACGACAAGCTAAATTAAAAATCTTAAATTAAACACTCTGTTGGCGGGAAGCTCTATAGAGATTGACTACCCAAGTCTGTTGTTTTTTTATAGACCGAGTGTAAAATGAAAATTAAGCTATGTTACGTTAGTATGATTATTTGAACCTTTTTAGAGTGCTTTATTTTAATTTCAGGAGATATCCCAATGAAAAAATCGCTTTTATCGACACTTTTGACATCAACATTCTTTGCCGCCCTTAGCTCAGCACCCGTACAAGCTGATAAGCCTGAATGGGCTGGTCAAGGCAAGGCTACTTATGAGCAAAAACAGATGCATAAATCGGAAATGCAGGATAAGCGTGGGTCGGGATATGACAAACGTGAACATAAAGATAAAGATGACAAACAAAAGTTTAACAAACAAGAACATCATGAAGACCGATACGACGATCGTGATAAACAGCGTCATGAAGAGCGAAACAAAGACCGCGACCTACAACGTAATGAAGGCCTAAAGAGTATTGGATCTGACAAATCGCCTGAACCGAATGAAGATAATCGAGGATTTCAACAAAGAATAAAAGATATGATGGGCTGGTAGTGGTAGTCGGATTTAAATAACCATAAAAGTTTTAGCTTTATAACCAAGCCGCACCGCGTACTCCGCTGGCATCTCCAAACTTTGGTGTTACCAAACGAGTATTGACTTGATCGCTAAACACCCACTGCCCCCATATTCTAGGAATATCGGTGTATAAGCTTTGAACATTCGACATACCACCACCCAAAACAATGACATCCGGATCAATGACATTAATCACGCTGGCCAAGCCTTTCGCTAACCAAGTCGTGTAATCCTGCATCAACTGCTGAGCAATGGCATCGCCTTGTAAACTCAACTCCACAATCTGTTTTGCAGTTTTGACCAGGCCTGGTGAGTTTGCTAAACTCATCCTCTGCGCCTTTTTTCGTAGTACATAATGCGCTTCTAATCCAGAACCGGACAGATAGGTTTCATTGCAGCCTTTTAGACCGCAGTAACAAGGCAACTGCAGTTCATCAGCTTCTAACCACGGCAGAGGATTATGCCCCCACTCACCACCGATGGCATTGGTACCATTGAGTATTTGACCGTTAACGACAATACCACCGCCACAACCCGTACCGATAATCACGCCAAAGACCACTTCTGCATCTTGTGCTGAACCTTCAATGGCTTCTGACAAAGCAAAACAGTTGGCATCATTAGCTAAAGTGATAGGTCGATTGAGGGGTTGTTGTAAATCGTTCTGCAAATCTTGGCCGATTAACCAAGTGGAGTTGGCATTTTTAACCCTGCCGGTTTTATGCGAAATAGAACCCGGAATTCCGATGCCCACTGAACCGCTTTGAGAAAGTTCCGCTTCGGCATCACCTACCAACTGGGTAATCGCATCCAGCGTGGCGACATAATCGCCCTTAGGTGTGTCTATCCTTTTTTGGTAGACAATATTGTGCGTACCATCGTCATTATCAGTATCGTCTTTGATAGAGGCATCAATACCGATAATTTCGATTTTGGTTCCGCCTAAATCTATGCCAAAACGCAGTTGTGTCATACTTTAACGACCTGCTTTAGCGACGATTGCGCTAGGCTGCTTATGTAGATACACGGTAAAATCGTTTTCAAGATAACCGTCAACCAACGTTACCTGGTGGGCAAATTCCTGACAATACGCAACAATATCTTCTGGGAAAAAACTCTGTAAATCAGAGCGCGTTTGATGCCAGGCAAAACGTCTATCCAATAGATTAAATGCAACACCCAGGCGACTAATCTCATACATTTTACGAATCACCGACTTGGCGTAGTCACCCTGCTGACTGGCCAAACCTTCAATTTCAGTTTCGACCACTTCGTTTAACGCGCCTGACAGCATGACATAATCAAACTGTTCACTGGCATAGTCAAAATCAAAAATTTCGCCTTCAGAGACATTCAGTTCAGGTGCAACACCATTTGCTCCACGAACCATATCCGGTGAGACATCAATGCCAGTATAATCAGGAAATAGCAGTTGATTGGTCATATAACGCTGTAAATCGGCAAAACCACAACCAACATCAAACAGTGACCAGGCCTGGTGGCTTTCTAGCGCTTTCGATTGAAAACAACTCAAAGGAAGTATTTCAATCAGCTTCTGAAAACGAATCTCTTGGGTCTCTTGAGTACTCCAAAATAGGGCTTGCGGTTGATAACCGTAATTTTCAATCGATACTCGATGCCGAGTTTGGATACGTAGGCGTTGTTTAGCAGTAAGTTTAGAATTCATAGTCGTAATTCATAGTTATACAGGGGTCTATAGGCCATTATTGAGCAGGAATATTTCACTGAGTTATTGAGTCAGGTTATTTATCTGATTTAGGCTGATTAAGGGTTTTTAACCAAGCAATTTCTTGCTCACAAAAACCGGCTTGCTGACGAGCTTCGTAATTAAAAGGCCCACGTAAATCGCCGTGATAATACTTTTCAATAATCTCTTGAAAGGTATTGAAAGGATTTAAATTGCGCTCTGCACAAATATGACGGAACCAACGAGTACCGACTTCAACATGACCGATTTCATCCTGCAATAGAATTTTTAGGATTTCGACACCGCGTTTATCACCAATTGAGCGTAACTTTTGAATCATCGGTGGCGTGACATCCAAACCACGCGCTTCTAATGTTCTCGGCACTAAAGCCATACGCACCAATGGATCATGATCGGTTTCATAGGTTGTCATCCACAAGCCATCGTGTGCGCCCATATCCCCATACTCATACCCTAAGTGAAAGAGATGTTCACGAATCATTTGAAAATGATAAGCTTCTTCACCGGCGACACCCAACCAATCCAAATAATATCTTTTCGGCATTTCCTGAAAACGATAAATCGCATCCAAAGCCAAGTTAACTGCATTAAATTCAATATGGACGATTGAATGCATTAACGCCGCATGACCTTCAGGTGATCCCAAACGGCGTTTAGGCAACTCTTTAGCAGAAACCAGCAAAGGCTTTTCAGGACGACCAGGATCAGGAACGCGATGAATCACTTCAGTGGGGGTAAAATCAAACAGATCATCCGACCAATCAACCTGCAACTGTGCAAGTTTTGAAACTTTACTCTCTAAATCGGATTCCATTAAACAATCATAGGCGGATTGAAAAATATTCTTAGTTTGCTTCACTCGGGATCAACTCTTCTTAACGGCACTGTCATTCAACAGCAATAGTAATTTGCGGGACAATTTAAAATAGCATCTTAAAATATTAGTTTAAATGCTGTCGTAATATTTTACGCTCTTCAGAAACAAAAAAACCGGTCAAGGACCGGTTTTTTTGAACTAAAAACTACAACGTTATATTAACGGTAGTATGTCGCTTGCATGAAACGAACACCTTTGTAGTTTTTGGTATCAATCGCATCAAAAAGTGCAGACCACTTTTTACGATCTTCTGGAGTCATCACTGAAGAAGGGTTAACGCCTTTAGTTTTGTTGCCATATTTAGCTTCAATTATAGATAGTTCAGCCATACAAGCAGCGACTTCTGTTTTTTGCTCAAGTGCACGTGCTGCAGTAGAACCTTCTTTAACTGCAAGAGCAATTAGGTTTTCGCTATCAGCAATACACTGATCATAAGTTGTAGCTTCAGCTTGAACATTCATTGAAAGAGCTGCAATTGCAGAAATGAATAGCGCTTTAAGTGTTAAGTTTTTCATTTTAAAATAAACTCCGAGGTTTTAATTTGTTTCTTTAACCCGATAATTCTGACTGTTTTGATGTTAAATTGCAAGCCTAATCGAGTTAGAAAATAATGAAATGCTTATAAGCTTTTTTTATAGCTAAATCATTCATTGGGTATCGCCTGAATCTGCACTCTTAAAAAATGCTTAACACTCCAAAAGAGCAGTAAAAAAATCACGCTTAAATAGACTATTTGATACAAGCCGTGCAAACTTGCAAACAATGGCCAATCAATCGAATCCCTATCAATTCCTAAAGGATAGAGCCCCTTTATATCAGCCATCCAAGGAGTTATCCAAAAGCGTAAAGTCGCCATTAACAGTAGGCTTAACAGCAAACTTTTAACGCTGCTGACAGACTTTTCGGCGATGCTATAAAAAGTAATCAACAAAAAAAGCGTGCTCAAAACAATCAAGCTGACCCAAGTGAATAACTCGCCTGCAAGATCGCCAGCTTGCTTTGCTGGCAGTTGCGTAAATAAAACGGGAGTCACTAAATAGCCAACGGTCAGTAAAATTGTCGCTAATGCCAACACCAATAATGTCGCAAGTTGGGTAAACGGCCACCCGCATGCAGGTTTTTTGAATAAATTTATCATGGATATTGTCTACCTGTAAATAAGTTCATTCAATGAATAAATACAAAAATACCTGCGATTAAGCAGGTATTTTCGTCAACCTCAATAGAAACCCTAAGTAGGTAAGCTAAGAAAGCCAAAGCCATCTTAGATTATCTAAAACTTAGATATATTGAATTTCAATAATTTCATAATCAATATTGCCTTTTGGAGCAGCCACAATGACTTCATCTTCGGCTTGCTTACCAATAAAGGCACGTGCAATCGGTGAATTAACGGAAATTTTATTGTGCTTAATATCCGCTTCATCATGGCCAACAATTTTATAAGTTAACTCTTCATCAGTATCGATATTTAAAACCGTCACCGTTGCACCAAAGATGACCTTACCATTTGCATTCGCCGCTAACTTAGTCACATCAATAACTTGAGCAAGACTTAAAACCGCCTCAATCTGCTGAATACGCCCTTCAATCATACCTTGATCTTCACGAGCGGCATGATACTCGGCATTCTCTTTCAAATCACCGTGATCACGCGCTGTTGCAATCGCTTCGGTGATTCTTGGACGGTCTTCTTTTTTAAGCTTTGTTAATTCAGCTTGAAGCGCATCAGCGCCTTCTTTTGTCATAGGATGCTTTTGCATAATCCCATTCCTTTGTGTATAGGTTCTAAATCAGTTATGAATTAAATAATAAATGCCAAATAGCAAAACGCCAAAGTCCTTTAATAGATTTTGGCGTTTTGTTTATAAATGGATTTAGTGAATATCTTGTAAACGCGTTACAGGCTGATCATCTAAATAATCCATTGCAGCAACCATTGCGAAAGCACCGGCAATCGTAGTGGTATAACACGTTTTATGCATTAATGCTTCACGACGAATACTTGAAGAGTCCTGAATACTGCCAGAACCGTCAGAAGTATTCACAATTAATGCGATCTCTTCATTGACGATTGAATCGACAATATTAGGACGACCTTCAGTCACTTTATTAACGATTTCACATGCGACACCCGCTTCCGTTATAGAAGAGGCTGTACCACGTGTAGCAACGATATTAAAGCCTTTAGCAATCAACTGCCTAGCAAGATCAACAACTTGTACACGATCCGCTTTACGGACACTTAAGAATACAGTACCAGAGCGCGGTAAAATCGTACCCGCCGCTAGGGATGCTTTTGCGTAAGCTTGTGCAAAGTTAACACCAATCCCCATAACTTCACCAGTTGATTTCATCTCTGGCCCAAGAATTGGATCTACACCCAAGAACTTGATAAAAGGGAAAACCGCTTCTTTAACGAAGTAATGAACGGGAGAAATTTCTTTCGTAAAACCTTGAGCTTCAAGCTTTTGACCAACCATACAACGTGCCGCAATCATCGCCAACGGATGACCAATCGCTTTAGAAACGAATGGAACGGTACGTGATGCACGAGGATTGACTTCTAATACATAGATATCATCGCCTTTAACAGCAAACTGTGTATTCATCAAACCAACAACCCCTAAAGCAAATGCCATTTTGGTTACTTGCTCGCGAATACGGTCTTGAATCTCTTCTGAAATACTATATGGAGGCAAAGAACACGCTGAATCACCTGAGTGAATACCGGCTTGTTCGATGTGCTCCATGATGCCACCAATCACGACCTGATCACCATCACAAATAGCATCAACATCTAACTCAATCGCATCGTCTAAAAAACGATCTAGTAGTACAGGTGATTCGTTAGAAACGTCAATTGCAGCTTGCATATAACGATTTAGATTGGCTTCGTCATAAACGATTTCCATACCACGGCCACCTAAAACATAAGATGGACGTACCACTAACGGATAACCAATCTCTTTTGCTAAAGCGGCTGCTCCGCTGGCATTGGTTGCGGTACGGTTAGGTGGCTGAAGCAGACCTAAGTCATTTAGAATTTTTTGGAAACGCTCACGATCTTCTGCTAAATCGATAGATTCAGGCGAAGTACCGATAATTGGAACGCCTGCGGCTTCTAAATCTTCAGCTAGTTTTAAAGGCGTTTGACCACCGTACTGAACAATCACACCCTTAGGCTGTTCAACTTCAACGATTTCTAAAACGTCTTCTAATGTTAACGGCTCAAAATAGAGTCTGTCAGAAGTATCGTAATCGGTAGAGACGGTTTCTGGATTACAGTTGACCATAATGGTTTCATAACCGTCGTCGCGCATAGCCATTGCTGCGTGTACACAGCAGTAATCAAACTCGATTCCTTGACCAATACGGTTAGGTCCACCACCCAAAATCATGATTTTATCGCGATTGGTTGGCATTGCCTCACACTCTTCATCATAGGTTGAATACATATAAGCTGTAGAGGTTTCAAACTCAGCAGCACACGTATCAACACGCTTGAAGACTGGACGAATATTTAGAGTGTGACGGAATTTACGAATAAATGCAGCGTCGGTGCTTAACAACTTCGCTAGACGGTTATCAGAGAAACCTTTACGTTTAAGGTTACGTAAATAAGTCTCATCCAAGGCATCTAAACCACGTTGTTTAACGTCGTCTTCGATATTGATAAGGTCTTCGATTTGCGCAAGGAACCAAGGGTCAATTTTTGAACTTTCAAAAACCGCATCCAAATCCCAACCCGCACGGAATGCATCCGCTACGTACCATAAACGTTCAGCACCCGGTAGACGTAATTCCTGACGCAATTTATCTTTAATCTCTTTCTCATCCATTGTTGCCAATGGCATGATTTCATCAAAACCAGACTTATCCGTCTCTAATCCACGTAACGCTTTCTGGATAGATTCTTGGAAGTTACGACCCATCGCCATCACTTCACCAACAGACTTCATCTGCGTTGATAAACGGTTTTGTGCTTGAGGGAATTTTTCAAATGTAAAACGAGGAACCTTAGTCACAACGTAATCGATAGTTGGTTCGAAAGACGCCGGAGTTGCACCATTGGTAATATCATTTGAAAGTTCGTCTAGCGTATAACCTACCGCTAATTTAGCGGCGATTTTAGCAATCGGGAAACCAGTCGCTTTCGACGCTAAAGCAGATGAACGAGATACACGTGGATTCATCTCAATGATGATCATACGACCAGTATCAGGGTGAATAGAGAATTGGACGTTTGAACCACCCGTCTCTACACCAATCTCACGCAAAACTTCAATAGAAGCGTTACGCATGATTTGATACTCTTTATCGGTCAACGTTTGTGCAGGCGCAACGGTGATTGAATCACCTGTGTGAACACCCATTGGGTCTAAGTTCTCGATTGAACAAACGATAATGCAATTATCGTTTTTGTCGCGAACCACTTCCATCTCATACTCTTTCCAGCCTTCAATTGACTCTTCAATCAATAACTCTTTGGTCGGAGACATGTTTAGGCCAAACTTACAAATCTGTTCAAATTCGTCTTTGTTGTAAGCGATACCACCACCAGAACCACCCAAGGTGAACGATGGACGGATAACCGTGGGGAAACCAACTTGTGCTTGGATTCTCCAAGCTTCTTCCATGTTGTGGGCAACATCAGACGTCGGCATATCTAAACCGATTTTCGTCATTGCTTGACGGAAACGGTCACGGTTTTCAGCTTTATCAATCGAGTCAGCATTTGCACCGATCAATTCAACATTGTATTTTTCAAGGATGCCTTTGGCATCTAAGTCTAACGCACAGTTCAATGCTGTTTGACCACCCATTGTCGGTAGAATCGCATCAGGGCGCTCTTTAGCGATGATGGTTTCAACCGTTTGCCACTCAATCGGCTCAATGTAGGTTGCATCCGCCATATCAGGGTCCGTCATGATCGTAGCGGGGTTAGAGTTTACCAGGATTACTCGGTAACCCTCTTCTTTAAGCGCTTTACACGCTTGCACTCCAGAATAATCGAATTCGCATGCTTGGCCGATAATAATAGGGCCAGCACCAATAATCATAATACTTTTTATATCACTTCTTTTTGGCATTCTATTTCCTACTATCCGTTACGCGTTTTTAGCGGTTTTAATATTTTCGATGAATTGGTCAAACAAAGGTGCAACATCATGTGGACCAGGGCTTGCTTCTGGATGCCCTTGGAAACTGAATGCTGACTTATCTGTACGAGAGATACCTTGTAGTGTGCCATCAAATAATGATTTATGAGTTGCTTCAAGATTCCCTGGAAGAGAGTCACCATCTACCGCAAAACCGTGGTTTTGCGAAGTAATCATGACCTTCTTGCTTTCTAAATCTTGTACTGGGTGGTTAGCACCGTGGTGGCCAAACTTCATTTTGACTGTTTTCGCGCCACTGGCCAAAGCCAATAACTGGTGTCCTAAGCAGATACCAAAGACAGGTACATCTGTTTTTAAGATTTCCTGAATCGCTGTAATCGCATAATCACAAGGCTCTGGATCACCAGGACCGTTTGACAAGAAAATCCCATCTGGATTCATTGCCAAGACTTCTGCTGCTGTTGTTTTTGCTGGCACAACGGTTAACTTACAACCACGATCGGCGATCATGCGCAGGATGTTACGCTTGACACCATAGTCGTAGGCAACCACGTGAAAATCATTATTTGCAGAACAATCTGCATGACCTTCTCCCAGAGTCCATGAACCTTCAGTCCAAACATAGGTCTCTGCTGTAGTGACTTCTTTGGCTAAATCTAAGCCCTTCAGACCACTGAATGATTTCGCTTTAGCAACGGCCGCTTCGGCATCAATATTATCGCCTGCGACGATGACACCTGATTGAGCCCCTTTGCTACGCAACAAACGCGTTAATTTACGAGTATCAATATCCGCGATGGCAACAACGCCCTGCTCTTTTAGATAATCCGGTAAGGTTTTTTCTGCACGGAAGTTACTCATGCGCACTGGGCAGTCTTTAATAACTAATCCCTGAGCCATAATGCGAGGAGATTCTTCATCCTCAGTATTCACACCGGTGTTACCGATATGTGGATACGTTAAAGTAACAATCTGTTTGAAATACGAAGGATCCGTTAAGATTTCTTGGTATCCCGTTAACGAAGTGTTAAAGACGACTTCTCCAGTCGTCTCACCTTCCGCACCTAATGAAACGCCCCAAAAAAGGGTTCCATCTTCTAAAGCCAGCAAAGCTTGTGTCATTGATTCATCCATCCAGGTTAGATAAAACTGCAAAAGTTTCTCTACGGTTTGTTATTGGCGCATACAAAAAAACGGAGCCAACCCCCAATACTCATTAAAGGGCTCACTCCGTTCTTTAGTTTGCTAAATGACTTTAGTCATCTCCGCCAAATACTCCGTAAAAGCAACTCGTGCTTAATTTTAATCGCAATAATTCATTGCCAGAATTGTACTCGAATAGGCAAATTTTGTCTATAACTAAAACCGTCTAAAGTGGCTATTCCTTAAGCTTTTTTAAGAAAACTATCTGACCAGGCCTGGTAGGTATTTTTTCCTGCGTGACTTGTAGAACACACTCACTTTATCTCATGCCATCTCTTTTGATGCGCACTCACTGAATAACGCTCACAGGAGATGGATTCTGACCAAGAAACGATACCGGCTTTCTGCATTAGATGCTCAACAAAATGACTTTCATCTGGTAGCTGCGACCACACGGAAGGTAAGAAAGTCGCTCGGCGTAGACCATCCGAAATAATGAGTCCATCTTCAAACGGGACCAGACTTTCCAATAATTCTTGTTTAGTCTGACAATCTTCAATTTCTTGCGGGGCTGATAGAACTGAATGCTCTACTTCCAACCCCGCTAACTCAGCCTCCTTTAAAGGTGAAAAACGAGGGTCTTGGAAAGCGGCGCTATAAGCATTACCTGCTATATCCTCAACTAATGAGCGATACGCCTGCAACGAACCAATACAGCCACGCAAAGATTCATTGTGATGCAGCGTCACAAAGGTTGCTGCAGGTTGAATCAATACGCTAGAAAACTCGGTTCCGTGGTTTGCAAAATAGCTCGAATCCAATTGTAAACGTTGGCCTTGCAAGCCCGTCTCGATACTCTGCTTTATAATAGAGAACAGTTGATCTATTTGTTCTATTGTTAGTGCTGTTGTGACTGTCATTTGACCTCCTCATAAATTGCCCAACTTCCATAACCCACTACACTCTGTTTATCACCCGCAGTGTCCCCTGAGTTAATCCGCTGCAGTTCTTGGACTTCTAAAGGCTGTGAATTTTTTAGGTTCAGTAAACCTTGAATGCCTTTATAACCACAGGCTCTTGCGCCATTCAATGACTGCCAATTTCCCGTGTTAATTAACTGTGCTGTTTGCTCATCTATCTGTTGTGCCTCGGCATAGGTGTGAAAATGACTCAAGTCGCTGCTAATGACAAAATAAACATCTGGACGTGACCAGAGTTTAGAGAGCACTTTGGTTACCTCATCGACTGACACATCGCCATTTAACAAAGGCAGTACTTTTACATTCGGTAATATGGCTTTAATAAATGGCAGATGTACTTCTAAACTGTGTTCCGGTGCATTGGCTTCATCTGACACAATCACACTGCTAAAATCCGTTAACAGTTCGTCCCTAAGTTGAGTGTCTACTTGCAATTTTCCCAACGGGGTGTCTAAAGCATCCACACTGACGGTGGCAATGCCTGCAAACGCGTAGCGATGCGCTGGCCCCATGACAACCACGGTCTTAATTTCATCTAGTGGCGCTGCATTTGCTGGTTGTCGATTTCTTGGCTTCTGATTTGCTGACTTCCACAGCTGATAGCTTGTAAATGCAACTTCGCCTGAATAGACATAACCAGCATGCGGCACGATTAACGCTCTTGGCAGCTTAGCGGATGTCGTTTTCTGTCCGTCTGGCTTAGAGTTGGCTACATTCAAGCCCCATGACTCAAATAACCTTTGTATTTCAGATGCCGTGCTCGGATAAAAAGTACCTGCCACAGTTGTGGGTCGAATTAACATGATTTCATCCTATTCCTTGAATATTAGTAACTTAGCTTTATATATAGTTATATAGAATTAACTTTTCAAGGTAATCAGAAAATGAAAAATATCGATTTAACGGCCGCATCTGTTATTCCAGTAGAGCACTGGCATGATGTAGGCAATGGCCTGATTCAATGCGACCTATGCCCACGTGAATGCAAATTACATGAGAACCAGCGGGGTTTCTGTTTTGTGCGTGGTCGTAAAGAGAATCAAATGTGGCTGACCTCTTATGGTCGTTCTAGCGGCTTTTGTATTGACCCCGTTGAGAAAAAACCTTTGAACCACTTTTACCCCGGTTCAAGCGTATTGTCGTTTGGGACAGCTGGCTGTAATTTAGCCTGTAAATTTTGCCAAAACTGGGACATGTCTAAAGCCCGAGATATGGATCGACTTTTAGACCAGGCGGCACCAGAAATTTTGGCGGAAGCTGCCAAAAAACAGCACTGTACTTCGGTGGCTTATACCTACAATGATCCAGTCATATTCCATGAATATGCAATTGATACCGCCGAAGCGTGCCGTGCTTTAGGCATTAAAAACATCGCCGTGACCGCAGGCTATATCAGCGAAAAACCGCGTGAAGAGTTTTTTAAAGTGATGGACGCTACCAATATTGATTTGAAGGCCTTCAGTGAAACCTTCTATCAAAAACTGACGGGTGCAAAACTACAACCGGTATTGGAAACCATTGAATATGTGGCGCAAGAGACTGATACCTGGATGGAACTGACCACCCTACTGATTCCAGGCGAAAATGATTCTGAAAGAGAGATTGCCAAAATGGCGGAATGGATTATGCAGCATTGCGGAGATTCAGTGCCATTGCACTTTACCAAATATCATCCCGATTATCGCATGATGAACAACCCAGAAACGCCGATAGAAACCTTAGAAAAATCCCGAAAAATCGCGATGCAAGCGGGTTTGAAATATGTCTATACGGGCAATGTACTCGACTTTGAAGGTCAAGCGACCTATTGCCCGAATTGTGGCGAATCGGTCATTCAACGACAATATTACGCCATTAAAGGCTGGGCGCTTAAAAACGGCTGTTGCGCACATTGCCAAACGCCCATCGCCGGTGTTTTTGAGGAGCAACCTGGCAAATGGGGTAATCAGCGTCAACCCATACGTTTAAGTTAACAGGGGTAAAAAACTTTTAAAGAGAAGTCTGACGGCGACTAACGTACTCGAATCGAGGTCAAATAGGTTTTTTGCCAATATTTATTATCCAAACTCGAAATTGTCACCCCTTTACTGCTTGAGGCGTGGATAAACTTGGATTTACCAATATAAATCCCGTTATGTAACGATTTTGAACTGGTTTTGAAGAACACAATATCACCCACTTTTAAATTGGATTTGGCGACCTTTGATCCGGTTTTAATTTGCGTACGCGTAGTGCGCGGTAGCTTATAGCCTAATTGAGTGTGAAATGTATTCTGCACAAACGCTGAACAATCAACGCCACTACGTGACGTGCCACCGTAACGATAAGGCGTGCCTTTCCAATCTCTATATTGACTGAGTAAACGGCTCTTAACCTTAGATTGATTCGTTAGATCCACCGGACTTGCTAACGTTGTGGACTGTGTCGACTTAGCCACATAACTAGGCGTGCTAGAACACCCCGTTAAAAACAGCATGCCCAGCATCATTGTCAGAGCCAGCTTCAGTAAAGACTTAAGCCTTTTTAAATAGCTCAATTCTGGCTTACAAAGACCACTGGCGTTTTGCATATTCACTGATATTTGTTTTAACGTATTCATAAACGATTCCACTCATTTTGCTTGTTCAATAACAAGTAACCAGACCTGTTCACAGCATTTTAGAACTGTTTTAGCACTTCCTATGCCATCTCATTTCGTCATAAAAGTGACAACGAGCTTATTAACTGAGTTTTAAGTGGCATTTGTCACAATAAAAGCACATACAACCTCTGAAACTATTTAATATAATCGGGTCATAAAATTATTTGAAGAAAGGTTTTTCAGCTTTTCATGTCTTTTACTGTAGTGATGATTTAAATAATCAATCTGAAAGCGATTTATTATAAACAGGACAATATTATGAGACAGCCTACTTCGAAAATATCTAAATGGATTTTGGCATTTTTACTGCCTTTAACCTTAAGCCTACAAAGCTGTGCCAAGGAACCTGAGATGCCAGAGCAAAACGACACTAATATTAGCCAAATGAAAACCGACTCCATTGTGCTCGGCATGGGCTGTTTCTGGGGCGCTGAGAAACGCCTATCTGAAGTCAATGGCGTGATTGATGTTGAAAGCGGCTATGCGGGTGGCGATGATCAAAATGCAGGTTATCAAGATGTACTTGGCCTGGAAAGAAAAATCCAGATGGGGCGCTCAAGTGCGCGTAATCACTCTGAAGTCATCAAGGTCACTTACAATCCAGACTTGGTGAATTTAGAAAGCATCTTAATTACCTTTTGGGAAAGTCATAATCCGACTCAAGGCGATCGCCAAGGGAATGATGTCGGTACCAACTACCGCAGTGTTATCTACTACCAAACCGATGAAGGGCGTGTCATTGCTGAAAAAACCAGAGACATTTATCAACCTGCGTTAACCAAAGCCGGTCTGCCTGCCATTACCACTGAGATCGCGCCGCTTAAAAACTACATCACCGCAGAAGAGTATCATCAAGATTACTTGAAAAAAAATCCCAATGGTTACTGTGGTTTAGGCGGAACAGGAGTGGCTTATCCTGGATCAGCGACCAAACAACATGCCCAATTAGAAGCCAAAGACTTAAACAGTGATCGTCAACTGATTGTCTTTGAAGCTGAAGAGTGTCCATTTTGCGAAAAATTCAAACACGATATATTAAGCAGTTGGAAAGCAGAAACCCCTATTATTGCGACTCTAAATCCCAATCCTCCAAAAGGCTGGGAGTTGGAAAAGGCACTGTTTGCAACACCCACCATTGTCCTGTTTGAAAATGGCAAAGAAGTTTCTCGCTATACAGGTTACAACGGCGAGACGGCCAGATTCTGGAAATGGTTAGGCTTTAGATTATTAACGCCTGAACAGCGAGAGATTGCCTTTGAACAAGGCACCGAACGTGCCCATACTGGTTCGCATTTAGATGAGACCCGACCAGGTTACTTTGTAGATCCCGTCACAGGTGCTAATTTATTCAGAAGCGATACTAAGTTTAAGAGCAATAGCGGTTGGCCAAGCTTCTTCAATCCAATTGAAGGCGCGATTACCGAACATGCCGATAATGCTTACGGCATGCAGCGTGTCGAGGTACGCAGTGCGAGTTCAGGGATTCATTTAGGTCACGTCTTTAATGATGGCCCTGCACCGACTTATAAACGCTATTGCATTAACGGCAATGTATTAAAGTTTATTCCGGATGAAGCTTCGAAGTAAAAATCACATTGATTCACATATAAAACCAATCGTTCCAACTAAAAAAGGCGCTTTCAGGATTAAATCTGAAGGCGCCTTTTTTCTGGACGTTTACACAGCCTAAAATTCTTTAAGGATTAACCTCAACCGTCAAAATAGTGGTGACATGCGGTAACTTCCATGCACCTGCTTCCGTAGTTTTAAGCTCAAAAACCAAGCTGTTCAATTTTGTGACTTCAGGTGCCGTAAAAGTAAGTTGTCTGTTTTTTGGATTGTCTATACTTACTATTAAGCCAGAAGTCTGCTGCCAAAGATAGCGACTGGCTTTTTGCTGACTCGTCCATATCACGACAGCCCCACCATTGACAACAATGGTCTCTTCAACCAAAGGAATCTTCTGTTTCGCATGTGCGAGGTTGGTACTCATTATAAGCAGAGCACCCACTAAAGCCCTTAAAATTGCACTTGAAAATAAATAGCTCACTGTAGGCATAGTACTTCCTTTAATTAGCATAATACTGATTCCAGCCCCCTAATTTATCACAATCAAGCAGGGTAAACAGCGCTAAAGTGATTTGACCAGGCCTAGTTAGTTAACCGACAAGGATTATCGCTTATTAAAATATTTTAAAAAATTGAAATTAACAAGCCAATCAATTTAAGCCTTTGTTTTTTTAGCGCTTATGACAGAATCCCACCCCCTCTAAAAAGACCATTCCACCAGCCTTCGTCGCAAAAACCTAGTAAACTCCTAAGAAATTATTATAATAAAATACGTAGTAATCAACCATTCAACAATAATCACTATATAAAAGAACATAAACGCTATGATTAAAGTTAAAGATACGCCTGAAGTTGCACATCAAATTTATACCCAGATTACGGTCATATTTGAGCAGAAAGAAATAAATCCTCTACCGATTAACTATCTAGTTTGGTATCACTTTTTAAAAGGAGAGAACACCCATCTCATCAATGAGATTAAAGCCGTTATTGAGAGTCCTTATGGCTATACTGATAGATTAGGTACTCGTTTATATGATCAATATATTGCTGAAGAGAGCATTAAAGCAGAAGATCAATATGATTTTGCTTTCCGTCAATTCGTGGATGATATTCTTAATAAAATTGGGACTTGGGTTTGTAGCTTAGATCAGCACTCAGATCAGATGGGACTCTGCGTTGAAAACCTCAAAAAACCTAATCTCGATGCACAAGATTTAGAGCGTATGGCGGCGACGATTATGCAGACAGTGACGAGCATGCAAAGCAGCACTAACGAAATTCGTAGTGAAGCCCAAACGAATACCGATGAAGTAACTTTACTCAGGCAGCAACTCCATAAAGCCCGAGCCGAAGCCTTAACAGATGAATTAACTCAGATTGGCAACCGAAAATCATTTAACGCTACCATGATGGATTTAACACTTGAAAACCGTTCCCAGCCGCATACTTTATGTCTCATTATGACCGATATTGATCATTTCAAGAAATTCAATGACACCTATGGCCATCCTATTGGCGACAGTGTATTACGCTACTTCGCCAGTATTATGCGCAAGAGCGCATCTGAGAATGAAACCATTTGTCGTTACGGTGGCGAAGAATTTGCAATCATTATTAAAAACTCTTCACTTGAAGAAGCTTGCGCCCGTGCCGAAGTGATACGACAACAGATTCAAGCAGCACGCTTAACGCTTAAAAACTCTAGTGATCCTATCGATACAATTACCGCTTCTTTTGGAATTTCTCATTTCTATGGCCACGAAGATTGTTTAGAAGACTTTATCGGTCGTGCTGATAAAAGCCTATATGCAGCAAAACACGCAGGGCGTAATCAAGTTATTCATGAAGATATGATGGCTTTAAACTAATTTTTGATGCCCTAAAAAAGTGAATAATAAACTTGCCAATAAAATCAGTCACGCCACAAAAAGATGCCTGCAAACTACATTATATATACGACCCGATGTGCAGTTGGTGTTGGGCATTTCGACCGGTATGGCAAGCCCTTAAACAGGACTTACCTATTAGTATAGAAACTCATAATTCACTGGGTGGACTAGCCGCTGATACAACCGATTCCATGCCATTAGAACTTCAACAAAAATTGCAGTCTATCTGGCGTTACATTCAACAAAAGGTTCCGTTAACAGATTTTAACTTTGATTTTTGGCGCTTAAACCAAGCAAGACGTTCAACTTATCCGGCCTGTCGAGCAGTGATAGCCGCGCGTAAACAAGGCCTTGAGTATGAAGAGAAAATGATTCTAGCGATTCAACAAGCTTATTATCTACAGGCACAAAACCCCTCGAACGATAGCATCCTTATTTCATTGGCAAACAATATTGGATTAAAACCATCTGAATTTGAAAAACAACTTAATCAACCTGCAACCCAGTTACAACTCAATGAAGAAATCACCTTCAATCAAAGTATTCAAGCGAACAGTTTTCCTAGCCTAGTGTTGGAATGCAACGGTGCTTTTCACGCTATCCCAACAAACTACCTTGATAAAGAGCCCATGCTTAAATCCATTTTAAAAGTATTGGAAAATTCACTCTCATAACAGAGGCTCTAAAATAATTTTTCAACAACCTAGATGATTATTCCTCGCCGTAAAAACAGAAAAGGCGCATTCACCCAATGGTAAATACGCCTTTGTAAAAACAATCCCATCAAATAACAGAGTTACTTAATGGCAAATTATTTATTTTTTCTTAGATTTCTTTGCTGTCTTTTTCTTCGCTGATTTTTTAACTTTTTTAGCGGCTTGCTTCTTGGCGACTACTTTTTTGATTGCTTTCTTTTTAGCCGTCTTTTTCTTAACCAATTTTTTCTTGTCAGCTTTTTTAGCAGATGACTTATCCGCTTTTTTTGCTGCTTTTTCAGACGCTTTCTTAGCAGCCTTCTTCGCTAATTTTTCTTCTGATTTTTTATCTAACTTGCTCTTTGACTCTTTGCTCATGATCAACCCTTTTATTTAACCTATCGAAATAATTATCAAAAAACTTCTACACCACCCCAAAAAACCCAGAGTAAACCTGGTAAACCTGCGTAATTTGCATGATATTTATTCTACACCTAAAATAAAACGAATGCTTGCAAACACCCCCTAAGTTGACGCTTATAATGAAACCCACCTTAGATAATTTAAGTTATCTAGGACAGCTGCCAAATATTAATTATATGGAGGTCTCTCAGACCAGTTAAAAACAAGATTAAACCCAAACAATTCTTCTTAAGAGCATAATCTATGCAAAAAAAAAGACGCCTATAAAAGCGTCTTTTTTGAATGCGATAAACCCTATTGATTAACGTAGGTTTAAAACATCCTGCATATCAAACAGACCTTGGTCTTTACTGACTAACCAACGACATGAACGTGCCGCACCATTGGCAAACGTCATACGACTTGAGGCCTTGTGGGTGATTTCAACACGCTCGCCTTCAGTGGCAAATAACACGGTATGGTCACCGACAATATCTCCAGCACGCACCGTCGCAAAACCGATTGTATTTGGATCACGCGCACCCGTAATGCCTTCACGACCGTAAACCGCACACTCTTTCAAATCACGACCTAAAGTTTCAGCAACCACTTCGCCCATTCTTAATGCCGTACCGGAAGGCGCATCGACCTTATGACGGTGATGCCCTTCAATGATTTCTATGTCGTAACCTTCGTTCAAAACTTCAGCGGCTTGCTTGAGCAGTTTAAGACAAAGGTTAACGCCAACGCTGTAGTTTGCGGCAAAGATAATCGCGATTTTCTCAGCCGCGTTATCGATTGCCGCTAAACCCACATCATCAAAACCAGTCGTACCAATAACGATTTTTTTGTTATTGGCAACACAGACTTCAAGGTTGTGCACGGTGGTTTCAGGAGTGGTGAAATCAATCAATACATCAAAGTCATCGACAACCGACTCTAAAGAACCGACGATAACGACACCTAATTTACCCAGGCCTGCTAACTCACCGGCATCCGCCCCTAATAAACTGCTATCAGGACGTTCAATGGCGGCTGTTACGGTTAAACCTTCGGTTTGATGAACCGCATCGATTAAGTTCTTTCCCATGCGGCCCGAAGCGCCAATAACTGCAACTCTCATTGTCGTAAATCCTTTATCAAAATATTAGGTTTAATGCTTTGCCTTAATCGTAGACTTAGAAACTTGGACTTAATTCCAAGGCCCGTCATCTTTGTCCGATTTTTTATCATCGTCACTGGTAAAGAACGATTTTACCGAATCAAAGAAACTGTGTTCTTTTGGGCTGTGCTGTTTATGATGTTTACCTTTTAAACTGGCATCAAACTCTTCTAACAACTCTTTCTGACGAGCCGTAAGTTTAACTGGCGTTTCAATATGCACTTCAACCACCATATCACCGACACGGGACGAGCGAACAGATTTAACACCTTTTCCTGCCAACTTAAAGCGTTGACCAGACTGTGTTCCTGCAGGCACTTTTAGACTGGCTTTACCGCCTAAGGTCGGCACATCAACACTGCCACCTAAAGCAGCTGTTGAGAAACTCATTGGTAGCTCACAGTACAGAGTGTTGCCATCACGTTCAAAGATAGCATGCTTTTGGACGCGCATACGAACATACAAGTCTCCGCGTGGTGCGCCAGGCTCGCCCGCTTCACCTTCGCCTTGTAGACGAATACGGTCACCGCTGTCCACGCCTGCAGGAATTTTCACCGTCAGGGTTTTATGGCTGTGGGTATAACCTTCACCACGACATGATTTACAAGGCGTTTTGATAAGCTGACCTGTTCCATGACAACTTGGACAAGCACGATTCACCGCAAAGAAACCTTGCTGCATACGCACTTGACCGGCACCGTGACAGGTCGGACAGGTTTCAACGGAACTACCAGGCTCCGCCCCCGTTCCTTCACAACTCTCGCAATTATCTTTAGTCGGAATACGAATATCGACACTGGTGCCGGCAACCGCGTCTTCCAATGAAACGTCAAGCTCATACTGTAGATCCGCACCCGGTTGAGGTCCACGCTGACCGCCGAAACCGCCGCCGAACATATCACCAAAGATATCACCGAAACCGCCTTCAAAACCGCCGCCGAAACCGCCTCCGCCGCCAGCACCACCTTCTAGCCCCGCATGGCCAAACTGGTCATAGGTTGCACGCTTCTGTGAATCCGACAAGATTTCATAAGCCTCAGCGGCTTCTTTAAACTTATTTTCAGAAGCTTTGTCATCTGGATTACGGTCAGGATGATGTTTCATCGCCATTTTGCGGTAGGCTTTTTTTATTTCGCCTTCAGAAGCCGTTTTACTAACGGATAAAATTTCGTAATAACAGGTTTTGCTCATCGATCTCTCGTATTTATCTAATTCTGGTTAACTAACATCAAAAAACTTTTTAACCACGAAGTCGCGAAGACGCGAAGGTTTTAAATATTGTTTTCGGATACAAACTAACGTATTTAATTTAAGTGTTCTTTACACAGACCAATTGGTCTCGTACAAAGATTCCTAAAGTATTCTAATTTAAGAAAGGATTATCCTTAAACTAGAAATAGAAAAAGCACGAAGACTCAATTCTCTGAGCACCCTTAAAAAGAGCGCAGCAAAATTTCGTGTCTTCGTGCCTTCATGGTAAACGGTTAAGAATTACTTCTTGTCGTCATTCACTTCTTCAAACTCAGCATCTACGATGTCATCGTCAGCTTCGTTTGTTTCACCTTGCTGCTGTGCTTCTTCACCACCTTCCGCTTGCTTAGCCTGTGCTTTTTGAGCTACAGATTGGCTTGCTTCCGCTAGTTTAGCAACGGCTGCATCAATTGCGTCTTTATCGTCGCCTTTGATTGCTTCTTCAACCGCAGTAATTGCAGTATCAATCGCTTCTTTTTCAGCCGCGTCAACAGAGTCACCAGCATCCTTAACCATCTTCTGAGTTGCGTGAACCATGCCGTCAGCTTGGTTACGTGCTTCAACCAATACTTTCATTTTGGCATCTTCTTCAGCGTGTGCTTCAGCATCTTTAACCATTGCTTCTACTTCTTCATCAGAAAGACCAGAAGAAGCCTGAATAGTGATGTGTTGCTCTTTTCCTGTCGCTTTATCTTTAGCAGATACGTTTAAGATACCGTTGGCATCAATATCGAAAGTCACTTCGATTTGTGGCATACCACGTTGTGCTGGTGCAATCTCGTCTAGGTTGAATTGACCTAGGGACTTGTTACCAGACGCCATTTCACGTTCACCCTGAACAACATGGATGGTTACAGCTGACTGGTTATCTTCAGCGGTTGAGAACACTTGTGATTTACGAGTAGGGATCGTTGTGTTTTTCTCAATCAACTTAGACATTACGCCACCCATTGTCTCGATACCTAGAGATAGAGGCGTTACATCTAAAAGAAGAACGTCGTTTACGTCACCAGAAAGTACACCACCTTGAATCGCTGCACCCATGGCAACCGCTTCATCAGGGTTTACATCTTTACGTGGCTCTTTACCGAAGAACTCTTTAACGGCTGCTTGAACCATTGGTACACGTGTTGAACCACCCACCAAGATAACATCGTCGATTTCAGAAGCAGATAAACCTGCATCTTTTAAAGCAATCTTACAAGGATCAATCGAACGCTTAACCAAGTCTTCAATCAAAGACTCGAACTTAGCGCGAGTGATTTTCATGTTTAAATGCTTAGGCCCTGTTGCATCCGCTGTTACGTAAGGTAAGTTGATGTCTGTTTGCTCACGTGAAGAAAGTTCAATTTTCGCTTTCTCTGCCGCTTCACGAACACGTTGCAGTGCCAACTTATCTAACTTCAAGTTAACATTCTGATCTTTCATGAACTCTTCAGCGATGTACTCAACGATAACGTTGTCGAAATCTTCACCACCTAAGAAAGTGTCACCGTTAGTAGACAATACTTCAACTTGCTTCTCACCATCTAAGTTAGCCACTTCGATGATTGAAACATCGAATGTTCCCCCACCTAAATCGTAAACTGCAACCACGCTGTCTTTAACAACTTTATCCATACCGTAAGCAAGTGCTGCTGCAGTCGGCTCGTTGATAATACGTTTAACTTCTAAACCAGCAATTTTACCGGCATCTTTAGTCGCTTGACGCTGAGCATCGTTAAAGTAAGCAGGTACGGTTACAACCGCTTCAGTCACTTCATAACCAAGATAATCTTCAGCTGTTTTCTTCATTTTAATCAAAGTTTTTGCAGAGACTTCTTGTGGAGATAGTTTCTTACCATCTACTTCAACCCAAGCATCACCATTATCTGCGGCAACGATTGCGTAAGGTACCATATCTTTATCTTTCGCAACGATCTTATCATCAGCACGACGACCGATTAAACGCTTGATTGCGAAGATTGTGTTTTCTGGGTTCGTCACTGCTTGACGCTTTGCAGAATCACCGACTAATACTTCACCGTCTGCTGTGTACGCAACGATAGAAGGAGTTGTACGCGCGCCTTCAGCGTTTGGAATTACTTTAACTTCTTTGCCTTCCATAACAGCAACACAAGAGTTTGTTGTTCCTAAATCGATACCAATAATTTTAGCCATCTTAATCTTCTCCAAAAGTTTTAATTTTTTAACGTTGCAAACTATATAAGGCTGTTAAATTCCTTTTCAAGCCGTGCAAAGTTTTTTTTGTGTTTTTTATCTAATTTGTTACGAATTTATTTACTGCGCAACGATTACGCGCGCCGCTCTAACCAAACGTTCGTTTAGCGTATAACCCTTTTGGATTACATCAACGACAGTGTTTGATTCATGTTCTGGTGACGGAATCATTGTTAAAGCTTCATGCAACTCAGGGTTAAACTTTTCACCCTTAGGATCAACACGTTCAACATTGAACTCACCCAAAACATCTAACAACTGCTTGAAGGTCATCTCAATACCTTCACGGATACTTTCAACAGAAGCATCTTCTTTAGAAGACGCATCCATGCCCATTTCCATTGAATCCATTGCTGGAATCAAGGCATTTACAAACTTGTCTAAGGCATATTTATGCGCGCTTTCAATATCAATACGCGTACGACGACGTAGGTTTTCCATATCGGCTTGAATGCGTAATGCCATATCTTTATGCTTATCCGCTTCGACACGAGTCTCGGCCAACAAAGCTTCTACATCTTTCGAGACGGTTTTTTGTGCGTCTTCCAACGCTTCTTCTGCATTTTCTAAGACTTCTTCTACCGTTGGGATTTGCTCTTCAGCTGCTTTAAAATCTGACACGTTTTTCTTCCTATTTGAGTTTGATTATCCGCTTACAGACAATCGACTTTACTTTAAAAATTTAATATCCATTTTACTGGGGGTATGTCGTTATTTTTTCAAGAGGGAACCTAATATTTTTGCGGTTATATCCACTTTAGGCACGACTTTTTCATAATTCATTCGACTTGGTCCCACCACACCTAAAACACCTAAGACTTCATCATCGACAATATAAGGGGTGGTAACGATACTGCAATCTTGATAAATAGGGTTACCGCACTCTGAGCCAATAAATATTTGCACGCCTTCGGCATCCATACTCTTATCCAAAACTCTGAGCATCTCTGAATGTTGGTCAAACGCATTAAACAGCGACTTTAATTTATCCGCATGCGCCAACTCTTGGTAGTTGAGTAGATTGGTTTGACCCGACACTAAAAACGGCATCTTCTGCTCTAGCTGCTCAGAGAGTACACTGTCGGTCGCTTCGATTACCGAAGACATAAATTCATTGGTGGTGCTTCTAATCAAATCTAGGCGTTCTACTAATGTTTTTCGCGCTTCGGTCAGGCTTTTACCGACACACTGCTCATTCAAGAAGTTCGCAATTCTAATCAATTCGCTTGAGGAGATCGGCTTTTCCAACTCCACAATACGATTCTGTACATCCTGGTCATTAAAGACCAAAACCACTAAAACTCTGTTCTCACCTAACCCAATAAAATCAATATGCTTTAACAGCTCGCGTTCTTTCTTTGGCATTAACACCATACTCGCCATGCCCGTCATGCCTGAGAGGATATTGGAAGCGTTGTGCATCAAGGCATCTTGATTAAGATTGGGCGACATTTCCTGGCGAATCAATGCTTCACGTTGCATTGAAAGTGGCTGATAGGTCAACATGGAATCGACAAAAAGACGGTAACCTTTATCCGTTGGGACGCGTCCTGCAGAAGTATGCGGCGCATGAATCAAGCCCAATTTTTCCAGGTCGGCCATGACATTACGCACCGTCGCGGAGCTTAAGTTGATTTCGGGACATTTCGCCAAAGTGGTCGAGCCTACCGGTTTACCCTCATTGAGGTATAATCCCATTAAGTTTTTAAACAAAATCTGTGAACGATTGCTTAACATCTGCTAGCCTAGGTAAGAGACCTTAATTAAAGGGCTCTGTAAGTATAAAATGGTGCTTGGGGTGTCTGTTTTTTGCCTATCATACCCAATGTATATGGTATTAAATTAAGCACTCTCAAGGCTTGAGTGCTAAATTATATGTTTCCGGCTCAGTTATACAAGATTTTTAACGCCCATATTGAAAGAGTGAGAGTAATTAAATGTTTAAGAGAATAGGCATTTTTGGTAAATACAATGGCATTCAGTCTTGGGAAAGTATTGATACCCTAATCCAACACCTACAGAGTAAATCCAAAACCGTTTATTTGGATTCTGCGTCCTGCCACGATTTTCCGCATGAACGTTATGGCGTTGAAATCATCGACCGTGAAGAGTTGGCGCAGCATATTGATGTCGCGATTGTGGTCGGTGGCGATGGGACGTTCTTGGATGTCGCTCGATCCATTGTTGACCACAAAATACCCATTCTCGGTATCAACCTCGGACGCTTAGGGTTTTTGACGGATATTTCACCTAAAGAGATGGTCTCGACGTTAGAAGATGTCATGGATGGTATTTATGAGAGTGAAGAGCGCAATCTCATTCGCGTCATCATTCAAAAAGATGATGAAGTTCTTTTCGACCAAATCGCCTTTAATGATGTGGTCATCCATAAAACCGATTCGCCACGCATGATTGAATTTGAAACCTTTGTCGATAATCGCTTTTTTAACAGCCAACGTTCTGACGGCATGATTATCTCTACCCCAACCGGCTCTACGGCGTACGGTCTATCTGCGGGCGGGCCTATTCTCGACCCTTCCTTAGATGTATTGAGTTTAGTCTCGATTAACCCACACACCATGAGCAACCGACCTTATGTTATTTCAGGAAAAAGCGTGGTTGAAATACGTCCGCACGAAAATTGCCATAGCACCGCGCGCATCACCTGTGATGGTCAAATATCGCATCTAATTTCGGCAGGCTATCGAACCATTGTGACACGCCACACTAATTTCATTACAATGATTCACCCTAAAGGCCATGATCACTTTGAACTCTTAAGAGCCAAGTTACACTGGGGTGATAAGCTGTAACGTGCATAACATCGCACTTTATTCAGCTTAACTTCAACCGACTCATACGCGACTGACTAACCAAAAAGAACCAACATGCTGCAAGAACTTTCCATTCAAAACCTAGCCCTCATCGAAAAACTGCAACTCAACTTTAATACGGGATTCAGCAGTTTAACGGGGGAAACCGGTGCGGGTAAATCCATCTTACTGGATGCCTTAGGCCTCACATTAGGGGATCGTTCCGATAGCAGTTTAGTGCGCCACAATACGCCAAGAGCCGAAGTGACTGCCCTATTCGATATTAAATCATTACCTCATGTACAGGCCTGGTTGGTTGAGCAAGAACTGGATGATGAAATGGATTGCTATCTACGCCGTACCGTCACCATCGAAGGTCGCTCCAAAGCCTATATTAATGGCCGACCAATTCCTGCCAGCCAGTTAAAAACGCTTGGCAGTATGTTGATTGATATTCACGGCCAGCATGAGCACCAATCTCTGCTTTCAAACCATAAGCAACTCGGATTATTAGATGCTTATGCGATGCATCCTAAGCTAATCACAGCTTGTCGTCAGGATTACCAGGCCTGGCAGGTTTTAAATCGCCAACTGGAAACACGATTAAGCAATCAAGCCGATTTTCAGAGCAAGTTTGAACTGCTGTCTTTTCAAAACAGCGAGTTTGATGAGGTTGAGCCGGTTATCGGTGAGTTTGAAGAACTCTCGGAAGAGCAGAGTCAGCTCTCGCATGCCAATGAAATTATTCAAGCATGCGAAACCGCTTATGAAGCCATTGAAGGTGGAAATGGCGCAGCGGATCAAATCAATCAAGCGCTGCATGCCATTGAGTCGATCGTCAATTACAGCCCAAACTTGCAGTCTTCGATCGCGCAACTCAATAGTGCGCTTATAGAAGCCCAAGAAGCCGCCGCCGAAATTCATCAGCACAGCAGCAGTATCGATTTAGACCCAGGACAGCTTTCACACATTGAAGAACGTTTATCTTTGCTGTTTGGCCTGGCAAAAAAATACAACTTAGAGTCGAACTTATTGGTTGAAAAACACCAACAACTTAAAACGGACTTAATGAACCTAACGCAGTCAGATGCTTCAATAGAAACGCTTAAAATAGAGATAGACCAGGCCTGGTCAAAATTTCAAAACAGTGGTTCGGCTTTAACTAAATCACGCCAAAAAGCCGCCAAAAAGCTCTCTACCATCGTCACCGACGGAATGCACTCTTTGGGCATGCCTAATGGGCTATTCGAAGCCCAGATTTCCACACAAGAGACTCCCAATGCCAGCGGTTTCGATAAGGTGGCTTTTCATGTGACCGCCAACAAAGGCCAACCATTACAACCTTTGGCGAAAGTCGCTTCGGGTGGTGAGTTATCGCGAATCAGTCTCGCAATTCAAGTCGCCACCGCCGAAGTCACTAGTCTACCAACACTTATATTCGATGAAGTCGATGTCGGTATTGGTGGCGGTATTGCAGAAGTGGTCGGTAAAAAAATGCAACAGCTCGGTGCGCATAAACAAATATTGTCCATCACCCATTTGGCGCAAGTCGCATCGCACGGTCATACCCACTTACAGATTGAAAAACGCACTGAAAACGACTTAACATTTACCCAAGTCGTTGAACTTGATGAAACCGCCCGTATTGAAGAACTGGCACGAATGATGGGCGGGCTGACTATTAGCCAACAAACCCTTGAGCACGCCAAAGAGATGTTTAGCAGTGCGCAACAGCTTAACTCGTAGTTTTAATTGGATTCCAGACAAACTCAGATGATGATGCTTTTAAAGTCATTACAAGCCTGGAATAGCCAACCGAAGCAAACGCTCGCCGACTTTAAAACCGCCTTTATCCATGAAGTTCAGCAGTTGGACGGTAATTTATTACCCTTACAAGCCGCACTACGTTATTCCAACCATGCTTTGCTAGACGAGTTTAAGGTCATGGTGATTTCCATTCAAGAAACCAACACTACCTTAGAGGTGAAAACGGGCATCTTTTACAATGGAATGATTGCCGGTTGCAGCTGTGCAGATGACCCGACACCTTTAAACGAACAAGCCGAATTTTGTGAATGCCTGTTTAAAATTGATAAACAAACCGCACAAACGGATGTTCAACTTCTCGAGGGTTAAGCAGATTAATTTACAAGACCCCTCACCCTCGGCAACCCACAGACAAAACAGCCCTATCAAAACCAGAGTATTAAAACAAAAAAGGCCGTTCAAATACTCTGTTTGAACGGCCTTTTTTTAAATAAATTTTTAATGCTTCAGCTGACTAAAATAACGTTATTCTTCTGTTAAAGAGCCATAGATCACCAGACTGTGAGCCGACAATTCGTAGCCATTCTCTTTGGCAATCTCTTTAATACGCTTTTCAATAATAGGGTCAACGAACTCTTTGACCATACCGCTTTTAACACAGACCAGATGGTCATGATTATCGCCGGTGTCCAGCTCAAAAATAGAGATGTTATTTTCGAAGTTTAAGCGGCGTACAATGCCTGCTTGTTCAAACTGTGTTAAAACACGGTAAACCGTTGCCAATCCAACCTCTTCACCCTGCTCTAACAAAATTTTATAAACGTCCTCTGCTGTGAGGTGATGCTGATCCCCTAGACTCTCGAGAATTTCTAAAATCTTTAATCTCGGTAAAGTAACCTTTAAGCCCACTTTTTTAAGTTCTGCGCCGCTCATGGAATCCTCTAATCTTTAACACATTTCATCCCGCGCTCTAACGCAAAGTCTCTAGCGAGTTTTATTTTACAAACCGCGGTTTCATTGTCTTAGAGCGTGTTCTGCTGCTTTATTAATTTAATTTTTGTTGTGAGATTAACAATCTCAATTAATGTGTATAATACCTTAAATCATTCATCACAGACATCTAAATGAGTATGAAAACCTTGAAGCTGACCTCTTTCAAATCGGACTTAAATTCAAAGTCGAACCCGCTGATTAAGCGCTGTACAAAAAGCAAAATATCAGAGCTTACCTTCGCGCTTTCATTAGCACTTTCAGCCAGTCTGTTAAGCGGTTGCTCTTACCTTGAGCCTTATAAAGCGCCTTTAACGCAAGGTAATGTGATGACCCAAGAATCGGTCTCTCACCTGCAAGAAGGTCTGACAAAAGGTCAGGTTCGTGAACTATTAGGGCCGCCACAGGGTAAAAACCCCTTTAACCCAAATCATTGGGAGTATGTTTTTTACAGCTCAAACACAACATTACACGATGATTCGGCCAGACATCTGATTATCAAGTTTGATGAAGATGAAATGATTAAAGAGTGGAAAACAGTACCGAGCAAAGTCATCTTAAAAGAAGATGATTCTTGGTTAGGATTAGATTGGTTCTAACCTTAAAACCGATAAAAATTGCATAAAAAAAAGGCCTGAAATTTCAGGCCTTTTTTGTGGATAGCGACTCATGATTTTCAATTTCAAGCCTGTCTCAAAACAGCAAACCATCAATAGCGGTTATTAAAATGGGGGGGATTACAGGTGAACTACTTCGCCTCTTTTCGCTCTTTTTCGACCTTCTCTCTACGACGATCACGAGGATCTGCCTTTAAAGGTCGATAAACCTCAATACGATCTCCTGCACGTAAAACCGCGTCGCCATTGAGTAACTTGCCAAAGATACCAACTTTATCGGTATTCAAGCTCGGGAACTCGGCTAACAGCTTACAACCTGCCAGTGCTTGAGCGATGGTAGACCCTTCGTCGACTTCTTCTGTAAACAAAAACTGTTCGTCTTCTAATGCATAAGCAACTTCTATCTGAATTTTATTGCCCATAATTTTTTCCTAACAAAGCGTTAAATAAAACGTTAATAAATGCAGATTAAACTGGCGCTTCTTGACCGCGTATATTAAGCGTACATTTGCTTGGCACGTTCACAAAATGAATCGACTAAGGTACTGGCGATATGTTCAAAGATGGGGCCAATGGCGGCATTTAACAAACCATTACTGACTTCGAACTCAACTTCAAATTGAATTTTACACGCATCGACATCCAACACTTTAAAACTCCATTCACCTTTTAAGGCTTTGAATGGGCCTTCTAACAGATGCATTTCAATACGTTCATTGGGCACAAGGTGGTTACGGGTCTTAAAGGTCTGGCGAATCCCAGCTTTAGCAATGGTGACACTGGCAATCATTTCCAACTCCGATACCGAGACGATTTCAGAATCGCCACACCAAGGTAGAAAATTAGAATAGTCGGCAACGTCATTGACGATGTCATACATCTGTTTTGCTGAATACGGTAATAGAGCCGTTCTGGATATTTTTTTCATAAGGCGTAAAGCTAACGATTATCTTTTAAATCTGAGTAATTAATGAAACAACAGGCGCAAATTGGCCTCTTTTGTTCGCGCCATTATAACGCGTGTTGTATTAGGCATTGTAACAAAGCGCATTCATCGACCACCTTGATAGTATTTTTTAAAGATTTAATCTTTTGTAAGGCATTTTAAGCGTGCTGTGAGACAGGAAATCAGTTAAGGATAAATTCATGTTAGAATGAAAAACTGTGTAGTTTAAGGAGTCTTTGCATGTCCAGAACGTTATTTTTTAAGAGTTTTAACAGCTTTAACAAAGTCCGTCCCTTATGTTTAATCTTGCCACTACTGATGCCTAGTTTTGCAAATGCAACTGAATATCACGAAGTTGAAAAGCCTGTTACCGCCAATCAAACAGAAGGCTTTTTGAAAGACACCTGGGTTGTCGACTATAAAGTCGATGACTTCAGCGATAAGGTCAAAAAGGCAACGGTACTCTATATTCCGCAAGATTATCGTACTCAGAAAGTCTTCTTTATGCGTTGCGCTGATTATTATTCTAACTTTAACGTGCAATTTGTAGATGAGGAAAAGTTCTTGAAAGACTCGGACGGCAC
Source organism: uncultured Thiomicrorhabdus sp. (assembly GCA_965602805.1). Lineage (GTDB taxonomy): Bacteria > Pseudomonadota > Gammaproteobacteria > Thiomicrospirales > Thiomicrospiraceae > Thiomicrorhabdus. The sequence continues at coordinate 104,647 of CBFCZK010000001.1, read as the reverse complement.
CTTACCGAACGCTTCGCCTAAGTTTATTAAACACGGTTATGTGTATGACGACAAGCAGAAACTCACTGTTAAAAGTGCCACGGATTCCGTCTCATTTGACATTTCAGTGGGCGGCCAGAACAAGGCCCTATCCAAACTCTTTAAAACCGACATACAAAAACAACCAGGTCTGCTTGGCATGAGTTTTCATACCTCTTTTACCTATCAAGAAATGCCTAGCTTTAAAGCCGATACCAATAGTTCAGATATCGAGGACTTCTTCAATTTGCTAAAAGCTGGATTAGCAGGTCAAAAGCCACTCTATTTTGAGCTGGAAAGTGATGAAGGCCATAAACACAGTTTTTCATTAGATGTAAAACGCATGAATCAATTTGTGCCTAAACAGGTTATCGACTATTGCTTCACAGGTAGAACATTGCGATAGACAAGCAAAAACCCACACCAATACCTGTGAATAATCACCAGGCCTGGTCAAGTTGCTCTGCGTTTACAGCGTAAATCATTGCAGTGATTTTGCTATAATAGCCGCAGTTTAAAATAATCTGTTTAAAGGGTCGGTTTCGACTAAAAAGATATGGCAAAAAAACCTAAAAATAAAGCACTTGCTAACACGATTGCGCAAAACAAAAGAGCGCGTTTTGACTTTCAGATTGACCAAACCTTTGAAGCCGGACTCTCGCTACAAGGTTGGGAAATTAAAAGTATTCGTGAAGGCAAAGTGAATATCAAAGAGAGCTATATTCTCTTAAAAAACCATGAAGCATTTCTGTTCGGTGCACAAATACAAGCATTGATTACCGCCTCAACTCACAGTGTTCATGACCCGCTACGCTTGCGTAAATTACTCTTACATCGTAAGCAAATTGAGCTTTTAAGCTCTAAAGTCGATAAAGATGGTTTAACCGTCGTGCCTTTAGATATGCACTGGAGCGACAGCGGTAAAGTCAAACTCACCATTGGTATTGCCAAAGGTAAAAAACTGTATGACAAACGTGCCACTGAAAAAGAGCGTGAGTGGAGCCGTGATAAAGAACGGGTTATGAAACTCACTCGTTAACCCCTTCCATAAGGACGTCTTGATTTATTATTGAATAAGTCGAGGCCTTCTTTTATAAAAACGCTATAATAGCCTTGCTTTAGATAAAACCCTTGAAAAAGAGTTTGTCGGCCTTATATAAAGAGTTAAGTAGATTTTTTGTTAATTTAAAGACTCTATTTTATTTGGCTTTTAAAGCCACCAGGCCTGGTAAATTAGAACGGACCAGGCCTGGTAGAACTGAATTTCATCAGTTTTCGTGTCAAACGAACTTTCCATTATGGGGGTGTTTTGGTTTCGACAGGGAGATGGAAATTTAGGATGCATGTCGTGCTTGAATCACCGCACGTAAATCTTGATTCAAATGTTATAGTTGCAAACGACAATAACTACTCCCTAGCAGCTTAGGCTGTTAGTGCAGGCTTGGCCAGTTGTTCGTAGCCCCTAGTCTGTATCGACTTATACGGAATCGTCAGTGTTATGTGTTTGGATGACCCTGCCTAAAACTTACAAACTCGCTCTCTGTGATCCCTGCTAGTCGGGCAACAGTCGGGTTAAATTAATAGACTAAATAAACATGTAGAGTTCTAAGTGGAAGCTTTCTGGACGGCGGTTCGAATCCGCCCACCTCCACCAATACCTAAGCCCTGGTTTCTTCTGAAATCGGGGCTTTTTTATTGCCTGCTTTTTAGATCCTACTTGATCTCTGGAATGATTGTGCTGGCGTATTTTGCTTAAGAAACTCAAGAAAATAGCCTATTTCAATCACTCTATATTTTGTTTAATCTCATCCAACTTTGTTAGATAAGGCTTAGGTTGACCGATAAAGAATCCTTGACCATAAGTAACACCCAGTTCCAAAAGCCTTTTACAAGTTGCTTCATCACCGACAAATTCTGCAATGGTTTGCATACCAAAAGCCTCTACCATTTTGGAGACACTTTCAACAAACACTTGGTCTTCTGGAGTATTAATTAGATCTTTGACATAAGAACCATCCAATTTGACATAACTTAAGGGCATTTTTTTCAAATAGCTAAACGAGGAAAAACCGACGCCAAAATCATCTAATGCGATTTTCACGCCAAAACAATCTATCTGTTTTAGGTTTTTTAAAACCTGCTCAAAATTCTCAATGTAAGCTGTCTCAGTCAATTCAATAATCAGGTGTTTACTCGGAACGCCACTATCAATTAATGCCTGTTCGATAATGCCTGGAAAATCTGTAGCCTGTAATGAGGGCGCTGAAATATTTACGGTAAACGTCAAATCTGGCGAATGCTTTAAGTGTAATGCTAACTGCTGTAAAGCATGTCCTAGAACCCATTCATCAACATCACGAATCAAGCCCATTCTTTCAGCAGCCGGAATAAACGAGCCAGGAAAGACAATATTGCCTTGCTCATCAAACATTCGAATCAATACTTCATAATGCGAGATGACTTTTTCATCCAACTTTAAGATCGGCTGATAATAGAGTTGCATCCGACTCTCTTCAATCGCTTTTTTTATCGAGTGAATCAAGCGACTATCTTCATGTAGGTTAGAGAAATCGTCTGTTTCCGGATTAAACAGATGCCAACGCCCCATACCTATTTTCTTAGCTTGATACATGGCTAAGTCGGCATTAACAATCAGCTCGTCTTCTTGTGTTGCATGTAATGGAAATAGAGCCACACCGATACTCACGGTATAGGGCAACTTAGAACCATCTTCCAATGTGACATAACTATTAAGCGCATTTTGGAGTTTGTCCAATGCACTATTAACGTTACTGTCATTCACTCTACAAAGAATAACGGTAAACTCATCACCCGCCAGACGACTGACAAAGTCATTGGAACGCGTTATATCTTTCAATGTTTGCGCAATATTAATCAGTACTTGGTCTCCGACCGCATGGCCTTGAAGATCATTAATCTGTTTAAAATGGTTTACATCAATAAAGGCTAAGGCCCCTTCTGAATTAGAGTTTAGAGCATGTTTTAAATTCTTTTGAAAATCTCGGCGATTACCAATACTTGTTAAGCTATCGTTATGCGCTAACCAATGCATCGCATTCTCAGCCTCTTTACGCTGCGTCAAATCTGAACCGATTGATAAGATGATGTCATGCCCCTCTTCATCTTCGACCATGGTATGCGTCCAAGCGATATAAAGCGTGTTGTTAAAGCTGTCTAATAACTCCATTTCATTGTAAATAAATTCCACTTCTCTGGCTAAGAGTGACTTACACTCCAGTGCAAAAGACACTCGACTGGCTTCATCGGGCAAAATATCAAAAAAATTAGAAAAATCCTTATTAGTGCTTTCCAAAAACTTTTGATTGGTGCTGATGATTTTAAGATAAGTATTCAACGTTAAGATATACATCGGCACGCTATCAATCAAGCGCGTTAAAAATACTTTGGAATGCGATACCGCTTGAACTTGATCATTTAAAACTGCATTTTTCTCAGAAATCATCCGGTTGGCAGCATTCAGCTCCTGCGAGTTTTTCTCTAAGGTGTGCTCTAAAAACTTGCGTTCACTGGTATATTCATCATAAGCGGCCGAAACAGAGGTAATCAGACGAGTTAATTCAGCAGAAAAGTTTTCTGACTGAAAATCTCGACCAAAAGATTTTTTTAACTGTCTCTCTAAAAGTTTATGCATTAAACGTCTTCATATACGGTCGTTAAGGTCAGGGTTTGATTGTGTAAAGCGCAAGTGGTTGTCTCTTTATTAAAGGGGGAGATTTCCCCATAAGAGTAAAAACCGCTTAACAGGACATTCGAACCCAAAACATCTTCTACCGCATCCAGCTCTTCTTCAACCATCTGTCCCATCACGACTTTTCGACCGACACAACTTACGATTAACCCTAAAGCAGGCAATTTATTGCCTTGTTCTACCTGCTGAGCTGCCAAACCCGCGCCATCAATCAATACATCCATATCAGGCTTCATCAGCCGCGCCCGATAGCCCACAGGCACATCACCCGCAAAAGTAATCGACTTTGCTGCTTCATCAATCCCTAACAAGGTACGAATCACTTCTGAATCTGAATCTTCTGCTTTAATGCTGAGGGGAAAGCGTAAACCACTGTTCGGCAAGTCTTTCGCATAGTCTCCAAGATATTCTTTATAAAGGTCTAAGGCTGGCTGACCATCAATTTCATAGACTACGTTGCTGATTGACTTGGTAATCAGACGCTCTGTACCAAACTCACTCCAGCCAGCATAGCTACCATAGCTGGTGGTTAAAGCATCGCCATAAAACGCCAAAATGGCCACTCGATTCTGTTTTGGAATATCATTAGCGACAACCCAAGTCTCTTGGAAACGTCCGCCATCGCCCGCCATACCGCCCGTTACAGGTACGGATGCGACCTTATTAATGCCACTCACCAACTCTGAACCGTTCATTGATATGCCATCTGAAAGTACAAATAGATGTTTGATATCATCCTCTTGCAAATCATACACGACTTTAGCCAGTTCTAATCCAAGTACTTCCGCTTTATAACCGGGTTCAAAATCCAAACAGGCTAACCTTACACGTGCCGTTTTGAATTGAACCGCGGTCGCAATAATAGGCGATTGACTAACCTCTACCCCCATAATACTCCCGGACGACGAGCAACCTAAAATATCAGCACCGGGATAGCGTTGCTGAATTTCAGAATAGTATTGCGGCTGTTTAAAGACGTCCGTATCGCCAAACAAAAAAACCACTTGCGGCGAAAATTCCTCTGAAGTATGCGATTGAATGGTTTGAAAATGATTTCCAATCAGTTCGAGTGTTTCTAATTCCACGCCTGACTCCTGGCTATTACTGTGTATTTAATCAAATATAAGGACAATACATTAAAAAAATAATTAATGTTCTTTATCTCAGAACTAATCGCGGCGCTGGATATAAAACTAAGTCGTTCATTCTAAATTACGTATCAACTTATTTATTTTTATATGCCAACCACTCTTTGAGAACTTCAAGCGGCATAGGCTTGGCAAACAAAAAACCCTGCCCAATCGAACAGTTTTTTTCTGTTAGAAAATCATTCTGGGCTTGCGTTTCAACGCCTTCAGCCAAACTCACCATATTCATGCTTTTAGAAAGGTTAATGATCGCTTCAGCAACAGCACGCGCCTTGTGATCATGACCAAGATCCTTCACAAATGATTTGTCAATTTTAAGCTTGTCTAAGGGCAGTTGACTTAACTGGCTTAATGAAGAGTACCCCGTCCCAAAGTCATCAATGGCAAGTTTCACCCCAAGCAGTTTGAGACGTTTAAATAACTCAATCCATTGTTCTGGATTACTCATCACCACCGACTCAGTAATTTCCATTTCAATGAGATTTGGATCTACTTTGGTTTCAAACAAAACATTCTCAACCATTGATAAAAATTGATTGTTCTCTATTTGAACACCTGAAATATTCACAGATACATAACCTTGAAAACCCTCTTCAGCATGAAGTATTTGAATATCTTGGCATGCTTGACGTAAAACAAACTCTCCAATAGGCACAATGAGCCCGACCTCTTCCGATAGGCAAATAAAGTTATCTGGTGCGATTAAACCTTTTTCTGGATGTTGCCAACGAACGAGTGCCTCAATCCCCAACACAGTTTGATTTTGTTGCGCCAACTGCGGTTGATAATGTACTAAGAACTGTTTTTCAGTAACCGCGGCTGTCAATTCTTCCTGTAATGAAGCTCTGCGAACCGCTTTTACCGTCATCTCTTGATTGTATAAAGAAAACTGATTTTTGCCTCTGTTTTTAGCATCATACATGGCGACATCAGCGAGCTGTAGTAACTGACCACTATCAGCGCCGTCATCGGGGTAGACACTGACCCCCATACTCATCGAACTCATGGCAGAATAACCACAAAACTCCATAGGCGTTTTGAATAGGTCAACCAACTTTTGAGCGGTATTAACCACATCCTCTTCACTACCGATTTCATCCAATAAAATAACAAATTCATCCCCCCCAAAGCGGGCTAAAGTATCACTTTCTCGTATGGTCTTTTTAATGCGGTCTGTCACCGACAATAGCAAACCATCCCCTGCTTTATGGCCATAACTATCATTAATTATTTTAAAATTATCTAAATCTATAAAGCAAACGGCAAACTTTTCATGCTTACGGTGGCTCTTTTTAATCGCCTGCTCTAGGTGTATTTCTAGGGATTTCCGATTATCCAAGCCCGTTAAGGCATCATGATGCGCCAAGAATGCATTGTTTTTTTGAACCACTCTTAACTCAGTCACATCCTCGGCCGAAGAAAGCGTGCCGACTACATGACCACTATCATCTGTTAACAACGCATTGCGCCACGACAGTAAACGCTTGGATCCATCTTTACAGATGACTTCATTTTCATAAGATTCAGGATAAGGTTGGTGACCAAGAACTATCTGTAAAAAAACATGTTTTAAGGTCGGTACACTCTCCGCTTCAATGACCATTTCAAACCAGTTTTGACCGATTAATTCGTCCTGAGAATATCCCAACATCGCGCAGCCGGCGTGATTAACCAGCGTAACATTCGCGTTAACGTCCAAGGCAACAATAATGATAGGCACGACATTTAAATATCTTTGCGACAACGATTTTTCATAATCTAGCTCTAATCGAATAGTCGTTGCCAGTGTAATATCATTTAAGACCACGACCCGTTCATTATCAGACAAGGCAATCTGGTTCACCTCACAATCGAAGTAATGCATTATTTGTGTTTTAGGATTGAGTAATTCAAAACAAGGCTGGACTGTCAATAAAGATTTTTGACAGCAAGCCTTCACTTTGCTGAGTAATGACTCTTTAAACAGCAAGGGAAGTTGATCTGAAAGCTCAGTAACGCTTTTACATTGCAAAAAATCTAACAACGGCTGATTGGCACGAATAATCTGCTGATCTTGCAAAATTAAGATAAAACTTGAAACTGAGTTTAAAACACTATTTAGACAATTTCTTTCTTTTCTCAGTTCATAATGCAGGGTTTCAATATCATCTAAAAAGTGACCCCATTGAGAGTTATTTTCTAAAAAGAAATCTAATGGTGCAAACCAGCAATGAGTTCTAATAAAATTGCCAGCGGCATCGTGCTCTGACCGACTGCTTAGCAAAACTTCACCGCCACGCTGGCTAGGCGTTTTAAATCGAAGACTAATACTATTCACTTGAACTGATTTAATCAGAAGAGAGAGGTTTTTTTGTAAGCTTAATAAGCTGTCGGAGGTTACAAATTGACCACAGTGTTGACCAATAACATCCTCTCTAAAAAGCCCTAGATAATTCAACCAGGCCTGGTTAACATCAAGAATATTTCCATCTTGATTGACTGAATGATAACAAACCCCTTTTTCATCACAGGCTTGTTTGCTCCACCACTTTGCCGTTACTACACCAGATTCAGTCAAAACAAAATTACCTCAGAATACTTATAAAACGAGCAGCAGTATTTTTTACGCTAGCTTAAAGCTTCAGATTTTAAAAAAACCTTTATGATAACAAAACTAATACGTAAAGTTAACACAAACAATGATTGCACCTAGTTAACCCTATGAAAAACATTGATATAATACAAACCAGCCTAACGATTATAAATCGTTTATTTACTAAAGTATTTCTTATTACCTCGCTGATCTATCGCACCCGCTAAACGCTCAATACCGTGAATATAAGCGGCTGTTCTTAAGCTGCATTTATGGCTTAAAGCCAAATCAAAAACCACACGAGACTCAGTCGTCATAATTTTCTTAAGCTTAGAGATGACCTCTTTCTCCTCCCAATAAAACCCAGCTTTATTTTGTACCCACTCAAAATAACTGACCACCACCCCGCCTGCGTTAGCCAACACATCAGGAATGACTTCAATCCCATTGGCTTCCAGTATTTCATCGGCCTGAGGTGTCACTGGACCATTGGCAATTTCTAGAATGGTTTTAGCTTTAATTTGGCCGGCATTCAACTGCGTGACTTGATTTTCTAAAGCGGCTAATACCAAAACATCAACTGGTAACTCAAGCAATTCATCATTGGTCAGTTGCTCATATTCGAGCAGATTACAAACCGAGCCATCACAATAGACCGAGGCCAAGGTATTTTCTTCCTCTTTATAACGATATATATCTTCAATATTGAGTCCGCTGGTACTATAAATAGCCCCTTGAGAATCGGATACTGCAACCACACGAAATCCCATTCTTTTTGCCAATCGTGCAAAGTGAAAACCCACATTACCAAACCCTTGAACGGCAACGGTCACCGTTGAAACATCCCAACCATGACGACGTCCATATTCAGCTAAAGTGTATAAAGCGCCTTGCCCTGTGGCGGCTTCACGCCCTTCAGAACCGCCTAAATGCAACGGTTTACCGGTAATCATACCGGGCTCTTGACGACGGTACAGAACAGAATATTCATCGGCCATCCAGCCCATAATAGTGGCATTGGTATAGACATCCGGTGCGGGAATATCACGGGACTCTCCGAGAACATCAGCAAATACCCGAATATAACCACGCGACAATCTCTCTAATTCTAATTTTGAAAGTTCTTTTGGATTGACCGTCACACCACCTTTCGCGCCGCCAAAAGGTAGGCCTGCAACTGCACACTTGACCGTCATCCAAAAACTCAAAGAGGTGACTTCATCTAGATTGACGCGCGGATGATAACGAATGCCGCCTTTGGTTGGCCCGCGGGTATCGTCATACTGCACTCGATAACCGGTAAAAATTCGCAACTCACCACTGTCCATGCGCACCGGAATACTCGCAATAAAAGAGCGTTTAGCAACGGATAGCCGATCCAGAACCTCTTCATCGACTTCAATATGTTTAAAAACAGATTCCAATCGTTGTTTTGCCAACTCAAACATAGCGGTTTTTACCTCAAGACTTTAGATAATTCAAAGGCTCATTCTAACGCTAAATTAAGACTTGGCAGATGGAATTATCAGAAGCGTATTTAAAATGCCTCTTAAAGTTTATTCATAATCTGAGCAGGCCTGGTCTCTTTTATCGCTATATTAAATTGCAATAGTTTTTTTATCGCTTTAAAAGACGATTAAAATAAGGCTAATTCCCGCTATCTCTCTTTACGTTTTTACCAAGGTCTTTTGTCACCCTCTATGTCCACCGCCAATGATTTACCAATTCACGCCTTTATTCCGCAGATTCAAACCTGTTTAGCTGAGCATTCGGCGTGCGTACTGCAAGCTGAGCCTGGGGCTGGGAAATCGACCCAAGTGCCTTTAGCGTTAATGGATGCCGAGTGGCTAAAGGGTCGTAAAATCATTCTTTTAGAACCGCGTCGATTGGCGGTGCGTTCTTTGGCAGCTTTTCTGGCGAAACAACTGGGCGAAAAAGTCGGCCAACGCATCGGTTATCAAGTGCGTAATGACCGTAAAATCTCCAAAGAGACGGTGGTTGAAATCATGACCGAAGGGATTTTAATTAGACGTTTACAAAACGATCCAGAGCTCAGTGACACCGCGTTGATTATTTTTGATGAGTTTCACGAACGTTCTTTGGATGCAGATTTAGCGCTCGCTTTATGTTTAGACAGCCAATCCGCCTTACGTGAAGATTTGAAAATACTCATTATGTCCGCCACCATTGCCAGCGATTCACTAAGCCAGTTTTTGGACCATGCGCCGATCATTCAATGCCCTGGCCGAACCTTTCCTGTCAATATCCACTATTTGGGCAGCCCCCTGCCACAGCCGTTATTACAACTCTATGGCCAGCCTCTTTATCGTGTGATTACCCAGGCGTTAACCAATGCACTTGCGTTGCATAGCGGTGACTGTTTGATATTTTTACCAGGTCAAAAAGAGATTTTACAAGCCATTCAACACGCTTCTGAAAGTATCAATTCTACTGAAGTGGCGCTAATTCCGCTATACGGTGGACTCACGCCGGAAGCGCAAAGTAAGGTGTTGCAGAAAGATGCTAAAAATCGCCGCAAAGTCATATTCTCAACCAATATTGCCGAAACCAGTTTAACCATCGAAGGCATTCACATTGTCATCGACAGCGGTTTAGTCCGTCACGCCGCTTATGATGCTAGCAGTGGTATGACCCGCATGCTCACACAAAACATCTCGCAAGCTTCGGCCACACAGCGATCTGGTCGCGCAGGTCGTTTGGCGGAAGGTCACGCTTATCGCTTATGGACAGAATCCGAGCATAAAAGCCGTGTCGCGTTCGAATCGGAATCAATTTTAACCTCCGACCTAACGGATTTAAGTTTGGAGATGGCGATGTGGGGCGTAATCAACTTAGAAGATCTACGCTGGTTAACCCCACCCCCGACAGCCCACTATCAAATCGCACAAGCCCTGTTAATTCAGCTAGGATTTTTAAAAACCAATGGTTCACTCAATGCCTTAGGTCAACAAGCCAGTCAACTCGGCCTTTCGGCACGTTTGGCGAAGATGCTTTTGATTGCCAGGCAATCGGCTGAGCAACACGGTCAACAGCAACTGACCACCGCTTGCGACATCGCGGCGATTTTGAGTGAACGGGATATTTTCAGGCGCGGTTATGGGGTGAATTTAGAAGATAGAGTGGAGGCTTTACAAGCGTATCGTCAGAACCCTCAAACCCTAAAGTCCTCGCCGCTGATATTGTCTGCAACACGTGAAGCCATGGCCAATAGTCAGCAATGGCAAAAACGAGTTTTGTCTTTGCCGAATTTAGCTTTGCCTAACATTTTAAAGTCAGACAATGAATCTATGCCCCTTTCAATAGGCCAAATGCTCGCCTTAGCGTATCCTGACCGAGTCGCTAAACGCCGTTCTAATGCCGACAGTCGTTATCAACTGAGTAATGGCAAAGGCTGCTTTCTGACGCCAGAAGATCGCTTAAACGACCAGGCCTGGTTGGTTGCTGGCAACCTCGATGGGCAACGTCGCGATGGTAAAGTCTTTATGGCCGCACCGATTACGTTAGATGAAATTGAAGCGCTGTTTTCACAGCAAATCAGCACCGAGACCAACGTCTCGTTTGATGAGAAAAAACAGCGTATTGTAGGCAGCAGTCAGAGAAAATTGGGCGCAATTAGTTTACAACAAAAAACAACCAACAAAATCAATCCACAACAGCTTCAAGCCTGTATGACCGAGGTGATTATTGCCTCCAATTTAGAGAAGTTACCGTGGAATAAAACCAACCAGGCCTGGTTAGATCGTGTGCGCTGGTTAGGCCAATATCTGCCAGAATACGCAGGCTTTTCAATAGCAGAACTGCTCAGTGATTTTGAGAATTGGTGTGTGCCCTATTTGAGCCATATCAAACAGTGGTCTGATTTAGCCAAGTTGGATTTACTCAGCCTATTGCAGGCCAGACTCAGCTATGCAGAATTAAACGCGATAGAGCAATACGCCCCCACGCACTACACCGCGCCTTCCGGTAAACGCGTCGCCATTCACTATCAAATCGGCAAATTACCCAAAGTTGCGATTCAACTGCAAGAGCTGTTTGGAGAACTAGCATCCCCGAAACTCGCCAATGGGCAAATCGCCCTCACCTTTGAGTTACTGTCGCCCGCGCAAAAACCCATCCAAATCACCGCAGACTTAGCCAACTTTTGGAATACCTCCTATATAGAAGTCGCCAAAGAGATGCGCGGTAAATACCGCAGACATCGTTGGCCAGAAAAACCGCTCGAAGAGAAACCAGGCAGATCCATTCAACCACGCCGACCGCGCACCAAGTAACCAGGCCTGGTGAAATACTTAATCGACAACAATCACGTTAAATTCGGCTAATATAGCCATGCCTAGATACTACGGAACAAAACCATGCGCTTATTACCCCTTAGCAACGAAGAAATCGACTTTCTTAATGACACGTTCCTCAAATATGGCAATGATGCTTCAATTCTAGACACCTCTGAATTGGACGGTTTTTTAACCGCGATTGTGTCTGGACCAAACATGCTAGTGCCCAGCCAATGGTATCCCGAGATCTGGGGAGGAGAAGCCAACCAGCCAGAATGGGAAAGTGCATCCGAAGTTGAGCGGTTTTTCCGCTTAGTTATCCAACATATGAGCAATACAGCTGAGATGCTAATGGAATCCCCTGAAGGTTTTGAAGCGCTCTTAAATATTAATGCTCTGAGTGAAAAACAGATTCTAATTGTTGAAGAGTGGTGTTTTGGGTATATGAAGGGAGTTACACTTGGCAAATGGCCAAAACTTGAAAGCGATATGCAAAAACTACTGGATGTAATCGCTTTGTATGGCCTGGAAGAAAACTTCCCTACCCTTCACGACTTAACACCTGATCAACATCAGAAAACAATATCTGAAATTGAATCCGCTGCGCGCAAACTGCATGCTTATTTTTTAGAAAAGCGTTCTCATTGAGTGCCAATAAGGAATGTTGAACCCAAAACTGGACGTAATGACCTCTGACCATCTGCCCATGTGACAGTGGTAAAAATTTAAGACATGTTGCTTGCATTAAGACTTATGACTGAACAAAACACCAGAAAGAAAATTTCTGGTTCCCATGCTTAGCGTGGTAATCCAACTCCATATTGGCATTGGCCTAGGCCTGCATTCCCACACAGGAGTGTGGGAACGAGGGTCAATTCAGATCGTTTTCTAGAGTGACCAGGCCTGGTTAAACCGTTAATCGACAACGATCAGGTTAAATTCGGCTAAGATAGCCATTATTGACAACCGCTAGAAACTCTCACAAACTCACACAAACTCACACAAACCAAAAAAAATTGAAACCTATGCACAAACCTTCTGACCCGTCCTACGACATTATTTCGCTTGATCGCGTTGACTCCACCAGTCGCTATCTAAAAGAGTACGTAACTGAAAACAGACCAAAAAAGCCTATTTTTTGCACGACCCAAAATCAAACGGCGGGTTATGGTCAACAACAACGTAGCTGGGTAACAAACCAAGATTCTGCGATATTCTCGTTAGCCTATCCGCTAGATTCTAGCTTTGAAATATCAGGGCTATTAAGTCTGCATATTGCGGCTTTACTGCATCAAAGTCTCAATGAACTTACGGCTGACAACCTCTATTTGAAATGGCCGAATGATCTTTTTAATGATCAAGGCAAGGTGGCTGGCATGTTGATTGAGCAAGTCCTTAAAAAAGACTACCGCGCTTTGATTATTGGCATTGGCATTAACCGAGGTTTGGCTAATTTGGGTGTCGGCTCTAGCTGCGTAGCAGATTTTGATTTGGATGATCTATTTGCAGACTTCTTCCTTAGAATCCAACAAACTGGATTGCATAACTACGGACAAATTGAATTGACTGAATACTGGCAAGCTCATGATCTATTTAAAGTGAATGAAACGGTTCGTCTTATCTCACCCGAAGAAGAAGAGTCAGGACTTTATTTAGGCATTAATCCACAAGGCCAAGCGCTTATAGACGTCAGTGGCGAAATCAAACCCCTGTCATCAGGCCTCAGCTCCATTCGAAAAGCTATTTAAGAGTTATTGAATTCGTTTCATAAACGCTCCAACTTGGTGATACAGCGCTCTAACTTGAAACATCCCCTTCTGGGTGCATCACTCCAAAAAAACCTATCTTATTGTAAATAGTAGACTTTATACGATGGCACAGCCATTGCTTATTACGAACTAGACAAAAAGTAATACCAAACTAATTCAATACGAGCCAACCCTTATGAGTCGCTTAAAAAGCTGGGCAATACCAAGAACTCCCATCGATAAAAAATCCGCGCGCCTACTGACGTTTGCTAGTTTTGCGGTGCCTATTTTTATTTGGTGTTTAGTCAGCTATGTGCCTTTTATATGGCATCCTCAGGTTGAAATCACCCAACCAGGTGATGTTAGCTATTTTAGAGAAGGCACCTTAATCGACAAAGACACTTTTCAGCTTGAGGTTGATAAGCTGGTTGCCGAAAACCCACAAATCGACATAACAACATTACCGCAAGGTTTCCCAGCCAATCCGGTTTACTTACCTGCGCCAGATGAAGTCGCAACCGCACTTTATACCGCTTTTACTACCCCGCCTAAACGCAATAATGAACCCTGGTTACATGAAAGCCTTTTACACTCTATTTCTATCATTGCTTGGGGATTTTTCTGGGCGATGTTATTCGGCGTGCCACTGGGGATTTTAGCGGGAACCTACAATGCCGCATCCCACTTAATTGATCCGTTTACTGAGTTTTTTAGATACTTACCGGCACCTGCCTTTGGGGCATTAGCCGTGGCTATTTTAGGGATTTATGACGCGCCTAAAATCTCCATCATCTTTATTGGCACATTTTTTCAGATGGTACTGATTGTTGGCGCCACCACGCGTAAATTGAATATGGCAATCGTCGAAGCCTCCCTGACTTTAGGTTGCAGAGGTTTTAGCATGATTCGTCGCGTTATCCTGCCGGGTATCTTGCCTGACTTATATCGAGACATGCGTATCTTGCTAGGCTGGGCTTGGACTTACCTTATTGTGGCGGAGATGATTGGTGCAAGCTCGGGCATCACCTGGTTTATTACTCAGCAAGCGCGCTATAAAAACTTTGATAATGTATTTGCGGCGATATTAATCATTGGTCTCATTGGCTTACTCACGGATATGTTACTCGCGCAATTTGGGAAACGTTTATTCCCGTGGCACACAGGGAAATAGGAGCACCAAATGTCAAATAACATTCACCCGCTTGCAGCATGGTATACACCTGAAATTGCAGACAGAAATGCGCGCATTCTGCAACGCCCTAAGGCATTAACGATTTCCAACCTACATAAAACGTTTGAGCATAAAGGTAAAAAAGTCAACGTCCTTAATTCGATTGATTTTACCGCTTACAAAAGAGAGTTTGTGTGTGTGGTCGGGCCTTCAGGTTGTGGGAAATCAACCCTAGCACGTCTGATCGCGGGTTTAGAAACGCATGAAGTTGGCGCAATTCATATCGATGAAACCCTGGTGGATGGCCCTGGCCCGGACAGAGGTATGGTGTTTCAAAGCTACTCTCTTTTTCCTTGGATGACGGTAAAAAAGAACGTTATGTTTGGCTTAACCGAAGGTGGCATGTCAAAAAATGCCGCAGAAGCAGAAGCGTTTCAATGGATTGATTTGGTGGGCCTAGAAAAATTCGCTAATGCATACCCGCACCAGTTATCTGGGGGCATGAAGCAACGTGTCGCGATTATTAGAGCCTTGGCCAATCAACCTAAGATTCTGTTAATGGATGAACCTTTTGCCGCTTTAGACCCTCAAAACCGTCTGAAAATGCAGCGTTATTTATTAGAAATCTGGCAAAACATAGACATTACTATTTTCTTTATTACCCACGACATAGACGAAGCGATTTATTTAGCAGATCGAATTTTGATTTTAGAAGCTAGCCCTGGTCGTGTTCAAGAAACCTTAAATGTGCCACTGCCACGACCAAGAAAAGAAGAAACCCTGCTTAGTCCTGAATTTTTAGCGACTAAAGCGTATTTAGAAAAATTGGTTCACCCAGCTGAAGAAGAAGTGGATATGGAAGATAAACTCAGTATGGTACGAATGGTATCAGTCAACGCAGAAGTCCCGGATATATTTTAAATGACACAAAATAATAAACTCATTAGAACCAGCGCCTCTTTACCCGCGAATGTATTAGAAGACTTAGATCATCTTATGCAGGCACGTGGATTTAATAATCGTTCCGCTTTATTGGCGGAAATAATCCGTAAAGAATCGGCGGCCTTTAGCCAAAACCATACCAATGAAATTATGGCGGGCACTTTTACCATGGTTTATGACCATTCTGTTCCAGGTTTACAGCAGAAGTTAAACCAATTAAAGCACTCACATGTGGCTGAAATTATCTCCAGTACGCAGATTCAACTAATGAATCACCATACCTTAGAAGTGAACCTGATGCAGGGCCCCGCTCAGGAGTTAAAACGTATTAGCGATGATATGCAGAGCAATCGTGGCGTTAAAAATGGCAATTTATATTTAACACAATCGGCCTTACCGCCTATTTATACCCCAACCAGTGACTTAGCACAGGAGACGTCAAATGACTGATGCCACACAACCTACCCCCTATAACGGTTCACTCTGGACAGAAACGGTACCCGCTGGCGCTCACTGGTCTGGTGTTATTCGCCGTGGCACCGTGTTAAGAATCACCGACCTGTTAGGTAACGCCAATGTGGCGATGTTGCTGAATAACCTTGAGGTTAAAAATGAACGTTACAACATGCCAGATACGCTTAAGGCGCAAAAGACGGCATTTTTAACAGCGCCAAATATGTGTTTCAGTGATATGGGTCGTGTGATGTGTTCAATCATCGCCGACACTTGCGGTTGGCACGACACCCTTGGCGGCCTTTCTAACGCGAAGATGTTACAAACAAAGTATGGCGAAAGAGATTATCAAAGTGCGCATAACGACTATTTCAAAAACGGCTATGACAGCTTAATAAATGAACTCGGTAAATGGGGGCTAAACGCCAGTGATGTCATGCCGAACATTAACTTTTTCAGTAAGATTCGGGTTGAAGAAGATGGCTCTATGACGTTTATTGAGAACCACTCAAAAGCAGGTAACTATATAGATTTACGTTTTGAGATGGACTGTATCGTTAGCCTTTCTACCGCACAGCATCCAATGGATTCCAATCCTGAATATGCCCCACAACCCATTGAACTAAGCTGCTTTAAAGCCCTCGCTGTTAAAGCGGACGACGCTTGTCGTTTACACAGAGCTGAAAACCAACGCGCTTATTACAATACCAAAGTATTTTACGGAGAGAATCCAGATGCCTAATAACCAATTTAATGAAAGCCGTATTGTCTACCGTGAAGTCGTAAAAGCCGGTGATCCATGGATGCATGAAGTAAAAGCCGGCCAAAAATTCCGTATTGTTGATTTAGAAGGCAATCAAGCGGTTGATACCCTTTTCTACAATGCAAAAGATCACTCTGAGCGATATTCGGCGACGGATACCATTCGTGAGCAAGGTAAACTTTATTTAACAACGGATAGTGTATTGCAGTCCAACCTTTGCAATCCTATGTTGACCATTGTCGATGATACTTGTGGACGCCATGACACCATAGGGGGTGCTTGTTCCGCCGAAAGTAACACGGTTCGTTATGCGATTGAAAAACGTCATATGCACTCTTGTCGTGATTCATTTTTAATGGCCTTGGGTTCATTAAAGAGTTCATTAAAACCGGGCAGCTGTGGCTGTAATACAGATAAGCCAATGACTAAGGATGACCTGTCGAGTAATATCAACTTCTTTATGAATGTACCGGTTTCGCCAGAAGGCCATTTAGATTTTGATGATGGAATTTCTGCACCAGGACGTTATGTTGAGATGTTAGCGCACATGGATACCTTAGTCCTGGTCTCTAACTGCCCTCAGCTCAACAACCCGTGTAATGGTTACAACCCAACACCTGTAGAAATGGTTATTTGGGAGTAATCCCCAACAACCTTTGATAACAAGACGACCGCCTAGTCACAAATAGTCACTAGGCACCCGATAGGACGACCTATTTGGTGAAGCCAAAAGTTAATCTCAAATTTGGCTAATAAAACGATTCAGAACGGTCTGAAAAGGAAACTAAAATGTTTAATAAAGTACTTATCGCTAACCGTGGTGCCATTGCAACCCGTATTATCCGCACGCTTAAAGAGATGAACATCAAATCAGTGGTGCTCGCTTCTGATGCGGATCTTGCCTCGTTGCATGTTCAACAAGCCGATGAAGTCATTTTCTTACCTGGAAACGCCGCGACTGAAACGTATTTAAATGTGCCACTTATTCTCGAAAAAGCGAGCGAATTAGGGGTTGAAGCGATTCATCCAGGCTATGGTTTCCTCAGTGAGAATGACAGTTTTGCAGAAAGCTGTGAAGCGCTCGGGATTCGTTTTATAGGCCCTGCGCCACAGCACATTCGTGATTTCGGTTTAAAACACACCGCCCGAGATTTAGCCATTGAAGCCAAAGTACCTCTACTTCCTGGTTCTGGTCTGCTAGATTCCTTAGAGCACGCCCTATCTGAATCCCTACGTATCGGTTATCCGGTGATGCTCAAAAGTACCGCTGGCGGCGGTGGTATTGGCATGCAAAAATGTGATACCGCTCAAGATTTAGAAGATGCCTTTGAGCAAGTCAAACGCCTGAGCCAAAACTCATTTGGTCAAGCGG
The DNA here is from genome assembly GCA_965602805.1 of uncultured Thiomicrorhabdus sp. GTDB lineage: Bacteria > Pseudomonadota > Gammaproteobacteria > Thiomicrospirales > Thiomicrospiraceae > Thiomicrorhabdus. Next base: position 86,435 of record CBFCZK010000001.1, on the reverse strand, counting down.
GTATTTTTGTAGAAAAATTTGTCGTCAAAGCGCGTCATATCGAAATTCAGATTTTCGGTGATGGTTTGGGCGACGTGGTCTCTTTTGGTGAACGTGATTGTTCTTTACAGCGTCGTAACCAAAAAGTAGTGGAAGAAACGCCAGCCATCGGCATCGACCGCCAACAAGTAGTTGAGATGGAAGCGCATGCAGTACGCTTAGGTAAACTGGTCAAATACCGATCAGCCGGTACCGTAGAGTATGTTTATGACACCGATGTAAATCAATATTACTTTTTAGAGGTGAATACTCGCCTACAAGTTGAACACGGCATTACCGAAGCGGTACGCGGTGTAGATCTGGTCGAGTGGATGGTGAAAGTGGCTTATGAAGCAAAGCTACCAGGCCTGGTCAAACCCGCAAAAGGTCATGCGATTGAAGTCCGTGTCTATGCTGAAGACCCGTTTAAAAACTTCCTACCGAGTTCTGGTAAATTAACCGGTTGGCAGATGCCAAAGAACTGTCGTGTCGATACCTGGTGCTCTCGTGGCCAAGAAGTCAGCTCTTTTTATGATCCTATGTTGGCGAAAATCATTGTCACGGGTAAAGATCGAACTGAAGCGGTGAATAACCTGCAACAAGCTATGCATGAAACACGCATTGATGGTTTTGAAACCAATATCTCTTATTTAGGTGCGCTCAGTGAATCGGCTGAGTTTATTGACGGCAACAATCTTTACACCCAATTTCTAAACAGCTTTAAACATGCCCCTTTTTCAGTCGAAGTCAGCAATGCCGGAACCCACTCCATGCTCGTCAGTTATCCTGGTCGTGTCGGTTTTTGGGATATTGGTGTACCGCCTTCCGGGCCAATGGATGCGCTTTCGCACCGTTTAGCCAACCGTTGCTTAAACAATGATTTAGAAGCCGCAACCATTGAAATGACCGTTTCTGGGGTCAGCCTGAACTTTGACCGTGATACGGTCATTTGTATCACAGGTGCGGATATTCAACCGACATTGGATAAGCAGCCCATTCCTTTAAATCAGGCGGTCCATGTTAAAGCCGGCCAACAACTCAAATCCAAAGTTATTAAAGACCTTGGACAACGCGCTTATTTAGCGGTGTTAGGCGGTTTTGATGTACCGGATTATATGGGCAGTAAAACCACCTTTTCATTGGGTAAGTTTGGTGGGCACGGCGGTCGTTTATTACGTGCTGGTGATGTTTTGCATCTTGATAAAAACATAGACAATAACTCAGCAGAAGCCACTTTAACTCAGACTTTACCTGAGAACTTGCTACCAAAAATCACCAATCAAGTTGAAATAGCCGTCATCTATGGCCCACAAGGTGCACCTGACTTTTTCACCGATGAAGGCATTGAAAGTTTCTTCTCAGCAGAGTGGGAAGTGCACTACAACTCAAGCCGTACCGGTATTCGTTTAATTGGTCCAAAACCTTTATGGGCAAGAGATTCGGGTGGTGAAGCGGGCTTACATCCATCTAATATTCATGACAATCCCTATGCGATTGGTGCCATCGATTTCACGGGCGATATGCCGGTAATCTTAGCGCAAGATGGCCCTAGTTTAGGGGGGTTCGTCTGCCCTGCGACCATCATTGAAGCCGAACAATGGAAGATGGGGCAATTGCGCCCTGGCGATAAAATTCGCTTTAAAGCCGTCTCAATCGAAACCGCTGAAGCGGCTTTGAAGGCTTATGAAACATCCCTTGAAACATTAGATGCCAGCCTTTTAAAACCCTTAGTGTTTTTAGATTCACCGACCGAACAATCTTGTTTAGCCCATGAAATATCATCTGCAGACCACGAGTTTGGGGTGAAGTATCGTCGTTCAGGTGACAGTCACGTCCTCATTGAATATGGCGCGATGGAACTCGATTTAGCACTACGCTTCCGTATTCAAGTCTTGGTTGAACGTTTGAAATCCCTTAAAAGTGATAATGACCAGGCCTGGTCATTCCTCAGAGACTTAACGCCTGGAATTCGCTCTCTACAAGTACACTACAATCCTCGACAGATTTCACAAGCTGAAGTCATTGAAAAGTTGATTGCTTTAGAAACAGAACTCTCTTCTGCCAAAGATTTAACGGTTAAGAGCCGCATTGTACGTTTGCCTTTGTCTTGGGATGATTCAAGCACCAAATTGGCGATTGAAAAATACATGCAATCGGTACGTCCTGATGCGCCTTGGTGCCCAAGTAATATTGACTTTATCCGCCGTATTAACGGTTTGGACTCGATCGAAGATGTAAAGAAAATCGTCTTCGATGCCAAGTATTTGGTCATGGGTTTGGGCGATGTTTATCTGGGGGCACCAGTGGCCACACCGCTTGACCCTCGTCACCGTTTAGTCACCACAAAATACAATCCTGCCCGTACTTGGACGCCTGAAAATGCCGTGGGTATTGGCGGTGCATATATGTGTGTTTACGGCATGGAAGGCCCAGGTGGTTATCAATTTGTAGGGCGAACCATTCAAATGTGGAACCCTTATCACACCACCCCATTCTTCCCTGAAGGTAAACCTTGGTTACTGGATTTCTTTGACCAAATACAATATTACCCTGTCAGTGAAGCTGAGCTCGCGCAAGCCAGACTCGATTTCCCGCTGGGACGTTACGATATTTCTATTGAAGAGACCACTTTGTCTTTGAGCAAGTACCAGGCGTTCTTAGCTGAAGAATCTGAGAGCATTAAAACTTTCCAAAACACACAACAAACGGCATTTGAAGCCGAACGTTTGGATTGGGAAGCCACTGGACAAGCTAATTTTGAAACCACTTCTGCGCAAGATGAAGTACAAAATGAGCCAATGGCCGACATTCCAGAAGGATTTGCAGCCGCCCTTTCTCCGATTACCGGCAGTGTTTGGAAAATCACCGTCAAACCAGGTGAGTTCGTCAAAGAAGGTGACATCATTGCCATTTTGGAAACCATGAAAATTGAGATTCCCGTTGAGGCCGAATTTGACGGCACGATTACTGAAATTTTGGTGAATGAAAAAGACCTCATTCAAAATGGTCAAGCCCTACTGGTGATGGAGGTTAGTGCATAATGGACTTACGACTGCCACAACTTAAAGCGGCTTATGTCTCGGGCGAATTGACGCCTCGAAAAGTCATTTCACAAATAAGGCAAACCGCTGAAACGTATGATGATTACAATATTTTCATTCATGTTTTAAGTGAGACTGAATTAGAACCTTACTTGGCGGCACTTGAGAAAACTGAGCGCAATAGCTTACCTCTATGGGGTATTCCGTTTGTCATTAAAGATAATATTGACCTAATCGACATTCCAACCACCGCAGCTTGCCCAGAATTTAGCTATTTGCCAAAAAAGTCGGCTACAGTGGTTCGTTTGCTGATTGAAGCTGGGGCGATTCCGATTGGTAAAGCCAATATGGATCAGTTTGCGACAGGCCTGGTAGGCACACGCTCTCCCCATGGCGTTTGTCATAACGCATTCGATTTTGACATGATTTCAGGGGGGTCTAGTTCAGGTTCGGCAGTGGCTTTAGCGCTCAACCTATGCAGTTTCTCTCTAGGCACCGATACGGCAGGTTCTGGACGAGTACCGGCTGCCTTTAATAATTTAATTGGCCTTAAACCTTCTAAAGGATTATTGAGCACTTCAGGTGTCGTACCAGCGGTGCGCTCTCAAGACGTCGTCAGCATTTTCGCCCTTAATGCGCAGGATGCTTACCAGGTGTTTGATGTGGCCGCTCAAGCGGATGCGGAAGATGAATTCAGTCGCGATGAAAATGCCTTAATGCCACCCGCTTGGGGTGCAAAACCTATTTTAGGCATCCCTGATGAAGCCAGTCTTTTTTTCAATGATGATAAAGATGCCGAAATAAACTTTTTTGCCACAATCCATCAACTTAAAGACATGGGTTATGAAATCAAAGAGATTCCTTTTAAACCTTGGTTAGACACCGCTAAACTGCTTTATGGCGGCGCCTGGGTTGCCGAACGTTACGTGGCGATTGAAGACTTTATGAAGACTCATGAAGATAAAATGGATGCCACTGTGCGCACGATTATTGCTGGCGCGCGAACACTCAGTGCCGCGGATGCTTATAAAGGTTCATACGCCTTACAGAAGGCGCAAAGTGAAACCCAAGACCTCTGGCAAAGCGTCGATTGCATGATAACACCGACCACTCCGAGTATTTTCAGCCAAGCCCAACTTGAACAAGATCCGATTGGATTTAATTCTATTTTAGGCACCTACACCAATTTCATGAACCTTTTAGACTATGCCGCACTCGCTCTGCCAACCGGCTTTAGAAATGATAATTTACCCACGGGTATAACACTGTTTGCACCCGCAGGCACTGACCGTCAACTGTTACAACTTGCCGACCAATTACATGGCGAATTTATGAGCCATGCTGGCGCTAAAACTACACCTGTGCCAATTTCTCAACCAAGCCTGTTTGAAAATAATCACTCGATTTCTTTAGCGGTGGTGGGTGCGCATTTGGTCGGCTTTCCACTGAACAAACAATTGATTGAACGTGGTGCAAAATTATTAGAAACAACGCAAACCGCCCCTAAATATCAGTTTTTTGAATTAGCGGGTGGCCCCATCTTGAAACCAGGCCTGGTCAAACAGTCTGCAGGTGGTCAATCCATTGAAATTGAAATTTGGGCGATGCCTAAACAACACTTGGGTTCTTTCTTGGCACTTATCCCCTCTCCTTTAGGATTAGGCAAGGTTGAACTCAAAGATAGCAGACAGGTCGTCGGCTTTATCTGTGAACCCTACGGTTTGAAGGGTGCAACAGATATTTCTCATACGGGTGGTTGGCGAAACTGGATGGCTGAACGGAATGGCTAAGCAGGATGACAGAACAGCCTGGAAAATCGGAATAGCTAATCAGGATCGCAGAACAGGTTAGTCAATAGGGATAACAGAGAAAAGCTAACCTGAATGTGGGCGTAATGCCTCGATACAAGCTGCACTTAATATCAGTGCAGCTCCAAACGCTTCAATCAAATTCATTGTTTCACCATTCAGAAGCATCGCAGAGATGACCGCGGCAACCAATTCCATAATCATAATAATGGAAGATTGACTGGCTGGCATATGGGTAACAGCCCACTGTGAACCCCAGTTTGAAACCAATAACCAGCCTAGACCAAATAGGATTAACAACCACCACCCTGTTGCAGTCACCTCAACAGGAACAGCAACAATGTCTTGGTTTAGAGCCAATAGACCAGACATCAACATCGTACCGATAAACAGTGCACTTAATTTGACGGTGACAGGCAGCGTTTGCACGCCCCGGAAAGCGATGTTGTTCATGGCAAATAAAAACCCTGAAAGTAGCGCTAAAAAGTCAATCCAAGTCGGCGGGGATTCAAACACCTCAACCCCACCAACAATCAGAAAAGCGCCTGAAATGGCCAAGCCAGCGGCTAACCAACCGAGCAATGGAACTTTTTCTTTTAAGATAAACTTACCACCCAAAACGCCCCAAAGCGGTAATAGATAAAACAACACCATTACCCGAATCACATCACCGTAAATCAATGCGTAGTTAAAGGCTAAATTCGCCCCGCCGCCGAGTATAAGTATGAGTAACCAAGCTTTGATATGATTCTTTAAGGTCGATCTAAGGTGAACTAGAATGGGTAAAAAAGCCAAACTCAACAAACCATAAGCCACAAAAATAATGAATGGGCCATCAAAACCCATTTGATTAAGCGACTTTAACGGCCACCAGCTTAATCCCCAAAAAATAGAAGCGACTAGAAGGATTAAAACGGGGCGTCGATCTTCGTGTAGCCAATACTTCATGTTAATTTAACCTGCTCAAAATGCTGTTTTTCAACTTGATTCATCCATTGATTAATACGCCATAAATCCGCAACCGGAGCTTGAGTAAAAGGTAGTTGATGGCAATAACCATCTGGGCCAAACTCCGGTGTCATCGTCGTATACTCATACTGATTGTTAGCTTGCGCTTGCCAGAACAGCTCCCAGATAGTTTGATGCGACTTTAAAGCCTCAGCAAATTCAGGTGCCGCGGGATGTGGGACTTGAGGGCCTTGGTCATAGCCAACCCGACTATGGATATGATGAATATTGCCAGCGATGGCTTGCATCGTCTCTATTTCCGAATCCATCAACCTTTCGCAAACCACGCACCAATGACTAATATCCGCCGTTAGTTTTATATCAGGAATCGCCTCAACCACTCTCCTTGTCACCCAAGGGTTAAAGAGGCTACGACTGCGATGTGTTTCAAAACTGAGCACAGTATCACTTTCATCTGCCAGTCTCATCGCTTGTTTAAAGAACTCAATCGATTGACTTTCTGACCAAGCATCCAACCCCGTAATTGCGGTTGCAAACAAAGGCTTCAACGGCAAAGCGTTTTCTAGCTGTTGTGCTAAGTCATCTAAATGCTGTTGCAGACTCCATTGACGGTTAGGCACATAATCCCCGCCCGTGACAATTTCTGCGATATACGAACAATTATTCTGCTCTAAAGCATCTTGCCATAACAGACGTTCATATTGCGTTAAAGGAGCTTGCCCCTCAATACCGTCAAAGTGAGCAAGGCGTGCTTGCTGACAAGCTTCATGAATCGTTAGGGCATTGCCCCACAGCGTTTTGAAAGTTTGTAAATGCATAGGAATTACTCAAAATAGCCAGGGAAGACATTATGCTTTTGAAAAAAAGCCCAATCGTGATTCGGCCATAATGAAGCCTGTTGTTCAGCCGTTAGTTTTTTAAGCTTTTGAATGCTTGCAATCGCCAGTTGTTCATCGTCATTCCAACATAGGCCTGGCGCAATTTCATCCTCAATATTTTCCGTTAAATCCGCAGCATCTCCCGCTAAGATTATAGGCCTGCCTTTGGGCAGTTCAATCATCATAGACATGTGACCTGCGGTATGACCCGGTGTTTCAATCGCACTCACACCCGGCACTAAGTCATACTCAGCATGCTGTATTTTCCAATTCAAAGGCAGATCAAAATCAGACGTAAAGTACGCATCATCTTCTAAGGCGTTAGCCGCTTGCATTTCACTGGCATGCACATGCACTTCGGCTTGGCAAAAATCACACAATCCGCCGGCATGATCAAAGTGTAAGTGACTGCAAAAAACCACGTCGACATCCTCTGCTTGCAGGCCTAAAATCTTCAATTTATTAGGCAGTTGCTCGGCTTCTTCCATTTCAGGAGGACCAAAAGGAAAACCATCATGCTCATAATACTGTTGGCGTAAATCCGCTTGCTTAATTTTTTGATAATCACAACCTACATCAAATAAGATTCGACCATTTTGTGTTTCAATTAAATAGGCCAAGATGGGGGCTTTAATGATTTCACCTTGTCCACGTCCTCGAGTAGAGAGCGTTTTTTCATAATGATGTCTGCCTGTCAAAATAGGCCAAAACTTTTTTACTTGTGTCATAGACTTACCTCACTTTGCATTTATCAAAAAGCTGTTAAAAATGAGACGCCATCCACACCAATAAAGGTTTCACCTTCATCTTTTTTGACGGGCAAATCAATGGGATCACCATTCAAGACACGAGGCACTCGATATTTATGAAAGCTTTTGAATAAATGACGAAAGGTTAAAATTTGCTGATCATAATTACCGTACTTATCTTGATGAAGAGCCGGCAATCGATACCAAGGTTGTAACTGTTGGTCATGATGAACGTTGTGGTAACTGAAGTTTAAAACCAATAGATTAACCCAGGGATAACGTACCGAGAGTAAGTTCGAATAGGTATTATGCGTTTCAAAAACTCTATCCCTTAAACGCGCTTCCACCCCTCTTGGCTGATCTAAGGTTTCATAGACTTCATAGGTATGTTGATGCACGTCCATAAACCGCATGACGGTCAAAAAGAGCAGATACGCTAATGGGTACAACCATAAAACGTGCAACGAAATAGACGCAAGCCAGATAAACAGGGCCAGCCTAAACAGTAAAACAGTTAACACACGAACTCTACGCTGTTTTCTATCTGCTTTAACGAAGGGTAAAATGATTACCAACAGGTGCATCATCACTTCTACAGCGGGAACATAAAACCATTCAAAAGTCTGAATGGTTTTTAATACTCTAGGGTGTTTTTCAAGCAGGGGTCTAAAGTCAAACGAGATGATATCTGCTCTATCGGTATGATGACGCCGATGCTTGCGCTGGATATCATCAAAATGAGAATAACTACTACCTGTTATCCACAATAAAAGTTCGGCAAACCATCGATTGATTTTTTTAGATTTGAAGACGCTTAAATGTGCGGCTTCATGAATGAGGTAGGCAGCAATGACCATGGAATGTGCGAGTAATAAAATTCCAAGGAAATTTAACCACAGAGATTCGGAAAGTATAAATCCAAATCCGAAAAAATAGGTGCTCAAGACATAAACAAGAGCAAAGATTGTTGGAAGAAGAGCATCATCATGACGAAATAACTGAGAATTCCTTTGCATGAATGAGTCCTGAATAGTTGGAACAATAATGAATAAAAATCACCAGGCCTGGTCAATTTATAAAATAGCAGGCCTGGTGAATTTAACGGATCAACTTAATGAATATTAAAGACCGTTTGTTAAGGAAGCATCAAAGTATGCATCGATCTCTTGTGGCGCATCATAGACTTTGTTTGCTACGTTAAAGTCATCAGAGACTTTTGTAGAACCGTAGATTGAATCTAACCCAGCACCTTTTTTGTATGCGGCCTTTGCATCATCTAAAGTAAGCAGTTTGGTTCCTTTAAGGTAAGGCGCATATTCTTTAGCCGGCAGACCCGCACGAGAAGCCATAATACTGACTGCTTCATCATGCGTTTTTGGATCATTAATATAATCAACCGTCTTATACCAAACCTTCAGAACTTTTTCCCAATCGCCTTTACGACTAGAAAGACTTGCCGGGTTTACGGATAAACCATCATAGATAATCCCAGGATTATTCGCAGAAGTGAAGACCGCTTTAGAACCAGGAACCATACTTAAAGCCTGACCAGAACTTGGCTGCCAAGCCACAATCGCATCCACTTCACCAGAGGCCAATACCTGTGGGGTTTCATTGGTAGGCACATTCACTAACGTCACGTCAGATTCAGACATGCCGTTCGCATCTAAAGCCGTTAACAACATTAAGTGAGCAACAAAACCAACTTCCACCCCTACCTTTTTACCTTTAAGGTCTTTAATGTTTTCAATGCCAGCCTTACCAACAACCATGTCGTTACCGTTTGAATAGTCATTCAGTAAAATCATCACACTCGGCGCACCCGTTGAACCCGTCACCAGTGCATCACCATTGGTCATATGAACCGCATCCAGCTTACCGGCAGCAAAAGCATCCATAGAAGCGACATAGTCAAACCACTCAAACTTAACGTCAACGCCTTCTTTTGCAAACCATTTCTTTTCAATAGCCACTTCCCAAGCTACCCAGCCAGGCCAATCGCTATAACCAATTTTTAACGGGTCAGCCGCATTCGCCTGCCAACTCATTGCACTCATAGCGAGACCCGCTACTAAACCAAACGTTTTTAACACCATCTTAGACTTCATTTCACGACTCCAGTATTACTAATTAACAAAAGGGTAATAACGATATAGCAAAAGGAATACCACAATTTATATATGGCCTATATATAGGCATTACGGAGGTTTTTATAGCGTGGATATAGAATTAGAAACAATAAATTGAAACAAAATGATACAGAAAGCTATTATTTTGGTGCAAAAGATAAGCAGAATCAAATACAAACATAACAAATCAAACTATTAAAAAATTGAGAGCTAGGAAAACAAAGAATTGAATAAAGAGAAACAACAAGAAAATGGGGCGAGCGACGGGGATTGAACCCGCGACAACCGGAATCACAATCCGGGACTCTACCAACTGAGCTACGCCCGCCATAGTAGATACTAACTGTATAAAGGATCTCGTCCATTCGCTTTAGAAAAGCGATACTCAATCAGATTGAGCAGTGGACGTTTTGTAGAACCTTTTGATTATCGGCTTGTAGGGGAATTGTTTTCCGTCTGCAAGCTAATAAGAATATGGTCGGAGTGGAGGGATTTGAACCCCCGACCACCTGTACCCAAAACAGGTGCGCTACCAAGCTGCGCTACACTCCGAGAAGTGGCGTATTGTATAGACCTGCCCTACCCCTGTCAATAGATAAAAAACGCTTTCTGGTAAAAATTTCATACGGGTTTGTTTGGCTGGGGGTTTTACAGATTAAGGCATCGCTATATCGTAACTGGAATAGTTCGATTCTCACTTATTACAGACGTAGGAATACATTAAAGATGACGTAGAAAATTTTCAGTCATGCGATATATCAATAGATTGAATGGAATAAATGTAGATTACAAAGGGAGTTCTAAAGAGAAGAACGAAAGGAAAATGGGGCGAGCGACGGGGATTGAACCCGCGACAACCGGAATCACAATCCGGGACTCTACCAACTGAGCTACGCCCGCCATAGTAGATATTTACATTGAAAATAGATAACAAGTAAATGGTGCGCCCATCAGGACTCGAACCTGAAACCCTCGCCTTAGAAGGGCGATGCTCTATCCAGTTGAGCTATGGGCGCTTTTTGTCGAACCTTTTGACTATTGGCCTGAGGATGGATTAGTTCCATCCGCAAGCTAATATGAATATGGTCGGAGTGGAGGGATTTGAACCCCCGACCACCTGTACCCAAAACAGGTGCGCTACCAAGCTGCGCTACACTCCGATATGTTGTGGCGTATTCTATAGAGGCACCCTATATCTGTCAACAATTAAACCCAAGTATTTTGAGTTTTTTCGCCCCTCCGCCAACCTTACCTTATCCTTATCTAGCGACGTTTTTCAAAGTGAAAGGATTATTTATGTCACTTCTCAAGCAAGCCTTTGATTCTATGGTTGTAATTTACGTGATTCATTTATTTGAGTTTTTAAATAGCCTATCAAAACCACAGCTGTTTTGTGGATGAAAAAAAATTAAAATCGGGTATTATAGTTGCACTATTTAACTACACTCTTATGACCAGGGGACCACAATGACTGCAAAAATTTTAGACGGTAAGGCGATCGCGGCCGAATTACGTGATTCAATCAAACAAGAAGTTGATCTCCAGGTTGCTGCTGGCAAGCCTAGACCAGGCCTGGCCGTTATTATGGTGGGTGAAGATCCAGCTTCTCAGGTTTATGTTAGAAACAAGAAGATTGCTTGTGAGAAAGCAGGCTTTAATGATGTCTCTGTCGTATTACCTGCGGAAACCACGCAAGAAGAAGTTTTAGCTTTGATTGATAAGCTGAATGCCGATGACACCGTTCACGGTATTATTGTGCAGCTTCCAGTGCCTAAACATATCAGCCCTGAGCCGATTATTGAGCGTATCAGCCCTTGTAAAGATGTGGACGGGTTCCATCCTTACAACGTCGGACGCTTAGCAACAGGTAATCTACAGCTTGCGCCTTGTACTCCGCACGGTGTGATGACGATGCTAGAGAAGACTGGAATTCCTCTACGTGGATTGAATGCGGTTGTCGTTGGCGCTTCTAATATCGTTGGTGTTCCAATGGCACTTGAGTTATTAAACGCGCGTGCCACGATTACGGTTTGTCACAGCGGAACTAAAGACTTAGCTCAGAAAGTCTCAGAAGCGGACTTGGTCGTGGTCGGTGTAGGTATTCCTAACATGGTAAAAGGCGAGTGGATTAAAGAAGGTGCAATCGTGATCGATGTAGGCATCAACCGTTTAGACGATGGGACTTTATGTGGTGATGTTGACTATGCCACTGCGAAAGAACGCGCTGGCTGGATTACACCGGTACCAGGTGGCGTTGGCCCAATGACCATCGCGACGTTATTACAGAACACCATGCAAGTTGCTTATCACTTGGATTGTAAACTGTAGTCTTTGGTGTTTAATCGAATTTAGTGGCCATGCCTTTTTAACCAGGCCTGGTCACTTTAAATCACACATCTTTAGATACAAAAAAACCGGCCATAATGCCGGTTTTTTTGTATCTAAAATAAAGTGTTAGCCTGGTTTACACCCGTTTACACTTTAAATTTACTGACTAAAGCACTTAACGCAATCGCCTCTTCACGCATCGTTTCAGAAGCCGCAGAGGTTTCTTCTACTAAAGCTGCGTTTTGCTGAGTAACCGTATCGATATCGGCAATCGCGGTGCCAATCTGGCTAATAGAAGTTCCTTGTTCTGCCGAAGCCGCCGTGATTTCTGCAACAATATCACTGACTTTGCGAATCCCTTCGGTAATCGTTTGCAACGCTTTATCAGAACGTTCAGCTCGATCCGTTCCTTGCTCAACAGCAGAGGTGGCGTTTTCAATCAAACCTTTGATATCACGCGCTGCATCTGCTGACTTACCAGCCAGGTTTCGAACTTCACTTGCAACCACGGCAAATCCACGCCCATGCTCACCCGCTCTAGCCGCTTCGACAGCTGCATTCAACGCTAATAAATTAGTCTGGAAAGCGATGCTATCGATTAGCCCGGTAATTTCTTCAATTTTATGACTAGCAGCAGCAATATCATTCATCGATTCAATAGTACTGCGCATGACCACAGCACCTTCATCGGCTTGTGTTCGCGCAGCCGTCGCTAACTGGTTGGCGGCACGTGCATTGTCGGTTGTTTGATTTACAGCATGGGTAATACTGGCCATCGTTGCGGTCGTTTCTTCTAGTGAAGCCGCCTGGCGTTGGGTACGATCATTCAGATCCTGACTGCCTTGATATATCTGATCGACGTTGTTCCCTAAACTATGCACACCATTGTTCGTATCAGAAATCAGTTTAGACAAGTTGCCCACAGAGGTATTTAGAGCCGTGCCGACTTCTCCAAATTTCCCAGCAAATTCAGTTGACATGTTTTTAGTTAAGTCACCATTTGAAAGTGCTGAAACAACGTTTAAAATATCATCCAGCGCTTTTGCAGTTTGTTTGACACGCTCATTTACACTGTCAGACAAAGCTTTTAATTCGCCACTTGATGGCGCAGTCACTTGATGTGTAAAATCCCCTTTTGCCATATACGAGAGAACTTCGTTCACTTCTGCAATGACTGAGCTAATGGTATTCATCGCGGTATCGACTTGATCACGAACTTGACCTTCAATCGAGCGATCCATTCTGACAGAGAAATCTCCCTGCCCTAATGCGTTAACGACCTTTAACAGTTCATGCATAGTGTTATCAACACTGGCCGTTGAATCGTTGACCGCTGTTTTAAGGGTCTGTAGATCCCCGTGACATTCAGTCTGAATGCGCTGAGAAAAATCCCCTTTAGCAACGGAGTTCATAACCCGATTACTTTCTGAAATCGTACCTTGTAAGGTTTCGACCATTTTATTAATCGCACTACCAACGGTACCTATCTCGTCACCACTTGTAATCGGAATACGAGAACTAAAATCTCCATTCTGACTAATATTGGTGACAACTGCATCCATTTGTTTTAAAGGTGCGAATGCTTTTCCAAGCACTACACGGGTTAAAAAATAAGCGATGATTATCCAAAAAATAGCCGCGGCCAATCCTGCATAAAACGAAAACTCTTGAGCGGCATATAAAGTGGTATCGTCATTAACCGTAACCACATAACCAATATCTTGACCCGTTACCGATTTAACAGGTTGACTGACCACACTGTATGTCTTATCTGCGACTGAAAGTTTATTTAGGGAATTTTGAGTCAGGTCTAATTCCATTGCTGCAATCTCTTCTACAACATGAGAACTTGACGATAGCAAGACACCTTTTAAATCATAAAGCAAAAAACCACTACCTGAAATATCAGAAAAACGACTCGCCAAAAGGCTATAGTCCTTTACCAAGTCGACTATCGCAATGGCTTGTCCTTTAACCGTTAATGGAAATACGAAATGAATTTCTGGCTTTGCATTAACGGCCTCTAAACCGCTTTTGATGAGCATCTCAGAAACCGCTTGTTCCGCCAAGGCTAAATTAAGCGTGCCTGCATCAGACTCATTTCGGGTATACAGAACTTCACCACTTAATGACAAAATCCTTAGGTTACTTACTTTCTGTGTGGCTTCCAAACGATTCGCTGTCGCGCTAACACGCTCTGCAATCATCCCCAGATCATGCTCACGTATCGCGGCGAACAAAGTCGCATCACGTGTAAAAGCAGATACATCTTCTTCCATACTCGAGACACTTTTATCAATCACTGTTTTAGAGATTGCATCCTGCTTACTAGAGACCGCGCTGAGTAGATGCTGTTCGGACTGGTTCAATTGATTGAAGAAAACGACCACAAAAATACCAATGGTAATTAGGATGGTTAGAACCATAAAAGATTCTATTTTTGTTTTTAGTGACAAGCTATTCATATTATTCATCCGCTTTATTCATAAGGGTAACCAGCATTTTTCCATGCCGGGAATCCATCTCTAAAATAATAGACTTGAGTAAAGCCGTATTTAACTAGTTTGGCCGCACCACTTGCGGCGCGGTGACATTTTTCTGCATTACAATAAGAGATAACAGGCTCATTCTTACCAATCAGATTACCAATGTAAGATTCTGTATAGCTGCCTTTTTTGATATCGATATGTAACGCACTTGGAACACGCCCTGACGCCCAATCTGACGATTTGCGCGCATCAATAAAATGTGCACCTTTTAACCACAAGGCTTTAGCTTCTTGCGCATTAATCGTTTTTGCACCTTGAACGGTTTCAACAGATGGCCCCTTTGCAGAAAGAACGGCCGTTGAAGCTCCCAATAGGGCTACGAGCGACACAAACCTTAGCAACCCAATCCTATTCATTTTAAAATTCACTTATAACTCCTTCCCGATTAATACAGATTTTTAATATTAACGACTTATAGACACACAAGCAATACTACCGATACAACTTATGATAGGTCCCTTGTTGAGCAATCAATTCATCATGACTACCCGACTCAATAATATGGCCATCTTCAAACACCAAAATACGATCGGCTTGTTTAATGGAGCTTAATCGATGTGCAACAATTAAAGTGGTTCGATTGGCCAAAAATGGCGCGAGATCGACATACAATTGACGTTCGGTTTCCATATCCAAAGCCGAAGTGGCTTCATCCATAATGACTACTTTTGGATCTTGCAAAATCATTCGTGCAATCGCCAATCTTTGACGCTGACCGCCGGATAATTTGATACCGTTACGACCCACAATACTTTCCAATCCATCGTCTAACGCGCGCACCACATCATCTAACTGCGCTTGTGCTAACGCCTGCCATAAAAGCGCTTCGTCTAACACTTGGCCTAAGGTCAGGTTAAAACGAATACTCTGATGAAACAGTACGGGGTGCTGTAAGACGGTCGCAACATGTTGACGTATCACCGACTGGCCAATGTCATTCACTGGCTCATCGCCATAATAAACCTGGCCACTCTGTGCCTCGTAGAAGCCCAGCAAAATTTGCACCAAGGTGGTCTTACCGCCGCCACTTGCTCCCACCAGCGCTAATTTTTCACCCGGCTGAATGGTAAAGCTTAAGTTATGCAACACATCTTCGGACTTTCCAGGATAACGAAAGCTGACATCTTTGACTGCAAGACCCACGGGCTTAGCCTGGATAAACGGATTTACTTTACTCGGGTGGACAGGTTCTTGGTCAAGATCCAATACTTCATTGATACGCTGTAGCGCCCCGCTGCCGGCACTGAAGCCATATTGTATGGCTAAGATTTCTTGAATCGGCCCCATCATGTACCAAAGGTAACCAAATACGGCAATCATCTGCCCGATACTCAGGTCAGAAAAAACCACCATCAGCATACCGACACCACGGAAGATATCGAAACCAACCAGGAAAATCATAAAAGAGAAACGACTGGCGGCATCACTTTTCCAAGTAAACGCTTCTGATTTGGTTTTTATGGAATAGGCGTTATCACGAACGCGATCGAAGAAGTTTTTATCTTGATTGGCGGCTCTCACCTGCTGTAAAGCATCTAAGGTTTCGGTTAACGATTGTTGAAAGGCATCTACCGCGCTGTTTTCATCTTTCTTGAGCGTCTTAACCTTGCGCCCCATGCGCATGGTGAAATGCACCACAACAGGGTTAAGCAATAATATAAACAGCGCCAATTGCCAATTTAACCACAACAATACCAGCGTCACTCCGACTAAAGAGAACAATGAAATAATCAGCTTGCTAACGGTCGTCCCTAAAAAGGAATCAATGGTATTAACATCATTGAGCATGGTGGCTGAGACACTGCCACTGCCCATAGTTTCGTATTGTGCCATCGAGACACCCTGCACTCGGGCGAGTAAATCTTTACGAATTTTGAAGGTAACGTTTTTAGCGATAACGGTAAATTGTTGCATCTGCCAAACGCCGAAGCCTAATCCAAAGCCACGTAAGATAATGGTGATAATGGTGATAACGGTGATGTAATAAACTGGGCCGTACCACTCCGGCGAACCAAAGAATTGCAGAAAAGCGACGATTGGCCCAGGTTGATCCAGCAGGACTTCATCCACCAAAATCGGCAGTAAAAGCGGTAAAGGCACGGTGGCCAACATAGCGAAAAAGGCAATGATATGCGCTTTGATTAGCTCAGGCTTGTGCTGTTTGACTAATTCAAAGATGCGCTGCCAGGTATAAGAGCGCTCTGATGACGCAATGAGTTTAATCTTTTGGGGCTTTTCGTCTGACATGACTCGCATAAGAACGCTCTTTTATGGGTTTAATTTAAACAGACGATTGAAGTTTTCAGTGGTTGCATTGGCAACCGTTTCAAACGGCAACTCTTTTAATTTAGCAATCTCTTCCACCACATATCGAGTGTAACCAGGTTGGTTGGTTTTACCACGAAACGGCATGGGTGCAAGATAGGGCGAATCGGTTTCGACCAAGATTTTATCTAGCGGTAAGGCGGTCGCCACGGCTTTGAGTTCTTTGGCGTTTTTAAAGGTGACAATGCCAGAGAATGAGATATAGAAACCGATTTCGATAGCACGTTCCGCTGTGGCTAGATCCTCGACAAAACAGTGCATAATGCCACCGACCGAATCCGCACCTTCGGACTCCAGCATCGCCAAACAATCCGGCGTAGAATTACGGGTGTGGATAATTAACGGCTTATTGAGCTGCTTAGCAATGCGGATATGTTGCTTAAAACGATTGTGTTGCCAATCCATACCGCCTTCAACCGCGGCATCGTCTTCAAAATGAAAGTAGTCCAGACCGACTTCACCAATGGCGATGACTTTAGGGTGCGAAGCAGCTTTGATCAACTCTTCATCGCTGACGATTACGTCCTTATCTTCACAGGGATGCACACCGATTGCGGCATACACAGAGTCGTATTTATCAGCGAGTGCTAAAACGTCTGTCCACTGGCTTGGATTAATCGCCACACAAAGAATGCGTTCAACACCAAGTTCGGCCGCTTTAGCGATGACTTCATCGACATTACCGACTTTATCTTCTGGCAAAATATTAAGATGACAATGTGAATCAACAATCACGATAAAGTTCCTTTTTGAATTCTAGATTGAAATACCGACTGGAAAGGTTCGGCAATTTGTTGGACTTCGAGCCACTCTAAACATAGGGTTTCTAAAACCAGTTCTTTATTGGCATTCGCCAGCCAGTTTTCCTTGGCTTGCAAAGTGGCTTGCTGAAAACGCAACCAGTTCTGTAACTGCAAAGATTGTTCTGCAGAAAGTGACCAGGCCTGGTCAGTTTGATTTTCAGCTTGATTCTCTATTTGAGCAGGCGTGACATAAGTAACCGAACGCACCGCAGAGACACTCCATTGATAGAAGTAGTCAAACACCGTAATCGGCGTTGACCATTTAAGCCATTCGGCAACCACTTGTGAGACTGACTTGCGCCCAGACTGCAATTGTTTAAGACCGTCTTTCCACTGGGTATCTTCTTCAAATTTAGCCGCTTCAATCCACTGTAAAGCATCGAGTGGCGCGCCCCAGTTTAAACGTAAAGCACGTTTAATCAACGCGACATCGACTTGGGGGGCTTGTTGGTGCAACCATTCAATTGCATCCGGCAAGATTGGCGGCGTAAAACTTAGTTGCTGACAACGGCTTTTGATCGTCGCTGGTAAACGTCCTATTTCATGGGTCGTCAATAAAAACAAAGTACGTCCCGAAGGCTCTTCCAGGGTTTTCAATAAGGCATTGAAAGCCGATTGATTCAGGAACTCAACCCCTTCTATCCAGATGACTTTATAGCCACCTTGATGCGAGGTTTCATTGAGTTTATTAATCAACCCACGAACTTGATCCACCGCGATGTCTTTTTTGTCTTCCAGGCGTTTGAGGTGATAAAAATCAGGGTGCTGCTGGCCTTTTAACAGATGACAGCCTTGGCAGTGACCACAGCCGACACCCTTTACAGGTTGAAGACATAAGGTCGCTTGCACAATGGCATCCACAAACTGCTCTAGACCAATGCCCTTAGGCCCAGAAAGTAAGTAAGCGTGGCCTAAACGCTCTGACAGTTGTAACCATTGCTGCCATTGAGGGTTTAGCCAAGGCACCAGGCCTGGTGGGTTTATTTGTGACATAGTTTACAAAACCTCAACTTGAATCATGCCAACATCGCCTGTAAACGTTGACTTATGGCTTGTTGAACCGTCTCTAGAGATTGACTGGCATCAAGTATGGTGTAACGGCTAGGCGCTTGCTGAGCACGGCTTAAGTAAGCCCCACGTACCTTTTCAAAAAAGTCCTGTTTTTCGGTCTCAAAGCGGTCAATCACCTGGCCGGTTGCTTGGCTTCTAGCCGCAACACGTGCCATGCCGATTTCCACCGGCAGATCAAATACAAACGTGTTGTCTGGCTGAAAACCTTGCTGAACCCAATCTTCAATCAAAGCAATGCGCTCGAAACCCATATCTCTGGCGGCACCTTGATAGGCGTAAGAAGCATCCGTAAAACGATCCGAAATCACCCACTTACCTTTGGCTAATGCAGGTTGGATTTTCTCTTGGATGTGCTGGGCACGCGCGGCAAACATCAGCAAGAGTTCAGTGTCCGAATGCATGGCAGAAAAATCATTATTCAATAGAATGCCACGAATGGTTTCGCCAATTTCAGTGCCCCCAGGTTCACGAGTGACAATAACCTCAATGCCTTTTTCAGCGAGATATTCCTGAATAAACAAAAGGTTAGTCGACTTGCCACCACCTTCAGTTCCTTCTAAAGTAATAAATTGACCTTTCATTGAGTTTCCTATGTTTTATCGACAACGATTACGGGCTTTCAGCATAAATTCGGATTTAGCGTTTTAGCAAATACTTATACACGGCTTTATTGTGTTCAATCAATGTATTTGAAAAGTGATGCTCACCACCGCCTTTAGCGACGAAATACAAAGCCTTGGTTTTCTCAGGTTGCATGACGGCATCAATGGCTTCTTTACTCGGCAAAGCGATTGGCGTAGGCGGTAAACCATTTATTCTATAGGTGTTATACGACGTTTTTTTCAATAAATCCCGTTTACGAATATTACCATCATAGCCCTGTCCTATACCATAGATCACGGTTGGATCTGTTTGCAGACGCATGCCTATCTTCATACGGCGGACAAACACGCCGGCAATTTTAGGACGTTCTGCGGCAAAACCGGTCTCTTTTTCGACAATTGAGGCTAAAATCAACGCTTCATAAGGGGTTTTCAACGGCAAATTTTTATCACGCTTTGACCAGGCCTGGTCTAATTTTGTTTTCAGAGACTGATAAGCGCGTAATACAATCTGCTTGTCACTATCGCCTGATTGATAGTGGTAAGTTTCAGGCAGTAACCACCCCTCTAAATTCGCATAAGGGTATTTATTGTCTATTTTTCCGGTAATACCGAATAAAGATTGCAACGCTTCAATATCAGTTATATCCAACTCTTTACGGATTTTTGGCAGAGCTTGAATCATCTGTAAATTTTCTTGAATGGTTTGACCGGCAATTAACGTCACCGGATACTGCACGGTCTGACCTTTGATCAATTTTTCAATCAAAGTATCCACTGACCACTGCGGATCTATCTCAATCTCACCGGCTTTGAGTTGATTATGTTTTTCTAAATAACGTAAGTACCAAACAAACCATTTAGGGGATTCTAACAAGTCGTGTTCATTTAACAGACGTGCGACTCTATTGGCAGAACTGCCGGGTTTAATGTCGATAATTTGTTTAGTGGTGGTACTGGCTATAGGACTGGTGATAAATCCATTCCACTGCCAGGCCAATCCGCCCGCTACGATAAGGCCGAATACAAAAACCAACATAACGAGCCACTTTAAGATTCTCATGCCGTTGGCTCCTTGGTTTCAAGTGATAAACTCACGACATTCTCTCTCTGCCAATTTGACCAGGCTTGGTGGATTTCTAAGGTTTTAATATTTGGGTATGTCCTTTGATCAAAGTTGTTAACCGGCATAATACCGCGCACAGCATTGGCTAAAAACAGTTCTTCAGCCTGTTTTAAATCCTCTAGAACTAAAGTAGATTCTTGCCAAGTTAAACCGACACTCGCTGCTAACTGGCTCAATTGATAACGGGTTGTGCCTTCGACACCACTATCCTTCAATAGAGGGGTGATTAGGTGATGGTCTTTAATCAGAAACAGATTCGACTGAGTACCACTAATAACTTGCTGATAGGCATTTAACATGAGCCCCTCAACAAAACCTTTCTTAACGATTTCAGAACGCGCCAGGACATTCTCTAATCGATTTAAGTGCTTTAAACCTGCAAGCTGAGGTTGAATAGAACACAAGGTTTCGCACAGACCTAAGTCGATGCCTAACGGTTGAGAAAATAGCGGTAGATTTGTACCAGCCTCGCGCTCAATTTGAATAGGTGCTAACGTGACTTGTAAAATAGTACTAATCTGTGGAGTATCCGGCATTTGATAACCGATGCCACCTGCCCCACGTGTCAAAATAATCTTAACTACTTTATTGGATGCGATAGTGCTTTTTGTATAGTTAAACACGGCAATGGCCTGCTTCACTTGGGTGAACAATTCCTGCTCATCTAAAGCAGGAAATTGTAAACGCTCCGCTGCTTGTTGAACTCTTCGCCAATGCCCCTGCCAATTTAATAACTGATCACCCGTCACCAACATAGTGGTAAAAAAACCATCACCATACTGCAAACCACGATCGCTTACCGACACAGAATCGATAAGCGAGCCGTTGATAATCGTCGTCATCTCGGTGGCATTGAAATCAGAAGAATTCATTCTACGAATGGTCTCCACTGATTAAAGCGTTGACCAAGCCTTTAGCTTTATGACGCGTCTCCACCAATTCACTTTCGGCTTCTGAATCGGCCACAATGCCTGCACCAGCTCTAAACTGTACCGTCGGTAAACCGTCTTTTTCAAACTGAAGCATGGTGCGAATCAGAATGTTCAAATCTAAAGATCCGTCACGATTGATATAGCCCAAAGAACCGGTATAAGCCTCACGTGGCATCTGTTCTAGCTCTGCGACAATTTGCATACAGCGGATTTTAGGGCAACCGGTAATGGTGCCGCCCGGGAATAGAGCGTGAATAATATCTAAAGGCGACATGCCCTCTTGCAACTGGCCACGGACATTAGAGACGATATGATGCACATGCTCATAGCTTTCAACCGCCATTAACTCATTAACTTCCACTGTGCCTGGCTTACAGATTCGTCCTAAATCATTGCGCTCTAAATCGATGAGCATAATATGCTCAGCACGCTCTTTCGGATGCGAAATCAACTCGGCAATAAGGGCTTTGTCCGCTTCCAAGTCCGGCCCGCGTTTACGAGTACCGGCAATCGGACGCGTTTCGACCCAAGGCGCTTGGTATTTAACTAAACGCTCCGGTGAAGAGCTGATAACCTGCCAGGCCTGGTGTTTGGCATCTTTAAAACAGGCCAAAGCCGCAAAGGGAGCTGGATTAGAACGACGCAAGGCACGATAAACAGATAGATAGTCGGTGTCTTTATCTAAGGTGACCTGCCATTGGCGTGATAAATTGACCTGAAAAACATCCCCCGACAGGATGTACTCTTTGATGGCTTTAACACCCTCTAAATACTTGTCCTCCGGTTCTTCAGATGCCTCATTCTGTTGAATCGCTTTTTGCATGGTTTCGAGTTTCAGTGCTTGCTTTATGTCCGCTTGCATTTCTGTAAACAGGTGACTGAACTCTGCTTCAGCCACTAAAGTCACTTCTTCTGTCTTATGATTCACAATGATGGCCGCAGGAACACGTGTCAGTACCGCTAATGGAAACTCGGATTTAGGTAGGTTTAAGACCGGCTCAACTACTTGTGCATAGTCATAACTAAAATAGGCGAACCAGCCGCCTGTAAAAGGCAGATTAGAATCACCAACCCTTTCAATTGAAAACTCTGCGAACGTCTGAGTCGCTTTCGTTAGGAAATCGTCTTTTTCCGACAGTTGATTTAATTGAATCGTTTCTTGAGGGTAAGCAAACAGAATATCAAACTCACCCAAACCACCCTTTGCGACACTTTCTAAAAGAAAAGGATAACGCTGCGGATTCAGTTCATGCAGTTTTGATAAATCTAATTGAGATAGATTAGGCAGTAACACAGGCTGCGTGGCTACAGCCTGCTGAAGATGATTTGTCGTTAAGTTTGACATGTTGCATTATAACCTAACGAGGGTCTTGCAAAAAACAGTGCAAACAACCCATCAAATTTTACCTAGGACTAAGGTTGCGTTGGTACCACCAAAACCAAATGAGTTGGATAAAGCGTAGTCGATTTTAGCATCGCGCGCTTCTCCGGCCACATAATCCAAATCACAACCTTCTTCTGGGTTTTCAAGGTTGATAGTTGGCGGTAACTTTTGATTCTTAAGCGCTAAAGCAGTAAAGACCGCTTCCATTGCTCCAGCAGCCCCTAAAGCATGACCGGTCATGGACTTAGTCGAACTCATGGCTAGGTTATACGCGTGGTCACCAAAGGTCGATTTTACTGCACTAGTTTCACAGACATCACCTGCTGGCGTTGAAGTACCATGCGCGTTGATGTAACCGATTTTAGTCGGATCTAACTTAGCGTTATTTAGAGCCGTCGCCATACAACGCGCAGCGCCTTCGCCACCTGCAGCAGGTAACGTCATGTGATAAGCGTCACCGCTCATACCAAAGCCTAAGACTTCCGCGTAGATTTCAGCACCACGGGCTTTGGCATGCTCATACTCTTCCAATACGACCGCGCCGGCACCATCCGCCAAGACAAAACCATCACGATCTTTATCCCAAGGACGACTCGCCGCTTGTGGATCATCATTTCGAGTTGATAAGGCGCGTGCTGCCGCAAAACCTGCCAAGCCTAACTCAGTGGTCGCATGTTCTGCACCACCGGCAACCATGACATCAACATCACCGTATTCAATCATACGTGCCGCATCACCGATACTGTGCGTACCCGTAGCGCAAGCCGTACCAATCGCCATGTTTGGCCCTTTAAGACCAAACATAATGGATAAGTTACCAGAGATCATATTAATGATTGAACTCGGGACGAAAAATGGCGATACACGGCGAGGTCCTGATTTTAAATAGGTACTATGCTGTGTTTCAATCGATCCAATCCCACCAATACCAGAACCAATTGAAACGCCGATACGAAAAGCGTTTTCATCGGTAATTTCAAGTCCAGAATCATGAATAGCTTGCGCACCGGCCGCAATGCCATAGTGGATAAAAGGATCCATTTTTTTGGCTTCTTTCGGTGCGATGTATTCCGTGACATCAAAACATTTTAAAACGCCGCCAAATTTAACCGAATAAGCGTCTGTATCAAATTTTGTGAGGTAATCAATACCACTTTTACCTGCCAATAAGTTATCCCAGTTCTCTTGAACCGTTAAGCCTACCGCTGATAAAGCACCCACACCTGTAATTACAACTCGACGTTTACTCAAAATGACATCCTCTTTACTTGTTTGCTTGTTTTTAGAGACCTTTGCATAAGATGATGGAGAAAAATCAACAAGATCTTTACCATTTTACCTATGCAAAACACTCTGAATTTTAATACTTAATTCTAAATACAAAAAAAGCCGTAATAATACGGCTTTTTTCTACAGTACGTGACTGAACTTAAAACTTATAAGTTCGCTTCTACGTATGCTGTTGCTTGTGCTAATGTAGAAATGTTCTCAGCTTCTTCATCAGGAATTTCGCAATCAAATTCTTCTTCTAGCGCCATGACTAGCTCAACAGTGTCTAGAGAATCAGCACCCAAATCATCTACGAAAGATGCATCAGCTGTTACTTGATCTTCTTCTACACCTAATTGCTCAACAATAATCTTCTTTACGCGCTCTTCAATTCCGCTCATGGAGTTCTCCAGTTTTTTTATGTGTTAAAAATGAATTATTTATTTTGTCGTATTTTCGCTCTATACCGGGTATTTTTCAAGCTTTAAAAAAAAATACTTCAGCATTTCTCCCTAGAACTGTCAATTAGACCTTAGAACAAGGGAATCTACTCAATTATTGAGCAGATTTAAACCATATACATTCCACCATTGACGTTCAGCGTCTGACCCGTGATATAAGCACCACCGTCTCCTGCTAAAAATGTCACGGCTTTAGCGATATCTTCTGGCTGACCTAGACTCTGTAAAGGAATCTGAGCCGTTAACGCAGTACGCTGCTCTTCAGGCAGACCTTTGGTCATATCCGTATCAATAAAACCAGGGGCAATTGTATTCACAGTGATGTTACGTGCACCGACTTCACGCGCTAAAGACTTACTGAAACCGATAATACCGGCTTTCGCTGCCGCATAGTTGGTTTGCCCTGCATTCCCCATCACACCCACAACGGATGCGATATTGATAATGCGACCACCTTTGGCCTTCATCATGCCACGTAGACAAGCTTTGCTCATACGGAAAACAGAACTTAAGTTCGTCTGAATAATATCATCCCACTCGTCGTCTTTCATGCGCATCAATAAATTATCACGGGTAATTCCTGCATTATTTACAAGAATGGTTGGCACACCAAATTCTTTAGTAATTTCGGCCAATACGCTCGTAATCATCTCAGCATCAGTCACATTCAGGCATTTTCCACCACCGAGCGCACCCGCTTCTTTTAAATAGGCTGAAATATTTTCAGCACCTGATTCAGAAGTCGCCGTACCGATGACCGTCGCACCTTGCGATGCTAAATCTAAAGCAATCGCTTTTCCTATTCCGCGACTTGCCCCCGTCACAAATGCAATTTTTCCTGTTAACATGATCTACCTACCTATGGCTTTGATGTTTTATAGAACTGATGATGAGATTTACATAACCCGATATTTTATCGAACGTAAATTATCTAATCAATTCTATCAATTTTATAAACGTGATTTTTATAAATTTATAGCTTATAAGCTGATTAAGGCTTTTTCTAAGCTGGCTTGATCTAATACAGGCAACACGGCCATTTTACGATCAATACGTCGGTTTAACCCCATTAGAACCTTCCCTGGCCCTAACTCGTATAGACTTCCAACACCCTGCGCTTTCATGGCGTTAACAATTTCAACCCATTGAACCGGACGATACAACTGCTGAACTAATAAGGTCTTAATTTCATCAACACTGCTGGCTTGAGCAAACTGCACATTATGTAGAACAGGTACGTTTGGCATATTAAATTCCATTGTCGCCAATTTTTCAGCCAACTTATCTGCGGCAGGTTTCATCAACGAACAATGTGATGGTACGCTAACAGGCAAAGGTACAACACGTGATGCACCTGCTTCAGTCATCAAAGGTAAAGCCGCTTCTACCGCGTCTTTATTACCGGCAATAACCACCTGGCCTGGGGAGTTAAAGTTGACCGCTTCAACGATGCCATCGACTTGAGCACAAACAGCAACAACTTGTGCATCTTCCAAACCTAAAACAGCTGCCATAGCACCTTGTCCAGCCGGAACGGCTTCTTGCATCAAGCGACCACGCTCAGCAACCAGCTCAATACCTTGCGCCAAAGTCATCACACCACTGGCAACCAGCGCCGTGTACTCACCTAGTGAGTGACCCGCCATAAAGACAGGTGCACACGCTTTTTGCGCTAAAAGGCTACGGTATACCGCAATACCAGCCGCCAGCATTGCCGGCTGTGTAACATCTGTTTGATTTAACTTGCCGTCTGCATCGTTTTGCACGACATCCCATAAATCGTAGCCTAAAACAGCTGAAGCTTCATCAAATACAGCTTTTACTTCTGAATGAGACTCAGCGAGTTCCGCTAACATACCGACTGATTGTGAACCTTGGCCCGGGAAAACGAATGCATATGACATAGTTAAATTCCTACTTAATAATGTATCTGACTTGAGCCAAGCGTTTAATTAGATTAAAAAACGCCCAACCTGTTGAATATGAATAGCTGAATAACGCGTCTAATCGCCTAAACTAGCAGTTTAGACTAGTAGCGAATAAGAGCTGAACCCCAAGTGAATCCACCACCAAAGGCTTCTAGCAATAGCAACTGACCTCTTTGAATACGACCATCACGAATCGCTTCATCCAGCGCCATCGGAACCGATGCACTAGAGGTATTTGCATGTTTATGCACGGTAATCACGGTTTGATCATCCGTTAGTTTTAATTTTTTAGCCGTACCTTTGATAATTCTCAGGTTTGCTTGATGCGGTACCAACCAATCAATATCTTCTTTCTGCATGCCGTTGGCATCTAAGGTCTCTTTGGCAATACGACTTAAAGTATTAACCGCCATTTTAAAGACCTCATTGCCTTTCATCTGCATAGAGCGTTCAGCAACCTCATCGGTCTGCGGTAACTTAGACGGCCCTGAAGGTACATGCAATAACTCTTCATACTGACCATCTGCATGAATATGAGTAGACAAGATACCTTCTTGCTCAGAAGCCTCTAAAATAACCGCTCCAGCGCCATCGCCAAACAATACACAGGTATTACGATCACTCCAATCAGTGATGCGTGAAAGCGTTTCCGCACCGACAACCAAGGCACGTTTTACCATACCGGTTTTAATAAACTGATCGGCAACACTTAAACCATACACAAAACCAGAACACACTGCCTGGACATCAAATGCAGGGCAGCCGTGAATATTTAAGCGACTCTGCAATAAACAAGCGGTACTTGGAAATATTTTGTCTGGCGTGGTAGTGGCAACAATGATTAGATCGATCGTATTGGCATCAATACCCGACATTTCAAGCGCTTTTAAAGTCGCTTGCTCGGCTAAATCACAAGTAGTTTGACCCTCTGCTGCGATATGACGCTGTTGGATTCCGGTGCGTTCACGGATCCACTCATCGTTGGTATCAACCATTTTTTCAAGATCAGCATTGGTAAGAATTTTTTCAGGTAAGTAGCCACCGGTACCGATGATACGACTATAGATTTTTGGACTCATAAACTACTCAACATATATTCAACATAAAGGGAGAGACTAAAATGGTTATATCCAGACCTTAAAAGTCCAAGCGATATAACCTCAACTTGATTTATGCTTCTGACGCAGACAGTTTATTCTGTTGCTTAATGAGCTTAGAGACTTCTGTTGAAATCAACTCAGGCACATTCTTACTGACCTCTAGCCTAGCTTCGGCAATGGCGTAGAAATAAGAATTTTGGTCAGCTCCACCATGACTTTTAATAACGATTTTACGTAAGCCTAATAAAGAAGCACCATTATACTGGGCTGGGTCAACTTTATTTTTAAAAGATTTCAACACCGGATAAGCGATTAAAGCGACAAGCTTCGTCAACAGGTTCTTTTTAAAAGATTGCTTAAGGTAAAAAGAGATCATTTTAGCCACGCCTTCTGCAGATTTCAGCGCGACATTGCCATCAAACCCATCACAAGCGACAACATCGACATCACCTTTAAAGATATCATCACCTTCAACATAACCAATATAATTAATATCCGTTCCGCGAATTAGTTGATGCGCATCTTTTATACGTTGATGACCTTTAATCTCTTCTTCACCGATATTTAATAAGCCTACTTTGGGAGAGGCGTTATCATCTACCGCTTGTGCAAGCACAGAACCCATCATTGCAAACTGAGCCAGTTGTTCACCGGTACAGCCGACATTAGCACCCAAATCCAAAACATGGACATGACCCTTCATGGTTGGCATGCTCGTACAGATAGCAGGACGATCAATATCAGGCAGCATTTTCAAAACAAACTTAGCAACAGCCATCAGAGCACCGGTATTTCCAGCACTAACACACGCTTGGGCCTGATCATCTTTGACCAAATTCAAGGCGACACGCATTGACGATTGTTTTTTATTTCTTAACGCTTTTGAAGGTAAATCATCCATTTCAACGACTTGTTCAGCGTGTTGAATAGTGATTCGAGAGGCATCGTATTGATGATTCGAAAGTTCATCATTAATTAAGTCTTCTTTACCGACTAATATAATGTGAATATCTGAGAATTTTTTGAGTGCATCGATTGAGGCTGGAACAGTGACCACAAGTCCGTGATCACCACCCATAGCATCGATGGCAATATTAATAGCCAAATTATTTAAGCCTTATCGTGAACGACTTTTTTGCCTTTATAATATCCATCAGCAGTCACATGGTGACGACGGTGAATTTCACCAGTTGTTTCATCAACTGTTAACGTTGGTGCATCAAGTGCATCATGTGAACGACGCATACCGCGTCTTGATGGTGTTTTACGACTCTTTTGAACTGCCATGGCAATCTCCTAAATTATAATCTTAAATTCTATTTTTTTAACCCTTGCAATATTGCAAAAGGATTAGGTTTTTCGGAACTCAAATTTTGAGATCCGCTATCATCAGCAGCCATTGAATCAATGTCATTGATGTAATCTAGTGAACTTGCTTCATCAACAGGCGCCATAGGCACCGCTAATAAAAGTTCATCTTCTACCCACACGTATGGAGACAACTTAGCGTCATCTTCATTGCGTAGAAACACTTCAATGTCCGCTGGTAAATCTTGAGCCAATGCCAGCGACCTTGTAAAAACACCTTTAACTTCTATATTAATAGGATAGCTAAAAGGTTTTAAAGAACGCTGACACTGTAAATCGAGTACCGTTTCCAACTTCATAATAAAAGCAGGGAATCTTAATGCCTTATCATAAAAGAAGCTCAGCTCTACCAGAACATCTCGATCAGCAGCAACCGTCAGCTCTGCAAGGCGTTTAAAACGACTTTGGTTGACTCGTCCCATGAATTGTTTATCATGGTTTACCGCGTTTATGGGATCAATATATTCTGGTAGCTTGTTTAACATAGGCGCGAATCATACAGTCATCGTTTGATTAAGTCAAAAAATAACGTAAAAAAACCAGCTTTTTTAACCGTAAAATAGACATCGACTTCTAAAGCCGATTTTCCACGTTAAAATACCAAGGGTAAATAAGAATGACGCTCTGCTTTATGTCGATTTTATCTTAAAAAACAAAATAACAAATATAATGACCAAACTAGGTAATCAACACATTTATGCAAGCTCATCTAACGAACAAACCTTCTGAAAATACGGCTTTAGAAACATCACAAACAATGCCGCCTGTAATTTTAGCCTCAACCTCAGTTTTTAGAAAACAACTTCTGCAAAAACTGCACATCAATTTTGAGCAAATCACGCCAGACATAGATGAGACCCCTCTAAACAATGAAACACCCAAAAAGATGGTCAAGCGACTCTCATTGGAAAAAGCCCTAGAGATCGCAAAGACTCAACCTAATGCGATTATTATCGCCTCAGACCAAACCGCGGTTTTTAACAACCAACCTATTGGTAAACCGCACAGCGTTGAAAATGCCATTAAACAATTGAGTGATTTCAGTGGTCAGTGCATTACCTTCTATACAGGCCTGGTCGTTATCAACACCAACACGCAGAAAACTTACCAAACCATGGATATCACTAAAGTGCATTTTAGAACACTAAGTGAAACCGTTATTCGCAACTACATTGACATTGAACAGCCATTGAAATGTGCGGGTAGCTTTAAATCTGAAGGATTAGGCATCACCCTTTTCAAACGCATTGAAAGCAATGACCCAAACGCGCTCATTGGCTTACCGCTGATTAAACTGACCGACATCTTCTATCAAATGAGTTACCCTCTGCCTTTACAACCGAGCCGTTCAATTTAAAGCCCGTAAATAATGACCAGGCCTGGTGACTTCAAAATACCAGGCCTACCAACATCTAAACACGACTTAAGTTGTAAAACAGTACAACCTCTGCACAATCTAAGCACTAAACATTCTGTATTAACCACACATTCAGTTCTTGTAAAGAGTCTAACTGAGCGACCGGATCATATTCTGCCAACACTTCCATCTGATGCACGCCATGACTCAGGGCAATACGATCCATACCAATATTTTGAGCCATCTCCATATCAAAAGTCGTATCACCAATCATAACCGCTTCATCCACTGACAAGCCGAACTCTGCGAGAATTTGTTCTAGCATCAAAGGATCGGGCTTAGAAGCCGACTCAACTGGGGTACGCGTCATATCAAAATAGACACCAAAGCCACACGCCGATAAAACTTGATCCAAGCCTTTACGACTTTTACCTGTGGCAATCGCTAATTTAAGGCCATACTGCCTTAAGTTAAACAGCAAAGACTCTGCACCATCAAATGCTTCCATTGGCACACTGCAGTCTTCTAAAAAGTACTGGGTATAGGCCTCTGCCATCGCCACCACTTGAGGCTGTTCAGCGCCAGGATACAAACCCAAAATCGCCTTTTCTAAACTTAAACCAATGATTTGCTTGGATTCATAATCAGATAACACTGGAAAACCGCACTCTCTTGCCGCGGTTTGAATCGAATCGACAATACGCGCCTCAGAATTCATCAAAGTGCCATCCCAATCAAAAATAACGGCTTTATACTTTTTTACCACGTTTTTATCCATACTCTTCGACACTACAATTCTCCGGTGCTATTTCGCTTTCAAACCGCCTTTGGACGGACTAAGACAACTTATTAAATACTTAAGGCTTCGACAAGCTTAGCGTTTCGATAATTTGATTAAAATCATCATACATAGGTGCTTCCATTAACACCCACTCACCTGTTCCCGGGTGGGTAAATCCAAGAAATTGCGCATGCAGAGCCAATCGCTTCATACCCATTGGGCGATATTTTTTATTAACATCATGATTACCATAGCGATCATCCCCCAATAGAGGACAACCATGCGCTAAGGCATGCACTCTTATTTGGTGCGTTCTACCCGTTTTAAGCTTCACAGACACCAAATCGCAGCCTTTAAGGTGCTTCTCTATCTTGAAAAAGCTAATCGCCACCTTGCCATCATCTTGCACCGATACCTTCCAGCCACCATCAGGCAAGTGATCTTTACGTAAAGGTAAATCCACTTTTTGTACATTTTTAGGCCATTGCCCTGTGACAATCGCTAGATAACGTTTATCCCACTTATCGGCACGAATTTGCGCATGCAGCTCTTTCAAAATCGAGGCTTTCTTGGCAATCAAAATACAACCAGAGGTGTCGCGATCAATGCGATGAACCAACTCCAAGCGTTTAGCCAAAGGTCGCAACACGCGCACCACTTCAATCAAACCCCAATTAATACCTCCACCTCCATGTACCGCAACGCCTGACGGCTTATTAATCACCATCAAGTCATTGTCTTCATACATGATACTGTCTTCAATGCGCTTCAACTGTGCATAAGGAATATCAGACTCAATAACTTCAACCTTATCAGGTACCGTAACAGGCGGTATACGCACTACATCGCCAGTATTCAAACGCGTACTGGCTTTAACGCGTCCTTTATTAACACGCACATCCCCTTTACGAATGATTCTATAAATTAGAGTGCGGGGCGCTTTACGCAAATGGCGCATCAAAAAGTTATCAATTCTTTGACCCGCATCCTCTTCGGTTACGTCTACGAATTTTACATGTGCCATGACTTACTTACCCGTTAAAATTTGATGCTTAATCGAAGCTTTAATTTGTAATTTATACTGCGCTTATTTGGACACTTAATATCAAGAAAGGTGATTGAAAAACGATGCAATAATCGCCCCAAAAACTCTTTCATAACCCGACGCTGTAGATTAAACTTCCACAAGTTATCCACAAAAATACCCACAAGGTTATATATATAAGGTCTATTTAGTGAAATTTGCGACAGTTTACAGCCTGAAAGCGAGGTTGTCATTGCGGAGTTAGAAAATGAGTGATATATTTGCCTGGCTTAAATTTGTAAGCGATGCTTTCGTAGCAAACCATATTGACTTTAAGAGTCTATG
Source organism: uncultured Thiomicrorhabdus sp. (assembly GCA_965602805.1). Classification (GTDB taxonomy): domain Bacteria; phylum Pseudomonadota; class Gammaproteobacteria; order Thiomicrospirales; family Thiomicrospiraceae; genus Thiomicrorhabdus. Next base: position 54,090 of record CBFCZK010000001.1, on the reverse strand, counting down.
AAGTAGCACGATTAACGTGAAAGAATTTTCAATACCGACAGAAATCGGCGGCCTATCAAATCATAGGAAACTGGAGCGCTTTTGTTTTATACAAACCCCCTCCTAAGACGCTTAAATTTATTCTGTTTTATCAAAACTTCTGAGCCACACATCCATACAAGACACCAAAAGCCCCAACATCCTTCTTTTACATAAAACGAAAGAGGATGTTGAGATAATTGATTGGCGCTGCACTTACTAACCTCACGAAAAGGTTAACTATAAAGTCATAAGACGCCACTTCAATGATACGAGAGCTAAATCAAGCTGAAAGTATTGTAAACAACAGACATTGTCTGCCCGGCTAGAGCAAACAGCCCAAAAAGAACAAAATAATGCATTTGCTCGATACCACTGTTACACAAAAATAGAACAATATTGGTGGAACGCAATACGGCGTTTCACGTGCCCACTGAGGCAATTGCAAAAAGATACGAGGCGTTTGCCCTTAAGCACTGGATAAAAGAGCCAGATGCTCATAGAACGCTCGTAAAAACAAACAGCCTATTTTTGTCTAACAACTCGCCTAAACAACACTCTTCAGAGCTATGAGTTAGATCTCTCGTCCGCTTTTTCTGTCTTCTATTCATGATGTCTCTCAGATAACATAAAAAAGAGAAAAGCATGAAAAGAATGCTCATTAATGCGACCCAGTCCGAAGAGACTCGCATTGCCCTTGTTAGCGGGCAAACCCTGTACGACCTAGATGTAGAAACGCCACGCCATCAGAAGAAAAAAGCCAATATTTATAAAGGTAAAATCACTCGCATCGAGCCGAGTTTAGAAGCCGCTTTTATTGACTATGGTTCTGATCGCCACGGTTTCTTACCTTTCAAAGAAGTTGCTGAAGAGTACTATCCTAAGACCAAACCAGAATCTGGCCGCTTTAGCATCAAAGATGTTTTAAAAGAAGGTCAAGAGATCATTGTTCAGGTTCAAAAAGAAGAACGAGGCAATAAAGGCGCAGCCTTAACGACTCAAATCACACTGGCCGGCCCTTATGTCGTGATGATGCCAAACAACCCTAAAGCAGGTGGTATTTCACGTCGAATCGAAGGCGATGATCGTTCCGATATTCGCGACACATTACGTGACTTAAACACCCCTGATGGCATGGGATTAATCATCCGTACCGCCGGTGTTGACAAAAACACTGAAGAACTACAGTGGGGTGTTAATTACCTGGTACAACTGTGGGAAGCGGTTCAAAAAGCGTCTACGGAACAAACTGCACCTTTCCTAATCCACCAAGAATCTGACATTGTCATTCTTGCTATCCGTGATTACCTGCGCCAAGACATTGGTGAAATCATCATTGATAACATGGAAGTATTCCATAAGGCACGTGAATTCATTCAACACGTCATGCCTGAACAAGTCTATAAAGTAAAACCGTATCAAGATACGATTCCTCTATTTACGCGTTTTCAAATTGAATCACAAATAGAATCAGCATACCAACGTGAAGTCTCACTGCCGTCTGGTGGCTCTATTGTGATTGATATCACCGAAGCCTTAACTGCCATTGATATTAACTCAAGCCGCGCGACTAAAGGCTCTGACATTGAAGACACTGCTTTCACAACAAACATGGAAGCGGCTTGCGAAATTGCTCGTCAATTACGTCTACGTGATTTAGGTGGTTTAGTGGTTATCGATTTCATCGATATGCATTCAAACAAACATCAACGTGATGTAGAAAACAAAATGAGAGAAGCTGTTAAGTCTGATCGTGCACGTGTGCAAATCGGTAAGATTTCTCGCTTTGGTTTACTTGAAATGTCTCGTCAGCGTTTACGCCCTTCCATTGAAGAATCAACGCAAATCGTCTGCCCACGCTGTCATGGTGTTGGGGTTATCCGTGGTGTTGAATCTTTAGGTCTTTCTATCTTGCGTTTGCTTGAAGAAGAGAGCATGAAAGAGAATACGCGCCGTGTAACAGTACAGTTACCAGTAGACGTTGCGACATTCCTTCTGAATGAAAAACGCCCTCAATTGATTCTGATTGAAGACCGTCATAACTTGCATATTCTAATTGTGCCAAATGAACATTTAGAAACGCCACAGTACATTATTGAGCGTACGCGCACTGGTGAAGACGTTTCAAGCAATGCCAGTTATGAAATTAAAGAAATCTCACAACCTGACTTTTCACTGAAAGAAGAAGATGCCAAGCAGCAGGTGCTTAAAGAAGAGCCGGCTGTTAAAAACATCCAACAGACAGCAGCTCCTCAAACAGAAACGGTTACAGAAGCGCCTAAAAAAGTGGTCGAGAAAGTTGAAACTGAAGTAAAACCCGGTTTATTCTCTCGCGTTTGGAACTCCTTATTTGGTAAATCTGAAGAGCCTGAAGAACCTCAAAAACCAGCTCGTCGCAACCCACGTCGTAACAACAATCGTAACCGTAACGAACGTGATGACAATCGTGGAGGTCGTAATCGCAACCGCAATGAACGTGATGACACGCGCAATAAGCGTCGTCCACCGTCTGAAGCAGCTGAAGATAAGGATTCTCAAGCAAAATCTGAGCAGCCAAGAAAGCCTAATCGTCGTCCAAACCGCAATCGTAATAAAGATCGTGAAACTCAAGCCCCAACGGTTGAGGAAAACACAACTACTGCTGTAAGTGCAGATGCGCCAACAGAAAAAAGATCTAATGACCGTAAGGGCAATAAATCTGGAAAGTCTGAAGAACGTCATCGTAGTCGTTATAACAGCCGCAATTACAACAGCCGTCGTCGTGCACCTGCAAATGCTGAAACATTATCAATTGAATCACCCGCACCAGGCTCGGAACGCACAGCGCGCTCGGAACCCGTTGTGGCAATAACTGCAGATGAGAATATTGTGGTTCAGACCGTTGATACCGCTGTAGAAACCACTAATATTGTGGCACCAGTAACTGCAGAAACGACAACTGAAGCTCCTGTTGAAACAGCACAAGCTCAACCAGTAGCTGAGAACCTAGTTGCCGAAGCTACCGCTACTGAAATAGTCACTGAAGCGCCAGTAGAAGCAGCAGTGGTAGAATCTACGATTGAAACTTCTACTGTAGAAACGCCTACTGAAAGCCAAGCTGAACCAGTGACACAAACGGATACTCAGAAAATCGCTGACGTCGAAGTTGTAGCAGACACTCAAGAAGTCGTAACGAATGCCTCTTCAGAAGACTCTGAAGAAGCACCAGAGAAGAAATCTAGACCTAGAAGACCTAGAAGACCTCGTGGGCCAAGAAAGCCTAGAACGACTGAAAACAAAGCAAAAGATGATTCTTCTGAAACAGCCGCACCAAAATCTGCAGCTAGCTCAGAAGCCACACAGAAAACACCACCGACTTCAAAAGAGTCATAATTTTCTGGTTACTTTGCACGTACAAAAACACCGCCAATTGGCGGTGTTTTTGTATCCGGGTTTTATAAACAAACGCTCACTCGAACGCTGAACTCAATCAAATAAAATCAAACCTATAATTGACCAGGCCTGGTCAATTTATTTTTTTATTTCAAATGGTTTTCTTTTATATGTGTCAGCAAGCCCAATGAAGCGGATTCCACTAAATCGAACACATGATCAAACCCCTGCGATCCACCGTAATAAGGATCAGGCACTTCAGACTCTGAAAACTCTTGAGTGTAGTCCAAAAACATCTGTACCTTTTCAACATGTTCTGGCAGCGCCAACTCCATTAAGTTTGCATAGTTAGCATCATCCATCGCTAAGATATAGTCATACACATAAAAGTCCCCAAAATCGACCTTGCGCGCCCGCAAATCCGTCATATCAACTCCACGCTCTAAAGCAACCGCGGTTGATCGGCCATCCGGAGATTTGCCAATATGAAACGCCGCCGTACCTGCAGAATCAATTTCAATCTTATCTTCTAAGCCAGCTTGGATAACCAAGTCCCTAAAAACACCATGCGCCGTCGGCGAACGGCAAATATTGCCCAAACACACAAATAGGACAGAGACCTTTTTCGACATATCACTCATTTCAATAGACACCTTGGTTTAAAATAAGGCAATAGTTTACAAGGCCTATTCATAAAATGCACACATCAACGACTTTCCCGAACCAATTTACCTTTGACTCTAGCTGGATTCATTATGCAGATGAGGACATTGTGATTGCTAACAAACCGAGCGGTTTACTCTCTGTACCCGGCCGAGGCCCTGAAAAACACGAGTGTTTGTTGTCACACTTACAGCTGATTTATCCAGAGATCAAAATTGTGCATCGCTTAGACATGGATACTTCGGGCTTAATGGTTCTTGCCTTAAATGCCGATGTACACCGTGCGCTCAGTCGTCAATTCCAGGAGCGTGAAACCTCCAAAACTTATCAAGCCATCAGTGCCGGCTTGCCATCCGCAGAACAAGGCTCTATCAACTTACCCATGCGTTGCGACTGGGATCGCCGCCCCCTGCAAATGATTGACTTTAAACAAGGTAAATCAGCACAAACTCACTGGAAAACCCTACAACAAAGCAATGATCAATTTCTCGTCGAACTCACGCCTATTACAGGTCGCTCTCATCAACTCAGATTACATATGAAATCATTAGGGCACCCTATATTAGGTGACAACCTATATGCCGATCCAATTACACTAAAAATGTCCTCACGACTACTTTTACACGCAACTAGCTTGAGCTTTACCCATCCTGTATCCGGACAATGGCTTGAATTCAATCTATTGCCGGAATTCTCTCTACCACCCTAGGCTTAAACCAGCCAAAAAAATGGCATAAAAAATGCTTCCTGATACCCAATCACTATCAAATTAAGCTTATAGGAATATCTGTCATGTCGGATTTAAACAGTCAAAAAGATGATCTAGCCACCCAAGAAATGTTGGAAATGATGGGCGAATTACCAGAAGAGCAAGCTGCAACGCCCGCTGACCTGACGGATATCGACATGGATGATTTTCTCAGTAGCCTGGATGACATTCCAACCGACATGGATGATACCATTGAGATTGCCACGACTCCGACACCTTCAGCCGATGACTCTGACGCGATGGATTTAGAGGATATAGAAGCCCTAATGGCACAAATGGAAAGTGATAGTGAAACAGAGGTTGAGGTTGAAGTCGCAGACCCTACAAGCGAAACAACGCTAGAACCTAAAATTGACCTCCAAGATGACACCGAGGCAATGACAGACACCAGTGAAGATGATATTGAAGATATACTTGCACATATGGAGAGTGGTGATGACGAAATCGCTCTTACCGACATCCCGAGCAATCAAGCTTCAAAAGATATCGATTTAGACAATCTAGATTTGGACGATATTGAAGGCATTACTGATATCGACACATCAATGGAACAAATTGATTCTACGGACTCTAACGAACCTGCTGACATTACTGATATGCCCAATGAAGTCACAGAAGTTGCTGCTGAACTTTCCAGCGAAGTTATCGATGGTACTACTGATGAGACGGATAGCGAAATTCCAGAACTTGATGATATTGAAAGTATTGACGATAGGCTAGCGCAAGTTGACCTGCCAGATGACACCGAACAGGTTGATAGCATTGACGTTAGCGATGATATTATCGAAGAGATGGATAGCACAAATGCAACCCCTGAAGAATTATCTGAACCTGAAACGGTTGATGTCACTGAAGACGTTTCACTAGAGATGACAGATATTGAAGATATCGATGCAATGATGGCGCAAGCTGATACGGCTGATGATGTGGATATTGATACAGATACGCCTACCGATGACGCCACAGACGAAATGCCCGCTGATGAAGCGATGGACATGGATTTTGAGCTACCGACTGACGAATTAGCCACTGAAACTCTGGATAATATTTCTAATGAAGTTAATGAGGCGGATTCGATAAGTACCTCAGCAATGGACATTGTCGAGGATGAGATGAGAAGTGACGAAACGGCTGACGAAGCTACCGGTGCCACACTCGCCACGGATATTGAAACGGCTAATGACAATCAGATGATTGAACAAGCAAGCCAATCCGTTACGAGCATGGAAGAAGCAATTGAAATAGACCAAGAAATCCAAGAAATCGCATCACAAGTGCAGAATACAGCCCAAGAAGCGACCCTGCTTGCACTGGCAACCTCGCAGAAGGCGCATGAATCTGCTGAAAAAATTCAACAAGCTATCGAAGCCACTTTTGTTGCGGCCGAACGCGCTTTTGAAGCCGCCAAAAATGCGGGGTACAGCGTTGACTTAAATGAACTTGAAACACAGCTGTCGTCTCCTGAAGTTGCCGAGCGTTTACATGGCATTCAAGCGAAAAACAAAAGTTTAAAAGCCATAAATGAAAGTCTTAAAGCAAGAATTTCAGACCTTAATGACTAAGTTCATAATGACTCAATTGAGCCAACCATCACACATCTTATTAAATAGGTAACACCATGAGTAATATCGTTGACGATTTACTACAAGAAGTTGAACAGCTAGAAGAGAGCACGCAACAATTGAACGATAATGCTCAAAAAGTTTCATCTCAAAATTCGCAGCTTAAAAGTGACGAAACAACTTCAATAGATGCTGACCTAATTGCACTTGAAACCGCTAAAACGGCTCAAGAAGCTTCGCTTCAAAGTCATTTAGCCGCCAAAGCGGCCATTAAAATGGCTGAACAACTCAAATCGCAAAGTCTAGAGTTGGAAGAGTTTAACTACAATTGGCGTCAATCTATTCGCACTACCTCAAAAGAGATACAATCCGCTAAAACGACTTTTATAGCATTAATGACTGGATCCGTCGTCGTGAATGTTATTGCACTAAGTGTGATTGGCTATTTCTTCTATGAGACCAACAAACAAAACAGTCAATTTAAAGGTGAAACACTGGATATTATCCAGATTGAAAGTAACTTATTGAGTAAAAAAATAACCCTCAAAGTCGATGAATTATCTTCTCTCATTGAAGCCTTAAGTGCCGACATTATGCGCATGAAAAAAACCTTCAATACGCCCATCACTATTCACCCAGCCCTTAACGAACTTCCCTCTAAAGATGAACACACAACCCTTAGTGAAGACATCAAGAGTAATAGTGAGCAAACACTGGATGTAGCAGCTCAAACAGAAGTCGATAATCAGCCAGAGGCAAAACAAACAGTAGACATGCATACTACCGTCCCGCACTTAGATAAAGCGGTACCGGCAGTAGAAAATCATACTAACGTGAATGAGTACCAGAAGCCAGAAGCCACCCCTTCTGTAACATCTGAACAAATGAAGATAGACTATACGGATATCAAAAAACTGGTTGAAAAAATACTCGCCGAACAGCAAAAACTCCAGGCGACAACGCTTGCAAGCAGCGCAACGACAAGCTTAATGCCAGCGCAGGTCAAAAAATTAAATGACATCAGTTGGATTGTCAGAAAACAGGAAAAAACACTGAAGGCGATTCAAGCAAGCTTAGCGAGCAAAGCGCCACTCGGTAAATCTGAGAATACCCAAGCCATTAATCAAACGCTTAACCAGACGTTAAATGAACTCAAAGTGCAGCTACGCCTTCTAACCGAGCAGCAATTAACGATTCAAGGTCAAGTCAAAAACCTTCAAACGGATTTAACTAAATATACAGCCACCCCCGCCCCTTACAGCTATAAAGCTAAGTAAGTAACTTTAAACCATCCTTCATAAAAACCTATCCAAAAAGCGAGTCTGTTTTAATAAACAACTCGTTTTTTTTGTAAGGATTACATATCAAATATGTAACTTGCTAAACACACCATACCAATACACTTTTTTACGCAACACACTACCAAATAAACCATATTTATCAGCACATTAAAATTACAAATTACCCACTGGCTCGGTTAATCAATTAAAGTACAGCATTGTTTACTTATTCTCAAACAGGATATTCTGTGCTTAAAATAAAATGTCTAGCAATAAGCACAGTGCTCGTTTGCACCCTGCCATCTCAACAAGCATTTGCAAGCAATCAAATCCATAAGGATTGGCACAAAGATGAATTAGGTTTTTTTGATATTCATTATTGCAACTGGCCTGACCGAACCCCCTTTCTAATGCTCGTTTATGCAACACACCACTACAATAATTTGGATTCTATAAAGGTATTGACCCCAGAAGACAGCGAGCTTGGTGAAATTAACCAGAACACTTATCGCTATCTAGCTGCAAAGACCGTTAATGGAAAAAATATAGCGGACAAAAAGGTATTTATTACACAAATACCTTTTACTAAAAACCTGACTAAAGGTACCTTTAAGGCTGTTGTAACAACCCATTCTGGTCAAATACACCAATATAAAGATGAAGTAAATGTGGACTACATTATTGCTTCTGCAAAAATCAATTACCCTGTTGATAAAGCCACAGAGATCACGCTCACTCCTACACTAAAGTGGCAGCCAGTCGACCAGGCAAAATACTATCAAATTTTTATAAAAGATAACTGGACAGGCGAAAAGGTTTACGCGAGTAAAACGCTTAATCAAACGCAATTCACTTTACCTAAAGAGATACTCAAAAAAGATGGTTGGTATGCTTGGAAGGTTCATGCCAAAGACATGGATGAAACCATACAGTACGGTGACTTCAATGCAGGTTCACTGAGTGAAACAATCACATTTACAACAATAGCCGATTAACGGCTAACAAGACTAAAACCAAGAGATAACATGATTGAAAACGTTTCAATAATTGCCTGGATAACACTTGCACTTATCACAATTGAATCCTATTTACGCGCCAACAAGGTTTGGAAACGTAAACATAAAAAAGATGTTGCCGAAAGCATCAGTTTAATTGCTCAGGGTGTAGGACTTATCACGCTCTCTTTTTTTATAGCCTCAAGCTATATTGAACAATCCTTTAATGGTTTAGTCAGCAGTGGCATATGGCTGTCAATGACGATGTTTATGGTATTAGTCGGGAGTGGATTCTGGGTAACCGATATTCGAGCGAATAACTTTTGGAAGAAAGTAAAACTTTACCTCATGAAAGAAACATCAGAACTAGGGAATCTTGCCAGTTCATTTACCAGCCCCAATGAACGGGAAGACATTCGTGAAATTATTTTGAAAATAGCCCTTCTCGACCAAAAAATAACGTCCGTAGAAAAAGAAATTTTAGACGAAGTATTACATAGCTGGGATGACTCAATTGATTACGTCGCGCTAGAAAAATTTTCACAAAATCATGAGCCCTCTGAAGTACATAATATCCTTTCAGGATTAAACCAATCCATTAGCCATTATTTATCCAGCTCACCTGCTGGCGATCAAGTCTCTAAACTTGCAGATTTAATCCAGCTATTGATTCACAGCGATAAACAACAAACAGATGACAATAAGCTGCTGATTACAGAAGTACTAGAGCAACTTAATTCGTATATTTTGAATAGCTCCAACGTTGAACAATATTGTGTTTTAGTCATACCAAACAATCAACAAAGCCTACAAACAATTCAACAGGCCTACCCAGATTTAAATAGTGAGCCTAATAATGAATTGCCTTACCTTATTAAAACGGGTTTTCACACAAAAAAAATGGCGGATATTTATAGAAACAACTATCTGAAGCATAATTGCCAAAGTTACATTGTGGTTCAGAACTAAATATTGGTGACAAAAAACAGCGTAAATTTAATCCCGAGACGTGACATTTTGATTTATCAGAGTCATTAAACCAACAGCCTAAAGCACCAAAACTTACTGGCTTGATGCGGTCAATTCCTTAGCAAACCTCTATTTCAATGAGTACAAAAACTCTGAGCAAAGAGTAAACTCGATTTTACTCATGAATCTATGCATTTAAATGTAAGCAGCCAAACTCGATAAAAGTCAGGACAGTAGTAAAAACCAATCTAAGATATTGATTTGACAAATAGAGGGCACACCCCCACGAAGGACAAGCCTAACTCGGCTGGCAAGTCCCTAGTTTCTGGACTCTTTCTAGCTTCTCAAAATATCGTTTTTCATATTCAACTGGCTAAATCTATTTTCTTTTTTGACAATAAAAAATTCGTGTAAAAGATCTACCCTGAGGTTGAACAAACTTTCTTGTAGAGGTTTGATTTTGAGAAGTTTGTTGCAATTTAAGCATGACTAACAAAGTTAAAGCTTAATAAAAGCAGAAGTAAGAAAGCACAATTAATTGTTTCACATTTTATGATCGAAACACCTAGGTAGTACTACCCTTTGCCATCAAGTAAACACGTACCATGATTCTGGACATTAAATAAGTTTGAGAGTAGTATTTTCTATACTCTCGATTTATTTAATCATCAAAAAAACACATCGTTTAAGTGAGAATATGAAAAAACAACTGTCATTAAAAACGCTTCTACTAACCCCTATAATCATTATATTGCTCACGATGATTACAGGCTTTGTGTTTTCCCAACTAACGTTAGAAAAACGCTATACCGAACAACATTTACATCAGAAATTCGATTCTGCACGTCAGTTATATGAAGCCACAACAAAGTTTGAAAAAGAAAAAATAGTGGTTTTTTTGCAGATACTTGAGCAGGATAAAGAGCTCCAAGCGGACATGCGCAGCCAGAATAAAGTGCGTTTATTGAAACATTTAAACAGTCATTTTCAAATACTACAACAAAACCACATCTCACATTTTTACATTCACCAACCGAACTTAGTGAACTATTTACGCGTCCATCAACCTCAACGTTACGGCGACCAAATTCAGCGACAGTCTGCTTTAGATGCGGCTGAAACACAGCAAATCGCTTGGGGCGTTGAGATGGGGCCACTTGGCTTATTGACTTTGAGAGCTGTGATGCCCTGGTTCGATCAGGGGGAACTGCTTGGATATATTGAGCTAGGCCAAGAAATTGAGCATGTTTATGAGCATGTCTATAAAAATTCAGACATTGGTTTATTTATCAGTATTAATAAAGAAGTCATTGACCGTCAAGCCTGGGAAAGTGGAATGACCCTAATGAATCGAGAGCATGACTGGAATCTTCTGCCTAAGTCAGTGGTCACTTTTTCATCACTACTCTTTAACCAAACTGAGTTTTGTTTGGCATTATGCAAAATCGGTGAAACCTCCTACCAATATCAAGAAGCATTGACCAAAGACCATACCTATCAAACTTATAGTCTACCAATAATGGATGAACAAAAATCAGACCAGCCGATTGGTAAGATGGTATTTTTTAAAGATCTTACTGAGATAAAAAAAGAGTTTACGACACATCTAATAGAAATTATTGGATTCAGTATGGTTGCCAGTGTTGTGCTGTTCATCTTCATCTATCTCTTTATCGATAAAATAGAATCTAAAATAAATCGTTCCAATCGCAAGCTATTTGAAAGTGAAAAACGTTTTCGGCATTTGGTTGAGAGCTCCACAGATTGGATATGGGAACTGGATGCCAAAGGTAGGTATACCTACGCAAGCCCTAAAGTCAGGGATTTCCTCGGTTATGAGCCTGAAGAGCTCTTGGGTAAGTCGCCATTTGATTTGATGCCTGAAGATGAAGCAAAGCGACTTTCAGTATTATTTGAGGAATATGCACTGCATAAAAAACCTTTTTTCGAGATGGAAAATACTAACCTGCATAAAAATGGAACAAAGGTGTATTTGGAAACCAATGGCATTCCGTTATTGGATAAAGAACAAAACCTTATTGGTTTTAGAGGAGTAGATAGAAATATCACCCAACGCAAACAGCAAGAACTCGAAATTAAAAAAATGACCCAAAAAGTGCTCATGCACTTTGAACAGACGCCTTTGGGTGTCATTGAGTGGGGTAATAATTTTGAAGTACTTAACTGGAACCCGGCTGCGGAAAATATTTTTGGTTATAAAAAAGAGGATGCCATCGGTAAGAGTGCGATGGATCTCATTATCACAGACAAAGACAAAGAGTATGTCTTTGAGGTTTGGCAAGCCTTGATGTCCAAACAGGTAGGCGGTGGCCAAGCCCGTAATGAAAACTGCACGGCTGATGGACGAATCATTCAGTGTGAGTGGTATAACACGCCTTTGATAGACCAGCAAGGAAATGTGATTGGTGTGGCTTCATTCGTTGAGGATGTGACCGAGCAACTAGAGGCGCAAGCGAACATAAACCATATGGCTTATTACGATACCTTAACAGGCTTGGCAAACCGAACCTTGTTTGAAGATCGTTTAAAGCAGGCCATCATTTCTGCAAAGCGTAAGAAAACCTTGTTGTCCGTGCTTTTTGTCGACATTGATCATTTCAAAAAGGTCAATGATACGTTGGGGCACCAATTTGGTGACGTTATTCTGCAAGAGGTGGCTTCTAGAATCCTCAAATGTGTCAGAGCCAATGATACGATTGCACGATTTGGAGGGGATGAATTCAGTATTTTACTAGTGGATTTAGAGTGTGAAAATGATATTGAAAGGGTCATCAGTAGTATTCGTCAAGCGTTCAAATTACCCTTTGAAATTGAAGAAAAGATAATCTTTATTACCTTGTCCATTGGAAGCGTGACTTACCCACAAGATGGCTCTAGTGCAGAATTTTTAATGAGTCATGCGGATGCAGCAATGTATGTTGCGAAGCAAAAGGGTCGTAATCAACACCAACCTTATGCAAATAAAATGACTGAACGTATTGTGAAAAGTCTTATTTTGCAGACAGATATGCGAAAGGCTCTATCTCAACAAGAGTTTGAACTGTATTATCAGCCGCAAATAAATTCAAAAAGCCACAAGATAAGTGGCGTGGAGGCCTTGATTCGTTGGAACCACCCACAAAAAGGGATAATTTCACCCGCTGACTTTATTCCAGAAGCAGAGGATTCAGGCTTAATGATACCGCTCGGTGACTGGATTTATCAAACGGCCTTTCATCAATTAAAAGCCTGGCAGTTAACGGAGCTGTCGCCAATAACGATGGCCATCAACCTCTCCCCGGTACAATTTCGTAAAAAGAACTTTATTGATAACCTAATCGCTTATGCGGAAAAATTAGAACTAGATCCCCAGTGGATTGAACTGGAGATAACAGAGAGTCTCTTGGTGGATAGATCTTCATCGATTTTGAATGATTTGCTTAAGTTAAGGGTTGTCGGTTTTAAATTAGCATTGGATGATTTTGGTACGGGTTACTCCTCGTTGAGTTATTTAAAGCATTTTCCGATGACCAAGCTCAAAATAGATCAATTGTTCATTCGCGAATTGTTCGTTGATGAAAGCAACCTGTCGTTAGTGAGGGCGATTATTGCAATGGCAACAGCGCTTGGTTTGGATACTATCGCTGAAGGTGTAGAGCTTGAAACACAGTTAGATTTCTTGGCAACAGAAGGCTGTCAAGAGATTCAGGGATACTTTTTCGACAAACCGATGCAAGCCCATCAGATTCTAGAGAAGTATCTCAATCATTAAATTAATGAACTTTACTTCTCAATAGGCATAAAAAAACCCCACATAATCCAAAAAATTACGCAGGGTTCTCAAATATGGTGATGGACTAGGGATTCGAACCCCAGGTGGGCTACAAACCCACAACAGTTTTCAAGACTGCCGCCTTAAACCACTCAGCCAGTCCACCTTGTTTTGATGTTGCGTATTATAGAGATATGAGAGATTATTGCAAGACGTTTTGGTGATATTTATGTAAAATTTATGTAATTAACCAGGCCTGGTCAAACCCATGAAATCCAAACCTAAGCAAAACAATCACTTAACGTTTAATGAGCAGTGTTATGCACTGCTGCTTAAAATTCCCAAGGGGCGTCTTACGACCTATAAAGCGATTGCTCAGGCTTTAAATTGTAAAGCTTATCAAGCCGTGGGCAATGCTATGAACCGTAATCCTAATCCGATTACCGTGCCTTGTCATCGCGTGGTCAATGCCGATGGTCGGCTCGGAGGCTATGCTTTTGGGTCAGATCGCAAAATTGAATTGCTTACCGCTGAAGGTATTGTTATCCGAGATGGCAAAGTTCAGGATTTTAAAACGGTGTTTTTTGATTTTACTGAGTCGCACTAGCAGAGCAAGCACTATTTAAAGTGCTAAATTTAGGGTATAAAAAAAGCGACCAGGCCTGGTCGCTTTTAATAGTAGTTCTAATAGTCATTCTAAATCAGTTTTTAAACCAAATTAGATACTTTCTACGCCGCCCATATAAGGACGTAACACTTCAGGAACCGTTACGGTGCCATCTGCATTTTGGTAATTTTCTAAAATGGCAACTAAGGTACGTCCTACTGCCAGCCCAGAACCATTAATAGTATGCACTAATTGAGGCTTCTCTTGTCCTGAACGGAAACGCGCCATCAAACGACGTGCTTGGAAATCTTCAAAACTTGAACAAGATGAGATTTCACGATAAAGCTGTTGCCCTGGTAACCAAACTTCTAAATCATATGTTTTAGCAGCAGAGAAACCGATATCACCGGCACACAAAGCCATTAAGCGGTAAGGCAAGCCTAGCTTTTGCAGAATAGCTTCCGCATGCCCAGTTAGCTCTTCTAAAGCTTCTAATGATTTATCAGGATGAACAATTTGTACCATCTCGACTTTTTCAAACTGATGCTGACGAATCAGACCACGGGTATCACGACCATAAGAGCCCGCTTCTGAACGGAAACAAGGTGTATGTCCCACAAACTTAAGCGGTAAGGTACTTTCGTCTAAAATCTCATCACGCACTAGGTTGGTAATCGGTACTTCGGCAGTCGGAATCAAATAAAGGTCACGATCACTGGTGTCATGTTCATCATGTTTACTGATTTTATATAAATCTGCTTCAAACTTAGGCAGCTGTCCTGTGCCACGTAAACTTTCTTGATTCACTAGGTAAGGCACATAAACTTCTTCATAACCATGATTGGCATGAGTGTCCAACATAAACTGCGTTAAAGCGCGTTGCATCTTAGCCATAGGGCCTTTTAAAACCGAGAAACGCGCCGAGGTGACTTTAACGGCAGCATCGTTGTCATACCAACCACGCGCTTCCGATAAATCGACATGATCTTTAACCTCAAAATCATACTCCGCAGGCGTGCCCCACTTTTTGAGTTCAACATTATCTTCTTCCTCTAATCCGGCAGGCGTTGACTCATGTGGCAAGTTTGGAATGCTCGAAAAGATAACTTCTAATTTTGCTTGAACGTCGGCAGAAGCTTTTTCGGCCTCTTCAAGTTGGGCTTTTAATGAACTGACTTCTGCCAACAAAGGGGCAATGTCTTCACCCTGGGCTTTTGCTTTACCAATGCCTTTAGCACGACTATTACTTTCTGCTTGTAAGCTTTGGGCTTTCACCTGAAATTCTTTACGCTGCGCTTCTAGCGTCTGAATCGTTGCCACGTCTAAGGTGTAACCACGTGCTTTTAATTTTTCGGCAACCGTTTCTAAATCTGATCTCAGTAGCTTTGCGTCTAACATTGGAATTCTCTATTTGGTTTATTCAGTAATTTGTTCAGTGGTAAGGTCTTCTTAACCTTTTAACCTATCAATTTTGCGGGATATTTTAACACTTCTTGAATTAAATTATGCAGAGGTTCTGCAATCATCAAACACCTGTTTCCACCAGTTCAATATCGACAATCAACTCATTCGCCAAGGCTTCTAAAAGTTCTCGAATCTCGCTGGCTTGCACATCACTGTTTATATGCAATTTAACAGTCGCTTTAAAGAGGCTTTCTCCGGACATTGAAGCCTCAACCACTTCGGTGTGCAACTCATCCACATTCGCATGAATCAACGCTAATGCTGATGAAATACGGTGAACGATGCCGGGTTGATCCTGACCAATGAGTTCAATTTCAAATTGATTCTCAACTGGCGAAGAGACTGTACTCGCGCTCTCTTCAAATATAATCTTTAGACCTAAATCATCCGCGTTTTGTAATGTCTTTTGAAAGTCTGCAATTTGTTCTACCGGCAAATCGACTCTTAATATCCCAGCAAATTTACCGGCGAGACTTGCCATACGGCTCTCTACCCACTCGCCATTATGCGCCACAATTATTTTTGAAAGTGATTTAACCAGGCCTGGTGAGTCATTGCCAAGCACACTGATTACAACTGATTTTTTCATCATACTTCCCCTTCTTCTTGGTAATCACTCAGTGGAGGACAAGAGCAGATTAAGTTACGATCGCCATAAACATTATCCACACGCCCTACAGGACACCAGTATTTTGTCTCTCGCAGACTTTCTACTGGGTAAGCCGCTAATTGACGTGAATAAGGATGTTTCCATTCATCAGCCATAACGGTGTCTGCGGTATGCGGTGCATTTTTTAGCGGATTATCGTGTTCATCCAAAACACCATTAATGACATCGTTAATCTCTTCTTTAATGGCAATCATGGCATCACAGAAGCGGTCTAACTCGACTTTAGATTCCGACTCGGTTGGCTCAATCATTAAAGTGCCCGCCACAGGAAAAGACATGGTCGGAGCATGAAAACCGTAATCAATGAGACGTTTGGCGATATCATCCACAGTAATGCTGGACTCTTCTTTAATAGGACGCAAATCAACAATGCACTCATGTGCCACACGTCCATTATCATCACTATAAAGAATAGGATAATGGGGGGCTAAACGTTGCGCGATATAGTTGGCGTTTAAAATGGCGGTTGCAGTCGCTTCGACCAAACCATCACGCCCCATCATGGCAATGTAACTCCAACTAATCGGCAATACGCCGGCACTGCCCCAAGGTGCGGCAGAAACTGCGCCGACAACCTTAGGTTCATCTTCAGAATTGACCACGGCATAACCCGGCAAGAATGGTGCGAGATGTTTACCGACTCCAATAGGTCCCACTCCAGGCCCACCGCCACCGTGCGGAATAGCAAAGGTTTTATGGAGGTTAAGATGGGAAACATCGCCCCCAAATTGCCCTGGTGCGGCCACCCCTACCATGGCATTCATATTTGCGCCATCAATGTAAACCTGACCACCATGTTGATGCACTAGGTCACAAACGGTTCTGACGTTCTCTTCAAACACGCCATGCGTCGATGGATAGGTAATCATAATGGCGGCCAATTTTTCAGCGTACTTTTCAAGCTTCGCTTGTAAATCCGGCAAGTCAATTTCACCTTTGGCATTGGTTTTAACCACCACGACTGACATGCCCACCATCTGTGCCGATGCGGGATTGGTTCCATGAGCCGAAGCCGGAATTAAACAGACATCACGATGTCCTTCATTACGACTTTTATGATAAGCACGAATCGCTAATAAACCAGCATACTCGCCCTGAGCACCAGAGTTTGGCTGCAGTGAAACGGCATCATAACCGGTGGCTTCGCAAAGCATATTCTCTAATTCAGCCACCAGCTGTTGATAACCCAAGGCTTGGTCTAGCGGCACAAAAGGGTGTAAATTGGCAAATTCTGGCCAAGAAATGGGCATTAACTCTGCCACCGCATTTAACTTCATGGTGCAAGAGCCTAACGGAATCATGGCTCGGTCTAACGCCAAGTCTTTATCGGCTAAGTTGCGCATATAACGCATCATCTCGGTTTCTGAACGATGATTATGAAACACGGGGTGGGTTAAAAATAGTGAAGTACGCAGCAACTCATTCCCAATGACTGGAGCTTGATCTTTAATCAACTCCTCGGCATTTAAGCTAACCGCCTGCTCACCTGCAAACACCTGCCAAAGTCCCTTAACGTCTTCAATGGTGGTGGTTTCATCAAATGAAACACCCACATTGTCAGCATCTATCGGCCTAAGGTTATAACCCAGATCAATCGCCGTTTGCTGAATGGCCGCTGCCTTGCCTGGCACAGCAATACTCAGCGTATCAAAATAGTTTTTATTAGTAACGTTAAGGCCTAACGGCATTAAACCGTTGGCAAATACCTGGGTATAACGATGCACACGATAGGCGATTTTAGTCAGCCCTTCTGCCCCATGATAAACCGCATACATACCCGCCATAACCGCTAACAAGGCCTGAGCGGTGCATATATTACTGGTCGCCTTCTCGCGGCGAATATGTTGCTCACGGGTTTGCAAAGCTAAACGATAGGCTTTTTTTCCGCGACTGTCTAAAGAGACTCCAATTAACCGCCCTGGCATAGAACGTTTAAAACTATCTTTTGTCGCCATATAAGCCGCATGTGGCCCACCATAACCGAGCGGCACACCAAAGCGCTGAGTATTACCGATGGCGACATCCGCCCCCATCTCTCCAGGTGTTTTAAGTAAAGTTAAAGCCAATAAATCTGCTGACATGGCCACCAAGGCTTTCTTGGCATGGGCTTGTTCAATGAGTTCACTAAAGTCTGTGACCTCTCCATAGGTTCCTGGATACTGTAAAAGCACCCCGAACAGATCGTAATCCGCAAAACCGTTTCTTGGATTACCGACCACGACCTCAATGCCTAAAGGTTCCGCGCGGGTTTGTACCACCTCTATATTTTGTGGGTGACAATCATCTGCCACAAAAAATACCTTACCTTTCGATTTACTCATCCGCTGACAAAGCGTCATGGCTTCGGCGCAAGCGGTCGCTTCATCCAACATAGACGCATTGGCCAACTCTAAACCGGTGAGGTCTGAAACCATGGTTTGAAAGTTCAGCATCGCCTCAAGACGGCCTTGCGATATTTCGGCTTGATAAGGGGTGTACGCGGTGTACCAAGCTGGATTTTCTAGGATATTACGCTGAATGGTGGGTGGGGTGAAAGTGTTGTAGTAGCCCATTCCGATATAGGATTTGAGCACGATATTTTTGTTGGCGATGGTTTTGAGTTTGTCCAAAGACTGCTGTTCAGTCAACCCATCAGCCAAATCCATCGGTTGCTGGCGGCGAATTGAACCCGGTACTACTTTATCGATCAGTTCACTTAATGAAGCCATGCCTAAGGCACTTAACATGGCAAGCTGTTCATCGTTATCAGGCCCTAAATGGCGCGTTACGAACTTTTCACTTTGCTGCAACTCATCCAATGAACAAGTCGCTAACTGCGATAAAGTGGTTTGGGTCATTTTCTATTCTCCGGTATTTAATCCATCCATAACAGGCTGCGTGATAATTTAAAAATCACTCTTCTGTTAATTCATTATAGGCATGTTCATCCATCAAATCGTCTAAATCAGAAGGGTCAGAAAGCTCAACCTTAAGAATCCAGTTCGCCATGGCATCTTCATTAATCAATTCAGGCTCATCATCAAGTGCTTCATTGACTTCAACAACGGTTCCATCGACAGGTGCAAATAGATCAGTGGCAGCCTTAACGGATTCAACCACTGAAATCTCTTCCCCCTTGTTAATCTCTGTGCCGATATCTGGTAATTCAACAAACACCAAGTCACCAAGCTGTTCCTGCGCAAAATCGGTAATACCGATTAATACCGTACCGTCGCCGTTGTCTTTAATCCATTCGTGCTCTGCACTATATTTAATATCGCTCATTGAGTCTCTCCTTAACTTTGTGTTTTGATTTGTTTTTGTTGAATTGACCAGGCCTGGTCAGTTTGTTTTAAACCTTAAATTTTAGGGTCAAATCGTCTAAATAGTGCTTAAGATCACATATTAACCACGATAATAATTTTGTTTTACAAAAGGTAACTTCACAACCTCTAGCGGTACTTTTTTGTTTCTAACGAGCGCTTGCAGTTTTGTGCCCACTTGAGAAAATTCGGTTGGCACATAGCCCATCGCCACAGGGCTGTTTAAAGTGACGCCAAATCCTCCACTGGTGACTAAACCAATGACATTATCATGCTCATCGAGAATTTCAGCACCATCACGCACGGGCATCTTACCTAAAGGTTTTAAACCAACCCGTTTACGCTCGACACCTTCGGCCATTTGCGCCATAATAATTTCAGCGCCAAGATAGCCGCCAGGTCTACTGCCATCAGCACGACGTGATTTGGATAAAGCCCAGAATAGGCTGGCTTCAACGGGTGAAATGTCGTTATCTAACTCATGGCCGTATAAACACAGGCCCGCTTCTAAGCGCAGTGAATCACGCGCGCCTAAACCAATCATCTCTACCGCATCGTCAGCCAATAAAAGACGCGCTAACCCCTCGGCGTCATTATTGGCGACAGAGATTTCAAAACCATCTTCACCGCTATAACCTGAACGCGTCACAAAACACTCAACACCATTTAAAATCAATGTTTTCGCGGTCATAAAAACCATTTCGGTTGATTCGGGTGCGAGTTTGGCTAACACCGCGCCTGCCATAGGCCCTTGCAAAGCCAGTAATGCACGGTCTTCTAATACCTCAATTTCACATTGATTCGCTAGATGCTTTTGTAGGTGGACGATGTCTTGTTCTTTACAGCCAGCATTGACCACCAAAAACAGAGAGTCACCGGTATTGGTGACCATCAAGTCATCCATCACCCCACCCTGTTCATTAGTGAACAAGGCATAACGTTGCTGCATTTCAGGCAAATCAATAATATCAACGGGCACTAAGGTTTCTAAAGCGGCGGCGGCTTTATCATCTTTTAACAGAACCTGCCCCATATGAGAGACATCAAACAAACCGGCTTTTGCGCGCGTATGCAGATGCTCTTTTTTAATGCCGAGGGGATACTGAACAGGCATCGCATAGCCCGCAAAAGGCACTAATTTGGCGCCAAGCGCTTGATGCAAGTCATATAAAGCGGTGTGTTGTAGAGTGGTTTCGGTGTTCGTCATACTTTGTTTTCCTTGATAGCATTTTCTAAACCGTTATCAATGATAAGGGTACTCGTAAAAGCTTTCTAAAAGTAAATTGAATAGTTGATTCTACTGTTTTTGGATAAAGGATTAAATAAGAGAAGTGTTTTTTGTTAAAACTGACGAGCGGCAAGCATGCCTGCCCATACAGCAAGGAGGCACGTAACGATACTGACTGCAATATTCATAAAGGCTTTATTGATTTCACCAATTTCGATGTACTGCATGGTTTCATAAGAGAAGGTTGAGAAGGTGGTAAAAGCGCCCAAAAATCCGACCATGACAAAAGCGCGCCATTCAGTAGAGACCTCAAACTTCTGCACCAATAACACCGCGATCAGACCCATTACAAAAGAGCCCAACACATTGACAGACAAGGTACCCCATGCAAAGTCTCGCCCAAACCACTGATAGATCTGATGCGACATCGCAAAGCGAGCGCTTGCACCTAAAGCACCGCCCATCGCGATTGCAAACCATCCTAGTCCTGTCATCATGTCGCGAGTCCTTTAAGTCACTTTGTCATTCATTGGATCTTTACTTATAAATTATGAACGACGTTTAAAAATTGCGTTTTCATTTAAGTTTCGTAGATGTTCCATCTTAGCGGAAATTTTAATTTCCAGCCCTCTTTCTACCGGCTGATAATAAGATTTTTCGGCCATCTCATCTGGGAAATAACACTCTCCGGCAGCAAAAGCTTCTGACTCATCATGCGCATAACGATAACCTTTGCCATAATCCAATTCGGCCATTAATTTAGTCGGCGCATTCCGCAGATGCAGAGGCACTTCATAAGAGCCGTGCTCTTTAATCTCAGCCAATACCGCTTTGTATCCCATATAAACCGCATTCGACTTAGGCGCGACCGCTAAATAAGTGGCGGCATGCGCCAGTGCTAAATCGCCTTCTGGTGAACCTAAACGTTCATAGGCTTCCGCGGCATTGACGGCAATTTGCAGAGCTTTGGGATCGGCATTACCAATCTCTTCACTGGCCATACGAATTAAACGTCGCGCTAGATAGCGGGCATCGACACCCCCATCTAACATGCGCACTAGCCAATACAAAGCAGCATTGGCATCAGAACCGCGAATTGATTTATGTAACGCGGATATTTGGTCATAAAAGGCTTCTCCACCCTTATCAAAACGTCTAACACCGCCTTGAATGACTTCTTTGCAAGCGGCTTTCGATAAAGTTACCAGGCCTGATAACTCTGTGTTTTCGATATCGTTCATATCGTCCACGTCATCTATACCTGCAATATCAACGAAATCCATGGCTTGTTCTAGATTATTCAGCAAACGACGCGCATCGCCATCGGCCGCCACAATCAACAGTTCACGAGCGTCTTCTTCAATACGAAGTTCAACCCTTATGTCTGGATGAGACTCCATAAAAGCCTGACTTAAATCCTGCTCTAATAAAAGACGACCACTCTCCAAAACCTGCGCCAACTCTTCCTCATCTAAGGTGCGTAATACATAGACACGCGCCCGCGACAGCAAGGCATTATTCAGTTCAAAAGAGGGGTTTTCGGTGGTGGCACCAATAAACACAAACGTGCCATCTTCAACAAAAGGCAGAAACGCATCTTGTTGAGCTTTATTAAATCGATGTACCTCGTCGACAAATAACAGTGTGCCCTGCTTAAATTGCTCTCGATGTAACTTGGCTTTCTCAACCGCAAGACGGACATCCTTCACGCCATCCAATACCGCCGACAGACTGATAAATTGCAAATCGGACTGTAATGCAATCAGACGTGCCAGAGTGGTTTTACCCACCCCGGGCGGCCCCCAAAAAACCATAGAGTGCAAACTACCGGTCTCTAACATCCGCGACAATGCTCGCCTGGGCCCTAAAAGATGTGTCTGGCCGACAAAGCCTTCTAGAACTTTAGGACGCAGACGGTCTGACAGCGGTTGGTAGACAGACATTACAGTGGTTCACCAATCAAATCAACGCCTTCAGGTAACTGAAACTGAAAGACTTCCAAAGGAATGACAACATTCGATTCTATATTTTTAAAGCGCACTTTAATCACATTGTCTGAACTTTGATACATCCAAACCTCGACCATTTCACCGTCTAACATGCCTACTTCGATGCTTTGGAAATAGGTGGCTTTTTTAGGCGTCAGGTTATACCAGCGTTTACCAACACGCTGACCGCCATCGATAATGGTGAACTTACTCTCGATTTTATCGCTATAAAGCAGCCAGCTTAAAGGTATATCGCCTTTAATATCTTCAATCGGTCGCACGGTCACTTGATCCAAGTCTTTATCAAAAACCCATAAGTTAACGCCATCGACAACAATTTTTTGCGGTTCTGGTTTTAAATATTCCCAAACTAATTGTCCAGGACGGTTCAGTTCAAAGTGGCCGTACGATTTATTCAGTTCAAACACCGTTTCATCGGGTTGGATTTGTTCAAAATCAGCACTGAAAGTTTTGAGATTATTCACATAAGTTTGCAAAGCATGTTCGGCATGAACACTGTTTGACAAACTCAGCAACAAGGCCATTGCAGAAGCCTGTGTCCATTGTGGTATCCATCGTAATAGATTGTTTATTTTCATGCTGTAAAAACACTCTTTGTTTAATGATTGGTTTTTAATATTGGCTTTTAAATATTAGCTTTGTTTCGTTATTCTTGTGGTTTAGGCGCCAAGACTTCACGATTGCCGTTTGAGCCTGCGGTCGAGATAACCCCGGAAGATTCCATGGTTTCAACAATTCTCGCGGCGCGGTTATAACCGATTCTAAAGTGGCGCTGTACCGAAGATATTGAAACCCTGCGACCTTGCACGACAAATTCAACCGCTTGATCATACAGTTCATCACTTTCTGCATCCGCACCTGGTCCACCGCCACTATCCGGCTTAGTAAGCCCTTGAGTAATGCTTTCCAGATATTGTGGTGCGCCTTGTGAACGCACAAAATCTGCCACACGATGAACTTCATCATCCGACATAAAGGCACCATGCACACGTTTTGGACTGCCTGAACCTGGCGGTAGGAATAACATATCCCCCATACCCAATAATTGTTCAGCGCCGCCTTGGTCGAGAATAGTTCGTGAATCAATCTTTGTGCTCACCATAAAAGACATACGGGTCGGAATATTGGCTTTAATCAAACCAGTAATGACATTTACCGAAGGCCGCTGAGTCGCTAAAACTAAATGAATCCCCGCGGCACGGGCTTTTTGAGCGATTCGAGCAATCAGTTGCTCAACCTCTTTACCGACCACCATAATCATATCGGCAAATTCATCGACCACCACCACAATATAAGGCAAGGTTTCCAGTGTTGGCGGTGCTTCACCTACGTCATGGCCATAGTTGGCAACCTGTGCGTAGATTGGATCGATAATCGGCTTGCCGGCATCAATGGCCGCTTTTACTTTTACGTTATAGCCGGCGATGTTTCTGACACCCAATTTAGCCATCAACTGATAACGGCGATCCATCTCAAAAACGCACCATCTTAAGGCGTTCGCAGCTTCACTCATATCGGTGACCACGGGCGTTAATAGATGCGGAATATCATCATAAATAGACAGTTCAAGCATTTTAGGATCGACCATAATCATGCGAACTTGCTCTGGCGTGCTTTTATACAATAGGCTAAGAATCATGCTATTGACCCCAACCGACTTACCGGAACCTGTCGTTCCTGCAACCAATAAGTGCGGCATTTTGCCAATATCCGCCACCACGGGCTTACCGGCGATGTCTTTGCCTAAAGCGATGCTTAATGGTGAGCTGGCAGACTGAAATTCTTCTGAAGCGAGGACATCACTAAAGCTAACAATTTCACGTTGTTCATTGGGAATTTCAATGCCAACCACCGCCTTACCTGGAATCACATCGACCACTCGCACGGACTGCACGGAAAGTACACGGGCTAAATCTTTCGCCAGATTATTGATTTGACTGACCTTAACACCCGGCGCAGGTAAGATCTCAAAACGTGTGACGACAGGCCCAGGCTGAACGGATTCAACCTGTGCTGTGACACCAAACTCTAATAATCGCTGCTCTAACAAACTAGACAGAGCCGTCAACTCGGCTTTAGAAAAACCTTCTTCATAAAGCATCGGCGGGTCTAATAAATCTAAACCTGGTAAATCTCCAGACTGGACAAATGGTAAAGTCGTGTTGGGCGCTTGTTTCTCACCGACTCTGACAGCCGTTTTCACATCAGAACCTGCAGATTCCGTATCCAACAATGGCTCAGCCTTAGGCGCATTTTCACGATTGCTTTGTGTGCCTAATGTCTGTAATGCTTCATCAGACAGGCCTGTAGCGGATTTTCCAGGACTTGCTTGTCCTTGGGTTTTAGCCAGTTGTTTGGCGATAATTTGTTTAAGTGGATTACTCACTGATTTTTTGGTGACCGCTGGCTGGCTTTGACCAACGCTGGCCTTCCTATCCTTCAACGATTGCACGGTCGACTTAAATCGATCAGATTCAATAACCTTACCTTGCACCAAAGCACGCACGTATTCAGCCAACAACCAAGCCTTATGTCCTGTTGTTTCAATAATCGCAAGCCAAGAACAACTGCTCAACATGCTAAACGCCACTGCAAACAAAACCAGTAATGCTAAAGTCGCACCTAATAAATCAATGGCTCCCACCAGCCAATCACTAAACTCATAACCCCAAACACCACCAGCAGAATAAGGCAGTTGGATTAAGGACATCTTCGGCTCTAGATAGAGATTGGCCAGACCTGACCCTGCGGTAATCAAAAGCAATAAGCCGAATAAACTCATAATAAAGCGTAAATAGTCGAGCTCATTACCGGTTCTTATTTTGAGCGTCACCCAACCGGCAAACAGAATTCCGAAGGGGATTAAAAAACCGAATATGCCAAAGATATACAGAATCATCGAGGATAGCCAAGCGCCCGTTTTTCCGCCATAGTTATTAATGTCATGCATCGCACCCACCGAGTCAAATCCAGGGTCTTGAGGTGTATAGCTGAAAAGCACTATAAAGAGAAAAAAAGCTAAACCAATACAACTCAGAACAACACCGTCTTTTAAAATCCAGCCAAAACGCTGTAGGGTCGGAACTTTCTCAGTAGGTTCAGAAACCTCTGCTTGCCGAGTCGGTCGAGTGATGATTTTAGATTTTGTGGTTTTTATTGACATGAATCTTCTGTATTAAATAAAAGTGAGTGTAAATAAGGTTATTCGAAGACCTCTGTAGCGTGACGATTAAGGCTCAAAGTATACCGCCTAAAATCCTATTAAATCGTATATCAAAATTTAATAGCGATTCCCTCTAGTTTATCCCCGAAAAACTGCTAAAATTTTAGCACATAACCCCCATAAAATGCCTATATCTAACTTTACAGGCATGATAAAAACAGTGCGATTCTATGTTGTAAGACATGATATCGACCAAAAACAAAACTAAGCAATCAAGTAAAGGGAATCAGCCATGGCGACAAAACATTGCAAACTACTTATTTTAGGCTCAGGTCCTGCAGGCTATACAGCAGCAGTTTATGCAGCACGCGCGAACCTCGAACCCGTAATGATTACCGGCATGCAGCAAGGTGGACAACTCACGACAACGACTGAAGTTGATAACTGGCCTGGTGATCCAGAAGGTTTAACCGGACCAGACTTAATGGCGCGTATGCAACAACACGCAGAGCGTTTTGGCACTGAAATTTTATTTGATCACATCCATACCGCGGAATTAACCAGCAAGCCTTTTAAACTGATTGGTGATTCTGGTGAGTATACTTGTGATGCTTTAATCATTGCCACAGGTGCTTCTGCTAAATACCTTGGCCTTGAGTCCGAAGAAGCGTTTAAAGGTAAAGGCGTTTCAGCTTGTGCCACTTGTGATGGTTTCTTTTACCGCAACCAAAAAGTGGCCGTTATTGGTGGCGGAAATACGGCTGTTGAGGAAGCGTTATACCTTTCTAATATTGCCGCTGAAGTGACCATCGTGCATCGTCGTGACACCTTCTCTTCAGAAAAAATTCTTGCGAAACATCTGAAAGAAAAAGCTGAGAATGGCAATATCACCATTGAATACAATGCCACTTTAGATGAAGTACTTGGCGATAAAATGGGCGTGACAGGTGTTCGTTTGAAAAGCATGTTAGACGACTCTACCAAGGAACTGGATGTTTCAGGCGTATTCATTGCGATTGGTCACACACCTAACACGGGGTTATTTGAGAATCAGCTAGATATGACCAACGGTTACCTAACAGTACAAAGCGGACTGCAAGGTAATGCAACCCAAACGTCTATTCCGGGTGTTTTTGCCGCCGGTGATGTTATGGATCAACATTACAAACAGGCCATTACCTCTGCAGGTGCCGGTTGCATGGCCGCTTTAGATGCTGAGAAGTATTTAGATAACCTTTAAATAAATGAATCATTAAAATAAAACCACCAGGCCTGGTGGTTTTTTGTATCAAGATTTAAAACACTGACGTTAATAAGGAAAACACATGAAAAAACTGTTAATTATCGCTCTTGGATTAGCTATTGCACCTTCTGCTTTTGCAGCCAATAAGAACTTAAGCACTTCAGAACAAAAAGCCAGCTATACACTGGGCTCTGACTTAGCAAAAAATTTTACTGAACAAGGTCTAAAAATAGACATCAAAGCCTTTACCCTTGGATTGGAAGATGCCATCAATAAACGTCCGCTTCAACTGACGGAAGAAGAGATGATGGGCGCTATCAATGAAGTTAAAAAAGAGATGCTTGAAAAGCAGCAGGCCGAGAGAAAAACTATTGGTGAAGCAAACATCAAAGAAGGACAAGCTTTCCTAGCAAGCAATGCTAAAAAAGCGGGCGTAATAACTTTACCAAGCGGTGTTCAGTATAAAGTGATTACAAAAGGTAAAGGCGCATCACCCGCTGAAGATGACACCTTGTTTGCACATTACAGCGGTACTTTAATTAATGGTACCGAGTTCGACAGTTCTTACAAGCGCGGCACGCCGTTAAAGTTTCAAATGGGCAACGTCATTAGAGGCTGGGGCGAAGTTATGAAGCTGATGAACCCAGGTGCCAAATGGGAAGTCTACATTCCTGCTGATATGGCGTATGGTGCTAAAGGTGCCGGAAAAGTGATAGGGCCGAACCAAACACTTATCTTTACCGTCGAATTGATTGAGTTCACGCCAGCAGCTGCAGAGTAAAGTTTCAAAGCCTATTACAACCTACAACCAACGTCCTTGAGTTTAAACATCAGCTTTAAACGTTAAGGACTGAATTTTAGGCAAAAAAAAGCCCAGATAAGAATTAACTTAACTGGGTATCCCATATAAGGGGAACAATCTTAGCTCTTTAGAGGAGTGTTGCAATGAAACAACGCCGCCATAATAATCTAAGACTTGTAACATATCAATGTTTTCTAATATAAAAATAGTGACGATACATTGTAGGCGTTCACAGTTCATCCAGCCTGTTAAAAACCCCTACTTTTTAAAAGGTTAGAGATCTAACACCTCAATCACATCGTAAGCGGGTGTTTCATAAGGGTGCGCAGCTTTCAAAGCCTTAATCGCAGATTCTATCTTTTGCACAGCACAGACTAACTCCACTTTATATTCCACCACCCTCTCTATCTGATCCAATTCGCCAATAAAAGGTTTACTGCCTTGCAATGCTCTAAACTGACCCAGACCCTTTGATTGCCAAGCACAACAGTCATATTGGCCAATTTTACCGACCCCAGCAGCAAACAGTGCGCTCTTCACAAGCTCTAGATGGCTTTCAGGAATGTAAACACAAATTTTATACATCTTATTTCCTTAAATAGTTTCCTTAAAATCCAAATAAATAGGCCAGAGGACTCTAAATTCAATACAATAGTGCACAATTACAAATTGATTCTAACCTGCTTTTCAAGGAGCTATTATGCGTTTACTACTTATTGTCTATGGCATCATCTTAACTTTGGGCGTGGCTGCCATGTTTTCAGGCATTCATTATCTCGCCAATATCGCCGGCTTTATTTCCGCCATAGGTCTGATGTTAATCTTTTTTAAAGATCGCCCAGATGAAGAGAGTGAATTGGAACTTAAAATGCGCCGCTACTGGTATATCGTTTTTGCAACAGGGATTTTCTTTAGCATCATCTTTGGTAGCTTCTGGAATGACCACATGGGCAACATGGCCTAAACTTTTTGTATACGCCCGACAATAAGTCAACGATATACAATTAAGCCCCATTGATTTCGACTTAAAAACACGAATCAAGTTAACCAGGCCTGGCCACTCTTCTAGAACACATAAAAAAGCCCTGATTTACAGGGCTTTTTTATTGGGTAAAAGATTTGAAATGGTTCTTGTTCTTATAACAACTTAGAACAACTCAATCTCACCTTCATCCATCGAATCTGTATTGACTCGCGTCATTCGTGAACTTGTCATCTCTTGACGTCGTTCAGAAATCCTCTGACGACAAGCTTCAATTCTTTGCTTATGCTCTTCTTCAGAAAGTGCAGGATTTGCAGAGTTTTCCTCAATCAAATTATTAACTTCCGTTGAGAAACTATTTAAGTTATCTAAATGATTCATGACTTGTTCAACTAACTGCCTAACAATATCTTCGAACTGTAATGAGCGCATTGCATTCGAAACACTGACTTCAATCCCTGAAATCATGCCTGAGAAATCGCCTAACTTACTCGAAATACCATCATTCATGCCTTCCAAGTCGCCCAGCATAACATCCATCTTCTCTTGAGAAGAGACCGCATGCTCCATATCTTTGGTGGCTGTTTCACTCACGATATGGCGCACTTCATCAACCGTCGTGCGCGCCTTTTCAGCTTGTTTACGGATTTGTGCATTTAATATATTGGAATTTAAAGAGAGCTTACGAACCTCATCTGCAACAACCGCAAAACCACGCCCCGCCTCACCGGCTCGTGCGGCTTCAATAGCAGCATTCAATGCTAATAAATTTGTCTGATCGGCAATCCCCTTAACATCTTCCAGTAAATGGAAAATCGATTCTATTTGACCAACCATATCATCAATCTTAGCAACCGTTTTATTACTACGATGACTCGCTTCAATGAGTAGGTTTATTAGATATTGCAAAACCACTTTAATCTCTGCCGAAAACTGCTTAATGCTCAAATCTTCAGAGTCACCATCTCCGCCGCCTAAGTTATCTAGTAGCGCCATCACTAATGCATACTGATCCTGAGTCTGCTCATGCAGCCCTGAAAAACTGTTACTTAAGGTTTCAATAGATTCGCCCACTAACTCTTTAACCTGCACCAGCTCATCACGAACAACACTGACTTCGTGTTCAATCACTGAATCCACATCATTCATAAGCACCTTTAGTGAGTCACCAGCAACCGTCAGTCTAAGCATTGGTACAGCAGAACTTGCCTGCGGAGCAGATATCACACTTGAGGCAGATGGTTTAGTATCTATTGATCCGGCAACTCTTGCCACCATCAATGACCAAGTGATCGAAACCACTATAACCATAATCAAACCTATAAAAGGAATCTCTAATAGAGTCAGCACAATGCCGCTCAAAGTCGCAAGCCAAGCTGGCCAATAGGCTGTAATAATATGTGGCATGATTGTTTCCTTAATTACATACGAATCATTAAACTCGCATCAAAAATACTTATAATTCTGAGTTCTACAAGGGGTGATAGCAGTTAATATGCCAAAATAAATCGCAATATCGAGTTCTTAGGGAATTTTGATACAAGTGGATGCTCAACCCATTATGAATTACGAAACCAGGACGATTATACATAGACGACAAAAGAGCTTGGCGTTAAACACTCGCAAACTCACTTCAACGTTTTTCAAGGATCAAACAGACCTAAAGTAAGATGCATTTACACTAGCGAGCAGCTAATTCCAGGATTTTTTGAGGGATGTTTTCTAAGGCCAATATGTGATCTGCCACACCCAGTTTAACGGCTTCTCCAGGCATCCCCCAGACAACGCTTGTTTTTTCATCCTGTGCAATTGTTGGCGCACCAACCGCTTGCAGCTCCTTCATACCGACTGCGCCATCAGCCCCCATCCCCGTTAGCAAAACACCGATGGCATTTTGCCCCACGTTTTGTACTACGGAACGAAACATGACATCAACAGCAGGTTTATGACGATTAACAGGCGGCCCATCATTAAGGCGGCAAATATAACGAGCGCCGTCTCTGACCACCATAAGGTGTTTATCACCCGGTGCAATATACACATGTCCTGGAAGAATTTGTTGCCCATCTTCCGCATGAAAAACCGTCATTTCAGAAACCGAATCCATACGTTTTGCAAACGGTAAGCTAAAAGCTGCGGGGATGTGCTGAGTAATGACAATACCCGGTGCACTGGCTGGAAGACGCATCAAAACTTCTTTAATGGCTTCCGTCCCCCCCGTTGACGCACCTAAAGCGATAATTTTATCCGTTGTCTTAAAATGTCTGTTACTAACAGTAGATTTTGGAAGCACCGCATCGATCGACAGCTTATCTGGAACACTCTGAGATTTTGCCACCTGAGGACGGTGATTTAAATTGGCTACATAGCGTGCATACTGTCGTTCCAACATGGACTGATTAACACGAGCTGCCGTCTTAACTTTGCTACAGATCTCTTGTGTATAAGCCTCAAAGCTGTGTGCCAAATCAATTTTAGGCTTGGTCACAAAATCGACAGCGCCTAAATCCATGGCCTCAAAGGTCACATCCGCTCCCTTTTCTGTCAAGGTCGAGACCATTACAACAGGCAGAGGATGCAATCTCATAAGGTTCTTTAGAAAAGTAACGCCATCCATTTTCGGCATTTCTATATCTAATGTCAGTACATCTGGATGCAGTAGCTTAATTTTTTCTCGTGCATCAAAGGGATCGGAAGCTGTACCAATCACTTGCAAAGCAGGATCAGAGGACAACATCTCTTTGAGCATTTTACGGACTAATGCAGAGTCATCAACAATCAGAACTTTAATCGGTGTATTCACGAGATCTCCCTTGATCTATAAAATGAAACAAAAACGTAGATATTTTCATTATTCAGTTTTTTTGTAGATAGTTTGCCCTAACAACTCAAACCGATTACATACTTTATAAAGTGACTCAGAATGACCCACAAAAAGGTGACCACCTGTCGGTAATCGGTCAGCATAGCGGTCAAACAATTTGGACTGAGTAGGCTTATCAAAGTAAATCACGACATTTCGACAAAAAATCACATCAATTGAATCTTTGATTGGCCACTCGCTCATCAAATTTAACTGATCGAATTTAATGATTTCTTGTAATTCGGGCTTCACTTTGACATACCCCTCTTTCGAACCTGAGCCTTTCAAAAACCATCGCTTTTTTCGTGTTTCAGAGACGCCTTTTAAGCGGTCGATTGTATAGACCCCACTCAGCCCGGTTTGCACCACGTTAGAATCTAAATCCGTCGCAATGACTTGAGCATCCCAACCTGAGGGTACTTTTTCCTTTAACGTAATCGCAATGGAATAAGGCTCTTCTCCTGTTGAACAACCTGCGGACCAAATTCGAATTTTTCGACTCGCTGCATTTGAAATTAACAGAGAGGGAATTACTTGCTCTGCCAAATATTCAAAATGATGATTCTCTCTAAAGAAGAAGGTCAAATTTGTTGTGATTGAATTAATCAATTGAATAAATTCAGACTCACCTTGCGCCTCCACATAATCGATGTATTGACTGAAACTGGTTAAATCTAAAAACCGTATACGTTTCGCTAACCGATTGTAAACCAAGTTCATTTTGGATTCATTTAAGTCAATACCGGCAAAATCATAAACAATCTTTTGGACTCGTTTAAAATCTTGCTCAGTAAAGTCAAATTCGCGTTCACTCATAGTATGATGACCTTATTCAAAGAATGTCTATCGTCAAAGTACGATTTAATAAGGTCAATATAATTGTAATTTAATGGGATGCAAGTAAAAGTTCATTTTACCTGGTAAAAAATAATGGTTAATATTTCCAATAATTTCACAGCCGCGCAGTCTCTGACGCTGAATAGCGCCACTCAAATCACTTCTCTTTTGAAAGTTGGCCAAGTTGTCACGGCAAGCATTGATCAGGTTCAGGGTAAACAAGTAACCCTTACTATCGGAAACCAAACGCTTGTTGCCACAAGTAAAACCGACATCCAAGAATCCGGCACCATTCAAGTCCGCATAAAACAACTACAACCGACAATTGAACTCGCCATTATCCAAAACCCTAAACAGAATAATAGCCAACAACTACAAAACACACTACAAGCAGCTTTCCGACAAGTGATACCCAACCAAACAGCTCTGCCACAAGCCTTTCAGCAAATAAGCTTACTTCAAGGCCTCCCTCCTTCATTATCAGGGCTGGTGAATCAACTTCTTGAACAAGTCAGCAAAAGTCAGACACCCCTATCTGGCTCAGCCTTAAAAGAAAGAATGGCTGATAGTGGTCTGTTTTTAGAATCAAAGCTTAAGCAAACTGACAAAGCAACCCTGAACAATGATATTAAAAGCCAGTTACTCTCGCTCCAAAAGCAAGCAGAGGTATTGAATATAAAATCCCCCACACCACAGATATCTCAACTATTAGGGTCGCTTAACCAAGCGATTAATCGAATTACACTACAACAATTACAGCTATACGAAAACCCACACATCACACCGTTAGACCTCCCGTATAATCATGATAAACAGAACTCTCAAGATTATATTGAGTTCAGAAAACAGACTCAATCAGGTGCGCCTGGCTGGGAGATCTTGATTGACCTGCACTTGCCAATGGGTGAGATGTCTTCTAAATTAACACTCAATCAACAAGATGAATTCAACTGTTTTATATGGTGTGAAACAGAGGCCCTAGAGCAAAGTATCTCTAAAAATTTCGAGCAGCTAAAGAAGCAATTCAAAAATCAAGGACTTCAATTACAGAACCTGCTCATCGTTAAACAGAAACCAATCAAAACAGAGAAATCAACCCAAGTTGCACTGATTGACATTCACATTTAACGCATTCAACACAATTACACTTGCTCATAATTCAACCAGGTATAATCACCCCGCATGTGAATGCTAATTTTCGTAATTTAAGAATTTCGGACAAAAAAGCTAGAAACTCTAGCCTAAAAATCCATTTTTCTGAGCTTATAAGTTTTTTTTGTGTAAAAATAAAATAGAACACTAGACCTTTACAAACGAATCGGTTAATTTATCAACATCATTATGTCACCCCAAGAGAGACGTCTAAATGGACAACAATCTAAACTCCATTCAAGAGCAAATTGATCAGAGTGCAAACAATACAGATCAAGTGCTAAGTTTTATATTGGGTCATGAAGAGTACGGTGTTGACATCCTTAGAGTTCAAGAGATTAAAGGCTGGGAAAACACCACCCCTATCCCGAACACGCCGAACTATGTGATGGGGGTTATTAACCTCCGTGGTGCGGTGGTGCCAATAATTGATTTACGTGTACGTTTTGGCTTAAAAGAAATAACCTACAATGAAACAACGGTTGTTATTATCGTAAGATCAGAAGATAGTGCCGGTGCCCAAAAAATTATTGGACTTGTTGTTGATGGCGTCTCGGATGTTTATACTATCAATAAAAAAGAACTCCAAATTGTGCCTGAAATGAGCGGAACGGTACAATCAGAATATGTACACGGACTCGCAACCATTAATGATCAATTAGTGATTATTTTACATGTCGACCCTTTAATAAATGATGGTATTCTTGCCTCTGTTAAAAAAGCCTTAAATATTGATTAACCCCCTGTATAATGACGTTAAAAACGTTAATTTGTAAGCATACAATAGTGAGATTATAAGATGTCAAAAATCTTAGCAGTAGATGATTCTAAGTCAATGAGACAAATGGTTAGCATGTCTCTTAAATCTGCAGGTCATGATGTGACTGAAGCAGAAGATGGTGCTGTGGCTTTAGCAATTGCCCAACAAGGTCAGTTTGATTTAGTTGTGACCGATATAAACATGCCCAATATGAACGGCATTGAGTTGGTCACCGCGTTGAGAGCGATGCCTAACTATAAATTCACGCCGATTTTATGTTTAACAACAGAATCTTCTGGCGACATGAAAGCCAAAGGTAAAGAAGCGGGTGCGACGGGTTGGATTGTTAAACCTTTCAGTCCTGAAAAGTTGCTTTCTGTTATTACCCGCGTTCTTTAAACTTTAGATTCGATAGATGAGGTCCTCATGAGTAATGAGATTAAGTTGCCAGAAAATTTAACCATTCACCATATCGAAGCCCATTTTAATGAGTTAAACAAGCTTTTCAATGATGCTTCTGATGAAATAAGTATGGACGCATCAAGCGTTGAAAGCATTGATACGGCAGGACTTCAAACATTACTGGTTTTAGTGAACAATGCCACTGAAAATGGTAAAAGCATCACCTGGGAAAACGCTTCAGAAACCCTTAAATCCAGCGCTGAAAAACTAGGTTTAACACAAGATTTACAACTTTCTTAACACCTACTCAGAGAGAGGAATCCCCTCTCTTTGAACATCCCTCTACTCACTCTTTCTTCCCTAACATGTTCATTCAAGCTTTTACGCACCTATAGACAAGGCTTAGTTAATGGTTGAAAAAGACTTACCTGCTAGCAGCAAGATTGCCGTATCCATTGAGTACGAAGGCACGAGTGCACCTAAAGTAACGGCTAAAGGCCAAGGTTATATCGCTCAAGAGATTATTCAAACCGCTAAAGAGCTCGGAATTCCCATTCAGGAAAATGGCCCACTCGTTGAGCTACTCAGCCAGGTTGAACTCGATCAAGAAATCCCTCCAGAGCTCTATGAAGCGGTTGTACAGGTGTTAATTTTTGCCTACCAAGTCAGCGGCAAGGAAATCATTCCAGCGACACCAGAGTCCCAGACATAAAAAAGCCAGTTATTAACATAACTGGCTTCATAAAACCGTCAACCTATTTTAGAACGGGACAACAAAGTGTTAGCGATCTTTGCACGAGATGCATCGTATAAACGTGACCGTTAACAGCCTACTCTTCGCCCGAGAACATATTATCGACATCAATCAGAATAATAACGTTATCCTGAAAATGGGCGATACCTTGAATATATCGAGAGGCATTCTCTTTCGTCGCCGAAAGAGCTTCTATCTTGCTTTCTGGAATATCCTTCACTTCCATTACAAAATCCACCAATATACCGACAGCTCGTTCACCATCCAACTCTACAATAATAATACGCGAATAGTCACTTATCTCTTTAGGCGGCATTCCATACATAGAACGCGCATCAATGACGGTTACAATAACACCACGTACATTAATGACACCCAATACTTTATGAGGCGTACCTGCAACCTTGCGAATGGTACCAACCCTAAGCACTTCTCTGATTTTCTTAACATGAATGCCATACATCTCATTCTCTAGTGTAAAGAGAACACAGCGTGCACTTGGGCCTAAATAAGCCGCCTCGTCTTGCATCTCACTCATCGAAGGATTATCGTTACCCGTCATACTTTGAGTCATCATATCCATAACTTTTCCTTATCTACTCTTGATGGCTAATGCTGAAAGCGTTCTACTACGCCAGGCAAATCTAATATGAGTGCAATACTGCCGTTACCGGTAATCGTTGCCCCTGCATATCCACTTACTTTCTTGAGCATTACTCCAAGCGGTTTAATAACCACCTCTTCCTGGCCATTAACTTGATTAACAACTAGGCCTGCTCGCTGATTACCCACAGCCACAATTACCACTTTATCCCCCACATAGGAGTCTTTTGCCTGATGCGGCGCTAACCACTCACTTAAGAACAGAAGCGGGATACTTCTGTCTCTCAAGCGCACCATCATTTGACCATCAATTTTATTGGTTTTTTCAGGGTTATAATCAAATATCTCTTGAACACTGGTCAATGGAATTGCATAGCTATCGTCATCAAATCCAACCATTAAAGTTGGTAGAATCGCCAAGGTAAGCGGAACACGAATATTAATTTTTGTACCTTCACCCAAAACGGAGTGAATATCGATACTGCCATTCAACTTAGTGATCATTGTTTTGACCACGTCCATGCCAACACCACGACCAGAAATATCACTGATTACGTCGGCCGTCGAGAAACCTGCTGATAAGATCAATTCAAAAGCAGATTTATCATCAAGCTGATTGGCTGCGAGTTCATCCATCATGCCTTTTTCAACCGCTTTTCGGCGTAGCATATTTGGATCCATGCCCTTACCATCGTCTGTAATCGACAGCAGAATATGATCACCTTCCTGCTCGGCTGCTAATACAATAGTGCCGGTTTTTGGCTTACCTGCTGCTGCACGCACATCGGGCATTTCAACGCCGTGATCCACCGAGTTTCTAACGAGATGCACTAAAGGATCCGCTAAAGCCTCGACTAAATTTTTATCTAAATCGGTTTCTTCGCCTTTCAATTCAAGGTTAATGTCCTTACCTAACTGTCTGGCAAGATCTCGAACCACACGCGGGAAACGACCAAACACTTTTTTGACCGGTTGCATACGTGTCTTCATCACTGAATTTTGTAGATCTGTTGTAACATGGTCTAAATTGCCAACCGCATTCGACAAGTCTTCAAGACTCGCATCCGCACCTTTTAGGGTTAACAGACGATTTCGAACCAATACCAACTCACCGACTAAGTTCATAATCTCATCTAAGCGACGAGTATCAACACGAACAGTAGATTCAGTGGCATTTTTAGCAACAGGTTTTGCCCCTGCTGCCGCTTTAGCAACAGGCGCACTCTTAACTGGTGCAGCCGTAGGGGCCACATTAGAAAGGGGTTGACTGGTGGCCGATACCGGAGCTTTTAGTGGTGGCTGGACATCAACTGACTCACCACCTTCAAGCAGGTCTCTCTGACTCAATAAAGCTTCAAATTCATCATCGGACATATCTCCATCCGGATCCACACCCGCAGCCAAAGCAATCGAATCTGAAGCTTCATTAACCTCTGATGAATCAGAGCCCAGCATCTCACGTTGATTCAATAAGGCTTCAAACTCGTCATCAGACATATCACCATCGGGATCAACGCCTTCTGAGAGAGTGAGTCCAGCAGTTGGCATTGCCGGATTAGAATCACCTCCTGAGCCGATAACATCACGTTGATTCAACAACGCTTCAAACTCATCTTCAGACATATCTCCATCAGGATCAAGCCCTTCAGCGAGCTGCAAAGAGGAATCGACAATCTTCTCTTCAAAAACAGGAGGTTTATCTTTAGCGGTTAATGCATCCAAGTCGGTCAATAGGACAGGGTCATTCTCAGGCATCTCACGTACACCATCATTCAATAAAGCCATTGAATCACTAATGACATCAAACGCCCTTAAAATAGCATCGGCAACAATGGCATCATAAGCCACATCCCCATTACGAATTTTATCAAAAACGTTTTCCGCTCTATGACAAACCTCAATCAAAGGGGTTATGGCCAAAAATCCAGCCCCGCCTTTAATGGTGTGAAAACCTCTAAAAACAGCGTTTAGTAAATCTGCATCTTCGGGAGAGTGCTCTAGCTCAACTAACTGTTCATTAAGTTGATCTACAAGGTCCCCTGCTTCAACCAAAAAGTCCTGCAAAATTTCTTCATCCACAACCTTCACCTCGCTTGCTTACACTGAATGGAACATGCCCATGAGTGGATATAGTTTATATTGCAGAAAACATAGCAATCATTGTGCCATTCAAGCTTTTGAGTAAGCCTAAAACTAGAAGCCTAAATCACTTAACAAATCATCGACCTCTGCTTGAGACTGGGTAGAACCTTGTTTTGATTTTGCCGTGATATTTGGACCAACCCCTTTCATCTCCTCTGAATGCATGGCTTCATCACTCTCTTCACGATCAGGAATGGCTGCATAATCATGTACTGACTGATCAATTAAGTGGATTAAACTTTGCTCTAAGTCGGTGATAATCAAAATAACTCGATTCAACACTTGCCCCGTTAAATCCTGAAAAGATTGTGCCAACATGATATTGGTTAATTCTGAATTAATTTGAGTGAGCGTGTTTTGTACCGACTCTTTATCACTGTCTGCAATCGACTTAAAGGCCGTTTCTTGTAGAGACTGCATCAGACTCAAAGCATTCTCTACCGATTCAAGCGTTTTGTTACTCGCCTCGGCCGTCGTATTTATAACGTACTCCAAACGTTCAGCCGCATCTGGAATATCATGCTTTGTCTGCAACAACAGAGAGCTATCATTTAATCCATCAAGAGTTTGGTGTAAGTTTTGAGTCAATTCGCTGACACGCTGATATAACTCTGATTCACGTACTTGAGTAAGGTCGTCAAGCAAAACAGCTGCCTGAGACTGCTCACCGGACTCTAAAGCTTCTAATAATGCCTTAACGAGGTTCTGGTCAATTTGTGTAGAAAAAGTCATACTTTATAAATCCTTACTAATAGCGGTGACAAAAAAAAGCCTTGTCGGTAATATACTACCGTACAAGGCTTTTAATCAAATGAAACAAGCAATCTATTCGCTATTTTTTTCGCTCAGCAATCCGCTCAAATATTTTATGGATTTTGCCATTTAAGGTTGCTGCAGTAAAAGGCTTAACAATATAACCATCTACACCCGATTGAGCAGCTTCCAATATTTGACTTCGTTTCGCTTCCGCGGTAATCAATAGAAAGGGCGTATCTTTTAAATTTTCATCTGCTCGAACACGCCTTAACAGATCAACACCGGTCATTTCCGGCATATTCCAATCACTGACAATAAAATCATACTTGCCTGTTTTAACCATTGGCCAGGCCGTTGCGCCGTCATCTGCTTCATCAAAATGATGAAAACCTAACTCTTTTAGTAAGTTTTTAACAATTCTACGCATTGTAGAAAAATCATCTACGACTAAAATATTCATCTCTCTGTTGACTTGCATTTTTTATTCCTTAAAACGCTAAACGAGATAACTAATTGCTGAAAAACAACCATTGACGACTTTGCCTACTATTGAATCCAGTCAGCCATTCGTGACCTAATTCGTTTGACAGCCTGACTATGAATCTGACTCACTCTAGATTCACTGACTTCCAAGACTTCACCAATCTCTTTTAGGTTTAACTCTTCGTCATAATAGAGCGACATAACCAATTTTTCTTTATCAGGTAAGTTCGAAATTTCATTGACAAGCGCTTGTTGAAAGCCATTCTCAGCAAGTTCACCGAAAGGTGACATACTCTGACTCACCATTCGACCTTCAGAAAGCTCCTCATGATCTGGTTGATCAATAGAGAGTAATTGAACTGAGTTCGTATCTTGCAAGATATGGTGGTACTCTTTAAGCGTTACCCCCATCTCTTCAGCGATTTCTTCATCTCGGGCTTCACGACCAACCGTCGATTCAACCTGATTGATTGCCTCACTCACGGCGCGTGATTTGCGATAAACCGAACGTGGCGTCCAATCCCCTTTACGAATCTCATCCAACATCGAACCTCTAATGCGAATACCTGCATAGGTTTCAAAACTTGCACCTTGATTGGCATTAAATTTCTGCATCGCTTCAATTAAACCAACAACACCGGACTGAATTAAATCCTCAACAAAAACGCTGTCGGGTAAACGCCCCTTCAAGTGATATGCAATACGTTTTACCAATGGTAAATATTGCTCTAACTCCATCACTTCACCGGAGGACTGTTTTTGAACCTGCTCATAAACGGATGTACCTGTCATACTCTACTAATGTCCCGTCTGAAATAAGTTTTCAACAAAAAATTGTAGATACCCTGTCACCCCTCTCGGAATCGGCCAGCGATCAACTTTTTGAGCCAAGCCTCTAAATGCTTTAGCGGATTCGCTGTTTGGGCGATACACCGTCACCGGCACTTGTTTTTGTACCGCATCACGCAAATCATGATCAAAAGGCACTGAACCAAAGTAATCTAAGCTGACATCTAAGAACTGTTCGCACACGCGAGCCAATTTTTCATAAAGCATTTTTCCTTGTTCTGGAGTACGACTCTGGTTGGCTAACAATCTAAAACGCGTTAATTGATAATCTCGACTCAGTACTTTAATCAACGCGTAAGCATCGGTGATGGATGCAGGTTCATCCGTTACAACCACCACAACTTCTTGCGCGGCTCGACAAAAACTAATGACACTGTCGGCGATACCCGCCGCTGTATCTACAATTAGGATATCCAACTCACCATTGAGTTCTGAAAATGCGTTAATGATTCCAGCATTTTCCAAGGCCGTCAATTGCGCCATACGGCGTACACCAGAAGCGGCCGGTATAATTTTCAATCCCCCTGGACCTTCAACAATGACTTCTTGCAGTGTTTTATCACCATCCAAAACATGTGCAAGGTTGAATTTTGTCTGTAATCCCAACATAATATCGACATTCGCCAAGCCCATATCGGCATCCATTAATAACACACGATGACCGAGTTTACTAAGAGATACGCCTAGATTAACCGAAACATTCGTTTTACCAACGCCACCTTTTCCACTGGCAACCGCAATAACCCTCACAGGCTGAGCATCACCGCTACTGTTTGCACTTTGGTTTGAGTGCATTGCTCTTAAACCGGCTGCTTGATCATTGAGCATCTGATATCTCCTTACCCATTCCCATACGGAAAGCTTGCTCATCTTGAGCTGAATTTTTATTTTGATGACCGAGCACAATCGCACGGTCAATCAATTCTCTTGTTCTAACTTTTTCTAAATCTTCGGGCACACGTTGTCCATTAGATAAATACATAATTGGTAATTGTTTTTCAATCAAAAGCGTTAGAACATTACCCAGCTGTAAAGCCTCATCGACCTTCGTTAAAATACAGCCCTTTAGAATTATTTGCCCAAACGAATTCACAATATCGGTCATGACATTCAGCTGCGTAGCGGCAGACATGACCAAATAATTGCGAACACTCGTTGCTCCTTCATGCCCTGATGTTAACTGCTGAGACAGTTGCAAATCTCTCTGACTCATACCCGCCGTATCAATTAACACCAACTTTTTATGCCCTAAAGACGTCAATAAAGCATAAAGTTCACCCTGAGTACTGGCAACATGCACCGGTACATTAATCAAATCGGCAAACGTTTTTAACTGTGCCTGCGCACCAATTTTATAACAATCCGTGGTAATCAAAGCCAGTTCACTTGGGCTATTGCGCATTACAAATCGACTGGCCATCTTGGCAATTGTCGTGGTTTTGCCAACACCTGTCGGTCCAACTAAGGCGACAATGCCACCGCGTTCAATAATATCTCGTTCTTCTGTTGGGATTTTACTTTCTATGTTAAAAAGTATATCTGACCAGGCCTGGTGGTTTTTAGAATCGATTGATTCAACTAACTTCTGACTTAACTCCCAACCAATGCCCAGCTTTAACAAGCGCTTAATCAAATCTATTTTATGCGGGTCATTTTGCGATTCTTGACCCCACGCTAAACCGGACAACTGGTTTTCAAGCATTGCCCTAACGGCTCTTAACTCTTCTGCCATACCAGAAATTTCTGGAGAGCCATTCATCATACCGCCTGAAGGCGATGCTGTCGGCGTTTCAGGCGACTGGTAAGTGCTTCTTGCCGCTGGCATCTCTTGTG
This sequence comes from uncultured Thiomicrorhabdus sp., assembly GCA_965602805.1. Taxonomy (GTDB): domain Bacteria; phylum Pseudomonadota; class Gammaproteobacteria; order Thiomicrospirales; family Thiomicrospiraceae; genus Thiomicrorhabdus. Next base: position 11,786 of record CBFCZK010000001.1, on the reverse strand, counting down.
TTGATTGAAACTCTGCTGCTTCAGGGTCAAGTGCTGCAACTATCTCAACCCCTTCGGGTACATCCTTGGTCGACAATATAACCGCATCATCGCCATGCTCATTTCGTACCAAACTCATCGCTTGACGCATGGTAGGCGCAACGTAGCGTTTAATTTTCACCGTTAGCCTCCCTGTCCTACATTGGCGACAACACTAATTTGTCGGTTTTCTGGCACTTCAGAATAAGCCAATATATACAATGTTGGCAAACTATATCGAAATAAACGCGCCAATTGTGCACGTATTTGCGGTGCAACCAGCAAAACCGAGGACTGTCCGGACATTTCAAGCTTCTGACTCTCCTCTTTCAAGGTATTATGCAACCTTTCAGCCAGGCCTGGTTCAATCGCTAATTGTCCTTCAGGCGCACCTTGGGTGGCTTGAAGCAAAATTTGTTCCAAACTAGGATCAAGTGTAATGACCTTAAGTTCGTCCTCATGACCCACAATATCTTGAATAATCGATCGACCCAATGCTGTGCGAACAGAAATCGTTAAAGCTGTCGTGTCTTGGGTGCTACTGGCTTTCTCAGTCAAGGTTTCAAGAATTGTGCGCATATCACGAATTGAGACTTTTTCGCGTAATAAATTTTGTAAGACTCTAACGACAATCGCTAATGACAACTTATCGGGCACCAACTCTTCGACTAATTTAGGAGAAGTTTTCTTGAGTTTGTCGAGTAACTGCTGGGTCTCATCATGACCAAATAACTCAAAGGCATAGTCTTGAATAACCTGACTCACATGCGTAGCAACCACCGTACTGGCATCAACAACCGTATACCCAAGAGCCTGAGCCTGGTCCTGATCGTTGCGCGCAATCCAAACTGCATCTAAACCAAACGTAGGGTCTTTAGTCGCCGTTCCATCAATCTCACCAAAAACTTGACCCGGGTTAATAGCCAACTCTTTATCTGGAAAGACTTCGCCTTCACCCGATGGGACGCCCATCAACATCACTCGATATTGATTAGGTTTTAAGTCTAAGTTATCACGGATATGCACAGCAGGCACCAAGAAGCCTAACTCTTGAGAGACTTTGCGACGAACGCCTTTAATGCGATCTAACAGCTGGCCATTCTGTGCTTGGTCAACCATAGGAATCAGTCGATAGCCTACTTCTAAACCGAGTACGTCCACTGCCTGCACATCATCCCAACTGAGATCGGCAGGTTTAACATCCGCTTCTGGCTCCATCTCAAGCAGGGATTGATCTGGCATCTGTGGTTTCTGTTGTTGACGGTAAATCCAGTAAGCTCCGCCACCTGCGACACTGGCAAAGGTCAAGAAAGCAAAGTTTGGCATACCTGGAATCAAACCCATAAAACCAATAATACCTGCTGCCGTGCCCAAGGCCTGTGGTGTTGCGAACATTTGCTCTTGCATCTGCTCACCCATGTCTTTATTACCACTGTCAGTGACACGAGTAACAATAATTGCCGTTGCCGTTGACAGCAGTAGTGCCGGAATCTGTGCGACTAAACCATCACCTAAAGTTAAGATGGTATAAACCTCACCGGCTTGCGCAAACCCCAAGTCATGCTGCCCAATACCAATGGCAAAACCACCAATCAGGTTGATAAACAAAATCAAAATTCCGGCTACGGCATCGCCACGAACGAATTTACTTGCCCCGTCCATTGAGCCATAAAACTCAGCTTCAGTTGCAATATCAGAGCGTCTCGTTTGAGCTTCTTCCTGAGTAATCAGACCGGCATTCAAGTCGGCATCAATCGCCATCTGTTTACCAGGCATGGAATCCAATGTAAAACGCGCACTGACTTCGGCAACTCGTCCAGCACCTTTGGTAATTACCACAAAGTTAATAACAACCAAAATTGCAAACACCACCAAACCAACGGCTAAATTCCCACCAATAACAAACTCACCAAAAGCCTGAATAACATGCCCAGCTGCGGCACCGCCATCGTGGCCTTCCAATAAAATAACACGTGTAGAAGCAATGTTTAGAGACAGTCTGAAGAGCGTTGCTAATAGGATAATGGTCGGAAATATTGCAAAATCAAGTGGTCGTTTTGCATAAAGCGTCAACATTAGAACGACTAATGACAAGGCAATATTAAAGGTAAAAAAGATATCCAGCAAAAAAGGTGGGAGTGGAATCGTTACCATTGCCAATAGTGCTAATACAGCAATAGGCACACCTAACCCACTGGTCATGGTTTTTTTAATTTGATTGAATAATTGGGTTAGATCCATTTAGACATTTAATCTTAATTTGAGAAAATTCATTCTGTTTTCATATCTTCTGGTATTGGCAACTTAGAAAAATCTATGTTATCGGCCTTACCATACTCTTTTAACTGATAAACATAGGCCAATACGGAAGCCACGGCCTTAAATAAATCATAAGGAATAGGACGGTCTATTTCAGCATTATAGTACAAAGCACGCGCCAATGGGGGGGCTTCTACAATAGTGATATTGTTTGCCGTTGCAATGGTTCTGATTTGTGCGGCCATAAAGTCCGCACCCGTTGCTAAAACGATCGGTTCTTGCATATTATCGGGGTCATATTTCAGGGCAACCGCGTAATGGGTTGGGTTGGTTATAATGACATCTGCATCAGGTACTTTTTGCATCATTCGACGTTGCGACATTTCGTGCTGAACCTGACGAATTCGACCTTTTACTTCGGGATTACCCTCTTGCTGTTTGTACTCTTCTTTTACTTCTTGCTTGGTCATTTTCAGTTGTTTATTGTGTTCATAAAGCTGAAAAGGCACATCTATTGCCGCCACAATCAACAGCGCTAAGGTGACAAAAATAAATGCTTCAACAATCAATGTAGCGGCATGACCTAGAGCGAAATGTAAAGGCTCTATCCCTAACGCCAGAACTTCTCCAAAAATCGCATACAAAAAGTAGACAGCGATCATCATAACCAAACTAAATTTAGCCAAGGCTTTAAACAACTCCATCAACGCTTTTGCTGAAAACATGCGTTTGATACCAGAGACAGGATTTAACTTACTCATTTTAGGTGCTATCGCTTTGGCGCTAAAAGACCAGCCACCCAATAAAAGAGGCCCCACTAAAGCAATTAACATCATCAATAACAGAAAAGGTAGGATTAAATAAATGGCTTGCAGCATCAGCGCGCCAACCAAATCAAACATTTTCAACTCATCAAATGCCAGAGAGCGATCAAAACTTAACCCTTTTCTTAGAATAATTTCAAAATCAGCAATCATTTCTTTGCCATAGAACATAAAGAAAAGTGCTGCGGACAGAGTTAATAGCAGTGTTGTTAGCTCTCGAGAACGAGGAACTTGACCTTTTTCCTTGGCTTCTCGGAGCTTTTTCTCGGTGGGTTCTTCCGATTTTTCGGAACCATCAGCATTTTCGGCCATCTGCTTAAGCTCCGGTTAATCGCAATTGTGTAACAACTTCCATCGCCCGATGAATCAACTCTTGTAAATGCGGTAATATCAAAGGTGTAGTTAATGACAACATGACCAGGCCTGTTAACAATGTAACCGGAAAACCCACTGCGAAAATATTTAAAGCTGGTGCAGCTCTCGTGACCACACCAAAAGCAACGTTGATTAATAGTAATGCGGTAATCGCAGGCAGTGAAATCAAAACCCCTGCGGAGAACATGTAACTTCCAAACTCGACAATGAGTCGCAGACTATCCCGATTAAGAAACGAAGTACCAACCGGCAAATATTCAAAGCTGTCGACCACCATTTGAATCACTAACAAATGACCGTTCAGAGCTAGAAAGAGAAGCGTCGCGATAATCGTAAAATACTGCGCAACGATGGGTGCTTGAGAACCGGTACCGGGATCAACCATCGATGCAAAGGCCAGACCCATCCCCATTGCAATCATATGACCAGCCACGACAAAGGCTTGAAACACAACCAAGAAGACCACGCCCATCGCTAAACCAATTAAGACTTGCTGAAGAATGAATAATATGCCTTGCCAAGTGAATGGATCGACTGGTGGAGGTAATGCTAAGGAAGGCGCGACCGCCATCGTAATAAAGATGGTAAGAATCAATTTAGCTTGAACTGGGACAGCTCGGATACCATAGATAGGCATAATGGAAAGCATTGCACCGATGCGCACAAAAGGATAGAAATACAGACCAACCAGTTGCAGAAACTCTGGATAGCTAAAAGACATCCGTCTAGCCTATCATAGCTGGAATATTTAGATAAAGCTCTCGGGTGAATGAGATTAAGGTTGTTAGCATCCAAGGCCCTGCCAAGACTAATGCGACGCCGATGACCGCGAGCTTGGGAATAAAACTCAGTGTCATTTCATTGATTTGAGTGGCTGCCTGAAACATACCGACTAACAGACCGACCACTAACGCTGGAATTAACAAAGGGGCTGCTAGCATCGTAACTACCTCTAGCATTCGTTGACCTAGGGTTAAGACAAATTCTTGCTCCATCAGACGCCTCCCGGCACAACAAAGCTGTTAGCAATCGTCCCCACCACTAACGCCCAGCCATCAATTAACACAAACAGCATGAGTTTAAAGGGCAGTGAGATAATCATCGGGGAAAGCATCATCATACCCATCGACATCAGTAGGCTTGCGACCACTAAATCGATAATTAAAAATGGGATAAACAACATAAAGCCAATCTGGAATGCCGTTTTAAGTTCACTGGTCATAAATGCAGGAATAAGCACTTGAAACGGTACTTCCTGTGGGTTAGTGAGTGTCACATCCGCCATTTCGGCAAACATACCCAAGTCATCCTCACGTGTTTGCTGCAACATAAATTGATGCATTGGACCCGCGCCAAGTTCAACCGCTTCTTTAAACTGGATCTGTTCTTCCAGATAAGGGCTAACCGCCACATCATATATTTTATCGAACACCGGGCCCATAATAAAAAGCGTTAAAAACAGTGACAATCCGATTAATACTTGATTGGAAGGTGTTTGCATCGTACCAAGAGCTTGGCGAAGCAGTGCGAGAACAATGACAATACGCAGAAAGGAGGTTGTGGCAATCAATACCGCTGGCAATAAGGTTAGGCCTGTCATCAGCAACAGGACTTGCATAGTTAAAGTGTAGTCTTGACCACCTGTCGCATCGGTTTCTACCGTAAATGCGGGAATACCAGGCATCGCCCATGAAAGAACTGGGAATAAACTTAAGAGAAGGAAAGCTAGCGGTTTAAGTATCTGCACGTGGAGTCTGTTTAATATTCCTGGATTTTAAGGCTTCTTGCAGTCGTTGAGAAAACTGACCGCCAATAGGTGCATTATCCTTTACTTGGACAGGTTCTTCAAGCTGATGCAGTGTCGAAATTTGATTCGACGTCACACCGACCAAAATCTGCTCTTTACCGACTTGAAGTAGCATAATTCTTTCGCGTTGACCAACCGATAAGGCACCAATCACTTTTAGGTGGCCATCTGCCACACCTGGAAAACGACCGTAACGTCTCAACAACCATGCAGCGACGAAAATAATCAGTAACACCAATACCAGCGACACCAAAATCTGCCCAAAGTATTCACTTGGACGCGTCACAGACTCTCCCACAGCAGGAGTTTCAATCGCGAAACTCGAAACTGAGAAAAAGAGAGAGAGCAATAATGACCAGGCCTGGTAGCTTTTAAGCATTATTTTAACTTCTTAATACGGTCTTGCGGGCTGACGACATCTGTCAAACGCACACCGAACTTGTCATTAATCACAACAACTTCACCATGCGCAATCAAAGTACCATTAACCAGAAGATCTAAAGGCTCACCTGCTAGGCGATCCATTTCGACAACAGACCCTTGAGTGTAAGAGAGTAAATTTCGAATTGAAACTTTGGCCCGACCAATTTCCAGTTGTAAAGTCACCGGTATATCCAGTAACACATCCAAATCTACTTTGTTTTTGCCATCACCACGCTCTGATGCTAACTCATCAAAAGCGGCTGAACTTATCGTATCTGCATTATTGTTTGAATCCGCTTGCTCGGATAAAGCGGCACCCCACGGGTCATCCGCCGCACCGTCACCACCATCATCAGCACCTGCTTGGTCCGCTAATGCATCACCCCAGGCACTCAAATCTTCTTCATCACTCATTGTTCCACTCCTTAACATTCTCTATTGTTTGCTCTTGATAAGCCGGGTGATGTAATATTTTTTCTATTTTGACAGCTTTTTTGTTATTACTTTCACCGAGTTGTCCATGCACAAAGGCAATCCCCTCAGCTTTTATCGTGACATTTTTTGGCATTTCCAGCGGAATAATGTCGCCTTTTTCCATCTTCATCAAATCGTCCATGCTCATCTGTAATTCTGTCAGATTCACACTTAAATTAATTTCAATATTCTTCGCTTCTTCTTTAAGCGTTCTTGACCAACGATTGTCGCTTTCACCCTGTAGGTTCTGCATACCCTCTTCAAGCTTATCTCTGATTGGCTCGAGCATCGCATAAGGCATAACGATATCGACTCGCCCTTCAACACCTTCAAAGCGCACGTTGATTTGGCTAACGATAATCATATCCGTCGGATCAACAATTCCAGCAAATTTAGGATTCATCTCCGAATGCATATACTCGATTTCGATATCCATAACAGGACCCCAAGCCTTACGGAGGTTTTCTGCTGAAATATCTAAAATACTGCGAACCATGCTCATTTCTACAGGTGTATATTCTCGGCCTTCAATTTTAAAAGGCAATAAGCCTGTACCACCAAAGTAAATATCCACGGCGGTAAAGATTAACTTCGAGTCCAATGTAAATAAGGAAACCCCGTTCAGAGGATTAATACGATAAATATTTAAACTGGTTGGCACGAAAAGATTTCTTAAGTAATCAATCATTTTAATGATTTTTACTTCGCCCGCAGTGACTTCAACACTCGACATAATCATTTCATTGAAGTGTCGTTGAAAACCTCTCGCAAAGCGTTCATTAATAATATCTAAGGCAGGCAAACGCCCACGAACTATACGCTCTTGGTTAGTAAAATCGTAAGCTTTAGCATTGCCACCAACCGAAGAATCATCCTCAGTTTCAACATCGCCGCCGCCCATGCCCTTTAAAAGCGCATCAACTTCATCTTGACTTAAAATATCATCCATGTCGAATGGCCTTATTGCATGACGAAACGTGTCATATAGACGTCTTCAATCAAATCTGGGTAAATATTATGTTTCTCTAACACTTTACGAGCGACCTCAAGAATTTCGGCTCTTAAATGATCAGGGCCATCAGGTTTATCCAATTCGGTAAAGTGCTGGTTACGTAACAATCTTTGAATGTCATTCTTTAGAATAGGACGTAAATGTTCCATTTCGCCATCTGCACCAACCACCTGTACATAATAGGACATAAACTGTAAATCAACCGCTAAAAACTTTGCTTTACCGTCACCGTTAAAGTTAACGACAAATTTATCCATAATAAAGTAACTCGGAGCCGCTTCTGGTGCGGGTGGCTCAAACTGCTTATATTTTGGGGAGTAGCTCTTAGCATGGCTGTTTTCAGAAGCATCCTCATGTGAATTTTCATCGCCATGCTCAGCAGAAGCATGCATTTCAGTAGCGTCTGTTGATGCATCTTTATCCTGATCACCACTCATCAATAGAAATGCCATAACCCCGACACCAACCAGTAATAAAATAACGACAACAAGTAAAACAATGACTAAGCCTTTGCCGCCACTCTTTTTCTCTTCTTGGCCTTCTTCAACAGTTTCTTCTTTAGACATCGTTCTTCCTTTTTCTGTTCAACATTCCAGCTATATTCAAACTCTATTCACCTTAGTGGCCAGTTAGTAGAGTTTGATCACTTAAGTTTTCGACTTGTGGTGCTTCACTCAAACTTCGTAAGCGCTCTTCCGCTTCTTTATTGAGGACAATAATACTAATTCTTCTGTTTCTTGGATTATACGGATTTTCTTTGTCAAAAGGGATGGTATCCGCCATACCCACAGCTTGTGCTATTCTACCGGTATCTACCCCGCCATCCAGCAACAACCTTCGAGCAGCATTCGCTCTATCGGCAGAGAGTTCCCAGTTAGTATATTCAGAGCTGGCATGATAACCAGAAGAATCGGTATGTCCTGCAATACTAATCTTATTACTGGTACTCGCGAGTACCGAACCAACTTCCCTTAAGAGATTTGAAGCATACTCTTTCGGAATATCCACCCCTGAACCAAACATTGGTCGCTTACGGTCATCCAGAATCTGGACTTGTAAACCATTCGGTGTAATATCAATTTTAAGTTGCTCTTTAAGCTCTCTTAAGGCTTCATTTTCTTCAATTTTTTGTTCGAGGGCAAGTTTCATAGCTTCTAAACTCGCAGTTTCATCCGCTTTACCTGAGCCATCTTCATCCCCTTCAGTGCCTTTAGGAGCATCTCTGAATCCGCCCATATCAATCATAGCATCTGCTGTTTGCCCTGCTTCTTTAGATTCAACCAATGTCGAAGGCGCAGATTCAATGACGGATGGGTCTCTAAAATACTCCGCCATGGCTTTCATCTCTTCGTCATTGACACCACCCAAAACCCATAGCATCAGGAAAAAAGCCATTGCGGCAGTCATAAAATCTGCAAACGCAATTTTCCATGCCCCGCCATGCGCAACATGTGGACACTTGTTTAAACGTTTGATAATTATGGACTGTTCATCACTCATTCAAGTTCAACCAATTCCGTATTCAGTACAATTCAATTAATTATTTTTGGCTCTGTAGAAATTCATCTACTTCAGAAAAGCTTGGGCGTTCCATACTTGGCACAGCTTTACGTCCGAATTCAACAGCGACTTGAGGCGCATAACCATTCAGATTCGCCATTAAACCTGTTTTAATAACGCCAAAGAATGCACTTTCGGCTTCAGCACGGTTTGCTAAATCGGATGATATTGGCGCAATAAAACCATACGCAAATAAAATACCCAAGAAAGTTCCAACCAGTGCTACCGACATATGGTGTGCAATTTCCATTGGGCCTGCATCCAGATAGCCCATGGTAACAATAATCCCTAGTACCGCAGCAACAATACCAAACGCCGGTAAACCTTCAGAAACTTTACCCACCGCCGCACTAGGCATCATCGCTTCATGATGATGTAAATCCAATTCTAAAATCATTAAGTCTTCTAATTGATAAGGGTTACTCGCGCCACTGATCATAAGACGTAAATAGTCACAAATAAAATCAATCGCATGATGATCCGCAGCCACCAAAGGCGCACTATTGAACAATTCACTGGCATGTGGTTCTTCAACATCCGCTTCGATTGACATTAAACCTTCACGACGAGCCTTGTTAAATATTTTAAACAGCAGACCCAAAAGCTCCATATACAGTGCTTTAGTATGCGGTGAAGGTTTCGCTAAACCAAGCCCCTTAGAGAAACCGGCTTTTACGACCCAGCCTGGGTTCGCGATAATATAAGCACCAATCGCTCCACCACAAATAATGAGAACTTCTAGTGGTTGAATCAAAATCGCAAAGCCACCGTGCGGGAGGTATCCACCCAACAGCGTTCCTATTACGACTAATGTACCAACAATTGCTTTCATTTTTGACTCACCCTATCTTCCTATATGCCCTATCAATGACTATTTAGCTGTTCTGAATAGCACTTGATAATTTATTCTGCGCAGATTTTAACTCAGAAAGGTTCTCGACAATACCATTTAATATCTCATTTACCCTAGCCGCCTGGGTTTGGGTTGAGCCAACACGTTCTTGACTACTCTCCATTACTTGAACGGCGTTTCTAGCACGCTGTTGTAGCTCTTCAATAATGGATTGAATTTCGGTGGTTGCCTTTTGAGTTTTACCGGCAAGAATACGCACTTCATCGGCAACAACTGCGAAGCCTCGACCATGCTCTCCAGCACGTGCAGCTTCAATTGCCGCATTCAATGCCAATAAATTAGTTTGCTCCGCAATATCTCGAATCAAAATCAAAACCGTACCGATATTACTACTGTCTTGTTCAAGACGTTTAATCACATCTGAAGCATGTGCAACATCATCCGTTAGACCACCTACTTCTGTAATGACATTACCGGTGGTAGTCATCACTTCGACTGAACTATGGCTCATCTGTGCAACTACCCCTGAGAGTTGCGAAGACAAGCCAATCAGTTCAGAGTTATCAAAGCTCGCTGTTGGCAAAGAAGCTTCTTGTTGTTGAGCGTAACAACTGGCCAGCATTCCGTTTAACTCTTCCATTTGTGATTCGCCATCCGCTACTTTGGATTCAACCTGTGATTTTTCAATCATTTGCATGGTTATATTATTGGAAGCCGCCTCCAACAAGGCATTAATCACGGCAACGAGCTTTGGATCTGTATTTTGCGGATTGATTGTCGTGGCAAAATCTTCCGATTTAACAACTGCATTAAGTTCATCGATTAATTCCGACTGCTCACAAACACCTGATTTATTACACCATAGGATATAAACCAAAGCGCCCACAACGACTGCTGTAACAACGACTGAAAGCACCACAAAACCAATCGTTGGAATCCCCATGACTGAAGAGTCCGCCAAAACGGGAGTAGAGCCGAAAACCAAAACAAGTGATCCGGCAAGCGTATTTAAAAATTTCATAGAGTACCCCTAGGCATAATAATCGACAATATTATCTGTTGTTTTAACGGTTGAAAGAGTGCTTTCAATGATAGCTTCCTCTTTTTCAATTGCATTGTTTGGTGCAACCCCTTTCGAGGTTGGCTTACCAGAATCACTGTCTGAAAACTGTTTTTGATCACTCACATCCATAGAACCAAGAGTAATACCAGATTGCTCAAGCATTTCGCGTAACTTCGGCAAAGCATTTTCCATACTCTCGCGCGTAGTACCATTCTGCGCGGTCATTGAAACATTCATCTTCTGATCTTTATCCAACTGTAGAGTCACTTGAATTTGCCCTAATTTCTCAGGATTCAATGTAATCTGTGCTTGTTGGATACTGTTATTCGCCATAAAAACCACGCGCTGACCCAATGCCTGACTCCATTGTGGATGCTTTAGCGGCTGTTGAATACTCTGCATACTTAAAGGCAAATTCCCCCTTCTGTCCGTAGAGGCAATTTCTGCCCCCCCTAATAAATCTTTCACTTCTGACTTTAGAGTCGACTCATCAACAGCTCTAACAGCGGCTTGTTGCTCAAGTGCTTGTGCCTTACCCTCTTTAACAAATTGCGCAAACATCATTGTTTGCTGCTGTCCGGCTTGACTCTGAGGGTTTTGGCCACTCTGTCCACTTTGAGTAAATGCTTGATTCTGTTGAGTCCCTGCTTGAGCATCTCCACCCACGGCTGCTTGACTTTGAGCTCCCCAGCTTGTGACACTATTAGAAGCGGCATTGGAAACAGCACTATTCACCTGACCATTTGATGAATTTGCGATAACTGTTGGAGATTGATTTAACGCAACGCTCTGTGCAATTAGACCATTCAAATCTTCAACGACTTGTTCGTTTTGATTTGAAACAACCGATGCTGACATCAAGGCCTCTGAGTCCGCTTTAAGTTCAGTAGCATCAATGACCGGAGTCACTAATGGACTATCAACTCCTTCCACTACGACCAGTGGAGCTTCAGAATTATTCAAATTTAACTCGGCTGATAAATTGCTATCAACACCAACAATATCTAATTTTTTCAATTCACTAACATCAACCAAAGGAGCAGTACCTAAAACGGTCAAATCACTACCATCTACCAAAGGAGCGGCATCTAAAACTGTCAAATCGCTACCATCTACCA